>CAVPND010000030.1:0-89777 GCA_963706055.1 uncultured Ignavibacteriales bacterium | reverse complement strand
TTGATAATTGCTGAACGGATGATTATCGCAACAGCAATAATCTTTTTTTCTTTTTCTATAAGTTTATTTAAAAGTTATGGAATCAGTTACTTGATATCAAACGGTTTAGTCATCATTGTGGCTTCATATTTTTTTATAAGAAAATATGGTTTTATCAAAAATATTGAGTTTGGAATAGTTAAAGAACTATTAATATTATCATTTCCTTTCATTATCTATAATATTTTTTCGATAATATATTTTCGATTAGACATTTTTATAATCTCAAATTATTTTCAAGAAGCATTAGTTGGTACATACAGGGCTAGTTACCAGTTAGTAGATTCTTTATATTTTATTTCACTTAGTTTAAGTGTATCACTACTACCTTTTTTTTCAAGAAAATTTCGTGAAGATAATGAGTTTCTGAAAAAATCTTTTTCCATTCATAAACAAAGAATTAATTTATTTCGGTATTCTTTTAGCGATTTTACTATTTTTTAATTCTGAGCATATACTCAATATTTTGTACAAAGATAAATATTCCCCATACATGGGGCTGCAACTCTTGGCATTCTATCCCTAACTCTACCTTTGTTTTTTGGCAACAATGTTATGGGCAATCTTTTAATTGGTATTGGAAAGGAAAAAATTCAAATATCATCTATGGTCATTTCTACATTTATTAAAACAATATTATTAATTTTCTTGGTGCGATCTGATGGAATTATGGGCGCAGGAATCAGTTGTCTAATTGCTGAATTTATTTCTTTTTGCATCCAATATTATGGGGTTAGAATTAATGGTTATAGACTTGGTATAAATAAATCCGATTTAATAATAATTTTATTGATTGTTTTTGCAATTCTAGTAGGAATATTTTTGAAGAATTTGTTTTTACATGCGATAGTCATTATGCTCATATTCAGTTATCATTCAAAGGATAACTTTAAATTATTAATCAATACTATTAGAAACAAAGAAACTTAGAAATAATATCAATGCTTTCTTTTCTTATCGTCAATTATCATACTTCCGCATATGTCTTAAAACTTGTTCAGAGTATAAAACAGTTTATTATAAATATAGATTATGAAATATTAATTTTTGATAACTCAGATGATGAAAAAGAATATAAAAATTTATTCTCAATTAAATCTGAGAATACTGGAATATATAAGAAGGAAAATAATATTGGTTTTGTAGCAGCAAATAATTATTTGTATAAAAAAGCTGTCGGGGATATTATTATTTTAATTAATCCTGACACAATGCTTATAGATGAAAGCCTGACTGATTTAATAAAATATGTAGTATCCGATAATACCATAGCCCTTGCTGGACCTCAGTTATTAAATGACGATTATTCTTATCAAGTATCATTTTTTCAGTTCCCTCGATTCAAATCATTAATACAAGAACACATATTTCTTTATCGAAAAAATCCATATGAATATGATTCAAACATTTTAAAATCTCGTTATTGTGATGTTGTAAAGGGAGCATGCCTTGTGGTGAACAAAAAAGTCTGGAAGGAAGATAAAATTTTTGATGATATATTCGTTATGTATTCTGAAGAAGTAGATTTATGTAAAAGAGTTCAGCTAAAAGGACTAAAAACTTATTATTTTGCCGAGGCTAAAATTATACACTACGGAGAAAAAAGTTCTTCTTTAAATCTTGCAAGTGAATACTCCTTGTATAACTACTATAGGAGTAGATTGCTTTTCTTTTATAAATACAATAGTAAAATTTACTATAATTCCGTCAAAATTATCCTTGTTATATCCTTAATTGAAAAAAGTATTTTGCTTTTTTTATTAATGCGTTTCAAAAATTCAAATTTACATCTAAAAGTATTAATGAAAATAATTAATGAAACAAAATATATTAATAGTCTGCAGCGTAATACCCCCATTTAAGGACGCAGTGGGTGAAAATGCCGTTAAAATTAAAAATCTTTTAACTGAAAATGGATTTATTTGTTCTATAATTACTTCCATTGATCAAAAAGGAGATTCAGGTGTTTTTACTTTAATTAAAACATGGGGGTTGCAAAGCTTAATAAAGATAATCAAGTGTGCAAAAAATGAAGCAATTACTCAAATTATTTTTGAATATCCTTCACCATATTATAAAAGGAATATTTTTATTGGTTTGCTTCCATTGGTATGTAAGGTGTTTAAACTGAATATAACCACATATTTACATGAATATTATAATTATTCTAAAATTGGTAAACTTCGTATTTTCCCAATTCTACTTTTCAGTGATGCAATACTAACAACAGATAAAATAAATTATGATCAACTAATTGCCAAAAATTATTTATCTAAATCAGAAGTATCTCTTCTTAGTGTAGGTTCAAACTTTAGAGACGAACTTTTTATAAAATCACAAATTTCTCTAAATAAAAATAGAGATGACTTGGGAAAACTTAATATTCTCTATTTTGGTTATATAATGGATGGTAAAGGACTTGAAAATTATTTTTCATTCGCTGAAAAAGATAATTCTGATAATTTTCAATTTCATATTATTGGTTCACTTCCAGAAAATCCTAACCCTATAGCAAAAAAACTCTTCGATAAAATAAGTAAATCATCAGTTATCAAATATTTGGGTTTTGTTCCTGAGGATGAACTTATTAAAAATTTTGATTCTATTGATATAGTTTATTTGCCCTATGAAGGAGGGGTAACAGAACGTAGAACCAGTTTTATGACGGTAATGGGCTTTGGAAAAATAGTAATTACCACCAAGCCTAAAATAGAAATAAATGGTCTTATTGAAGGCGAGAATGTTTTTTTTATTGACGATCTTTCTAGTAAATCTTTTAATTCTATTATAACTAAAGTTAAAGCATTAGACGATAGTAAAATTAAAAAAATCAAAGACCAAGCTCATAAATGGTATATGAATAATTATTCTGATGAACCATTTATGAATAAATTTTTAAGCATTTTAAACAAAACTTAACATAAAATTTTTATTAGTGGAGAACAAATCACGTGTTAAAGTTAGAAATTTACTATTGGCTGATCATTTTCGGCTTGCTTGTTTCTTGTAGTCAGGAAAATTTAAATTCCCCTGATAATATTACAAAGAAAATCAAGTTATTAACTCCAAATGGCGGAACAGAGAATTAATTGTTGGGGATACAATTAATGTTTCTTGGGAATCAGAGAATTTGTCAAATTTAAAAATTTCATATTCAATCGATGGTGGACTTGTCTGGAGTAGTCTCATAGACTCTGTTCTAGCATTGAACAATAAAACACCGTGGATAATACCAAACTCGATCACAACTAAAGGATTAGTTATGATTAGATCTCTTGAAGACACATCCTTTAAAGATATTTCACATTCTTTTTTTAAGATCCTGCCCGATCCAAACACTCTGAAAACGATTATTTTAATGTCTCCAAATGGAGGTGAAGAATTTTTCGTCGGCGACACAATTAGCATAAACTGGGTATCTCAAAATGTTGGATCCGTAAAAATATCTTTTTCAACCGATGGCGGATTGAGTCTGGATAAACATTGGAAATCAAATTAATGCCCAGAACAATAGTTTTTCGTGGACTATTCCAAACTCAATCACCACGATGGGATTAAATTAAAATTGAAGATGTGGATGATCCAACTGTCAAAGACATATCTAATAGCTCTTTTATAATCATTAATAATCCTGTCGTAGAAAATCTTAAGTATTTTTCATTGCATATCGGTGATGAGTGGAGATACTTTACTACTCAATGGAATTTTTGGACCGATTCAACAACAATAATTGACTCGAGTATTGCTAAAGTAATTGGGGATACAACAATGTCTAATGGGCGCAAGTATTTTATTCACAAAATGATAAAGAAAAAATGGCTCGTCATTTACAAAATATGTTAGATTAGATTCTGCCACTGCAAACGTCTATGTATTTAATTTAAGTAACAATACTGAAGGTGTGAATTGGCCATTTAATTTATCCTCTGGATCCTACTGGAATGGATATAGTATTTTCGAAGGCACATATACTATTCAATACTTAAATTATACTGGTGAAATGAAATCATTTGAACATAGAGCAAATACCTATATAAGCAAATACTATTTTGTAAAAGGAATTGGGGAATCTCATAATTTTTTTGATGATAGAATGGGACGGGAAAATAACACATATCTTTACTATGCAAAAATCAACGGGTTGGAATATGGAGATACATTTACAAATCGAACTGTTAATAAGAAAAGAAAATAGTTTTAAAAACTAATGAAACTATGACTATTTGTAAGCAAATAAATTTTATACTTTATTTTATTAAAAGCATTTTTTTAGTTAAAGAATAATTGCCGGTTTTTAACTGATAGAAATACATTCCGCTTGGCAATGTAGCTTTTGCAATGTACAATTTTGAATGAATGCCAGCTTCAAAATATTCATCTACGACTGTCTCAATTTCTTGTCCCAATACGTTATATAGTTTTATTGTTTGCCAACTGCCAAATTGATTTTGCCAACTAATTGTTGTACTTGGATTAAATGGATTAGGATAATTTTGTTCGAGATAGAAAATATTGGGTAAGCTATTAAACCTTTCATCAACTGTGGTGATCACAAAATTGCAATCTTCTAAATACGTTTTTTCTTGGTGAAGGTATTGTACCCAAATATAATTCCCATTAACGAGTCTTCTTGTCCACCCTGGCCAATGCATTTCTTTAAAAACCAGACCTAACTTTTCACCCCAAAATTCAAAAGCGGAATCGGGACCACAACTACCACCGGTTTCGATGAAAAGACGATAGCCAGTTTCATTAAATCCAAGAGTGTCGAAGGAAACCAAGTTTTTCACATAAGCTTTTTTATAGCAGACTGAATCCTTTAACTGTTCCCATTCTTTACCAACAATTAATGGTTTATCAATAAGTGTACTCACATAACAGCTGTCCCAACTAATTCTATAAAAACTAATTAGTTTATCTTTGTCAACGTAGTAAGCAATATAATCAGTTGTTACAATACAGTTATATGTTTGATGATTAAGCAAAGCTTGATATTCATCCCATAAAGAGTATCTCTGAATAGTACGTTTCGCCATTTGAGATTTTTCAGATCCAAATAATTGTACAAACTCTGGAAATCTGGCAGAATCAATAGAAATCATTTCTTCATAAATAAGATATTTTGTGATTAATCCGGAATAGTACTCTTCGGGGGATATTGAGAGACTATCTATATAATTACTGTTGATTTTTAATAAAGGTTCATTTAATTCAGGAATAAACTCAGTAATATTTAATATGTAATCCCTCGTTGTTCCTATATTACCCAGATAACTAATTTCATTCATAGCTGAATCAACAAGAGCTTTATTTTGAGGAAAAAAATGATTTGGTAAACAGATACACGAATAATAGCAACGTATATAAAATAAATGATTTCATAATTTTAATTTCTCAGACCATTTTGAAATACAACCTCTCGTTTTATATTCCTCATTGAATCGTGAGGACAAACAGGTGTATAATAACAATCACACCTCGGTTCAGGTTCTATTATTTCTCCCCTTCCATATAAATAAAACTCATTTTTGTTAAATATACTGTTAAAAATTATTACTTTCTTTTGTAAGCCCATAGCAATATGCATAGCCATTGTTACTGCCGTTACAACAACATCACATTCATTTACAAGTGAAATAAATTTTTGAAGAGAAAAATGGCCCAAATATTTTGCTCCGCTTACTTTAGAAAGCATTAAATTTTTTTCATGTTCTTGTTTCCCGCCCAATAAAATAACTTCGTATCCTTTATTTAATAGGATTTGGGCTAATTCAATCCAGTATTCATTTGGCCACAATCGAGAAGACCACCTTCCACCGCAGCCAGTATTCAACCCAACTATTTTTTTTGTGTGATCTAATTTCCAATCACTACTTTCTGTAACATCAAGAATATATTCTTCATTATTAAATTCAAATCCAAGTATCTCAAAGATTTCTTCAACATAATGTTTTTTATTTTGTTTGCTTAAATCATCAAAAATTCCTGTTATCCATTTATGTTCTTCTGCGTCTGATGAGATTGGTTTCGCTCTGCCAAATTTATCAATAGTAAATCCACTTTTCTTTTTAGCTTTAATTTGATTTGATAATGAAATTGCAATTGGATCTTTGTCTAAAACAATTAACCAATCAAACTCAATTTGTTTAACAAAATCAATGTTCTCGGCATTAACATTGAGGATTCTATTAATCCAGTTTTTACTTAGAACTTCAGCGGAATAAGTAAGCCAGGTAATGAAAGAGTTAGGATAATCTTTTTTAAGTTTTCTTAATATGGGCGTAGTTCTTACAACGTCTCCAATAGCACCAAGTTTAATCATTAATATATTTTGTTCAATTTTTTTGTAAACCGGACAATTATCACAATGGTAACCAAATTCTTTATGTGGTTGGCATGGTAAATCACCTTGGAAGAGAGAGCAATCGGTTTTAATAATCATCAACTATTATCCTTTAATAATAAATTAAAATTCATCTTTCTAAAAGTAAATAATTATATTTGCAAAACTAAAGAAATATTCATTTAGGTGAGAAAAAACTTTTGTTAAGCTTAATATTATTAGTAACTGATTTTCTTTTCTAAATTCTTTTAGATTTAATAAAAAAATGAACCTTAATATTCTTCAAATTTCACCTCAAGTTCCTTATCCACTCGATCATGGTGGGAGGATAAGTATTCATGGAATCACAAACGGTCTTTCGAAAAAGGGTCATAATATAAGTTTAATTTCATATTCAAATGAATCAGATAACACTTTAGCAAAGAATTACCTAAAAAAAATTTGTAATCCGCATATTTTAGGTGTGGATACTTCTAATAATATTATTTCAGCTTTTAAAAATTTAAGTTCATCCGTTCCATATAATATTTCTAAATTTATTACTTTTGATTTAGAACAGTTCTTAAGGAATTTTGTTAAGCACCAAAAAATTGATTTGGTACATATTGATTATCTGCATATGGGTTGGACACTTGATATAGTAAAATCAATTTCCAAGGTTCCAGTTGTACTTCGCCAACATGATCTGCATTTCAGGTTGATGCAAAGATTTTATAAAAACGAGAATAACCCTTTAATAAAATATTTTGCATATCTTCAATACAAAAAATTTCTTACTTACGAACCAGATTTATGTGAAAAATTTGATAAATGTATTATGATCACTAAATCAGATGAAAAAGAATTGTTAGGTTTAAACCCAAAGATTAAAACACAAGTATATTTCTATTGGAGTTGAAGAAAAATTATTAGAAATGCATAATGATGATAAAATACCGTTTTCAATGTTTCATATGGGGCCGCTTGATTGGTTACCAAATAAAGATGGTCTTGAATGGTTTTTAGCCCAAATATTTCCAAAAGTTATAAGTAAAATACCGAATGCAAAACTTTATATTTACAGTGCTGGGGGTGATCAGTTGAGAATTGATAAATCCCTTCGAAAGAATATAATCTTAGAAGGTTATGTAGATAACATCTGGGAAGAAGTAAAGGATAAAGAACTGCTTATAGTACCCCTACGAATTGGAAGTGGTATTCGGGTCAAGATAATCGAAATGCTTGCTGCAGGTAAATCAATAGTAACAACCGATATTGGAAAAGAAGGGATAGATGCTATTGATGGAAAACATTTATTAGTTTCAAATAAGCCTGATGAATTTACTGATAAAATAGTTTCTTTTTTTAATAATGAATATGATAAAGAGAAAATTCGCAATAATGCCAGAGAACTAATTAAAGAAAAATATACTTGGTCAAGGATTGCTGATGAATTTGAAAGTGTTTATTTAAATTTGATCAATAAAAATTAAAAATTAAAAAATTAACAAATTGAAAATTCTTATTATTACACCGCGTATACCATATCCGCCCTATAGAGGAGATAAACTAAAAATATTCAACATCTCAAGAATTTTATCCAAAACTAACGATGTACATATCGTAACATTCTACAGAACTGAAAGTGATAAAGAATTAATAAAACCGATGGAAGAATTAGGAATTAAAGTAAGTTTAGTCAGGCTTACACTTATTGAATCTATATTTAATACGCTTTTAGCAATTTTTCTTACCATCCCTTTCCAGGTTGCATGGTATAAATCTAGTAAGATGAAAAAATCAGTAGAAGATTTGATTAAACAGAATAGTTTTGATGTAGTATACTATCACCTTATTCGTTCATCTCAATATCTTTCGAAGATACAAGATAAATCTTGTTTGAATATTATAGACTTTACGGATGCTGTATCATTATATCTAAGCAGGATGTTTGAGCAAGAAAAAAATTACATAAAAAAAATATTTATTAGAAGTGAATTAAAAAGAATAAAGAACTATGAAAATATTGCTGAAAAATTTGATGCTCTTTTTATTTGTTCAGAGATAGATAGAAAATTCTTAATAGATAAAGGTATAAAACAGGACATACAAATTTTAAATAATGGAATAGATACTGACTATTTTGTAAGTGAACAAAACGATTACGATTTTAAAAGAATAATCTTTACAGGAAATATGCCCTACTATGCAAATTCTGATGCTGTGATTTACTTTACAAAAGACATTCTGCCTTTGATTACTAAAAAAGATCCTGAAGTGAGATTTTATATTGTAGGTCAACATCCACCTTTAATGATAAAAAAACTAGCTTCTGAAAACGTTATTGTAACTGGATATGTAAAAGATATCAGAGCGGAATACTTAAAAAGTGCCGTTAATGTAGCACCAATGAGATTTGGGGCAGGTACTTTAAATAAAGTACTGGAATCTATTGCTCTAGGTATCCCAGTTGTTGCCACATCAATTTCTATGTTAGGGTTGCCAAAAGAATTGGCAAAATTTGTTTTTATTGCAGATACTCCTGCAGAATTTGCTAATACTGTTTTAGAAGTAATAAATAATCCTTCGATTAGAAACGAATTAATGGTTGAGGGAAAAACAATTATAAGCAAAACTTTAAGTTGGAATAATATAGTGTGCGATTTCGAATTCTTTTTAAAGAACAAATTAAAAGAAAAAAATAAAAGTTTTAATGTCTAAATCCGTAGAAAAAATATTACTCCTTCTCACAGATTTTCTGATGATTAATATCTCGTGGTTTGTTTATAGTTATATTCGTTTACAAACGGGCTGGTTTGATTTACTTATAGCTCCTGAATTTTTCGTTCCAATGTTAGTTACTTATTTCTACTGGCTTATTATTTTTACTTTTGTTGGAATGTACCGCACATGGTTTGCATCATCAAGATTTGATGAGATATCTACTTTATTTAAAGCTACTTTTTTTGGAATCTTTCTTACTTTTCTTTTTAATCTTTGTAGATGATTATACTCATAACGTAGCAACTGCAACAAGAATTTTAATTTTTATTTATTGGGGATTATTACTTGGCTTCGTTGGATCTGGTAGAATATTATTAAGAAGCGTTCAGAGAAATTTATTAATAAAAGGTATCGGCAGAAGATGCGGTATTATAATTGGGTATAACGATAAGGCAAGAGAAGTTTTGGATTCAATAAGTAATGCACCTGCACTTGGAATTGATCTTGAAGCTTTTGTTGCAGTAAGAAATGAAAATATTGGAAAGGATTACAAAGGTATTAAGGTTGAAGGTACTACAGATCAGTTAGTTGAAATTATTGAAAAGTTTAATGCCAAGGAAATAATAATCGCACTTGAAAAAGAAGATCACGATGTTCTTGTTGATGTAATATCAAGAACTGAAGGAAAAAATCTTAGCTTAAAAATAGTTCCCGATCTATATGAAATATTAAGCGGACAGGCGCGCACAAGTCAGATTTACGGAATGCCGCTTATCGATATTATGCCGGAGCTTATGCCGGAGTGGGAAAAAAAGTTAAAGCGTTTAATGGATCTTTTTGTTTCTATGTTGATTTTAATTTTTAGTTCTCCAATTTTAATATTAACTGCAATTGCTATTAAGATTGATAGCAAAGGTCCCGTTTTATTTAAGCAGGAAAGATTAGGACAAAATGGAAAACCATTTAATGTTTTAAAATTCCGATCAATGATTGTTGATGCCGAAAAATATTCTGGTCCTGTTTGGTCTCAAAAAGATGACCCGCGGGTAACACGAATGGGTAAATTTGTTAGAAGAGTTAGAATTGATGAGATTCCGCAAATGATAAATGTGTTAAAAGGTGAAATGAGTTTAGTCGGTCCAAGACCTGAGCGTGCTTTTTTTGTCGATAAACTTTCGAAAGAAATTCCGTATTATAAAAGGCGGTTAAAAGTTCGTCCAGGTGTTACAGGCTGGGCACAAATAAAACATAAGTATGATGAAACAATTGAGGATGTAAAAATCAAATTGCGTTACGATTTATTTTATATTGAAAATATGTCAATAAGAATGGACTTTAAAATATTATTGCGTACTGTCTTTGTAGTTCTTTTTGGTAAAGGGCATTATGATTAGCGCAAAGCGCTTTTTACTGATTATTGAAAATGAAGGAAATTGAAACCATCAACGTCTTTACTCAATTTTTAATATAAATACTTTATGTCAAGATTGAAAAGTCATTTCGAAGGAGTTTCGACTGAGAAATCTGTTTAGTCTGAATGAAAGATTTCTCCTTTCAGTCGAAATGACAAGAATATGTTTTATATCATTCGTTTTAAGTTTAGAAGTAAAATACAATTGTTTAATAGTTATAAATCATTAAAAAATGCTATGCGCTCTCCGCTATGCTCTTTGCAAATAGATTGTTTTATTTTATGATATTCAAAAAATAACAAGAATAAATGAATAGTTATAAATCTCTAGTAATCATCCCAACATACAACGAGCTTGAAAATTTGCCAAAGCTTATTCCCGAAGTTTTATCTCAGGATGAGAGCATTAATATATTAATTGTTGATGATGGCTCTCCGGATGGAACAGGGATGTTTGTTGAAGAAGAAATGAAGAAAAACAAACGAATTCATCTTCTTAAAAGAGAAAAGAAAATGGGATTAGGTACAGCATATATTGCAGGTTTTAAATATGCTCTGCAGAATAATTATGATTATGTTTTTGAAATGGATGCGGATTTTTCACACGATCCAAACGAACTAAAGAATTTTTTAAAAGCAATACAAGAAAATGATCTCGTTCTTGGCAGCAGATATATTAATGGTGTGCGTGTATTAAACTGGCCAATGGCTAGACTATTGCTGAGTTTTTTTGCAAGTGTTTATACAAGAATTATAACCGGAATGCCTATTAAAGATGCTACGGGTGGATTTAAGTGTTTTAGCAGAAAAGTTTTAGAATCTATTGATCTAAATAAGGTGCGATCAAATGGATATTCATTTCAAATTGAAATGACTTTTAAAGCTTATGCAAAAGGATTTAAGATAAAAGAAATTCCCATTGTGTTTGTTGATCGTGTAAAAGGCAAATCCAAAATGTCTAAAAAAATAGTAAGGGAAGCAGTAACAATGGTTTGGAAACTTAGACTGCAAAACATGTTCGGTAAATTGTAAGGATCAATTATTTGGATCTTTCGATAATCATAGTAAACTACAACGTAAAAGAATTCCTTCAGAATTTAATTCACTCAATTGAAAAAGCATCTCTTAATCTTACCAAAGAAATTATAATAATTGATAACGCTTCTGATGACGGCAGTGTTGATTTTATCAAGGAAAAATTTCCGCAAATAAAGTTAATAGCTAACTCAAAAAATCTTGGATTTGGTAAAGCAAATAATATCGGATTAAAACAAGCTGCCGGTAAATATATTTTATTGATTAATCCAGATACTCTTGTTGCGGAAGACACTTTTGAGAAAATGATAAAATTTTTTGAAAGCAATCCTGAAGCAGGATTAGCTGGTTGTAAAATATTAAATCCTGATGGATCATTACAATTAGCCTGCAGAAGAAGTTTTCCCGGTCCCTGGACATCTTTTACAAAAGTAACTGGACTTAAGTTCAATATTTCCGAACAATAAAATATTTGCTCGTTACAACCTTACCTATCTTGATGAAAATAAAACATACGAAGTTGATGCAATTTCCGGTTCATTTATGATGATGCGCAAAGAAGTTTATGAAAAAGTTGGTGGATTTGATGAACAATTTTTTATGTACGGTGAAGATCTTGATCTATGTTATCGAATTCAACAATCCGGATTTAAGGTTTACTATGTTCACTCTACTCAAATAATTCATTACAAAGGCGAAAGTACCAAGCGCAGCAGTTTGGATGAAACTAAAGTTTTTTACAGTGCAATGCATTTGTTTGTAAAAAAACATCTTGTCAAGTTCCTTGCTTGTGGAATTTATTTTAAGAACTGCAATTGCTGTCCGAAGTGTCTTTGCATTTCTTGGTGTGAGAAAACTTTTAATTCTTTCATTAATTCTCGATTTTATTTTCTTTGATCTTTGTTTGTTTGCTGCTGAAAAGATTTATCATACTTTTACAGATTGGAGGGGCTTTCCCGGGTTTGCAATACCTATAGTATATTCTGTACCT
The DNA here is from genome assembly GCA_963706055.1 of uncultured Ignavibacteriales bacterium. GTDB lineage: Bacteria > Bacteroidota > Ignavibacteria > Ignavibacteriales > Ignavibacteriaceae > IGN3. Next base: position 77,255 of record CAVPND010000030.1, on the reverse strand, counting down.
GCATTGATACAAATCTTTGTTTCATTTGTAATCGGAAATTATAAAAAAGATAAACTCTCAGTTACAAAAACTATTTTTTCAATATTAATCAGTTTACCAATTCTTACATCGTTAACATTTTTCTTTAAAGATTTTGCATTCAGCCGTGCGATAGTGCTCATTACATATTCGTTTTTATTTATTGGTCTTGCATCCTGGCGGGTCATATTTAAAATCATTTTTAAATCAAGTTTAGTTGATGATGAATTAAAACAGAAAAAAACTTTAATAGTTGGCTTAGATGAAAGCGCAGTTCAAATCGGCAAAAAAATCCGAAAGAAAAAAACTGATAGAAGAACAGTAGTTGGATTGATAGGGTTTTCTAATAAAAACATTGGAGAGAAAATTGAGTCTTTTGAAGTCATCGGTACTGATCAGAATATTAAAAGAGTTATAAAAGAAAGCAATATTAATGAGGTAATCTTTTCATCGGGTGAATTATCATATAACAAAATGATGGAAATAGTTGCAAAATGCCGTGATGAAAATGTTGAATTTAAAATTGTAGGCAGTAATCTTGATTTTATTGTTGGTAAGACCGCTGTTACAATGCTGGATGATATGCCTGTAATTGAATTTAATTACAACATTTCTCAACCTCAGCTAAAACTTATAAAAACACTGTTTGATTATTCAATTTCAATTCCATCTTTGTTTTTGATATATCCTTTCATATTTTTCAAGAGCAGACTAACAAAATCGCAATCAGATTTCACAAAATTTGTTTTAGGATTGCCTAAAGTAGTTACAGGTAAAGTAAGTTTGGTTGGTCCAAATTATTCCCAATCAAACCAGGATAATATTTTGGGTAAAACAGGTTTAACAGGATATTGGTATATTGAAAATGATTCTTTTGAAGAGCTTGAAAAATTAAATTTTTATTATGCAAAAAATCAAAACATTTGGCTTGATCTGGAAATACTTGCTAAATCGTTAAATAAAATGTGGAGCAAAAGGTAAAGATGGCAAAAACAATTTTAGATTTTGAAAAACCAATTTATGAGTTAGAATCTAAATTAGATGAAATGAAAAAATTCTCCGATAACCTTGACATCGAACACGATGTTGTTAGGCTCGAAGAGAAAGTAAGACAATTGAAAGAACAACTATATAAAGATCTAACAAGATGGCAGCGAGTTCAACTTGCCCGCCATCCTGATAGACCTTACACGCTCGATTACATTTATGCTATGTCTGATTCGTTTGTTGAGTTGCATGGCGATAGAGCTTTTAAAGATGATAAAGCAATTGTCGGCGGACTCGCATCAATCGGAAATCATAAAGTTGTGATCATGGGTCAGCAAAAGGGGAGAGATACAAAATCCAACGTTTACAGAAATTTTGGAATGATGAATCCCGAAGGCTACCGTAAGGCTTTACGTTTGATGAAACTTGCTGAAAAATTTAATCATCCTGTAATAACTTTGATTGATACTCCCGGAGCTTTTCCCGGACTTGAAGCTGAAGAACGTGGGCAAGCAGAAGCAATTGCCAGAAATTTATTTGAGATGAGCAAATTAAAAGTTCCAATTGTAGTGGTAATAATTGGCGAAGGTGCAAGCGGCGGAGCTTTAGGAATTGGTGTTGGCGACAGAATCTTAATGTTGGAAAATTGCTGGTACTCTGTTATCAGTCCGGAATCTTGTTCTTCTATTTTATGGAGAAGCTGGGAATACAAAGAACAAGCTGCCGAAGCACTAAAATTAACTGCTCCGGATTTATTAGAGCAGGGAATTATTGATAGAATAATAAGCGAACCTTTTGGCGGCGCTCACAAAGATCATAAAGAAGCTGCAGAAAATTTAAAGACAGCTATAATTGAAGAACTTGATGAACTGATAAAAATTAAACCTGATAAACTTGTTGATAATCGTATAGAAAAATTTGGTAAGATGGGTGTTTTTACCGAGTAGGATTTATATTAATAGTTCGATTTTTTCGCCACGACTTTTAAGTCGTGGTTTTTTATTTATCCGATTTTCGGCTTTAGCCAAAAATTTAATTTATATTTAGTTAAAGATATTTTTATTTTAATTGTCCTTAGACCCAAAGAGGCTATGTGGTAATTATCACTGTCACTTCGACCAACGGGAGAAGTCTGATAAATCAAACAGATTTCTCAGTCGTAAACTCCTTCGAAATGACTGCTACTGGATTTTAACACAGTCTCTAAATATCCGGCAATAATTTTCAGTTAAATTTTTTAGATCAACTATGCTAAAACACTACACAGAAGTTAGAATACGTTATGCAGATACAGATCAAATGCGATTTGCATACAACGGAAAATATTTTGAATACTTTGAAGTTGGTAGAACTGAAATGATGCGCGAAGTTGGATTACCATATAACGTGATCGAACAAAGCGGATTTTTCATGCCGGTAATAGAAACAAAAATTCAGTTTCTATCTCCTGCCTTTTACGATGAAGTTTTAGTTATTGAAACTCGTGTTGAAAAATTACCAACCGTTAAAGTTCATATCGATCATATAATTAAGGCTAAAGAAAGAGATGTTGTAATTTGCGAAGGTTATGTTGAGTTAGCTTTTCTTGATGCAAAAACTAACAGACCAACTCGCGCCCCAAAAGTTTTTATTGATGCTGTAAAAAAATATTATGAGTAATTAATGAACAAATCGATTTTTAAAATTATTAAAAATGCTTTAAAGGAAGATATTAAAGCAGGAGACATCACCACTAAAGCAACAATTTCAAAATCAAAAAAAGCTATTGGTAAATTTCTTGTTAAAGCAGATGGAATTATTGCCGGATTAGAAATTGCAAAAGCAGTTTTTAAAACTGTTGATCCCAAAATTAAATTTGAAATAAATATTAAAGATGGTTCAAAAGTAAAATCTGGTGATATTGCTGCAATTGTAACAGGCAATGCTCAATCATTATTAACAGCGGAACGAACAGCATTAAATTTTTTACAGCGGATGAGCGGTATCGCTACTTATGCAAATACTTTTTCTGAAAAAATAAAACATACAAAGGCTAAAGTTATTGATACACGTAAAACTGTTCCCGGTTTGCGTGAACTTGATAAAATGGCTGTTAAACTTGGTGGATGTGCCAATCATCGTATTGGTTTGTATGATATGTTTTTAATTAAAGATAATCATATTGAAGTTGCGGGTTCAATTACAAAAGCTGTTGAAGCTTGTGTAAAGTACAATAAAAAGCATCGCACAAAATTTAAGATTGAGGTTGAAACAAAAAATTTGAAAGAAGTTGAAGAAGCAATACAAACAAAAGCAGATATTATAATGCTTGATAACTTTGAAGTTGGTGAAATGAAAAAAGCTGTTCAATTAATAAATGGTAAATGTAAAGTTGAGGCTTCAGGTGGAGTCAATTTGAATACGGTAAAATCAATTGCAGAAACCGGAGTTGATTTTATTTCAGTTGGTGCACTTACTCACAGCGTTAAAGCGTTGGATGTTTCACTTGAGATTACTCTTCAATAATATCTGATGAAAGAAAAACTAAAAGAGCTTACCAAAGACACTGCTATTTACGGCATAAGTACAATGCTGGGTAGATTTCTAAATTTTATTCTCGTTCCATTTTACACAAATGTTTTTGCCCCTTCTGATTACGGTGTTGTAATACTTATCTATTCTTACATAGCAATATTTAACATAATATTTATTTACGGTTTGGATGCCGCATTTTTAAAGTTTGCTGCATTCAAAGATATTGGTGATGATAAAGATAATTTCTCAACACCATTTATCAGTGTTTTGGTTACTTCAATTTTGTTTTGCGGTTTGCTCGTAATTTTAAAAGTGCCAATTGCAGGGTTTGTTGAGCTGTCGGTAAATCTAAATTATATAATTATCCTTTCAGCGCTAATACTTATTTTTTGATTCAAACACAGTTATATCATTTTTAAAATTAAGATTAGAAAGAAAAGCAAAACTATTCTCATTCATTAAAGTTATAAGCATACTTTTTAACATTATCTTAAATGTATTCTTAATCTTAAAATTAAAATGGGGAATTGAAGCAATATTTATTAGTAATTTGGCAGCATCTGTACTTGCTTTCTTACTGTTAATCCCAACATTGATAAAAAACTTTAAATTCAGTTTTCACAAGATTCTGTTTATAAGATTAATAAAATTCGGTTTGCCTTATTTACCTGCTGGATTGGGAATGATGCTGGTTCAGGTTATTGACGTTCCGATACTGGAAAAACTAACTGATGTTAAAACAGTTGGTATCTACAAAGCAAATTACAAGCTTGGTATTTTTATGATGTTATTTGTGAATATGTTTCAGTATGCCTGGCAGCCGTTTTTTTTAACAAACGCAAAAGAAGAAAATGCTAAAGAAATTTTTTCAAAAGTACTTACTTATTTTACAATTGTTGGAAGTTTGATGCTTGTAGTCCTTTCATTATTTATTTCTGATATCGTTCAAATTAATTTTGCTGGTATATCAATTATAGGATCGCAATATTGGGCTGGTTTATACATTGTTCCTATAATTCTTCTTGGCATATTTATTCAATGGTTTTTATGTCGTTTTTTCAGCAGGAATCTATATCGAAGAGAAAAGTATTTACGCACCAATTGTCACTGGTTTAGGTGCGATAATAAATGTAATAGCAAATTATATATTGATTCCTCAGCTTAATATTATGGGTGCAGCGCTTGCAACACTGTTAAGCTACATTGTTATGGCTTCTGGTTATTACATTGTTACGCAAAAGTTTTACAAGATTAATTACGATTATTATAAACTTGGTAAGATTGCTGTAGCAACAATATTTGTTGGGATAATTTATTACTTATTAATGTTTGGTGGATTTTTAAATATTTACTACAAAATAATTCTGGCTTTCATTTATATTTCCTTTATCTGGCTGCAGGTTTTTGAAAAGAATGAAATGAATTTTATTAAAACTAAATTGTTACGGAGATAAATGGCTGACGAGATAAAAATAAAAGTAAAAAGATTAAGTGACGATTTTGCAGATGTGGCACTTCCTTATTATGCAACATCCGGAAGTGCGGGAATGGATATTCGTGCTGCAATAAAAGAAGATGTGATAATAGAACCCGGTAAAGTTGAATTAATATCTACAAACATTTCTGTAGAAATTCCTTTGGGATATGAAATACAAGTTAGACCAAGAAGCGGATTGGCAGCAAATCACAGTATTGGTATTCTAAACTCACCGGGAACAATTGATTCTGATTATCGCGGTGAAGTAAAAATAATTTTAATGAATTTTGGCAAAGAAGATTTTAAAATTTCCCGCGGAGATAGAATTGCACAATTAATTGTTTCAAAAGTTTATACTGCAAAAATGGTAGAAGTTAAAGATTTAAATTCTTCAAGTCGCGGAAAAGGCGGATTTGGACATACCGGAAAAAAATAAAAAGGTGATCTTAAGACCACCTAAGGGCTATATTTAGAATTAAAATATATTTTAATCTGTTTTTCTAATAAACCACAATTTTCTAAAAATGTTATTCCTTGTTTGATAAATGACTAAGAAATTATTTTTAATTCCTGTCAAGTATTAACAAAATAAAATTAATTTTTCTTTCTTAGATTTTCATTTCTGATTTCTTTAACTTCGTTCTGAGATTTACAAAAAACTATTATCCAAATTTATAAAAGAGATGACATCTTTTTAAAAGATGTCATCTCTAAAATTGTTAATATAATCCAAGTTTGATATACGATGTCTGATTTTATTCACCTTCATAATCACACTCACTACAGCTTACAAGACGGTGCCTGCACTGTTGATGGCTTAATCAACGCAGCAAAAAAACATAATATGAAATCAGTTGCAATTACTGATCACGGAGTTATGTATGGTGCAGCGGAGTTTTACAACAAAGCAAAAAAAGCCGGTATAAAACCTATAATCGGAATGGAAGCTTACATTGTTGTGGATGGAACTCGTTTTGATAGAGCAAAAGCTGATGAAACAAATAACAAAAAAAAATCTAAACATTACAGCCATTTAATTCTGCTTGCAAAAAACAAACAGGGTTATGATAATCTTTCACGTCTTTCAACACTTGGACACACAGAAGGATTTTACTACAAACCAAGAATTGATCTTGAATTATTAGAACAATACCGAGATGGATTAGTTTGTACTTCAGCTTGTGCTGGCGGAGTTGTATCAACACATCTTGTAAATGGTGATTATGAAAAAGCTCGTTCCGTAGCAAAAAAGTTTAAAGAAATTTTTGAAGATGATTTTTATTTGGAAATTCAAGATCACGGAATGGAAGTTGATAAGCCTGTTCTTGATGGAATGCCAAAACTTTCTAAAGAATTGGGAATTAAACTCGTAGCCACAAACGATTGTCATTACATAGAGCCTGAGCACGCACTCGCACATAATATTCTTTTGCTTTTGTCAGATAAAAATGGCGCTGATTATACTCAATTAAGATACGGCACAGATCAGGTTTACTTTAAATCATCCGATGAGATGACAAAGATTTTTAAGAAGTATAAAGGATCGATAGAACATACTCTTGAGATTGATGAAAAGATAGATCTTAAACTTGATTTTGAAGGACATCATTTTCCGAACTTTCCAATTCCAAAAGAATCAAAAGCAAAAAATCTTGATCAGTATATGGAATTGCTTGCCAGACAAGGTTTGGAAAAAAAGTTTAAAACTATTACACCGGAAATTGAAGATCGTTTTAACTTTGAAATCAAGACAATAAATGAAATGGGTTTTCCCGGCTACTTTTTAGTTGTTGCTGATTTTATAAACGCCGCAAAAGATAGAAACATTCCGGTTGGTCCGGGAAGAGGAAGCGCCGCAGGAAGCATTGTGGCTTACGCTCTTGGAATCACAAATGTTGATCCGTTAAAGTACGATTTATTGTTCGAGAGATTTTTAAATCCTGCCAGAAGATCAATGCCCGATATTGATGTTGATTTTGCAGATGATCAGCGTGGTGATGTGATTGATTATGTTCGTGAAAAATACGGCGCCGAATGCGTTAGCCAGATTATTACTTTTAATAGATTATCTTCAAAAGCGGTACTGCGTGATGTTGCGCGTGTTTTAAAAATTCCTATTCCCGTTGTAAACAAGATTACAAAATTTATTCCCTCAAAGTTTGGTAAGGTTTACACTATTGATCAGGCGCTAGCAGAAGTACCTGATCTTAAGTGGGTTAAAGACTCAAACGAAACAGACATACAAAATCTTATTAAGTACGCCAGAGTTTTGGAGGGTATGAATCGTAATGCATCTAAACATGCTGCCGGTGTTGTAATTACTCCTGATGAAGTTAGTAAATATGTACCGCTTGCAAATGCAGTTTCCCAGCAGGATATCGTAACACAATATACGATGAAGGATATTGAAAATGCCGGATTGCTGAAGATGGATTTTCTTGGATTGCGCACTCTTACAATTATTCGTGATGCAATTGATATGATTAAGAAAAATCATAAAGTAGAAATTGATATTGATAACGTTCCGCTTGACGATGAAAAAACTTTTTCACTTTTTGCAAAAGGACAAACAACCGGAGTGTTTCAGTTTGAATCTGGCCCGATGCGTGAGTATTTAAAACAGCTTCATCCAACCAGTTTAAATGATCTTGCTGCGATGAACGCATTGTACCGTCCGGGTCCGATGGAATTTATAGATGATTTTATAGACAGAAAGTTTGGAAGAAAAGAAGTTAAATATTCCCATCCGATTCTTGAGCCAATATTAAAAGAAACTTATGGAATTATCGTATACCAGGAACAGGTAATTCAGCTTGCAAATAAAGTTGGCGGAATGAGTTTAGCCGATGCTGATTTACTTCGCAGAGCTATGGGTAAAAAAGATCTTAAAGTAATGGAAGATCAAAAAGTAGTTTTTGTTGATGGAGCTATAAAGAACGGTGTAGATAAGAAAAATGCTTTAGATATTTTTGAAACCATATTTAAATTTGCCAATTACGGTTTTAATAAAAGCCATGCAGTTGCTTATAGCTTAATCGCTTATCAAACAGCTTATCTAAAATCACACTACCCAGCGGAGTTTCTTGCCGCAAACTTAAAAAACGAATTTGAAAACACCGATAAAGTAACAAAGTTTTTAGATGATTGCCGCAAACTTAAAATAGAAGTTCTTCCGCCTGATGTAAATAATCCATCCTTGCATTTTGAAGCCGAAAACGGAAAAATAAAATTTGGAATGTCTGCTATAAAGAATGTAGGAGTACCGGCAGTTAAGGAAATAATAAATGCTAGAAATAATCTTGGAAAGGATTTTAGCAGCATTTATGATTTTTGTGCAAACACTGATAACAGAATCGTTTCCAAACGGGCTTTAGAAGGTCTTGTTCTTGCCGGTGCATTCCATTCTATAAATCAAAACAGGGCACAGCTTTTTGAGGTAATTGAAACAGCATTGGATTATGCTCATAAAATTCAAAACTCAAAAATGTTAAGCAGTGATTCATTGTTTGGTGATACTGAAGAAGTTCTGCTAAAAGAACCTGATTTACCAAATGTAAAACCCTGGTCAGAAAAAGAATTTCTTGCACAGGAAAGAAAGGTGATTGGTTTTTATTTAACTGATCATCCACTTCGTAGATATGAATTAGAGTTTAATTCATTCGCCTCAATTCATCTGGGTGAAACAGAAGACTTGATTGAAAAAAGTGATGTTAGAGTTTGCGGTGTTGTAACTGAATTAAAAACCAAGTTTGATAAAGCCGGCAGAACAATGGCCTTTTTTAAACTGGATGATTTAACAGGAAGCTGTGAGTGTTTGATGTTTTCTAAGGCTTATGAAGAATTTGGAAAATTTATTGAAGATGAAGAGGCTGTGTTTGCTGTTGGTAATCTTGAAAGCAGCGGTGATGCTGTTAAGATGCAGGTTAATAAAGTTATACCTATGAGAAAAATTGCAAATGAACTTACAGAAAGTTTAAAGATCCAGATAAGTAAAGAAAAAATTGACCCAGATAAATTAATTGATTTAAAAAATATTTTTGAGCACAACGAAGGAAGCATACCTGTCTTTATTAAACTAACTAAAAATGGAATTGATAAAGGAAAATTATTTGCTCTTGAACAAATCCGAGTTAAGATTACTGCTGAATTATTAAAATCATTAATTGAACTGTTTGGTGAAGATTCTGTAATACTAAAACCAAAATAAATTTACTTTTTATTTGTTGTTTCACTTTGCTCGATTTTGTATTATTGTTGCCGTTATAAACATTAAATAATAGGATAAATATTTAGATGAAACGTAATGAAACACATGAATATTGGGCTCTGATTTTAGGGGCGTCATCCGGATTTGGGGAAGCAACTGCTTTAAAGTTAGCTAAAGACGGATATAATATTCTTGGCGTTCACTTGGATCGACAGGCAACCATGCATAATGTTGAAAGAATTATTGGTGAAATTAAATCATCCGGAGTAGATGCAAAATTTTTTAATGCCAACGCCGCAGATGAATTTAAAAGAAATGAAATTATTACCGAAATTAATTCTTTATTAAACGGAAAACCATTAGTTAAAATTGTAATGCACTCACTAGCATTCGGTACTTTAAAACCATTTGTACCCAGTGAAACTGAACAAGCAATTACTAAAGCTCAAATGGAAATGACTCTTGATGTAATGGCTCACTCATTAGTTTATTGGGTGCAGGATGTTGTAAGAAATAATCTTCTAGCAGATAGTGCAAGAATTTTTGCAATGACTAGTTCAGGTAGTCATTCTGCCATTCCATATTACGGTGCAGTATCCGCGGCAAAATCTGCACTTGAGTCGCATGTTAGACAGTTAGCAGTTGAATTAGGAAGCAAGTATGGAGCATCTGTTAATTCTATAATGGCCGGAGTAACAGATACACCTGCCCTTAGAAAAATACCTGGTAACTTAAACATGATTGAGATAGCACAAAGAAAAAATCCACACGGCAGATTAACCACGCCGGATGATGTAGCAAAAATAATTTCACTGCTGTGTAGAGAGGGCGGTGAGTGGATTTCGGGAGGATTAATCCATGCTGATGGCGGTGAAGATATTGTTAACTATGTTGGTCAGGAAAAAAAATCTTAGTCAACTTATAATTTTTTTAAAATCTTTTTAAGGGAGAATAATGAAACCTATTACTTTTACAGATGATAACTTTGAGTCAGAAGTTTTAAAATCAGACAAACCGGTGCTTGTAGATTTTTGGGCAGTTTGGTGCGGACCTTGTAAAATGATTGCACCTTTTGTCGAAGAACTTGCTGAAGAGTTGGATGGAAAAGCAAAAGTTGGAAAACTTGATGTAGACAATAATCAAGATAGTGCTATAAAATATGGTGTTAGAAGCATACCTACCGTTTTAATATTTAAAGATGGAAAAGTATTTGATACTATAATAGGGGCTGTTCCAAAGGTTCAATTGAAGCAAAAACTAGAGGCTGCTTTTTAAATTCTTAAGCAATCTTATACCAAATTATTAAGATTTTAAGCTAACTGGAAATTTTTAATACAAAACTTATATTTTGTCATGCTTAGAAATTTAAGGCAAAATAGAGTCTCTTGACATTATTTGCAAAAATAATTATTACATAATAGCAAATAAAAAAGAGTTTAATTTCTTGACTAAAACAACAAACTATGTTAATTTGTTTGAGAAATTTGTTAAAAATTAAATATTCTACTTAAATAGATCAATTTAGTTAATTAACCAAAATACACTTAACACAAAAGGAGATCGTTATGATCAAAAAAATTTCCATTTTGTTCTTAGCTTTAGCATTTATTAGTGTTGCTTTTGCTCAAGAACGTAGTGTTGTAGTTGAGAAAAAAGTTGTGCCGAATATGGATTATTCAGCACCTCAATCTCCATCAACAATACTTAATAAAACCCTGGCTATTGGGGAAACATTTATGACCACTGATTACGATTATGCTGGTAATAATGTAATTCCTAAAATGATTTCATTTACTGATATAGATGGTACCGGCGATTTAGATCCATTCTTTGTAGGAATGGTTAGAGATAATGTGGCTGCTATTGCAAGATATATCGGATTTGGTTACAGTGCATTTGGTGCACCTATTGATGTTTTTAAAGCATTCGCTCCAACTCAATCACTTGGCTGGGGAACAACACAACTTTGTGTTGGCGGTACTTTAGATGGTAAAGCTTTGGTAATGGCTCATGCTGGTGGTAACTCATGGCACTCCGTTATTGATTTAGTTAACCTAGCGCCTGTTGAACCTTTCCCACAAGTTACATTCCCTGGTAATTTCCCTGATTTCGTTTATCATACAGATGGTACAATCTGGGCTACAAATACAACAGGACAGATTGTTAAATCAACTGATTATGGCGCTACTTTTACAAATGTAGCTTTAATTGGTGCAGGTGATCCAAATGTAACTTTAGTTACAGCTAATGGTCCTTCTGAAAATCCTCTTTATGGTGCTGCTGGTGGCCAATATATGGCAACTGTTGGCGGTTGGGGAACAATGACTGTTCCTAACGCTGAAGATGGCGTTTACTGGTATGGCACAAATGATTTTGGTGCTACCTGGAACGGTTTAGTAATTGGTTTAGATGGTGTTTATGGTCAGGTTGCAAACAACCCGAACTTAGCACCTTACTTTGAAAATTTTGGTCAGCTTAATGCTAACATCGACGAAACCGGAACAACTCACGTAGTTATGAACGGCTATGGTGAAGGAATTAACGGTGTTGATACAGTTAATGCGTTCCCAATAGTTTATTGGAATAGCAATAATGCTGAATGGTTAGAAATTTCTATACCTTCAATTGCGTTTGAACCAAGCACAATTTTAGCTGATGTTAGACCAGGTAACGGTATTGGTCAAGCTTATCCATCAGTTAGTGTTACTGATGATGGACAATTTATTTTTGTAATCTGGACAGCTCCTGAATACACTGGAGCAATCGGCTCAAGTCCGATTAATATTTATCCTGGTGATGGCGGTACTGCTTCCGGTCCTATTTTCTACACAGATCTTCATTGGACAGTTTCGACTAATGGTGGTAGCACTTGGGCTGCACCACAAAAAATCGGAGAACCAAACTTCTCTGAAACTTATGCAAACGTTGCAAGAAGATTAGAAGTATTACCAAATAATGATGTAAAAGCACACTTTGTATTTTTTGTTGATGGTACTCCTGGTACTTCTTTATTTACAACAAAACCAGAAAATGGTAACTCTTTAGGAACCTGGCAATATCTAGCTCCTATAGTTGGTACATACTCACCAGCTGCAGATATCCCTGTTACATTCCAGGTTGATATGGGCGTTCAGGCATTTGAAGGAAACTTCCCGGCAGGTGCTAACGTAGTTGTTCGTGGCAGCTTCCAGGCTGATTTTGGTGACCCAGGTGGTAACTGGCAAGGTAATTTCTTCCAGTTGTCAGATGCTGATGGCGATACAATTTATACAGGTACATTCAATGCACCAGCTTCTTTAGCTGGTAACAATTATGCTTTTAAATATGTTATAGTTAATCCTCCTGCAGGCGATAATTGGGAATCGACTCCTGATAGACCACTTACAGTTACATCTCCATCTACAACATTACCAGTTGTATGGTTTAACGATGATAACATTTATACAGTAGTAAATGAAGTAACAAATACATTAAACTTTACTGCTGATATCAGTGGTATACTTGGTGTAGGTGTTGGCGGCGCATTTGATCCTGCTCAAGATTCATTATTAGTAATGGGCTTAGACTGGGATAACCTAGGCAAAGATGTAGTTGGTAATAGAAAAATGGCTAACACAGATCCATTTAATCCAGGTATTTATACTACCTCGTTAATGGTTACTTCAGGTTCTGCAGCTCCTAATGGAGTTGGCGATTCTACTAAATGGAAATTTAGAGCATTCCCTGAAACCAGATTTGCTAATACTGGATGGGAAACAGGAAGTGATAGATGGCATTTTTATTTAGCAGAGGGATCAGTAATAGATCTACCTACAATTGTACCGAATATTTATCCATTATTTGGACCATTAACTATAGATGTTAATATGGAATTTAATGTTGATATGACTGGTGCAGTTAACAAATGGAATGGTTTACCAATTCCACTTGGACAGCTTGAATTTGTTGGTATTAAAGGTGCTGCTCCGTTCTTGGGTGCTTGGGGCGGTAACTGGACTGTTTCAGACACAGTTGGTGGTGCAACTAGTACTTTAAAAGTTATGACCAATGTTGGTGGTAATATGTGGAGATACAACACGGTTGCTGTTTCTGGTACAAATTCTGGAGCATACGAATACAAATATGCTGCTTATTATCCAGGTGCTGATACTATTAACGGTGGCTCAACTCCTCTTGATAATGAAGGTGCATTTGGACAAAATCACTTATTCATTTTATCAGATCAGCCAGCTGGTATTGTATTGAACAATCAGTTTGGAAACTTTACCGGTGTTGAAACTATTGAAGATTTAGTTCCTATGGTTTATGAATTAGGACAGAATTATCCTAATCCATTCAACCCATCAACCACAATCAGATTCAGTATTCCTGAAGCTGGATTGGTTACTTTAAAAGTATACAACTTATTAGGTCAGGAAGTTGCAACATTATTAAATAATGAACAAGCTTCTGGTGTTTACGAAGCAACATTTGATGCTTCAAAACTTTCAAGTGGTATTTACTTCTATACACTTGAAGCCAAAAACTTTACCTCTACAAAGAAGATGGTATTGTTGAAGTAATTATGTTTCTTTAATTATTAAAAGCGGGTGGCTTTCTGTAAAATCGTTTTACAGTCCATCCGCTTTTTTTTTGATTTAAATCGATGAGATGAAATATCTAATCTCAAAATTAATTTAGTGGAGAACAGATGAAAAATTCGATTACAAAGTTTCTGTTTATTTTTATAATATCAGTCTTTGTCTCAGCAGTATATGCTCAATCCGGTGTTGGTAAGCTTAGCGGAAAAGTTTTAGATGCAACAACCGGCGAAGCACTTATTGGAGCAAATATAGTTGTGCTTGAAACTCAAACAGGCGCTGCTACGGATATTGACGGAAACTATTTTATATTAAATATTACTCCGGGTACTTACTCCGTTAAAGTAAGTTATGTAGGTTATGCTCCTAAAACATTGGAGAATGTTCGTGTTGTTGCGGGTATTACCTATGAATTAAATGTAGATCTATCAACAGACTTTACTCTTGATGAGATTGTTGTAATTGATAGGAAATTTTTTGAATCAAAATCTACAAATACCGTAAAGGTTATAGACTCAGACCAAATTTCTAGATTGCCCGTTAAAGGCGTAACAAATATTGTATCCTTGCAATCCGGTGTGGTTGTGCAGGATGGTAGCGGCGGTGTTGAAGGTAATGCTACTATTAACGTTAGAGGCGGTCGTGGATCAGAAGTATTATACATAGTTGATGGCGTTCCTCAGAATAACGTTTTTACTGGTGCGAACAGAAGCCAGGTTAGTGATAACTCAATTGAGCAGGTTTCATTCCAGGTTGGTGGATACGAAGCTAAATATGGACAGGCTCAATCAGGTATTGTTAACATTACAACTAAATCCGGTTCACCTATATACAATCTTTTTGCTGATGTTGTATCCTCAAAATTTCTTGATGATTACGGTTACAACCTTTATACTTTTAACTTAAGCGGTCCAATAATTCCCGGCGATCAGAACAATACCATGTTTCTTTCAGCAGAAAGAGGATGGTTTTTGGATTCAGATCCTACAGCTATAGATAGGACTTTTACTTATAGTCTTGATCCTCTTGATACAAGAACTGTTACTGCAAGAGAGAATATGAATGCTTCAAACTGGAGATTTACAGGTAAAACCTCTCATAATATTGGAAGTTTCAGGTTGAACCTGGGTGCTAATTATAATATCAGAAATTATAGGTCCTATGTTCATACTTATGCAAAAAACAATTCAGATTTTAATCCGGCTAACGTCCAGGAAAATCTATCCTTTAGTGGTAGATTGACTCAAACCATTAGTAATAACTCTTTCTGGAATTTAAATCTTGGATTCAGACGTGATGGATTTGAACAATATGATCCTCACTTTAAAGATAATTTATATGCTTACGGAGATAGCTCCATCTTTGCTAATACTTTTGGAGTAACACTAACAAGAGATGGTCAAAGAATTCAGAAAGATGGAAATAATGTTTTCTGGGCATACGGTAGAATTAATAACGGATATCAAAAACAAGAAAATGATGTTTTTAATGTAGATGTTGATATCACATCTCAGATATCCAATCACTTATTTGAAGTAGGCGGCGGTTTTAATTATAATATAGTTAGAAGCTATGCGGTTGCTCCTGTACAATTAGCTGCTCTTTCAGATACATTGACAGAATATCAAAAATTTGAAGTATTGCAGCCGACAGTATTTGGTTATGATATTACGGGCAGAAACAAAACTGGCTCAAGCGACGGTGATTTTGCACCAAAAGAACCAGTTTTTGCATATGCATATTTACAGGATAGATTTGAACTTGACGATCTTGTAATAAATTTTGGTCTTAGAATGGATTATTTTGATACCAGAACAGATATATTAAAAAATCCAAGTTTACCATTTGCCGGCGGCACTAACCCTAACGATTTTGATGCGGGCGATTTTACGGAAAAAGAAGCTGAAATTGAATTTTCACCTCGTATTGGTTTAGGATTTCCTGTTACTGAAAGTACAGTATTCCACGCTCAATACGGAAGATTTATTCAGATTCCTGCACTAACTGATTTATATACTGGTCCGTTTGATCTCGATCAATTTATTTCTTTTGATCCTCAGTATGTTCAGGATGGAACAATTAAATCAGAAGAAACAATTCAGTACGAAGTTGGTTTTAGACAGCTACTGGGTGACAATGCAGCTATGAACGTTACATTGTTCTATAAGAATATAAAAGGTCTTGTTAACAGACAGACTAATTTCTTCCAGAGAGTAGTTAATGGAGAGTTGAGAACTTACATAGCTCCAATTAATTCTGATTTTGGCACAACTAAAGGTTTAGCATTTTCGCTTGATGTTACTAGACTAAGTTATCTTGGTCTATCATTACAATATACATTCTCTATAGCTGAAGGCACTGGTTCTTCAACCTCTTCAAGCCAAACAGCTGTATTTAGAAACTTGAACAGTGAAGCTCCAAAAGTAATTGCACCTTTAGATTTTGATCAAAGACATACAGGTACAATTTCTGTAGATTTTTATGTGCCTAAAGGCGATCTTGGCTTCTTTGAAATGACAGGCGCAAATATGCTTGTATCATTTGCAAGCGGAAGACCATATACACCGCTTGACTACTTTGATATATTATCAGGAAATAACGGCGGTCCAAGCACCGTTGGATATGTTAACTCTAGATTTGCACCAGGCACTTTTAGAATAGATTTAAAACTTGAAAAATCCTTTGAAGTTGGAAATCTACTTATAACACCTTACCTCTGGATTCAAAATCTATTGGATGGAGACAATGTTACAGGTGTTTGGAGATCCACAGGAGATCCTTATACTACTGGATTTTTAAATACTCAAAACGGTAGAAATGCTGCAGCCAATAACGGAGAAGGTTATGTAGCTGATTATAAAGCTTTAGAAAGAGACCCTGTGAATTTTGGTCTTCCAAGACAAATTCGTGTAGGTCTTAAAATGAACTTTGGTAATCTAACTTTCTAATTAATTCAGAGAGATTTTTAGAATAAAATCAGGATTGTAAAAATGAGAAATCAAAAAATATTTTTTCCTAAACTTGTCTTACTCCTATTAGTCGTAGGATTGATTTCACTCGGCTTTATGGAAGGGGATAAAAAAGGAAAAGTTCAAAATAGAACTTATAACCTTGCAAAGACCAATCAGTCTGGCAAGCAAGGTGATGCTTACAGAATGAATATTAATAACCTTAATATTCCAATCAACAGAGTAGGCACAATAGCCGCTGTAAATATTCCTCCAGACGGAACACTCGGTCGGTTTGGAACAGGATCTTTTCTGTTTTCCGGTGGATTTTTTATGAGTGGATATACAAACGGAAATTTATGGGCGTTTGGTCAGGCTTCAGCTTCACTGGTTGAAAATATGACGCCCGGTACGCCTGCTTCAGGTCCTAATGATCCTGATGCAGTTATGTATGTATTAGATCGTGAAGATGCACCATTTAGTCAAAGCTGGATCGACTGGAAAACTGCTGTTGATAAATTTGGCGCAGATTTTTATGATGGTGATGGTGATGGTCAATATAATCCGGTTGATAAAAATGGCAATGGCGAATGGGATGCTGATGAAGATCATCCTGATCTCCTAGGCGATAAAACAGCCTGGTGTGTTTATACCGATGGTCAGCCTGGTGCGCAAAGAACCAGATATGCTGGTGTAAATCCTCAAGGAATTGAAGTTCGTCAAACTGTATTTGCATTTGCATCAAAAGGTGCGCTTGGAAATATTATGTTTATTAGATACCGTCTTAAAAATAGCGGGCTTAGTTGCTGATAGACTTGATAGTGTTATTATTTGGTGTTTGGGCTGATCCTGATGTGGGTACAGACTTTGAAAATGATCTAGTTGGTGTTGATGTACCAAGAAACGCTGGTTTTACATACAATGAAGATGGTGTAGATCCTGCTTATGGATCTGCTCAACCTTGTTTTATGATAGACTTCTTTTTAGGTCCTTTATCATATATAGCGGGTGAAACTTATATTGATATTAATGGTAATAATGTATATGATGATGGAATAGATACACCACTAACTACCGCTTATAGTTACAGAGGTAAATTGCTGGGTGTTAGAGAATACCCAGGTGCTAGAAATCTGGATGTTTCTTCCTTTGTTCATTATGTTCAGTCTGATCCTCTTAGAGGTGATCCGAATGACGAATTTGAAGCAAGAAACTATATGAATGGAAGATTAAAATTAGGTGAAGTATTTGATCCATGCGCCCCTGATGCATGGGGCGGAGTTTTTGGAGGAGTTAATTGTGCTACTTTAGATCCACGCTTCTGGTATTCAGGTGATCCTGTTACAACTACAGGATGGTTGACAACTACCGGTACTGATCAACGTCAAATGACAAATGTTGGACCAATTACTTTAAATAAAGACGAAGAAATTGAAATTCTTGTTGCCTACATTGTTGGTCAGGGAACAGATGCAAAAAATTCGATTGTTAAAGCTAGAGAAATAGATGATGGTGCACAGTTCATTTTTGATGGTAATTTTAGAGCCCCTATACCGCCACCAACGATAACTCCTGTTGTTGAATCAGGAACAGATTTTATAGATTTCAGTTTCCCAATAAACAAACAAGTAACATTTGTTGATTCTACTTCAGCTTGGACTGACAAATATCACAGTACAAATGTTTATGCATATAGAGTAAATTCAACTCAAGATGTTGTTGCAGGAGAGCAAAACAGTAAGCTATTAACAAGCTATCAAAAAGATTACTTTGTTAAAAAATTATATAAAGAAAATGGTGAGACTGGTGGTATTGAATTACTTTACCCTGAAGCACCTAATAAACTAGATTATACTCTTTATTCTGATTCTGTAAAGGGTAAAATCAGACTTCGTATTACTCAGGATCCGTTTACAGGCGGACCTCTTATAAAAGGTAAGCCATATTATTTTGCATTCACTTCTACTGCAATTAATTATGAATCTTTACTTGTATAAAAGATAATCCTGACACAACAGCTGGTATCCCAGGTGATTATTATCTTTCCACTGCTGGTTTCGTTGCTGAAGTTGAAAACGTTCCAAGAATAGTTACTGTGGTATTTGGTAGTGACATGTACACACCGCCAATCCCAGTTCAAGACGGAATGAAAGTAGCCGGTGCTAGTACCGGAAAGTTACAATACGATGTTATATCAAAAGAAAATCTTACTGGAGATAAATACTCGATTTCATTTGCGATTGATAGCACATCTACTGCTTATAAGACAAAATGGAAAATGAAAAATGAAAACACAGGATTTGAATATCCATTTTCAAATAAGTTCTTATACGGTTCTACTGAGATTACGGAAGTAGAAACTGATGGTTTTATTGTCAAACTTACAGAAGAGATTGCTGATACAATTTTGATTAATAAAACCCTCTCACAAAATTGGGCTAATGCTAATATTTATTATTTAGCTAAAGACATGGGTAATGACAGTAAAACTTTACCCGGTGGCGGTTCTGCAATAACACCATTACAGAACGATTATACAAAAGCTGATAAATTAAGAAAAGTAGTTTTAAAATTTGGACAGCCCAGTAAAGCATATAGATATCTTCAGGGTTATATAGGCACAGCTCCTCCAATTTTTAGAAGAGCATATACCTATGCTGAAGGTTTAACACCTAGTAATCCAAATGCTAATTCATTTATAAGTGAAATTGGACAGCAAGGTGTTGGTTTTATCGATGTACCATTCTCTGCGTTCGTAGAGGACGAGGCATACGGTGAAACAAGACAGTTGGCTGTGGGAATCTTGGAACGAAAAATATCAGAAGGCGGTAACCCTGATGGTGTTTGGAATCCAGGTACAAACGTAAATATCACAGGTGAATACATTTTCATTTTCAATTCTGATTATGATCCGAACGGCGGTCAAATGGTATACAAAGGTAACTTCCCGGCCAGTTCAGTTGTTTGGGCAGATTTGAAGGGATATACTATTCCTAGTGATGCAAATCCAACTCAGGATCAACTCAAAAAAGCTGCATCACCGTTCTTTGATGTTCTCTATGCAGTTGGTATAAGCAGGGTTGATACAAATAACTTCTGGACAGCAGGGGATGAGTTTGTGATCAGCATTGATAAATATCCTTATACTCCGGCAGACAGATTTGAATTCCAAACCAGTAAGGGTGGAGTGTTAACCTCTGAACAAGAAAAAGCATTGTTTGAGACAGTAAATGTTTACCCTAATCCTTTGTATGGATTTAACGTAGCTACAAGTTACACTAATAGTCCTGCAGATGAGCCTTTTGTCACATTTTCAAATCTTCCTGAGCAGGTTACAATTAAAGTATATTCATTATCCGGTCAATTATTAAGAACCTTGGGTGTTGAAGATAAATCTTCACCAACTTCTCCATTCTTAAATTGGAACCTTCAAAATGAATCTGGATTAAGAGTTGCCTCAGGTATGTATTTTGCAATAGTAACTTCGCCAATTTATGGTGAGAAGGTTCTGAAATTTGCTATAGTTATGCCTCAAAAACAGATTCAAAAATATTAAAGATTATTGGGCGGGTTATACCGCCCGGTAAATTTTGAAAAAATTTAGGAGTATTAGAAAATGAAAAAATTTGTCACAATTATTCTTTTAGTGATGTTTTCTGCTTCGATTTATGCAGGTGACGTTGCAAGAAAGGGTACAACAGGAGCTGAGCAGCTACTGATTCCGGTTGGTGCAAGAGGTATAGCTACAGGCGGAGCCTTTATCTCTAACCTAACTGGTTTAGAATCTATATATTATAATCCTGCTGGTTTAGACCGTTCTAGTGGTGCTGAAGCTATTTTTAGCTATATGAATTACGTTGCTGATGTTAATGTATCATACTTTGGCGCAGCAACTAAACTTGGCGATCTTGGATCTATAGGATTGACTTTTAAATCTTTAGATTTTGGAGATATTCCAATTACCACATCTGAATTTCCGGATGGTGATGGCAGAACATATTCGCCGGGCTACATTACAGTGGGTTTAACTTATTCTAAAGTTATTACTGATAGAATTTCTGTCGGTGCAAACTTTAAATTAATTAATGAATCAATTGAAAATACTAGTGCTACTGGTTTTGCAATTGATTTTGGTGTTCAGTACAGATTTGACTCCCATATATCTATTGGTGCCACGCTTAAAAACATTGGCGCTAATATGAGGTATTCTGGGGCTGAACTGCAGCAGCCAACAAAAATTGGTGGAACTTTCCCAGGATCACCTAGCGGTACTTTTGAAATTGTTTCAGAAGAATTCCAAATTCCAAGTTATTTTGAATTAAGTACATCTTACAATTTTGATTTTGATGAACAAAATGACCTATTAGTAGGCGGTACTTTTGTTGCAAACAACTCATTGGAAGATGCAGTGAACTTAGGACTGGAATATGGATTTATGAAAATGTTTTTCGTTCGTGGCGGATATCATTATGCTTTAGGCGGAAATGATGATTCCATCTACGGATTTACTGCAGGTGCCGGCGTTGATTATAAAGTTGGTTCGGGAATTGGAATTACCTTTGATTATGCATACAGAGATGTTAAAGATTTTCCAACTTCTAACCATATATTTACAGTTAAGTTAGCATTCCAATAGTGAGAATCTAATTCTTTTATTTAAGCGTCTATTATCTAATAGACGCTTTTTTATTTAATGATAGAGAAATACTACAATGAAAAAAATTGTTTTTATTTTACTAGCCTTTACTTTCCCAATCTTTTCTCAATCAGATTTTGATTTTGAATTTGATTTTGCTCAATTCGCTTATGATTCAACATCTAATTATGTTGAATTTTATTATTCATTCAATCAGGCATCTTTAACAGTCGAAACACAAAATTCTTCTAACGTTATAGAAGGGATTTTAAAAATATTTATTAAAAATGATGTAACTGGTGATACTACAGTTTTTAATCAATGGAAATTAAAGCATGATATTCTAGATACAGCTGCATTAAATTCACAAGTATTGGTAGGAACTCTTGGATTCATTTTACCACGAGGCAGTTTTGATTGTGAAATTACTGGTACGGATGTTTTCGATATGAATAATACTAGAATTATAAAGGAAAAAATTAGAGTTGTACCGTTTTTACAGAACTCGATGAGTATTAGCGATATTCAACTTGCATCTAAGATGATTCAGGGAAGCGAAAACAAAAAATCAATATTTTATAAAAATTCATATGAAGTTATTCCAATACCAAATTTAATTTTTGGAAAATCTCAGCCAGCTTTGTTTTTCTATACTGAGATTTATAATCTTCAATCGGAGTTATTAAAAAGTGATTTGATTAAGATGAACCAAGCCTTGTTTAATAGCAAAGGCAAATTAATCAAAGAAAAAACAAAATATCTTTCAAGAAGCTCTGATACACGTGTTGAAGTCGGCTCACTTGTATTATCTACGTATCCTACTGATTCTTATACACTTGTAGTTGCATTAATTGATAGCGTTGGAAATACAGGTGTATCTACAGCTAAAAAGTTTTATGTTTATAATCCTGATATTGAAGTGATCGATACGTTTGAAGTTTCAACAACAGCTGTTTTAAGCTCTACATTTGGATCAATGTCTGAAGAGGAGCTTGATGATCTATTTGACAAGGCAAAATACCTTGCATCAAAAATTGAGATTGATAAGTATCTTAAATTGACCACAATTGATGGTAAACGAGAATTTATGTTTGAGTTCTGGAAAGCAAAAGATGAAAATTCAGCTTCCAATGAAAATGCATTTTACAGAAATTATATGCAGCGCGTTAATATTTGTAATGAAAAATACACTTCCATGGGCAAACAGGGCTGGAAGACTGATAGAGGAAGAATATTTTTATTATATGGAGAACCAACCGAAATAGAAAGATATCCAAATCAGCTTGACACAAGACCTTATGAAATCTGGCAGTATACTGAAATTGAAGGCGGAGTTTATTTTATTTTCGCCGATCTTACTGGGTTTTCAGATTATACATTAATTAATTCTACCAAGCGTGGTGAAATAAGAGATGATAATTGGTCTCGAAGAATATTGGTTAACTAATTATTGAAATTAATAGCCCCTTAATTGGGGCTTTTTATTGTAATATTTTTGATTATTAAATCACATCATTTCATTATTTTTAAGTATCAATTTTTAGTTTGATGTGAAAAATATTATTGAATACATACTGTTTTTATTCTTAAGTTATATATGCAGACTTCTTGGGTTAAACTTATCTAGAAAATTTTCCTCAGTTATATCCTTCTTTTTCTTTTATATACTTCCAATACGTAAAGATGTTGTCTTTGATAACCTGAGACATGCATTTCCTCAATCAACAAACGATCAGATAAAAAAAACAGCATATGGTAGTTATAAAAATTTTGCGATAACATTAGTAGAAATTTTATATTTACCATGGACTACAAATGAACAAATAGAAAAAGTTGTTTATTTTAATAACATTGAGTTAATTTCTAAAAGGGAGCAGGAAAAAAATGGGGTGATATTATTATCCGGACATTTTGGTAATTGGGAGTATTGTGCAATTTCAGTTGGTGCACAGTTAGATAAAAAATTATCTGTTATAGTAAAACCTCAGAGAAATCCTTTTGTTAATGAATGGATGAACAGGGCGCGTACTAGGTGGACTAACGAAGTTGTACCACTCGGTGCTTCAATCAGAAATGTTTATGCAGTTCTTATGAAAAAAGGAATAGTTGCTATGGTTGCTGATCAACGGGGTCCTGAAGAAAGTATTAAATTAGAATTTTTCGGACGTAAAACGTCTGTTTATACTGGTCCGGCCGTGTTATCAATAAAGATGAATGTTCCAATTATTTATGGAATTACGGTTCGAAAACCTGATTTTTCTTATCACTGCGATATACACGAGATTAGCAGAGACAACTTACCAGAAGAGTATGATGAAAAAGTTAAAGTTTTATCTGAAAGGATGTTAAAATATCTAGAGGAAGTAATAAGAAAATATCCTGACCAGTGGTTTTGGATGCATAAAAGATGGAAACATTGATGGGTACTGATAAAATATTATTTATTCAAACTGCTTTTCCTGGTGATGCAATCCTTACTTTACCAGCATTAGAAAAATTAAAGGATATTTTTCCTGAAAGTAAAATTGATGTTCTTTGTATTCCCGGGACCAGAGAGATTTTCACTGCTTCTCCTTTTGTGAATGCAGCGATTGTGATTGACAAAAAAGGCAAGCATAAATCTTTAATGAAAACTTATAACTTTATTAAAGAGTTAAAGCAAAATAATTATACTAGAATTTATTCATCACACAGATCATTGCGAACGTCTTTAATTGTACTTTTATTAGAAGTTAGAGAATCCAGCGGTTTTGATAATTCTATTTTAATGCATGTTTACAAAAATCTAATTAAGTATAATGGTAATAATCATGAAGTTCAAAGAAATCTGGATTTAGTGGGATTTAATTATGATGAGCAAAGCTGGAAAATAATTCCTGAGATTAGAGTTGATGAACAATCAATTGAAAGAATAAAATTACTTTCATCTAAAACATAATCATTTAGAAGATGGTTTTATTGCAATTGCTCCAGGCAGCGTTTGGAATACTAAAAAATATCCATCCGATTATTATGAAGCCATAATTAAACACTTTGTTGATAAGAAAAATAAAGTGGTATTAATTGGCGGAGAAAAGGATAAATTGCTTAATGACGGAATGATCTCTAGGCTTTCGGATGAAGTTATCAACTCTGCTGGTTTTTTTTCTATCGTTGAGAGTATAGAACTTTTGAAGTCTGCAAAACTTTTACTAACTAATGATAGTGCACCTACCCATATGGGTATCTGTGCTGATATTAAGGTACTTACTATTTATTGTTCAACTATATCAAATTTCGGATTTTATCCGTACAATAAAAAAAGTGCTTCAATTAGTTATAATGATTTAGAGTGTAAACCTTGTGGAATTCACGGATATGAAAAATGTCCTATAAATACCTTTGATTGTGGTATGGCTGTTATTACCCCAAGATATTATTATAAAAGCAGAGGAGATGTTAAATGGTTGAGAAAAAATTATCTTTATTAGTCAGTATTGATGAAAATTTCGATGAGAGTGTAAACATTGCAAAGGAACTTTTTCTTAACGGTTCCATTTTTATATATCCAACAGATACTATTTATGGATTTGGCGGTAATCCTTTTAATGAAAAAGCAATAAAAAAAATAAGTGATGTTAAAGGTAAAGACTGATTGGAGACGTTATATTTTTCTTATATCGGATATTGAAATGCTAAAAAGTTATGCTGATATTAAATTCAGAAAAATATTTGGACTTTCTGTTATCAATTTGGCCTAATCCTGTTTCAGTAATTCTTAAGTTGAACAAAAAATATCAGGAAATACTTCAATCAGAAACTGGAGCATTTAGAATTCCAAACCATAGATTTTGTAGTAAGTTAGTTAGCGAATTAAAAATGCCATTAGTATCTACCAGTGTAAATAGAACAGGTAATGAGCCAATGAATGATCCATCGTTAATAATTCAAGAGTTTGCCAATGAGGTAGATGGTATATTTTATTCTGAAAAAAAATCCTTTTTTGAAGCCTCTACTCTTATTGATTTGAGTAAAGATGAACCGGTTTTGATAAGGGAGGGCAAAATTAAATTTGTGGAATTAATCAAAAAGCTAAATTAAATTATCAATCAAACCAAAGAATTTAAATTTGAGAACTAAAAAAAATAAAAAAATTTTCAATAATCATTGTTCCGGAAGAAACATCCAGAGAACCTCGTTCTATTAAAATTATCTTCAGTAAAGCTGATGACTTACATTGCAATTTATAGCACGTTAGTTTTTTTGCTTGGGTTTTATATAATAAGTTTTACACCGCTTAGTGAAGTCCTTTTCCCTTATTCATTAAGGCTGACAGACTCTGACAAAAAGAAAGTTGAAATATTAAACAACAAAGTAAATATTCTTGCTAATGAAATTGAATCTTTAAAATCTGTTAACAAGCGATTAAAATTTGCGATAATGTTAGGTGATTCAACATTGTTAAAAGAACCGATTTTGCAAAAAGATTCTCAACAAAAAAAATTCCGCTTGATGGAAACATCTTAAATATATTTTTAGATTTTATTTACAAAATTACAATCAATCAAAATCACGAAATATCTTTTATAAAACCGGCTGAAGGCTTTCTAAGCAGATCATTTAATCCTGAAAAAGGGCACAATGGCAATGACTATTCTATGAAGGAAAATAGTCCTATCTTTGCATCAGCGGGTGGTTATGTAGTTTTTGCAGATTACACCACAAACTATGGTTATACCATTATTATCAATCATCCGGAAAATTATATAACTAAATATCTTCATTGTTCATCCTTATTAAAAAAGGACGGTGACTTCGTTAGGCAAGGTGAACTAATTGCATTAAGTGGAGACTCGGGTATAGATTCAACCGGTCCTCATCTTCATTTTGAAATTTGGAAGGATGGAAAACCCATCGATCCGGCTAATGTGTTAATTAAATTTTAGGAGTTATTTTGAAAAATAAATCAATCGGGAGTTCTATGGAAGAAGTAACAATTATTAGCAGCGGTGTTGTTATAGATGGTAAAGTTACAAGCAACGGTAATATTCGTGTCGATGGAGTTGTAAAAGGCGATATTACTACACAAGGTAATTTAACCGTTGGTGAGCATGGCAGTATTCAAGGGCAATTAACTGGTGAAACTGTTTCTATAGGTGGAAAAGTTGAAGGTACTGTTAACGCAAAAGAAAAACTTGTTCTAGAATCGAAAGCTGCATTAAAAGGAGATTTAATAACAAAAATTCTAGTTGTGGAAGCGGGAGCAATTTTCGAAGGAAAAAGTTCAATGAATTCTCAATCCACATTCAAACCTGTTACAAAAGGGGATTAAAATGGCGCAAAAACCGGAATCTGATTCCGGAATAGCAAAATCATTTCGTGATGTTGCGCCATATCTTGGATTGGGTCTTCAATTAGCTGTTACAGTAGTTGCAATGGTTTTTTTAGGCAGTTGGCTTGACAATAAGTTCAACTTCAATTATATCTTAACTCTTGTTTTTGGATTAATGGGTATTTCAATTGGGATTTATAATTTAATAAAAACTGTTACTGATCTTGAAAGGAAAAGTAAGCTGAATAATGAGAAAAAATAAAATTTTCATCATACTAAGCTTAATTCCTGCAGCTTTTCTTATATTTATTCTCCAGATCCCGGATAAGGAGAATTCAACACGTTTTTTTAGCCTTTTCTATGGATATTTATTCCCCACCTTTAATTTCATTCTTGGCGTTTTGGCAATACATTTTGGCTTTGAAAAAAGTGATAAAATTTTTCTTATTGTTGTATTTGGAGGGCTTGTAGCCCGCTTATTCTTGATGTTAGGATTCATTCTGATAACTCTAAAATTCTTGTTTGTTAGCCTCAATTCTTTTATCTTTACTACCTTTATTTTCTATTTCTACTATCTCATAGTGGAGATTTTTTTTCTAACTCAAAAAAAGAACTTATTAATAAAATCTAAGCAATGATTGACTCAACTTCTACAATAGTTGATACTTTACAGACAACCAAGTCAGAATCTGGCAGCGATTGGATTCTCCATCACGTAATGGATGGAAATTATCTTGATTTTTCTCCGCTTGGTAAGATATATTTACCTCATTTTGAATTATTTGGAGTAGATTTATCAATCACAAGACATGTTCTTTTTATGTGGCTTGGTGCTTTAATTCTTTTTATTGTGATGACAAGAGTTGCAAAAGCTTATAAATCCTCAATGGTCCCAAAAGGATTTAATAATTTTTGGGAATTGTTTATCGTATTTGTGCGTGATGAAATTGCAAGTCCTACAATTGGCAAAGGCTTTGAGAAGTTTCTTCCATACCTTTTAACTGCATTTTTCTTTATTCTTTTTGGAAATTTTTTGGGATTAATTCCTTTTTCAGCAACGTTTACAAGCAATATTGCTGTAACCGCCACTTTAGCGATATTTACTTTCTTAGTAATCCAAATTGGCGGGATAAGAAACAATGGATTTTTTGGATACTTTAAAGGATTGATTCCCCATGGTGTTCCGGTTTTTCTATTGCCAATTATGGCTGTAGTAGAACTTTTAGGATTGCTTAGCAAAACCATTTGCATTAGCTATTCGTCTTTTTGCAAATATGACAGCAGGACACATAGTCATTTATGCTCTGATCAGTTTAATCTTTGTTATGCAAAGTGTTGCATGGGCTGGTTTGGCAATTCCAATGGCTTTGTTTATTTACGGACTTGAAGTTTTAGTTGCTTTATTACAAGCATATATTTTTACAATGCTATCTTCCTTATTTATAGGAATGGCAGTTCATCAGGATCATTAATAACTTATAATATAAATTCTAATTAAAGGAGAACGTTAATGGATTATGCATATTTAGCTGCCGGTTTAGGTGCTGGATTAACAATCTTTGGTGGCGCTTTGGGTATCGGTAAATTAGCTGCTGCTGCTATGGATGCAAGCGGAAGACAACCAGAAGCTGCCGGTGCAATCAGAACATCTATGATTATCGCTGCTGCGCTAATTGAAGGTATTTCTTTATTTGCATTAGTTATCTGCTTTATCTTAGCTGGTAAATAATTAATTAAGTGGAGTAAGATTTTAATCGCTCCAATCTTTACAAATTAATTTTAACAATTAGATTATGATTGCAAATACATTATTTGCTTTTATTGCTTTAGTTGTATCTGAATCAGAAGGCGGAAGCGGAGGATTGCTTTCCGTTAATGGCGGTTTAGCAATTTGGACTATCATTACTTTTGCCTTACTTCTGTTTCTTCTTACAAAATTTGCCTGGAAACCGATTCTATCGGCGTTAAAGCAAAGAGAAGATGCTATTAAAGATTCACTTGAGCAAGCAGAAAAAGCTAAAGATGAGGCTAAACAAATTCTTGCACAAAATCAGAACAATTTGGCAAAAGCAGAAGAAGAATCTAAAAAGATTATTGAGCAGAGCAGAATTTTTGCTGAAAATTTAAAAGAACAGATGATGAAAGACAGCAAAGAACAGGCTCAAAAACTTATTAGCGATGCAACAGCTGAAATTGATAGAAAGAAAAATGCTGCATTTGATGAATTAAAAAATCAGATTGCGGATATTTCCGTTAAAGCAGCAGAAAAGATTTTGAAAGAAAATCTTGATGCGGATAAGAATAAAAAACTTGTTGATAAATACATTAGCGATATTTCTAAAAATTAATTATGGCCTTATCAAAAGTTGCAAATAGATATGCTCAATCATTTCTTGATACTTCAATCGAGAAAAATATTCTTGATAGAGTTGCGGATGATTTTGAGTTAGTTTATAGAACTATCACTAAAAGTGATGAATTACTTAGAGCAATTAAGAGTCCGATAATTAAACCAGAAACAAAAAAAATATTTCTCTCTAGAAATTTTTGGAAACTTAATAAGTAAAGATTCCATTAGCTTTTTGGATTTTACTATCAGCAAAGGCAGAGAAGATTTAATACTTGAGATTTTAGAAAAGTTTGAATCATTAAAAGATGAATATACCGGTTTTGTAAAAATTGATGTTACAACAGCATTTGAATTTACAACTGAACAGAAGACTCAATTGCAGCAAAAATTTGAATCTTATCTTAAAAAGAAAGCAAGATTAACTTTTAAAGTTGAAAAAAATATTATTGGCGGATTTATCGCTAAAGTTGGCGATACAGTTTACAACGCTTCAATGGCTCATCAACTTGGTCTGTTGAAAAAAACATTTTTACAAAGCAGCATTACATTAAATTAATTCTTGAGGAATTTAATAAAGGAAATTACAAATGGCAGAAGTTAGACCTGATGAAATATCTGCAATATTAAGAAAACAACTTTCCGGTTTTGAAAGTGAAGTTGATATTTATGATGTTGGAACCGTTTTGCAAGTTGGCGATGGTATTGCACGTGTTTATGGGCTATCACAAGTTATGGCAAGTGAATTAGTTGAATTTCCAAACGATGTTTTTGGAATGGTACTTAATCTTGAAGAAGATAGTGTTGGCTGCGTATTGTTTGGCGATACAACTCTTGTTAAAGAAGGTGATACAGTAAAAAGAACCAAACGTGTTGCTTCAATGCCTGTCGGTGACGCAATGCTTGGTCGTGTTATCACTCCACTTGGCGTTCCGATGGACGGTAAAGGTCCTATTAACACAACACAATTTTTGCCAATTGAAAGAAAAGCTCTTGGAGTTGTTCAACGACAACCTGTAAAAGAACCTCTTCAAACGGGTATAATTGCTGTTGATGCAATGATTCCGATTGGACGTGGACAAAGAGAATTAATTATTGGTGATAGACAAACAGGTAAAACTGCCGTTGCCATCGATGCAATTATTAGTCAAAAACATACTCATACTGAAGAAGCAAAAGC
The DNA here is from genome assembly GCA_963706055.1 of uncultured Ignavibacteriales bacterium. Classification (GTDB taxonomy): domain Bacteria; phylum Bacteroidota; class Ignavibacteria; order Ignavibacteriales; family Ignavibacteriaceae; genus IGN3. The sequence continues at coordinate 47,050 of CAVPND010000030.1, read as the reverse complement.
TTTAGGTATAAATCCGGTTTATTGTGTGTATGTGGCAATTGGACAAAAAGAATCTACAGTTGCTCAGGTTGTAGCAAAACTTCAAGAAAATGGTGCGATGGAATATACCACAGTTATTTGTGCTGGGGCTTCTGATCCCGCACCATTGCAATTTATTGCTCCTTATTCAGGTGCAACTTTAGGAGAATTTTTTAGAGATAATGGTAAGCATGCTCTATGTATTTATGATGATCTTTCAAAACAAGCTCAGGCTTATAGAGAATTATCTTTATTATTGAGAAGACCTCCTGGACGTGAAGCATATCCTGGTGATGTGTTTTATCTTCACTCAAGATTACTTGAAAGAGCTTCAAAACTGAGTGATGCTGAGGGCGGTGGAAGTTTAACAGCTTTACCTATTATTGAAACACAACAAGGTGATGTGTCTGCATATATTCCAACAAACGTAATTTCGATTACTGATGGACAGATTTATCTTGAATCAAATTTATTTAATGCCGGTGTAAGACCAGCTATCAACGTAGGTATTTCGGTATCAAGAGTTGGTGGTAATGCTCAAATTAAAGCTATGAAAAAAGTTGCGGGAAGTTTAAAACTTGATCTTGCATCATACCGTGAGTTGGAAGCATTTGCAAAATTTGGTTCGGATCTTGACAAATCAACTCAAGCTACTTTAGCCAAGGGTGCTCGATTAGTTGAATTATTAAAGCAAGGGCAATACGCTCCAGTTCCGATTGAAAAGCAAGTTGTTAGTCTTTACTACGGTACAAAAGGTTTTATGGATACGGTCGCGATTAAAGATATAAAAAGATTTGAAAAAGAAATTTTAGAATTTATCGAAGTTAAATACAAACAAATTTTTGATTCGATTAAAAAAGATAAAGACGTAAGTAAAGAAACTGAAGAATTAATTAAAAAGGCCGGACAAGAATTTTTATCTACATTTAAGTAGAAGATTATTTTACTATTAAATATTAATGGCAACTTTAAGAGATATTAAACTTCGTATAAAGGGTGTTAAAAGCACTCAGCAGATTACCAAAGCAATGAAAATGGTTGCAACAGCTAAATTACGCCGTGCAACTGAAGCTATATTGAATGCTCGCCCTTATGCTAAAAAAATATCTGTACTCTTGTCAAATCTTGCAAATGCTGAGGACAAATTAACTAATCCTTTTTTTGCAGATAGAGAAATAAAGAATGTTGCAATAATTGTTGTAACTGCTGACCGTGGACTTTGTGGTGCTTTTAATACTAATATCTTAAAGAAGCGACCATTTATGTTGAACAAGAAATCAAGCAAAAAGGTCTCAACTATCAACTATATTGTCTTGGTAAAAAAGGTTCAGATTATTTTGGAAGAAGGAATTACAATATAGCAGCAACTTATCCAGGAATATTTTCGCATCTTGATTATTCGATAGCTCAAGGTTTAGTTGATAATTTAATTCCAAAATATCTTGATGGAAGTATTGATAAGGTAATAATCATATTCAATGAATTTAAATCTATCATTCAACAAAAAATTGTTGTAGAACAGTTTTTGCCAATCGCTTCAGGTGATGATAAAGAAAATCATAAACATGAAACTGCAAATTATATTTATGAACCTGATCAAAAAGCAATATTTAATTATTTGATTCCAAAGCATCTGAAAGGACAAATGTGGAGAGTATTATTGGAATCAAATGCATCTGAATTTGCTGCACGTATGACTGCTATGGATAATGCAACTACAAATGCTAAGGAGTTGATAAGAACACTTAGTCTTACTTATAATAGTAAACGACAGGCCGCAATTACCACGGAGATACTTGAAATTGTATCCGGTGCAAATGCTTTGAATGAAAGTTAGTTAGATTAGTAAAGTAGATCTTTTGAAATTATGTTTGAAGAATTATCTCTAAAATTAGAATCCGCACTTAAAAAAGTTACCGGACAAGGTCGATTAACTGAAAATAATATTTCAGATACGTTGCGTGAGATTAGAAGAATTCTTCTTGATGCCGATGTTAATTATAAGGTTGCAAAAGATTTTATTGAAAATGTTAAAGTTAAAGCTCTAGGTAAAGAAGTAATCGCTTCAATTTCACCAGGGCAATTAATTACTAAATTTATTTATGATGAATTAACTGAACTTCTTGGTGGTGGTCATAAGGAGTTACAACTTAACGCATCAGGTATTACAACGATTTTAGTTGTTGGATTACAAGGTTCTGGCAAAACAACTTTTTGCGGAAAGCTTGCAAAAAAGTTAACCGAACAAAAAAGAAGAGTATTATTAGTTGCGGCAGATATTTATAGACCGGCCGCCGTTGAGCAATTAAGATTACTGGGGAAACAAATAGATGTGGATGTTTTTTCTATTGAGGAAAAAGACGCAAGAAAAGTTGCAACTGATTCCCTAATTTTTGCAAAAGAAAAAAACTACAATACGGTTATTTTTGATACGGCTGGAAGACTTCATGTTGATGAACAGATGATGCAGGAAGTTTCGGATATCAAAGGTATTGTAAAACCAAATGAAAGTTTATTTGTTGTTGATTCGATGACGGGTCAGGACGCAGTAAATTCTGCTAAATCTTTTAATGAAACTGTAAATTTTGATGGAATTGTTCTTACTAAGTTAGATGGAGATTCAAGAGGCGGTGCGGCTCTTTCAATCAGGTCAGTTGTTGGTAAACCGATTAAGTTTATCAGCAATGGAGAAAAACTTGAGAATTTGGAAATATTTTATCCAGATCGTTTAGCCTCAAGAATTTTAGGTAAAGGTGACGTTATATCCCTTGTTGAGAAGGCTCAAGCATCATTTGAAGACTTTGAAACTGAAGAATTAGAAGAAAAACTAAGGAAAAATAAATTTGATTTTGATGATTTTCTTAAGCAAATTAAAGTCATCAAGAAAATGGGTTCTTTATCTTCCTTGTTAGGAATGATTCCTGGGCTTGGTTCTAAAATAAAAAACGCTCCTATCGATGATAACGCTTTGGTAAAAGTTGAGGCAATTATCAATTCGATGACTAAGGAAGAAAGAAGTACGCCAAAAGTTTTAAATGGTAATCGACGTAAAAGAATTGCCAGAGGTAGCGGCACATCAATACAAGATGTTAACCGTTTGGTTAAACAGTTTAGTGAAATGCAAAGGATGATGAGTAATTTTTCCAAAAAAGGATTACCAAATTCGATGCGTAATTTTAAATTTAATTGATAATAGAGATAATATCCGGAGGATAATAATTTGGCCGTTAAGTTAAGATTAAGAAGAATGGGAAAGAAAAAACAACCCATTTACAAAGTTGTAGCAGCAGACGCACGCTCACCAAGAGATGGTAAATTTCTTGAAGCTGTTGGCATATACAATCCGCTTACAAATCCGCATAAAATTGATTTGAAAGAGGACAGAATTAATTACTGGTTGGATAATGGTGCGCAGCCTACTGACACAGTAAAAAGTTTATTCAATCAAACAGGTCTCAACCTTAAGAGAGACATTGCTAAGCGTAAGCTTCCAGCAGAAAAAGCTGAAGCATTATTGAAGAATTGGCAAGATTCTAAGGATGCTGCTTCACAGAAAAAATCTGTGAAAAAGAAGAAAAAAACTGATACCCAGGAAGCTAAGACAGAGCAACCTGCTTAATAGTTTTTCTGTATTTTAATTATGGAATGGAGGTACATCAGAAGTTACGGGTTCCGCTTCTGAACAAAACGCTTAGAAAGATTAATCTCTTTTTGAGGATGTACATAACTACTTATTGACCCGGGTTCATTATAGGAGGCTTCTATTATGAAAGAGTTCATTGAGTACATTGCTAAACAACTTGTTGACAACCCTGATGGTGTCGTTGTCGAAGAAAAATTGACAGAAGAAAAAAAGATAGTATTATCTTTAAAAGTTCAAGCAGATGACATCGGTAAAGTCATTGGTAAACAAGGTAAAACTGCTCAAGCAATGCGTACTCTTTTAACAGCTGTTTCTGCTAAAGAAGGCAAGCGAGCAATTCTTGAGATTGAAGATTAATCATTCAAGCATTTTAATTGGATGAGTTTTATCTTATAGCAAAAATTCTTTCTGCCGGTAAAGACGGGTTTGTTAAAGTTCAATTGTTTCCAGGGTTTAATGTAAAATCCGACTCAATAAAATTTTTGTATTTGGATTTTTGGGAACAGAAGAAAAAAATAGAGCTTGAAGAGACTTTGATTATTAAAAATTCCGTATTCTTTAAGTTTCGGAACTTTGATAATGAAAGAGAATCATCCCTATTTATTGGCAGAAGTGTATTTATTTCTAAAAAAGATTTTGAAAGTGTTAAAGACTCCAGTTTTATTAATTTTGATTTAATTGGCTGTGAGCTATTCAGGGGCCAGGATTTTTTGGGAAAAGTAATTGATTATTTTGAAACTCCCGCAAACCCTGTTATTGAAGTCGCCCTGGGAAATGGAAGAAAAATTCTAATCCCATTTGTTCATTCAATTTTTGAAAAAATTGATCCTGATAATAATAATTTGGTTTTAAAGTCAGATTTCGGTTTTGATGATGATGAAGATTGATATTATTTCTGCGGTACCGGATTTGCTCTCCAGTCCGCTTAATACAAGTATTTTAAAAAGAGCACAGGATAAAAAGAAAGTTAAAATTCAAATTCATAATCTTAGAGATTATGCATTTAATAAGCACAAACAAATAGATGATAAGCCGTTTGGTGGCGGTGCCGGAATGGTGCTTAAACCTGAACCGTTCTTTGAATGTATTGAAAAATTAAAAGCTGAAAGTAATTTTGATCATATAATTTTTACCACTCCAAAGGGAAAATTATTCGATCAGAAATATGCAAACAGATTATCTCTTGCAAATAATATTTTGATTATTGCAGGACATTACAAAGAGATTGATGATAGGGTTAGAGAATATTTTGCAACCGATGAAATATCAATTGGAAATTATGTTTTAACAGGTGGCGAACTTCCTGCACTTATTATTGCTGATGCGGTTGTAAGATTAATACCGGGAGTTCTTAATGATAGTGAGGCGGCTCTTGATGATTCGTTTCAGGATGGTGAAGTTGTTGAAGCACCTTATTACACCAGACCTGCTGAATATAAAGGAATGAAAGTTCCTGAAGTATTACTTTCAGGAAATGATAAAGAAATTAAAAAATGGAAACAAGAACAATCTAAAATCTTAACTGAAAAGTGGAGAAATTATAATAATTAGTGGAGTATGAAATGATCGATTTAAATAAAATAGCACCAGATCAGATTAAAACAGATATGCCTGACTTTAATCCTGGCGATCACGTTCGCGTTCAAGTAAGAGTAGTTGAAGGTGATAAAGAAAGATTACAGTCCTTTGAAGGTGATGTAATAAGCATTCGTGGTTCAGGATTAAACAAAACATTTATGGTTAGAAAAATGTCCAGCGGTGTTGGTGTTGAAAGAATATTCCCGTTTAACTCACCAAAAATTGCAAAAGTAGAAGTGCTAAAACAGGGTGATGTTAGAAGAGCAAAACTTTTCTACTTAAGAAATCTTTCGGGTAAAGCTGCAAGAATTAAAAGTAAAAAATCTTAAATCTAAATATTTTTGGAAGCCGCTAAATTCAGCGGCTTTTTTATTCTATGAAAACTAAAATCTTACTCCCACAAAATATTTTTTCAAAGATATTTCTTATCTGAACTAAATCTTAACGAGAGTGTCTCAGTTGAGTTTCATCCTGCTGCTCTAATTGCTAAAAAATTGTCCGTGGATGAAAATTCAGTTGGGTTGATCCCGACGTTGGATTTACTTTCTTTCAAAGATTTTTTTGTCTCATCAAAAATAGGTTTATCATTTAATGCACTTCTTTCAAATTCATATATTCATTTTAAAGAAGGGCAGGAAACATTAGAACAGATATTTCTTAAAGGCGATGTTACTACAAATGAGATAATTCTTAGTAAAATATTATTTAAAGAATTTTATGATGTAGATGTCACTCCAACTTTGGTAAAAGATGAATCGACTCACATAGATGATAATATACTTGTTGTTGGTGATGAAAATTATTCAAAAGAATTGTTTCTGAATGGTTTAAGTTTTGCAGAAGAAATAATAGAACTGATTGATGCCCCATATGTTAACTTTATACTTGCATCCTCATCTGAATTAGTTCTTAAAGAATTTACTGAGAAGCATAGAGATGATTTATTGAACGGTCATACTGAAGAGTATGCTTCCATTCTGGCAGGATTTACACAAACATCATTGGATTTTATTTCAGTAAATATTCAACATATAGTATTTGATCTCGAAGATCAGGACCTTGAAGGAATAAAGACACTTATGCAATTACCTTACTTTCATGGAATTCTTAAAGATATGATTGATATAAAGTTTGTTTAAGAGAGAATATATATCAAGCAATCAAAAAGGGTGATTCGAAGAACCACCCTTTGAAAAAGGTTCTAGATCTCCACGTGACTAACACTAATAACATTAGAATTTTCACTTATTTTCTTTAACATGTCTGCAGTTGCAGCTGTTTGTAATTTCATTGTACAGCAAGCGGCAATACCACCTTCAAAAATTATATTCTCAATTTCCTCAATATTAATGTTACCGCTTCTTATAACATCAAGTACGCTTGCTAATACACCCGGTTTATCAAAATGCTTAACAACAAGTTGGTAGTGGGCATCTGTGACTTTTGCTCTGTTAACCCAATGGTCGATCACTCCGCTGTGAACAAATTTCTTAATAATATTTATTGTTTCCTCTGCAACAGCATCCTGTGCTTGTTCGGTAGAAGCACCAATATGATGAGTTACATAAACATTAGGATTGTTTTGTAGTTTGGATGAAACTTCACCGGATTTGCCTTCTGGTTCACCTTTAAAGACATCGCATGCAAAGCGAATATTTTTTTCTTTAATTGCTTCAAGAAGATCATCCTCAACAATTACATCCTGACGGGATGTGTTGATGAGATAAGCACCATTCTTCATATAACCAAACATTTGTTTATTAAATAAACCTTTTGTTTGTGGAGTAGAAGGCAGATGAATTGTAACTATATCGCACAAAGGTAAAAGTTGATCCATTTCACTAAAATCTTTTATTTGTACGCCTTCAATTCTTGTGATGTCTTTTCCATAAACATTCATTTCAAAAGCAAGTGCTCGTTTTGCAACTTCTTTTCCAATATTTCCAACCCCTATTAGTCCAAGAGTTTTTCCTTTTAATCCCTTACCTTTTGAATATTTATCTTTGTTCCAAACACCTTTGTTAAAATCACCTACATTATCAGGAATAAAACGATCAAGTGAAATCATTAAACCTATTGCAAGTTCTGCTACTGCAACAGCATTCATTCCAGGGCAATTTGTAACATAGATACCCTTTTTATTTGCTGCGGCAATGTTGATATTGTTTACGCCTGAGCCAGCTCGAATAATCAAATTAAGTTTTTTCCCGCTGTTAATAGTTTCCTCATTAACAACAGTAGAACGAACAACAACTATATCTGACATCTTTTGCTGCTTCAGGAAGATCCTTTTCTCCAAGTTTCGGATTGTAATTTACTTCAAGATCAAGATCTTTCATTTGCTGGATATATTTATCCGGAAATTTATCTGCTACTAATACTTTGAGTTTCATAAATACCTCTTTGTTTATGGTTTACCTGGAAATGATTCCACGAATTTTATTTTTATATCTGGAAACGAGTCAACAATTTTAATTTTAACATCAGGAAATGAATCTACTATTTGCCATTCGCCGCAGCCATCCGGAAATGAATTAACAATTTTCACCTTAAGATCAGGAAATGCTTCCACAACTTGAATTTTTATATCCGGAAAAGAATCAACAAATTTTATTTTACCATTAAGAGGAAATTCATTAAAAGTACAATTCTCAAAATCTATTTTGTTTTTATCTTGTGCAATTAGAAAAGAGCTAACTGCAAGCGTAAAAAGAATAAGTACAAATATTTTTTTTAAATATGGTTTCATAATTGTAATCTCATTCCCGTGAAAACGGGAATCTTAAACTTCTAATATAAAATGGATTCCCACTTCAGTGGGAATGACTTAAATCAAATTTAATAATCAATATAATTTACTATATGAAAAACAGATTGCTTCGTCGTAGAACTCCTTACAACTACTTCTACTTTAGCATTGGAATTTTTACATTCCATTTTTTTGCGTTATCAATTGCTTGTTGATAACCAGCGTCAGCGTGTCTCATTATTCCCATTCCGGGATCATAAGTAAGAACTCGTTCTAATCGTTCTTCCGCTTCTTTAGTTCCGTCAGCAACCACAACCATTCCTGCATGAATTGATTTTCCAATTCCAACTCCGCCACCGTGATGTACAGAAACCCAACTTGCACCGCCAATTGCATTTAACAGAGCATTTAAAATTGGCCAGTCAGCAATTGCATCACTTCCATCAATCATACCTTCTGTTTCTCTGTTTGGTGATGCGACTGATCCGCAATCAAGATGATCTCTACCAATTACAATTGGAGCTTTAACTTTTCCATCTGCTACGAGTTGATTAAAAATCTTTCCCATCTTTGCACGCTCACCGTAACCAAGCCAACAAATTCGCGCTGGCAATCCCTGAAAGTGAACTTTCTTTTGAGCCATATCAATCCAGTTCATAAGAAGTTTATTTTCTGGAAAAGTTTCTCGTATCGCTTGATCAGTAACAAAAATATCATTTGGATCACCACTTAAGGCAGCCCAACGAAATGGACCTTTTCCATCACAAAAAAGTGGACGAATAAATTCAGGCACAAATCCAGGAATTTCAAAGGCATTTACCAATCCATTTTCTTTTGCTTCTCCGCGAATATTATTTCCATAATCAAAAACGATTGAACCCAGCTTTTTAAATTCCAACATTGCTTCAACATGCTTAATAACAGTTTTACGGGAGAGTGAAATATATTTTTCAGGATTTGATTTTCTAAGCTCAAGTGCTTCTTCAAAACTCATTTCCATTGGTACATAACCGTTTAACATATCGTGTGCGGAAGTTTGATCAGTAACAATATCAGGAATAATTCCTCGTTTTATAATTTCATGATGGACTTCGCCGGCATTTCCGATCAATCCAACAGAAATTGCTTCTCCTTTTAATTTTGCATCTAGCACAATCTTTAAAGCTTCATCAAGGTTATCAGTAATTACATCAGTGTAACCGGTATCAATTCTTTTTTGTATTCTTGCTCGATCAACATCAACACCAAGAAATGCTGCACCGTTAAATGTGGCAGCAAGCGGTTGAGCGCCACCCATTCCACCTAAACCAGCAGTTAATACAAATCTATTTTTTAGTGAGCCGCCAAAATATTTTTTAGCTGCTTCGGCAAAAGTTTCATACGTCCCTTGTAGAATTCCTTGAGTTCCGATGTAAATCCAACTACCAGCAGTCATTTGTCCGTACATCGTTAAACCGAGCTGTTCAAGTCTGCGGAATTCATCCCAAGTTGCCCAATCAGGTACAAGCATTGAGTTTGAGATTATTACTCGTGGAGCGTTTGTATGAGTTTTAAATATTCCAACAGGTTTGCCTGATTGAACTAAAAGTGTTTCATCATTTTCCAAATTCTTTAATGAATTAATAATTGCTTCATATGCTTCCCAATTACGTGCAGCTTTACCACTTCCACCATAAACAATTAGTTCATCCGGATTTTCTGCAACATCGGGATGAAGATTATTCATCAACATTCTCATTGCTGCTTCCTGTATCCAACCTTTGCAAGATATTTCTGTACCAGTTGGTGCTATTATATTTTTTGTATCTGTTAACATTATTAATCCTTAAAATGCTTTTCCAATAAACTATCGTATTGTTTAAACAAAGATTTGTAGATCCACTTTTTTAAAAACCAGCTTTTTTTCATTTCCTTTTTCATAAAATCAGAATTTTGCTTTAACTGATGAGTCAGCCTTATTTTTTCATCTTTTGTAAACTTAACTATGGTCTCGCCTTGGTTTAATTTTTCAATAATTGAATTAAATGCTTTTTCTTCTGAAAAAAATCTGTTATCGCCAGAAACTTGTTTTAAAGCTTGTTTGCAAAAATTTGTTAATAATTTTTTTTCATTCTTATCGAATTCAAAATTGTAATTAGTGAATAGTTTTTTCATTTTCTCCTTTAGTGCTATTAAACGACAATATTTTTTCTCTTATTTTTTGATAACCCGGCTTTATTATGTTGTAAATGTAATGCAATCGTTCTTTGTATGGAATAAAAGCTGATTTCATAGAGTTGATGGTAATTTTTTCAAAATCTTCAAAATTAAGATTAAAATACTTGATAGCAGTTAAAAATTCCTTTGTCATCGTAGTGTCGCTCATCAATCGATCATCAGTATTTATTGTAACGCGAAATTTCTCTTTGTACAAAATTCCAAATGGGTGATTTTCTAATTTGTCAACTGCACCTGTGTGAAGATTGGAAAGCAAACATATCTCAAGTGGAATTCTTTTATCTAAAACATATTGAGCGAGTTCTCCAAACTTTACTACATTACCGTTTGCATCAAGAACAATATCTTCCAATAATCTTGTAGCGTGTCCGATTCTGTGAGCGCCGCACCATTGTATTGCCTGCCAGATGGATTCTTTACCAAAAGCCTCACCAGCGTGAATTGTAATATTAAAATTAGCTCTTTGTATATGCTGAAATGCTTCGATATGTTTTTTTGGCGGATAGCCGCCTTCTTCACCAGCAAGATCGAAACCTACAACCCCATCGTTTCTAAAATTAACTGCTAGTTCGGCTATATCAACAGTGTCTTTCATATTTCTCATTCCGCAAAGTATCAAACCATAACCAACTCCAAAATCTTTTTTACCACGTTCTAATCCTGCAAGCACTGCATTAACGGAATCTTCGTAATATAAACCTTTCATTCTATGATAAACTGGAGCAAACCTAGTTTCAACATACACAACACCATCATTGTGCATGTCTTCAATCATTTCGTAAGCAATACGTTCCAAACCTTCTTTGGTTTGCATAACTGCAGTGGTGTGCTCAAATCCTTGAAGATACTCTACAAGATTTCCTTTGTTTGCGCCCCTATGAAACCACTCAGCAAGCTCATCAGCATTTTTTGTTGGAAGTTTATCGTACTTAAGTTCTTGGGCAAGATCAATAATTGTTTGAGGTCTAAGCCCACCATCAAGATGGTCATGTAATAGTACTTTTGGTATTGTTTTGATGATTTGATCTGTAGTCACAATAAACCTCTTTTTTGTTACCAAAAAATATCCTTTTAAGCAGGTAAAATCAATTTAAATAGCTTTTTAACACCTAGAAAATGGCTATATATTTTAAAAAATGTTTGTATCTTTGAAGCATTAAATTAAAAGAGATTGAATTAAGGGATTAATTTTTTACTTATAATCGGAGAAAAAATGAAACAATCAAAATTGTTCGTAATTGCATTACTTATGTTAAGCATGCTTTTTGTAGGATATCAGTGCGGATCCACAGAAATAACAAGCGCTAAATTGTATATTCAGCAGAAAAACTATGATAAAGCAACAGAAGTTTTACAGAAAGAAATATCTAAAAATCCCAAAAGTGATGAGGGTTATTATTTGTTAGGATATGTTCAAGGGGAACAAGGCAATTTTTCTGAAATGGTAGACAGTTATGATAAATCCATAGCAATCAGCAAAAATTTTGAAAAAGATATTAATACTTCCAGAAAATATTTTTGGGCACAAGCTTTTAATCGTGGTGTCAGTTTGTATCAAAGAGGCGTAAAATCAACTGATCCAGACAGCGCTAAAATCTATTATGACAAATCAATCTCTGACTTTAACTCAGCTCTAAGAATTGAACCTGATTCTGGAGATACTTATAAAAATCTTGCTTTTGTATATTTAAGTAAGGGCGATAATGAAGCCGCAGTTGCACCACTAAAACAATTAATTGATCGTGAAAAAGCGCTTGATGGTTACAAGTTTTTGGGTGAGATATATTATGTAAATGGAACCAATTTTAAAAACCAGGGAAAAGACGAAGAGGCTAAGGCAGAGTTCAACAAAAGCATAGAAGTTTTAGAAGATGGTTTAAAGAATTATCCAAATGATCCTGAAATGCTTGTTACTTTATCTACTTCATATATTGGTGCAGAAAGAAGCTCTGAAGCAATTGATAAGTATAAGAGATTAGTAGAAGCAAAACCAGAAGATAAAAACATAAGATATAATTATGGTGTTCTTTTATTGGGCGCTGAAGATTTTGCTGGTGCTGAAACTCAATTTAAAAAAGCTATTGAAATTGATGCAGCTTATGATAACGCTATTTACAATCTTGGTGTAACTTATTTAAAGTGGGGAACATTCTTAAATAAAAAATCTGATGAAACTGGACAAGTTTCTGATGAATATAAGGCAAAGTATCAATCAGCTTTACCATTTTTAGAAAAAGCGGTTCAGATGAAAGATGCTAATGCGCAAACTTGGGAACTTTTAGGAAGAGTCTACTCAGTTCTTGGAATGAATGATGACGCTAAACATGCTTTTGATGAAGCAGATAAATTAAGATAATAATTATGGATAATAAACAACCACAGGGGCAACAGTTAAACATTGAGCTTGGTGAAAAAGAAGCGGAAGGAATTTATTCTAATCTTGCAATTATTTCACATTCACCAGCTGAATTTATTATTGATTTTACTCGTATTGTACCCGGTGTTCCAAAAGCAAAAGTTTACAGCAGAATTATCACAACTCCACAACATGCAAAAATGTTGATGAAAGCTTTGATAGATAACATTGAGAAGTTTGAAGCAAAGTTTGGTGAAATTAAAATTGATTCTGCTCCTAATCAAATGTTTGGTTTTGTACCCCCAAAGAGCACAGAAAAAGTAAATTAAATATTTTAATTGTTTTTAGATTAAAGCCGGTGTTAAAGCCGGCTTTTTTCTTAATGCTGTTGAAAAAATTTCCCAGCCATAATTACTTCTATCACATAGATAATTGAGATTTGTTTACTCTGGTCTATAATTTTTATTATGCAAAACAGGTATGAGATTAAAATTTTTAATATGCAGTTTTAATGTCTAGACCGCCAAAGATTTATTCCAGCAGCTATCATAAATAAAAAATTTGCAACCCAGGCTGTTATCACTGGATTAAGTGATCCGTTTTTACCGAAGGCCTGACTTACCTTCATAAAAACTAGATAAAGAAAAGTTACGAGAATATTAAGTCCAACTTGAGAGGCTATTCCTCCTTTTCGTTTATTTGCAGAAATTGGCAAACCAAATAAAACAACAATAACGCTAGTCATTGCGAAGGCAATTCTGGAATGGAATTCGATCAATGTTGAAGTAGGATCATTGCCGGCGTTCTTCTGTGATATTATTAACTGATTAAGTTCAGATAAATTCATCTCAGATGGTCTTGTTTGTTTTTGGAGTAATTCGGCTGGAGAAAAATTTAAATCAGGGATCTTTAATTCTGTGAAATATTTTGCCTGCTGTTTTTTACCTAAAAAATCTCTTTGTATACCATTATTTGCAATCCAAATATTTTTTAAAGTATCATATGACATACTTACAGCATCAATTCTAGATTGCATTTGCTTAAGATCATTAGAATTAAAATCCTGTATGCTAATTCTATTTGCTCTATTTGAGTTATTATCAAAAAATGAGATGCTTACAATTCTTTGTTTGGAATCCTGAAAATAAATATTACTCCCTGAAAAACTAATGTTTTTTTTAAGATACTCCTGTTCAATATTTAGTTTAGTTTTATTAGCCATCGGAACAACATAACCACTAAAATAAATTGAAAATGCACTGATGATAAAAGTGGTTATTATAAATGGCAGCATAAATCTAAAAAGACTAACTCCACTTGCTTTAATTGCAGTTAACTCGCTTAAGTTTGCAGCTTTTCCCGCGGTAAATAGTGCTGCAAATAAAACACCGACTGGGGTCATCAACCGAATGATTTCGGGGGAAAAAACTATATAGTAATGAATAATTTTTAGCGCAGGAACACTCTGATCTATAAAATCATCAAGATTTTCCATTGCATCGATTACAATAAAAATAATAGTAAATCCAAGCAGTCCAAATGCTACTGTCTGCAAAAATTGCTTGATTAAATATTTATCAATTATTTTCATCAGCTGCTGAAATATTTTTTAGTCTTAATTTTTTTGGAATAAGCTTCTTTATAAAATTGAATGTGATTGTTTTAACTTCCTTATTTGTTTTAATCGTGAGTAAAATTCCAACAACACCTAGAACAATATTTGCAGCCCACATTCCTATAAAAGGGGAAAAGAATCCACGTTCAGATAATTTTTCACCACCAATTAAAAACGCCCAATAAATAAGGAAGAAAAACAAACTTATTCCAGCCGCAACTCCAAACCCACCTTTGCGAACCATTACACCTAATGGGGCGCCTATCAGCATAAATACAATACACGCTCCGGGTAAAGCGTATTTTTTATAAATCTCAACTTCATATTTTTCAAGTTCCCGCTTTGTCCATTCTACTCTATTAAAATTAGAATTAATAATATTTTTAACAGTCCGTATTTTATCTATGGCTCTCAAATAAATTAATTCAGGATTGCTGCCCAAACTATTTTCTGAAAGATCAGCCTTACTAGTACTATCTAAAAACATATGCCGTTTAACTTCTTGTGTGAAGGAAGTATAAGTCTGATTCAAAACTTCCTTTATGCTATCAGTAATAATCTCCATATCATAAACACTAAGTTCTCTTTCACCTCTGGATGTTGGACCGGATTGCTGAAATGAAAATTGATCACCATTCATCGTTATAATGTGTTTTTTAAATTCGAGCTTCCTGTACATTGTTGTATTTTGAATATCAGATTCATGAATCTCCCCGTTATATAACTCCATAAGTAGTTTTGATTGATCTTTGGAAAAAAATATTTTCCCGCTATCTGCTGTAACTACATTTACTTTAGCCCCATTGGAATAATCGTAAATAGTTATCTGGTACAGCCAATTAGAGTTTTGATCAATAGCACGAACTAAAATTGCATAGTTACTAACTTCCTGAGAAAAAAAACCAGGTTCCAGAGAGAGGGTTGGCTTTGTACGCGAAATATCACTCATCAGTATTTTTGCCTGATGATTAGCATCCGGAAGAACATCATTATTAAATTGAAAAAGTAAAATTGCAACTGCTATGCTTGCAATAAACGGCGGAAACATCATTTTGTAAAGACTTATTCCGGATGATTTCATTATGGTTACTTCATTATTTTGGCTAAGATTTCCAAAGGCCATTAATGTAGCAACTAAAGAAGCCATTGGTACAACAAGTACAACCATCCAGGAAAGATTATATGCTATTAACTTTGTGATAATCCATCCATCTAATCCCTTTCCTACTAATCTGTCAGCAAATTTCATCAAGAATTGCAGCAAAAAAATGCACATAAGCGTAATTAATGAAAATAGGAATGGAATAAAATGAGCTTTTAGTATGTATCGGAATAAAATCATTAATCAAAGATAGTTAACACCTAAAAACTTAACAAGAAGCTTATATCTACAGTGTGATAATATGATTATGCTTATATTTACAAAGATAAATTATTTAATTCTTCTTTTTGGAATCTGGAAAATGCTTCGCATTATAATTGTAATTTTTATACTCTCGTTTAGCTTTATTCTATTTGGACAATCTGAAAGCATTATTTTAGATCCAGATCAAAATTTTCCACAATGGTTAAAAGATAATCATACAAGAAGTGATCAAACATCTGGGATTGCATTTATAAAAAGTGAATGTGATAAAAAATATTTTCTCATTGCTGATGATATAGGATTTATTAATTTATTAACACTAAATCATGATTCTGTCTTCAGAATTGAGCGGATTTCATTTGTTGATAGTGCATCAAATTATTTTTCAATTTTCCCTAAAAAAGATTTTGAAGAAATAGTGTATGATCAAAATTCAGGAAATGTATATTTATCAGTGGAAGGTAATGGTGAACGATACAATGAGTTCGTTGGAATTTACCAACTTATCTTTGTGGGGAATGATGTTTTTTCAAAACAGGTAGAATCAGTAGTGAAGATGGATTTTGTGCCCTCAGAATTATTCTATCATTATACAAACTTTAATTTGGGCTTTGAAGGTGTTGCATTAGATGATAATTATTTTTATTTAGGCTTAGAAGGATTTATGAATAATTTTCAGTTTGCTGATAGCACTATAATTTTTATTGCAAATAAATCTGATTTAAATATCGTTAAAGAAATAAGCACAAAAGGCTTGGGTATTCATTCTATTTGCGGTTTGTATTCAGATAAAGACTATTCTGTTTGGGGAGTTGATAGGAATAATCGAACTATATTTCATTTACTTTTTGATGAAGAATTAGATATAAAAGATTTTTCAAAATTTGATGGTGTAACCTTTATACCTGGATATACTGGTCTGAATTATTTGCCCTCTTACGAAAGCATCACAGTGGATGATGAGGATAATCTTTATATTGTAGATGATCCTTGGAAAGAAGTTTTTGTACCCGGAAAGGATATTTTAGATAATCTTGATAATCAATCAATTAATAATTTCAAAGAATATATTCCAATAATATTTAAATTTAAAATAACATATCACTAGGAGAAATGAATTGAAAGACGTAATAAATTATATTGAGAATAATAGCGGAAGATACGTTGAAGAACTAAAAGAATTTTTAAGAATTCCAAGTATTAGTACGCTTTTAGAAAACAAACCTGATATGCAGAAAGCAGCAAAATTTGTTGCAGAAAAATTAAGAGTTGCAGGTTTAAATAAAATAGAAATGATCCAAACAGAAGGTCATCCATTAGTATATGGTGAATGGCTTGGAGCGCCGGGCAAACCTACAGTATTGATTTATGGTCATTACGATGTTCAGCCTGTTGATCCGATAGAATTATGGTCATCGCCGCCGTTTGAACCCACTATTGTGGGCGATAACATCTTTGCTCGTGGTGCTACTGATGATAAAGGACAGATGTTTATGCACATTAAAAGCGTTGAAGCATATTTTAAAACACATGGCAGCTTACCTTTGAATGTAAAATTTTTAATTGAAGGTGAAGAAGAAATTGGAAGTTCAAATCTATCAGTATTTCTTAAAAATAATACCGAATTATTAAAATGTGATTCAGTATTAATCTCCGATACGGCCTTGTTTGCTCCTGGTATTCCGACAATTACTTATGGTTTGCGCGGCTTATGTTATATGGAAATTGAAGTTACGGGACCATCACGTGATCTTCATTCAGGCACATTTGGTGGTGGTGTACCTAATCCTATAAATGTTCTTACAAAAATGATTTCGCAATTAATAGATAAAGACGGTAAAATTAAAATTGATGGATTTTATGATGATGTTCTAAAGTTAACTAAAAAAGAAAGAGAAAATTTTAAAGCTTTAAAGTTCTCTGAAAAAGAATGGGGCAAGGCAATCGGTTTAAAACATTTAACCGGTGAAAAAGGGTATACAACTTTAGAACGTATTTGGGCAAGACCAACTTTAGATTGCAACGGTATTTGGGGTGGATTTACAGGTGAGGGAGCTAAGACTGTAATTCCATCTAAAGCATCTGCAAAAATTAGTATGCGATTGGTTCCACATCAAGATCCTAAAAAGATTGAAAAACTTTTTGAAAGATACATAAAGAAAATAGCACCAAAGGAAGTTAGCGTTAAAGTAAAAGGTTTACACGGCGGCTCTCCTGTGATAACTCTTCTTGAAGATAAGGCAACAATTGCAGGTGCAAAGGCAATGCAGTTAGCATTTGGCAAAAAAACTGTATTTATGAGAGAAGGCGGATCAATTCCAATTGTTGTTGAATTTGCAAAAAGGTTAAAAGCTTCACCTGTGTTAATGGGTCTAGGTTTGAACACTGAAAATCTTCATTCACCAAATGAACATTTTAATCTTAAACATTTTCAACTGGGAATAAAAGGTTCAGCATACTTCTTGGATGAGTTTTCAAAATAATTGTTTTATTCTAAGACTTATCTAATTTTTTTAGCCTCAGATTTTGCTTTTAGTCAAATTCTGAGGCCTTTTTTGTTTTCTTTTTGAGGCACAAATATTGAGCAAAATGGTATCTATGTTAAGAAAAATAAAATTATCAACACTTATTTATCCTATTATTCTAATGATTCTATTACTGCTTCTAAGCTGTGATAATAAGTCAAAACCTCAGAATAAAAATGTGAACTATAATGAACAAGCGGCTTTTAATCTAAACAAAGATGCTGAAATTCAAAGATATAATCTTGAGCTAAAAAAAAAAGAGTCTAAGAATCGATTTCCTTGTGACACGATTGCTGTAATTGAGCACATTTTTGAAAATTATCCATCCGGAACATACTTACTCGAATTTGATAGAACAACAACTTATGATATTCCAAAACCGGCCATAATTTATTTTACAGATAAAGATGGCAGCAATTATGTTTTTACAATTATTGCTTCTTCCAGAGCAGGCGAAAGATTAATTGAACCTACAAATTTAATTGGTTATGATCAGAGCTTTATTGATCTTGATAGTACAAAACTTGGAACACCATTTTTGTATTTAGTGTTGTTTGAATGTAAAGGTGAAAACCTTCTTAAGCAGTGGGAAGCACCGATTCCATCTCATGGAGGATTTAACAGCATCTCTCTTAAGAAGTGGAATTACCGTGGAACATATTTTATAGAAAATAATTTTCACTACGCTCAAGGAATTGGTCATATAAACTACAATTACTTTATAATTGATAACATTAGAGATTTCCCGCATTTGTTAATGACATATGAAGGTACAAGTTTAAAACGAACATTGGCAAATGTTAACAATGATAAGTTCCCTGATTATTATGAGCATATTATCTACAATCTTAGTGATAAAGTCTATTCTAATGATTCTGTTGCATTCAAATGGAGTGAAAAAGATACGCTTTACATAAACACAAAGAACTCTAAACAAACTCGCCGTTATTAATTTTTTCCTTATCTTTGCCCAAAGAAATTTTGCAATTTCTTATCCGAAAAATAATAGATTCACAATGGAGTAATAATGTTTGAGTTGACTACTACAAATTCAGATATGATATCATTTTTTGTTTCTCTGGGAGCAAAAACCGAAGAAATTAATGACATAACTTACATAAAAAATTACACCAATCTTGAAGATGAAGTTTATAGTCTTAATAATGGTGTTGCACTAAAGTTTATGAATTCTTTGTCTATAATCGAATTAAAGGGAACAGATTCTTTAGATTTTTTACATAGAATCTCTACTAACTCGATGAAGGACTTAAATAAAGAGGAAGTAAGAAAAACCATATTCACCTCGGAGAAGGGAAGAATAATTGGTGTGGCAACAGTGCTTAACTTTGAAAGTTATATTCTTTTAGTAACTAGCATCCATAGCAAACAAAAAGTAGTAAGTTGGATAAATAAATATATTATTGGTGATGACGTAAAATTTAGTGACGCAAGCCATAGATTTAATTTATTCCAAGTCATTGGTCCTCAGTCTGATTCATTTTTATCTTTATTTATTGGTGATGCTGTAAATTCTGTTACGGAGAATTCATTTAAAGTGGTAAGTGCAGAAGGTGTGCTTTTTTTTCTTGCAAGAATTAAAGATGAAAATGGGCTGCAAAAATTTTGGATTCTTGCTGAGCAGGAAAATGGTAAAAAGTTAGTAAGTAATATGATTGAAAATAAAGGGCCGTTTGATTTTAATCTTGTAGGTGAAGATGCAGATAACGTGTTTAAAATTGAAAATGGAATCCCATCTAATCCAAATGAACTAAATGATTTATATAATCCTCATGAAGCAAAGTTAGTAGATTTAGTGGATTTTAAAAAAGGATGTTATATCGGGCAAGAGGTAATTGCTAGATTGGAAACTTATGATAAAGTTCAGAAACATCTGGTCGGCTTGTGTTTTCCTGAAGAAATTGAAACTAATGAGAAATTTTCATTGTTAGATGATCAGAAGAATGAAGTTGGTGTAATTACATCCACAGCTTTTTCGCCTAAGTTTAAAAAGAATATAGGACTTGGATATATTAAAAAACCTTTGGCTGTTCAGGGCACAAAGCTTAAAGCTAAAAATGAAACTAAAACAATTGAAGTGATTGTACACGAGCTGCCTTTTAAGAGATAAACGCAAAAATGAAAATCTATACAAAAACAGGTGATAAAGGAGAGACAGGATTATTTGGTGGAGAACGGGTATTAAAGAATAATTTAAGATTAAATGCTTACGGAACAGTAGATGAATTAAATTCATTTGTGGGATTAACTATTTTAGAAATCTCTTCTGATGAAATAAAAAATTTACTTGTCAATTTACAGAATAAACTTTTTGTTTTGGGATCTGATTTAGCAGCACCTGAAACACAAAAAAATAAAAAGTTAAAAGTTACTCGCTTACCAGAAGAATATATTATTGAAACTGAACAGGCGATTGACAAATTTGAGTCTCGGTTAGATGAATTAAAAAACTTTATTCTACCCGGTGGATCAAGAGGATCAGCCCTATTGCACGTTTGCAGAACAATTTCAAGACGTGCAGAAAGGGAAGTTGTGGCATTAAAAAATACTGAACAAATTGGCGAAAACATTATTATATTTTTAAATCGATTATCTGATCTGTTTTTTGTTCTTTCACGTTTTGAGAATAAGTACTCAAATATTCCAGATACAAAATGGATTCCGTAATAAAAGTTTGCTAATTACGCACTGCATGTTGCCTACTGATTTTACGGGGGTGAATTTTGGTTTCGACGGGATTAAAGAGACTTAGAACTGCATATCGTGTTCCCCGAATACACGTAAACGAATTGGGAAAAAACAATAACTGGCGAATCTAATTACGCCTTAGCTGCTTAATTAATAGTTAACAGCCGTTCAACTTATCCTCTTGTATCGGGCTAGGATTGAACGACGTTTAGATACAATAGCTGATTCTGTCTCTTGCGCAGGAAAGGTGAATTAACAGCAAGTAGGCTTTAAGTGATCTTTGTCTGTTTGGCAGCTTAAAGTCAAAAATGAAACAGACTATGTATGTAGATGTTCTTTGGATCATAATTTCGGACGCGGGTTCGACTCCCGCCACCTCCACTATACACTTATGTTTTTTAGATCTTAATATTAATTTTTATAATTTTTTATTTTTTAGAATTGAATGGCTAAGAAGAAGAAAATCACTGTAGCAGTAATCTATAACCATTTTGGAGAAGATATTTACGAAAAAATTCGTAAAGTTGATCCTGACTCTTTAGGATTCGAACCAGAATATGATATCGATGTTGCAACAATTACCGAAGAATATGAGGCGATTGCAAAAGCACTTAAAAGCGAAGGTTACAACTCCTATATTCTAAATATTAATGAGGATATAAAAGTTTTAATAGATTTACTTCAAAATAATCCGCCTGATGTAGTTTTTAATCTGATAGAATTTTATAGAGGAGATGCAGCCCTTGAGCAATCGATCGCAGGGCTATTTGCTCTTTACGGTGTTCGCTACACCGGTGCCAGACCCTTTACACTTGCACTTTGCCAGCGAAAGGGAATGACAAAACAATTACTGCTCGCCAATAATGTTCCTACTCCTAGATACAGGTTATTGAATGAGGCAAAATTACCTGGAAGGCACGGCCTTCATTATCCGATGATTGTGAAACCCGCACGGGAAGATGCCAGTTCAGGTGTTGAAAAAGGATCCGTCGTTTATAACTATGAAGAACTGAGTGAAAGAATTAATAAAGCATTTGCAGAATATGATCCACCAATTTTAGTAGAAGAATTTATAGAAGGTCGTGAACTGCACGTTTCAGTTCTTGGAAATGATCCCCCTGAAGTTCTACCTATTATAGAATTTGATTTTAGTGAACTCCCTTCTGATCACCCGACGATAATAAGCTATGATGCAAAATGGAATCCTCTCGAGGAATCATTCCATCGAGTACACTCAATTTGTCCTGCTAAATTAACTAAGCGTGTTGAAAAAAAAGTTAAATCTGCTGTGCTTGAGGCATACAAAATAACAGGGTGCACTGATTATGCAAGATTAGATCTTAGATTGACCAAAGACAATAAAGTTTATGTTTTAGAAGTTAATCCCAATCCTGATTTGACGGAAAGCGTTTCATTTATGGAATCAGCTGAACAATTAGGTTTAAGCTTTGGAGAAACGCTTGCAAGAATAGTTGAGTTTGCTATTAAACGGCCTGCACCTTCAATACCCGTATTGCAGCCAACAGCGGGGAAATCTTCTTAAAAATTAAACATGACATTTTTAGGAAAAGATGTCATATCTTTGAATAAAAAATATCACCTTTTTACTTTACTCATTCACCGATAAAAACCTACCATTCATCATCCTGAAATTGATTTGATATTAATTATTACTTATGTTTTAATCAACAATTTAGAATAAAACAGTGATTAACTATACAAGCAATATTAATTCAGTTGAAAACAATAGTCTTCTTTACAAGATTTTTAATTCAATTAAGCTTATTGGATTTGAGGGTTTTATCTGGATTGTCGCACTTCTGTATTTTGCATTTTTTGTAAATCCTAATTCAACGCATTTTACAATATGTCCTCTTTCAAATCTGGGATTTGAACATTGCCCCGGGTGTGGACTTGGGAAATTCAATTGCATTAATATTTCGAGGTCAATTAACACAATCATTTAATGCTCATATTTTAGGTATCCCGGCATTGTTGATAATTTTACACAGAATATATTCAATC
Source organism: uncultured Ignavibacteriales bacterium (assembly GCA_963706055.1). Lineage (GTDB taxonomy): Bacteria > Bacteroidota > Ignavibacteria > Ignavibacteriales > Ignavibacteriaceae > IGN3. Next base: position 24,252 of record CAVPND010000030.1, on the reverse strand, counting down.
ATTAACTTCAATCTTAAAAGAGTACAAAACCACAAACTATAAAGGAGAAACTATGCCAAATATTTTTCAATTATTACCTAGTCTTGAGGGCGAAGAAATGAATTATGCCCAGAGCTTAATTAATGATATGACGGATGCTCAAGCACAACAATTTGCAATGGCTTACAGCTCACGCAGAAAAGATCCTACAACAATATTAATATTAGCTTTAATTGGGTTTGTTGGATTTGCCGGACTGCATAGATTTATGCTCAACCAAATTGGGATGGGAATCTTATATTTTTTAACTGCCGGTTTGTGTTTTATAGGTACAATTATAGATTTAGTAAATTATAGAAAGCTTGCTTTTGAATATAATTCAACTGTTGCGCAGCAAGTTGCATTGATGACAAAACAAATTACCTAAGTTTCATCCTCATTTACGTCCTGCAGATCAAAAATATCTGCAGGAATATTTTAAATCCTCAAATTCACTCTAATAAATATCTGATATTTAACAATAATTTTTATTGAAAAGCATAAAGCATTAAACTAAATTAGAAGTTAAATGCAAAAGTTTTTATTTAAAAAGATGAGTGGTGCTGGAAATGATTTTGTTTTTATAGATCTAAATCAAAATCCAGGGTTAACACTCACACCGGAAAAAATAAAAAATCTTTGCAACCGTAGAAGCGGTATTGGGGCTGATGGTCTTATTACGATTGAGGATCTTGCTGGTTATAATTACAAAATGGTTTATTATAATGCCGATGGTTCAACAGGTAGTTTGTGTGCAAACGGTGCTCGCTGCTCAATTTGGTTTGCTGAAAAAACATCTCGATTGAAAAACGGAATTGCAAAATTTATTTCTAGTGATGATGAATACTCCGGAGAAGTTTTAGGAGAAGAATTGATTAAATTTAATCTCAATTCTCCAAAGCAGATTAAATATAACTTTAATATTAATGCACATGGTCAGATGATAACGGCTAATTATGCTGACTCAGGTTCACCGCATGTAGTAATTAAAATCTCGGACGTTCTGAAAGATCCTTTAAATCCTAAATCATCTTTTAATAACATATTGGATTTTCCGGTTTTTGAGCTTGGCAGAGAAATAAGATACAGTAGTGATTTTAAACCTGCTGGAACAAATGTAAATTTTATTGATGTGATTGATAATGTTGTGCATATCAGAACTTATGAACGAGGGGTGGAGGATGAAACACTTGCATGCGGTACCGGTTCGGTGGCAGCTGCATTAATTTGTTTTTTAAAAGATAATCTTAAACCACCAATTACTTTAAAAACTTATGGCGGTGATGAACTTATTGTTAATTTTGATGTTGAAAATCAAAAGGTTAAAAATCTTTCATTAATAGGGCCGGCAAAAATCATTTTTGAAGGCTCGATAGATCAGAAATTATTTATTTAATTATTGGAGTACAAATGTCAAAAGTCCTTTTCTCAATTCAGTATGAAATTGTTCCTGAAAAACGAGACGAATATTTAAAAGTTGTTAAGGAACTTAAAAATCTTCTTAAAGCTGAAGGATTAGAATCTTACGCTGTTTACGAAGTTAAAGGCAAAGCTGTTAGTTTTCAGGAGCTTTATACTTTTACTAATATGGAGGCATACGAAGCCTTTGATGATATGAACGATGAGCGAATTAATATTCTAGTTGATAAAATAAGTGGAATGTCTGTTGATAAATCCACAAAATACAATACACTCGTACAACTTGCTGATGAGTAAATATCCTGGGTCTCTTGCTAGAGACCCATATATTTTTAAATTCAAACTTTTCCTTTGTAATATATCTATTCATTATTATTTTTTGCTATGAACAAAAAGCTTCACGCTATATATGTGGGCAGTTTCTTTGTAATAGGGATTGCCGTATTAATTCTATTGGCTATAAATGGATATCAATATTATTCTACTCCAATAGAAGAAAGATTTTTCGATCCTTCACATGCATCTCTAAAACCAAGCGGAAATTTGGGACACGGCTTTGGAATCATAGGGACTTTTATGATGATTTTTGGTGTAGCAATTTATATGTTCCGTAAAAGATCTCGTAAGTTATTTACATTTGGTTACTTAAAACATTGGTTAGAATTTCATATATTTTTATGCACTGTTGGACCCATTTTAGTTTTATATCATACTGCGTTTAAGTTTGGCGGAATTGTTTCAGTAAGTTTTTGGAGTATGGTTCTTGTTGTATTAAGCGGTGTTATCGGAAGATTTATTTATATCCAGATTCCAAGAACAATTCAGGGAAAGGAAATTGATATTCAGGATTTAATATCAATGCGCCAGGATCTTTTGGATAAAATGAAACAGGAGATGCTTTTTGATATAAGATTAGTTGATCAACTCGATATTTTAGCGTCATCGGATAGATATAAATCCTTAAGTATTATGAATACAATATTTCTTTACTTTAAAGACTTTTTTGGAATTCTCTCATTTAAATCTAAATTGAAAAAAAATATGATCTCGGCGGGGTTTTCAAAAATCAAGCGAAAAGAAATATTAAACAAAGCTCAGGCAGAAATTATTTTATCAAGAAGATTAGGAATGCTTCATACAATGCAAAATCTTTTTAAATATTGGCACATCGCCCATTTGCCGTTCGCCATTTCAATGTTTGTAATAATGATTATTCATGTAGTTGTTACTCTAACTTTTGGATATAAATGGATTTTTTAGGAGAATAAAAATGAAATTCAAACCGATTTACTTTTATGCAATATTAGCTGTTGCAGTTGTTGTCATCTTATTTATTGTCGTACAAACAGGTAATAATGAAAAAGTATCTGTTGATATTAACAACAAGCAAATGCCCGCTGATGATGTGCACAAAAATTTAAACAAAGGACTGGTTGATAATCCAAGCAGTGCAAATGTTTCTGAAGAAGTAAAACACAGAATCGACATAATGAAAAAAGATGTTGAAGCAAATCCTGCAGATACATTGAAAATTAGAGAATATGCCGATTTTCTTGCTGCTGCACATAGACAGGATGAAGCACTAAAATATTATCAAAAAATTATTGAAAAAGATAAGGGTAGAAAAGATATATATTTTGCAATAACTTTTGTTTATTATAACCAGCGTAATCTTGCAAAGGCGGAAGAGGTTACTTTGCAGATGTTAAAATTATTTCCAAACGATCCTATGGTTAATTACAATATTGGAGCAATTGAGGCAACAAAAGGTAATAAAGAAAAAGCACGTGATGTTTGGACGAAACTGATTAAAGATTTTCCTCAAGATAAAACAGCAGAATTAGCACGAAACTCTTTAAATAAATTATAATTTAAACATTATAGACTTATTGTAACTTTTGTCTAGCTATTCTTAGGCATTGTTTTTGAATAATTGTTAATTGCCAACTAATAATATTTATCAAATAAACTATTTTGGAACAATTAGTAGAAAATATCTTAGCGTATGTCTTTGTTTTCTTCCTACTCGGTGGAATTTTTTACTTCTACTTCCAAAAAAATAAGCTCACCAATCTGCGTACCCAAAGTAAAACAAGTAAAGCTAAAGAACACGGATTTCACGAACCTGTTTCATTACATCCGGTTGTTGATTTGGATATATGTATTGGAAGCGGTGCTTGTATAAAGGCATGTCCAGAACATGATATTTTAGGAATACAAAACGGGAAAGCCCAAACCATCAATGCATCCAGATGTGTTGGACATGGTGCATGTTTTCATGCCTGTCCAGTAGAAGCTATTACTCTTTGCATCGGAACAGAAAAACGGGGGGTAGAACTTCCACATATTTCGCAGGAATTTGAAACTAACATTGCGGGAATTTTTGTTGCAGGGGAACTTGGCGGAATGGGATTAATCAAAAATGCTGTTGAGCAAGGAAAACAAGCTGTTGATTATTTTCTAAAAAAATCTTTTCCGAAATCAAATGCAAAATACGATTTGATAATTGTTGGTGCAGGGCCTGCAGGTATATCAGCCTCCTTAACTGCGGCTAAAAATAATCTTAAATTTATAACACTAGAACAAGATTCTTTAGGAGGAACAGTATTTAATTTTCCCAGAGCTAAAATTGTGATGACGTCACCAATGGATTTACCGCTTTGGGGAAAAATAAAACTTGTAGAAACAAGTAAATCTGAACTACTTGATTTGTGGAAAAATGTTTTAGATAAAAATAAAATCACAATCAATGAACAGGAAAAAGTTTCTGAGATTGTTAAACAAGACAATATGTTTATTGTAAAAACTAACAATGAACATTACACAAGCAGAGGAATTATTCTTGCAATAGGAAGACGCGGGTCTCCAAGAAAGCTCGGTATTCCTGGTGAGAATAAAGAAAAAGTTTTTTATAGATTGATTGAACCCGAATTAATACACGATAAAAATATTTTAGTTGTTGGCGGTGGTGATTCTGCAGTTGAATCTGCAATGCTGCTTGCCGATGAAAGAAATAAAATTATACTTTCGTATCGCAGCGAATCTTTTTCAAGACTAAAACCAAAAAATCTTGAACGAATTAATAATTACATTAAACAGAAAAAAATAAAAACACTATTTAATTCGAACGTAAAAGAAATAACAGATGATAGCGTGATATTTAGTTTTAATAATTCTACCGATGAATTAAAAATTAAAAATGATTTGGTTTATATTTTTGCAGGTGGAATTTTACCAACCAGTTTTCTTGAAGGAATTGGAATTAAGATCACCAAAAAATTTGGTGATGCTATTTTAAAACACTAATAAATTATTGAAATACTTTTTTTTAATATTATTTTTTTCCGCTCAAATTTTTGCACAAATTTCTCCGGGCGATCTAACCAATGCACATTCTGATTTGGAAGGAATTAGTAATTGCACAAAATGCCACGAAATCGGGAACAAAGTTATAAACTCCAAGTGTTTAGATTGCCACAAAGAAGTTAAAAATCTTATAAATGCAAATCGCGGTTATCACTCAAGCTCAGAAGTAAAAAATAAGCAATGTGCCTCTTGCCATAATGAACATCACGGAAGAACTTTTAGAATTGTAAATTTTAATCCTGATGGTTTCGATCATAACAAAACAGGATTTAAATTAACCGGTGCGCATGCAAAAAAAGATTGCAAAGATTGTCATCAATCTAAATTTATTTCTGACAGCAAGTTTAAAAAGAAAAGTAAAACTCATTTAGGATTAGAACAAAAATGTGTTACTTGTCATGAAGATTTTCATCAGGGAACTTTGGGAACTGATTGTGCAAGTTGTCATTCCACAGAAAAATTTAAGCCGGCTGAAAGTTTTGATCACAATAAAGCAAAATTTAAGTTAGCGGGTGCTCACGAAAAAGTTGAATGTGCAAAATGTCATCCTACGGAAAAAAAGAACGGAAAAGATTTTGTAAAACTTAAAGGATTAAACTTTGGGAATTGTTCTTCTTGCCATACAGATGTTCACAAAGGTGCATTTGGTGCTGATTGTAAATCCTGTCATTCAGTAAATGGATTTAATATAATAAATCAAGGTACATTTGATCACAATAAAACCAAATTTCCTTTAATAGGTAAACATCAAAAAGTAAGTTGCAATGATTGCCACAAGGGTGTAAACAAGAACAAACCTTTATTTGCAAAGTGTACAGATTGTCATTCAGATTATCACAAAGGTGATTTTACTTTAAACAAAGTTGTTAAGGATTGTAAAGCTTGTCATTCAGAATTCGGATTTTCGCCCGCAAACTTTTTGATTGAAGATCACAACAAAACAAAATTTGTTATTGATGGAAGCCATTTGGCTGTCGCTTGCAGAAAATGTCATTACAAAGAAGAGCAGTGGAAATTTAGAAAAATTGGTTTTAAGTGTCAGGATTGTCATAAGAATATTCATGGTAATGAGATTAGTGAGAAATTTTTGCCGGAAAATAAGTGCGAGTCTTGTCACCAAACCTCCAATTGGCGTACTATTATTTTTGATCATAATAGCACGAAATTTGCTTTACTTGGTAAACATCAATCAATTACTTGTGGTAATTGTCATTACCGTGAAGTAAATGCCGAAAAAATATTTAAGTTTAAGTCTTTGACTGTTGATTGTGAACAATGTCATAAAGATATTCATTTCGGACAATTTAGATTTGATAACATTACAGATTGCTCACGCTGCCACGCATTTAATGATTGGAAAGCAGATAAGTTTGATCACACAAAAGCAAAATTTAAAAATGATGGTGCACATCAAAAATTAGAATGTTCGAAGTGTCATAAAAAAATAACTGATAATATCACTCCATTTGTGTGGTATAAAATAAAAGAGTATAAATGCGCAGATTGTCATTCCAAATAATATTTTTTCTGCTTAGCATAAATGTTTTTGCACAATCACCTCACGGAGATGATTTTGAGGTAGATTGTTCAAATTGCCATGTATCAGATAATTGGAAAGTCAATCTTTCAAAAGTTACCTTTGATCACTCTCAAACAAAATTTAGTTTAATTGGTCAGCATCAAAATGTTGATTGTAAATCCTGTCACACCTCATTAGAATTTTCAACTGCCTCAACGGACTGTTTTTCATGTCATAAAGATATTCATCAAAGCACAGTTGGTTTTGATTGCGCAAGCTGCCACACTCCAGCAAGCTGGGTGGTAAAAGATATTGTTGGTGTACATCAGAGCAGTAGATTTCCATTGCTTGGTGCGCACAAAGTTGCGGATTGTGCACAGTGCCATGCCGGTTACACCGAACTTAGATTTGATGTCTTAAATGTTGATTGTTATGCTTGTCATTCAATGGATTATAATTCAGCCCAATCCCCAAATCATACAGCAGCAAATTTTTCTAAAGATTGTCAGGAGTGCCACAGTGTAAATGCTTTAACTTGGAATACTACAAATGTAAATCATAGTTTCTTTCCACTAACAGGCGGACATGCATTGCCAAGTTGTTTCGATTGTCATCAACAAAATACTTTTTCCGGTTTATCATCGGATTGTTATTCTTGCCATCAACAAACTTACAATAGCACTACAAATCCAAATCATATTGCTGCAGGATTGCCTACCACTTGTGAAGTTTGCCATAATATTAATGCATGGAAACCTGCAAGTTTCAATCATAACATTACCCAGTTTCCTTTAACAGGTGAACATATTACAGTTGATTGTGCTGATTGCCATACTTCTGGATATACTGGAACTCCAACAAATTGCTATGCATGCCATCAGCAGGATTATCAAAACGTAAATGATCCAAATCATGTAACCTCACAATTTCCAACAGATTGCAGTTTGTGTCATACAACTGCAGGCTGGGATAATGCAACAATGGATCATAACTTAACTCAATTTCCATTAACTGGGGGCCACGTTCAAGCGGCTTGTGCAGACTGCCATTCAAATGGTTACACCGGAACATCTACTGATTGTTATGCTTGTCATCAACAGGATTATCAAAATGTAATTGATCCCAATCATGTTACTTCACAGTTTCCAACAGACTGTAGTTTATGCCATACAACAGTTGGCTGGGATAATGCAACATTCGATCACAATCAAAGTAGTTTTCCATTAACCGGAAGCCACGTTCAAGTAAATTGTGCAGATTGTCATGCAAGCGGATACACCGGAACACCAACTGATTGTTACGCTTGCCATCAAACAAATTATAACAATACCACAAACCCAAATCATCAGGCGGCTGGATTTCCTGTCTCTTGTGTAGATTGTCACTCAACTACAGCTTGGGCTCCGGCAAATTTTGATCATGATACTCAGTATTTTCCAATTTATTCCGGTAAGCATAATGGAGAATGGAATCAGTGTTCTGATTGTCATACAATTCCAAATAATTTTTCTACATTTTCTTGTATTGATTGTCATGAACATAATAGAACTGATACAGATGATCACCATCAAGGTGTTCAGGGTTATGTTTACAATAGCGCAGACTGTTTTGCCTGTCATCCGACCGGAAGAAAAGAAGGAGCATTTAATCACGCAGCTTCAAATTTTGTTTTAGTCGGTGTACATCTAACAACTGATTGCATTCAGTGCCATGAAAATGGATACACTAATACTTCTACACTATGTTCTGATTGCCATATTACTGCATATAATAGTGCCGTTAATCCGAATCATCAATCATTAGGGTTATCTACAGACTGCGCTGAATGTCACACACCTAATGAAAATTGGCAGCCTGCATTGTTTACGCAGCATAATCAAGTCTTCCAATTGGTTGGAAGACATTTAGAAATTGCAAATGATTGTGCAAGTTGTCATAGTGGAAATTATACAACTACTCCCAATCAATGTCTAGGATGTCATCAAAACGCATTTACTAATTCAGTAAATCCGAATCATTCTGCAGCGGGTATTCCAACTGATTGCCAGGATTGTCATGGTTTTTCCGCATGGATTCCATCAAGTTTTAACCATACTACAACCGGATTTGATTTATCTGGTTCACACCAACCATTGCAGTGTTCTTCTTGTCATTTAGGAACAATGACAGGTTTAAATAATCAGTGTGTTTCTTGTCATCAAGTACAATTTAACACCGCACCAAATCATACTACACAATCTTATCCAACTGATTGTGAACTTTGCCATAATTCAATTGCATGGAATCAAACTAATTTTGATCATCAGAATACTAGCTTTCCTTTAACCGGTGCGCACACAACTACAACATGTCAGGACTGTCATTCAGCAGGTTATACGGGTACTTCAACAGATTGCGTAGCTTGTCATCAAACAGATTATGATCAATCTACGAATCCGAATCACGCAACACTTACTTTGTCAACTAGTTGTCAGAGTTGCCATACAACAAATGTAGGTTGGGCACCTGCAACGTTTTCTATTCACAGTAATTATTTCCAATTACTTGGTGCACATCTTCAAGTAAATAATTGTGCAGATTGTCATCAAGGAAACTATAACAATACCCCAAACACTTGTCTTGGCTGTCATACTTCTGAGTTTAATAGTACTACTGATCCACCGCATCAGATATTAACTTTTTCGGAAAATTGTTTAACATGCCACACAATGAATGGTTGGACCCCAGCTTCATTTGATCACAATTTCTATAGAGTCAGCAACCACCACAATAATGTGGATTGTAATGAGTGTCACTCCGAAACAAATTATCAACCGCAATGTTTAAGCTGTCACATGGACGATTTTCTTGATGAGCATAATCTTGGTGATAGAACAGATTGCTGGAATTGTCACTACTGCAAGTAATTGGAGTATAGGTTTAAAAAATCCTCATCTACAGCGGATGGACTGATGGTTAAAATAAAATTATTATTAATTTTTTTGCTGTTTTCAATTTCAATAGTTGCTCAAAGTAATTTTAAAGACGGTAAAATTGGATATACTTCTTCACAATTAGTTTATGTTAACTTTGAAAATACAGATGGAATTAGTGAAGGAGATACCCTTATTTATTAAATCAAAAAAAAATATTACTCCTGCACTAGTAATTAAATATCTTTCCTCATCATCCGCCGCCTGTGAAAAATTAAATGGAGATGATTTTAAATCAGGTTTAGTAGTTTATGCAATTCTAAAAAATGTAACCAAAACAGTTGAATTCAATCACCCCCACTATTTTAGATGCTGATTCGAACATCGTTCAGCCTTTAGAAAAAATTGAACCACAAAAAAATAGTTCCGTTAAAGTGATTCAAACAAAATTTTCCGGAAGATATTCTTTACAATCATATTCCAATTTTAATAACATTGATAATAGAGGAGAATACCAACGCTGGCGGCATTCTCTAAGATTTGGTCTTCAAAATATTGGTGGTTCTGGTCTATCATTTTCTACTTATTCCATTTTTCATATAGAGCAGATCAATGGAAAACTATTTCATCAAGTTTTGGTAAAGCATTTAAAGTATATGACTTGAATCTAAATTATCGATTTGATGAATCCATGCAAATTTGGTTTGGCAGATATTTAAATAGAAAAATCTCTAACATTAGCATTGTAGATGGATTGCAATTTGAAAAAGCTTTCTCATTTTTAACTTTTGGATTAGTTGCAGGCTCTCGACCAAACTTTACAGATTTTGGTTTAAACACAAAACTTTTTGGAATATGGACTGTACTTTCCAGATATGATACTCTGGGAAGTGGAATAATGGAAAATACCTTTTCGGTTTTTGAACAAACAAATAATTTTAAAATCGATAGACGATTTGCATATCTACAGCATAACAATACAATTATAACCAACACTAATCTATTTGCTTCAGCAGAAGTTGATCTTTATAAAAAAGAGATTGGAATAGGTAAAAATGATTTTAGTTTGACATCGCTGTATCTTTCTGCAAGATATTCACCGGTCAGAGAGTTTTCACTAAGTCTTTCCTACGATGCAAGAAAAAATGTTTATTACTACGAAACTTTTAAATCAATTTCAGACAGTGTTTTGGAAAATGAAACAAGACAGGGTTTTAGAGCCAGAACAATTATTCGTCCTATAAATAATTTAACAGTAGGTTTACAATTTGGTTATCGATACAGTAAAACGGATTTCAAACCAAATAGAAATTATGGGGGAAATATTTCCTACACAATACTGCCCTTAATTGAATCTTCTTTAGGATTTAACTTTAATAAACTTATAAGCAGCTACGTAGATGGACACGTTTATTCCATCACTCTTCAAAAATCTCTTTCAGCAATACGTTCAGATTTTTCAGTTGGTTTTCGTAAAACAGATTATTCATTCCCAAATAACTCACCAAGGTTTGAAGAGAAAGCAATTCTTTTTGATTTTTCGACAAGTGTATTAAATCCATTCTCATTCTCTGTAAGTTATGAAGGTGTTTTTGAGTTAACCAGAGCTTATGGAAGAATATTATTTGATATTTCAACCAGATTTTAAAGAAACCTATAACAATATTCCTTTCCAAATAAACTAATTATATCTATTTTTGTCTCAAACTTGAGATAAGGAATATGTACGAATACGTTGGTTCTACACATATGCATTCAACTTTTTCTGATGGAACAGGTGAAGTTCCGGATATAGCAAAATTTGCTGATGAGGTTGGATTAGATTTTATAATGCTCACAGACCACAATACACTTAGGGCCTTACAAGAAGGGTATGAAAAGTGGTACGGAAACACTTTACTGCTTGTCGGGTGTGAAATAAATGATAAAGAAAATAGAAACCATTATTTAGCTTTTGGAATTAATGAAGCATTTTCTACAAGAACGCCAGCTAAAGAATACGTTGCAAAGGTAAAGGAACTTGGTGGTATTGGTTTTTTGGCCCATCCGCATGAAAAACGTACACATAAAGAACATCCGGCTTATCCCTGGGTTGAGTGGGATACAGAAGAATTCACGGGAATTGAAATCTGGAATCACATGTCTGAGTGGGTTGAAAATCTCACTGAAGAAAATAAATATAGATCATTTCTCCACCCTCTAAGAACAATTAGTGCACCGCCTTTTGAAACACTTAAAGTTTGGGATGAATTGAGTCAAAAAAGAAAAGTTGTTGGTATTGGCGGTATTGATGCACACGCACATAAGTATAATCTTGTAGGCTTTTTAGAAGTTGAAATTTTTCCATACAAGGTATTATTTAAATCAATTCGGACTCACATTTTAAGCGATGATAAGATTGTTAAAGGAAATTCTGCAAAGCAAATTGAAACAGCAAAGAAAAAAATCTATACTGCACTAAGAGATGGAAAATGCTTTGTTGCAAACGATTATGTTTCTGAATCAAAAGGATTTAGATTTTACGGTGAGTATAAATCAAAGATATACCAGATGGGGGATAAAATCCCTGATCATAAAAACGTGATTCTAAAAGTTTTTTTACCTGGGATTAACGCTGAAATTAAACTAATCCGGAATGGTAAAATTATTGAGACCAATAATGGGATTGATGCTGAGTTTGTTATTAATACAAAAGGAGTATACCGTATTGAAGTTTATCTTGAAAATCGCGCTTGGATTTTTTCAAATCATATAAGAGTTAATATTTAGGTTTAGCTAAATATAGTTGTTTAATCACATCCCAATTCTTCTGTGAATCTTTTTATTTTAAGTTGAATCATACAGGCAACAAAAATAAAAGGATTAAATCAATGTTAAATACAAATCTAACTCATGCTCAATCAGAAAAAGAGCATTCTGAAATAATAAATAATAACGAAAATGTTATGATATGCTGCGGCAGAATGGGACCAATGTGTATTCCTGTTTACGAGGTTATGGAAGAACTTGAAGGCGAATATAAAAATGTAAAGTTTGCTGATATGGAATTTGATTCACCTGATGCAAAAGTTATAAGAAAATTACCAGAATGCAGCAGTTTTCAGGGATTACCATTTGTGGTTTATTATAAAAATGGAAAAGTTGTTAAAGCAACAAGCAGTATCCAATCAAGAGAGCAAATCACCTCCATTCTGGATGATCAGTTTGGTAAATAAATTTATTTAATGTGCATTCCCATCTAACCAAGGTGGGAATTTTTTTAAGTTAAATCAAAGAATAAATTATGGATAATCATTTTGATGTTATAGTAATTGGCGCAGGTGCAGCAGGTTTAACGGCTGGAATTTATCTTTCCCGTGCAAAGGTTAAAACTCTAATACTTAACGAAGGTGCCGTGGGCGGACAAATGGTGCTTACTCACGAGATTGCAAATTATCCCGGAGTAGAAAACATCAGCGGTTACGGACTGGCAAGAATAATGAAATCACAGGCACAAAAATTTGGCTGTGTTATTAAATCGAACCTGAGAATTACCTCATTAGAATTAAGTAATAATGTAAAAAAAATTATAGTTAATGATAAAGATGTTTACACTTCTGATGCAGTTATTATTTCAACCGGCGGAAAATCCAGAATGATTGGAGCGGTGAATGAAGAGAGGTTTAAAGGAAAAGGAATTTCTTACTGCGCAACTTGCGATGGAGATTTTTTTCAGGATAAAGAAATTATTGTTGTTGGTGGTGGTAACTCTGCTTTGGAAGAGGCAGTATCACTTACAAAATATGCATCTAAAGTTACAGTTGTTCATCAGTTTGATCATTTTCAGGCACTCGAGCACTATGTCGATGAAGCTAAGAAAAATGACAAGATAAGTTTTATAATGAAATCAAAAGTAATTGAGTTTTTAGGTGATGAGAAACTTGAAGCAGTAAAAATTCAAAATCAATCCACTCTAGAAGTTTCTGAAATGAAAATAGATGGTGTTTTCATTTTTATTGGATATGTTCCAAATACTGAATCGCTTGAGGGATTGATTGAATTAAACCAGTGGAAAGAAATTATTGTTGATAAAGATTTAAAAACAAATTTAACAGGAGTCTATGCTGCAGGTGATTCAATTCATAAGAAATATCGTCAAGTTACAACAGCTGTAGCTGATGGAACAATTGCAGCACTAAGTGCTGCCGATTATATTAACAACCTGAAAAAAAAGCTAAGTGAAGAACTTGTAACTAATTAAGTTAATATGATAACTGAAAATAAAAATCACTGGTACGATGGTTGGTTTTATGATAAAATTATTGCTCCAAATCAAGACAGGATGTTTGGTGAAATAAAGAATATTATCGAGCCAAACTCAAATGTATTAGATGTTGGTTGCGGAACTGGTAGATTTTCTTTTTTAGTTGCGGATAAAGTAAATAAAGTTCTTGGTATTGATTTATCGAAAAAAAATATTGATCAAGCAGATCAATCTTTGTTAAAAAAAGAAAACTCAAAAATAACTTTTCATCATACTCAATTGTCAAATCTAATTTCCCAAAAGCTTCATTTTGATTATGCTGTGATGACTTATGTTATTCACGAAGTTAATCCAAGTGATAGAGTTAAACTATTAAAAGAAATGGCACAGATTTCTGATTTTATAATTATTGGTGATTATCTGGTTCCTGCAAAGAAAGGATTCTGGGGTGTATTAAATGAGGTCGTGGAATTTCTGGCAGGGAAAGAGCATTATAATAACTTTAAACATTTCTTGGGTAATGGCGGATTATTTGAATTAGCCAAAAAATCTGAACTAAAAATTATAAAGGAGATTAAAAACAAACCTCCTAGCAGTCAATTACTCGTTTTAGCTAAATAAAATATTTTATTTTCTGGATGGCCACCTTAAAATTTAGTCTCTAACCTGATTGTCCAATTCTAAAAAAGTAATGCTACTTCTATTAGATATTACAAATTCCAACATTCAACTTATTTAATGATAATGCAACCAATTCAATTGATGAATGGCAATTAATCATTAATGCTTCCCAAATATCTCATAATTTGAGTTATTGACATATTTTCGCTATAATATGTCCAATAAGCACACTTCTATTAAGTTATCAGGAACAAAATGAAAAAAATAGATTTAAAAACTCTTGAAAAGAAAACAAAAGTTAGACAATTGCAGTTAAAAGATTTCGAGGCTCTGGTAGAACTTCAAAAATTGTGTTTCCCAAATATGCATACATGGAAAAAGGAACAGCTAGAGAGTCAATTAAAAATTTTTCCGGAAGGACAACTTTGTATTGAAATAAACAAAAAACTAGTTGCATCATCCAGCAGTTTAATTATCGATTTTGATTTATATGATGAAGGAGATAACTGGCAAACTCTTAGTGATCAGGGGTATATTACAAATCATGATTCCGACGCAGAAAACTTGTATGGTATTGAGATAATGGTTCATCCAGATTATCGGGCTATGAAACTAGCTCGGCGTTTGTATGAAGCCAGAAAAGAGATTGCAAGTAAATACAATTTAAAAAGCATTGTAATCGGTGGGCGTATTCCTAACTATTTAAAATATCAAAAAAAATTATCTGCAAGAGAATATGTTGAAAAGGTAATTAATAAATCAATTTTTGATCCCGTTCTTACAACTCAAATAGCAAACGGTTTTGTTTTAAAACGAATAATCCCTGCATATTTAAATGGTGATACTGAATCAGGAGGCTTTGCTACATTACTTGAGTGGCCCAATATAGATTATGTGCCACCAATCGGCAAAAAAACTATCACATCAAAAAAAGTAAGAATATGTGCTGTGCAGTATATGTTGCGAGAAATAAAAAGCTTTGAAGATTTTGCAACTCAGTGTGAGTATTTTACTGATGTTGCTTCAGGCTATAAAACTGATTTTGTTCTTTTTCCGGAAATCTTTACACTTCAATTATTATCATTTCTACCAAACGAAAGACCGGCTGTGGCAGTTAGACATCTCGCTGATTTTACACCAAGATATCTAGAATTGTTTAATAAACTATCTATAAAATATAATATTAACATTATCGGAGGTTCACACTTTACAAAAGAAGATGACGATTTGTTTAATATAGCTTACTTATTTAGAAGAGATGGTACGATGGAAAAGCAATATAAAATTCATATCACTCCTAATGAACGAAGATGGTGGGGAATCAAACCAGGAAATAAGATAGAAGTTTTTGACACAGATCGTGGTAAAATAAATATTCAAATTTGTTATGATGCCGAATTCCCAGAGTTAAGTAGAATAGCCGTTGCAAAAGGGGCAGAAATTATTTTTGTTCCATTCTGTACCGATGAGCGTTATGGGTATTTAAGAGTCAGGCAGTGCGTACAGGCTAGGTGTATCGAGAATGGTGTTTATGCTGCGATGGCTGGAAACGTAGGAAATCTTCCCTTTGTTGAAAATATGGATATACAATACGCTCAATCAGGCATTTATACTCCTTCTGATTTTATGTTTTCTAGAGATGCAATAGCAGCGGAATGCACCCCGAATGTTGAAACAGTTGTGATCCATGATATTGATTTAGAATTATTAAAAAGGCACCGCTCGCAAGGCAGCACTCTAAACTGGTTTGATAGAAGACAAGACTTGTATGAAGTAGTGCTTAAAAAATAATAGTTTGGATTATCGCTTATTATTCTCAACTAAAAACTTTAATAATATTTTATGCAAAAATTTATTGAAACCTATTTAGGTATTTCACCAGAAGCTCAAACAAAATTGTTTGAATCGGTTTTTGTTATTCTTGTAATAATTATAATTCAAAGAATAGTAAAAAAAGTATTAATTGCTAAAGTGCAGGACATTAAAGTCCGATACCAATGGCAAAAAATATCACTCTACCTTGCTGTATTTCTTATAATCATTTTTTTGATTAATACTTGGCTTAATATTTTTGGATCTGTTGCGACGTTTTTAGGTTTAATCTCCGCGGGAATTGCAATCGCATTGAAAGATCCGCTTGTTAATATGGTTGGATGGGGTTTTATCTTGATAAGGCAACCTTTTAAGGTTGGAGATAGAATACAAATTGGAAAAGTAGCAGGTGATGTAATTGATATTAGACTTTTTCAATTTTCATTAAATGAAATTGGTAATTGGGTTGATGCCGATCAAAGCACAGGAAGAATAATTCACATTCCCAATGGTATTGTTTTTACAGAACCGCAAGCAAATTATACTGAAGGTTTTCAATATATCTGGAATGAAATCCCAGTACTCTTAACATTTGAAAGTGATTGGCGGAAAGCAAAGCAGATTTTGACAGACATCGTTAACCATCATGGTGTTATGTTGAGTAATGAAGCTGAAAAGCAGATTAAAGAAGCGGCAAAAAGATTTCTTATATTTTACTCTGTTTTAACTCCAATTGTTTATACAAGCGTTAAAGACAGTGGAGTTATGTTAACTATGAGATATATGTGCAATCCCAGAGAAAGAAGACTGATAGAGGAAAAAATATGGGAAGATGTTTTAACAAGTTTTTCAAAATATGATGATATTGATTTTGCATATCCAACTCAAAGATTTTATAATAATTTAACTGAGGGAAAATCGGGCACAATACCTCAGAATAAAAAATAACATTCTAGTATTATGTTGTAATAGTTTTTTAGAAGTAAAAAAAATTAAAACGTAACCGATGATTTTAAATTAAAAGTCAGAGAATTTTAACCATTACAAAAAATGATAGATACTTTTCGCATAATTGTCATTCTAATAAAGAATGTGATTATCTATTCCTTCCAAAAGAGAGATTTATATAATATATGCCTGAACATTTTTTATTAGCATTATCTAGTATTGTAATTCTTGGGATAGGTGCACAATGGTTAGCCTGGCGTATTAGGATGCCTTCCATATTACTTTTGTTGGTTTTTGGTTTTATTGCCGGACCTCTTACTGGATTTTTGAATCCAGATGAGCTTATGGGCAACATCTTATTGCCGCTGGTCTCTATTGCCGTTGCTATTATTTTATTTGAAGGGGGATTAACCCTTAGAATAAAAGAGCTTCCTAAAATTGGTAATGTATTAATTCTTCTTTTGACTATAGGAGTTTTAGTCACTTGGGTAACCGGTACATTTGCTGCCTATTACATTATTGGACTTAATTTACCTCTTGCCATTCTTTTGGGAGCGATCCTTATTGTAACAGGTCCAACAGTAATTGGTCCTCTACTCAGACATATTCGACCTAGAGGAAAGGTTGCTGATATTTTAAAGTGGGAAGGAATCATAACTGACCCAATTGGTGCACTGCTTGCACTTATTGTATTTGAAGTAATCTTAGTTGCCGGATTTCAGGAAGCAAGTATTGTTGTCTTGGTTGGAATTGGCGGTACAATTTTATTTGGCAGCCTTGTTGGTTTTTTCTTTGCCGGATTGCTGGTGTTTTTACTTAAAAAGTATTGGATTCCTGATTTTCTTCAAGAAACTGTAACGCTATGTTTGGTTGTTGCGGCTTTCATTGCCTCCGATATCTTGCAATCCGAATCCGGATTATTTGCTACAACAGTTATGGGCATTGTTATGGCAAATCAAAAGTATGTAACAGTTAAGCACATTTTGAAATTTAAGGAAAACCTTAGTGTATTAATAATTTCTTTCCTGTTTATTGTTCTTTCTGCTAGACTTGATTTGAATGTGTTCGAAAATCTTTCATACACCAGTTTAATATTTTTAGCAATCTTAGTATTTATCGCAAGACCACTCTCTGTTTTCTTATCAACAATCCGAAGCGGATTTACCGTGAGTGAACGTGCTTTTCTTAGCTGGATGGCACCACGCGGGATAGTGGCTGCGGCAGTGTCTTCAATTTTTGCTCTACGATTAGCAGAAAATAATATTCCTCAAACAGAATTTTTAGTTCCCATCACTTTTATTGTAATTGTAGGCACCGTTGCTCTTTATGGTCTAACTGCTGCACCGCTTGCTCGTATGCTAAAAGTTGCTCAGGAAAATCCACAGGGTATTTTGATGGTAGGTGGACATACCTGGGCCCTTGAGCTGGCAAAAGTTTTAAAAACTAATCAGTTTCAGGTTGCAATAATAGATACTAACAGGGAAGATATATATAATGCTCGTATGGCTAAAGTTAGTGCCTATCATGGTAGTGTTTTATCTGAAAGCTTGATTGACGATCTTCGGTTAGAGGGAATCGGTAAGCTACTAGCACTTACATCTAATGATGAAGCAAATTCTCTTGCCTGTTTGCATCTTAGGGATCTATTTGATTCGAAAGAATTATTTCAGTTAAAACCAAAAGGAAAATCAAAAGCAACGGATAAAACATTTTCTCCACAATATTTACGAGGAAGATATTTGTTTGGTGATAAAATTAATTTTGACTATTTGGACGAGAAATTCTCTTCAGGGGCTATTATTAAAACTAGTAAATTAACAGAAGAATTTAATTACGAATCATATCTAAAACATTATAATAACGACGTTGTTATACTATTTATAATTACAGAGGATAAGCAGTTAAATGTGGTTACAGCAGATATGAATTTAAACCCAAAACCGAATCAAAGTATAATTGCGATTGTTCCGAACAAAGAAAACAATAAATAGCAGCAACAGTTGATGGTTGCTTAACCAAAAAAATATTTTTTCCAGGTGTTACTTTTATAACCCTTTAAAGTCTAATTAAACAGTGAATGAAATAAATTATCATGGTTTTAGTGATACCGAATTAGTTCAGAGATGTCAGATTGAGCTACCTGATAATGATTATGCATTTGAAGAGTTAGTTGACAGGTATAAAAATTATGTTTACAAAATTTCCTATGAAAAACTCTCAAATCAAATGGATGCTGAAGATGCTACACAAGAAACTTTTATTAGGGTTTATTTTGGTCTAAAAAATTTTAGACAGGATTCTGAATTAAAAACTTGGTTAACAAAAATAGTTACTAATGTATGTTTGACTATGCTTTTGGCCAGAAAGCGAAAATTTTGGAAGTATCATGTATCATTAGACGGGGACGTTGACATTAATTCTGTATATCTTTCCATCTTTTCTAAGTTCGATGAAAACAACTTTTGGAATGTAATTGGAAATACACTAAGGAAGTTGATTTATATATATAGAAAAGTATTTATCTTAAAATACTTTAAAGGCTTAAGCTTTAGTGAAATAGGAAATAAAATTGATTCTACAATTCCAGCGGTTAAGATGAAAATTCTAAGGGCGAAAGAAAGATTTATTAAAATAATCAAGAATGAAAATGACGGACAATAAAGATCAATCAAAATTATCGCCTGATTTTAATTCAAAATTAAAAAAGAGTATTAAACGAAACATTATATATAAAAACATTTTAACTATTACACTTTTGGGTGCTTTAAAATCAGCAATGATACTTTTTGATACTATTATAAGTTTATTTACGCCCAAAAAATAGCAAATCAATAAATTTAAATTATGATAGACAAAAAAAATAAATTTGGAGAAAGCAATGCAAGAAATGAATAATTGGTTAAATATATTCATGCAATCAACACAAGGTGCATTAGAAATGATAATGGCTTTTGTGCCAAAGTTTTTTGCATCTCTAATAATTTTACTTATTGGATGGATAGTTGCAAAAATTGTTCAAAAACTTTCAAATAAGTTTTTAGACTTGCTTGGGCTTAACAAACTTTCTACAAAAGCAGGAATAGAAAATTTTCTTATTTCTGCCGGATTTCCTGGGAATCTTTCCTGGGTATTCTCTCGAATATTGTTCTGGACCATATTATTAATTTTTATTCTGCCAATATCAGATATTATGGGTTTTACATTCTTTGCAAATATGGTAAACGATGCTCTTGCATATATTCCAAATATATTCTTAGCGATGTTAGTTATACTAGTAGGCTCCTGGGCTGCTAAAATATTAAGCGGAATGATCCGTGGAAGTTCTATTAGACTTGGGATGGAATATTCTGAAGCTTTGGGAACTATTGTAAATATTGGTGTTCTGATAATTACCTTTGTTATTGCACTTACACAATTAAAAATTGATGCTACAATTTTAGGTAATATTTTATTATTGGTAATTGGTGCATTTGCAGTTGGATTAGCGATAGCATTAGGATTGGGTGCAAGAGATCTTGTTAAAAATATTCTTTCAGGAGTTTATTTAACTAAAACAGTTAAACCGGGTAGTTCCGTTAGAATAAAAGATATGGTAGGCAAATTAATTGATATTGGTCCTGTACTTTCAACAATAGAGGTTGATAATAAAGAAATAAAAGTTAATAATAACAGCTTTCTAGAGACATGAATGAATCTCTTAAATATTTTTTTTAACAAATTGAATTAATTGATTAAAAATGGAAAATGATAAAAATAAAACTTCATCTGATTCACAAATCGAGAAAAATCAAGATGAAGAAAATGAAAAAGACAAACCTAAAAAACAAAGTAGACTTATTGGTTTTGTATTAAGGCACAAAATGTTTTTTACTTTGCTATTAATTATTGCTGTGATTTTGGCCTATCACATGATTCGTATTAATAGTCTTGAATCAGAATTTGCTGCAAAAACGGTTACACTGAAAAAAGAATATACATTGAAAATTGATAGTATGAAGATTGCAAATCTTCAGCAGACAATTAGAGTTTTTTCCTGGGCTGTCAGAAGTGAATTGAATCGTAATAATTTGGAGGAGGTTAATCAATTTTTTCTGAATTTTGTAAAAGAAAAAGGCATACGAATGATTGACCTTGTAAACCCAGAAAATGGTACAATCATCCTTTCCACAGATAAGAAAAACGAAGGGGAAATAATGAATGATAGACAAATAATGGATGTGACCGATTTAAAGGTATTCGCTGATTCGACACAATTGAAGGTTGTTGTTCCTATTATGGGGTTAAACGTTAAAAACGGAGTTCTTATTGTTGAAGTTATTAAATAAATTATAACCAATATTTTAATAAATAAATTTAAAATGATATATATCCAACTAAATAGAATAAAAAAAATGAATAAAAAGATGAAAGACATGAATTATGAAAACAAAACCAAAAGATTAAGAATTTCAATTCTTTTACTTTTGAGTTTAATAACATTTTCATATTTCGGGTGCTCTGAAATAACATCACCCGCTGATAATTTTCCACCAGAAAAACCAAAAAACTTTACGTTAATTGGCGGCGGTGATGGACAGGCTCATTTCCGGTGGGAGAGAAACGTTGAGCCCGATCTAAAAGCCTACCGTCTTTACAGATCTGAGAATAGTTTAAGTAATTTTAGTATGCTGGTAGAAATAACTCAAACTGAATATGTTGATCGATTTTTGGATTATGACTCCACATACTATTATTATCTTTCTGCAATTGACAATGCTGGCAACGAAAGTACAACTACTAACATCATTGATATCCAGCCTCTAAATCTATCTGCACCTCAACCTCCTTCAAGGCTGATCGTGTCTGGATTTAATAGTCCATTGCAAGGTGCAACTGAAATTTCTGTTAGCTGGACTCCTCCGGATATAGGCGATTTAAAAAATTATTTGGTTTATCGTGGTGCTGACTCAACTTTTGTTCCGAGTACTTCAACATTTTTAGATTCAACAAACATTTCGATCTACTTAGACAGATTAGTTCAATTGAATCAGAAATATCATTATAAAATTATTGCTGTGGATAAAGGATATAAGATGAGTTTACCAAGTAAGTCATCCAATGATCTTGTTCTTTCGAGCCCGGTATTAATTAGTCCCGCAAATAATACCAGATTTGGAACTCCGCGTATCTTTAAATGGGATGGAGTTACAAATGCTGTTGATTATGTAGTGTTTGTTGGTAACGGGCCTTTCTCTGATATTATCTGGTCTTCAAGCAAAACAAAATTATCTGAAATCAATTATTCAGGTCCTAATTTGCAGTCATCTAAAGTATATTATTGGTGGGTTGGTGTTTACAGTAAAGATAAAGTAAGACTTGATGATGGAACAGAAATACCATCTCAAATAAATTCTTATAGCGTAATAAATAGTTTTTTTGGCGAATAAATTTTTTTAATAGGAGAAATCAAGAAAATGATAAATAAAAATATAATAATCGCATTAGTGCTAACTTTTGCGTTTTCTATAGGAGCATTTGCTCAAGAAGTAAATGTTGTGTTAAAAAATGACAAAGTAATCGTTGGAAGAGTAATTGAAGAAAATCCTGACTTTCTTCTACTTGATTACGACTTAGGACAATTGAAAATTGATAGACAAAACATTGAAAGCATTACATACAATCCGTTTGTTAAGCTTGGCAAAAAGGGAGAGTTAGAAAAATCTGAAATTACAGATACTAATTCTGAAAAGGTTTTGAAGTTCGTCATAAACGATCCTGTAGTTGTCTATTTGAAAAACGGTAAAGTTGTTTCTGGATTGCTTTTAGCTAAGAGCCTGGATATGGTTATGCTGCAAACAGAGGATGGAAATTTAACAATTCCCAAATTTGATCTTTTAAAAATAGAATACATATCAAGTGAATATGCCGAACGTGGTGATGTGGTTAATGTTTATCTGAATAACGGAACAAGATTCGAAGGCAACATATATTTTGAAGACTCAAAGAACTTAACCTTGGATACAGAAGTTGGTCGTCTTACTTTACCTAAAAATAAATTACGCACTATTGAATACACGGGTAAAACTGGAATTAGTGAAACAACATTAGCAGAACAATATTCACAACTTGACATTAATAAACGTTTCATTTTACCACGATATGATGTCATTGAGCTTGGATATGCTTCTAGCTTTGGGACTGACTTCGGATCAGGTTTTGGTCTTGGTTATCAAAGCAGATTTAGTATCTCTCAATTTGAGGGTATGAATTTAAGCGCGGTGGGTGGTTTATCATTAAATTACTTTGGATTGAATAAAGATAATATTGTTACCCAAAATCCTACACTTGCAGTTGACTTAAAGGGTGGTGCATTTATAACTACAATTGGAGTGGGAGGACAATTAAACATTTATCCTCAGACTTCTTCATTTTATGATTTTTATGTAGCTCCAATTTTGGAAGCTCATCTTGTTTATACAACGTTGGAACAAAAATATCCGTCATATCCACAATTTGATACGAAAGAGACCAAAACTGAATTTAAGTTTGGACTTGGCACAAGGTTCGGTGTGGAGTTTTTATTTGACTCCTTCCGTGTTGGTTTGCAGTATAACATGCATACTATATTTGGAGAAGATGGGTTTAATCAGGTTTCACTTACATTTACTAAAAATTTATTTTAAAAATGAAAAATTTTATTTTCATAGTAGTATTTATTTTTGCTAGTTCACTCTATGCTCAGCAGGACATAACACGCCTAACTGAACTGCAAAAGATATTCTTTGTCTCAGAAACGGCAAGCATGGCTGCTACCAGTCTTAATCCAGCCGGAATGAGTATGAGAAGAAACAATAGCGGCGTAATAATAGGATATGATTTTGATGAGTTTAGTAATCAAGGAAACTCATCAGTATTTCTTAGCACCGATAATTTCGGCATTTCATATCAGGATGTTTATAATATCAACAACATCAGGTTACTCAATTACTCTATTAATCTCTCAATCGGAAACGAATATATATCTATAGGTACTTCCAATAGATATACAATTGCTAAATACGGTTCATATGATTTAGATTTATTCAATCTGGATGCTGGAATAATTATAAGGCCGGCCAGTTTTATGAGCGTTGGTTTGCTTGCAAGAAATTTAAGCGAAGTTAAGTTCGATAGTCTAAATTACTTAAGAAATTACACCGCTGGTGTTTCGTTTATGTTTTTTGATCAAACACTAAATCTATATGCTGATGTTGATTTTAAGGATAATACAAGAATTGATGATTTGGCTGGTACAGTTGGATTGGTAGTTTCTCCTTTAAATCTTTTTGAATTTAGAGGTGGTGTAATTTTAAATCCGGATAATATTCTGGATTTAAGAAACAGCGTTCCCAGACTTGTTGATTTAAAATATGAAG
>CAVPND010000029.1:0-22367 GCA_963706055.1 uncultured Ignavibacteriales bacterium | reverse complement strand
TTTTGGTTCTTAATCCTCTTTCTTTTTTAATCTGGATTCCCGGACTGGCATTTTATTTTTTTAATAAAAGATCGAGACAATTCCGTGCACTTGGATATATATGGCTTATAACATTAGCGGTACTGTTCATTAACTGGCATAGTAAAGCAGAATACATTGCCCCCGCATTTCAGATTCTCTTTGCCGGTGGTGCAGTAATGATAACACAATGGAATGAAAAACTAAACCGGTTAAAATATGCGCTTGCTGTTCCAGTAATTGTAATTGGAATTTTACTTTCACCATTGGCACGTCCTCTTCTTCCGGTTGAAAATCTTCTGGGTTATCAGTCGGCGTTAATATTAAAACCGCCAAACAGCGAAGGACACAAAACCAGGCTGCCGCAGTTTTATGCGGATATGTTCGGCTGGGAAGAACTTGCTAAAAAGTTTCTAAAGTTTATCAGTCACTACCCGAAGAAGAAAGAAAAACAACAGTTGTTTACTGCAGCAACTACGGAAGGGCAGGAGCTGTTGAATATTACAGTAAAAAATATCCGTTGCCCAAAGTGATTTGTCCGCACAACAATTACTGGTATTGGTCCTCAGACTCTGGCGGGTCGCCGGGAAGCACAAACATCAGCACAGTAATTATAATTGGCGGTGGAATTGAGGATCATTTTAAGTTGTTTGAGCGCTTTGAAGTTGCTGGAGTGTACAAAACAAAATACGCTATATCTTCTGAGAATAATTTAACAATTTTTATTGGAAGGGGATTAAAAGTACCCCTTGAGGAGATAATGAGAAGCAATAAGGTGTTTATTTAATTTATCGTGCATATGCCAATAATGGAACTGATAAAGCCGCATAATGATTATATAAAGCACTTTTCCAAAGCAGTTAAGTTTTAGAACATTATTAATCTTTTTATTATATTGGCCCAAGAGAAAATCCTAAATATTATGTATTTGGTTTTTTATTCTAATGTATTTTAGGTATTAAATAGTAATTGTACACCTAAGTAATGTTTTA
This sequence comes from uncultured Ignavibacteriales bacterium, assembly GCA_963706055.1. Lineage (GTDB taxonomy): Bacteria > Bacteroidota > Ignavibacteria > Ignavibacteriales > Ignavibacteriaceae > IGN3. Next base: position 21,357 of record CAVPND010000029.1, on the reverse strand, counting down.
GAAAATGAAAAAAATCCGAGTATTACTTATTGAAGATAATCGACTTCTGCGTGAAGGTATCTCTGCAATGCTCAAAAAGCAACCGGACATGAATGTTGTTACCACAGTGGGTAATGGCGAAAACATTTTGGAGTTAATCGGCAAACAAAAACCAAACATTGTACTTCTGGATTTAGGTTTACGAAGTCAGAACAGCTTGCGTATAGTAAAATTAGTTAAGAAGAATTTTAAGGAAACTAAAATAATTGTGATGGATCTTATCCCATTACAGGCAGATGTTTTTGATTATGTGCAAGCCGGTGTTTCGGGATTCATGCTAAAAGATATAAGTGTTGCTGAATTTTTAAAAACGATTCGCTCTGTTTACAAAGGTGCTCAGGTTTTACCGTCTCACTTAACAGGATCACTTTTTTCTCAGATAGTTGAACATGCAATAAATGGATTAACTCCGGCTACACTTGCAGAATCGGTTCGCATGACAAAACGTGAAAGACAAGTAATCGAATTGATTGCAGACGGGAACACCAACAAAGAGATAGCACAAAAGCTTCATCTTTCTACACATACTGTAAAAAGTCATGTCCATAATATCCTTGAAAAATTATCACTAAGTACTCGGGTTCAGATAGCAAAACATGCTCATCTTTCTGACGCATACAAAGCAGCAATAGACACTACTTCCTTAATAAACGAATAATATTCTTCCTCACGATCAACTTACCCAAAAGATGTAGTCCCTTTTTCATCCATTCGCTGTATTGTGCAAAATGATATTTCTACATATCATCATGTAGTAAGAATTTGCAATCAATTGGGGAATAAAACGAAGATTAGAGCAATAATAGAGTTCAAAAAAAATGACGGACAAGTAATTTTTAATTATTAAGGAAATGAACTAAATGGCGAAAATAGTTTTGCAGCAGTCCTATAGTGAAAACAAGCAAGCTGAAGTCATCATAGAAGAAACTCCGGAGATTGTCCGCGATTCAGTATTTAAGAAATTCTTTTTAGAAGTTGCCTCGCTTACAATTTTTACTTTACGCTTTTTCAAGGAAGTAATTAAACCACCGTATGAGTTTAATGAACTGATGAAGCAATCATTTCTGATTGGTTATAAATCTCTTCCTCTGGTAGCTATTACAGGATTTATTATTGGACTAGTGTTAACTATTCAATCAAGGCCAACATTGGCAAAATTTGGATCTGAATCGTTGTTACCTGCGATGGTAGCCGTTTCAATTATACGTGAAATAGGACCTGTTATTATTGCGCTGATCTTTGCTGGAAAAGTTGGATCGGGGATTGGAGCCGAGCTGGGATCAATGAATGTTACCGAACAAATTGATGCGATGCAAGTATCAGATAATAATCCGTTCAAATATCTTGTAGTTACAAGAATCCTTTCTGCAACATTAATGCTTCCGCTGTTGGTATTATTTGCTGATGGTGTCGGTTTATTAGGATCATTTGTCGGCGTTAACATAAAAGGAAATGTAAGTACTTATTTGTTTTTTTCTCAGATATTTCAAAGTCTCGAATTTAGTGATCTGTTCCCTGCGGTTATCAAAACTTTTTTCTTCGGGTTTGCAATCGGGCTTATCGGAACATATAAAGGATATTATTCAAATAAAGGCACTGAGGGTGTCGGGAAAGCAGCAAACTCAGCTGTGGTATTAGGATCACTAATGGTTTTTATAATAGATATGATAGCAGTGCAAATTACTAGTGTACTTCAAAACTAAATTGACTAGTTAGAAAAATGCCAGAGAATGCAACCGAAATAGTAGCTAAAACCAAAACTGATTATAAGCAGAACGGTAATGTTGTGATTAAGATGGCACATCTTAAGAAGTCATTCGGGAATAATCACGTGCTGCGGGATATTAATTTGGTGATTAATAAAGGAGAAAGCCTGGCAATACTCGGACAATCCGGAACCGGTAAATCAGTGCTTATTAAATGTATTGTTGGATTGGTTGAAATTGATGATGGAGAGCTTTTTATTCTAGGTAATAATATTTCTGAGCTGAAAAATAAGGAACTGATTGAGACACAAAAAAAAATCGGTTTCCTTTTTCAAAGCGGCGCTCTTTATGATTCAATGACAGTTAGAGAAAATCTTGAATTCCCGCTCAGAAAACAGTTGCGTTCAATACCAAAGGATAAATTAGAATCGATAGTAAAAGAAGCATTGCACGATGTAGGGCTTGATGAAGCAATTGATAAAACGCCCTCAGAGCTTTCCGGCGGTATGCGTAAGCGGTTAGGTTTAGCCAGAACTTTGATTTTAAAACCTGAGATAATGCTTTACGATGAACCTACAACCGGGTTGGATCCTATAACCTCAAAAGAAATAAGTAATCTTATTCTTGAAGTACAAAGAAAATATGACACCACTTCCATCATTATTACTCACGATATTGAATGTACCAGGCTAACAGCTGATAGAATTATTGTAATCAAAGATGGAATATGTGCCGCAGAAGGAACATTTAATGAGCTTGAGAAATCCGCAGACCCATGGATAAGATCATTTTTTGAATAATAGATCAGGCAAATAAGCAGGAGTAAATCAAATGAAAAAAAAGATAAATCATAAAGTCAGGCTAGGGATATTTATTTCACTTGGAATCTTAATATTCATTTTAGCAATATATTTTATCGGCGAGAAGCAGCAATTATTCAGAAGCACCTTTCGCCTTAGCGGAGTATTTAAAGATGTTGCCGGACTTCAGGTTGGTAATAATGTAAGGTTATCAGGAATAAATGTAGGGACCGTCGAAAATGTCAGTATAGTTAGTGATACTTCAGTCAAAGTTGTAATACTGATTGATGAAAGCACCCGTGAGTTTATAAGGAAAGATGCGGTTGCAAGCATTGGCTCGGAAGGGCTTATGGGCAATAAAGTTTTAATAATTACACCCGGTACTGGTGGTAAAAAAGGGATAGAGAATAATGATGTGATTCAAACATCACAGCCAATTGATATGGACAACATTTTGGAATCATTAAAATCAACTATTGATAATACATCGAGCATCACAAATGATTTAGCGATAATTACAAACAATATACAATCTGGAAAAGGAACTATTGGAAGACTAATGATGGATAAAGAGTTGATGCAAAATTTTGAAACTACTATTATCAATTTGAAAGATGGTTCAGTCGGGTTTAAAACATTTATGGAGAAAACAAATGAGCTGGATAGTATTCTTATAAGATTAAATAAAACTATTGATAATACATCTAGTATCACATATGATTTGTCTAAGATTACTAACAACATACAATCGGGAGAAGGAATGATAGGAAAGCTGTTTATGGATCAATCTATGGGGCAAAATCTCGATTCTACTCTGATTAATTTGAAAGATGGTTTGGCTGAGTTTAAAATATTTATGAAGAAGGCTCAAGATAGCTGGTTGCTGAGTTTTTAATTCATAATTTAAAATAGAACTTATGCGAAGGAGTCCTTAGGAAAAAGTTTAATGAATATCAGAATAAAAATCTGGTTCATTAAAAGATTTTGATTAAATCAAACCACAACACGGATTGATTCACTCAAAAGATGTAGTCCCTTTTTCATTCTTTTGTACGATTGATTTTCATTCCTAAATAGTTGCATCTTAGTTCTGGTGATAAGCGCAAAAGTTAGTTTCTCTTTTCATCATAATACTTCACAAAAAGTCTGTTAATCTTATTGAGAGTATAAAATGAAAAAAATCAGGTTATTGATTATTGAAGACAATCGTCTTCTTCGAGACGGAATTCTTTCTATTCTTAAACCTCATAAGGATATCTTAATAATAGCTGCATCCGGAGACGGCAAGAAGACACTTTTAAAAATCAAGCAGTTAAAACCAAATGTAGTTCTTTTAGATTTGGGATTGAGAAGTCTAAACAGTTTGCGTGTGGTGGAAATAGTAAAGGAAGATTTTCCGCTGGCAAAAATAATAGTTATGGATCTTGCGCCGGTACAAGCCGATATATTGCAATACGTAAAAGCAGGTGCGAATGGATTTATTCTTAAAGATGCTTCGCTTAATGATTTTTTAATCACAATAAGAACTGTTTGTGAAGGTGCAACCGTTCTTCCGCCAACGTTAGTCGATTCTCTTTTTTCACAGATTATTGATCACGCAGTAAGAGAAGGAAACTCCAAGCTGAAAGAAGCAGTCCGGATGACAAAGCGGGAACGAGAGGTAATCGGACTACTGGGCGAAGGTATGAGCAACAAGGAAATCGGTCAGAAAATTCGTGTATCAACCTACACAGTTAAAAGCCATATTCATAATATAATGGAAAAACTGGCATTACACACACGACTGGAAATTGCCAACTATTCTTATACTGAGGAGACGCTTAAAACAATTTCGAAAAGTATTTCGATAATTAATAATTAGTTAAATATGTGCTGTTTGCTCTTACAGTAGTTGGATGAAAACAGCGAAATTAAAAAAAGAGAAACATTATGCGTTATTTTTTTGCATTAAGTGTAACATTATTCCTGGCAAATATTTCAAATGCTCAGGTAAATGCAAGCATTAACTTAAGTAGTCAGCCGGTCTGGGGTCCAACAGGTTATGATTATGTTGAATATTATTACTTGCCGGATATCGAAGCTTATTACAACGTTCCTCAACAGCGTTACTACTACTACGAAAAAGGAAATTGGATTTATGGATCATCTTTGCCATCACGCTATAGTAACTACGATTTTTATAAGTCTTATAAAGTCGTAATCAATGAACGGGAACCATGGCACAATCATAAAACTTACAGAGACAAATATTCTTCTTATAAAAATCGGCACGATCAACGGCTAATACGGAACAGCAAAGATTCAAAATACTATCAAAACAAAAACCACCCCAAATATGACAGCTGGGATAAGAAGCGAAAACAAGATAATGGCAGAGATAAGGGAAAGAATCAAAATAATAATTTGAAAAAACACAATAACGGTAAGTTCAAAAAGTATATCGGTAATTGACAATTAATTAAATATGCGCTGTTTGTTCTAACAGTAGTCGAATAAACAGTGCAATAAAAAGGAGAAACATCATGCGTTATTTTATTGGATTAATCTTAACACTTTTTTTGTGGGGTGCTTCAGGCACTTCGAACGCACAAATAAGTACCAGTCTTAACTTTAACCTCGATAGTCAACCAGCCTGGGGTCCAACTGGTTATGATTATGTTGAATATTATTACTTGCCCGATATCGGAGTTTACTACAGTGTGCCTCAAAACGTTACTACTACTACAACGGGGGAACTGGCGATTTATAGATCATCTTTGCCATCACGTTATAGTAACTACAATTTTTATAAGTCTTATAAAGTTGTAATCAATGAACGGGAACCGTGGCACAATCATAAAACTTACAGAGACAAATACGCTTCTTATAAAAATCGGCACGATCAACTGTTCATACGGGACAGCCAGGATTCAAAATACTATCAAAACAAAAACCACCCCAAACATAGCAGCTGGGTTAAGCAGCAAAAACAAGATAATGATAAAAATAAAAAAAATAATCAAAATAATAATTCGAAAAAACACGATAACGGTAAGAAGAAAAAATAATCGAGAGCTGTAATTAAGAAATTAAAAACGGTTTTGATTTAATTAAGTAATTTCATCTCAAAACCGGCAGGGGTGGCGAAACTAATTATTTAACTTCCAAATAAAAAGGACACTTACAACTGTGTTAGAAATATTATCTTCATAAACAGTAGCACCTCAATCAAAAGATGTAGTTCCTTTTTCATTCCTTTGTCTGATTGTTTTGCCTTGTGCCATCTTGTAGCTTTTAGTGTAGACGAGAAAATATATTATATAATAAGCACGTTTAATAAATAATACAGGAAATATCCTGTACTAAAGTTCATTAAGAAAAAAAAGAGGAAAAAATGAAGAAACTAATTTACTTACTCGTATTACTTGGTTTGGTTGTAATGAGCCAACCGAACTATGCACAATTTAGTGAATGGGGAACCAAGTTCGGTTTTAGGGGAAGTATACTGTTTCCAGAAAATGAGTTCGCAAATTTAGGAGTCAGCGGAATGGACGATATGTCATTCGATTGGTTCAAAACTTCCTGGCTTGGTGAAGGTTTCTTTGCTTTTGAATTAACAGAAGCATTAGAATTGTCACTAAACGCTGGTTACGGATCATATGCCGGCAAAGCATATTTTGATGACGCCAGTGTTACAACCTATGGTGAATATGAAACCACAATAATCCCGGTAAGCTTAAGAATCCAGGTAACTCCATTCGATGTCCGTGGATGGAATCCTTATGCCTATATTGGTGGTGGAGCTATGAACTTTAACGTTGAAACCAGCCCCATTGTTGAGGGAAATACATCAACAACTGAAAATAGCTGGGTTGCATTCTTTCCTTTTGGCTTAGGTACTGAAATTGCACTTTCAGATATTGTTCTACTTGATTTTTCAGTTGGTGGAGCCTTAACCACTTCATATGATCTTGATGCTTATAAAAGCGCCAATGTGGAGGTAAGGGATTATTATTTTAATGCAGCACTAGGTTTAACCTTTGTGGGTGAAAACTGTGAATCTGACAAAGATATGGACGGACTTGGAAAATGTGATGAAGAGAAATTCGGTACAGATCCAGAAAATCCAGATACCGATGGAGATGGCTTAAAAGATGGTGAGGAAGTCCTTACATATATTACCAACCCGCTGAAAGCGGATACTGATGGTGATGGTCTAAAAGATGGTGAGGAAGTATTGAAGTACAAAACCGATCCTAATATAGCTGATACCGACGGTGATGGCTTGAAAGACGGCGAAGAAATTCTTACATATAAAACTGATCCATTAGTAGCCGATTCTGATAAAGACGGTTTAAACGATGGTAACGAAGTATTGAAATATAAAACCGATCCATTACAAACTGATAGCGATGGTGATGGCTTAAGCGATGGTGACGAAGTATTGAAATACAAAACTGATCCTCTAAAAGCTGATACCGATGGTGATGCTTTAAATGATGATAAAGAAGTAATGACTTACAAAACTGATCCTCTGAAACTTGATACAGACGGCGGAACAATTGGTGATGGTGTTGAAGTTAAACGTGGAACCGATCCGCTTGATCCTAAAGATGATGTTATTAAGATCGATGTTCCTATCGTTCTTGAGGGTATTACATTTGCGACCAATAAATCCGATGTTACTCCTGAATCCGAGAAGGTTCTGATGGGTGCACTTAAGACATTACAGATACACTCTGATATTCTTGTTGAAATAAGTGGTCATACTGATAATGTTGGCAGCAATGCAAGCAACCAGAAGCTATCTGAGAGAAGAGCGAATGCTGTTAAAGCATGGCTTGTTGGAAAAGGAATTCCTTCTGATAGAATAACCGCCGTTGGTTATGGTGAAGAAAGCCCGAGGGTTTCAAACGATACCGAAGAAAACAGAAGATTGAACAGACGAATTGAGTTCAAACGAATTAAGTAATTTGTTCTTAATTTCATTTAAGGGTGTCTGCGGACACCCTTAACTATTTTAAAATCCAACAGAATTGCTTTACTCCAGTAGCTAAGGAATACTTTTGCAGAAACAATTGAATTCTATGTTGCATAAAAATCATCTACAAAAGACTATTTATTCTCACCCAATAGATGTAGTTCTCCTTTCATCCCTTTGACCGATTGATTTGCCTTGTGCCACCTTATAACTTTTAGTGTAGATGAGAAAATATATTTGAAATAAGCACGTTTAATAAATAATACAGGAAATATCCTGTACAAAAGTTCATTAAAAAAAAGAGGAAATAAATGAAAAAAATAATTTACTTGCTCATAATACTTGGTCTGGTTGCAATGAGTCAACCCAACCATGCACAATTTAGTGATTACACAACCAAATTCGGATTACAAATTAACGGTTTGCTACCTGATACTGAATTTGATAAAGCTGGAATACCTGATGATGCCGACTTTAGATTCTCCTACCTGGGAAGATTGTTTATGCGCTTTGAACTCGGGACAGAGATTCTCGAAGCTGAGGTGGGAGCCGGGTATGGTTCTCTTTCCGGTGTTGATTTTACTAACATTGAATGGAAAACCACTATTATTCCTTTAGATCTCAGACTGATCCTAAGCCCATTCCAGACTAAGGGCTGGAATCCATACGTGTTTGCTGGAATAGGTTATCTGAATTATAAAGTGGAAACAAAACCTTTATCGATATCACCTATTCAGGGAGATGATCTAAAAGATAACGATTGGGCAGCATTCATTCCGCTTGGCTTAGGAATTGATTTTGCTCTCTCTGAAACTATTCTTCTGGATGTATCAGGAGGTTATTCATATACATTTACCGATAACTTAAACTATTATAATAACAAAGATGCTTATACTGAAAGTACCTTTAATGATGGTTACTATTCAGTCGGAATTGGCTTAACATTGGTAAGCGGTTGGGGTGGTTCTGATCATGATAAAGATGGTTTAACCAAAAGAGAAGAACAGAAACTTGGTACAGACCCAAACAACCCGGACACAGATGGAGACGGTTTAATGGATGGCGAAGAAGTAAATACATATTTTACCAATCCACTCAATCCGGATACCGATGCTGATGGTTTGAATGATGGTGATGAGGTTTACAAGTATAAAACAGACCCGAATAAGGCTGATACTGATGGAGATGGTTTAAAAGATGGTGATGAGGTAATGAATTATAAATCTGATCCGTTGAAGACCGATACTGACGATGATGGTTTAAAAGACGGTGATGAAGTATTGAAATATAAGACTGATCCATTAAAAGCTGATACTGACGGTGATGGCTTGAATGATGGCGATGAAGTAATGACCTATAAAACAGATCCTCTGAAAATGGACACAGACGGCGGGACAATTGGCGATGGTGTTGAAGTTAATCGCGGAACTGATCCCCTTGATCCTTCAGATGATGTTGTAAAGATTAAAGTTCCTATCGTTCTTGAAGGAATTACATTTGCTACAAATAAATATGAAGTTACACCGGAATCAGAAAAAGTTTTACAGGGTGCTCTGAAGACTTTGCAGGTGCACAAGGATATCGTTGTCGAAATCAGTGGTCACACGGATAGTGTTGGCAGCAATGCATATAACCAAAAATTATCTCAGAGAAGAGCCGATGCTGTTAAAGCATGGCTTGTTGCAAAAGGCATTCCTTTTGAAAGAATAACAGCGGTTGGTTATGGCGAAGAACATCCTCGAGTTCCAAATGATACAGAGGATAACATGAGATTGAATCGTCGAATTGAGTTCAAACGAATTAAGTAAGTTGTTCTTAATTTCATTAAAGGGTGTCTACGGACACCCTTTATTATTTTAAAATCCAACAGAATTGCTTTACCCTAGGAGCTAAGGAATACTTTTGCAGAAACAATTGAATTCTATGTTGCCTAAAAATCATCTACAAAAGACTATTTATTCTCAACCAATAGGACTAACTCCTTTTTCATCCCTTCGCTCGATTGAACTGCTTGATATATCTACATAGATTCATACAGGATGGAAACATTTATAATTTAACCTGAAAGGAAACATATTATGTTATACACTATCGCAGTTGTTCTAATAGTTTTGTGGTTACTTGGATTTGTAACTTCTTACACTATGGGTGGGGTTATTCACATTCTTTTGGTCATTGCAATAATAATGATCTTAGTTAATTTCATCCGGGGACGTCGCGCAGGTTGAAAGCGCTTAGTGTCAAAATATTTTTATAACAGCTAGTAATCATAATTGAGGACGAAGTTTAAATTCTCAATGAATTGTAAGGATTAATAACAATGTTATTTAACCAACTCCGTACCCTTAGATTTCCTGACATACTTACTCTGTTGGTTTATTATGTGTTTCATTTTCAGTTTATTTTTCCTTCAAAGGGTTTTTAGTAATTGCATACTTTCTTATCCTAACGTAATTCATCTTAGATTATTTTGATGGGAAGTTAGCAAGAGCAATTGGGGGTGGCGTACTGGATGTTTCTCTGGACAGTTTTACAGATTTTATGGCGGTTTCTGCCTCTGTTGTATTTGGTTGGTTCTTAGGGATAAACAGTATTACTATGCTCATTGCCGGATTTTTAAATATCGGCGCAGCCTCTATAAGATGAGCATATTTTACGGCATATAAACAAAAGGGCTTTACTGGTATTCCAACAGTATTGGCTGCTTCAGCAGTCTCTACAATTGCTTTACTTGGATATTTATTTGCCAAAGAATATCTCATTTGGTTTGTGATTTTTTACTTTATCTCTGCGATAGCAAGGATATCTGATTTAAAACTAAAAAAATATAATTATAAAATTTTATGACTGACAAAATTTATTCTTTTTCCGGATTTCGCATTATTGTCGGTGCAGCAGCGCTGGTGATAATAATCTCAGGGATTTATCTAGCCCAATCAGTTGTTGTATTATTTCTTATCTCTATTTTTCTAGCCTCTCTTGGAATTCCACCGCTGCTCTGGTTGAAAGAAAAACACATTCCATCTGTAGTTGCAGTTTTGATCGTTATGGCAGGAATGGTAATTATTATAATTCTGATTGGCGCTCAGATTGGCTCATCCTTTAGCAACTTTTTAGATCAGTTGCCTTTATTTCAGTCAAGTATTCGGGAACAAGTCCTGGAACTTAGCGCATATTTAAGAAGCAAGGGTTTTTCGGGCACTCAAAAATTATTACTAGATTATGTTAAACTGGAAGTACTGCTAAAGCTTACTGCCAACTTGCTATCTGGACTAAGTTCTGTGCTTTCCGATCTTGCTTTTGTCCTACTTATTGTAACCTTTATCATGCTTGAAGTATCAAGCTTTCCTATAAAGCTTCGTGCAGTACTTGGCGATCCAAAACAAAAATTCCCTAAGGTCACAGAGTTCGTTAATGATATGAAACGTTATATGGTTATTAAAACTCTTTTAAGTTTGGCTACAGGTGTTTTGATAGCGTTTTGGTTATACATTCTTGATATAGATTATCCAATACTATGGGGGTTTATAGCCTTTCTGCTTAATTATATTCCTAATATAGGATCTATTGTAGCTGCTATTCCAGCGTTGATCTTGTCATTCATACAATTTGGAATTGGTAGTGCTGTGCTGGTTATGGTGGGATATATTGTTGTTAACTTTATAATAGGTAATGTTATTGAACCTCGTTTGATGGGCAGAAAATTTGGGCTCTCTACTTTGGTCGTTTTTCTTTCTCTTATTTTTTGGGGTGCCTTGCTTGGATTGGTAGGTGCAATTCTTTCTGTTCCACTAACTATGACATTGAAGTTTGCATTTGAAAATAATGAAAGCACAAAATGGATTGCTGTGTTGCTCGAATCAGAAAAAGTTAGCAAGGAGGCGCCATAATGGAACTATCGCTGCAAAAGATTGCAAAGTATGTAGGTTTTATTGTTGGTTCATTCATACTCCTCGGTGTATTAATATTCGTTTTCTTTCCGGACCCTTTTATTAACGCCTTTGTAAAAAACAAAATTTCAAACGCCTTTACGGAAGCTTATCCAGAATATTCATTACAAATTGGCGATATACATTTTAGTGTGTGGCAGAATCTTTTGGAATGTGATTCTGTAACACTTAAAACAAAAGACTCAACTTTTTCTTGCAACATTGATTCGGTTTCAATTAGTGGAATAAGTTGGATGAGTATTCTCATACAAAATAATATTAATTCCAAGGCACTTTTAAGCTCAGTAATAGATGCACAAAATATTGTATTCAGTTTTCATAAGTTACAGAATGAACTTAGCCTTGGGATGTTGCATATATCGGTACCTGATTCTGAAATGGTAACTGATTCAATTAGATACCATTCTTTAATTAATGATGAGCAGTTCTTCGCAAAAAGTCAATTCAGACAAACCAGGCTTCAGTTTGATATATCTCAAATTAAAATAATAGGTTTTGATTTTGTGTCCCTACTTCAGGGAAATACATACACTGCCAGAAAAATTTATATGCAAGATGTATTTGCCGATATTCTGTTGAACAAGGATAAGCCTGATGACGAGAACGCCCCATATCCACATATGCCGAATGAAGTACTGCCTTCGATGAAGGAAATAATTAACATAGACAATTTTGAAATCACAAATGGACGGTTGAAATATTCTGAAAGATTTGCTATTAATACTATACCAGGGGTGATTAAATTCGATAAATTCAACATTTCAGTAAGTAGATTTGCTAATCATACAGCACAACCTGAAACTACTATTATTCGCGGGAATGGACTTTTTATGAATTCCGCCGAGATGAAAGTGTTTATGGCAATTCCCCTTACATCAAAAGAATTTTCTTTGCAATACTCAGGTTCACTTAGCAAAATGGATGTGGCTAAGCTAAATGTATTTATTGAACCGGTTGAAAATCGGCATATTAAATCAGGAGTCATTCAATCTGCAAATTATAATATCAATGTTAATTCAGGCTTTGCAAGCGGTAATTTGCGAGTTGCCTATAATGATCTGGCACTCACTATTTTCAATAAAAACACTGGATTTGATTTAGGACTTTTAGATCATATCTCCAATTATATTGGTGATATGTTTATTATCCGAAAAACCAATTTGCCTGATGAAAAAGGCTTAATGAAGATTGGTGAAATAAATTATAAACGAAATCCTGGAGACTATTTTCTCCAGTTTCTCTGGTTCGCTCTTCGAAGCGGAGTTGGTGATGTTGTTGGGTTTTAGAAATAATTTTCTTAATGCTGTCCAAAATAGTAAAATATAATCCTGTCTTTATTTTTTCTCACCCAATAGATGTAGTTCCCCTTTCATCCCTTTGACCGATTGATTCGCAACCCATTAACCTATATCATTACTTTGTAATAAAAAGATCAACAAAGTGATTAGGAAACAAGATTAGACTCTAACTTGGTTTACCGTTGGTATCCGGAAGAAGAATAGTTCTAAGTATTACAAGGAATTTTTACGAGGAAAGAAGAATAGCATGAGAAGCAATTTTATTTATATCACTCAGATAATCATTTTATTTGTAGCCTTGGGCTATGGTCAATCCGATAAAGAGGAAATCGTTTTAAGTTCAAAATCATATTTCCCCATTAATAATGATCTGACACTAGTTTATGAGTCATCATTTGGTGAGAGTATGACAAAATATTTTCAGGAAGGGGAATTCACCATCTGTTCTAGTGAAGCTGATAAATTTAAGTATAGACAGGCATTGCTGATAAAAGAAGACGGCGTGTTTGTAAAAGAAACATATCAGTTCTTAAAAATATTTTTATTCATTAAAAAAGAAGCAACCTTTACATATGGAAAACCGTTGCTGCGATTCCCTCTCCCTTTGTTACCGGATATGGAATGGAAATGGGAAGGAGACGAATATTCAGACGGCGAAGCGAATAAAGTTACGGTTACAGGAAAGGCTTTTGATAAAGAATTTATTATGACTAAAGCCGGAAGATTTGAAGCTATAAAATTGGAAACTATTGTGGTGGGTTCTTCCGATTCTAAAAATAGAATAACTGAATGGTATGCTGAAGGAATTGGGTTAATAAAAGCAAAGATAGTAATAGAAGGCGGTGGACTGATGGGAGTTCTTAGGGATATTTTAGGATATGGAACCATCGAATTTGAATTAAAAGAAATAAGAAAAGAATAATCGAACAATTAATACTTGCTCAGAATTTGGTTTTGTATTAAGAAATATTTTTTAAACACTCCTATTCTAAATAATAGAAATTTAACCTCCCCAAAGGGTGTAGTTCCTTTTTCATCCTTTTGGAGCTATTTCTTTAAAGCAGTTTATTCAATAGTTTTTTCAGGTTAATTAACTTAATGAAAGGAATTACAATGAAAGCAATAATAGCTTTTGTATCGGTCTTTTTGATGTTTGTTCTTGTCGTACCTGCAAATGCAGGTGGAAAAGGTGAACTACAAAAACATTTCAGCAATGTTGCAAACAAAGTAAAAGCAACAGAGAACGTAGCAGAAAAACGGGCGATCCTTGAAAATTCATTTAAGGATATGTCTGAAGCTTTAACCAAAGTTCAAAACTCATTCTTAATCTCTAAAGAAGACAAAGCCGGTATTGATGGCTTAAAAGCTTTACTTAAAGAAAACCAGGATGAGCTTGCAGGAATTAATGGTTATGAACGTGTGCCGGATTCGCAGCTTAATAACTTTTCTAATTACGTAGTACAAAATATGGCACAGGCTGATCAGATGATAACTATCAGTCTTATTGCTGCAATATTGATTGTTATTCTGATTGTACTTTTGGTATAAAATCGCACTAGAGGCGATTATTTAAATGCGAAAACCGAAAAATCAATCGGTCAGGGGCACCTCGCAAAGCATTCTCTTGGTAGGGATAAGTTACGTGGTGCTTTCTGTTCTTCTATCCTCATGCAGCCCTAAACTGTCTGTTCTGGAGAAATCTCAATAGACAGAGTACGAATCGCTTAAGACACATTATTCAATCATATTCTTCATACACGGTGATGGGGATTATTTATATTACGATAGCATTGATAAAGAGTACAACGCAGATGAAGAAACTGTGATAAATGCAAAAAAGGTTGCAGTAGCAGAATCCAAATGCGGAGGTATTTATATTTCACCAAAAACCAAGAAAACACTTCTTGTTTTTTTTCCCACGTCGTGATGGAGAGTTCTATTATTATCGAAACGGACGGCTCATCGCAAATGAATTGTATTGGCGCGATAATGTAAAATCAAACTTCGATCTTGAAGTTGCATTTTATCGGCAATTCCACGTTGTTAATCAGAACAAGTTGATTAATATATTTCTCTACTTTGGTCACGAAATCCCCGAGTTTGGCGGAACGGGATACGATGAATCATATCCGGAACGAGCATTTGCTATTGATGATTTTACGAGTGGGTTGAAAGGTTTCACATCGGATTCTACAATATTTGATCTTACAATACTCGCAACCTGTTTTGGAGGCACACCTTATACTATTGGCAAGCTTGGACCATTTACGCGCACCATTATCGCTTCTCCTGAAAATCTTCATTTATCATATTTCGATCTTTCTCCGTTGGAACGGCTGGATATAAATTTACAGGATAGGGATATTCCTTCTTTTGCAAAAAGATTTGCCCGTCAATCGTTTGATAAACTAACAAGTAATATTCAAACGGCAGTTAGTATTGCTGTTTACGATGTAGAAAGTGTGCAGAATTTTATAAACTCAGTTCACAATAAATACAATCAAACATTAAATACTCTGAATGGAATGGCGAAGGTTAACCTGGCCGAGTTAGAGCATTGCGATTGTGTAGATATTCCTGCTTACCAAATATCAACGATAAAAGATGGAGTTGATGTTTTGTACCGACCAGCGAGGTTTGGACGATCAAAAAACAAACAGAACCATTCAGGATGGGAATGCTGGAAGTATTAGTTTCCGAATGTGCAGCCGGGCTGATCACTTAACTGACCTTAACATTGTTTTGCCGGGTGTGGTAATCTATCTCTTCGGGAGAAGTTTACTCACCTAAGAGATGTAGTCCCTTTTTCATCCCTTTGGTCTATAGTTTTATTTCATTGATTTGTTAAATTTTTAATAGTAAAACTTTAAACTCAATAAATTCTTTTAAAGGAATGAAAAATCTTATACTGCTGACAAAAACAAAATATTTATAGAGAATAAAATGAAGAAAAAAGCAGTAAAATTTAAGCGAAAAACCCTTCCAAAATCTCCCACAAGCATTCAAGGATTTGACGAAATAACAGGCGGCGGATTACCAAAAGGCAGACCGACACTTGTATGCGGTGGCGCAGGTTGCGGTAAAACACTTTTTGCAATAGAATTTCTCGTTCGCGGCGCAACTGTTTACAATGAACCGGGAGTATTTATTTCTTTCGAGGAAACGGAGAAAGAACTTACTGCAAATGTTACTTCACTTGGTTTCGATTTGACAGATCTTATAAAACGCAAAATGATTTGGCTTGAGCACATTCACCTTGAGAGGGGGGAAATAGAACAGAAAGGTGAATATGATTTAATAGGATTGTTCGTTCATATCCATAATGCTATCGAAAGCATTGGTGCTAAGCGCGTTGTGCTGGATACTATTGAATCACTCTTTTCAGAACTTCCCAATCCTACAGCAGTGCGTACAGAATTGCGGCGGTTATTTAGCTGGTTGAAAAAGAAAAATGTCACAACAATTGTTACCGGAGAAAAAGGAGATGGGACATTAACGCGCCAGGGTTTGGAGGAGTACGTTTCCGATTGTGTTATTGTTCTGGATCATAGAGTTACTGATCAATCGTCCATCAGACGATTACGCATTGTTAAGTATCGGGGCTCAACACACGGAACTAATGAATATCCTTTCTTAATTGATGAAGATGGGTTCTCCGTTCTGCCTGTAACTTCAATTGGATTAAATCACATTTCATCCAAAGAAAGAATTTCCACAGGTATTCCGCGTCTTGATACAATGTTATCAGGTAAAGGTTACTTTCGCGGTAGTACAGTGTTAGTTTCTGGTACAGCAGGTACAGGCAAGACAAGTCTTGCAGCGCAATTTGTTGAAGCTGCATGTAAACGAGGTGAACGGGTTCTGTATTTTGCTTTCGAAGAATCACCGAGTCAGTTTATGCGTAATATGTCGTCCATAGGAATTCACTTAGATCCTTGGGTAAAAAAAGGATTGCTTCACTTTCATGCAACTCGTCCGACTCTCCACGGATTGGAACATCATTTAACAACAACTATCAAATTAATTAATAAAGTTAAACCGCAAATTGTAGTTCTTGATCCTATTGATGCATTTGTTATGGGAACCAATCAAACTGAAGTTAAAATAATGCTTCTTCGCCTTGTGGATTTTTTAAAGATGAGCAACATTACCGCCTTTTTCGCAAGTCTCTCTACTGCGGGTGATGTTCAGGAACTTACAGATATGGCAATATCTTCGTTAATAGATACCTGGCTTCTGTTGCGTGATATTGAAATTGGTGGTGAGCGTAACAGAGGTTTATACATTCTCAAATCGCGCGGTATGTCACATTCAAATCAGATTCGTGAATTTTTACTAACAGATCACGGAATAGAATTGCTTGATGTGTATATCGGTCCTGAAGGTGTATTAACCGGCTCGGCCCGGTTATCACAAGAAGCAAAAAATGATGCAGAACAATTAATGCATCAACAGGAAATTGAACGGAAACAATCCGGAATAGAACTTAAACGTGCTGCTCTGGAAGCTCAGATTGTAGTTTTAAAATCTGAGTTTAAAGCAGAAGAAGCAGAAACACTCAAATTTATCCAGATGGAAAAAGCAACTACCAGAAGGTTCTCGGAAAATCAGAAAAAAATGGCTACAAGCAGAAAAGCAGATAAGTTTGTGAAAAAAACCGTGAAATCTTTAAGAAAAATAAAATGATTTATTTTGCACTAAACTTATAAAGTTTAAAACCAGAAATAAACATGATAAAATAATTCCACGTGTAAATAACTATCTTAAAGATGTAGTTCCTTTTTCATCCCTTTGCTCTATTGTAGAACCACAAATTACTTCATATCATATAACAGTAATCATTAAACCATTTAATGAAATATCTTTTGCAGGTGAATAAATCAGAAACCGCAAAGAATGATATAAAAATTCCTGATCTCAATTAAAGGAGATCCTGTTAACAAACATATTTTGAAAGGAAAATTGCTATGTCATTAATAACGTTAGTAATTGTTTTGGCAGTTGTTGGGGTTGTACTCTGGCTGATTAATAGCTACATCCCCATGCAATCTACCATCAAGAAAATCTTGAATGCGGTAGTCATTATCGTAGTTGTTCTCTGGTTATTAAGTGCATTCGGAGTTATAAGTAGTCTCGATACGATTCGTATTGGATAGTAAAGGTATTAGTATTCTTCATCCGTGAAGGGAGAAATCCCTTTTAGGATAGTATAATCCGGAATTTTTCAATAATACTCAAATATTTATTTAATGAGGCTGTCTCACAATATCTAATTTTACTGGTATCCCTATTTAAGCAGGAATCTAAAATGACCAACACGGAAAAAATAATCTTTATACTGCAGGTGCTTTAAATCACTTCTTATTATAATACTTCAAAGCTTCCGGCATATAACTTTTAAGATTAGCAATTCTCCTTTGATCTGAAGGATGTGTACTTAAAAATTCCGGTGGTGAACCACCGCCTTTGCTTTGTGTCATTCTCGTCCAGAAATCCAGAGCAGCATATGGATTGTAACCAGCCATTGCCATAAATATCAGTCCAAGCCTGTCTGCTTCGCTTTCCTGTGTTCTGCTGTATGGAAGAATTACACCGATGGTAGAGCCTAAACCATAAGCCGTCATAAAAATATTCTGTGTTGTTTGAGGTTCGTTTTGAATTGCAACCGAAAGAGCAACACCACCTAATTCCTGCATTAATCCCTGGCTCATTCTCTCGCCACCGTGCTGCGCAATCGCATGTGCGATTTCGTGACCCATCACAACTGCTAATCCGGTTTCATTTTGTGTTATAGGTAGTATTCCGGTATAAACAACAACTTTACCACCCGGCATACACCAGGCATTTACTTCAGGGCTCTCAATTAAATTGAATTCCCACGCATATCCATTCAGTTCTTTAGAAAGATTGTGTTGCGCAAAATAATTTTCAACAGCACTTTGGATGTTCAATCCGACATGCTTCACCGTATTGGTGTTTTGAGCATCTGTACTCAGTTTATTCTGATTCAGAAATTCATTGTACTGCTGGAAACTTAATGCATTTAGATCCGCAGATGAAATCAGATGAAGCTGAGATCTTCCGGTAATGGGAACAGTGCTGCAATAATAGAATGTAATTGCAAGCAGAATAATTGGAACAAATATTTTTAAAGATTTCATATTAAACCTCTTGTCTTTGATTATTAAAAATCTGTTGAAATATATGAATTTGTGTGAAGAGACGCAGTCGGGCAAAAGGATGAAAAAAGGTCTACATCCTCTAGGTTAAAAAATCTAATTCCTTTTTCATCCCTTTGATCGATTGGATTGCCCCAGGTATCTGTGTATTATAATATCGTTGATCAAATATCCACCTAATGAATTAATGAAAAAATAATAAAGTTCTTATTATTTCATTAAATGAGATTAATGTGATGGGAATAAAACTTTAATCCTAAAAATCAATTTTCCTGGATAATCAAAATAATGAGGCATTAAATGGAAACACAAAAAGTGATAGTAGGCGAATTTGAAAATGAACAATACGCCGAGATTGCGAAAAGGGATCTTGAAGCAGCGGGAATTAAAGCAAACATACTTAGAGATGACGCCGAAGTATTTATACTATTTTCAAATGAGAATAAAGGAGTGCATCTGGTAATACCTGGAACTCAAATAGAAAAGGCTAAGAAAATACTTGAGATAAAATTTATGTAACAGATCAAAAAAGGACCGGAACTATGAATACAAAAACAATAGGTATTATAATTATGGTTATAGGTGTGGTAATGACACTCTATTCTGGATTTAATTATGTGACGAGAGAAAAAGTTCTGGACATTGGTGGTATTGAGATCTCAGCAGAGAAAAATCATTCAGTAAGCTGGGATTCGTTTATTGGAGTGGGAATAATAGTAATAGGCGGAGTTGTTTTTTTAGCTGGCAAAAAGAAAATTTAGTTGCCGAATTTAGGCTGTAGTGATTCTCTCACCCAAAAGATGTAGACCCTTTTTCATTCTAATGACGGATTGAGTTTTAATTATTAATGGCTGATTATGGGCTTAAATAAGAATCAACAATTCTATGAAATAAGCGCGTCTAGTTCAAGGAGTAAGAAATGAACATTCTAATGGTTTATCCAATGTATCCGGATACGTTCTGGAGTTTTAAACACGCTTTGAAGTTCGTATCAAAGAAGGCGAGCTTTCCGCCGTTAGGACTTTTAACAGTTGCATCAATGCTGCCCAAAGATTGGAATAAAAAACTAATTGATATGAATGCGAATCAGTTGATGGACGATGATATTCTTTGGGCAGATGTTGTTTTTATAAGTGCGATGTCGATACAAAGTGAGTCTGCCAATGAAGTCATACAAAGATGTAAAAAGCTAAATGCAAAAATTGCAGCAGGAGGACCTTTATTTACAAGCAGTTCAGAGCTTTATCAAAACATTGACTATCTGATTTTAAATGAAGCAGAAATTACCCTTCCGGAGTTTTTAAATGATCTGAGCGAAGGAAAGCCCAAGCACAAATACACTTCCGAAGATTGGGCGGATATTACAACCACGCCCCTTCCTCTTTGGGAACTTGCCTCAATTAATAATTATACTTCAATGAATCTTCAGTATTCACGCGGCTGTCCTTTTGATTGTGACTTTTGCGATATAACGGTTCTTTACGGAAGAAAACCCCGCACAAAAACTAAAGAACAAGTGATAGACGAATTAGATGCACTATATTTTACCGGCTGGCGTGGACCTGTTTTCTTCGTTGATGATAATTTTATAGGCAATAAAGTAAAATTGAAAAAAGAAATACTTCCCGCTATTGCCGAATGGATGGATAGAAGAAAAAATCCGTTTTACCTGAACACGGAAGCATCTATAAATCTTGCCGATGACGATATATTGATGAATCAAATGACTAAAGCAGGTTTTGAAGCTGTATTTATTGGCATCGAATCTCCGAACGAGAACAGTCTGATTGAATGTAATAAAACCCCCAATAGAAACCGTGATATGATTGCAAGTGTGAAGAGAATTCAGGAAGCGGGTTTGGAGGTACAGGGCGGATTTATAGTTGGATTTGATAATGATCCTCCGAAAATATTTGAAGAGCTTACAAACTTTATTCAGCAAAGCGGTATTGTAACTGCAATGGTTGGATTACTTAATGCACCAAGAGGGACAAAACTTGAGAAAAGACTTCTCGATGAAGGCAGGATGCTAAAAGATTTTACAGGAAATAACACAGACTTTACAATTAATTTTATTCCTAAAATGGAGCCTGAAAAACTTCTTGATGGTTATAAATCTATCTTAAAAACAATATATTCGCCAAAGTATTATTATGAACGTGTTATGCGGTTTATGAAGGAATTTGAACCAAAGAAGAAAAAAGTATTTCATATTAATCCAAACTATGTTATTGCTTTGTTCCGATCAATATTTAAACTGGGCATCATTGGTCAGGAAAGAATTTATTACTGGAAATTATTTTTCTGGTCTTTATTCAGAAAGCCACAGCTATTTTCATTAGCAATCTTATTTACAATTTATGGGTTTCATTTTAGAAGAGTATCTAATAGCTAGTATTGAAGTACTATGCTTCCGAACCCGGCT
>CAVPND010000028.1:0-13222 GCA_963706055.1 uncultured Ignavibacteriales bacterium | reverse complement strand
ATAGAAATTTAATTAAAAGCATACTAAAAATTTTGTATGTATTATTTTGCTTACAAAAGGGTTATCAGATGGTTATAAAGAAATACATGTAGCAAATGTATTTGATTAATAGCATTAAAGTAAAGGATATAGTCGTTTTTTAGAACCACCAACCCACTTCAATTACAAAGATGTTATTATTTTAATTAAATAATTATTAAAGAAAGCAGAAGTTAATTTGGTACTTGAGTTCCCCTGACTTTGTCGTTGGGACACCCAAAAAGTTCAAGTAAATAGTTCAAGCAGTTGTTTTGGTTCTTCGGTTTTGATTATTAATCTTGTGTGCTGTTTCTTTGAATATGGCGTTATAATGCTCATCGAACAAATTGTTTTTAATATCTCAATAGCTTTATCCAGGCTGCGATATACTCTTCCAACCGGAATGTTTATTGCTTTATACTTATAAAGATAATCAACCGTTTTTAGTTACTTGCCGGATACACCAGACGTGTAATTACAAGATGCCGGAATAGTGTATTTTCTATTTTGTTAAAATCTACTTCATTAAAAAGTTTTCCCAATACTATCTCCGGTCCCATTAGCTTAAAATCTGTTACCGAATCGAAAAAGATATTTACTATTTCTTCTTCCTTATCCTCCTGAAAGTTAAGTTGTAATTCACCAGAAAGATTTTTAATTGTTCTTTGAGCTTCTTGAATGTATTTCTGAAATATTCTACTATCAGATGAGCTGCCAACAGTCTTAAAGGCTTTATAGCTCCCGGAAGTTTTGTTGATGATTTGTATGCAAGTTGATCCGCTTGTATTTTTCTTTTTTCTTATAAATACCCCTAAATATCGGATCTGGGACACCCATTTCAAACTAAATAGTTTTGTTTTTAATTAGTTTTCTAACCTTTTTCTACCCTTCTAAAAATATCGACAAAGTCAAGTGCATGAGATTATTTAGTTACCCCAGGGTCTCGAAAGAAAAACGAATTATTTATATGTATTTGATGAAGTGAATATTCATATTAGATTTTATTTACTTACAATTTCCGAGAACCTGAAATTTTCACCTATTAAATATTATACAGTTAAAGGATATTTTTCTGATAGCTGTTTATGATTACATCTTATAAATTATTTTTTTGAGGAGGAGTTATGGAATTAACTATTTCTGAGCATTATAAAGTTATTAGTCTAAAATTTAGTGGGAAACTCATGGGTGGTCCATTTTCTGAAGAGCTCAATTCCACACTGCATAAATTAATTGATCAAGGGAAAAAGAACATTTTAGTTGATATGAGTGGAGTTCCTTTTATGAATAGCACTGGTTTAGGAATATTGATCAGTGGTTACACAACAATGAAAAATTCTGGTGGTAATTTTAAACTGGCAGCAATTCCTGAAAAAATTGATGGAATATTATCTGTAACCAAACTAAATCAAATATTTGAACAATTTAATAATATAGAGGATGGGTTGGCAAGCTTTAACTGATTAAGAACATATAGTTTTATTTAACTTTAATAATAATAATAGTTATATCATCTTCAGGTTCAATCTTGCCGCTCCATTTTTTGATCAGGAAATTCAATTCTGAAATAATTTCTTTGGGAGATTTATTTCCTGAATTTTTTAATAACAGGGATATAGACTCACCGTCTATCATCTCTTTCCGCTCATTAAATAATTCCGTAAGTCCATCACTTGAAATAAGTATAATATCGCCAGGATAAAGTTGAACCTTGCTGACCGAATACGGAAAATTATCAATATGACCCAAGGGCATTCCTTTTAATATAATACTCTCAACATTTTTCCCTTTTGATCTGTAGATGAGAATGGGAGGCATCCCAGCAGAAGTAAACTCCAGTATATAATCTTTATAGATAAATAAAGTTAAGCAAACATAAAGTTTAGGCAATTTTAATTTTTTAATAATCGCGCTCATTTTATTCAAAACCGTATTTAAGTCGATTTCATCTCTTATATAAACAAATAAGGTCTTTACTACCGTTACCATGGTACCGGCTTTAAGTCCATGTCCCGTTGCATCAGCTATACAAAATTTAAGATTCTTATTTTTATCTAAAAAGAAATCATAATAATCGCCCCCAACGATAGCTGCAGTGCTCATATAAGTATCCACCTCAATACTATCTAACTGTGGCAATACTGTCGGTAACATTGAAAGCTGAATTTTTTTTGCTTCATCCATTTCATGTTCTTTTTTCAAATTCTCAATTTCAGCATATTTCTTTCCTTTCTGAGTGAAATACTGAACCTGAACTAACAGAATAATGAAAGATGACACGAATGAAACAAGAACAGACACTAAAGGAAAAAGCGAGAAGTTTTTTAATTGAAAAAGAATTAGGATTAGTAACAATAAAGGCGAAAGAATAAATAAAGAATAAAAGATTCGAATGTCGCTAAACAAAGTTGAAATAGTCAAAAGAGCAATTAATCCAAATTGGAGCAGAACTATATCAAGACTATTCCAATTAGAAAAAAAAGTATTTGTCAAAAGAGCGTTTAACATGTTTGCCTGAATACTAACTAATGGCGAAGTCTGATTAAGTGAAGTATTTCCTATATCAGTAATACCAGTGGAAACATCTCCAACTATCACGAATTTTCCTTCAAAGAAATCTAATAGCATCCCTTGTTGAGATTGATCTGAGGATAGTTTTTGAAAGGTATTAAAACTGATATTTGGAAAATCTTCTGACCATTTGTCAAGAAATGGAATTCTTGTTCTACCATTTTTATCGATTGGGATTTCAATATCCTGATTTATCCAGCTAGTGGGCAGCGAAGGAATAATTATTTTATTGCCCCAATCTACTTTTATATCATTTAACGAAATATTAATATTATCCAGAAATGCAGAAAAATATAGAGAGGGTAAAAATAGAGAATCCGTTTTTATAAGAAGTATAGAATGCCTATATATTCCGTCGGCATCGGGGAAATCGCTTATATGACCAGAGCCAGTTGCTGTTTGAAGAAACTTTTCTGCAGACAGCATACCTCTCCCAGCAACATATGGTTTCCCTTCATTTACTGATAATGGTAATCCAATAAATTTATTAAGCGCAGAATTTGTGATGGTTGATTTCGCTATTGGATCCTCAAAACTATCTGTTTTTAAGGCAAAGGATACAGGCAAGTAAACTTTCTCAAATTTTTTGAGACAAGAAATTAAACAAGAATCAGAATATTGATCGCTTGGATATGCAAAAATTAAATCAATAATTACGGCTTCTGGATTATAATTATTTAATTTTAATAATCCATCTGCAAATAGTTTACGATTAAACTGATTTTCTTGAAATAACTCTTGATAGGTTTTATCAT
This sequence comes from uncultured Ignavibacteriales bacterium, assembly GCA_963706055.1. Taxonomy (GTDB): domain Bacteria; phylum Bacteroidota; class Ignavibacteria; order Ignavibacteriales; family Ignavibacteriaceae; genus IGN3. The sequence continues at coordinate 9,878 of CAVPND010000028.1, read as the reverse complement.
TTATGGTTAGATAAACAATCTGTTCGGAGTTTGGAATATTTGATATTGAACTTCGGAATAAATTAACTAAAAAATCATTGGTATGATAATCGGTTCTAGTACCGCCTTTAATGAAAGTAATCATTATATAAGAACAAAGTAGCCACAGCACAAAGCCTTGCCATAAAAGAATTATTATTACTCGTTTATCTCTTAACATTAAACTTAAATTCTTTAATCAAATAATTAATTCCCTGATACTTGGTCATCCTCTGTTCGTCGACTGAAATGTCTCTCAAATTACCATTTATGTTAATTAATGCGTCCCCTTTCTCATTAATGCTACATTTTGATTCATCATTTAACTTCCGAATGTAATCTAACAAATCGTTATCAGTTAAGCTTTTTATTTTATTCAAAGGTTCTTTAGAATATGATAGAACTACAATAATTTTCTCTATATCACTCTTGCCATCAAAAATGAAGTAACTTTTATTTGAAGGGAATACATAAAAACTATATTCACTAATTACTGTATCAATTACTATGGTCGCCTTACCATTGGAAATATTTATTATCGAAAGATAATTTTTATTTTCGGGTTTAATATGTATATGAAATTTCTCGCCAGCTTTAACTTTGTCAAAAGTTTTTGCATACCGTTCAGAGCCGCCAGAAATAATTGTAATGTCTATCTGTGCTTTAAGAGTGTCGACATTGTTTAGAATCTTAGAAAAAGAAGAATCAGCGCGACTAATAAATAGTAAATTCAGCAATATCAATAGTCCGTAATTGTATATTAGAATCATAATATCTCCTATATATGATCAATTTCAACTATGATAATAATCATAGACTTGCCTTCGCTTTTAGTTTCGAAAATAATTCTTGATCCATTCAAAATAGTAGGATCAAAAACTTCTACCATGTCATTTTTAAAATAAGCAAAGACTATTTTTATAAAATCTCCAGAACTTTTTTCAATTTTCTTAAGTGCAGTTTTTATATCTATACTTTTATTGGAATAAATAAAACAGAAATAAGACTTTCCCCGATTATTATCGAGTATAAGATTGGAGTGTTCATTTGGGAGTGCAATGTTGTTCCTTTTATATGCAAGTAGAGGACTGATGTTATCTCTCTGAGGAAAAATCATTGTATTTTTTCTCTTCAGATCAGACCCAAAAGCATAGACATATGCGGGCTGGTTATTACTTAAATGTACATTAAATTTAGTACCTGATGGAAATGAATTTACAGTCTGAAATATTTTATTATTATTTTTTAACTCAATTGGGGTACCGTCTTCTAATCTAAAATTAAGTATACCCGACAAATCATATTCTGAGGCTTCATCTTTAATATCATCAATGATCTCAAAAGCATTATAAGCAAAAATCTCAAAGTCCTTATAAGTAATCCAAGTGTATCCACCGTTTCCCCAATCAGTACCCCAGCTATTGATTATCTCAAAGGCACCTCCATACAAAGTATCATCATAACTTATTATAACCAATGCATGGCCGTTAGTTTCCAAATTAATATCTTCTTTTGCTGGTTCCCATACATCAAAACATCGTTCAAAAGAACGAGGAATATTCATTGCCACAACTACAGGCCGATATTCAATTATACTCTTTTTTGTAACTAAAATTTTATTAGTAGAATAACGGTTAAATATTTCTTTATATTCAAGTATCTTATTTTGACCCGCTCTGTACTTGTCCTGCGATTCGATCTGACGTTCACATTCGTAACTAAAATCATTCAGAAATAAAACCCCTTGAACTTTCATTAATTCAAGTGCATCTTTTAAAGACACACCGTTATTGCAAGTAGAGTCTTTCCTAATCTGATTATAAATAAATGAAGGTGAAAATGCATTCCTATCTATTAATGGATTTATGTACTTATTTTTTATTGCATTCAGTATAGTCCTTGCCGAATAGGCACAAGCCCACCCCGCACATGTAGAATATGCTCCCTGATAACCCGGTGTTGGCGAATATTTTTTAAGAGAAAAATTGATTGGGAGTTCATCGAAATCACCCCTCATCAAAGAAGCAGAAACGATAACTTCATCATCCTGACCAGAATCTAATATCAGCCCACGACCAAATTGTTGTGCTTGATAATCAGCAACTAAAATGATCAAAATAAAAATAATTTTTAAAATAAAATTATGCATTGGTATTAATTATTTTCGGATGAATATAAATTCTCCGCCTTCATCACCTGCTAATTCTTCATATAATGGGCGCTGATCTACCAGGCTGTTATTAGTCACTGCCTCACGGAATTCAAGATATAATTCTTCGGCAAGAAAGTACTTTGATTCATTTTCCTGGAGACGTTTTAGAAAAAATTCCACAAAAACGCTTTTATCCGGAACCGGTTGATTGGCTCCGCTAGTCATACCCTTTTTACTTACTTTGGAATATGCTACCTCAAAAGATTTATCATAGTTATGAAATGCTTTTCTAGTTACAAAGATACTCCCGCTAAAACATGCATCAGCAACTAATAAAGTATGTTTTGCTTTAATGCCCTTCAAGAAACTAACAATCTCGGGATTGCTTATCCAATTAGATCTGTCCGTACGTGTGGCATCTGAAGGAATCCAGTATCCTTGTCCCATACTTTCATCAAAGTACCCATGTCCTGCATAAAAAATAAGCAGATTATCCTGTTGTCCAATTTGTTTTTTTAGATTTTGGAATGATTCAAAAAACTTTGTTCGATCGGGATTGGCAAGGGTAATCACGTTTTTTTCGGTGAACAAATAGTTATTAATAAGAATGTCTTTTAATTTATTAAGATCTCTAAGGGGAAATCGGAGGTTCATTGTTTTATCTTTATAAGACTCAATGCCGATCAGTAGTGCATAAAAATTATCTTCTGTGGCAGAGATAATCTGACTCTGACTATCAGTTTTGGTTATATAATATTTCTCTTCTCCCGTATTATTAAATTCTCCAAGTTTAGCAAGATGAATATCAATGAAATTCGATTTAAATCCATTTTTCTTCCACCAGTTAAGCTCTATTTGTAAGTATGCTAAATCAGTGTTGGAACCAAAACTTTCAATCCCACTTATAATTCTTTCTGCTCTGTCCTGATCACCGGTCATTAAACAACTTAGCGACCAGATCATCGTATTTTCAAAACCATTACCGGGTGGTGTAATTCTGCTAACCAATTCTGCAAAAATTTCGTTAGTTGAAATCTTTAGAGTATGGCATATCCTTGCGAAAAAATATAAGTATTTATCATCATAATCGGCAAAGTTTTTCTTAGTTTCATCAGAGAGAACTATGAATAAACGTCTTGCTCTTATTGTATCGATATAAATATCTAAATTTTGGAGTTCATAATCATTTAATTTTGTCGCTGGCAACGAGCTTGACGGTTTGGTTATTATAATATCAAACTGCTCAAATAATCTTTGGTTATAAAGTTTAACTAGATTGTAATCTTCAAAATTTATCTTTCTCAAAAACTTTTGTGCAATATCTTCACGATCAATAAAGCGGAACATTGAAGAAAGATTATATAATTCAGTATCATTAAATGTTGTATAATCGATTTCAGTTGGTAAGTGCTTGGCAAATATTTTCAGTAAATTTTTTGCTTCAATAGAATTTTCATTAACATCAATATCTAGTAAATCTCTGTAACTGATAGTTAATTTGGTTGAAACTGAAAGTGAATTGCTCATTAAGGAGTTAAGCTCATTCCAAGAACCATTTTTATAAAAATATATCGCACGGTAAGCCGGGTTATTAATGTTCAAACATTCAGACAGATTATTTCTTATATTAGTAATTATATCCGAATTTGGGTTTGGATTTTTTTTATAGTATAAATCCAACACACGTGGAAATTCCGATGGATTACTACATAGTTTCGATTTCTCAAACTTTAAATCTAATTCATTCAATACTGCTGAATAGTTATGATTGGGTTCGACCAGTAGATTTAAAAATAAATACTCCGATTGTTCGTTTTCATAAATGAATGGTTTAACCCATACCAGAATTTCCTTGAAAAGGCCAGGATTATTCAAATGATTCATTTCAAAGAAAGATTCAATCGGAATTTTAAAATGTGATTTGTTTCCCTGATATAGATTAGATATAAATTCAATTATCTTATCTGGATTATTAGTATTGTAATAATTTGCGATTATAGGGCCAGCAGGTATTCTGATATCGCTTCCAAGAAAAGACAATGCGGAGTATAGCAGCGGCTCATCTTGAATAACTTCCTTTGAATAACTTCTCAACGCAGCTCCAAGTTGATTCTTTGCAGCTACGCTAGAAGAATCGATCTTCAAAATTTCAATCAGCGTTCTTATTGTTCCTAAATGATCTTTTTGCAAATCTAGTGCAAGAGCCTGATCAAATAGATCATCTATGTCCTTTTCGGTTGATTCATTTTGTGGATAACTATTGATTAGTAAACACAGAATGCATAATGTTATTTTATAGATTACTTTCATATCAATTCTAGAAAGTGTAAATAATCTGAAATTCAAATTTTCTAATAAAAGCATCAAATGATTTTGCCCCTGTCATTCCGGGATATAGTTCTTTTCCTAAAACCCTGTATTCAAAAATATTTGTGGTGTTAATTTGACCTGCAATTCCAATTACTGATCTTCCAAAATCAAAAAATATTCCCGGTCTGAAGCAAAGAGGAACTATATTGATAGAAGCAACTGTATGTTTGGAAAGTACTCCCTCTTCAAGCAGCGCAACATTTCCACCGCAATTAATAATGTCCAATCCCATAAATAATGTCAGTGCATAGCCATCTTTAAATACGTAGGTAATTTCCGGTTGAAAAGATAAAGTGAATAAATCTATATTGATCATATAATACTTTACCTGTTCAGAGGGATATAATCCTGATGAATTGTCAATCGTTGTTTCACCAAGACCACCTCCGATCTTAAAAGCTCCTTTTAACAGTAACCTTATTTCGAGTTCGTTTGAGGGGACGAATCTGCCTATATTTGATATATCATAGTAATTGGTATAATTTAGCCCGTGAATATCTATACGTTCCCCCCCAACATATTCTGATAGCGGAAATGATCCGGAAAAATATCCAAATGTTGAAAAAACGGTTTCTCTAGAGTACACTTCTAAATTTCCGTATTCAGAAGTCTGTGAATATAGTAACGCGCTAAAAAAATGAAATGTGACTAAAAGAATAATTATAAAGTATCTCATTTTTTCTCCACATTTTTTATTTTTTTCGAAAATACAAAATCACCCTGCGTACCCTCATCACCTGTAAGATGGATTGATTTGTACTCAGGTATCTGATCGGTTTTTGAATTATTAATCACTGGACCTCTGATCTTGCTGAAGAGATCCTGTGCTGGAAAATAAGGCCGCTCAATAGAATTCAGATACTGAATAAGATATTCAACAAAAACACTCTTATCTGGTGCTTGTACATCACCACTTATAATTGCTTTTCGACTTTTGTTTTTATAAATCTCATTTATTGATTTATCGGCGTCAGGGAAAAAGTCTCTCAAAATTGAGCCGGCAAAACATGCATCAGATATTACTAATGTATGCTGAGTTCTTATTGCTTTTATATAATCACGTACTGAGCTATTCTGAATCCAGTTGGCTGTGTTTTCAAAACCTGCATCTGACGGTAACCAGTAACCTGTTTCTGTATCCTCATCATACTTTCCATGTCCTGCATAAAAGATAAGCAGATTACATTTTTCATCTAATTTTTTCTTGTATTCATCAAATGCTTTTATTATTTGAGATCTAGTTGCATTTTTTAAAATCTTTACGTTCTTTTTATCAAAATTGTAAAATTCCTGCAGGACTTTGGCAAGATTCTGACCATCTTTAATTGGTCCGTCAAGATCATTGAATTTAGGATCTGCGTATGAATTAATAGTAATTATTAAAGCATGATAAGTAATATCATTTAGTTCGGTTCCAATTATTAATTCAGGGGGATCATCCATCTGCGCAGTGAAGACGGTAAGATTTCCGTAAATATCTGCAATCTTTAATTCAACTGTGTCTGGTATATCTCCACGAAAGGCATGATAAAAACGATTTTTTGATATCGAGTCTGCAGGGATTCCATTTATCCATATACCCAAAATTTTACTTTGATCTGAAAACTCACCGGAGATAGCAGCAAGTGAATCAAATGAATCCTTTTCGACTACTTGTATTCCCCTGGTCAGTTCACTAAAAGGCGGATCAAGAATTAACACTGGCACAGTAACATCCGCTCTGGGATCATAAAAGAAAGTAACTTCTTTTTTAACAGAGTTATTTGATTTGTCAGCAAAGAAAAAGTTAACTTTATTTTCACCAAGCTTTAGATTTACTTTAAGCACCACAGCTCCAGGAGTTAAAAATCCAAGATCCTGATCATTGATCATAGTTCTAACTTTTTTACTGTCATCCTGAATTACACAGTTTAATGAATAAACTGAATCACGGCTATAATAGGGATAACCTTCATACACTTGTGGCAACTCGAAGGAGACTTCTGGGTTGACATTATCTGGAGGTGGAAATTTTATATCAAGCTTTATATATCCAGACTGTCCTTTAGTACTCTGAGGTAAAAGTTCTATGCAGATTAAAAGTGAAAATAATATATAATAGAATAATCTATTCATTTGATTTTACCTCCTCCTGTGCTGATTGTATTGGCATTGATCTTACTACCCTGAATCCAACATCGTTTGCGCTTCGATGAGGAGCAAGAAAGCTTCTCTCTGTAGTGCGGACTGCTATTGCAGAATTGTTAAATGAACCTCCCCGAATTACTTTGTATTTACCTAACCATGGTCCTGTTGGGTTAATAGTTTTTTCAGGGTTATGCATGGATTCATACCAATCTAGACACCATTCCCAAACATTACCACTCATCTGAAAAATACCTAGAATGTTAGGTGGGTATGCCCCTACACTTTGTTGAGTTCCGCTGATAGTATTTAAAGAGTTTGTTGAAGTTGAGTCATTGGATTCAGCAGCATTAAAATTTATTTCTCTTGGATTCGCTAAATCGCTCCCGTTTCCATATTTAATTTTTTTACCAAGTTCTTTTGCAGCATACTCCCACTCTGCCTCAGTTGGAAGTCTGTAATGATAGTAATTGCAAAATTCCATTGCACCATACCACGTAACCTCAATAACGGGAAAATTCTCATATCCAACCGCTGGACTCCAAGTTCCTTGTAAATACTTTAACCCCTTATCATTTTCATAAATCATCTTTTCCCCTTCATTTTCTCCACTCTTTACCTCATCAGTACCATATGATCGTAGAAAAGAACTGAACTGAGCGTTTGTAATTTCGAACTTACTTATTTCAAAATCATCAATTTTTACCGAGAGTACAGGTCTCTCGTCAAAATATCCGTCCCAAAATTCATCACCGTAGGTAAAAGTATTTCCTTTCAGCTGCACAAAATTAATATTTGTATTACTCCCAAGAATAGAAAGTTTTAATCTGAAAATAAATTTGTCTCCAACAAGTTCAATTCCTTCCGTTAAAGGCTCCCACCATATCTTTTTACCATACCCAGTTTTTATACCATATCCTATATCCCCACGAGGTATTCGAGGAATGATTGTATAACTAGCTCCTCCATCCCGTGAGACTTCACAATCCACAAAGTATGATTCCTGTGCATAACCTCCCCATAAATCATAACTTACTATCACAGTATCTTCTGAAGAAGTGACATTAATATTTTGAAATGATGTTTGTGTCAACACATAAGGAGTAAAAAGAAAAAAAATAAAAATTGTTCGAAAAAATAACATAATTCTTTCCCTTTGGTAACTTCTTAAAATGGTTTATTCTTTATCAGATATCGTATTTTGTCGGAATACTTTATGTAAATGGTTTTGAAGAAAAGGCATTTTACTTGTTGTTCATCAAAAAATTTAAAAATAGTTTATAATTTGTAGATAGTAATAAAAAGATTGTTCTCGGAAATTTTTTTGAAAAATTATTATTTATCAAGCAGAGATAATAGTCAGCTTAGTTCTATCTCAAATAAATAAATCAAATCAGGTGGAAAAGTTTGCGAAAATTTTATTAGTTTTCTTTATTAAATGGAAAAGCATTATAACATAATAAATTTATTAATTGAGATTGATTCTCAAATTTCATTAAATAGTTTAATTGAAACTTGCCATAAAATAGCTCTCTCATATCTTCATTGTAATTATAGAAAAATCTATAAGTTTTTACAGAACGAAGAACTCAGTTTTGAAGAGTTTGCGCTTGATGCTATCGCCCTACTATTCGTCAGAGAAAAAGAGGATCAAAATATTTCAATCAAAACATCTTTTAATAACTGGCAGCCCGCAATAAAAACTGAGGAAGATGCTTTATACTTTCTAAATAAAATTGTTGCTTGCAGGATTGAACAGCATATTTATTCTTTGCTTAAAGAAGAAGATCCATTCTTTTCTAAAATTCTTGATTCAGTTAATTATCTTATTAAGTCTCAGGGATACAGAAAATCTCAATCATTGGGCAAGACATATATTATAAAAAGTGATGATGAAATTAGTGATACATTGTTCATTAGTCAGCAGGAGTTTGAAAATCTACCTGCACATCTTTTTACAAATAGGAAAGAACTTTTTTCAAATTTGATAAACTATCTTCAGACGGAAACAAGATTCGTTTCCGCAATTCCATTAAATGATCTTATTTACAAGCTAAAACATATTAACTTTTCAGAATATGTATTGATTGAATCTTCTGAGATTACCAGAAAACAATTTGAAATTGATGAGATCATAGACTTTGCACTAAAATCGGCGTTGAAGAAATTGGATAACTCCTATACTGTGAAGGGGAAATTAAGTAATTCAGAAAGTAACTCTATTAAAAGTGCGTTGACCGATATATCATCAGATTTGAAAAATGGCGGGATAAATCCGGGATTATATGATTATCTCTCCCACTATATTAAAGACTTGAGTAAAGAAGCCTACAAAGATAATTACCATAATATCCTCGAGTACCTGGTTAGAGTAACAAAATCTGTGATTGCTGACAATCTAAAAGAGAAAAATTAGTACACTTTCCGAGTCAGCATTTTTTTTAATTATATAATAGACAAAGGAATAAAATAATTTGAAAGTAACGGAACGAGACATTTTTAATTTTGTATTCTTCCCGGAGTCTCTCCGTGCAGAGATAAAAGCATTTTTATCCTCAATTGAAGATTCTTCAGAAGCAGTTATTTTTTACAAAGAAATGAAATCTGAATTAGATAAAGAATTAACTACTAATGAGAAAAGAAAAATCGCAGAAAAAATAAAAGCTTATAAATTGCCAAATGTTATTACTCTATACCCTATGCACGAACCATTTAAAAACAAGAAACCAAATCATTTAGTTTTAGCCGCTGCATCAGAAAATAATACAGCACCAAAGATGGTTACAAAAACATTTGTAGATGACGGCAAGGACTATCTTATTAAAGTTCTTACATACGGCAGCACAACTAAAGTGTTCGTTTTCTCTACTCACGATGAAATTATTAAAGATTTCAATATCGTAATTGAGCCTCATAATCTTAAATACCATCTTAATGATAATACTGAACCCCTGAAGATTGATCAGGCAATTGAAGCTGATCTGGTTAAAATTGAATTTTAGCCTTAATTACTCTTTATTTCTAGCAAACTAATATTTTCAAAATACCTTAAATATCTTTTTAATTTTTTCCGAGAATAGTTTTATTACATCTATTTAATAATAAGTGCAATGAGAGAAAAGTTGTCTTTTTAATTATGCAAATGTGAAACCAATTCAAATAAAAATATTCTTATAATAGTATATGGGGGGATACTGTTTTGAGCAATATATAT
>CAVPND010000027.1:0-3859 GCA_963706055.1 uncultured Ignavibacteriales bacterium | reverse complement strand
AAATAATAGATATTAATGAAAACGGTACGAAATAGTTATTACAAATTAAAGAAAATTTTATCCAATTATTGGTATTTCTAAAAAATTCTGATTGACCGCTTGATTGCTCTTGTCCCTGCCGTGCAGATGTGTTCAACTCTTTGTTTATAAAAATTAATTTTAGTCAAAATAATCTTTAATAAATCTGGTATATAGTCCGCGGATATAATTTATAAAGATTTAAATTATTGAAATTAAAACTGCAATCACAGCAATAAAGAAAGAAACATAATATAATGGAAAATGAATCTTAGGTAACGTTACAACTAAGATTTTGTAAAATAGATAGACAAGGTAACTCCTCAAAAGTGTGTCGCTAATCTTATAAGAATCAGGTAAATCAATAAATTGAACAGCTACGTAAATTGATAAAATCAGAACAGATATAATTAAATCCGAACCCGTTAAAAACTGAATGCGTATGTTTGCAAACCGTTCCTTAAACAAAACAAATAAAATAACTGTACTGGATAAAACCAGTATTAATATCTGATTAAAATTTATTTGGTTGATTAACGGTACCGGATACAAATTATAAAAAAATCCATTCAACCCTGTAATCAGAAAAAATAGAACTATATTAATTAAAACTAATAACTCAGGATAATAATTATGTTTTTTTAATTGTATGCTTGAATAAAATAAAGAAGGAATTATCAGCAAAATAAAATAATTATAGTAATAATTACTCTTATCAATTTGATTAAAAATAAGAAAAATAAATAAAACGATAAGACTTAATGCAACTATGGGCAGCATAACATTTTTATAAATTTTTGGTATTAAATCAGGTATGCTGTTATACACCTTGCTGTATGCAATCAGTATTTCCTTTTTTATTAGAAAGCCAAGGATGTACTGCACGGAAAAAAACAAGACCATCAGAACTGTAAAAATTATTAAAGCATTAGTTTGCGAGGATTTAGCATAATAAATTGCCAGCAGTACAAACATTACAGAAAAAATATGTATCAACAATACAACAGTTTTATGTCTTATTTTTTTATTTAATAGAACATGATGAAAATGACTTGAATCTGCCAGGAAGAGGTTTTTACCTTTTTCTAACCTGACAAAAATAACTCGAATCGTATCAGCCAAAGGCAATGCAAGAGCAATTATTACAAATGTTAAATCTATAGTATTGGAATATGAGATTAAGTGGTTTTTTGCACCTGCTGATACTTGTCCGGATATAATAATAACCAAACTTGATATTAAAAATCCAAGAGTTAATGATCCGCTGTCTCCCAAAAATATTCTTGCGGGATTTGCATTAAATTTTAAGAAACCCAATGTTGTTCCTACAATTGATGCTGAAAGATAACTAAGGAATGTATTTCCGCTGTTCAAAGTCAGTAAGAAGCACATTGATGCCACGATTAATGAATAGCCTGTAACAAGACCATCAAGTCCATCCATAAAATTAAATGAGTTTAATAATCCAACTATCAGAATAAATAAAACTATATAATCAATCCCCGGCAGTAATGTAAATCCCAGAAATTTAATTTCAGTAAAATTGTTGTGATTCAGTGATAAAATTAGAAGGATGGCTGCAATTGATTGGAAAGCAAATTTAAAATACCATTTAACGCTTTTAAAATCATCTACCAATCCTAACCCAAATACTACAAGAGCGCCTGAAACGAAGAATAATTTTGAAGAAAGATCACGATAAAACAAAAACGTAATTACCATAACTGCTGCAAAAATAATTATCCCGCCCATTCTTGGTACAGAGCTGGTATGAATGCGTCTATCTTCAACATTCGGTTTATCAACAAGATCTCTTTTAGTAAGGAATCGGATAAGATATGGTGTTGTTATTACAGTTATAAGAAATGTTAGAAAGGATACTATTAAATAAATCATTTTTATATTTCCCCAAAAAATTTATTCAAATATCTTGTTATTCTTCTGATTTATTATTGTTATTTGCAGTTTCATTTTATAAATATTTTATTGATTTCACTCAAAAATTAACACTTATTATTTGCAAAACCAATAAGATATTTTTAGATAAGATTGCTGTAATCAGCGGAAAGTTAGATTAGCTCTTAATTCGTATTAAACAATCTTTCAATCTTTGAATTTTTTAATTTTTCAATCTTTGAATCTTTCAATCTTTGAATCTTGTATATTGCCTTCCTCATCAAAACCCGTAATTAACCGAAGTCATCAAAAAAGAGCCCTTCTTCAGATCATATTCATTAATAAACCTGCCATCAGCATTAAGGACAGTACTGTAACTAAGAGTAAGATTTAAATCGTTATAAGGATTATAATTTAGTTTTAATCCTAGTTCTGAAAATGTGCTTACATCTCCGGAGAGAAGGGGATAGGTAGAAGTAACCCTGTTATAATAATCATTAATATCTTCTTTTGAACCCTTTTTAACAAACTGATATTGCATCTCAAATTTTAATGGCTGAGAAATATATTGCTCAAACATAGCATAAACCTGAATTGCATTTGATCCTATCCAATGACCAAGCTGGTAACCGGAACTAAAATAAGTTTGGGCTGGATCACCATTGATATAGCTGTAAGGTTTAATAGCTGTATATTCTAATGTTAAATAGCTGTCATTCCAAAGTGGATTTGTTAGCTTGCTTCCTAAAGTTACAGCATAAACCTGAGCATTATCACCGCCGCTAAAAAAACTTTCAGGCGATAGTTCATCTATATACAAAGGAAAGATAAAACTTACTTTTAATTTTACTGCCAGCGGTAAGAAGTGTTAAAAAATATCTGTGCATTATCTCCTGTATCGCCCCCGCCCATACTGTTATAATGATCTGCAAGTCTGAAAAAAACAGGGAGGAAGTAAATAAATTCTAACTGATCACTGTATATCATAGACTCACCTAAAGTAAGCCACCAGTTATCAATTGGTTGAAAAGAAAGTGAATGACTAACGTAAAATTTTTGTCTACTTGAATAAGATAATGACCTGTCTATTAATGTTGATGTAACCCCTGTATATCTGATTGAATTAGAATCAACTAAATCAGAATTTAGCCAGGCGTGAATAAAATTATACCTGAACCATTTTACAGGATGAATATCCAATCTTATAAAAGGGAAGCTTGGCGCTTTTGAGGAAAGAATAACAGGGGACTGATAACTTGAACCGATATTTATAAAATCCTTTGCCATTGTAAACTCACCCCAATCCCAGCCTAATGTTAATCCACCGCGGGTTTCGCTGTACTCTATTTTATTTAAACTGCTTTTTGAAATTATCACTCCTGTTTCAGGTGAGAATGGTTTTCTAAAGTCTAAATTGTCACCGCGTTCCATATTATCCCGGTAATCAAAATAAAATCCTAAAAAGTTACTTATCCTGCCTTTAAATTTTATTCCGCTGTATTGATGATAATTTTTCTTATTAAAATCATAACCTAAACCCAGGACAGGATCAGCATCAAATGTAAAGTTGTGATCATAATATTTAAATACTTTAAACCTGTCTGTGGTGCCGAATTTAAAAAATTCATTAATTACAGTTGTATCCTTTTTAAGATATTTTATTTCAAACGCATATTCTTTTTTATAAAAATCCAGTTGCTCTTTTTCTGTATTTGTTAAGCAGAAGCTTTCGTTTGTATAGTTCTATTAACTTCTCGGCAATTGTTAAGCGGGTATAAGGACGGATATCATCAAATATTTCAATATTTCCTTTTAATGCCTGGTTATCAATAAAAAAATAAATTTCCTTATTATAAACCGGTTCATCAGTGGATTGAGAAAACAAGTTTATGGAACAAACAAAAAATATTAGTATCAAATATTTCAAAATCGAATTAATCCTTTT
>CAVPND010000026.1:0-55998 GCA_963706055.1 uncultured Ignavibacteriales bacterium | reverse complement strand
ATACTATTGTTGCTGGGAATCCGGCAAGAATATTAAAAAATATTTAATCCTAGTACTTATAAATTAAATTATGTTTTTCTCCTATGGTTTGCTTAAAAATAACTTAACATGATAAAAATAATTTACTTAATACTTGTCTGCACTTTAATTTTTCCTTATTACTCCCCTGCCCAAATTGTGTTTGAACCGATTTCAAATGTTGATATTTATAATTTCCTTGACAGGTTGGCACAAAAAGGTGTTATAGAGTTTAATGATAATATTAGACCCGTTAGCAGGAAATATATAGCAGAAAAGCTTAAGGAGCTTAAAAAATCTGAAAACCACCTGACCTTATTGGAAAAGAGTGAGTTAGAATTTTATTTAAAAGATTTTGGGACAGAATATTCATTTATCAATGAAGATAAAGAAAATTCTTCAATTGTTGGATTTACTCTTAATGACAAAGAAGTCAGCCACCATATAGGATCAACAATGTTTGGATATGATAATTACGATCGCTGGCGGTTATTTTCCTTTACAAGTGAATTATTTAAAGTGAACTTAAGTCCGGTTTTAGGAATTGAGATTGGAAAAAACGATGGTGCAAAACAAACCCATATCTGGAACGGGATTTCGCTTTATGGATACATTACGGATAAAATAGGTTTCAACTTCTATTTTAGAGATAATAAAGAGACCGGAGATATTATTGATAGGACGAAAGCATTTACGCCCAAGACAGGCGTAATAGTAGCAAAAGGCGATAATAACAGTATTGAATATAGTGAAGTCTACATGCTAATATTTCCGTAGACTGGTCGTGGGGTGAGTTTACAATTGGAAAGGATTTCTTAAACTGGGGTTATGGTAAAAGCGGTTTATTAGTACTTTCTGATAAAGCTCCTTCTTTCCCGTTTTTAAGATTAGACATTCATCCGACTGATTGGCTTCATTTTAATTATATTCACGGCTGGTTAAGTTCAGATGTTATTGACTCAGCTGCAAGTTATACAACTTATGCAAATGCGACGCGAGATGTTTTCAGAAATAAGTATTTAGCTTCCCATACTCTAACCATAACCCCAATAAAGGGCTTGGATATTTCTGTTGGAGAGTCAATAATTTACAGCGATAAGCTGGAAATATCTTATTTAATGCCGTTAATGTTTTTTAGGTTAGCTGATCATTATCTTAGTTATGGAAAAAATGATGCAGGCGCTAATTCCCAGTTCTTTTTTGCAATAAGCTCTAGAAATCATTTAAAGAATACACACTTATATGGAACCTGGTTTATAGATGAGTTTACTTTGTCAGGGGCTTTTGATTCACAAAAACAAAGGAATCAGTTCGGATATACATTAGGTGCATCCGTAACCGACCTTCCGGTTAATAATTTAACTTTTACAATTGAATACACTCGAATTAATCCTTTTGTTTATTCGCATTATATACCTACGCAATCTTATGAGAGTTCATCCTATCCGATGGGTCATTGGATGGGTTACAATTCTGACTTGATTTATGGTTCACTTAATTACCGTTTTACGAGAGGTTTGCAAGCGACACTTTGGACAGAACATATTAGAAAAGGAGATTCCGGTGTAATTAATCAACAGTATGAGCAGCCACAGCCCCCTTTCCTATTTGGATTAAAAAAAACATATACATATTGGGGTATGGAAATAAAGTATGAAATGATGTCCGAATTATTTTTACACGGTAAATTTCAATCTTCAATTATTTCACTGGAGCAGAACGATAATTATTTAATTGAAAATCAAATAAATTTTTTCTCTATTTCCATTTATTATGGTCTTTAGTAATACACAATTTAACTAGATCATTGATTATTCTTGTATTGGCTTACATTACGATATATATATTGATTAACTTGAAATAATTGTCAAATCCGTTTCAAATCTAAAATTAAAATAAAATTTGATATTTATTCTAAGTGATGAACTTTCTACAATTAGTCTAATGTTTGCTTAGATTCCAAATTAGCCCCAAAAATTTTCGATGATCAAAGAATGATATATAATAAAAAAATGATTATTTTATATCAATTATTTTTGAAGATTACCATTTATGCTCACTATTTAAGGGATCAGCTATGAAGAATTTTACATTAAAATCATCTCTTATATTTTTAATTTTTACAATTAGTTTATTTTCCCAACATACTGAATTAAGACGTTTTAATCCTTTATCCGGCAGGATTGCTATACTGAAGGCGGTATCACTTATCCGCAGACAGATTTTGGAGATGATCAGATAAGTTATATCGGCCAATTATCTTTAGATTATTTTTTCCCTAGCAGTAATATTGGTTCCTGGGGCCTTAGAGGTCGTGCTTTCTATGGTCAATTACAAGGTTCTGGAACCTATTATAATCAGTCAAGATTCTATAAACCTTGAGGGAGGAGGCACTTATGCCCAAACTGATTTTAGTAATGATCAGATAAGTTATCTTGGTCAGATATCACTAGATTATTTTTTCACTAGCCGTAATATTGGTTCGTGGGGCCTTAGAGGTCGTGCTTTCTATGGGCAATTAAAAGGTTCTGGAAAGTATAGAAATGATTCCGGCTTTCCTACAATTCCTGAATATTTTACAGAAATAGCTGCTCTCGGAGCGGGAGTAACTTACACACTAAACGCTTCAGACGTAATATATCCATATGCCTACCTTGGTGCTGATTATATGTACTTTAATCCAAAGGACAAGGATGGAAATGAATTACCACGCAATAAAGAAAATTGGTACGCTAATACCGAATGGTCGATTGTTGGTGAGATAGGTTTTAGATTTTTAATTTCAAATTCATTAAGTTTTAATTTAGCTGCCGATTATCATTATTTACCTTCCGATAATCTAGACGATGTTGATAATGGCATTTCAAATGGAACTCAGAATGATATCTTTTTTACAGGACGTGCCGGTTTTTCATTTTATTTTGGCGGTACAAGTGATACAGATAATGATGGTGTGGCTGACCAGGATGATTTATGTCCTGATACTCCGCCTAATGTAAAAGTAGATGAATTCGGCTGTTCAATAGATTCAGATAAAGACGGAGTACCAGATTACCTTGATTACTGTCAGGATACTCCAAGAAACGTAATTGTTGATCTTAATGGCTGCCCGATTGATGTTGATGGTGACGGCATACCTGATTATCTGGATTTATGTAATGATACACCTAAAGGAGTTGATATTGATTCCAGAGGGTGCCCTGTTGATTCAGATGATGATGGAATACCTGATTATAAAGATTTGTGCCCCAATACACCTGTAGGCACAGAAGTTAATAAATGGGGTTGTCCGATCGAAGTGGAAACTGTAGAGAAACCGGTAGAAAAAATTGAATTTATCTTAAGCGGCGGAGTTACATTTGAATCAGGTAAATCCTTATTACTTACTCCAGCGTATATCGAACTTGATAAAGTATTAAAAGTTATGAAGGACAGACCTGAAACCAAATGGAAAATTGAAGGTCATACCGATAATACAGGATCACTAAAACTTAACAGAGAACTTTCATTAAATAGAGCACAATCTGTTTATAATTATTTTATTAAAAATGGAATATCACCAGATAGGTTAGCTGTTAATGGCTTTGGACCTGATTATCCGATTGCGGATAACAGTACTGAAACAGGCAGAGCAATGAACCGAAGAGTTGCGATTATTTTGCAAACTGCTGCTAATGTTAATAGTACGGGTGAAATTAAAAATCCCACTACAACAACGGGAACTAGTGTTTATAATCCTGCTCTAGAGAGAGATGCCGGTAATATGGTATTTACTGATGGTAAATTATATTGTTTTCAGGTTTCATCCTGGCGTACCAGGGGTAAAGCAGAAACAGAGATGAAACAATTAAAGGATAGAGGATTTAAGTCATTTGTGATGATTGGTGAATCACCGGAGCTTGATGGAACCTGGTACCGTGTACGAATAGGTTATTTTAATACACTTGATGAGCTGAATAAGGTAAGAGAGAAGCTAAAATATTAAGCAAGCGCTACTGGAATTAAGAGATTATTTAACAAGTAAATGAATACGGAAAGATTATTTTTTCTGAAGGATTTGTGATTTTAAACCGACAGTAATTATAAAATTGGCAAGGTCTTTACCGTCGATATACATAGTTCCATTTTTAATGCGCTCAGAAAATTCACCGTTTGTTATAACAAATTTTCTTTTGATTTCATTGGCCGCAGGTTTAAAGTGGATAACTTCTTCGTAATCTTCTTTCTTTAAGTCTGTTGTAAGCAGACATTTTCCGTGCAGATTAACCGGTGTGGTACCCTTTCTGCCAGTTCCTATTATATAAAACATAGGTTCATCCTCAATATCCATTACACTTAGATCACGATAACCAAGATAACTAAAGAAATATTTCATTAATCCTTTGTAACCATTGAGGTCAATAGTCTGAATATGTTTTATAACTTTTGTCCGTTCGTTGTTAAGCACTTTCGTAAAATTATCGTTCATTCCAAAAATGTATAGCCAATCTTCCATGGTTATCATTTCAGAAAGTGTTTCACTTTTCAGATTGTCAAATAAATATCTGTTATCAAGTCCCTTTTCTGATAAAAGACGGCTAATGGCTTCTTCAAATGTATTTTTAACCAGATAATTGTACATTATTAACGGTTCGTGCACAATATCCGAAATTCCAAGTTCATCAGAATTCTGCCATTGTGTAATTGGATTCCACCATTGATCAAAATTAAATATATATTGAATTTTGTTAAGATTAATATTTATTCTTGATGGTTTTAGATTAGTGAGGAATACTGTAACAGTACTGCGATCATAGAAACTTTTAATAGATTGTTTAAGCTCTTCAGCAGACATACCGTTTCTGCCAACCACATATTTAACATTATTCATCTCGAGTGCTTTTTCAATTTTCTTTAATCCGTTTGCATCATACTGAGTGAATACAATAGCTTTATTTTTATTCTTTGCAATCGATTCAACCTGTTCGATAAGCAGGTTAGCCTTTGGACTTATATTTCTAAATGCTGAAAAATTTAATATTTGTTTTAACTTATGAATGATTGTAAAAATAGTAGATTGAAATCTTAATGGATTTGGACTATCAAATAAAATTTCTAGTTCTTCTTTTGCCTGGACTAATGCTTCAGAATATTCAAACAGCTGCATTTCGTCTAGCTCTAACCAGATATCCTTAATTACAGCAACCGGCTCATCACCCTGGATTTCAGATAATGATTTACCAAATGAATTAAAATCGACTTTTCGAGTAAATTCAAATTCCTCTAAAAACTTTTTATTGGCTTTTTCATTAATTACTGCTGACAAAAACCATATATATGATGGTTCAATTTTGTTTACAAGTTGCTCTACTATATTTGCAGCAGATTTAATATTAATGAGTTCATCAAAAAGTATGAGATCCAGTTTATCAAAATCCATCGGGTCAATTTTTCCAATGTCATTTATATCCAGAAACCAGATGACTGGTGAAGACTTAATTTTTTTTGTATTTCCGGGTTCGATTTTTTTAACTTTTAAATCTTTTGCAAAAGATTTTAATGAATTTGACCAATGATTGTTAAATCTTGATCCATCGCTTATCAACAGGACTGATTTAATATTATTCTTTTTATATAAGTAGCCAAGAGCCGCAGAGGATTGATCGAATTTATCAAATCCAAGTTCATCATTAAGAACTGCAAAGTTATTTGAAGTTAAAAATTCCGCAGATTCCAGTTGATATTCTGAAAGAGGGCTAATCATTTTAGAATATTCTGCCCAACCAAGTTCACGGAAGGATGATAACAAGGACATTATATTGCTTTTTGTGAAATCAGCCATCGATGAGTCATTAAGAGCATCTATCACAATTGTTTCAAGATTTTTTTGATTAATGACAACTTTTTTAACTACTGTACGCGGGTTATCAATTTTTACTTTAAACACCGGATGTGAAATCTCAAAAGAAGGTGAATAAAATTGTACATCAGCCTGTGGAATTTCTTCAATGGCAATTGAATGTGATTCCGCAACAGAATTAATAAGATCATCAATTCCGGGTACATCAATTTTATTCACGGTCGGCAATGAGAAATTCTCTATTTCATATTTATTTGAAAGAACAGACGAACAATCAAATTTTTCTACATTTAAAAGTTCAATGTCATATATCTCAGGAATTAAATTCGCAAGTTCATCTGTAACCTTGGGCGGAGATATTAACAGTGGAATTTCTTTTACAGAGACATCTGAAAAACTTACTGTTTGATCGTAAGACTCCTGCACCTCCACTTTAAATACTTCTGATTTATCGTACAACGCTGGTGCCTTGGCAATAAAAACAGAGGATTGATCAATTACTTCTGGTATCTGCGGCAGAGCAGATTTCAGATCAAAGAGATCCGGAGCTGACAGCACTTTCTCCTTCATTGTGTAGAGCTGCGGACGTGTTAGTCCGAAAAAGATTAGATAAGCTTTCGGTTTTTCGATAATGTAGCTTTGTCTAATAGATGGAATTTTATTGACAGGAAGACGGAATTTTAATTTTAGTCCGTTTGGAGCAATTAATTTTTCAACCGGAAAATTTTCAACATCTTCAGAAAATGAAATCTGACTAAATTCAGGATTTTTAATCCGCGGCACACGAAGCCATTTGGCAAAATGAAAATCATCTGAGGCTTCTAATTTTGAAACCTTAGAAGCTATTTTTGTTCTTGCGGTACGGATCATTATTATTTAATATTTAATCGTTTGTACGTTGTAACTGAACCTGTTCACAAGCAGCTTTGAGTCTTTCGAATGGTTCAGAAAGATTTCTGGCTTCTGCAATTTTTTCCAAACGTTCTTTAATTCCTTTTAACTCCTCGCCAAATTTTTGTGATGTTTCAAGATAACCTTTTGCTGAACCGTTAAGAGGCGTGTTAAGCAGTTCTACTGCTGTGTTGCTTCTTGATTTTTGTTTTTCATCGGATAAAAGTCGCACTACTCTAATACCCTGTTTATTATTAGCACCAAGGAACAGCGGATCTTTTACGACGATAAGATCTATCTGTTCATTAACAGCGTTAAGCAGTGGAACAGAAATTAACTCGACAAGTATGTGTTCAAGCAGTACATCTCCATACAAAGTTTTCTGAAAACTGGTTGGACGAATTGGTGCTGTAACTCTAAATTCTAAAGGTTTGGTTTCAGCATCAGTTACTAAAATTGCACCCATTACCCCGCCATTTTCACTCAAGGTATAGGTTTCTAAAAATGCTATTTTTGAAATCTCCATTTTATATCTCCGATCATTACATATATGAAAAGAATTAATTGCGAAAAGTAAATTTCAAGATTAGTGCCATCATTTGACAAGTTTGACGTTTTTCTAAAAACTGTAATTTCAAGTAAAATTGTAATAGATTATCATCGTTTGTATGTCAAATTTGACGGGTAAAGTTCTTTATAAGGAAGTAATTCGAATAATTCTAAATACTTTAAAAAGGGCGTAAAAACTTTCTACCAGTTTCGTATAATATCTACCTATCTGCAATTTTATAAAAATGGCAAGTAAAAAAAATATATATGTAAATTATTTTACAAGTTTGGAAGGAATTACCGCCCAAAACAAATATAGGATCCAATAAAAAAATATCTATAAGCTTAAAACAGGCATTATTTAATGAAGAAAATATTCTACTAAATATCTTGACAGTTACAGGAAGATAAGCTAATTTTATATAGACTAAATCTAAATAATATGCAAACACTATGAAAACAGCTTCAGAATTAAACTTTGGTGAACGAGCAATTATAAGTGATGTAGATAATTCACATCCTTCTTTTAGAAGATTATTAGAAATCGGGTTTACACCAGGACAAGAAATTGAACTTGTAAATACATGTGCTTTTAATGATCCTATTGCATTTTCGTTACGAGGGACATTGATTGCAATTAGAAAACACGAAGCTGACTGCATTATATTATCATGATCATTGCTTCCCCAGAGAAGTTACACCTTATTACATTGGTAGGACCGCCCAACTCTGGTAAAACAACTTTGTTTAACCATTTGAGCGGAAAGAATTATAAGACTGTAAATTATCCCGGCTCTACTGTCGAATATTCCACTTGTAAAATTCAAAGTAAATTTGGCGTTAACGCAAATGTACTTGATTCACCTGGGATAATAAGCTTAAATCCAAATTCTCCTGATGAAGAAGTATCAATCAATTCATTATATAACCATCCTGAGTTTGGTTCTCCACATTTATTAATCGCAACTGCTGATGCCAGTCAAATATCACGACATCTTTTGCTGGCTAAGCAATTAATTGAATCCGGTTTCAATGTTATACTTGCATTAACAATGAACGACATACTAGCCAAAAAGGGATACTCGATTGATTCCAATAAATTAGCCGAAGAGTTAGGCTGCGGAGTGGTAAAAATTGACGGGAGAACAGGAGAAGGTTTAGACAAATTACTCAGTTGTTTAAAACCTAAACTTAATGATGGTAAAATACTCGAAAGAAAATCCGCACATCAAGTATTTGAGAATATTGAAAAGGAAAAATTACTTTCCCTCTATAAGGAAATTGAGAGGATAGAACAAAATGTTATAGTTGCAATTGAATCTGAATTAAATTCCAATCTGCAAAAGGCAAATAAAAAATTAAAAATCTTAAATCCAACTTTAAAATATGGGAGCAACAGACCTGATAACCGTACTTTAAAAATAGATAAATTTATGCTAAGCAGACGTTGGGGTCTATTAATCTTTTTTCTAATAATGGCTTTTACATTTACCTCTATTTTTTGGATTGCAGATCCGTTTATGAGTTTTGTGGATGATTTTTTCGGATTTCTTTCCTACTCGGTATCAGGTTTTTTAGGAAACAACTGGTACAGCGATTTAATATCAGACGGAATTATAAGCGGGACCGGATCTGTACTGGTTTTTCTACCTCAGATTTTAATATTATTTCTTATTCTCGGGTTACTGGAGGACACTGGATATCTAGCACGCGGAGCAATGTTGATCGATAAACCACTTTCAAAAATTGGATTAAACGGTAAGTCATTTGTTCCAATGCTATCCGGATTTGCCTGCGCTATACCGGCAATGCTCGCAGCACGAACAATATCTAACAGGCGTGAGCGGCTGCTGACAATTTTTATCATTCCTCTTATGAGCTGCAGCGCAAGGTTACCTGTTTATGCACTACTAATAGCTTTTCTTACTCCAGCAGATAAATCCTGGCTTGCTGGAATTGCGTTGGCGATAATATATATCTCAAGTATTTTGGGATCATTAGTTATTGCGGCTTTTATAAATAAATTTAATAGAAAAATTATTAACGCTGTTGACACATCATCATTTATACTTGAATTGCCGGCTTATAGAATTCCAAAAATAAAAAATGTGGTTAGAAATTCTTTTGAAAATGCAAAACAATATATCTTTAGGGCAGGCCCAATAATTTTAGTTTTATCAATTGCAATCTGGTTTTTAACTTATTTTCCGAACCATAGTCCCGAGATAACTACTGACGGGCTAACTCAAGATCAGGTTGTTCAGATGACAAAGGCTGAACGGCTTTCAACATCATACGCTGCAGATCTTGGAAAAATAATACAACCTGCTATGAGTCCATTGGGTATGGATTGGCGAATTGGTGTTTCACTGATAGCTGCTTTTGCAGCACGAGAGGTTTTTGTTAGCTCGCTTGCAATGATATTTAAAGTTACAAATGATGATAATCTTCAAGCATCTATTCTTTTTGCTATGAAAGATGCTGTCAACGAAGAAACGGGCAAACCACTATTTACTGTCTCAACTATAATTGGGCTTATTGTGTTTTTTATTTTTGCAATGCAATGCCTGTCAACAGTAGCAGTTTCAAAAAAAGAAACCGGCGGATGGCGAATTCCAATTTTACAGGTTATCATATTTACAATAACCGCATATGTTTTTACTTTAATAACAGTTAATGTGTTAAAATTAGCTGGGTTTAGTTAACTTATTTTAAATCAGTTATTTGATCGATGTTTGAATTTAATTTTGTTAATTCTTGAAATTGGCATCTTGTAAAATTATTTTAAGGTCGTAATATGAGAGTAAAAAAGTGAGAAACGAAAAAGCAGCTGAAGTATTCAGATCTTTTCTAAAGGCCGGTAAAAACAGAATAACACCCGAGCGCTTTGAAGTTCTTGATGCAGCTCTTGAGTATAAAGGGCATTTTGGTGCGGATGATTTATTTATTCAATTGAAGAATTTAAATTCAAAAGTTTCCCGTGCTACTGTATATAACACATTAGAACTTCTTGCTCAATGTGATCTTTTAAGCAAAAGAAATTTTGGAGATAACTTAAACAGGTTTGAAAATAATTACAAACGTCAGACACATGATCATCTTATTTGTGTTGATTGCGGAAAAATTGTAGAATTTTCTGATGCACGATTAAGTAAGTTACCCGAAGAAGTTAGTGAAAAGTTAGGTTTTGAGATGGACAGTTATTCTTTTAACATTTTTGCCAGATGCAAGAATAAAAAGCAATGCAAAATCGGGAAATAATTCCCTATCAATAAAATCCTTCAATAATCAATGAAGAAAAATAAATATCCTATCAGTTGGGCAAAAAATAATTTTTCAATAAAAATATTTTGCTCTATCCCAAATATCGCAACAGGAATATTGGTAAAGGCTGAGAACGCCCATTTTATAGTAGATCCCGGTGATGGAATTTTACGCGATCTAAATAAAGAACTTACGGTATTCGACATTCTAAATATTTCAGATGTATTTGTAACTCATGGTCATCATGATCATGTTGGAGGTGTGTGGTCATTATTAACATACTTGAGAGTTATGAATAAGCAGACTCCTCTTGTAATTCATTATCCAAAGGGATGTATTGAGATAGTTCATATTTATAATGCATTTAATAAAGTTTATGGCAGCAGCATAAGTTATAATATATTTCTTAAAGAGATTACCGGTGATAGACCTTTTACAAGCAAGAAAGTTTC
The DNA here is from genome assembly GCA_963706055.1 of uncultured Ignavibacteriales bacterium. GTDB lineage: Bacteria > Bacteroidota > Ignavibacteria > Ignavibacteriales > Ignavibacteriaceae > IGN3. The sequence goes on along the minus strand of CAVPND010000026.1, from coordinate 44,985 downwards.
AATAAAACCATTTCCGGTTGTACATAAAGAATATTTGTCTGATAAAAAAACTACAAGACAGGTGCCTGCTTTAGGTTTTAAGTTTACCTTTAATGGAATGAAAATTTGTTACGGCGGAGATACTGCATACTGTGATGATTTGGTTAAAAATGCAAAAGGTGCAGATCTGGCAATACTAGAAGCCGGGCATGATGATGATACTCCTGATGATATGCATATGACATTAAGTGAAGCTGTTTCAATTGGTAAATCTGCTAAAGAATATTTTCTTGTTCACGTACCCGAATAAGTTTACAAATTATTTTTCTTAAAAAAGTGAGGACTATGAGAACCATATATTTTATTGTAATATTTTCAGCAATTAGCTATCAAATTACAACTTCCGCACAACAGCAAGATTACTTATTCGAAGGTGAAAATCATTTTAAAAATATTAAGATGCTGACTAACGGTGGTGAAAATGCAGAAGCTTATTTTTCTTTTGACGGAAATAAATTAGTTTATCAAGCAACTACTGATTCGATGGAATGTGATCAGATATTTTCCATGAATATTGACGGTTCCGATCGAAAATTAATATCAACTGGTAAAGGAAGAACAACTTGCGCATATTATTATCCGGATAATAAATCAATCCTGTACGCCTCAACTCACAAGTTTGATGACAACTGCCCTCCTCCACCAGATCGCTCTAAAGGATATGTTTGGAAATTGTATGATTCATTTGATATTTTTTTAAATGATGGCGATCAATTAAAGCAACTAACTGATACACCAGGATACGATGCAGAAGCAACTTTATCACCTAAAGGAGATAAAATTGTTTTTACCTCTTTAAGAGACGGTGACCCGGAAATATATTCGATGGATTTGGATGGTAATAATCAAACAAGACTAACTTTTGAAAAAGGATATGACGGCGGACCATTTTATTCACCTGATGGAACGAAAATAGTTTTTCGTGCCAGCAGACCTGTAACTGAAGACCAAATGGCAGATTATAACGATCTTGTAGAAAATGGTTTCGTACGTCCTACTGCATTGGAAATTTTTGTTATGGATGCAGATGGTAAAAATATGAAGCAGATTACAAATCTTGGCAAAGCAAGTTTTGCTCCTTTTTTTCATCCTGGTGGAAATAAAATTATTTTCTCTTCAAATTATCAAGGTGATAATCCGAGAGATTTTAATTTATTTATGATTAATATTGATGGTTCTGGTTTGGAGCGAATTACCTTCAACCCGTCTTTTGATGGATTCCCAATGTTTTCACCTGACGGAAAATATTTTGTATTCGGATCAAACAGATTTAATGAAAAAGAAACTGATACAAATATTTTTATTGCTGAATGGGTGGAATAATAGTTAGTTGTACATGTGGAATTGGAAAGTTTTTATAGGAAATTTGAATTTAAAATTTGATTAAAGAATTAAAGGGAAATATGATGAAATACTTTTTTTTAGTACTCGTTTTATTAATAGGAACGTTATCTGCACAAAATAATAATCCTGAAATAACTGCAACTGAAATAAAGGATCATATAGATTATCTTGCTTCTGATGACCTTGAAGGAAGAATGACAGGAACTTCTGCTTTATATAAGGCAGCTGATTTTTTAAAAAATGAATTTGAAAGCTATGGCTTAAAACCCCTTTTTGATGGCAGTTATTTTCAGGAATTTCCATTCATGGAAAAACTTGAAGTAGGTAATAAAAATGAATTATTTACTGAGTTTAATGATGCAAATAGCAGTGGTGGTCGATATTCAAAACTTATGGATGACTTTATACCGATTTCATTTACTGATAATCTATCCGTAGATGGCCAAATAGTGTTCGCTGGTTATGGTATATCAGCAAAAGATTTAGAGTATGATGATTATGCAGGAATTGATGTACAGGATAAAATAGTCGTTGTCTTCAGAAACCACCCCGATATGAAAAGTCCTCATTCAAAATTTGAACAATATTCCAGTTTAAGGTATAAAACAACAAACGCGCGAGATAAAGGAGCTAAGGGAATTATTTTTGTCAATACAAAAGATAAAACTGAGGATCCACTAATTGAATTAAAATATGATAATGCAGCCAAGATAACGGGAATTTCAGCAATCAATGTTAAGCGAAAACAATTTGCATTTATACCCCTTATCGAACTACAAAATAAAATAGATTCTACTTTAAAACCAAATTCATATTTACTAGATCAACATACCCCCCATATATCCATAACAACCGAAGTAACGGAAGTTAAAGGAACAAGTGTAAATGTAGGAGGAATTGTTAAAGCTATGAACAACAAATTTCCTGGCGAGTATTTGGTAATTGGTGCTCACTTTGATCATCTTGGTTGGGGCGGTCAAAACTCTTTATACATTGGCGAACCTTCTATTCACAACGGCGCTGATGATAATGCTTCTGGTACATCAGGACTTCTGGAACTTGCGGAAAAATTCTCTTCTGTAAAAAATGATCTTAACAGAGATATAATTTTAATTGCATTTTCAGGAGAGGAACTTGGTTTGTTAGGATCGAGTTATGTTGTAAATAATTTTCCATTTCCGATAGAAAATAATATTGCAATGATAAATATGGATATGATAGGAAGATTAAATGATAAAAATGATTTAATAGTTTACGGCACCGGTACTTCATCAAAATGGAAAAATATCCTTGATGATAAAAATGAGTATGACTTTATTTTGACTTTTAACGACGAAGGATTTGGACCGAGCGATCATTCATCATTCTATGGAAAAAAAGTACCGGTTTTATTTTTCTTCACGGGTACGCATTCAGATTATCATAAACCATCAGATGATGCCGATAAAATAAATGGAATTGGTGAAGAAAAAGTTGTTAAATATATTTATGACGTTTCCATGCAAATATTAAATTCTGATGAAAGACCGGATTATATTTCTGTTGAAAGAAAAGACTCAGGTAAAATGATGGGATCACGAGTTTATGTTGGCACTGTTCCGGATTTTGCAGGTGAAGTTGATGGTTATAAACTTGGCGGAGTAACTGATGGAAGTCCAGCCGCAAAGGCTGGATTGCAGGCAGGTGATATTATTGTGCAGTTTGGGGAGAAAAAGATTTCTAATATTTATGATTTTACTTATGCCCTTGGAAATTATGTTCCAGGAGATAAAGTAAAAGTTTTAGTAAAACGCGGTGAAGAGGAAATAACAGTTGAAGTTGAACTAGGATCAAGATAGCTTTTTAGATGGCATCATCCCAACGATGCCATCTTTTGATTCTTATAAATAATGTGGATACAAAAAGAAATAACATTAAAATCCCGCAGCAAAGGATTTCATCTGATAAATGATGAAGTTCTTTCATCAATACCTGAAATTGCAAACATAAAAATAGGTTTAATTAATTTACTTCTTAAACATACTTCAGCTTCTTTAACTTTAAATGAAAATGCTGATCCGGATGTTAGAAGCGATATGCGTTTTTATTTTGAAAAGCTGGTTCCAGAAAATTTAGATTACTTTGAACATACATCTGAGGGTATGGATGATATGCCTGCACATATTAAAACCTCACTTCTCGGAAATTCAATTACAATCCCAATTACTAATGGAAAATTAAATCTTGGTATATGGCAAGGTCTTTATCTTTGCGAGCATAGAAACTATGGCGGTAACAGAAAACTTGTTATCACAATTAACGGGGAATTATTTTAAATATCTTAATTAATAATTAATCATAATTATATAAATTTCTTAAAGTAAAAGTCTAATCAATTAAAATACTTTTGCACTTAGATTTTAATAAAAAAACCTAATTCCAACCCTTGTCATAAAACCGCTCATATTATACGATCGTTCTAAAACTCCACTCGGATAGTAGTATTCTTCATCATCATACGTCCAGCTTGGATGAGATTCATGATAAGTAATTTCACCAAAGAATTCAGAGCGAGGACTGATTGCAAATGCTGCACCTACACCAACTCTCCAATTAAAATCAAAAGCAGTTTCAAATTCATCATTTGTTGGATTTTGAAAATTTCTATAATTAATTATTAACATTTCAGCACCAAGTGATCCTAATACATAAAATTGAGATCGACTTGAAATTGGAAATCTAGCAGACATCCCAAGCATTACAGGAAAATCATGAATATTTGTGGAGGCTCGTAATTGGTTTATCTCTCCATTTGCGCCTGGATAAAATTGATTTAATTCATTCACTAATTTTTTATCTACATAATTGCGATGGAACCAATCAACACTCCAATTCCAGCTGATATATTTATCAATGTGTTTGCCCCCCTCAAAACCTACTATAAATCCACCCTCAGTAGCTGATGGATTAAAATAACCAAGCTTTACAGCACCTGTTTTCCATTGTGGAAATACGCTTATAGTCATCAGAGCAACAATTATTAATAACTGTTTCATAAATTACCTCTTAAAAATATTTCAGTCGTTCAAGATGAATGCCATTAAATATGCTTTGTTATAATCTCTATCCAATGCATAAAATAAATTGTGTCTTCTAAAACAAACAGGGTGGTGTAGATTAAATTGTATAGAGAATTTATGTAATCAATTTGATAAGTACTTATGTTATTACTAAATTAAAATTAGTCTAATAAACTGAAATTGAAATAATATAACGTAAAAGGGAAAATGAATTATGAAGAAAATTTTGTTTGTATGTATGGGAAACATCTGCCGCTCGCCTGCTGCTGAAGGAATATTCAAAAAGTATATTGAAAATGAAAAATTAGAGAGTAAAATTTATGTAGAATCAGCTGGAACTATTGACTACCACACCGGCGAACTACCCGATGATCGAATGAGAAGACATGGGTTAACTCGTGGGTATACTTTTGATAGTCGCGCCAGACAATTTAATCCTGATAAAGATTTTGATGAGTTTGACTTAATTATCACAATGGACAATGATAACTATTCAAATATAAGAGGACTAGATAATAAAAATGTTTACAGTCATAAAATAAATAAAATGGCTGATTTTATTTCCGATAAAAATATAACTGAGGTTCCGGATCCATATTACAGCGGCACAGATGGGTTTGAGTTTGTTCTTGATATACTTGAGGATGGTACTAAAAATCTCTTAACTAAAATAAAGGAAGACCTTGCAGGGGAACCTAAAGACAAAAATTGAATCTGTACTGAATGATAAAATCATCAAACAAATCTCAGTTGCTGGTGGATGTATTAATAATGCAGAAGTAGTTATAACTGAGGGCGGCAATAACTATTTTATCAAGTCAAATAGCAATTCTGCTAAAGACATGTTTTTAAAAGAAGCCAGCGGATTAAGAGAATTAGAGAAAGCCAATGCAATCAGAGTACCAAAAGTAATTCATATTGGTAGTAATTTTTTAATTCTTGAAAACATTTCGCAAAACACAAAAAGTAATACTTTCTGGAAGGATTTCGGAAAAGCTTTTGCCAAACTCCACAGGATTACAAGTGGTAGTTTTGGCTTTTATGAGGATAACTATATTGGATCATCCCAACAGAAAAATATTACAAACAGAGTTGAAAGTAAAAACTGGACTGAGTTTTTTTTTACTAAACGTATTCTTTTTCAATATAAGCTTGCTGAAACCAATGGGCATGTAGACAGACAACTGAAAGATGCTTTTTTACAATTTGAGAGTAAAATTGAATCAATATTTAAAGATTTGATTATTGTACCAAGCTTGCTTCATGGTGATTTATGGAGCGGGAACTATATTACTGATGAAAAAGGAAACGCCTGTCTTATTGATCCTGCAGTTTACTATGGTCATCGAGAAGCTGATCTTGCAATGACAAAATTATTTGGAGGATTTGATAGCATGTTTTATTCAGCATACAATGAAGAATATCCGCTTGAAGATGGATATGATTACCGCGAAAATATTTACAAACTATATCACGTACTTAATCATTTAAATTTATTTGGAAAAGGATACTATAATCAGGCTATTAGTTTGATTAAATTTTATTTGTAGGTAAAACAAAAACAGCCAGACTCTTTCATTACAGATAAAGTCTGGCTGTCGGGAATTCTAATAAATCTAGATTACTTCACATCCAAAATTTCTACATCAAAAATAAGTGTAGAGTTTGGAGGAATCTTACCCAGATCTCTATCACCATACGCTAAACTTGAAGGAACGATTAATCTTGCTTTACTACCCTTTTTTAATAATTGAACGCCTTCATCCCAACCCGGAATTACCTGCCCAACGCCGGCAATAAAAGTAAATGGTTCATCACGTTCAACCGAACTATCAAACTTAGTTCCATCAAGCAGAAATCCACTATAATGAACTGTGGTTTGTTTTTCTTTACCAACTAACTCGCCTTCTCCCTGCTGAATAATTGCATATTTTAAACCTGATGCTGTGGTTTTAAATAAAGTGGAATCCACATCCCACAATTTTGCAACTATTGCTTCCTTAGCACTTACTAACTCAACTAAAACTTTTACATCTGAATTAGGGGGTATGGGTCCCATTCCTTCCGGGCCATAGCAAAGATTTGAAGGAATAACAATGGCTCTTTGTCCGCCGATTTTCATTCCGACAATTCCTTCTTCAGAGCCCTTAATAAAAGACTCAGTACCCAACACAAATTTCATTGGCTGATTCATTGCATAAGAGTCAGCTATCATATCAGCCTTTTTTGTCGAATCAACGGCCCAATCACTAAATAGATTTGATGAATCTTTAACTAACCAGCCTTTAAAATGTATTTCGACTAAATCACCGTTTTTTGCTTCTGTACCTGTTCCAACTTTTACATCATTGTATTTTAACCCGGATTTAAGAGTAACAAAATCAGGGTTGTTAGAACAACCAAAAATGAACATAACACTAAAGAGTGCAATAAGAATACTTTTCATGAATTTTCCTTTAAATTGAGGCGTGAATATATCTATTTATTTAAATAAAACATAGATAAATTTTAGCATGAAATTCATCTTAATTACATTACTTTTATTTACATATTCAATTCCAAATCAATCAAATACTGGCCTTTTCGCTCAAGATGATTCCAGGATAATCATTGACTGCAATTATACATTTGATGAAGCTTTAAAGGGAATTGATATTCCCAAGGAAATAATTAGACAGCTGACTATTATAGATGTTGAATACTATTCTTTTGATGATAAGCTGCATAAAGGACAAATAGTCACAAATAAAAAAGCAGCTAAAGATTTAGCTGATATTTTTGATTTTATAAAATCATCCAGATTCCCAATTGCGAAAGTGATTCCGGCAGTAAGATATAATTGGGATGATAATGCTTCAATGAATGATAATAACACAACTGCATTTAATTATCGAAAAGTAAAAGGCTATAAGGTACTATCTGCACATTCGTATGGGATGGCAATCGATATAAATCCGTTACAGAATCCACACATTAAGGGTAAAACTGTACAACCTCAAAAAGGTAAATATGATCCAAAAATTAGAGGAACTATTTTACGTGATTCAAAGTTAGTTAATGAATTTGTGAAAAGAGGTTGGCAATGGGGCGGAAGATGGAGAAGTTCAAAGGATTATCAGCATTTTGAAAAGAAAAACTAGAGTTTAATCATTAATCGGGAACAAGAATTCTAAAAATCTGTAAACTCTTTTTGCCCAAGCTGATTCATTATGTTCCGCATTTTGATCTTTTACAAAAATTAAATCTCTACCTTCCACAAATCCTTTTTCTTCAAGAGCATTCAACATCTCATCTATTCCAGGTTGAAGTTTTTCTTCCAAGCCAACTCCCCCATTATCTATATAAATCTTAATTTCTTTCTTTGCTCCGGAGTAATTTTTAACGGGAGCAACAAAGTCTATATCAGCTATTTTTAAAGCTGGAGAAATACAAGCGGCTTTTGAAAAAACATCGGGATACTCCCAGACTATAATAAAAGAAATAAGTCCTCCACTTGAAGACCCGCCTACAGATGTATTGTTTTTATCAGGTAAAGTACGGTAAGTAGCATCAATAAAAGGTTTTAGCTCTTCTATTAAAAATTTAATATAAGCTTTACCAAGATCAGTATTATTATATTCTTTACCGCGGTTTACTGAATTGTAAATACCAACAATTATCAATTCCTGCATAGCATGAACCTTAATCAAGCTGTCAGCTATCTCGTCAATTTGCCAATCAACACCGAATGATGAAGTTGACGGATCAAAGAGGTTTTGTCCATCCTGCATATAAAGCACCGGATAATGTTTTTGAGGAAGTGAGTCGTAGCTTGGTGGAAGCCAAACAATGATATCTCGGGTTAATATACTTCTTGCTTCAAAATTTCTATGATATTTAACGTTGCCTGTAATTTGTCCAGAAACTTTTTTGCTTGAGTTTCCCCAATTATCAATATTAAAAATTAGAACTGTATCAGATACAATTTTTAATATATTATTGCCTGAAATTTTTCCACTTTTATTCAGCGCCTCATTTTCCCAGCTGCCTAATGTAAACTTAAACTCGATACTATCATCAACCATAAAATCAAATGTTTTTGACCAGGTAGAATCATTTATTTTATTGAGTGAAGTTTTATCTGGATTCCAATTGCCCAACTCATTTTTATTGCCTGCTACAAATACCTTTTGATCACCAGAGAGTTTTGAAAATACAACTAATTCAATTTTGCATTGTGGAAAAAATGTAAATGGTAGGAGGAGGAAACTCAATACCAAAAGAATAAATGTTCTCATCATATCATAATTTTTATTTTCTTTAAGTAAATATAGTAAATTAGGAAGAAGATTTTGGAGAATTAAAATGAAACCCATTTTTCTATTTATGACAATTATCCTGATTGTTTCCTGTTCTGAAAATGATAATAATTTAATACCTATCGTAAACCAGTTTACAGAAATTAAAGGAACAATCTCCGGTGAATTGACACTATCTAAATCGCCATATAGAATTACACAGGATATTATTGTTGATTCAAATTCAACATTGATTATTAAGCCTGGAGTGGAATTATATTTTGAAGAAAACACAAAGCTGTTGGTGCATGGTAAACTTTTAGTTGAAGGAATAACTTCTCAATATGTGGTATTTAAATCCTATCTAAACACTAAAAAATGGAACGGAATAAAAATAATTAATGCAGACAATCCAGCAAAGTTTGATTTTGTATGGATCCAAGGTATTAGTCAAGAAATTGATACACCACTTGTCTCTGCTAGTATATCGATAATGAATTCTGAGGTTGAGTTTGCTCACTCTTATTTGTCTAATAATTCAGCTATCCATGGAGGTGCAATTGGTACTTATAATTCTAAACTAATATTTAAAAATAATATTGTTATGAATAACGACGCAGTTGTTTGGGGTGGTGCAATTATGGGTGAACTCTCGGATATACTTATTATAAATAACACTTTTTATCAAAATACTTCAGCAAATAGCGGTGGCAGTATCTTAATATATGACCCAACTAAAACAGAATTGCAGAATAATATCTTTTATAAAAATACGAGTAGAATTGGTAATCCAAACTTTGAATATGCTTCAAACGATAGTTCGAATTTAATTGAACAATATAATTTTATTCCATATGGAATAATGAATCCAAAATTTGTTAATGAGCTTCACTTTTTGTTGGATCAAACTTCGCCTTGTATCAATAATGGAAATCCGAATCCCGCATTTAATGATTCTGATAACTCTAGAAATGATCAAGGAGCTTACGGCGGACCACTTGGGAACTGGTAAATTATGATAATTCAATTTGAAAATATTAGGATTAGGGAATTTCAACTTGCTGATCTAAAATCGTTAGTGAAGTACGCAAACAATTATAACATATCAAAATATATGCGGGACTCATTCCCCTACCCTTATACAGAAAATACTGCTTTAAACTGGATTGAATTCACTAAGGCAAACAATTCGACATTATCTTACGCTATAGCAAATAAAATTGAGGTAATTGGTGGAATTGGCGCTACTCCGCAAAATGATGTTCACCGTTTTTCTGCTGAAGTAGGATTCTGGATTGGTGAACCTTTTTGGAATCAGGGAATAATTTCTAAATCTTTAAGAGCTTTTTGTAATTACTTGTTCTCGAATTACGAATTCAATAGATTATTTGCAAATGTATTTGAAGGTAACGATGCTTCAAAAAGAGTTTTAGAAAAAACAGGATTTGTACTTGAAGGAACATTTAGAAAAAGTGTTACTAAAGAAAATAAATTTGTCGATCAATACATTTATGGATTATTAAAGGAAGATTTTTTAAATGCTTGACAGCCATCTTAAACTCGATCTTATTAGAAATATCTTTTTACAATGGAATGGTAATAAAGCAGACTTTATTCAAAAACTGCCGCAGACTGCTTCTTATCGCGAGTACTACAGAATTTCGTTTAATGACAAAACTGTAATCGGAGTTTATAATGAAGACTTAAAAGAAAATCAAGCTTTTATTTCTTTCTCAAAAACTTTTAATGAACTGGATCTTAACGTTCCAAAAGTTTTACACACTGATCTTGATAATAATGTTTATCTGCTTAACGATCTTGGTGATGCAACTTTATACTCAATTATCCATTCAAAAAATCACGATTACAATTCTTCACCGGAACTTATTGAACTTTACAAAAAAGCACTTGATCAATTGCAAAAATTTCAAATTGTATGCTGATAAGAAATATTGATTACAAAGCCTGTTATCCGCGTGCAAAGTTTGATCGACAATCCATTTTGTGGGATTTTAATTATTTCAAATATGATTTTCTAAAACTAGGCAGAATTGGTTTTGATGAACAATTATTGGAAAATGATTTTCAGAAATTCTCTGAATTTGTTGCATCTGTAAATTCAAATTATTTTCTTTATCGTGATTTTCAATCTCGAAACATAATGGTTAAAGATGATGATATTTATTTTATTGATTATCAGGGCGGCAGAAAAGGTGCATTGCAATACGATGTAGCTTCCCTTTTATATGATGCTAAAGCTGAAATTCCAAATCATTTAAGAGAAGAATTACTAAATCATTATCTCGATAAACTTGAATCTGATTACAACCTTAGCCGTGCAGAATTTATGAAATCGTACTATGCATTTGTGCTAATAAGAATTATGCAGGCGATGGGAGCTTACGGTTTTAGAGGTTTGTTTGAAAAGAAAGTACATCTTATAAAAAGCATATTGCCGGCAAGAAAAAATCTTAAATACTTATTAGAAAATGGTAAACTTGATTTTGGAATTCCTCACTTGCACGAAGTATTTGAAAATATAATTACATCAGAAGAATTTAATATTTATGAAGATAAAATCTTACCAAACGAAAAACTTTCGGTTACAATCACAAGTTTTTCTTACAAGCGCGAAATCCCTATTGATCTTGCAGATAACGGCGGCGGTTATGTTTTTGATTGCAGAGGATTAAATAATCCGGGCAGACTTTTAGATTTTAAATTTCTAAATGGTCGTAACACAGAAGTAATAAATTTCTTAAAAGCAAATTCCAAAGTTGATGATTATATGTCCCACATTTATCCACTTGTTGATTCCACAATCGAAACATATCTTAAACGCGGATTTAAAAATTTGATGATCAATTTTGGATGCACAGGCGGTCAGCATAGATCTGTTTATTGCGCAGATGAAATGTTTAAATATCTAAAAAATAAATACGATATAAATGTTTATTCTATCACATATTGAACAAGGAATAAAAGAAGAGGTAATTAGATAATGCAGGCAATGATTCTTGCTGCTGGATTAGGAACAAGATTAAAACCAATTACCAATGAACTGCCAAAGGCTTGGTTGAATTGAATGGAAATACTCTGCTTGAAATTGCAATCAGAAATCTTATTGAAAATGATTTTAGAAGAATTATAATTAATGTACATCACTTTGCGGATAAGGTTAAAGATTTTATTGATAAAAGTACGTTTGCCGCAGATATTTTTATTTCCGATGAATCTGATTTACTGCTTGATACCGGCGGTGGGATAAAACACGCGCAAAAGTTTTTTGATGATTCCCCTGTTCTAGTTCACAATGTTGATATCATTTCTAACCTAAATCTTAAAGAGTTTTATCATTTTCATTTAAGTGATGATGCACTTGCCTCTCTTGTTGTTAGTAATAGAGAGAGTAATCGTTATCTGCTTTTTAATGATGACAATATTCTATGCGGCTGGCAGGATGTTAAAAAAGATGAAAAAATAATTGTAAGAAATGATATTAAATTAAACCAATTAGCGTTTAGCGGAATACATATTCTTAATCCTCATCTGATTGAATCATTTCCCAATGAACAGGTTTTCTCTGTTATAAAAGCTTATCTTAAAATTGCAGCGACAGAAGATATTCACGCTTACGTGAGTAATGATTTAAAATGGATTGATGTTGGAAAAGTTGATAGTTTATATAAAGCCGGAGAACTTTATAAAAGTCTTATTCAACCTGGATGATTTAACAAAAGCTTTTAATGAAAAATAAGCTGATAAAATCCAAAGCAATTTTTTTTCTGATTTCTATCTTGATTTTACTGCTTGTTACCACTTCCTGCAACACAACAGAACCTGATATTAAACCACCGGTGGAACCTGACAGTACAACACAAAACTTTATATTTGAAACTTTTGAATTTGGTGATGGATTTGAATCTAATGAATTGAACGATGTTTGGATTTTTGATGAAAATAATATCTGGGCTGTTGGTTACATAAATGATTCGACTTCGAATAATTTAGCTGTTAATATTATTCGTTGGAATGGACAAAAGTGGTTTGGTTTTGCTAATAACCTAACAAGCAGTGGATTAACGGGGATTTGGGCATATGATACAAACAATGTTTACTTAGCCTCAGGTGCTTTAAGGAAATACGAAAATGGTGTAATCAAAGTAATTGATTTAACTCATTTAACTTTTAGCACCGGGCAAGCCATTAATAAACTCTGGGGCTCAAGTGAAAATAATATCTGGGGCATCGGACCAAACGGTACAATTGTTCACTATGATGGAGTTGCCTGGAATAAAATTGATTTTGATGAAGGTTGGTACTTTTATGATATAACCGGAAATTCTAAAACAGGTACAGCATTTGCCGTCGCTCAAGGGAATCTAGGTACGTCGATAATAGTAGAGCTCAAAAACGGAACAGCAGATATTATTTTTGATAACCAGAATAGCCCTTATTATTCCTATGGTTTACAATCAATTTTGCATTATTCTGAAAATGAACTTTGGCTTTCTGGATCTAAGATATTCAGTTACAACCTTATGTCTGAAGAGTTAAAAGTAATACAAGATTTGCCAGTTGGTGATGATGTTAGTACAGTATCAATGACATCGCAAAAAGATATTTTTTATTGGGGAAATGGTACAGATTTGCAAGGGAAATTTGTTCACTATAATGGTAAAAGATTTAAGATGTTTACAATTCCAACAGCATATACTCCTTACCCTGAAGGCATTAACTCCATAAACAACTTAGCTGTCGCAGTCGGATCGGTGGGAAACAAAGCTTTTTTATTAAAGATAAAGAGACAGTGAATTTAAGAATACCTATCCAGCTTAAACTTTTCGCCTAAATAAAGTTTTCTTACCTCCTCATCATTTGCAAGTTCATCAGCAGTGCCTTGTTTAAATATTACACCGTTAATTAGAATATATCCTTTATCAACAATGCTTAATGTTTCGTGTACGTTGTGGTCCGTAACCAAAACACCAATACCGCGGTTTTTAAGATTGGAAACAATATTCATAATATCTTCCACTGCAATCGGATCAACTCCGGCAAATGGTTCATCCAGCAAAATAAAACTTGGATCTGTTGCAAGTGCACGAGCAATTTCAGTTCTTCTTCTTTCGCCGCCGCTTAATTGAAAGCCCATGCTTTTTCTTAGATGGGATATTGTGAGTTCCTCAAGAAGTGATTCGCATTTTTCTTTTCGCTGCTTTGAGTTAAGCTTTGTCATTTCTAAAACAGCAAGCAGATTATCTTCAACCGATAATGTTCTAAAAATAGAAGCTTCCTGCGGTAAATAGCCTATTCCCATTCGTGCACGTTTGTACATTGGAACCTTTGTTATATCTGCATCATCAAGAAAAACTTTTCCAGATTCAGGTTTTATCATTCCGGTTATCATATAAAAAGTAGTTGTTTTACCTGCGCCATTTGGTCCAAGCAATCCAACAATTTCTCCTTTAGAAACCTGGACTGAAGCTTTATTAACTACGGTTCGCTTTTTATAAATCTTTACAAGATTTTCACTTCTTAAAGTTGTGCTCATAATTTCTATCTAAGTTCATTCAAAAGATTATACATTTCTTCTTTAGTTGGTTTGTTTTGTAAAACAACAAACCGCGGCAAAAGATACGATTTTTCATTCCCATTTACCTGCTGTTCAGGATAGTATTCGCTTGCAGGATTTTTGTAGAGCTTAACTTCGGTAACTTCATTATTCTCAAACATAACAGTTGTTTCTGCTGAATTTGATTTTGTTAATCCGTTTTTAGTTTCGCCATCATACATAAAATAGATTGAGTAAACATTTCCAAAAAACTCGGCACGAGAAATTTTATTATCCGCAAAAAATATTTTAATCTGTTCACTGGAAGTCTGATCGTACCGCTCGATATAATTTTCATTTTGCGATAACATAAAAGAAGTTCCGTCAACATCAAGCTGCTTAATGTTATTATCTTTAAGATAAATTGTAATTGAATCACCTGTAAGCTGTGATGTTTGCTGCCAGAGAACAGGCTGCTTTGCAGATAAATTTATTTTTTTTGTTATGATTTTATCTTCACTGCGATAAAATATTGTTAAATCGTTTTTAGAAGCAAATTCACTTTTAAGAATACTAACGGAATCAATTGCAAAAAATCTTTGTGAGGAATCGCGGTAAGCTTCCATTTTTTGCGATTTGATAAACAAAGTATCTAGTTTTATTTCTTCTGTACCATCCTCTTGTGTAACATAAGATGTATCAACCTGAATAAATAAGGGCTTAACATCAATTAGTGAGTAGCCCCTATTTCTATAATCTTCCAAGTGTTCACTGTAAATTTCAGAATTATTTTTCAGATTAGTTAACCGCACATTGCTGAATGCAAAAGTAATTTTAGTATTTCTAAAATGCTCAAGCGTATCCGCAAGTATTTGATTATCTGAATCAATTATCATTACATCACCAATTGCTACTGCCCTGTTCTGCTGTTGAAAGTAAGTAAGTTCGTTTGATGTAAGTGTTGTTGTTGTATCATACAATTTAACTTTGGATTCAAAAAAAGCGCGGTCTTCATTAAAATAATATTCGCCGCTGTCTGCAGTTAAAATAACTTTTTTGTCATCAAGATAAACACCTGCGTTGCTTCTTGTCTTACTTTGATTTCCATAATAAAATCCGCGTGGTGTTTTAATCGTAAGCGTATCTTTTCTTGCAACAACATTTCCAATTAGTTCAGCTTCGTTTCTGGAAATAAAATGAATTGCTTTATCACAATTTATAATAACATCGCCTTGAGTAATTATAACGTTTCCGTAAACTTCGCGGGTAGATTCTCCATTAACCATCTTACCAACAAGTGAATCACCAATTACTGTAATGAGCTGATTTTGTTGTGCGAGCATAGATCCAGAATTCAGAAGGATCAGAAATAAGAAAAATAATCCGAATCTTTTCCCAAACTCAGATCTTTTAGTCATATCGAAGGAGTCCGCGACTGAGAAATCTTTATTCTTTTGGTGAAAAAGATTTCTCACCCGACTGCCGTTTGGCAAGTCGAATTCGAAATGACATTAAAAATATTATTTAAATGAATTTATCACTGCGTAGTGTCCGATCTTGTAACATAGGTAATATTATAAATAACATAGTTGGTCAAACTTTGATCGGACTCAAATCCATATCCTTTTATTGTTTCGTTTGGTGAAATAACAGTTACAAATTTATCTGAAACAATTTTTCTATCTTTATTTCTCCACATCATTTCATCTGTTTTAATCGTAACGCTGTCGCTGAATACAACCACACTGTCAATCGCATAGAGATTATTTGTTGATTCATCAACTCTGCCATTAATTGATGTTAAAGTTGTGGTGTGAATTTCCTGCTGATTGTAAAAATCTACTTTTATTTTTTGATCAAGAAATGTCTCTCTTTTTTCATCATATTTTTTTAAGTGTCCTGCGTATAAAATCGCACTGATTTTTCCGGAATCAGAAAAGGTTACGATAGAATTCCAGCTTTCCTGTGACGGTAGTTCTTCAAATTTTAGATTAACATCGATGGAAGGTTTTACCCGCTTTGATGAGCAAAATGGAAAAAGAAATAGGACCGCTAAAATTAGAACAACAAATTTCATCTGTTTTGCAATCCAAGATTAATTAAATCATGCAGATGAATTATTCCAACAGGTTTATTTGTTTCATCGGTAATAACTAAGCTTGTAATTTTAAAATTTTCCATTTGCTGCAACGCAAATGATGCAAGATATTCTTCATTCAACACTTTTGGGTTTGATGTCATTACATCTTTTGCATAAAGGCCGCTAATATCCAGTGTCTTTTCTAAAAGTCGGCGCAAATCACCATCAGTAATAATTCCAGCAAGTTTACCGGAATCATCCAAAACGCAAGTTGTACCAAGCCGTTTGCTTGTAATTTCAAAAATCACATCTTTAATTGATGTTTCAACATTAACTTTTGGTATTCGTTCACCGGATATCATCACTTCTTTAATTTTTAATGATAATCTTTTTCCAAGACTTCCACCTGGATGGAGAAATGCAAAATCATTGGCTGTAAATTTTCTTTTCTTTAGTAGCGAAACAGCAAGAGCGTCACCAAGAGCAAGAGTTGCAGTTGTAGATGCGGTTGGAGCAAGATCGTATGGACACGCTTCTTCTTTAACTGAAATGCTAAGAAAAATATCACATTCACGTGCAAGTCTGGATTCCTTATTGCTACTCATTGCGATAAGTTTAACGTTTAATCGTTTTAACATTGGAAGCAAGTTTGAAATCTCTTCTGTCTCGCCGCTTTTTGAAATTAATATTACAACATCTTCAGCTCTAACCATTCCTAGATCACCATGCAATGCATCAGTAGGATGCAGATAAATTGCTGCTGTGCCTGTTGAGTTTAATGTTGCAACAATCTTACGAGCAATCAATCCGGATTTGCCCATTCCGGTTAGAACAACTCTGCCCTTTGAAGCAAAAATGGTTTCAACTGCATTTACAAAATCTTCATTAATACTTTCGTAAAGATCCGCAACGGCAGAAGTTTCAATTCGAATAACTTCCCTACCGTTAAAAATTATCTCTTCAGTTTGTTTATCCATTCTTAAAATACTTTAACTCTTAATTAATAAATCTATGTTCTTTAATTCTATCAATAATTCGCGGAGTTCTGATAAAGGCAATTGACTTGCAGCATCGCTTAAAGCATTTTCCGGATCCGGATGAACCTCTAGAAACAGTGCATCAATTCCAACAGCCATTGCAGCTCGTGCAAGGGGTTTAATAAATTTCGGCTGTCCACCGCTTATTAAATCTTTGCTCGGAAGCTGCACCGCGTGTGTTGCATCCATTACTACAGGATATCCAAGTTCTCTCATTATAATTAAGGATCGCATATCAACCACAAGATTATGATATCCAAAAGTAGTACCGCGCTCGGTTAACATAATTTTATCATTTCCAGTTGATGCAACTTTATCAGCGGCGTGCTTCATATCTTCGGGCGCAAGGAATTGCCCCTTTTTGATATTTACAATTTTACCCGATTTACCAGCAGCAATTAATAAATCTGTTTGGCGAGAAAGAAATGCGGGTATCTGTAAAATATCTGCCGCGTCACCTACTTTTTCAATATCAGATTCAGTGTGGATATCAGTAACAACAGAAAGATGAAGTTCATCTTTAACTTTTTTAAGAATGGCAATGGATTCTTCATCTCCCAATCCGGTAAAAGATTTAAGATTTGTTCTATTTGCTTTTTTAAAACTTGATTTGAAAATGAATGGCATTCCAACTTCAACAGAAATTTTACTAATTGCTTCAGCAGTTTCAAGTATCATCTTTTCATTTTCAACAACACAAGGCCCGGCAATCAGAACAAAAGGTTTGTTACCACCGATTATTATTTGATTTAATTTTATAGACATAAGATTTTTTCTTTAATTACACGTGAAAATATGAAAAATATAGTTCTTAATAAATAAATATTTCGATAGTATTTATAGTATATATGTTAAGGAGCATCACAGCTAATTGCCTTTACAACATTTTATCTTGGATATTTAAGTTCATTGTACTATACTCGGAACAACTTTTTACCGATTAATAGACAAAATATTTATATGAAAAGAAATACTTATTATCCCTTTTCTGATTTTTTTATCAGTGCAATCATTATCTCAGCCTCTACCATCAATGAGCTCATCCGAAATCAAATTAGCTTTAAATAAATTGGATGTTCTTGGAAGTGTACTCTATATTGCTGCTCACCCGGATGATGAAAATACGGCATGTAATTTCTTATCTAGCCAAAGGAAAGTTGATGAGAACAGGTTATCTTGCGATGACCCGTGGTGATGGCGGACAAAATTTAATCGGAACAGAACAATCGGATCAGCTTGGAGTATTACGAACTCAAGAATTACTTGAAGCAAGAAAACGTGATGGCGGAGAACAGTTTTTTACAAGAGCAATTGATTTTGGTTATTCAAAATCACCAGATGAAACTTTTGAGTTTTGGGATAAACATAAAAGTTTTGAGTGATGTTGTCTGGGTAATTAGAAATTTCCGTCCGGATATTATTATCACCAGATTTCCACCAACCGGCCAAGGCGGACACGGACATCATACAGCATCAGCAATTTTAGCATTGGAAGCTTTTGATTTAGCGAATGATCCGAATGCGTATCCCGAACAATTGAAATATGCAAACACCTGGCAGCCAAAAAGAGTTTTGTGGAATGCCTGGCTTCCAGCATTACAAAATTCTGAAATAGATTTGTCAAAAATACCCTCGTTAAATCTTGGAGAATATAATTCGCTGCTGGGAAAATCTTATACAGAAATTTCTGCTTTAAGTAGAACGATGCATAAAAGTCAGGGTTTTGGTTCATCAGGAATTCGAAACAATACTTTAAATTATTTTACACTGCTCAAAGGTGATTCAGTTAACACTGATATTTTTGAAGGAATTGATTTAAGCTGGGACCGGGTTGAAGGCGGAAATGAAATTCATTCTTTAATCCAAAAAGTAATTGAAGATTATGATGAAGAAAATCCATCAGCAAGTTTGGATAATTTATTTTTGATTCATGAAAAAATATCACAACTTAAAGATGAGTATTGGAAGGCTGTAAAGCTAAAAGAGATTACTGAAATTATAAAATCCTGTGCAGGTATTTGGATTGAAGCGATTTCTGATAACGAATTTGTTTCTATTGGTGATACTTTAAAAGTTAAAAGCATCCATAGTCAATAGAAGTGAAAATAACTTAGCACTAAATAAAGTGAGTATTGGCATTTATAGTGACGAGCAAGTTGACAAATTAATCCTTAAGAATGGTGAACTCAATTCATACGATCTTAAAATTTTTATTCCCGGGAACACGCCAATTTCACAACCATATTGGCTGCAGAATGGACATAATGTTGGAATTTATAATGTAACAGATCAAAAATTGATTGGACTACCTGAAGAAAGTTCTAAACTGATTTGTGATTTTAGTGTTAGCTACAAAAACCACAAAATAAATTTTTCCGTTCCAGGTTATTATCGAATAAATGATCCGGTTGATGGAGAAATTTATAAACCTGTTGTTATAACCCCGCCTGTAACAGTAAATCTTGATAAAGAGATCTATTTTTTTGCTAATGCAAACTGAAAAGGAAATTAAAGTAACAATTCAATCATTCAGAGAATTTATTATCAGGCAAGATAAATTTAATTACTAGCAACGGATGGAAAGTTGTACCAAATGAACTTGATTTTAAGATTGATAAAAAGAATCAGAAAAAAGATTTTTATGTAAAAGTTTTTCCTTCAAAAAATAATTTCAACTCCGGCTTGTCTGCCTCTGTTGTTATTGATAAAATGACTTATACAAAAAGTTTAGCACGAATAGATTACAAACATATTTTGCCTCAAACTATTTTTTACAATTCTGAATCAAAACTTGAATTATTTAATTTTGAGAAAGATGGAATTACTAAGATTGGATACATTGTTGGATCCGGTGATAAGATTCCTGATTTCTTAATAGATCTGGGCTTTGATGTAACTTTGTTAGATGATAAACATTTTAATTCTAATAATCTTAATCAATTTGATGTTATAATAACCGGAATAAGTGCTTACAATACCGTTGATAATCTTGCTTCATTTCATAAAGAATTAATTAAATATGTAGAGCAATGGTGGAACATTAATTTCTCAGTACAACACTACCGGAGATTTAATAATAGAACCCGGTGTACTTGCCAATAAAGATTTCGCGTGATAGAGTTACTGATGAAAATTCTAAAGTTAAAATTTTAAAAAGCAATAATAGAATTTTTAACAAACCCTTTAAAATCACTGAAAAAGATTTTAACGGATGGATTCAGGAACGCGGATTATATTTTCCAAATGAATGGGATAAAAATTATGAATCTCTACTTTCAATGAATGATAAAGGCGAATCACCTAAAACAGGATCTTTACTTATTACAAAATACGGTAAAGGTACCTTTGTCTATACGGGACTTTCATTCTTTAGAGAAATTCCTGCAGGAGTTACAGGTGCAATCAAATTATTTATCAATTTACTTTATTCAGGTAAATAGATGATTGATAATTCAAAAATTAATAATCGAAGACAAACCTCCATTTTTCGGTTCCTGGAATAAAATTTATTTAGTTGGTGTTTGCAGAACTTGATAATTTTAATTTTCCTTTTTTATCTTTTCACAAAGGTATTTAGTTGAGCACATATTGATTGGATTGTAATGTGCGGATTTACAGGATTTATTGTTTTTTACGGTGCCTGGAAAACACGCAAATCCAAAAATGTTGATGATTATCTACGTAGCTGGTAAAAGCAGTTCCTGGTGGGTTGTCGCATTATCAATAATGGCTACGCAAGCAAGCGCAATTACTTTTCTTTCAACACCCGGTCAAGCATATGTAGATGGAATGCGCTTCGTTCAATTTTACCTTGGCTTACCAATTGCAATGATAATTCTTTCCATAACTGCTGTTCCGGTTTACAGCAAACTTAATGTGTACACCGCTTATGAATATTTTGAAAAAAGATTTGATTTAAAAAATCGTGTTCTTGGAAGTGTATTATTCTTAGCTCAACGAGGATTAGCAGCAGGATTTACAATTTATGCGCCAGCATTAATTCTATCAGTAATTCTTGGATGGGATCTAAACTACTACAATAATACTAATTGGATTGATAGTTATTATTTACACTTCCGTTGGTGGAACGAATGCAGTTAACAAAACTCACATTCTTCAAATTATCAATTATTACAATTGGTATGTTTGCTGCATTTTTTATGATTTATTTTCTTTTACCAAAAGATATATCTGTAATTGATGCAGCTTACATTGCAGGTAAAATGGGAAAACTAAATGCAATTGATTTTTCATTTAATCTAAATGATAGATATACTTTCTGGTCAGGAATTATTGGCGGAACATTTTTAATGTTAAGTTATTTTGGAACAGATCAATCACAAGTTGCAAGATATCTTGCAGCAAAAAATATTACACAAAGCAGAATGGGCTTGCTTGTAAATGGATTTGTAAAAATTCCGATGCAGTTTATAATTCTATTTATTGGTGCAATGGTATTTGTATTTTTTCAATTTATTACTCCCCCGCTTTTTTTTAATCCCGTTGAAACTGAAAAAGTAAAATCTGGTACATATTCTAGGAGTATGTGCAGCTAGAAAAAGAATTTGAATTGCTACAAAATTAAAAAAGAGAAAAGCTACGAGCATTTTTGGATGAAAAATCAAATTCATTTAATAATTCATCTAAAAAAACGGGTACCATCATTCCGAACGAGTCCTCGAATGAGAAATCTATAAAATATAACGGTAAACAGATTTCTCCCTCCGGTCGAAATGACAATCAAAATATTCGGAAAAAGCTCAATTCAAATATTAGTAAGATCTGGATAAAATTTCGATTAAAGAAACGAAATAAAAAACAGTGCAAAAGAACTAATAAAAAAAAATAATCCAACGCTGATACAAATGATACAAATTATATTTTTATATACATATATCGTAAACTATTTACCTATTGGTTTTATTGGATTATTATTGGCTGCAATTATTGCTGCTTCAATGTCTTCAACATCTGCAGAACTTAAATTCTTTGGCTTCAACATCTATGATTGACATTTATAAAAGAATGATAAACAAAAATGGAAGTGATAAACATTATCTTAACTTTTCTAAGTATGCAACTATCGGCTGGGGAATTTATGCAATAATATTTGCGTTACTTGCAAGTGAATTAGGATCACTAATAGAGGCTGTAAATATTCTGGGTTCACTTGTTTATGGAACAATTCTTGGAATTTTTCTTGTAGCATTTTATACTAAAAAAGTTTCAGGCAATTCAGTTTTTATAAGTGCAATAATTGCCGAAGCAGTTGTACTTTATTGCTTTCTTGTTTACTTCCATTCCCTTTTTATGGTATAACGTAATTGGATGTTTACTTGTTGTGTTGTTAAGTTTGATTTTAAATCATTATTCTGACCAAAAAGAGATTCAGTAAATATTGTATAAGACCTTATATGTTATATTTCTTATATTATTTTTCATTAAAACATTATAAATTAATGGCTAACGAAAGAAAAATCCAAATTATTAAAGCCGCTGCAAAAAGATTTGCACGACACGGCTTAAACAAGACCACACTGGATGAAGTTGCACGAGATATAAGAATCGGGAAAGCAACCATATATCATTATTTCACTTCCAAGGATGATTTGTATTTTGCTACTCTTAAAATGGGAATGCGAAAATTTTATAGAACAGGTAAAAGCAATACTTGAAAAAGATTCTGATTCGCTAATACAAAAATTAAAAGATTATTTTGGGCAAAAAGAAGTTGTTTCGGAAAACAATAAACTTATACACGAAGCAATACTTACTTTTTTCAATGATAAATCTTTTGACAAGGAAAAAGAAATAATAAATTGGATGTTAACGAAGGAATCAGATTTAATTAAAAAGTTTTTAACAAGGCATTATTCGCAGAGAATAAAAAAAACCAGTACGAATTTGCCAAATTTTATTGTGATTAATAGCTGGGGAATGTTTTTTGCAAATAAACTTAATTCACTTATAGAGCAGTCAAAATCTGAAGAAACAAAAATTACTATATATAGAATCGTTAGAAACTATTTTAGGTTAAGAATTCTCATATTCAGCTTTATCATCTTCATTCGAATCATCATCATCATCACCAAAAATAAATTTTTCGTATTTATGCTTTATCATTTGAGCCTCAACAATAAAGAAAACATCTTCAGCAATATTTGTTGAGTGATCTGCCAATCTTTCTAATTCTCGTGATATAACTAAGTAATGCAACTGCACGCTTCAATATTATCAGGATTTTGCTTCATAATTGATTTTTAGAATTTAATGGTTTTCAGCATTCAATTTGTCAACCATATCATCAGTTAAAATTACCTCTTTTGCTAATTCAGGGTTACCACCTATAAAAGCATCAATAGAATTTTTTAACATATCGCTTAGTAAGATTAAACATTTCCTCAAGTTTTGTGTTTTGGTAATACTCAGGTTTTTGTTTAATGAGAATAATATTTTCTGCAATGTTCACTGCAATATCACCAATACGTTCAAGATTACTATTTATTGTTAGAGAGGACATAATATATCTTAAATCCATTGCAACTGGCTGAGCTAAAGCAAATATTTTCTGGCATATCTTATCAATCTTAACATCATACTTATTTACTTTTTTATCACGATCAATAACAGATTGTGCTAATTCCAAATCATTATTCTCAACAGCTTTGATTGCAAACTGGACCTGTTCATCCACAAGGCTGCACATTTTTATATACACGAGTTTTTAATTTTTCAAGATGCTCATCTAAAAGTCGTTCCATTTTATCTCCTTTGTTCTAACGATTCTTCATTCTTTTCACTGTTTTTATTGTCATTCCCGTGAAAACGGGAATCTATGACAATTTTGTTTTAATGGATTCCCACTTTCGTGGGAATGACAACCAGGTTACAATTATTTAAAAATAATTTCTTAATTAAAGTTTGATATTATCTCAACCAAATCTACCAGTAATATAATCTTCAGTTTGTTTTATAGCCGGATTAGTAAAGATTGTTAGTTGTTCTATCGTATTCAATTAATTCGCCAATATAAAAAAATGCTGTCATGTCACTAACACGTGCAGCTTGCTGCATGTTATGAGTAACTATTACGATAGTATATTTCTGTTTTAAATCGTGAATTAATTCTTCAATCTTTGCTGTGGATAGCGGATCAAGTGCGCTGGCCGGTTCATCCATTAAAATTATCTCAGGTTCCACAGCAAGAGCACGAGCGATGCATAATCTTTGCTGCTGACCACCGGATAAACTTAGAGCATTTTCATTTAATCTATCTTTAACTTCATCCCATATTGCAGCCTGCTGGCAGGTTTTTTCAACAATTTCGTCAAGTGTCTTTTTATCTTTAATGCCATTTATCTTAGGACCATATACTATATTTTCATAAATGGTTTTTGGGAACAGATTAGATTTCTGAAAAACCATTCCAATATTTTTTCTAAGATTAACTACATCAATATTTTTATCATAGATATTTACGCCATCAACTGAAACTTCACCTTCGATGCGAACATGATCAATTAAATCATTCATTCTATTTAAAACTCTTAGAAAAGTAGATTTACCGCATCCAGAAGGTCCAATAAACGCAGTAACCCTTTTATCCGGAATGCTAAGTGTTATATTTTTTAGAGCCTGTTTCTCTCCGTAATAGAGATTGAGGTTCTTAGTTACTATTTTGATTTCTTTCATCTGACCATATAATATTTAATTTTAAAGTCTGCCGATTGCTTTTCTAAATCTGTATCTAAAAATAATGGCAGTTATGTTTAATAAAAAAGTTAAGGAAATTAAAACCAGAGTAGAGCCATATTGTATTGGCAAAGTTTTAGTCGGGTTTGAAGATTGAGTTGCCAAAATAAAAATATGATAAGCCAGGTACATAAATTGCTTTGCGGGATTTATCATTGGTATACAGTAATCGCCTATACATATATCTGCAACCGGAAGATTTGGAAGAAAAAATGCAGCACCAAGAAACAAAATTGGTGCAGTCTCACCAGCTCCTCTGCTGATTGCCAAAATTGTTCCGGTTAATATTCCGGGGCGTGCCTGAGGTAAGACAACATTTTTAATCGTCTGCCACTTGGTAGCGCCTAATCCGTATGAAGCATCACGATGAGATTTTGGTACCGAGTTTAGAGCTTCCAGTGTTGAGACAATTACAATAGGTAATACAAGTACAGCTAAAGTTGCAGACGCCCATATTAATGCAGGCTGACCAAATAATAATCCGGTTTCAAGTACTTCATCCATTCCCCTGCCGATAAACAGAATAAAAAATCCCAATCCAAATAATCCAAATACAATTGAAGGAACACCAGCCAGATTATTTATTGATGTTCTTATGATCCGGGTAAAAATAGAATCCTTTGCGTACTCATTAAGATAAATTGCAGAACAAACACCAAGCGGTACTGCCATTAAAACCATCAGAAGCGTTACAGCAATTGTACCGAAAATGGCCGGCCATATGCCGCCTTCGGTCATATTGTTTTTGGGATCATCAAAAATAAATTCAAGAGATATTGTGCCAATTCCCTGTTGTATAATCTTTGCAAGGAATAATAAGAGAATAAGAACAAGAGAGAAAAACATTATCCTAACAAGCCAGATGGAAAATGTTCCTACAAAATCTTTTTTCTTTTTGTTAAGTTCTAACATTTATTATCCATCAGAATGTATTCTTCTTTCTCATTTTGCTTATAATAATTTCTGCAATCAGATTTAGAAAAAAAGTAATTGTAAATAAAACAATTCCAATAAAAAATAATGAGTAATAATGATCCGAGCCCTGCGACACCTCGCCCATTTCTGCAGCGATAGTGGCAGTCATTGTTCTTACACTTAAAAAAATATTTGACGTAATGTTTGCTGCATTACCGGCCGCCATAAGTACGATCATTGTTTCTCCGATTGCTCGGCCAAAACCAAGAATTATACTTGCGGATACGCCACTGAAAGCAGCAGGTAAAATTACTTTACTTATAGTTTGCCATTTAGTTGCTCCCAATCCGTATGAAGCCATCCTTAATTCATTTGGTATTGAATGAAGAGCATCCTCTGTTAAAGAAGCAATAACCGGAATGATAACAAATGATAATCCTATTGATGCAACAAATGCGTTTAATCTATTATCCGGATGGAGCAGATCATTAAAAAATGAAGCTCCGATTACGAGCATTATAAAACCTATAACCACGGTTGGGATACCTGCAAACAATTCGATCAACGGCTTTAGGAATTCTTTCCATTTGGGATTTGCAATTTCAGAAAGATAAATACCTGCGGCAACGCCAAGAATTGTTGAAATAATGGTTGCGGGAATTGCAGTTAACAAAGTGCCCAGGATTAATGGAATAAGTGAATATCTCGGTTCAGTTGAAGTCGGATACCATTGGAAAACTGTTTCAGCTGTTCCATCAACTCCTGTTCTAGTTGTGTAGAGAAAATCTAAAAGACCAATATGTTCTAATGCTCTGAATCCCTCTTTGAATAAAAATACAAAAATCAGAACTATAAATATCAATGCGGCAATACCATTTAAGGTAAAGAAAAATTTGATTATTGATTCTTTTGTACGTGTAAACTTTTTAATCTTTTTACCGTACTTGGAATCTGCTGATTTAGAATAAAAATCTTTTTCTTGTTCGCTCATTTAAAATATTTATTTATAAAATCAATTAAAGTGATATCATTCTATATTTATTCCGCAATTATTATTATTTGTCATTTCGAACACATTCACTTCGTTCAGTGTAAACTCCGTGAGGAATCTTTAAGATTTATCAGTCGAAGACCTGTCTGCCGACAGGCAGGCTTCTTCGAAATGACTTTTTTAAGATTATTATATCTCAATCAAAAATTATAATACAAAGTTACTCTTGCAGTTACAGATGCATCAAATGAAATTCCATTCGGAATGTTTTCATAAGATTCATAAATAACGTTGGGAATAATAGAAATATTTTTATCAGCTTTAAAATCAACACCTGCAATAAAGTAATTTCTGGAATCACCTTTAAAATCAGCATCCATATTAGGATCAAAATAATCATATCTTACCAATGCACCAATAGTTTCTGAAAACCATAAAGAACCGAATGCAGAAATACCAAGAGCGTTAACATCCTTTAATTGCGGAGCAATATTTCCGCCAATCCTCATATCATTTTGATTCATTTGATATACGGTTTCAATTCCCAAACTAAATTTATTTTTTTCGCTGTATCCTAAAAATAATGAACTGAGAATTGAGTTATGAGATAGTGTTGTATTAGCATTATTTGGATCTTCTACAGATGCTCTTGATTTAAAATCACCCGTAAGAGCAATAGTAAAGTTATTAATTGGACTAAAATCTACCGCGGCATAATATCTTTTGTATTTATCAGTTTCTGCACTGTTTGCGCTATTGTTGCCAAACATAACTGTATAGTTAACATTTCCGTTTTCAGAAATTTTACCGCGTAATGCAATTCCCAAATCACGTGAAGGAACAAATCCTCTTAAATCCTGAATAGTTTTTTCAAGTGAACGATATCCCCAATATTTTTCTGAAACATCAAAAGAAGGTGTGGGCTGAATGCCAAAAATCAAATCAGATCCTTCAAAAATATTTTTCCATTTTAATGATGCATCTTTTACAAAAACACCAATTTTATTATTTGAAGTATTAGCTTTTGAATCTGATTCTAATCTGAATCTTGCTGAAAATTTATCTGAAATATTTTTATCATAATTCAAAGAAGCACGTCTTAATAAAAAACCATTAAGATCTTTTACTCCTTCAACCGCAGTGTCATCAAAATTTGTAAAATTACCATCACGAGCTACGTTGTAAAAATAATCCACAAAAAACTGACCTGATATTTTTCCCCAATTATCATCCTGAGCAAATCCAACTGATGAAAACAGCACAGCAAAAGCAAGAACTAATATTTTTTTGTTCATTTTTCTCTCTCTCTTTAATTCGACTTAAAACTTAATTAAAATGAAATCTTCTCTCTCTCCAAAGAAGATTTCTATGTTCTAAATAATATCCAAAACCAGTGCATAAAAGATGCTGAAATAATTCGCCACAGCGAACAGCGTAAAAGTAATTTATTTTTTAGGAGGCAAAGGAATATATTCCATTGTTCTAACAATATTTTGGCCATCCTGTGAAACTATAAAATCCATAAACTCTTTTAACTTACCAGTTGCTTCACCATTTGTAAAACAATATAAGTATCGTGAGATTGAATAATCACCGCTCCAAATAACTTCATAATTAACTTTATTATTTTCTGATGGCGAGATAGCCGGAGCGTTCTCATCTTTTTTAATGTGTAATATTTTTACATCATTTCTCTCAGAAAAATATCCAACACCACCGTAACCGATTCCTTTTTTATCCCGAGCAACAGCCTCACCTAGTGCTGCCGTACCTTGCAGGACTTGTGTAGCAGGTGAATAATCCACTTGTCTTCCATCAACTTTACCAAGAACATGATCTTTAAAAAATTCGTAAGTTCCGCTGCTGTTTTCTCTGCCATAAAGAGTTATTGGTAAATCAGCACCGCCAACATTTTTCCAGTTTGTAATCTTACCCGAAAAAATATCACTAACTTGTTTAATTGTTAAATTATCAACTTTACTTTCAGGATGCACAATAACTGCAATACCATCAAGAGCAACCTGGTATGTATATGGTGTAATGCCTTTACCTTTTGCATCTTCTAGTTCAGAGGATTTTAATTCACGAGAGGCGTTTGCAATTTCCGTAGTTTTGTTCAGAAGCGCTGCTACACCGGTTCCTGATCCACCGCCTGTAACCTGAATTGAAACATCAGGATGAAGTTTCATATATTCTTCAGCCCATTTTTGTGAAAGGTTAACCATTGTATCCGAACCTTTAACCGTGATAACAGTTTGTTCAACTTTATCAGTATTCCTCTTACATCCAATTATTAGCATTGGAATTATTGTAAATAAAATGAATAGATATCCTAAACGATTCTCTCTTCTCATTTTTGTATCCTAGTTTGTTATAGAAATAGTTTTTTAACTGCGGAAATATAGGATTTACTGAACTTTCCAATGTTAAGGGAATATTAATTCAATGTTAAATTAATGTTAAATGTCTAATTCTGCTCTGTTTTCTGGAATAAAAATCAAATATTTGCTTAATTCAATTTTTGGTTTTAGTGGATAATCTTAATATAAGCTTTTAAATTGCATTGAAAATTAAATTATACAACAAGGTTTAATAATGCCCCATTTTTTTAATACCTGGCTTCCTTTTATTTATTTATATGGAGTAGGCGGAATATTTTTCTTTTCCGGTATGTATATAATCATCAAGAGCGGTTCATTAAATACAAAGCGCAAACATCACCGTTTTTGGATTAGAGTTTTATTTGGCGGATATTTCTTTTTTATGAGTTTACACGCTTTTTTAATTCTCGCTGCATTATACCTTTAAGAGAAGCGGATTATAGCCAAACTGATCGAATTAATTTAACAAAAACAGAAAATTAGGAACTAAATCTGTTATCAATCTATATTTACTGCATAATTTATTAGGATTGTTTATATGCCCAATTTCTCACATACATGGTTACCTTTTATTTATTTGTACGGAGTTGGAGGAATATTTTTTGTTAGCGGTCTTTATGTTGTAACAAAAGCTAAGGCGGTTGATTTTAGCAAAAAACGACATCGATATTGGTGGAAAATTACAATCTTTGGTTTTTTCTATTACATGGCTTTGCATGCTCTAATGATATTGGTTGCTTTGTATTTATGACGATCAAAATAGTGACTGATAAATAATAAAGATTCCTCACGGAGTTTACACTGAACGAAGTGAATGTGTTCGGAATGAAAAGGTATTCGGAATGACTGAACAAAAATTGAATTGTCATTTCGAAGGAACGAAGTGACCTGCCTGCCGGACAGGCAGGCTGAGAAATCTTGGAGGAAAGATTCCTCACAGAGTTTACACTGAACTTGTGAATGTGTTCGGAATGACAGGAATAGATCTAATAGTCATTTCGAGGAGCCTTCGACGAGAAATCTTAAAGATTCCTCACGGAGTTTACACTGAACGAAGTGAATGTGTTCGGAATGACAAGGTATTCGGAATGACTGAACAAAAATTGAATTGTCATTTCGAAGGAACGAAGTGACCTGCCTGCCGGACAGGCAGGCTGAGAAATCTTGGAGGAAAGATTCCTCACATTCGTTCGGAATGACAGGAATAGATTTAATAGTCATTTCGAGGAGCCTTCGACGAGAAATCTTAAAGATTCCTCACATTCGTTCGGAATGACAAGGTATTCGGAATGACGGAACAATTGGGATGACGAATTGAACAAGATGAAGAAATATCAATAGATTTAAAACATATTAATTAACATTTACACAGAATTTTTTAAATAAATCAGAATAAATTTTTATGGAAGTACATCACAGTTTAGGTACATCAACCGATTGGATTGTAATGGTTGTTTATTTTATTGCAATTATGGGTTTCGGTTCATACTTTAGCAAATACAATAGAACAACTACCGATTTCTTTTTTGGCGGAAGACGTTTTGCATGGTGGCTGATTGCAATGTCTATAGTAGCAACAGGAGTTGGAAGCCACAGTTTTATTAAATACTCCGCTAAAGGTTTTACCGATGGTTTTGCATCTACAATGACTTACATGAACGACTGGTTCTTTGTTCCCTTTTTTATTTTCGGATGGCTTCCGATTATAGTTTATACAAGAATAAGATCTATACCGGAATATTTTGAAAAAAGATTTTCACCCGGAACAAGATTTCTTGCCACAATTTTAATTCTGCTTTATATGATAGGCTATGTAGGCATCGGATTTTTAACGATGGGTAAAGCAATCTTACCATTACTGCCACAGGATTTTACAATACTTGGAATTCAATTTCACACAACATTGATGGGATTAGTAATTGTTATCGCATTGATAGTTGGAATTTACATTACTTACGGCGGACAAACCGCAGTTATATTTACAGATCTTGCTCAGGGATTTGTTTTAATATTTGCAGGCGGATTAGTTTTCTTTCTTGGTATTGATTACATAGGCGGATTTGGAATATTCTGGAATCTTCTCCCAACAACATGGAAATTACCTCTTGCCGATTTTAACAGTCCACCAGGATTTAACTTTGTAGGTATTTTCTGGCAGGATGGAATTGCCGGCTCAGTTGGATTTTTATTTATGAACATGGGCTTGGTAATGCGTTTTATGGCAACCAAAAGTGTTGATGAAGGACGTAAAGCCGCAGCGTTTAATATTTTATTTATGCTTCCATTATCTGCAATAGTTGTTGGCAACGCGGGATGGATTGCAAAAGCAATATCAGTTACAAATCCAGAAATAGTACCACCAAATACAAATCCGGATGCCGTGTTTGTAGTTGTTGCAAATATAATTTCTCATCCGGGTGTTTTTGGATTTATAATGGCTGCACTAACGGCCGCACTAATGTCCACAGTGGATACATTGCTAAATGCAACAGCGGCGGTTTATATAAACGATATACATCGCCCAGCAAAAAAATGGTTAAGCAAAAAAGTACAAACCTGGAAGGAAGAAGATAAACAGGAATTAAGCGCCGCAAGAATTGCAACAGCTTTATTTACAGTTATGGGTGTTCTTGCTGTAATTCCGTTCAGCGCTTTTCCTACTGTATATGAGGCGCACGGATTTTTTCATTCCACACTTACACCCCCGCTTGTTGTAGCAATATTTCTTGGAGTATTCTGGCGTAAATTTACCAACGCATCTGTAATTGCTACGTTTGTAGTTGGTGTTGCGCTGATGGTTCTTGGAATGTATTATCCGAAACCGCTTATTCAAATATTTGCGCATGGTACGGAGTACGATGCAAAACATCCGTACACTTATATTGGAGCGCTTTACAATTTATTTGTATGCGTGTTTGTTGGTGTAATTACAACTCTTACAAGAGATCAGCAAAAGAAAATTGTTGAAAAAATAAAAACCAATCCTAATCATAAATCGTTTATGACAGGCATTACTTTTCTTTCAGGCGCTTTATTTGTGATGATAGTGTTTAATGTTGCATCACTTCCAATACTATTAATATTAACTGCAATTATGCTTGTTATCGTTGTTATCTCATCAAACTATTACTCAAAGTATTCCGAGGCAACGCATACAGAAGGTTTAACTGTTTGGGGAATTGCAAAAGCTAAAGAAACTTTTAAAGGCAGCAAGGTTAATGAACGTGATGGTGAAACGATAAAAGTTAAATGGGTTTTAAAAGAATCTGAAGATGATTTAATGTATTTTTCTAAAACCGATATGTTAAAAATGGCGGCTGATCCGGGAGATCTTGTATATGTTTCTGATGCAAGAAAAATTTTCGGAGGATTGAAATCCTGCCACAGCACATTTGGCGCTCCGCACGATGAGGATGGAATTGTTTACATTTCTCAGGAACATATTGATCAGGGACAGTTTGTTAAGGGAAAAACATTAACGGCAGAAAAGGAAATGTGATGTTAATGTACAATGTATAATTTACAATGTACAATTAAGAAAGATTTCTCTCCCGACAAGTCTGGATCGAAATGACAGCCCGAGCAGTACGTTCAGTGTCATTCCCGTGAATAAGGGAATCCAGAAACCTAAATCAAAATAGATTCCCACTTTCGTGGGAATGACAATCCAGTTTTCTGAAGGAAAATTAATCCTGAAGATATTATTACCGAATGGTCTGTGACAGCCTTTTAAAGAATCAGGACTACAAAATATTTACATCAACTTTTCTTAGCCCCGATTTTCATCGGGGTAAACTCCAGAAAAGTTGCAAAAGAAATATGCTCTTCCAAAAGAATCACTAAAAATTCATTTCGTTATACTACGACAAAATAACTCCCCCGATAAATCGGGGTCAAACAGATTTTGTCGTTTTACGCTTCACTTCATTCATTTTTTTAACGCAATTCTTTTGATGAGAGATTACACTTTAAGATTCCTCACATTCGTTCGGAATGACAGGATAAGATTCCTCACATTATTGGGAATGACATCGGAAAGATTTCTCTCCCGACAAGTCTGGATCGAAATGACTTAACAATGTACAATTGATGAGCAAATTTTCGATTGTTACATTGTTTAATTGTTATCAAATTACTCGCTAGTTAATTCCAAATTCTCTCTCATTTTATTAAATTAAATAAGCAAAAAAACAAACTAACATAAATGGAATATCTAATAATTTTACTCTTGATACTGATGAACGGATTATTTGCAATGTCGGAAATTGCCCTTGTTTCATCAAAGCGCGCAAGGTTAGAAGAAAAAGCAAAGAAAGGGAGTGCTGGTGCAAAGACTGCATTAAAATTATTAGATGAGCCGGAAAATTTTCTTTCGACAGTACAAATTGGAATTACATTAGTAGGAATAATTGCCGGAGTTTATGGCGGATTAGCTATTGCAGAAGATCTTACACCCGTATTTCAAAAAATCACCTGGCTAGCACCTTATGCTGAGCAAACTGCCATTGTTTTTGTTGTGTCTGTTATAACTTACTTATCATTAATTATCGGCGAGCTTGTACCAAAAACTATTGCATTTAATAATCCTGAAGGGATTACAATAACACTTGCACCTTTTATGAATTTTCTTTCCTGGTTAACAACTCCAATTGTTGCATTCTTAAGTTTATCTACAAAAGTATTGTTAAAAATATTAATGATTAAGCCAAAGGATGAAACACCGGTTACAGAAGAAGAATTAAAAATTCTTATTGAAAAAGGCGCACAGTTTGGAACATTGGAACACAGAGAATCAGAATTGTTAAAAAGAATATTCCGGTTTGGTGATCGAAAAGCTTATGATATAATGACAAACAGACAGGATGTTGTGTTAATTAATGTTAACGAAACTATTGAAAAAGTAAAGCAAAAGGTATTTGATAATCCTTTTTCAAAATATCCAGTTTGTGATGAAACCCGTGATAACATTATAGGTATTCTAACCATCAAAGATTTTTTTCATAAAGCAAATACTCAAAGCAGCTTTATTCTTAAAGACATAATAACTGAACCTTTATATATACCAGATAATCTTACCGGCATAAAAATATATGAGAAGTTTCGTGATGCAAAAATTTATATTGCTGTAGTTATAGATGAATATGGTTCGTTTGAGGGAATAATTACTCTGCATGATTTAATTGAAAATATTTTTGGCGACCTGCCGGAAATCCACGAAGTTGAAGAAGTGAATATCTTCAAAAGAGAAGATGGATCTATGCTTATTGAGGGAAGTGTTTTAATTGATGAGTTGAAGGAACATCTTAATATTACTTTTAAAGACGATGAAAAATTTTCTACGCTCGGCGGTTTTGTTATGTATAAGCTTAACCGGATACCCGCAACAGGTAATAAGTTTGATTTTGAATCTTACACTTTTGAGGTTGTGGATATGGACGGAAACAGGGTTGATAAGGTTCTTGTAACACAAAAGTCAATTAAAAATTGAAAATTGAAGATTGAAAATTGATATGAAAGATGCTGGATACTTGATGCTTGATGCTTGATGATGGATATATGAGTGAATTTATAGGTAAGGGTAAGTAATTAGATTTTTGAATGTTAATTAGACAAATCAGAAATCCAACGGGCTTTTTACTCCGAGGCCTAGGTTTTTTATGATGTGTGTGTAGATCATTGTAACTCGAACGTCTTTGTGACCTAGTAGTTCCTGCACGGTTCTGATATCATAATTGTTCTGGAGCAGATGTGTTGCAAAGCTATGACGGAATGTATGTGCGCTTGCAGTTGGTTTTTCTATTCCCGCTTTTTTGATTGCAGTTTTTATAGCTTTAGTAACGGTTGATTCGTGGAAGTGATGCCGTAATTTTTTACCATTTTCATCTGCAGTAATTCTTTCTGCAGGAAACAAGTATTGCCATCCAAATTCCTTAGAAGCATTCTTATATTTTTCTGCAAGAGCATAGGGTAAAGCTGTATCGCCTATTCCATTTTTAAGATCAGCATTATGCAGAATTAATCTTTGATCAATCTGATCTTTAATTTTTGGGATAAGTAAATCAGGAAGTAAAGTAACACGATCCTTCTCCCCTTTTGCATCACGAATAATAATGTGCTTATATTCGAAATTAATATCTTTAACACGCAGGCGTAAAGCTTCTGATAAGCGCAGACCTGATCCGTAAAGCAGCTCTGTAATAAATCTGGGTATACCAAACATATTATTTATGATTGTGTGAGCTTCTGCTTTTGTAAATACCACGGGAATGTGTTTAGGTTTTGTAGGCCTTTTAATATCTTCAATCCATCCGATATCCAGATGCAGAACTTCTTTATATAAATACAATATACCCTGCAACGCCTGGTTTTGAGTAGAAGCAGAAACATTTCGGTCCACAGCAAGATGGTTAAGAAAATTTCTGATGTGTTCTTTGCGAAGATCTTTAGGATGGATTTTATTATTAAATAAAATATATCTTTTAATCCAGCTGATGTAAGATTCCTCTGTGCGTTTGCTGTAATGCATAGAGCGAAGTTGGGTTTTAACCTGCTCTAGAAGTTTGGGTTTTGATTTATCAGATTGAGATTGATTCTTGTATTGCATAGTGCTACAAAAATAATATCAGGATAGTGCTTATCCTAATATAAGCTTGACTTATAATGATAATTGCTTATTAGCACATTTATAGCATTTTTAAGTTGAAACTTTATGCAAGTATGCTGATATTGAGATAAGAAAAACGGGAAATGTTTAAAAATCAAGTGAAGACGTTTCCTTATAAGTATTAGTTGAACGAAGCCTAACGGCAGCAAACGCAAAAAGTTCTTTGAAAAATTGGAAGACTTCAAAAATCAGGGAATGATTCTAAAGGTTTGATCACATAGTAAAAATGGTGTTGCTTATTTTTAAGTATCATCATAATTATAAAAAGGAGAATTACTATGGGTGAACTAAAGGATCAAATGCTTCGGTTTATGGAGTTAAAAAACTTCAGCCAGAGAACAATTACGTGTTACCTTATGTATATGAAAGAGTATGTAAGGTATTTCAAAAAGTCGCCTGATCAGTTGGGGTGTGAGGAGGTCTTAAAGTATTTATGTTACCTTAAGGATGAAAAGAAATCGAGTTGGTCCGGTATAAACATAGCGTACTCAGCATTAAGATTTTTTTACGAAAGTGTGCTGGGCAGATATTGGGATGTAAAAAAACTACCGCGTCCTAAATTAAATAAAATGCTTCCTGCAATATTATCGCCCCAGGAAGTAAAAAGCCTGATTGAATCAACAAAAAATCCAAAACACCGGGTAGCGTTGATGACAACATATTCGGCAGGCTTGCGGATAAGCGAGACGGCGCATCTAAAGCTAAGCGATATTGACAGTGAGTTGATGCAGATACATATAGTAAGAGGTAAAGGAAACAAAGACCGATACACGATATTGTCTTTGAAGCTGCTGGAAGAACTAAGAAAGTATTATAAGCAAGAAAGACCGAAACAATGGTTGTTTCCGGGCAGGAATAAAAGCGAACCAATCAATCAGTCAACACTTCAAAAAGCGTTTAAGGAATCAAAAAAAAAGCGAAGATTACCAAAGCTGTTACAGTGCATACATTACGACACAGTTTTGCAACGCATTTGCTTGAGAGTGGATGTGATTTATTTACAATCCAAAAACTGCTTGGCCATTCCAGCATAAAGACAACAAGCATATATCTACGGATAACACGCGATAAGTTAGATAGAATAACAAACCCACTTGATAGAATATTCCCTTCAGAAAAATGATTGCGGCGGAAATGAATGCTTGCCGCAGCAAAGAAGTAGCCGGAATATTCCATAGGTATGGAAAGCAATATATTCAGGAGCACAAACAACCTGCATATATATTAAAGGCAATTGGTGCAATACGGAAGTGCCGAACTGCTGCACTCGGCAGCCACGTAGATAACTGTGATAAATGCGGACATAAAAGAATATCATATAACTCTTGCCGTAACCGTCATTGCCCCAAATGTCAATCCTTAGCACGAGAGAAATGGATAACGGAAAGAAAGAAAGAATTACTGCCGGTAAAATATTTTCACATAGTCTTTACAATACCCGAAGAGCTAAACAGGATAACGTTACAAAATAAAGAGATTGTTTACAATATATTATTCAAGGCAGCAAGCGAGACGTTACTAAAACTCGGCAAAGACAAAAAACATCTTGGGGGAGATATAGGAATAATCACAGTGCTTCATACCTGGGGGCAAAACCTGATCGAGCACCCCCATCTGCATTGCATAGTAACAGGTGGTGGTTTATCGGAAGGACAGGATAAATGGGAAAAGCCGAAGAAGTGTAAAAGAAAAGATTTCTTCATTCACGTAAATGTAATATCAGACTTATTCAAGAAAAAGTTTTTGTATTATCTGAAAAAGTCTTACAAAAAAGGCGAATTAAAATTTGAGGGTATGATAAAGACCATTGGCAGCGTAACTGTATTTAATGAGCTGATCAATAAACTATATTCAAAGAAATGGATAACATATTGCAAGCAGCCCTTTGGCGGGGCAGAACAGGTAATAAATTATTTGGGTAGATATACACACAGGGTAGCGATAAGCAATCACCGGATAAAAAGTATTGAAGCAGGGAAAGTAACATTCAGTTACAAAGATTACCGCAACGGGAATCAGACGAAAGAAATGACACTTGAAGCAGCAGAATTTATCCGCAGGTTTTTACTTCATATACTGCCTGATAATTTTTATAAGATAAGGTACTACGGAATTTTAAGCAGCAGGAATAAGAAAGCAAAATTAACACAGTGCAGGCAGATACTAGGAGTAAAAGAAATCAAACAGGAATTAAAGGAAAAGTTGAATGATTTTACTGTTGATCTAATCCGATGTCCGCAATGCAAAGAAGGAAGGATGATACTTGTTGAGAGGATGATGCCGGAATATATTAACGCTAATCGTTCTCCCTAATGGAAGGCGGCTGAAGAATCAAAAAAAAATGTTCCTTTAAAAACAGTAATGTTAATTATCAGCGAACAATAATGTTTTATGATCAATTAGCCAGATAAAAAAAGTATCTGATTAACAGAACAACAGAATAAAAATGAAAATATTTTTAATTAAGAGCTTAACTAAAAGCAAAATAAATAATAAAATAAAAGAAGTGAGACGATTACAGGATGGATGGATACCATTAAATACCCATAGCCTGGTAATGACGGCTTCGCACAACTATATTTTATCCGAAATTGAGGCGTTGAAGAAATGTACTCGATTTAAGGTTAATAATACTGTTAGCGAAACCTGTCATATATTTTTTTGTCTCAACTTCGGATAAAATACTTAATGTTAGTGTTCTAATTTTGTTAAACAATTTATTT
Source organism: uncultured Ignavibacteriales bacterium (assembly GCA_963706055.1). Lineage (GTDB taxonomy): Bacteria > Bacteroidota > Ignavibacteria > Ignavibacteriales > Ignavibacteriaceae > IGN3. Next base: position 6,169 of record CAVPND010000026.1, on the reverse strand, counting down.
AGGTTGTTTATGGAATCTTTTCTTTATCTCTTTTCGCTAATTCTCACTTATTCTGTTTTTATTTATTTAGGTTTTAGATTTTCCAATAAAATTAAAAAACCTGTTAATATTTCTACATTCATATTAATAGTAATCGCAACTTTCATTGTTGGCTGGGTTATGGTTTCAACAATTATTAATGTTTTTAATTTTATTGTTCAGGTAAATTGGTGTTTACAAGGTTTTGGCATTGGTGTTATTTTTGGTTTAGTAAAAAGTAAGTTTAAAACTAAAGTTGTTACAAACTAATTTTTATTATTCAACTCAACACTAACAAGCGCATCAACCCGACCGCCATTCTGGTTCGGCGGATTTGTGATTTTTGAAATTCTATTTTTGTTTGAAATTTTGTTCAATGTGTTCTTACTTAATTAATTAACTTACAGCCTGTTGCGTTGCTGACGCAATTTACGCAACGGCTGTTAATATTTGGCTTTTGTGTTTTAATCTGCATTGTTGTTCCCGGCGGCGGGTTATACGCAAAGTCGTTATATGGCTTTTAGATATACAAATTTGCAGGGTGAATAAAATGAAAACTACATTATTACTATTTATAATCTTCAGTCAAGTCTGTTTTAGCCAATATGACTGGACGAGAGTAAATCAACCTTGTGGGGGTATGATTCGAACGACAGAATTTTCTAACGATTCAATATATGCAGGTGGTTATGGAGGTGTTTTTGTTTCCTCGAAACGGAGTATAAACTGGCGTTATATTGGACTAGGAGGTGAGAATGGTATTTCAGACATTCTTGTAATCGATGAGTGTATTTTTGTAACTACTTGGTCGGGTATATTTAAATCTTGTGATTTTGGTTTTAGCTGGACTAAAGTTTACAATGGTCAGGTAAATTCACTTGCTTTAATTGATACAATAATAATTGCTGGTTCTGAAAATAGTGGCGTTATCCGAAGTAATAATTATGGGATTAGTTGGAACTCCGCTAATGTTGGCGTCGATAATTTTTCAATAAGGTTAGTCTATGAAGCAGATGGAGTTTTACTTGCTTCAGCTGCAGGCGCTTCCGGTTCAGGCATGTTTAGAAGTGTTGATTCAGCAAATTCCTGGATAAGACTAGACCCTTATCCATATAGCTGGAATGCGGAGGGTATTACCAAGAACAATGGGATTCTTTATTCTTTCGATTTTAATAATTCTGCTAAAGTATATAAAAGCACTGATCTAGGATTAACTTGGTTTTTACCTTCAGGCGCTACCAACCCTGCTGATATAATACAAAGTATTTATTCGATTGATAATGAAATTTATGTCGGGATTTATAGATTTGGCCTATTTAAAAGTACTAATGAAGGTATAACATGGATGCAGATAAATAATGGCATAATTAATAAAGATATTTTGTCAGTAAATGGTAGCGATTCCTTAATTCTTTCCTCTGCTTTTAGTGGTGTTAATATTACTTTTAATAAAGGGACCTCCTGGAATAACTTGTCTCAAGGTTTGAACAATTCTTCAATTACTACTTTATTATCTGTTGATAACAATCTATTTGCAGGGACTTATGGCGCAGGAATATTTCGAAGTAATGATAATGGTAATAGCTGGACGAAATTAAATCACCCCAATTTGTATGTTGGTGATTTGTTAAGTGCTCACAATAGAATATATACGATAATCTCTGAGTACTATGGGGGACCATATCCAGCAAAAGTTTATTGGTCGTTGAATTTAGGAGAAAACTGGTCATCATCAACATTCGTTGAATCATTTAGGTGTTTAACAGCAAGTGGAGAAAACTTATTGGTTGGCAGCGGTTATGGATTATATAGAAGTACAAACTATGGACAAACTTGGACAAATATTGTAAATGGTATCCCTAATCATATCGTTGTAACTTCAATTGCTTCAAAAGATTCAATAATTTTATTTACCAACGGGGGCGGTGGTATTTATCGAAGCTCCGACTATGGATTATCGTGGAATTTTATCACTATATCTGGATTGTACTCAGCCCATAAAATAAAATTTGCAGGTGATAGATTTTATGTAGGGAGCAGTCAAGTAAATGTATTATTCGAAAGTATGGATAATGGATTGACTTGGTCATCAGTCCAAACACCACTTTTCAACGCTGATGTATTGACACTCTATGGATATGACAACTATAAATTTGTTGGTTTATCAAATAATAATGGTGTATTAATAAGCACCAATTATGGTATTAATTGGCAAGTTTCAAATCCTTTCACCGCGAATAAAATATTATCTTTTGAGAAGCATAATTTAACACTCTATGCTGGTACAGACGGTGCTGGTATATATAGGTTAAATGATATAGAGCTACCAGTAGAATTAGTTTCATTCGATGCAGAAATAAGTGAGAATGATGTTTTATTGACTTGGTCTACAATTAGCGAAAAGAATAATCAAGGTTTTGAGATATATAGAAAAGACAGCAAAAATGATTTTGTATTACTTGGGTTTGTTAATGGAAATGGAACATCGACAGAGAAGAATTATTATGTTTTTAGAGATAAAAACATTTTGAATGCAAATTATACTTATCGATTGAAACAAATTGATTATAATGGAACATCTACTTATTCGAATGAAATTAATATAGGTGTTAATACTGCTTTAAAGTATGATTTGTTACAAAACTTTCCGAATCCATTTAATCCAACAACGCTCATTAAATTCTCTATTCCAAAATCTGAATTTGTACAAATAAAAATCTATGATATCCTAGGAACAGAGATAAAGACTTTAGTAAATGAATTTATAGAATCAGGCTATCATGAATTTGAATTTGAAGCAATTGATTTGCCAAGCGGAGTTTATTTATACAGAATTACTTCCGGGAATTATTCAGAAACAAAAAAAATGTTGTTGTTAAAATAAAAATGCCATATAACCCGCGCCTCAACGCCGACCGCCGTTTTTGTTCGGCGGATTTATGATTTTTGAAATTGTGTTTTTGTTATAGTTTGTTGTTCTATGTGTTCGTTCTAATTAATTAACTTGCCTTCGGTGTGTACGAAGAAAGTTACACACCTACGGCTTAATCATCGGCAATGTGTTTTAGTTTGTCGCACTTGTTCTGGGCGGCGGGTTAGGCGCAAGGCCGTTATATGGTTATAGATGAGTAGCATTTATAAATTTAGAGATTGGGAGGATGACAATCATAAAAAGATGATTCGGGAAAACACTATTCATTTTGCATCTATTGCCAGTTTTAATGACCCTTTTGACTCAACCATTCCTTTCAGATATGATTTAATAAATGATAAAGAATTAATGAATGCATATTGCAGAGTAATAAAACATGATGAACCTCATATTTCAAGACAAGTAATGAGAAAAGGCACGAGATGAAGTAAAAAAAGGATTTGCCAGAGGAGAAGCTTATTTAAAAGGCGCAACTAAAATCACAGCAGAGTTCAATACTAAAATGTTTGGCATCTTTTCAGTTGCAAGAGAATACCATCATCTATTAATGTGGTCACATTATGCTGCGCATCATAAAGGATTTTGTGTTGAGTTTGATTATGAAAGGTTAGTTGATTTTTGTGCAGAATATTTTTTAAAAAGAAAAGCTATTGGAAGCTAGAAGCATAATTTATCAAGATGAGTATCCAATTTTAATTCCAACAATAGAAAACACAGTTGAATTTATGGTGCGCCTTACATTCAAATCAAAAATATGGGAATATGAAAATGAATCTCGTCTGATTGTTTATGAAGGAGCTGGTGAGAATGTTGTTTTACCAGATGGAATTATAATTGGCATTATACTTGGTTGCAAGATGCCAGATAATTCTAAAAATGAAATTATACAGATTGCAAAAACTAAAAAGATTAATGTAGCAGAGGCCAGGATGCATTTTGAAAAATATGCATTAGAATACAAAAATATTTAAACCGTATAACCAGCGCCTCAACGCCGACCGCCATTTTAGTTCGGCGGATTTGTGATTTTTGAAATTGTGTTTTAGTTATAGTTTGTTGTTCTAAGTGTTCGTACTAATTAATTAACTTGCCTTCGGTGCGTATGAAAACAAGTTACGCACCTACGGCTAAATATTTATCAGTTGTGTTTTACTCGGCTTCCTTGTTATGGGCGGCGGGTTAGGCGCAACGTCGTTATACCTATTAATTTTCATAAAATATGAGATGATAAAATTGGATAAAAATTCTATAATCGGAATTGCCTGGTTTCGATGAAAATGATTGGAATGAGTGGAAGAAGATTATCTGAAGATCAAATTGAAGATAATTATGATGATTGGTTAGTTGAAGCTTCTTTATCCAAATCTAAACTTGAAGATCAAGGCTTTATTGTTAAACAAGTTAATATTACTCCAAATAATTTTAAGATTTGGTGTAAAAAGAATTCTAAAAAATTAGATTCATCTTCTCGCTCAGATTATGTTTCAGAATTGTTACAAAAAGCTCATACATAAAAATAGGTATAACCAGCGCCTCAACCCGTTATGTAAAAAGTCAAGGGTTGAGTCGAAGTATTAAATAAATAGTGTTCTTATTTAATGTTCTTATATTTTTTAACTAAAAGAATCAATCTGTTATTAACAGTTACCGATTCAATCGGTACTGCAGTATGTCTTTTAAAAACTATATTAAGGCGAGGCTGCAATCTGACCAGAAACTCATTTGCAGTTACTACTAAATGTAGTAATCTGTTGAACCAAAGGTTCGATGAGCAGGGTTGAGGAAACAGTCCTCGCCGCTGAAATAAATAATTTCTTTTAGTTTTCTTCTCCATAAATTTTATGGAGAATCGTTCTTTGAATAACTGAACGAATATCTAATCTTTAAGCAACCAAAGCTTTAACGTACCTGTCCTGATTTATCCAAACGTGTCTTATTCTTCTAAGGAGTTTCTTTGCAATACGGATAATGGCTTTTTGTTTGGGCATTGTTTTAATTAACTGATTATACTTTAGAGTAAGAACAGGATCTTTTCTGACAGCTGTCCAGGCAGCCTCTACAATAAGTGGACGAAGAAACTTATTGTGACGGAAAGTTAATCCTCTTGTATAATCAGTTTCACCTGTTGAGTAAACAGAAGGAACAAGTCCAACAAAAGAAGCAAGATGATCAAAATCCTTAAACCTGTTAATGTCTATTATTTCTGTGTAAAGACTCATTGCTGTAATAAAGGCTATACCGGGTACAGAAACCAGAGAAGAGATAACTGGAGATATATTTTCTTGTTTAGATTCTTCTCTTAATTGCTTTAATACTTGTTTAAGATTTTCTCTTGATTGCTCTAACTGCAGAAGAAGATTATCAAGTGTAAACTGTCCGGCAGTTGAGTTGAGCTTAATAGACTTGAGCCAATGGATAAAGTAACCGGACCAGCGTGGATTTGTAATATGTTCTTTAGGAATAATGATACCATAGTTGTAAAGAAGCATTTTAATTCTGTTCTTTATTCTTGTTTGATTCTGAACCAGGCGGAAACGGAGACGCATAAGGCTGCGAAGTTGTTCGTGATTGATATCGGGCACATAGATAGCTTTAAGAGAACCATTTTCAAGTTCACGAGCAAGTTTGCGTGAATCGTTGGGATCAGTTTTAATAACTTTTTCTTTACCTGAAGAAGGAACATCTGCAGGATTAACAACAATGCAGTTAATGCCAAGTTGGTTAAACTTTCTCTGTGGCCAGAAGCCACAAAAACCTGCTTCGTAAACGATGAAGTAAGTTCCTTCCGGATAGTGAGTAGTAAGATATTTATAAAGTTCATCAGGTGAAGGGTTCATTGAAAATGTTTTAAGTTCTAAACCGGAGTTACGTATGGTTACTCTCCAGTTTTTAAGATGTGTATCAATACCAACAAAGAAAGACGAATTTGAAAATGTTATGTTGTTCATTGCAAGTCTCCTTTATAATTTTGATTAACAAAAAAAAGTTAATCAACAAGACTTTTTAAACATAACATCTGACCGCCGTTTTAGTTCGGCGGATTTGTGATTTTTGAAATTGTATTTTAGTTATAGTTTGTTGTTCTAAGTGTTCGTTCTAATTAATTAACTTGCCTTCGGTGCTTACTGAGAAAGTTAAGCACCTACGGCTAAATATTTATCAGTTGTGTTTTACTTGGCTTCCTTGCTATGGGCGGCGGGTTAGGCGCAACGTCGTTAG
>CAVPND010000025.1:0-5034 GCA_963706055.1 uncultured Ignavibacteriales bacterium | reverse complement strand
TACTAAGTAGCTTGTCACACTGAGCGAAGTCGAAGTGTGACTCTGTAATTATTTGTAAACCGCAGGAATAAACTTCTGCGGTTTTTATTTTTATCATTTTAATATTAAAAAGAAAAGGACAAATAATGCAAAAACGTGAATTAGGAAAAAGCAATTTAGAAGTATCTGCAATTGAGCGTGGCAGTATAGGAATGACCTTTGCCTTCCCTCCGTTTCCTGAGAAGAAGGAGATGATCTCGTTAATTCGCACTGCTGTTGAACGTGGCATTACTTTTTTTGATCCCGGGATTGAGTAAAGACAAGAAAGTACATTAAACAAGTTTATTAAAGAGAGGGAACAATCACTTAAATGGCTTCACTTACTTACAAACCCCAACTGGGATAATGCTTATGAGCATCAAAGTTCGGAAAAATGACGGCTAAAATGTTTTCATCTAATTAGCTTGCTCACGATTACCCGCATATACGACAAATCTTAAAAGTAAAAATTGAGTTGCTAAAAAACTTAACATCCGAAGAGCTTACATACGCAGGTGATTGGTAGTTAAATATTTTGACATTGATATTTGGACCAAACCGTACATCACAAATAAGTAAAATGAATTTCATCTAATTGATATCTTTGTAAATAATTTATAAGCCATCATATAAATATTCGAAGGTTGAATGAAAACAAATAAAAAGAATTTAATTATTTCTCAATTAGAGTTGACAAAAAGAATCAAATTATCATTATTGCTATTCAGCCTGAAGAAACTTTGTTATTGCAAAGTAATTATTCTTTTTGCTTTTCCTTTTTTGGCTTCAGCTCAACAATCTTTACTTCCCTGGTTGAAGAACATTGATCCACAAGATAAAATTAGAATGATTCATACTATTAAGGCCGAAGCAGAAGTCACGGTTTCAGATGGACTGGTATATAAAGCCAATTCTATATTCCACGACAAACAACGAGCCGTTTTCCAGTTGGTATATAGTAATCGAACCATAGCTCAGGCAGTAGAAGGCAAGTATATCTGGGATTATGATGGTAAAGTTGAAACTGAAGCCTCTTCCTCTGTAGAAGAATTTATTTTGGGGCATCAAATTCATGCACAAATTTTGTTTTTTGATAAGCTGCACCAATCTATTGGAACACCAAAACCGGGTAAGTTTTTAGGAAAGGATTGTTTTACACTTGCAAGCGATGATAAAAATTCACCTTTTAATTTTTATTATGAAGAAAGTGGGGCAACCCATAGGAATGGAAATTCCAAGAGCAGGTGAAAAAAGCATCACCTTTAAATTTGATGATTGGCGAAGCGTTCAAAATATTACTTTGCCTTTTGCAGTGTTGATTGATGATGGTAAAAGAACATTTGAATATCGTTATACCACATTAAGTTTGAATGATGGTTCCATTGCCGAATTCCGGGCACTGGAAAATGTTTTAACCGAAGAACAAAAATTGTTGCGCCTACATCGTATTATAATGGATGGCCATTTGTTTGGGCAGACTAGTGAAATGAAAACAATTGGTGGTGATTCCATGGTAATTGTGAGCGATGGGGATATATATGCGGTTGTGAAAAGTCAATCCGATGCTATGTTTGACGATATCATGAAAAGCCGGAATTATACAAGCTATGATGACCTCATTCGCCCGGTTGTAAAAATTTCAAATGACGGCACACTCGCCTGGGTTATTGCGCAAGTTTATGCAGAAGGTGTGCGATTTGATTCTGCTGGTAATCCGAATGGGCCTCTTGAGTTTGTATGCGCCTGGATTGAACTCTACAAAAAAGTACAGGACAAATGGAATTGGATAGGAAATGTTTCAAATTTTCGGGCTGACAGAAAATGAATAAGCTTAAATCATTTTCCCTTCGTTTAAACAAATATAAAACCGCTTATCATAAAAAAGATGTTCTACTCAAATTTACTATTTATAATTGGCACCTATTAATTTATAGCGATGTCTAATCATTAAAAACCATAATAAAATGAAACAATTTCCTTTTCTTACGACTAAACAGTATTTAAATATACTACGAATTTCCGTTGGCTTGATGTTGATGGCTCACGGTGTAATCCGGGTGGTGGTAAATACAGTAAGCGGGTTTGGTGAATTTCTAAACGCAAAAGGATTCTTTATTGGAATTATTATTGCCTGGGGTGTTACTATCTTTGAGATTGCAGGAGGATTATTGCTGGCCTTAGGGTACTACAGGAAATTGATTTGTGCAGGATTTATTTTAAATCTTGCTATGGGTATTTTATTAGTCCACATACAAAATGGCTGGTTTGTTGTCGGGTATAGCTCAGGTGGTGCTGAATATAGCGTTTTGCTCATTTTATGTTTACTACTTATCGCTTCAACAAAAGAAAATAGCGTTTAGTAAACAAAACCATTTCCCTTAATAGTCTCAATATTAAATAATTATAATGGAATCACTATGAACACCAGGTTAATCGGAATTTTAACTTTATGTATTGTTGCTGGACTGCTAAAAACTACATTTGCACAACAGGGCTCACCTGATATTAATGAATTAAGTGCCCCATTTAAAAACCAAAAGAAATCTAAAGTAATGATTTTGGGTACTTTTCATTTCAATGATGGCGGCAATGATGCATACAAACCAAAGTTTTCTGTAAATATCAAATCTGAAAAAAGACAAAAGGAAGTAAAAGAACTCGTGCAGATACTGGCAAAATTTAAACCAACAAAAGTTACAATTGAAAGTATGCCCGAACGACAAAGTTTTCATGATTCATTATATAATGAATTTATTAATGGGCGTTACGATCCGGGAGAGAATGAAATTTACCAGGTGAGTTATCGCTTAGCGGCTATGATGGGACATAAAAATATTTATAACATTGATGCCCCGTCAAGAGGTTTTGAATATGATGTTGACACCGATAGTTTTGCAGTAGCTCATAATCAGCAAAAATATTTTGACTCTACTTATTCGAAATTGTTTTTTTCTTTATATGCAAAAGATGATTCTCTGAAATCAATATATCCCCTGAAAACTATGTTGGCATATCAAAATAATCCGGAAAGATTGCGTCTTGGTTTGGGCCATTATCTTATTGGTGATTTTAAAGTGAGTGCAGATGGCTATTATCCCGGGCCGGATGGAGCTATCTACTGGTGGAACCGAAACCTGAGGATATTTTCAAACATTCTCAAACTGGCCGCGGAATCAAAAGAAGAAAGAATTTTCGTGATGATTGGTGCCGGACATTTGCAGATACTTCGTTTCCTTGCAATGGCATGCCCTGAAATTGAATTTGTTGATGCTTATAATTATTTAAAATAGTAGAATGAAAAATATTATTGTTATCCTCACGTTTATTTTTATTTCACAGTTATGCCCTGCACAATCAAACTATATTGATATGTCGGCTATGGAATATGTCTGGAATATCATTAACAAGCTTGAAAAAAACATACAACCATCGGAAAAAGATTGGGAGGATATGTTTGCCTGCGGGGGATATAAAGCTTTAGGTAATTGGAACAATGATAATATCAGGAAAAACTTTGAACTTGTATTTACTGCGTCCAGAAAAGAGGACTTAAAAGCCGCATTACTCACTACCAATTATTGGTGGAAACGTGACCTCACTCATTTAATTAAAGTAAAAGAACAGCAGCAGGTATTGAAAAAATATCAAACCGAAGTTGATGTTGATAAAATCCTTGCTGAAGCGATTAAAAGAGCAGAGGTGTACCTTGTCAAAGGTATTCCAAAAAATAATCCACCTCCTCCAATAGATTTTGTTATTTTTTCCCCGGACGCTCGCTCAATGGGGGGAAGTATAATATTCGATTTAAAATTTACCATGGATGAAGGTAAAGAAGAATTCACTAAAACACTGGCACACGAGCTGCATCATCACTATAGCAATTTCATGAAAAAAATATTTAACTACCCTGGTGAAAATTCTTCTTTCGACCCTATTGTCAGCACTCTAAACCAGCTTAAAACGGAGGGGATAGCAGATTTAATTGATAAGCCGGTCAAACCTGTTATAAAGAATAATGATACAACAGGCTATTTGCGCTGGACAAATGCCCAACAGCAGCAAACCCCTAAAATGAAAACATTGGACAGTATGCTTTGTAAAATGAGTGATGATACAACCGGAATGTATGATATGGGATATACAGCTTTCAAAATGTTCCCGGGTAATTGTCATCCTAACGGACAATATATGGCAGCGCTAATTAAAAAACATTTTAGCGCAAATTCAATAATTAAATGTGTGAACAACCCGTTTTTTTTTATTCGCCTGTATAGAAAAGCCTGCCAAAATGAAAATACAGAATATGTTCTGTCTGATAAAGCGATAGAATTTATTATTAAGATGGAGAGCATGTTTGCTGTAAGAACAAATAAATAAAACCATATAAAAGTATTTCATTAAGCTACCTTAAAACATCTTTGGGAGACTGACCAGTGTTTGCCACCTGTCGCCTCCTACTTCAAGGCCGGGAAAACAAACCACCAAAATATTAAACCCGGCGATAACCCGGGGCTCTATTGGGAAATAATTATTGTCACACTTAGTCCCGATAGATATCGGGATAAACTCCGTCGAAGTGTGAATAGATAAAAATTACTTGTACCGCAGGAAAAAACTTCTGCGGTTTTTTTTGATGGTAACTTATTGTTTCTTTAATTTCTACTGTACAAATTAATACAGCCATTCAGTTTTTTAGAAAGTAACAAGAATGAAAATCTTATTTATACTAATCTGTTCATTAACCGGATTCTTCATAGGAAGCTTTTTGGGATCTGCATCTTTACCAAAAGGAAGCGGGCTTGCTGGTCCAGCAACGGTTGTGTTTTATGGTTTGATCGGCGCATTGATTACAGCGTTGTTATCAATATTTCTTGCAAGAAAAATTGAACGAAAACTTATTATAAAAATCACAATAATTTTAGCTCTCCTAAATCTATTCCCTATTGGATGGGTAGTTTACCGATGTTACGGTAACATCACAAACACAGCAAGAAGAGCCCAAAAAACTTACTCCTA
>CAVPND010000024.1:0-19223 GCA_963706055.1 uncultured Ignavibacteriales bacterium | reverse complement strand
GTAAACATTTCCGTAAGTCATTGCCATCAAACCAAGATCTTTTTTTGCAGATGGTTTACCTGCTGCTGCAAATTTTGCAACTGCTGCGCGCGGAGTAGCTTTTGAACACTGTCCGCCTGTGTTTGAATAAACTTCTGTATCAAGAACTAAAACGTTAACATTTTTTCCTGATGCGAGCACGTGATCCAAACCACCGTAACCAATATCATAAGCCCAGCCGTCACCACCCATAATCCAAACAGATTTTTTAACTAGATAATCTGCAAGACTAAGTAAATGTTTTATATCACTGGTTTTACCATTAGAGCCTGCTTTTAACATGTCTTCCAATTTTTTCTTTAAAGCATCAATTCTTTCTCTCTGATCATAAATATCAGATTCATCATTTTGTTTTGCATTAACTATCGCATCAACTAAATCAGTGCCGATTTCAGATGCCAAACCTTTTAATAATTCTTTTGCTTGATGATTATGATTATCAATTGCTAATCTAAATCCGTAACCGAATTCAGCATTATCTTCAAATAAAGAATTTGACCAGGCTGGACCGCGACCTTGGCTATTAGCAGCCCAAGGTGTCGTTGGTAAATTTCCTCCGTAGATAGATGAACAACCTGTTGCATTTGCAATAACCGCTCTATCGCCATACAACTGACTAACTAATTTTACATAAGGTGTTTCTCCGCAGCCTGAACAAGCGCCCGAAAATTCAAATAATGGCTGTAAGAATTGTGAATCTTTAATTTTTGAAACCGCAACTTTTCTTCTATCAAGTTCTGGAATGTTAAAGAAGAAATCCCAGTTTGCTCTTTCCTGTTCGCGGATAGGAAGCTGCTCAGCCATATTGATAGCTTTTAGCTTTGTTTCTTTTTTATTCTTTGCTGGACAAACATCCACGCAAATTTCGCATCCGGTACAATCTTCTACAGCAACCTGTAACGAGTAGTATAAATCTTCGCCGTAATCTTTTGATTTAAATTTTGTGTATTTAAATGTTGGTGGCGCACCAGCTAAATCTTTTTCTTCATATATTTTTGCTCGGATGGTAGCATGAGGACAAACGATAACACATTTGTTACATTGAATACAAGTGTCCATATCCCATACAGGAACTTCTAAAGCGATGTTGCGTTTTTCCCATCTTGTTGTAGAAAGTGGGAAGGTTCCATCAATAGGCATTTTGCTAACAGGTAGTAAATCACCATCGCCGGCAATAATTTTTGCAGTTACATCTAATACAAATTCAGGAGCGTTGCCTGATACCGGGGGCTGTAACTGAAGTTTGCTTGTAATATTTTTAGGAACAGTAACTTCAAAAAGATTTGCAACTGTTTGATCAACCGCATTAAAGTTCATCTGAACAATCTTATCGCCTTTTGCACCATAAGTTTTTTTGATAGAATCTTTAATCATACCAATTGCTTCTGCTTGAGGGAAAATTTCTGAGATAGCAAAAAAACATGTTTGCATAATTGTATTTATTCTTACGCCCATTCCGGTTGCTTCACCAACTTTGTAGGCATCAATAATATATAACTTCATTTTTTTATCGATAAGATCTTTCTGAACTTTTTCAGGTAAAGAATCCCATACATGTTCTTTATCTATCTTTGTGTTAAGCAAAAATGTTGCACCTTCGCTTGCATCTTTTAACATATCCATCTGCTCTAAAAAACCCTGCTGATGACATGCAATAAATTTTGCTTTCTTAATCAGATAAGTTGATTTGATTTCCTTAGGTCCAAATCTTAAGTGAGAAACAGTAGTTGAGCCGGATTTTTTAGAATCATACACAAAATATCCCTGTGCAAAATAATCAGTTCCTTCACCGATAATTTTAATCGAGTTTTTGTTTGCACCAACTGTTCCATCTGCACCAAGACCATAAAACTTGCCGCGGAATGTTTCAGGCGCTTCAACAGAAAATGCAGCATCAAAATCTAAACTGCTGTTTGTAACATCTTCAATTATTCCAACTGTAAAGTGTGCTTTAGGTTTTTCATTTGATAGGTTATCATAAACTGATTTAACCATTGCGGGTGTAAATTCTTTTGATGATAAGCCGTATCTACCTCCAACAATTTTTGGATAAGCAAATTGAAGTTCGCCAGCCATATACTTTTCTGAAATTGCATTTACAACATCAAGATAAAGCGGTTCGCCGCCGGAGCCTGGTTCTTTTGTTCTATCTAAAACGGCAATTGTTTTTGTTGATTTAGGAAGTGCTTTTATAAAATAATCTAAAGAGAATGGTCTGTACAATCTTACTTTTAACAATCCAACTTTTTCACCTTTGTTAACCAAGTAATTAACAGTTTCTTCAGCGGCTTCGCTTCCGGAGCCCATCATTATTATTATTCTTTCTGCATCGGGAGCGCCAACGTAATCAAATAAATTATATTGTCTTCCTGTAAGTTTTGCAAATTTATCCATTTGTTTTTGTACGATTGCAGGACAAGCATTGTAAAATGGATTTACAGTTTCTCTTCCCTGAAAATATACATCAGGATTTTGTGCTGTTCCTCTCATTACCGGTCTATCAGGTGTTAATCCGCGGTTACGATGTGCGATAATTAAATCATCACTCATCATTGCTTTCATATCTTCCTTGGTTAATTGTTCTATTTTCATTACTTCGTGTGATGTTCTGAATCCATCAAAAAAGTGAATGAAAGGAATTCGTGATTCTAAAGTTGCAGCTTGTGCAATTAATGCAAAATCCATTACTTCCTGAACTGAATTTGATGACAACAGCGCAAAACCTGTTGATCGTGTTGCCATAACATCTGAGTGATCACCGAAAATTGATAAGGCTTGTGCAGCTATGGATCTTGCGGAAACGTGAAAAACTGATGAAGTTAATTCACCAGCGATTTTAAACATATTTGGAATCATTAACAGCAAACCTTGTGAAGCTGTAAATGTTGTTGTTAACGCACCGGTTTGTAATGCGCCATGCACACTTCCGGAAGCACCGCCTTCGCTTTGAAGTTCACTGACTGAAGGAATCATTCCCCAAATATTTTTTTTATTAACTGCAGCCCAAGCATCACACCACTCGCCCATATTTGAAGAAGGAGTGATAGGATAAATAGCAATTACTTCGTTTGTATTATACGCTACATACGCGGCCGCTTCATTGCCATCAATAGTTACTTTATTTCTGTCCATTTTTTAATCCGTTAAGTTATTATTTTGAAATTCGTGGATATATGTGCCCCTGTTTACCCAATTATAGTACCAAGCAAATAAGCCCAAAAACAAAGAATTTGAGTAAAAATCAAACAAAAATTTTAAATGTGAAGAATTAAAGTGAAATGCTTTTCCCACTTTTAAGAATAATATTTTCGTAAAGTAAACTATTGTAAGTTGCAAAAATTGTAGGATTGAATAATAACTGCTTTATTGTCATTAAGATTTATTAAACATAATTTTACTGCCAGCATACTACTTTCACTTTTTTAACACAATTTCAGGAGGTAAGATGGATACTTTGAATACCGGTTTTAACACTAACTACAAACCAATGTCAATTGGGGATTGGTTGATAACTTTTCTCATTCAAGCAATTCCGTTGGTTGGATTTATAATGCTTTTTGTTTGGGCTTTTGGTGATGGGACACATCCAAGTAAAAAAACCTGGGCACAGGCTTCATTAATCTTTGCTTTAATAATGATTGTTCTTGCAATTATTTTCTTTGCCGCATTGTGGTCAATGTTTAGTTCATTTTTTAGTGGCGCGTATAATATCCAAAGTGTATAAACCTTAAAAGACTTATAACCCGATTCAGAAATGGATCGGGTTTTTTATTTACTAATATGACCGTTAATAATTTATTACTTGCACCTTTGTTTCTCAATCCTGATTTTTGTTTTTAATAAAAAAGGATGAACTATGAAAACTAAATTCACTCTTTATATACTTCTTTCAATTCTTTTCGTATCATTTACACAAACATATCCTCAGGCGGAAAGAAAAGAAGTTGGAAATCTTGTAATGGAAAACATTCCTGAAATTCCACAGCAATTGAAGGATAGAATTTTCCAGTATCAAAATACTCGTTCAGCATCTTTTCAGGATTGGCTTCACAATGATGCGGGAATTTTAATTTCTACTAGATTTGGTGAAACTGCACAATTCCATAAAGTTAAAATGCCGGGTGGTTCGCGCGAACAAATCACTTTCTTTACAGAGCCGGTTAGCGGCGCAACCATTTGTCCTGATAAAAACAAAAACATTTTTCTTTTTTCAAAAGATGTTGGCGGCGGCGAATTCTATCAAATCTTTTCTTACGATGTTGATAACGCAAATTACAAAATGTTAAGTGATGGTAAATCAAGAAATGGCGGAGCTAGCTGGAATAACAAAGGTGATAAATTTTCTTTCTTCTCAACAAAACGCAACGGAACTGATTGGGATATTTATGTTGCAGATATTAATGATCCCGCAAATGCTGAATTGGTTTTAAGTGAAGGAGGGACTTGGTTTCCGGTGGACTGGGCTCCTGATGATAAATCACTTTTGGTAGGAAAATATATTTCAGCAAACGAAAGTTATTTTTATACGCTTGATCTTACTACTAAAAAACTTGAGCAGATAAATCCTTCGTCCGAAATAATTGCATACGGAGGCGCCACTTATTCAAAAGATGGGAATGGAATTTTCTTTACATCAGATGAAAACAGTGAATTTAAAAGGCTGCGCTACTACGATCTTCAAACAAAAAAGTTTACTGTGCTTACTTCAGACATAAATTGGGATGTTGAGTCAATGACCTTGTCTGAACAGGGCGATAAACTTGCTTTTACAATTAATGAAGATGGAATGGCAAAGCTTTTTATGCTTGATACAAAGACTATGAAGTATAAAGCTGTTCCTGGAATTCCTGTTGGTCAGGTTTACGGTTTATCTTTCCATCCGGATGGAAATAAACTTGCGATGGTTTTAAACACTCCGCAATCTTCCGGCGATGTTTATGTTATGGATCTTTCTAACAACTCACTTGAGCGCTGGACTTACAGCGAAGTTGGCGGGCTTAACACTTCTAACTTTGTTATTCCTGAATTTAATTCACTTTCCAACTTTTGATGAGGTTGATGGCAAACCCAGAATGATTCCTGCTTTTATTACAAAACCTAAAGGCAATGGACCATTTCCGGTTGTAATCGATATTCACGGCGGACCGGAAGGACAATCTCAGCCTTACTTCAATCCAATAAATCAATACTATGCTAACGAAATGGGAATTGCAGTTATCGAACCGAATGTACGCGGCTCAAGCGGATATGGAAAATCTTATCTTCAGCTTGATAACGGTTTTAAACGTGAAGAATCTGTTCAGGATATTGGTAAACTCTTAGATTGGATTTCAACTCAGCCTGATCTTGATGCAAAACGTGTTGCGGTTACTGGCGGATCTTATGGTGGTTATATGGTTCTTGCATCAATGATACATTTTAATGATAGATTAAAATGTGCTGTTGATATTGTTGGAATAAGCAACTTTGTAACTTTCTTAACTAACACACAGGATTACAGAAGAGATTTGCGAAGAGTTGAGTACGGTGATGAACGTGATCCAGCAATGAATGAATTTTTACAAAAGATTTCTCCAACTACAAATGCCCACAAAATTACAAAGCCATTATTTGTTGTGCAGGGATTAAATGATCCACGTGTTCCTTACACTGAAGCAGAACAGATTGTTGATATTGTCAGAAAGAACGGTGGAGAAGTTTGGTACTTGCTTGCAAAAGATGAAGGTCACGGTTTCAGAAAAAAAACTAATCGTGATTTTTACATCTGGTCTGAAGTTCTGTTTTTAGAAAAGTATTTGTTGAAGTAGTAACTTTAAAGCTGTCACGGTTCGACCGTGACAGCTACTAATTAATTTATTAAAGAGTTATTTGTTGCTGCTTAATTTTTGATGGAAACCAAATATAAAACGATACGGTAATAACCAATAAAAAAATCAACCCTAAGATGCTTGCTTCTAAACCAAATGTTCCCCCAGTAAGCCATTCCGGAGCGAGTAAAAATTGAGGATTTAAAAGACCCAATTCGTTATTACCACTTACACCAAATCCTAAGAGAGAGCCTTGCACCCAGTTAGCCATAAAATGAATA
The DNA here is from genome assembly GCA_963706055.1 of uncultured Ignavibacteriales bacterium. Classification (GTDB taxonomy): domain Bacteria; phylum Bacteroidota; class Ignavibacteria; order Ignavibacteriales; family Ignavibacteriaceae; genus IGN3. The sequence continues at coordinate 13,096 of CAVPND010000024.1, read as the reverse complement.
CCAATCGGCATTGCTAAACTTCTTGTTTTTATAAATGCCAGTCCAAACAGAATAGAAGCAAAAAAAATATTTAAGGAAGCCAACAACTTGATAATTCCAACCATACCTGGATTGTCAAAGTGTGTCAAAAGAAACATACCTGCAATAATTAATTGCGCGGGCCATTGTCCAAAAGATTCAATAAATCTTTGAAAAATAAATCCACGAAATAGCAATTCCTCAACTAAGGCGACATAAATAAAAACTGTAAATCCAGATATGATGGTTGCAAAAGAAATGTCGTTTACTTGCCAATGTACTAGACCTAAAACTGTTAGGATGATAGCAGGGAAAATCATTAATGCTGCACCGATCATTATTCCTACCAAAAATTGTCTTAACCAGTTAAAATTAAATTTGCCTGTGATAACTGTTATTTGTTCCTTTCTTAATAGCTGGCATATACCTGTTACAATAATAATAAGTGTTGCCTGTATGGGCATTGAGATATTAACAGATTGTTTTTTAGCTAATAAAATTGTGGGGAATAGAAATAAAAACAGTAAAACAAAAAAAATAGGAACCCACCAAATGCTCCGGACTTTTTTGTCTATATTTATAAAAATATTTTTCATTGCTTCTTAAAATTTAAAGACTATTCAATTGCATTACTTCCCAATGTTATGGACGATGGTTTGAACCCTTTAACGACGAGGTAAATACCCAGCGAAAACTCAAATACTGCAACAGGTACTGCTGTCAGAACAGCTAGGGGGTCAAGTCGCCCGATAAGACCTAATAACACGGAGATGAAACCAATAACAAGTATTGGTGCTCCGACTAATCCAATTACTGAAAGTGCGCGAGGTACCAAACGAGATTTGTATAACAGGTAGCCCAGTAACAAATCATCTACGGCAGGTATTAAGGCTTGCCCAACACTAAATATTCGGTCGTACAAAGTGACCAGCGCCTGACCGGTAACTAAAGCATCCGCGCCGGCTCCGGATTGCCGCAAAGTTACAGCCGACAAAAGAAATGCAACCCCAGTAAAGATTGTCCCAGCCTCCAAAACTCTTGCACCGACCAGTCCCAATGCAACACTTCCATTCTGCTTTTTGAGCATTGGATAAAGTGCAACGGCAGAGCCAATGCCGGTTAGAGCTACAATGAGTTCCAATAATACGCCGATGAAGACATTCGTATCCGGACCGGAACCAAGAATGTAGTTCGGATCGTGTATTGAACTGTAAAGCGATAGGGTTGGAATTGAAACAAACGTGAGTAGGTAGAAAATGCCCGCAGTCATAGCAATTTTTCTAGGTGAGTTTGCAAATCGTTGGTTAGTAGTCATTGTACTTTCTCCTTTTTATAGTTTTATTTAATAAATTAATTGTTGCTCGGTATATTTTTTTGTTTGTAAGTGATCAATAATTTCATCTCATAGTGCTTTTTGCATCTGGCAAAGATTTTAATACTCTGTCAATACTTTCTGAAGTTTCATCACTAACTCCATCTACTATAACATATATAAGTTGTGCCGCAGCCACACCTGCGAGTATTGTTGGTAATTTGTTTTTAGACGAAATCTTATTGTCAACAGCTACTCCGATTGCCCAGCCCAAAGATGCTCCGATTGCAGAAAGGAATGGTTTATCGCTGTCGTCCAATTCATTTATCCATAAACTATCACCTTGTGCATCATAAATATTAAAACGCATTTTTATTGAGTGGTTTACAAAAAATTTATCTGAATAATCGTAAAGCTCACTAATAAGAATAGCATCAACATTTAATATTGAACATAAGTTTTTTGGTGACAGATCTTGAATTTCTTTTTCTTTTATTAGATTTTTCACTGTACTGGGTGTTATGACATCGTAGTGTTTATCTATGATTTTTTTTGATAATAATTCTTCAATATTTGAAATACTTTCTTTTACTTGAATTGTATCTTCATCAATATTTCTTTTATCAGTTACCGGCATTATCGCGATTGACTTAATCTGTTTTTGATCATAATCTGATTTAATAAATGTGGGTGCCGTTGAACATCCAATCATAATTAAACTGAAAATAAAAATTATAACGAGGTGTAATTTGATTGGCTTTCTTGCTCTTTTATGCTCCGAATGAAGTAACGATTTCATATGTCTCCTTTTTTATTATATTATTGATTTTTAGAACTGCTTTATCAGTATTGCTGTTATATATAGTCCAATCCCATATATTAAATGGGTAAACAAACTTTTTAGTCTCCTAATATTTGGTTTGGGTAGATTTGAAGATGCAATTCCAAATCCAAATGCTGGCTGCATTATAAATAGAGGTGCTACTACAGTAATTATTCCAAATACTACTGCAGAATAAATGTCCGGATTATCAATCCACTCTTTTCCGTAAAAAAGGAAAAGAAGAATTGCAAAATTAATACCGATTAGATAATGTGCAAGCCACCCAATAAATAATTCTCCCTTTACCGGCTCAGTCTGCATTATGTTTTTATGAAAAAACTTACCTTTGGGGAAATTGCTTATCCAGCGTCCAACAAAACGATAATCGAGACTTTTAATATTAAATAGACCTAAAAAGTAGGTCCAGATATCAACTGTAAGCGTAGCTCCTACGCCAATGACTATAATTTTTAATACGTAATACATATTCCATCCATTATTTGTTAAATGTTCTGGTAAATAAACGGATGACTGAATCAACAAAAGGAACACCAACGAATACTATTAAGGGAACCAGGGAAATTGTCATCAGTAGTGTCCTTAAATAAATAGGCATAATTGATAATGGCTCTTTAAATAAATAAAGAAACAAAGTGAGAGCAGGATATATTACGACCCATATTTTTAGTGAGGCGATTAATTTTAGTTTTGATTTCATACACATTACCTTTCTTAAATAATTCAATTTCTATATCAAATTTATTATTGAGGATAATCAGTATGGTAGGACAGGAATGTAGTTTAATAGGATTTATGTAAAATTGGTTCTATAGGCCTCTGGCGTTCGCCCGGTGTGTTTTTTGAAAAATCTTATAAAATAAGAAACATCTTCGTAGCCCAGATTATATGCGATTTCTTTAACCTGTTCTGTTGTTGCAAGCAAATATCTTTTGGCTTCTAAAATAATTTGTTCGTCAATTAGTGTTGAACAAGTTTTACCTAGATTTGATTTTGTCATCGAGTTAAGCTGAAATGTTGAAAGATTTAGCATATCGGCATATTGAGATACCTGCTTGTACTTATTAATATTATTTTCCAACAGTTCCAATAATTCATCTATTCGCTCTTGTGGAAATAACGTGTTCTTATTCTCTGGTTTAATTTGGCTTTCTCGATACCTGGTTAGTTCTATAAAGAAAATGCTGAGATTAGCTTTAATAATGTCAAAATATTTTTCTTCTTTTTCATTGAATTCTTTGTAAATGTAGATTAGTACGTCAAAGATATTCTTAGATTTTTCTAAATCCAGCTTACAATAATTCCTATTACTCGCACTACGCAATAACTGTTGATCAGTTTTGTTTCCGGGTCGATAGAAATCCTTACTGAATTGCACTAAGTACCCGGTGCATCCTTTATTTAATGAGAGCTGATGTACTTGTCCTGGCCGCATAAAAAAAATAGAATAGTCGGTTATCTCGTATGTTATAAAATCTATTGTATGTTTTCCCTTCCCTTTGATTAGTGCTAAAATAAAATAATAATCGTGTCTGTGAGTATCTTGTATTAGTTTCTGTTCCAATTGTAATTCTTGTACAGTTCTAATTCTAAATTTCTCTGATAAATTTATACTATCTGGAATTACATTAATATTTCTTATTGGTATATTTTTCACTTTGTTAAAATCCTAACTATGTCTAACAGAAATTATATCGCCATCTTTAACAACATATTCTTTTCCTTCAAGTCGCCATTTACCAACTTCTTTAGCTTTTGCAAATGAACCTGTTTCAATAAAATCATCGTAATGTACAACTTCTGCACGGATAAACTTTTTGAAAAAGTCTGTATGTATTTCTCCGGCAGCTTCCTGTGCCGTCATTCCTTTCTTGATTGTCCAGGCACGGCATTCATCTTCGCCGGCAGTTAAGAAGGATTGAAGTCCTAGTAAATCATAAGCCTCTCTAATCAACTTATCCAAAGCAGATTCAGAAATTCCATAATCATTCATAAAAACTTTTGCATCTTCTTCAGGAAGATCTGCCATTTCTTTTTCTATCTGCCCAAAGAATGATAATGCTTTTGTATTGTGACCAAGTTTATTCTTAACAAGTTCCGCTAAATACTTTTCAGTATCATTTATTTGTGATTCATCAAAGTTTAAAGCTATAAGCATTGGCTTAACTGAAAGAAGCTGATATGTTTTTAAAATGTGTAATTCATCTTTTGTAAGTTCTGCATCACGTAAAGGTTTTTCAGTTTGAAGAATTTCATAACACTTTTCAAGTACAGGTAACTCACGTTTAAGATTTTCATCCTGAGTTTTTAATATTTGTTTTTTAATTGTTTCTAGCCTTTTTTCGAGTATCGCCATATCGGATAAAATAAATTCTGTTTCAAAAGAATTTATATCACGCATCATATTTATAGAACCATCAGGGTGGGGAACAGTTTCATTTTCAAATAATCTTACAACCTGAACGAGTGCATCGTTTGTTTTTACTTTACCCAAAAAATTTCCTGTAAACTGTGTTGAACCTGAATCACCTTTTTGCAATCCAACTACGTCAACAACATCTATCGAAGCGTTAACTTTTTTCTTTGGATTAAACATTTCCGTTAATTTATCCAAACGTATGTCCGGTACTTTTATCATTGCCAGATGAGCTTCTGATTTGGTCAGTTCGTTTGGATCAAGTAAGGTTTTTGTTATTGTTTGAAAAAGAGTTGATTTTCCTGTAAATGGCAGTCCAACTATTCCTATTTGCATTTATTCCTCTTGTTTAAAATTCTTAATGATTATGTGTAAATATACAAAGATTATTTTAGTGAAATTTTCTTTGTCGGAAGTTCATTCCGTCCTTATATTTTGTCATTTCGAAGTCCGCCGCGGCGGATTCGACTGAGAAATCTGTTTTTATTTACAGACTTCTCCCTCCGCCTGCCTGCCGGCAAAGGCAGGGTCGAAGTGACAGTCTTAATTATAACACAATCACGTGAACGAGAATCCAATTCTTGCTCATAAATAGATTCCCGCCTTCGCGGGAATGACATCTTTAGTTTGCTATATACTTTAAAACTCACTTGACATTACTATGATCACAAATTATCTTGCATCAGAAATTCAAATAAAAAACCTTGAACAAAAAACTTACATATAACTTCTCATCTTTTTCAGCAAGCCAAACATGGCGTTGGCGCCTCTAAACATTTACATTTTCTAAAAATCCGTACGATCTTTTTAAATCTTAGTTAATCACTAACTATTTATTCATTAATGTATTAATCATAAAGGAGTACTCAATGAGTGCATCAAAAAAAATTCTGTTAGATGAATCAGAAATGCCGCAAAACTATTATAACATCCAGGCAGATATGCCAAATCCAATGCTTCCGCCGCTTCATCCGGGCAACCAAGCAGCCAATTGGACCCGAAGATTTAGCTGCATTGTTTCCAATGGAATTAATTAAGCAGGAAGTTTCAAAAGAAAGATATATTGAAATTCCCGATGAAGTAAGAAAAATTTATAAACTCTATCGTCCAACTCCACTTTACCGCGCTTTTGAATTGGAAAAGTTACTCGATACTCCTGCAAAAATTTATTATAAATATGAAGGCGTAAGTCCTGCAGGATCGCACAAACCTAACACAGCAATTGCACAAGCGTTCTACAACAAAATGGAAGGCGCAAAAGGATTAGTAACTGAAACCGGCGCAGGTCAATGGGGCAGCGCTTTAAGTTTTGCATGTCAAAAGTTCGGATTAAGCTGCGAAGTTTATATGGTAAAGATTAGTTATGATCAAAAACCTTACAGAAAAGTTATGATGAATACCTGGGGTGCAACTGTAATTGCATCACCAAGCAGAAATACAAATTCCGGCAGAACAATTTTAGAACAGGATCCCAATTCGCCCGGTAGTTTAGGCATTGCAATTTCGGAAGCTGTTGAAAGAGCCGCAACAACTGAAGGAATTAACTATGCTCTAGGAAGCGTTTTAAATCATGTTCTTCTTCATCAAACAGTTATTGGGCAAGAGGCAGTAAAACAATTAGAAATGGCTGGCGATTTTCCTGATATAGTTGTTGCACCATTTGGAGGCGGTTCAAACTTTGCTGGAATTGCATTTCCGTTTTTGCGATACAATTTTCAGGAAGGAAAAAAAGTTCGCTGCATTGCTGTTGAACCTGCATCCTGTCCTAAACTTACTAAAGGAGAATTCAGATATGATTTTGGTGATACAGTTGGTTTAACTCCGCTTATTCCTATGTACACGCTTGGTCATACATTCGTTCCGGAGCCTATTCATGCTGGTGGATTACGTTATCACGGTGCCGGTGCGATCATCAGCCAACTTTTAAAAGATAAGTTAATTGAAGCATCAGCAATTGCGCAGCTTGAATGTTTTGAAGCTGGAGTAAAGTTCGCACAAACCGAAGGAATTATTCCCGCACCGGAGGCAACACACGGAATTGCTCAGGTAATTCGTGAAGCACAAAAAGCAAAAGCTGAAGGAAAACAAAAAACAATTTTATTTAATCTTTGCGGGCACGGTTATTTTGATATGAGTGCTTACCAAGCTTACTTTAATGGTGAGCTGCAGGATCACGAATTAACAGACAAGGAACTTTATTCTGCACTTAGAGAACTTGAGAAATAAAAACAGTAAAACAAAAAAAATAGGAACCCGCCAAATGCTCCGGACTTTTTTGTCTATATTTATAAAAATATTTTTCATTGCTTCTTAAAATTTAAAGACTATTCAATTGCATTACTTCCCAATGTTATGGACGATGGTTTGAACCCTTTAACGACGAGGTAAATACCCAGCGAAAACTCAAATACTGCAACAGGTACTGCTGTCAGAACAGCTAGGGGGTAAAGTCGCCCCGATAAGACCTAATAACACGGAGATGAAACCAATAACAAGTATTGGTGCTCCGACTAATCCAATTACTGAAAGTGCGCGAGGTACCAAACGAGATTTGTATAACAGGTAGCCCAGTAACACAAATCATCTACGGCGGGGATCTAAGGCTTGCCCTACGCTAAATATTCGGTCGTACAAAGTGACCAGCGCCTGACCGGTAACTAAAGCATCCGCGCCGGCTCCGGATTGCCGCAAAGTTACAGCCGACAGAAGAAATGCAACCCCAGCAAAGATTGTCCCAGCTTCCAAAACTCTTGCACCGACGAGTCCCAATGCAACACTTCCATTCTGCTTTTTGAGCATTGGATAAAGTGCAACGGCAGAGCCAATGCCGGTTAGAGCTACAATGAGTTCCAATAATACGCCGATGAAGACATTCGTATCCGGACCGGAACCAAGAATGTAGTTCGGATCGTGTATAGAACTGTAAAGCGATAGGGTTGGAATTGAAACAAACGTGAGTAAGTAGAAAATGCCCGCAGTCATCGCAATTTTTCTAGGTGAGTTTGCAAATCGTTGGTTAGTAGTCATTGTACTTTCTCCTTTTTATAGTTTTATTTAATAAATTAATTGTTGCTCGGTATATTTTTTTGTTTGTAAGTGATCAATAATTTCATCTCATAGTGCTTTTTGCATCTGGCAAAGACTTAAATACTCCGTCAATACTTTCTGAAGTTTCATCACTAAGTCCATCTACAACAACATATATAAGTTGTGCCGCAGCCACACCTGCGAGTATTGTTGGTAATTTGTTTTTAGACGAAATCTTATTGTCAACAGCTACTCCGATTGCCCAGCCCAAAGATGCTCCGATTGCAGAAAGAAATGGTTTATCGCTGTCGTCCAATTCATTTATCCATAAACTATCACCTTGTGCATCATAAATATTAAAACGCATTTTTATTGAGTGATTTACAAAAAATTTATCGGAATAATCGTATAGCTCACTAATAAGAATAGCATCAACATTTAATGTTGAACATAAGTTTTTTGGTGACAGATCTTGAATTTCTTTTTCTTTTATTAGATTTTTCACTGTACTGGGTGTTATGACATCGTAGTGTTTATCTATGATTTTTTTTGATAATAATTCTTCAATATTTGAAATACTTTCTTTTACTTGAATTGTATCTTCATCAATATTTCTTTTATCAGTTACCGGCATTATCGCGATTGACTTAATCTGTTTTTGATCATAATCTGATTTAATAAATGTGGGTGCCGTTGAACATCCAATCATAATTAAACTGAAAATAAAAATTATAACGAGGTGTAAATTGATTGGCTTTCTTGCTCTTTTATGCTCCGAATGAAGTAACGATTTCATATGTCTCCTTTTTTATTATATTATTGATTTTTAGAACTGCTTTATCAGTATTGCTGTTATATATAGTCCAATCCCATATATTAAATGGGTAAACAAACTTTTTAGTCTCCTAATATTTGGTTTGGGTAGATTTGAAGATGCAATTCCAAATCCAAATGCTGGCTGCATTATAAATAGAGGTGCTACTACAGTAATTATTCCAAATACTACTGCAGAATAAATGTCCGGATTATCAATCCACTCTTTTCCGTAAAAAAGGAAAAGAAGAATTGCAAAATTAATACCGATTAGATAATGTGCAAGCCACCCAATAAATAATTCTCCCTTTACCGGCTCAGTCTGCATTATGTTTTTATGAAAAAACTTACCTTTGGGGAAATTGCTTATCCAGCGTCCAACAAAACGATAATCGAGACTTTTAATATTAAATAGACCTAAAAAGTAGGTCCAGATATCAACTGTAAGCGTAGCTCCTACGCCAATGACTATAATTTTTAATATGTAATACATATTCCATCCATTATTTGTTAAATGTTCTGGTAAATAAACGGATGACTGAATCAACAAAAGGAACACCAACGAATACTATTAAGGGAACCAGGGAAATTGTCATCAGTAGTGTCCTTAAATAAATAGGCATAATTGATAATGGCTCTTTAAATAAATAAAGAAACAAAGTGAGAGCAGGATATATTACAACCCATATTTTTAGTGAGGCGATTAATTTTAGTTTTGATTTCATACACATTACCTTTCTTAAATAATTCAATTTCTATATCAAATTTATTATTGAGGATAATCAGTATGGTAGGACAGGAATGTAGTTTAATAGGATTTATGTAAAATTGGTTCTATAGGCCTCTGGCGTTCGCCCGGTGTGTTTTTTGAAAAATCTTATAAAATAAGAAACATCTTCGTAGCCCAGATTATATGCGATTTCTTTAACCTGTTCTGTTGTTGCAAGAAGATATCTTTTGGACTCTAATATAATATGTTCATCAATTAGTATAGAACAAGTTTTACCTAGATTTGATTTTGTCATCGAATTAAGCTGATATGTTGAAAGGTTTAGCATATCGGCATATTGAGATACCTGCTTGTACTTATTAATATTATTTTCCAACAGTTCCAATAATTCATCTATTCGCTCTTGTGGAAATAACGTGTTCTTATTCTCTGGTTTAATTTGGCTTTCTCGATACCTGGTTAGTTCTATAAAGAAAATGCTGAGATTAGCTTTAATAATGTCAAAATATTTTTCTTCTTTTTCATTGAATTCTTTGTAAATGTAGATTAGTACGTCAAAGATATTCTTAGATTTTTCTAAATCCAGCTTACAATAATTCCTATTACTCGCACTACGCAATAACTGTTGATCAGTTTTGTTTCCGGGTCGATAGAAATCCTTACTGAATTGCATTAAGTACCCGGTGCATCCTTTATTTAATGAAAGCTGATGTACTTGTCCTGGCCGCATAAAAAAAATAGAATAGTCGGTTATCTCGTATGTTATAAAATCTATTGTATGTTTTCCCTTCCCTTTGATTAGTGCTAAAATAAAATAATAATCGTGTCTGTGAGTATCTTGTATTAGTTTCTGTTCCATTTGTAATTCTTGTACACTTCTAATTCTAAATTTCTCTGATAAATTTATACTATCTGGAATTACATTAATATTTCTTATTGGTATATTTTTCACTTTGTTAAAAGCCTAACTATGCCTTACAGAAATTATATCTCCATCTTTAACAATATATTCTTTTCCTTCAAGTCGCCATTTACCAACTTCTTTTGCTTTTGCGAATGAACCTGTTTCAATAAAATCATCGTAATGCACAACTTCTGCACGAATAAACTTTTTGAAAAAGTCTGTATGAATTTCTCCTGCGGCTTCCTGTGCTGTCATTCCTTTTTTAATTGTCCATGCACGGCATTCATCTTCACCGGCAGTTAAGGAAGGATTGCAAGCCAAGTAAATCATAAGCTTCTCTAATCAACTTATCCAAAGCAGATTCTTTAATTCCATAATCATTCATAAAAACCTTTGCATCTTCTTCCGGAAGATCAGCCATTTCTTTTTCTATCTGCCCAAAGAATGATAATGCTTTTGTGTTGTGTCCGAGTTTATGTCTTAACAAGTTCTTCCAAATACTTTTCGGTATCATTTATTTGTGATTCATCAAAGTTTAAAGCAATTAGCATTGGCTTTACAGAAAGAAGCTGATAAGTTTTTAGAATATGCAATTCATCTTTTGTCAGTTCTGCATCACGTAAAGGTTTTTCCGTCTGCAAAATTTCATAACACTTTTCAAGCACAGGCAACTCGCGTTTAAGATTTTCATCCTGAGTTTTTAGTATTTGTTTTTTAATCGTTTCCAATCTTTTTTCAAGAATTGCCATATCGGATAAAATAAATTCTGTTTCAAATGAATTTATATCACGCATCATATTTATAGAACCATCGGGGTGGGGAACAGTTTCATTTTCAAATAATCTTACAACCTGAACGAGTGCATCGTTTGTTTTTACTTTGCCTAAAAAGTTTCCTGTAAACTGTGTTGAACCTGAATCACCTTTTTGCAATCCAACTACGTCAACAACATCTATCGAAGCGTTAACTTTTTTCTTTGGATTAAACATTTCCGTTAATTTATCCAAACGTATGTCCGGCACTTTTATCATCGCCAAATGAGCTTCTGATTTGGTCAGTTCATTTGGATCAAGTAAGGTTTTTGTTATTGTTTGAAAAAGAGTTGATTTTCCTGTAAATGGCAGTCCAACGATTCCTATTTGCATTTATTCCTCTTGTTTAAAATTCTTAATGATTATGTGCAAATATACAAAGATTATTTTAGTGAAATTTTCTTTGTCGGAAGTTCATTCCGTCCTTATATTTTGTCATTTCGAAGTCCGCCGCGGCGGATTCGACTGAGAAATCTGTTTTTATTTACAGACTTCTCCCTCGCCTGCCTGCCGGCAAGGCAGGGTCGAAGTGACAGTCTTAATTATAACACAATCACGTGAACGAGAATCCAATTCTTGCTCATAAATAGATTCCCGCCTTCGCGGGAATGAAATCCTTAGTTTGCTATATACTTTAAAACTCACTTGACATTACAATGATCAAAATTATCTTGCATCAGAAATTCAAATAAAAAACCTTGAACAAAAAACTTACATATAACTTCTCATCTTTTTCAGCAAGCCAAACATGGCGTTGGCGCCGCTAAACATTTACATTTTCTAAAAGTCCGTACGATCTTTTAAATCTTAGTTAATCACTAACTATTTATTCATTAATGTATTAATCATAAAGGAGTACTCAATGAGTGCATCAAAAAAAATTCTGTTAAATGAATCAGAAATGCCGCAAAACTATTATAACATTCAGGCAGATATGCCAAATCCAATGCTTCCGCCGCTTCATCCGGGTACAAAGCAGCCAATTGGGCCACAGGATCTTGCTGCAATTTTTCCAATGGAATTAATTAAGCAGGAAGTTTCAAAAGAAAGATATATTGAAATTCCTGATGAAGTAAGAAAAATTTATAAACTCTATCGTCCAACTCCACTTTACCGCGCATTTGAATTGGAAAAGTTACTAGACACACCTGCAAAAATTTATTACAAGTATGAAGGTGTAAGTCCGGCAGGTTCTCACAAACCAAATACAGCAATAGCACAAGCTTATTACAACAAGATGGAAGGCGCAAAAGGATTAGTAACTGAAACCGGTGCGGGACAATGGGGAAGCGCATTAAGTTTTGCATGTCAAAAGTTAGTTTAAGCTGCGAAGTTTATATGGTCAAATCAGCTATGATCAAAAACCCTATAGAAAAGTTATGATGAATACATGGGGCGCAACAGTAATTGCCTCTCCAAGTAGAAATACAAATTCCGGCAGAGCAATTTTAGAGCAGGATCCCAATTCACCGGGAAGTTTGGGAATTGCAATTTCTGAAGCTGTTGAAAGAGCAGCAACAACTGAAGGAATTAACTATGCACTTGGAAGTGTACTGAATCATGTTCTGCTGCATCAGACAGTAATTGGACAGGAGGCAATTAAACAATTAGAAATAGCTGGAGATTTTCCTGATATTGTTGTTGCACCTTTTGGAGGCGGCTTAACTTTGCAGGAATAGCATTTCCGTTTTTGCGATACAATTTCCAGGAAGGAAAAAATGTTAGATGTATTGCCGTTGAACCTGCCTCATGTCCCAAACTTACCAAAGGAGAATTCAGATATGATTTTGGTGATACTGCTGGATTAACTCCGCTTATTCCGATGTACACACTTGGTCATACATTTGTTCGGAACCGATTCATGCTGGTGGATTACGTCATACGGGGCCGGTGCAATTATCAGCCAACTATTAAAAGATAAATTAATTGAAGCTTCAGCTATTGCACAGCTTGAATGTTTTGAAGCTGGAGTTAAGTTTGCACAAACAGAAGGAATAATTCCCGCCCCTGAAGCTACACTGGAATTGCGCAAGTTATTCGTGAAGCACAAAAAGCTAAGATTGAGGGGAAACAAAAAATAATTTTGTTTAATCTTTGCGGGCACGGTTATTTTGATATGAGTGCTTACCAAGCTTACTTTAATGGTGAGCTGCAGGATCACGAGTTAAATGATAAAGAACTTTATTCTGCACTTAGAGAACTTGATACACCTGTTGCTGTTTA
>CAVPND010000023.1:0-11388 GCA_963706055.1 uncultured Ignavibacteriales bacterium | reverse complement strand
TTCAGGGAAAAGGAACAATGCAGGAGGTCTTAACCTCTGTAATTGAATTTGGATTTGAAAATCTGAATCTTAAATCAATTGAGGGTGAAGTCGATCCGAATAATTTAAGATCAATAAAAATTCTGGAAAGAAATAATTTTACCAAAAAAGCCAGGTGTAATTCTGTTGAGAATGGGAATTCAAAAACGGTGGTGTATCAGTTATCTAAGTAAAATAATTTTTTTTGTAAGAAAAGAAGTTCCTGCAATCATCCTTGCTAAATAAACACCACTTGCTAAGTTGACGGCGTTAAATTCAATTTCGTATGTTCCTGGATATTTTTCTTCATTTACTAAAGTGGCAACTTCGTTGCCAAGGATATCATAAATTTTTAACTGTAGGAACACGCCATAACTTGCTGCCAACGATTCCAGGCGTGTTCCTACTGATGAAATCGAATATATTATTTTTGTTGAAAGATTAAACGGATTGGGATATGCTTCCGATAAATAAAAATCCGGTGTGATCATTTTATCTTCGTTTTCAATTAAAGTTATAAAATCCACAACTACGGTATCTGAATATTTAAATGGTCCGGTAAAATCTATTTGCTTCAACCTGTAATAAACTATCCCTGTTGGCTCAACTAAAGAATCCAGATATTCATAGTGCTTTGGAGAATTGCTGTTCCCGCTTCCTTCAACAAAACCAATTGCTTCAAAGTTAAAATTTCCGATACCGCGCTCAACATCAAACCCATAGTTGCTTACTTCTGTAGCTGTTCCCCACTTCAATAAAACACCATTGCTTTGAACTAGTGGATAAAAATAAATTAGTTCTACAGGTAATGTCCCGTCATCTTGTGCGTATGAAGGAAGAAATATTAGTAGAGGTAAAAATGTTATAAGAAAATATATTTTAAATTTTATTTGAACTATCATTTAACTATAGAAAGCTTTTGTGTTGTGCTGAATGAATTATTAGCGTTCCGAATTATTACCTTATAAAGATAACTGCCGTTTGCAATTACATCTCCATCTTCATCTTTCCCATTCCATTCAATTCTGTTAAAACCTATAGTTAGTTCATTCATCGCCTTTTTTATTTCTTTAATCTTCCTGCCCGTGATAGAATATATGTTTATTTTTAATTCTTCAGGAAGAACAGGTAAAATAAATGTGAAAGAAGTTTTTTCACTGAATGGATTTGGATAATTATATAAGTTAAGTAAAGCAAACTCATTCGATACTGTAAAATATTTCTCAAATCCAGGTATGGAACCAATAACTCCGTTAATGTCTTTTCCAAATACTTTGAGATTATGCGAACCTTCTGGAATTGTTGGTTTAAATTTATATTGAGCGATCCTGTTTATTGTATCATAATTGATATCAAAATCAGTATAGCCTAGTTCAACATTATCAAGATAAATTTTTATTGCAGATGTATCATCAATCGGGAACCAAAGTGGATACTGAAAATTAACTGATATTTCAGGATTCGATGAAACATAATCGCCGTCAAGAATTTCCTGTCCGTCAAATGTTGTGGTAACGGATGTTTCAGATACGGATGTAGTTATTGTATCTTGTATTACATAAAAACTTTTAATGAATAAATTATTATCCTCGTAAATTTCTGTCACATTATTTTCACTGTCTTCGATAATCTTAAAGGACATATCACCATAACCATCTTGAATATTTGATTTATAAGCACCGCTCAACGATACTGTTTGCATTGATGGAAGATTAGTAATAAGGGTATCGAGAATAAGTATATTTTCCTTATTCGGTTTTTCCACAAAAAGTTTTACATGAAAAGAATCTGCCGAAGCTTTACCAAGGTTATGCAAATCAAAACTTAATGAGATATATTCACCCTGATAAACAGAGTCCTTATCAAGTGTTACTACCTGATAATTTATGGCAATCTCTGCGGGAAGAAGGTAATTTATACCAATTGAAAATATTTCCGGAGTTTCTTTTAATTCATTTGCATTTAGTTTTGCAAGAAATTTTAATTCAGGATAGAGTCCGTGATCAACAAATGCGATTGAGGCAGTATCATTTATAAACGTTAGAGATGATAAGGTATCTATTTGACTATTTTGCTTTATCCCGAGAGGGAAAATCTCTAATGCTGCACCGTTGGGAATAGAATCATTGAGAGCCACACTTTCCCAAGCAGAGCTTTTTCCAACTTTAGGAAAAGTAACATAGCCCTCATCGTGAACAACAATCTTATTAGTATCTATTACGGCAGACCCTTGAAATAACTTTTTATAAGATTCAGGCACACTTCCCATTGTTGCGCCTTTAACACCCAGTAAACACCAGGATTCACGATATCTGACACTATCAATATAGTAGCTTCCTAGGGTTTCAATCGCTCGTCTGACGGCAGTTCCGCCACTATAACCCAGAACAGTTTGAGCAGCATCATCACAAATTGTTAGTGCAAGCATTTTGCCTGCTGGAAGTAAATTGATATAGTTAGTCAATGAATCGGCATTTTGTGAAATTGAATTTGGCCAGGCATAATATTTTATATTGTATGGTTCGAATGTGATAGAATCAATTTCCGCAGATGCAATCCCCCAGAAAAAAGTATTGGGCAGATATTCAATCAAATTAAAAATCATCGAGGCAAACTTACCATCATTCGACCCTGCTGAAGTGATTGTCAAGCTGGTTTAAAGTCCTGTCCAATTTCCAGGATAGATCAGTAGTATCAAAAATTGCTTTTTCTACCTTAACATCATTTGGATTGTGTGAATCATCAATAAACCATTGAAAATTATTCTCAATATTTTTAAAAGAATACGATGATGACCATTCAACATCCGGTGAGTTCAATCTTGCTCTGTACCAATATCTTTGATTAGGTGTAAGGTTATTAAAACTTATTTTAGTAAACAAAGTATCCATTGAATATTCATAATCCATCGAATTTTGAAAATTAGAATTATCACTTAAAGAAATTATAAAAGTCTCAGATTTATCTTCGTTAAGATAAGTTGGATTTAATAATAGAACAGAATCGCGTTTCGTTGAATAAAAATTTTCTGTTTCAACCGGACGTATAGAAGTTGAAAAAATTGAGTAATTAAATTCTAACTGATTATCATCCTCATATAATTCATCTATCAAATTGTTTGGATCAAGTTGTACAATCAGTTTGTGAGAACCAATTACCTTTTGTGTATACAAATAGAATTCAAGCCATTCTTCCAACTGAGGTGACAATATCTTTAGCGTATCAGAAAAAGTTAGAGTATCACTATGAAAACTCGATATAATTATTTCTAAAGAGTCCAATACGGCTTTTCCCCAATTATTAATCAGAAGTTTCACAAAAACCGAATCTTCTAAATCTGATATCTGATCAGGCATCAAAATAGAATTTTGATTAACAATAAAATTTGGTTTCTCAGGAAGAGAAAAATCAATTAGCGGATCAACAAATAGAATGTTGCAATAATTAAAAACTCTGTTAACATCACTATAACCAAAGAGGGTCAGTTGATCTATCTTAGCAAATATATGAGCTTTACTTAAGGTTGTAATTGAATCAACTAGAATCTTCTGATAAAACATTGATGGAAATCTCAGTGAGGTTGAAAGATAACCAAGACTTGAATTACCCAGATAAGCTATAGCTTGTCCATTTGGCGATTGAGAAACAAATAACTCGCCAAAAGCATCTACATCAGGTTCAGCAAACTTTCCTGTTGAACAACCAAAATCCGAGATGAGAGGATGTCTGTCAGGGAATGCATTTTGAATATCCTCAACTTCTGTAATACCATTGTCCCATGTTCTTGTTCCGCTATGACCAATATAAGAAATAAACATTCCGCTGCTGTCAACAGCATTTTGAATTTCCTGCACAGTATAAGGACCAAAATTTGAAGGCGGATCTGTCGTTTTATAAAAGTGAATTCCCTTTCCACTAACTGGAAAAGGGTTAACCAGACTATTTAAAAGTGATTCATTAGTCGCTTTTATCTGAGCAAGTTCAGAAGGCTTTGTTGGATCGCCACCGCTGTAAAAAGTATATCTTTTGTTCCAATCATCAAATCTCCTGGATAAATAATTCTGATGTTTGAATAAATATGTTAATACTTCTTCATCATTATTAGCAGGAATTCTTCCAACGTACATTTGAGGAATATTAATATCAGACTCATTAAATGATGCAAACCATATATCGCTTACAGGATATCCATAAGATGGAACTAGATTTTTTTTGCGTGGTGTAGGTGCCGGATTCCATTTATCTTTATAATCATAGTTTGCATCACCAATTAAAGTTAAATAAGATGGTGCGGGACTTTGCCAGTTTTCGTATGCATACATCAGAAAATATTTTACAGCTTCCGCCCAGTTTTGTCCGTAAGAAAATTCATCGTAAATATCTTCAATAAAAACTTTTTCAATCCTAAGATCATAATTACCATCTATAAATTGTTTGTATTGTTCAGTTGATTCATTTAAAGACTTATGAGTAATCATTATATAATCGGCACCGCGATTTATATTGCGTAAATTCACAAAATCTTTTGAATATCTAAAAGAAGGAGTTAAAGAATAAGTTTGCTTTGTTACAATATATTTGTCACCACCTTTAACTGAATCTGAAAAAACTAATACTCCGCCTGAATAACTAAATCCGGTTATCTTTTTAGCATTAACATCTAATTTATAAATTATAATTAAGGAATCAGGAGTAAGTAAATTTGAAATTCTAATATTTCTAAAATCTAAAGTCACTGAATCAGGAATTATAATTATTAGCGAATCATTTTTAGCTTTAGTTTCTCTTGCGTATTCAATATCAACCCAATCTATTAATGAACGGTGGAATGAAGCTTCCGATACCAAACCGAAAATTCTGTAAGTATTACTTCCGGCAATTAATGAATCTGATGAAAATTCGGATATGAAATTTACCGTCTGATAATAATCAAATGTAATAGTGTCTTGTGGGATAGTGGAATTTAAACTGGAACCATGCCTATGAGCATTTGTTATAACATCTCCTGCATTGCTAATTAAACGTGCATAAGTTTTAACTATGGTGTTTGGGACAAAATCACTTACTGAAAAGGTGAAACTTTGACTTCCAGTACTGCCAATTGTGAGCCAAGTAAATACTTTATGTTCCTGCCAAAACGGAAGTTGAGTCCTGGGATCTTCTGCACCATAATACCACAATCTTATATCGTTCTCAAAATGTTTGTATTCTATATAATTTTTAATTGTATCAGCTAACACTGCAGGCAAGCTAGTTTGTACCGGAATTCTTTCTCCATCTTCGCCTCCGAATGTTAACCAGATAAATGTTGTATCGGAGTAACGATCCATATAATTGATGTAATCCTGTCCGAGTGAAACAATTTGGCGATAATTTTGTGAATTGTAATTCCTTTCACCCCAATATTCAATGTAATCGGTAGGATCAAAAGAAAGATCATCTTCCCCACTTATATGAAGTGGAAGCTGCTCACCTTTGCAGAATATTTTTATAGTTTTAGGATTGATTACTGAAGGTGCAATTCCAGCTGTGACTAAATCGTTATAAGTAATTCTATAAATACCATCTTGTATAACTGCAAATTTGTAATGTGTTTTCGAATAATCAATCCAGTTTCCGGTTGAGTCTGAGACTAAATTATAATTTGTTTCGGATCTGAAATTTTGTGCTGTAGAAAAATTTAAAATTATATTTTTAAGATCTATATCAAACTCGCCCAAAGGAGATGTATTAAGTTCAAATGGAATTATATTGTAATAATTAATATTTAATTCGGCATTTTCAATCGCCTTTAAAGATTTGTTTTTCCAATTGAACTGGGCAGGATTAATTTGAATTGCGGCACAATAAAAATCCCTTAACCAAAAGTATTCTAAAACTTTAACTTCATTCTGTGGGAAATAATCCCCAGTTAAATACTCATTTGATATTTTTGATTCTTTATACTCAATAGTTGAATCTTTACTCAGCTTGATTTCCGGATTAATTTTTAACCGGACATTATTAAAAGTCTTTTCTGATTTATTCTGAAGGCTTGCAGATATTTTGGATTCCGGTGGAATTGCAACTATGAAAACACGACTTGGTAAAATTGGTTTACCGGGTGAACTTTCATCCAGATAAGAATTAAATTCAACATAATTTTGTCCATCAACAGTTCTTATAAAACCATCAATGCTAAAATTTAAACTAATTCTTAACCCTGAATTCTCTTCTTCCATTTTAACGACATTAATCGACTGCGAAAAACTCAATGAAGAAAATCCAGATAGAACAACTATCAAATAAACAAGAATATTACATGAACAAAATTTGTAAATGTTTTTTAAATCATTCATATAATTAGTCTATCTCCGTTTTAACGATTCACGTTAAAGAAATATGTTTTAAAATTCTTTATAAACATCTGCCTTAATTTTACTAAAATAATTTGATTATTAATCAGCTATTATATACTGATCTTAACGATTTAAGATTTTTTAATTTTGTATTTAATAATCAGGTAAAGAAAATATGGAATACCAAGAACATAACGGTTAAAATATCTGAATGGATGCTGAATTAACCGGAATAGCCATTCAAAGCCTAAATCTCTAAGTAACTTTGGACCACGGATTCTCTTACCTGCAATATGAGATAAAATATCTCCCACACATTGAGCCACATTTATATTCATTTTCTTAAAATTATCTGCTAACCATAATTCCTGTTTTGGCGACCCAAGTCCAATCCATATAATTTGAGAATCGGATTGATTAATTAAGTCCAAAGTTTTTTCATTTAATTGATCGTAGCCATTCAGATATCCAGAAATCTGAATTTCAGGAAAGGCTGATCTTATATTATCAATCGCTTGATATAAAATTTCAGTTTTATTTCCAAGAAAAAATATTCGCCACTTATTTAATTCACAATATCGTAGAAATTCCAAGCCATAATCAGTCCAGTTGAATGGCTTAGTGTTCTTTTTATTTATTAAAATTCTTGAGGCTAAAAACATACCAAATCCATCGGCATGGATAAAATCAAAATCACTTATTGCCTTTTGCAGTTTTGAATTGGATTGCAACAATCTTATTAAATGAGGATTAACATAGCCAATAGAAATTTTTGAATTCTTAGATATAGAAATTGAACTCAACGAAATGATATCTTCAAAATTAAGATCATTGATTGCAGTGTTAAATAAATCAATTTTATCCATTAAAACATTTCATAGATAATAATTTTAATTTAGAATTTCAGAATATATCTTTTCAAGTTTTTCAAAATATTGATTACAATTATTTTTTTCTATTACTTTATCGTAAAGTTTTTCGGCTACTTGTTTAGCACTTTCAGGATTTTTTAGTACATAAATAATTTTTTGTGCTAATTCATCAACATTACCTGGTTCAATTAAGAATCCATTAACTTCATCATCAATAAACTCAGCTATTCCTCCTGTTCTGCTTCCAATAAATGGTTTCTTCATTACACCTGCTTCAAGCATCACGAAAGGAAAGGGATCAATTCTTGAAGGTAAAACCACGATATCAGCAACCTGATAATAATCGAGAACATTATTTTTTGGTGGAATTACTATCAGTTTACCTGTATAACTTCTTATTGCTTCTGATAAATCAATATCCTCTAATTGTCCGAGTAAAATTAACTTTACTTTAACATTAAGTTTATGAACTTTTTTGAAAGCTTCTAATAATGTATCGACACCTTTTACTTTATTTATTCTTCCTACAAATAAAATAACCTTATCATCAGAATTAAAACCTAGTTGTTTTTGTAATTCATTTGGTTCTATTATGTTTTTTAAGGAAATATCATCTATACAATTATGCAATAAAATTATCCTGTTTTCAGAATGTTCATAATTTTCAATTAGATTTTTCTTTATTGCATTACTAACACAAATAATTTTATTGGATCTAAAACTTAACCTTGAAAATCCTGTAACAAAACTGTGGACTGTTGTAATTGTTTTAATACTTGTAAATTTTGAAACAATAACGGCGAGTAGTTCTAAATATCGATGATGTGAATGAATTAAATAAATATTATGTTTTTTGCAGTATGAATACAAGAGAAAGAAATCCCTTAATAATCTTAATGGATTCTTATGGTCTTTTTCAAAATTCATTTGATAAAATTTTGTGTTCAGCTTTTTAATTCTATCAAAAGAATCACCCTTATTTGAAATGAAATGGACCTCATAGTTTTTATCTGAAGAAAAATGCTTTAAGCACTGATAAACATTCCGGCTAACACCGCAGGAATAGTTAAAATCGGGAGATATATACAAGAGATTAGTTTTCAATATTTTTCTCTTAAGTGTTTTTTAATATTAATTTACGGGCTAAGAGATCAAACTCATTGACCATTTTTTTTGAAGTATAGTTTTGAACTGTTTCTTTGGCATTTTTAATTATGAAATCATTTGTATCCGATTCCTCAATTGTTTCTTTCATAATCCTACAAATCTCTTCTGGTGAATTATTGAATAACATTCTTGCATTTTTTTTATCCACTACTATTTCTGAAACGATACCCACATTATTTGTTATAACTAATACTCCTTTAGCCATTGCTTCTAGAAGAACCAAAGGTCCTCCTTCTGAATCTGAACAGATGACTAAAACATCAATATTTCTATAAAAAGAAGTTATATCTTCAACGTTTCCGTGAAAATTTATTTTTGAAAGTAGAATTTGAGGAATTCTTGCTTTTATTCTTTTTTCTTCTTTTCCTTTTCCTGCAATTTCAAGTATAACATTCGAATAAAATTTGTTTAACCTTATAAAAGCATCAATGAGATTGTAAATTCCTTTTTGTTTATCAAGGCGACCAATAAATCCGAATCGAATTTTCTCTTTATCAAGAAATTCAGATTTGTTCTGTATTATAAATCTATGTAAATCGATGCCAGCAAATATTATAGAGTAATTTATATTACGAGAGACTTGATTCCTTAAGCTGTTACTTACTAACACAGTATAAAGAAATTTCTTCCTTGATATTCTTTTTAGATAAAACCTTAATATTGGGTTCAAGGGAAAGTAATCCGATCCATGAATTACATTCACAATTTTATAAGCTTTTGTTAGTAATGAACTAATTATCTCTGAATCTTCACCATGCGTATATATTAAATCTGGTTTAATTTTAAATAAACATTGTTTTAATGATCTGTATTTATAATAGTGAGCTAAAAAAGTATTTTTAAGTACAAATTTTATATATTTTAGATTTACATGTTCAAATAATGATTTTTTTAGTTGATAAATTTCTATTGAAGATGTTGAAAATTCATCTAGGATATTTTTATTGTTTTGGGAGTAAAATGTTATAATAACGATTTGATAATTAGATGTATTTACGTAGCGCAAAAGGTTGAGAATAAAATTTTCAATACCGCCAAAATAATTGAGGCGAGGAATTATATGAACAATTTTTTGCCTCATAACAATATTAATTACATCCTACGATTATTTAAACAACAATCCATTTATATAGTATTTTATTAATTTAATCATTTCCAAGACTTCAAAAGATTTTTTCTTTTTGTTTCTTTGATTTATCAATTTATAAATAAAATTCAGAGAAGCAATATATCCTCTTGTTTTAGAATTATATAAAATGGAATTTCTTCTGACTATAAGTCTAGCTGTATTTCTTATGCCATACTTCATCTTAACATCGTTTATGTTCAAATCAAGAAATGGATTTATATCATTTAAAGGAGAATAATGTATTGCTCGGCTTTTTCGTATCAAGTATCCCTTAAATCCCTTTTCGATAATTCTAAAAGTGAAATCAACATCATCACCCCAAATGAAATATCTTTTATCAGGGAATCCAACGACAGCAATAATTTTACTATTAAATAAAACGGAACCAAAAGAAGCACTTATAATTTCTAAGTTTTCATCTTCAACAAATGACTCTACGATTTTTTTTTCGATTGGTAAATAGGGCACATTTACGTTGCATAGTTTTCCGTCTTTATAAAATATTACACTGGATAGAAATCCCACTGCTGGATTAGTAATAACTTCTGATTTCAAAAACATCTTCAGAGCATTTAATTCTGGTACTACATCAGTGTCCAGACACCAAATCCAATCATAATCTTTTTCGTATGCTGTTTTAATTCCGGTATATTGTCCGCCTGCACTACCACTGTTTTCCTGAGTAATTACGGTTAAATTATTTTGTTCCTGCAGCCATTCAAGTGTCCCATCACCGCTTGAATTATTAATCACTATTATTTCATCTAATTTGTGTGTCTGACCTCTTAAGCTATCCAAACACTTCTTTAATAATTCTAAACGATTATAGGTAACTACTACAGCAGCAATTTTATAATTCATTTTATTAAAATTGATTTAAATAACATTAATGAATTTGCCACAACCTGATCCATATTATAATATTGGTACTCAGCCAGGCGTCCGCAGAAAATTGTATTTTTCAACTTTTGTGCTTCGTTCTTATAAAGTAAATATTGTTGTTTGTTATTTTCATTTGGTATCGGATAAAATGGTTCGCCATCCTGTTGTGGATATTCAAATGAAACTGTTGTGGTTTCTGAGTTTTGCTGACAAAGTAATTTATGCTCAATAACTCGTGTAAATTCAACTGAATCATCAACATAATTTATTTGAGCAGTTTCCTGATAGTTGTCCTGTTTCAAATTCTTAAACTCAAACCTTATGGATCTGTATGGAAGTTTTCCAAACTGATAATCAAAAAAATAATCAATTGGACCTGTGTAAATCATCTTATCAAATTTAATTGTATCAACAATGCTTTTATAATCTGTATTTAAAATTACTTCTATGTTTTTATGATTCAACATCTTTTCAAACATTCTTGTGTAACCATCTTTGGGCATAAACTGATACTTATCTGTAAAGTATCTGCAATCATCATTTGTTCTAACCGGAATTCTTCCACATACAGACGGCGATAATTCTGCTGGCTCCAGATTCCATTGTTTTTTTGTGTAGTGTTTCAAAGAACTTCTCAAATAAATCTTTTCCAACCTGATTTACAATAATATCTTCTGAATTCATTATTGGATGCCTGTGCTCTTTAACCTTCTCAAAATAATTTTTTACTTCTTCCTCTGTTTTCAGATTTAGATTATATAATTGATTTATTGTTAATCTGTTAATTGGAATTGGAAATAACTCATCACCAATCTTTGCTAAAACTTTATGTTCATACGGAATCCATTTTGTAAACTGTGAAAGATAATCAAATACTTCTTTACTGTTTGTATGAAAAATGTGTGGTCCATAACGATGAACCAGAATTCCGTGCTCGTCATATTCATCATATGCATTGCCTCCAATGTGATCTCTTTTCTCG
>CAVPND010000022.1:0-466663 GCA_963706055.1 uncultured Ignavibacteriales bacterium | reverse complement strand
AAATGTTCTCTCAACCCTTTCCGAACGAGAAGCGGTAGACTGAAAGCTTATTTAGGATAATAATAAATTTTTCAGGTTATAAAGTTCCATTAATGCGGGACTTTTGTTTTTTAAAGATAGGCATCTCCTTTCTTTGCGATCTTTGCGAAATGCTCGGCGGTCTTTGCGAGGAACTGTCCTAAAAATATTCCACGCAAAGTTCGCTAAGATTAATCGTTAAAGACGCAGAGAGATTTTTGCAGTAACACTTTTTTCTTACGTCCATAAAATCATTTAACCGCTTATCTAAAACTATATTTAAACCTCTTTATAAATCGTAACTTTCGGACGTTAAAAACACTCTAATTGTAAAAAGTTAAGTCTTATGAAAAAACAATTACTATTGGTTTTAGTTATAATCTCCACACATTTTCTATTCGCAACAGAAAACAAAAATCTTGAAAAATCACTTCGCCTGATAAAAATTACAACAGAAATTGAAGTTGATGGAGTAATAGACGATATCTGGAATTTCGCAGATTCCACTACAAGCTTTTTTCAGTTAGAACCATATTATGGACAGCGAACAACCGCCAAAACAGTTGCAAAAGTTTTAACCACCGAAGAAGCTCTTTATTGTTTAATGATTTGTTATGATGATAAACAATATATTCAGGCTAATGCTGGAATGCATGATGGTTTTACAGGAGACATAGTTTCGGTTATGTTTGATACTTTTGGCGATAAGCAAACGGCGTACAAATTTGCTATGAACGCCTCAGGTGTAAAATCAGATTCGCGTATGCTTGATGATGCACGCAACCGCGATTATAGTTGGGATGGAATTTGGGATGGAGCATCAAAAATTTATGATTGGGGTTATGTTGTTGAAATGAAAATTCCGTACAAATCCATAAAGTATGATAAGGAACTTAGCGAATGGGGATTGGATTTTGACCGATGGAGATCTTACAACAAAGAAGATATTTATTGGTGCGAGTATGAACAAAGTGAAGGACAAAGGATTTCTAAATTCGGCAAATTAATTTTTGAAGATTTTAAACCATCCGTGACCGGATTAAATCTTGAAGTCTATCCCGTTGGACTTTCCAAAATAAAATATCTTGGAAACAACAAATATGATTTTGATCCAACCGTTGGATTAGATGTTTTTTATAACCCATCCGAGCAATTAACATTTCAACTAACTGCAAATCCTGATTTTGCACAGATTGAAGCAGATCCTTTTGATTTTAATATTTCACGTTATGAATCTTATTTTTCTGAAAGACGACCATTTTTTACTGAAGGAAATGAAATTTTTAACCCGGCTGGAAGACAAAGGAATTCGGGATTCTACAGACCGATGGAACTTTTTTATTCAAGAAGAATTGGGAAAAAATTACCCGGCGGACAGGAAGTTCCGCTTTCATTCGGCACGAAAGCTTTTGGACGATATGATGATTGGGAGTACGGTGGGTTTGTGGCACTGACAAGTGAAACAAACTATGTTGATGATGGCGAAAATTTTACAGAACCCCGGGCATATTTTGGTTCAGCAAGAATTAAAAAACAAATATTAGATAATTCATCAATAGGTGTTTTGATGGTTGCAAAGCAAACGAAGGAAAACACATCTGGTGTTCTAGATATTGATGGTGCGTTCCGTGGTTCTAATTGGCAGCTTGCTTATCAGATTGCAAGATCATTTGAAAATGAGTGAAGGTGACTATGCTGCGTCAGCAGGGTTTACTAATATTTCAGAAACTTGGGGTAATTTGTTCCGCATTAGAGCAATTGGGAATAATTTTAATGTTAGCCAGGTTGGTTATGTGCCCTGGCAGGGAACATTAAATTCAGTTGGCTTAACAGGGCCAATGTGGTTCTTTGAAGATGGCGCTATAAGAAATATATTTTTCTATTTCGGTCCTGCAATAAATTATGAACACGCTGATCTTTATACTGATTATGCAGGAGTAATTGGATTTAACATGCAGTTCCGTGATGGCTGGGGTTATGAAATAAATACAGATTTCGGAAAAAGTAAAGATGAAGGAATTATTTACAATTCTTATAGTATAAATCTTAGCTCGTGGTTTAATCTTTCACAAAAGTGGAATGCCAATGTTTGGGGAGGATACACTCAAACTTATAATTTTGATAGAGAATACTTAGCCTTTTATTCATGGTTTGGTTTTTCTGCAGAGTGGAAAGTACTGGATATTCTGGAAGTTGGAACCTCTTACGATATGTTTATTGAGGGTAACCCAGATGGTAATATTGAAGATATTACATATAACGCTCGTCCGTTTTTTTCTCTAACACCGATTAATAATTTAAACTTTAGAGTATATGTTGATAATGTTTTTGTTCGTTCAACAGACAGAATGGAAAGAATTATTGCTGGATTTTTATTCAGCTGGAACTTCTCACCAAAGAGCTGGATATACTTTGCGATAAATGAACTCCAGGATAGAAGTGATGAATACGATATAAACAATAATTTATTGCCAAACAAAATGCACACAACAGATCGGGCAGGAGTTTTTAAAATAAAGTATTTGTATTATTTCTAGGCAATAAAAAAGACAACCAATAAAACAACAGCCAGTATTTTTACACCAAGCGAAGAATACTTTGGATATTTCTTTTTTATCCATCCCCAACTTTTTGCTGTAAGCAATCATTGAGGCAATTAAAAATATAGTTACACCGGTTGCCTCAAAAGCATTTAATGTTTTACCTATAATTAACGCTAAACTTTTACCACCCCAGAAAGCTCCGAATATTGTTATTAAGTGAAGCCAGTAAATTAGCAATGATTCACGGCTTGCATCCATAATAAAAGAGTTTTTTATATTTGTTTTTCTATCGACAATCCAGCAAAGAAAAAATAATACTAAGATGTAACCTAATCTTTCTGAGTAAAAAACCGGGATTAGGGATTATTGATGTAAGTGTTTTAGAAAATAATCCCGAAAAAAATAAATGCCCTGAAAGTAAAAGCCCAAATCCCGTTATAGCGGATTGCCTAACAAATTTTTCTTCTTCGTTTCGTTCTCTGGCATCAACAAAATATTTTGCAAAGACTGCGCCTACTAACAAAAAATTTAACCACGGAAATATTGGGAATAAGGAACCATGAAGCCTGTTAAAATAATTCGCAATGGCAATTGGTAAATAGTTAGTAAACTCAATTTTCCAAAAAAATGGAGAGATAAAAGTAACAACAACAAGAGAAGCGATTAAAAAGTAGTTGTATATCTTATCTGACTTTATTAACAATCTTGTTAGAAATAAAAAGAGCAAACCAACACCAATACACTGCAAAACATCAACTGCTAAAATAGTTTTCTATTAATTGCGGAGTTGATTCATTAATAATTTTAGAAAAAGAAAAAAACGGAAGATGTAAAGCGTAACCAATAATTATTATCTGAAATATTCTCATCATTTTTTTCCAGAATGCTTTTCCAAGTTTTCTCATTTCATCAAGTTTACCACCGGATGAAACCTGGAATGCAAATCCGGATACAAATAAAAATGATGGAGCCACCAAGCCGTTAATGAAATTGACTACACTAAACCAACCGGTTTGTCTCAATTCCGGCAGAAGGAAAGCATTAAACACATGAACTTCAATCATAATTATGATAACAAGACCCCTCAGCAAATCTGCTGATATGTATCTAACTCTTTCTTTCATACACCCCAATAATATTGTAAAAATAAAAGAAGTAAAAACTTTTCAAAAAAAAGGCTGACTAGAATAGTCAGCCTTTTGATGATAAAGTTCAGTTTGCAGTGCAACTATGTAAACAAAAACTATTTAAGTAAAACCATCTTTTTTGTTGATGTAAAATGATCGGCTGTTATTGTATAAAAATAAACTCCATTACTTAGTCCAGAGGCATCATATCTAACATCGTACTTTCCAGCTGATTGTGTTTGATTTACAAGTGTTGCTGCCTCATTGCCAAGTACATCATAAATCTTTAGTGTTACATAAGATTTTTGTGGTAAACTATAGGTTATGATTGTTGTTGGGTTAAATGGATTTGGATAATTCTGAGATAACGCAAATGTATTTGGCGCTGCAACATCAACTTCAACAATATCTGAGTAAGCAAACTCACCATTGAAATCTATTTGTTTTAATCTATAATAATATTTTCCATTGTTAACAGTATTATCAGTATATGAATAACTTCTTGGTTCGGTTGTGGTTCCAAAGCCGGGCACAAATGCCAGGTTAGAAAAATTAATTCTATCCATACTTTTCTGGATTTCAAAACCGGAATTATTAATTTCAGTTGCCGTATTCCAATTAAGAACAACATTACCATCAACACTTGATCCCACAAATGAAGTGAGTTCAACGGGTACTATAGAAAAATCAATTAAATTTACATACTGTGCACTTATTCCTGAAACAATGTTTCTAATCAATGCGCCAGTGGTGTCATCTATTTCTGCAATAAATGATCCGTTAGTAACAATATAATTTCCACCAGGCAGCTGATAGCAACCACGTAAACCAGTTACTGCATTAAATGAGTTTAACAGAGCTCCGGTTGAGTTGTAAATATACAATGCTGAAGGAAGGGAAAATCCGGCCACACAAATATTGCCATTTGTTGATTCAAAAATTTGCTGGGGAAAAGCAATGCTTGGAATAAAATTATCAAGATAGTTGCCATTTAAATCATAACGATGTGCAGCATTGCTTGAGCTTGCTGTTACTAGACAATCGCTTGCTCTAAAAATAATATCGAAAGGACTGTTTAAACCACCAGCGCCTATGGCTATAAAATTGCCAAGATAATTTCCACTTGCATCAAACTCTGCAATACCGTTTTGATTTCCGCCGCTGCCAACGGTTACAACCATATTTCCGTTTGGTCTAAAATTGTGTCCGCGCATATTATCTAATATCGCTGTATTTACACCGCCAACAGGTGCAAAAAATCCTTGATATGAGCCTGAAGTATCGTACTTTTGAACAAGATCATCAATTTGATCTGAGAGAGTTAAAAAACCATATGGAGATAATCTTATCTGTTTAGGAGACGATAAGTTAGTTGGGTCCACAATAAAAGCATTGTCAACCAAGTCACCGGTTACAGCATCAAGCAGTACAACAGCATCCGTTGTCCAATCAGGAATTGCAAGATAAGATGTTGAAACACCAGCGTCTGAGATATTTGAATAACCTAATGAAGAATTTTGAGTTTGCTGATTTAAATAGTGAACCCGAGCTTTGCTTAAATCATAATTGTATTGAATATCTTCCCAGTAAGCAACGCTACCACTGTTAATAGCATCCGCAATATCATTAACAATTGCGTAAACTACTTTGCCGTTTTCAATTCCTCTTGCTTCAATAAACACACCCTCTGGTGTATATATTGCATAAGGCAGGCCGGTTTTATCTGCAAGCTTTCGTGCATCAAAAACAAGTTGACTATTTTGCTCTGCCGCAATAGTTAGATCGAAATAATTGATATTGGGCTGGTCTTGAGCAATGGCAAAGGAGAAAAGCAACATAGTAAAAAGTAAAGTAAATGACTTCATAGCACTCCTCTTGTTAGTTAGTGAAATAGTTATTGAATGAAAATTCTTTTACTGCTTTTACTATAATATGACGAATATTTTTTTACAAGTCAACCTTTTATAAAAATTAAAGTTCTTTATATCTAAAACAAGTTGTAAGATGATCATTTACCATTCCTGTTGCCTGCATATGTGCGTATACTATTGTTGATCCGACAAAGTTAAAACCACGCTGTTTTAAATCTTTGCTGATTAAATCTGATAATTCTGTTCGAGCAGGAAGTTCTCTTAAAAATTTAAATTTATTTTTAATTGGTTTACTGTTTACAAAACCCCAAATATATTTATCAAAAGTTCCAAACTCTTTTCTAACTTCTAAAAATGCCTTTGCATTTATTACTGCTGAATTAATTTTTAATCGGTTTCGGATGATTCCGGCATCTTTCATTAAAGAATTAATTTTTCTTTTATCATACTTTGCCACTTTATTAAAATCAAAATTATCAAAAGCTTTTCTAAAGTTTTTTCGTTTCAGCAGAATAGTGCGCCAGCTTAAACCAGCTTGAAATCCTTCGAGTAATAGAAATTCAAAAAGTTTTTTATCGCTATGTATTGGTACTCCCCATTCTTTATCATGGTACTTAATATACATAGGATCGTTTGCCGGCCATGGACAGCGATTTATGTTTTTCATATACAAAGCCTGAAGTTTATGGTTGTTAATAGTTAAAATTAAATAATTGTGTAACAAACAGCTAAATTATTTTAATTACCATTTGCGCATGATAAAACATATTTCAATTTTTAAGATGGTTCTAATAAACAAACCCACACAGGAGCAATTTTTATGAAAAAGATATTCTTTGTTCTGCCAGTTATGTTAATAATTCTTGGTTTTACAGCCGAACGTATTTTAGACGATAAATTAAAAGGTCTGCTGCAGCAATTCAAAACAAATGAAGATGCGGCAAAATCCAATATATTTTATGCTGTCTCGGGACCATCTTTTTATATCCCAAACGTAAAAGTATTGAAAGAGCTTGCTACCGGAGACAGAGTTTCTTTAGTACAAGCAATGGGTAAAAATGTAAAAGAATATCTTGCGTCTAAGGAGTTTATTTCAAAGTATAACCAACTTAGAGAAGACAGAAAACCAAGTCCCCCAGAAGAACCAAAGTATTCTACTCAGTTAAAAAAGGAACAGAAGGAAAGTTTAAAAAGCAGTATTGCTGAAATGGAAAAAACAAAATCACAAGCTCCAAAAGATCAGCAAAGTATGTATGAGGAAATTCTAAAAACATTTAAACAGCAATTGGCTGAAATTGATGATCCTAATAATTCAATGTTTAATCCTGAGATGGATGAATACATAAAACAAGGTCATCAAATGGAGATGGAAAACTATAAAAATCAAGTAACCGAATGGGAAAAGGAGTATCCTGTAAATAATCCAAAACCTATGTTAAAAAAATGGATAAATGCTTTTCTGGATAAATCATCAGACATAAACTTTGAAGCCAAAACGTTAAAAGGCAAAGATGGGATGATTAAGTTTGTTGATCAGCAGTATGAATACAAAGACAGCCAATGGAAACTTTATTACCGGGCAGGTAAAGAAACTGTTACGGCTGCAAGAACATTTGCTCAAAACTGGTTAACAGAATTAAAATAGAATAATTATTCTGTTTTTCTTTAACAGCCAATAACATAGTTTTATTATTATATTAACAATTGAACTGCGGATATGAAATTTATTGTGCTTTTTATTTTGATCCTTTTTGCTTTTTCTGGGTGTTCTAAAGATGCAGATTCTAATCCTGTTAATTCGGAAAAAAATGCAACCGGGTTTGTAAGGGGAGATATTAATGGATCCGGCTGGTACTCAAATAGTATTACCACTAGTAAAAGTGGTAATACGCGAACTGTAAAAGCGAGACAAGATTTGCCAAACGATCCAACCTATAGTTCTTCGGTGCTTGAGTTTAGTATAAGTGTTAATCAGAATGGAATTTTTGGCATTGGGGAAGATGAACCAGGATTTACTTATGTTGTTAAAGCATATTATACCCTTATTTCGAGGAGCGGAACAGATGATACTTACTATAAAGCATACTTTGATAACATTAGTTATTTAAATATAAGCAGAATAACAGATAAAGATCTTGGAGCCGCTTTTAATTTTACTGCCCGAACTGATGATTCATTAAAAACAATTGTCTTTACAAATGGATCAATACAAATAAACTACTAAACGTAGTTTTATCTCATTCCTAAGATACATATCACAATCCCGGTAAAAATACTTTGCTGGGATTTACTTTTTGCAAATATGTGATTTCTGCTAAAACATAAATCATAATCTTATCTCATATTTAACCCACAATTTTTAATATTCTTTATTAGGTTTAAGAAAATGCAAACAGTTTTAGGATCAACAGGAATTATTGGAACCGAGTTAGCAAAAGCATTAACAAAGTACACTGATAAAATCAGACTTGTAAGCCGGAACCCAAAACGAGTAAATCCAACAGACCAATTAGTAATTGCTGATCTTACAAATCCCGAGCAGGTTTTATCTGCAGTTGAAGGTTCTGAGGTTGTTTATCTGACAGCCGGACTTCAATACAAAATAAGTGTTTGGCAAAAACAATGGCCGCTGATTATGGAAAATGTTATTGATGCTTGTAAAGTACACAAATCTAAACTTGTTTTTTTTGATAATGTGTATTCTTATGGTTTAGTAAAAGGATGGATGAAAGAAGATACGCCGGTTAATCCTGTTAGTAAAAAAGGAGAGGTGAGGGCACAAATAGCACAAATGATTATGAGTGAGGTTGAAAGGGGTAAACTTGATGCAATTATTGCAAGAGCAGCGGATTTTTATGGACCGAACACTCCACTTAGTTTTGCCACAGTAACTGTATTTGATAATTTTAAAAAAGGTAAAAAAGCACAATGGTTTATTGATGCAAACAAAAAACACTCAATGACCTACACCCCCGATGCAGGAAAAGCAACTGCACTTTTGGGAAATACAAATTCGGCGTACAATCAAATCTGGCATTTACCAACTGATAAAAATGCACTTACCGGAAAAGAATTTATTGAGTTTGCTGCAAATGCTTTTAGTGTTGAGCCAAAATATACTGTGTTAAAGATGTGGATGATTCAAATGGTTGGATACTTTATACAAGTTGTTAAAGAAAGTTTAGAAATGCTTTATCAAAACGAGTACGATTATTTATTTGATAGTACTAAGTTTGAAAAAGCGTTTAATTTTACCCCAACAAGTTATCAGGATGGAATTTTAGAGACTGTTAGATCGATGAAGAGCTAAAACACACCTTCCCAATCTGCGACAGGTTTGTCAAGCCAAACCCATGCAATAAAGTCTATCATTGGTGGTTCGCCGCCAAGGTCTCTTAATCGCGAATTGATCTGTGCACGATGATAATTGCTGTGAGATGCAACCTGAATCATTGTTTCCTCTAAAGTAGCGGGAATAACTTTTTTTCCGATTCTTCTTTCCATAAAAACAGACCATGGAATTTGAATTTCGTTTTCATATTCATCTGCTCTTGATGTAGAGAGAAATTCATTTAACTTTTGTTGATAATCAAATCCCCATTTTGCAATTGATTTTAAATTAACAAACTCCTGCTGCTTTGGATTTTCCACTGGCAGATTATTCCACAAACAGTAAAAAGCATATTGAACCTGATGAAGATGATATAAAAGCTTTTTAATTTTCTCATCGTTTTCTGCTGCCTCAAAAGATAAAACTTTTTTCCAGACTTCTGCATCTGCCCATTTCATATGATTTAATAAGTTTTCAATCTGTTCAGTTTTCATAATAATTTCCCTAACAACCTTTATTAAACAGAATGTTATCTACTTCCACAACATCATCCAAGCGAATGATCAATCCAGTATCCGTTTTTAGATATTCAACTTTATCTTTAGAAAACAAATCAGCAATAACACACTCATCTATTTCATTCTCATTTTTATCATTTAGAAATACAATCTTTATTTTTTGTTTTCTTAAAGCGCGGAGTTCAAGTTCATCATAAAGTCCGCAAGCTATTGGTTTGTATTGTTTATCCATTTTTAGTTTAAACTATTTCTTTATGTATTTCCAGTTACGTGATTTACCTTCAACCAGCCATTCAATTGCTGTTTGCATTCTACGGTTTTTTGTTTCATCCGTTTTCGCTTCTGTAATCCACTCAATATATTCGCGTTTGTGCGAAGGGCTAAATTTTTCAAATGTTGTAAACGCTTTTTTGTTTTTCTTTAGTTGTTTTAGAAAATAATCTGGCACCAAAGTTTCTTTATTAACTGCTTTAACTTTTTTGGCAGGCAGCTTAACTCCTTTTTCATTCAACATCATAGCTTCATTAATGTGTGCAATAATTTTTTTATCAGACGGCAGATCTTTTAATGATGTAATCTTTCCATAGTGTCCCATAGCAGATTCTGATTCTGCATTGGCAATTAACGTTTTGTCCTTCATCAGAGATGCTTTCCAGAATCCGAAAGCACAATGCTTTTTAAACGAAGCCATACTGCACATCATCCCCTTGTAATCAAAATGAGGAAAACCCCACTTTATTTTTTCTTCTACTTCTGGACAGGTCAGATGAACAAGCTCGCGTAAGTGTATTAAAATTGGTTTTGCAAAAACTGCTGATTTTGAAATATAAGAATCTATTCGTGCATCTTTTTTTATCATTGCAATCCTTTCTATTTATCCCACTTTTGAAGTTCAATCATATTTCCTTCCGGATCTTTTACATAACACCAGGTTACTTTTTTCCCGTCTGATCGCTTTAGCGTGATTATTTTACCAACCTTCTTTCCGCCGTTTGCAATTACTTTTTTATATAGTTTATTAACATCGCTGACTTCAAATGCAATATGAGTTATTCCGGAGTATTTACTTTACGGCTTTGTGTTTTAAGAGTTGGTGTATAAGAAAATATTTCTAAAGTTGGTCCTGATTTATTATAACCTGGTAATCTTAGATGAACGCCATTTAAAGCAGTATCTTTAATGTTAACAGCAGAGTCTAAATCTTTTCCTTTGTAATTTCTAATTGGCGGGACAATTGAGCAACCAAAAACTTTTATATAAAAGTCCGCAAGCTTTTTCCAGTTTTTTGCAACAATGTTTGTGTGAACGTATTTGATTTTTACTGACATTAATATTTTCCATTTCGAAATAGTATTAAGCCAAAATTAAAAAACAATAGACTTATCAGAAAATTATTATTTCTCACAAGCTCTTTTAAGCTTTACAATTATTTTATTTCTTCTTTACTGAAATAAATTAACTATTTGTCTTCTGGTAAAGCTTCAAATTCTTTTTTCTTATCTGCAAACCATTTGCTCATAGCATCAGGGTTTTTTGAAAGCTCCATCATTTCATTCATTTTTTTAATATGTTCTTGATCATTTTTTTGAAACATTTCCATTGCATGCTCTTTACTCATTTCTGAAATTTCCTTAAAAGTGTCAGCATTAAATTGTTTGTCGCAAGCTCCAGCAAGCTGTTTGCAGGTCATTGTTTTCATTTAAAATACTCCTAAACATTTGTATTGATTTATCTATAAAAAAAATCCCCTCTCTTTAGGAGGGGATAAAAAGTTTACTTTTTAATAAAGCCGAGATCTGGTCTTGCGCTGCCGTACTTATTTTCAATTGAAGTTATGAACTTTGACATTTTTTCCCAAAGTACGCCTGCTTCCGCTTCCATTAAAGCATTATCTTCTTTCTGTGAAGCATAATAATCTGCTCCATCTTTATAATTTTCAGTAAGTGCAATCATATTATTATCTAATCCTAATTCAATTAGCCAAATGCTGTATCCATTGCTAATATTTTTATCTTGATATAGTTTTTTCCATTCTTTCATTATATCCATAATTTCTTTACGGTTTTCTAATTTATAATGAAAAAACATCCAGTGAATAAAAGTTGCATCTTCCGGTTTTATTCTTGGTTTTTTGGGCACATACGAATAATCAGCAGACCATTTAGCTATAAAATCTTTATGGGTTATCATACTGCTTTCATTTTCGACCATAAATTTTGACCATTTATCTTTTCCAATTTTTTCAATTGCTGCGCCAAATATTTCTTGCATCTTATCAATAGAAGCATAGTTGTCTAGTGGAAATAGATAATAGTAATGCCCATCATCTCTTTGAGATGCTCTCATAAATGGAAAATCAAGACCTGCCTCGGTCATCATTTTAACCCATTCTTTGGAGGTTGATTCATATTTATCCCACATGTCAACTTTGGCAACCTCTTCACGAACCCAGTACAGCTGGTCCTTCATTTCCTGTGAGAATGTTGTTGGGGTGATTAGAAAAAGCACACAAAGTATTAGAAAAGAAAACATAATAGATTTATGCATAAGGGCCTCCTTATAATGATTAGTTTTTATTTATTATGACAGTGAATCGGAAAATAGTTTTACGCTCAGCAGAAACTATTGAATGAATTTATTAGTTGCAAGAAAAATAATATTTACTAGTATTAGTAGTTGACTCTGTTCAGTTTCTGTGTAAATACATTACCAATCATGAATTAGTATTGTTAAGAAAATCAATAGAATCTAAATTTTATTGTTAAAATTATTTCAGACAATAACCGTAGCGACATTTGCAAAATTTTCGTACTTCGAAAAGAGATATGGCGAATCTTTAAGTTTATAAGTAAACGATTAAATAGTTTTAATAATTATTAAAAAAAATAAACGAAAGGGAACTTTAAACTTCTGATCTCAGTTTTGATTATAGATCTTGATCTATGTAATAATAACTAATCAACTATAAATAAAAGGAGACACTATGAAAAATTCTGTTAAATTTCTGTGGCTTGGACTTTTTTTGTTCTTTACATCCTCAATTTTAGCGCAGGATGAACTTTACGGTTCCCGTACTCCATCTCTTTCTGATGGAAAATCTCTTCCTGCTATCGAAAAAGATGGCTCGTCTATATTCTTTGATAACTTTAACGGCGATAACTCAGTTACAGGGTTACAAGCACGCGGCTACACTGTTTTAAATGTTGATGGCGGCGGCACAGTTGATCCGTGGTTTCAGCCGACAGGCACACAATTCCCAGCTTATGAAGGACCAATAACCGGTTATGTTGCTGGTAATTACCAGGGTGCCAATGGCTTCCTGATCGATCAATGGTTAATTTCTCCTCAGATTACTGTTAATGCCGGAGATACTTTAAGTTTCTGGCACCGTTCAATAGATAATAATCCTTTTGATGATTCAATTTATGTAAGACTTTCTACCACAGCTGGTATTACTCCTGGTGATTTTGATATTACCTGGGGAAGATATCTTGTAAGTGAATCAGGCTGGGCAAGATGGACCGCAACATTTCCGATTTCCGGCACAGTAAGATTTGCTATTCAATATTATATTGTTGATGGCGGACCTAGCGGAAATAATTCAAACTTTTTTGGTATTGATCTGCTAGAAGTTATTTCAGCAGCTGCTCCAACAACTGCAAGAGTTCAGGTTATACATAACTCCGCAGATATTCTTAGCAGGCAGTGTTGATATATATGTAAACGGTGCACTCGCTATTCCTGATTTTGCTTTCAGATCTGCAACCCCATTTATTGATTTACCAGGTGGTGTTACATTAAATATCGGTGTTGCTCCAGGTAACAGTACTTCAGTTAACGACACATTAAAGAATTTTCCTGTAGTTCTTACCGCTGGAGAAAAATATGTAGTATTTGCTAATGGAGTTTTAACCAGTGGTTATGCACCTAATCCTGACACCAGAAACACTGACTTTACTTTATTTGTAAAGCCTATGGCTCAGGAAACTGGAACAGGTACCGGTGTTGATTTATTTGTATTGCACGGTTCTACAGATGCACCAACCGTTGATGTAAAAGTTCGTGAACTTAGCAGTGCAACTATTGTTGATGATGCCGCATATGGTGATATAACCCCTTATCTTACAGCACCAGCTCAAAGTTTAACTTTAGATTTATATCTTGGTAATGGTGTTAACTATGTTACATCATTCACTGCACCGCTAACAGGTTTAGGCGGTGGATCAGCAGCAGTATTTGCTTCTGGATTTTTAGATCCAACAGCTAACCAAAATGGCGCAGCTTTTGGATTATTTGCAGCACTAGCTAATGGAACCGTTGTACAATTACCTGCGGCAACAGCACCAAACGCAAGAGTACAGGTAATTCATAATTCTGCTGATGTTTTAGCCGGTAGTGTTGATGTTTACGTTAACGATGCTTTAGCGATTCCTGATTTTGCATTCAGAACAGCAACACCGTTTATCGATCTTCCTGCAGGTGTAACTTTAAACATTGGCGTTGCTCCGGGTAACAGTACATCCGTTAACGATACTTTAGCAAACTTTCCTGTTATACTTTCTGCAGATGAAAAATATGTTGTGATAGCAAACGGATTATTAACCGGCGGTTATCTTCCAAATCCTGACGGAAGAAATACAGACTTTACACTTTTTGTAAAACCAATGGCTCAAGAAATTGGTACCGGAACTGGTGTTGACTTATTTGTAGTACATGGTTCTACCGATGCTCCAACTGTTGATGTTAAAGCAAGAGAAGCTGGCAATCTTGTATTAGTTAATGATGCAGCTTATAGTGATATAACCCCTTACTTCTCAGTTCCTGCAGGCAACTACACATTAGACTTATACCTTGCAGATGGAACAACTTTGGTTGCTTCATTTATTGCACCTTTAGCCGGATTGGGCGGTGGTGCTGCAGCTGTGTTTGCTTCAGGATTCCTAAATCCTGCTGGTAATCAGAATGGAGCTGCTTTTGGTTTATTTGCAGCGCTACCAAACGGAACAGTTATTGCTCTAAATCAGGGAGTTGTTCCAGTTGAGCTTAGTGCATTTACTGCTAATGTTAATGGTACTGATGTAAGCCTTAATTGGAGTACAGCCACAGAAACAAATAACAATGGATTTGAAGTACAAAGAAAATCCGGTGAAGGATTTATAACTATTGGTTTTGTGCGCGGTAAAGGAACAACAACCGAAGTACAAAATTATTCATACACTGATTCTAAGTTAAATGTGGGAAGCTATTCATATAGACTTAAGCAAATAGATTTTGATGGAACATTTGAATATTCTAACGAAATAAATGTAGATTTAACAGCACCATCGGTGTTTGCATTAGAGCAAAATTATCCAAATCCGTTCAATCCATCTACAATGATTAGTTACAGCATTCCACAAAATTCATTTGTAACTATAAAAGTATATGATATAATTGGTAACGAAGTTGCAACGCTGGTTAATCAAACACAATCAGCTGGAAAGTATGATATTAGATTTGACGCATCAAATCTAAGTAATGGAGTTTATTTATATTCGATAAAGACTGATAATTTTTCTTCTACTAAGAAGATGATACTTATGAAGTAATTTGCAATTAACAATCCACATCTGTGGACTAAGCAAAATTAAGGCACGAGCAATCGTGCCTTTTTTATTGTAATTATTTTATCTCCACATAACAACAAACCAACAACCCTTCTCTGGTTTTTATCATCGTACTTATTAATTTTTAACTACAAATTTTTATTTATTTGTTTAAGGTATATTATTGTTATGGAAAAAGAAATTGCAACCGGCGGAGGGATTAAAGCATCTGCAATAAAAATGGGTCTTGGTATAAGCCTGGGAATTATCATCGGGATTGCTGCAAAAAACATTGCCATTGGTCTCGTTATTGGAATAGTTGTTGGCGGAATCAGCAGTATTATTAATAAGCTGGTAAAAAAAACTAAATGAGTAAACTAAAAGGTCTGTTCAGCTTAATAAGATTTGAGCTTCCGTTGGCCGCAGGAATTTGCGTTGTACTCGGACAGGTTTTTGCACTCGGATACTTTGCCCCAGTTGTATTAACATTAACTGCCGCACTTTCTGTATTCTTCATCTCCGCATCAATACTTGTTTCTAATGATTACTTTGATATTGAAACAGATAAAATTAATGCACCGCAGAGGCCAATACCATCCGGGCTTGTTAGTCCCGCACAAGCACTTGCACTTGCAATATTTCTTTTACTTGCCGGATTATTGCTAAGCCTTAAGATTAGCTTAGACGCACTGTTGTTTTCAATAGGTTTAACAATAATTGGATTGCTTTATAACAGAAAATTCAAAAAGCACGGGCTGCTAGGCAACCTTATGGTAAGCTTTTCAGTTGGAATGACCTTTGTTTTTGGGGGTCTTTCTGTTGGAATGCCATTTAATAAGATTGTACTTTTCTTTGCTGTTATTGCAGCACTAGTAGATTTAGGAGAAGAGATTGCTGCTGATTCAATGGATGTAAAAGGTGATATTCTTATTGATTCAAGCTCAATTGCAATCAAACACGGAAAAGAAAAAGCTTTAAGAATAAGCGCATTTATATTTGTTCTTGTTATTCTTTTGAGCGTGATTCCATTTTTACTACAATGGTTTAATATCATATATCTTTTACCAATTGCTGTAATGGATCTGTTTATCGGGTATTCAACTTTCAAACTTGTCAATTCAAAAGATGAAGAAGGACGAAAATATATTCGCTTGCTTTACCTGGGCGCAACGTTCGGGCTGGTGGTGTTTTTGATTATGAGGTTGATTGGTTTATAGTTTACTACTGTTCTTAAATTTCCCTTACAAAAAAAATTATAGAAAGATGACATCTTTAGGAAAAGATATCATCATAAAATATAATATAGGAGAATATGCAAAGAGATCCGCGCTACCCGATTGGTAAGTTTGATAAAAACATAAACGTTACAAAAGAAACGCGCAGTGATTTCATCAACACTATTGAAGCACTTCCAACACTATTAAGAAAAGAAGTTGAAAATCTTATCAGAACAGCAATTAGATACACCCTATCGCGATGGCGGCTGGACTGTTAGACAAGTTATACATCATTTACCGGATAGCCATTTAAATGCTTATGTAAGATTTAAGCTTGCACTAACAGAAGATAATCCGAAAATAAAAACCTATGAAGAGCATCTCTGGGCAGAATTGCCGGATTCATTTAAAACTCCCATAGAAGTTTCACTTCAGTTATTGGATT
Organism: uncultured Ignavibacteriales bacterium; assembly: GCA_963706055.1. Classification (GTDB taxonomy): domain Bacteria; phylum Bacteroidota; class Ignavibacteria; order Ignavibacteriales; family Ignavibacteriaceae; genus IGN3. Next base: position 450,008 of record CAVPND010000022.1, on the reverse strand, counting down.
CTGTTCACACAAGATGGGCAATACTTCTCCATTCATTAACAGATGAACAATTTGAAAAAACATTTCAGCACCCTGAATGGGGTAGCATTACTTTAAGCAAAACACTTGCGCTTTATTCCTGGCATAGCAAACACCATCTTGCACACATAATGGAATTAAAAAAGAAAATGGGCTGGTAATTTTTTATGAATCCGTACAAAGGATTAAAAGGTCTTCCGCACGATATGTGGGCGTTGTTTTTTACTTCACTTATCAATCGTTCCGGCACAATGGTAATTCCGTTTCTTGCACTTTATCTTAACCAAAAAAATTGGTGTTAGTCCTGCAGAAGCAGGAACAGCGTTGCTTGTTTATGGTGCTGCGGCTTTTCTTGCTGCACCAATAACTGGAAAACTTTCAGATAAACTTGGTTCATTAAAAATAATGAAGTTCGCTTTGTTTGGTTCCGGAATTTTATTTTTTGTTTACTCGTTTGTCTCCGATTATCATTGGATTTTAGTTGCATCATTTGTACTTGCCGCTGTTAACGAGGCGTTCCGTCCTGCAAATCTTTCTATGATTACTGAGATTGTTGCTCCATCACAGCGGCGAATTGCTTTTGCGTTAAACCGTCTTGCAATAAATGCAGGGATGAGTATTGGTCCTGTAATCGGAGGATTTTTAACATTGATAGACTACCATTATTTATTTTATGCAAATGCTATTGCCTCTGTTGCAGCGGGAATTTATTTAAGTACAACAAAATGGTCTTCGTTATCCGAAGAAAAGGTTGAAGAAGTTAGTATAGAAACACCACGTTTAAAATTCGCGGTTTTAAACGATAAAAGTTTTTTGTTTTTTCTATTTGCAATTATTCCCGCCAACCTTGTATTCTTTCAGCATCTTGGCGCACTGCCGTTGTACATTGTTGATGATCTGGGCTACACGACTGCAGCGTTTGGATTGTTCGGCGCTATCAATACTGTAATGATAATTTTTTTAGAAGTTCCGCTTAACAATTGGATGAATGACACACCATATAAAAAATCTTTAATAATTGGAGCACTACTAGCTGGAATTGGCTTTGGCGGATTCGCAATCGCAAATACTGTGGTGCCGCTTGTTATAGCAATTATGGTTTTTACATTTGGAGAAATGATTTTCTTTCCGATTACCGCGGCATATACGTCAGAAATAGCTCCAGCTAATAAACGTGGTGAGTATATGGGATATTACCAAATGACATTCAGCTTTGCGTTTTCAGCAGGTCCGTGGCTTGGAACTGTTGTTTATCAGCATTATGGCTCTGTAATTTTATGGATCGGTGCTTTACTCTTTGGTTTGATAACTGCGGCTCTAATGATTTTTGTAAAAACCAATCCATCTATAAAATGAATCCCGAACTAAACAAGATGAAATGAGAAATATATTCACAAATGTCTTGCTCCACACACCATATAAAGAAAGAATGGATACGGAAAGGAAATATTGATTTCTTTGATTAAAAAGAATAGAAAACTTGGTAAAATCTCTTTTGCACAGATTGAAGAAAATAATGTTGAAGCAGCAAAACTTGCAGAAAGTTTGGGCTTTGTAAAAGATAGAAAGGTGAGCTGGATAAAATTAAGACTATAAGATTTAATTCTAATCTTTGTAATTTTGTGAAGCAAAAAACAAATGGTTTACAAAATGGATTTAAAAGAACTACTCAGAACTCAAAGCTCAGAAATTTTAGAAAACGCACTTCAATCATTAAACTGCGCACATCTTAAATCATATTCAAAATCTACACAGAGTGAAAACAAAAAAAGATTATTAAATCTTTTAACGCTAACGCAGCAATGTGTTATTGAGAAAAAACTAATTCCTATGAAAGAATACGCGGCGCAAATTGCTAAAGAAAGATTTGATGCCGGATTTGATTTGCACGAAGTGCACACAGCATTTAATGCTCTTGAAGAAGAACTCTGGAATAGGGTAACAAAAAATATTTCAGCAGAAAGTCTTGGTGAAGCATTGGGCTTGATAAGCACAGTTCTGGGTGCAGGAAAAGAAGAACTTGCGTTAACTTATGTTTCTCTTGCAAGCAAAACCAGAACACAAACATTAAATCTTACAGAGCTTTTTGGCAGGAATTAAAACCCTTGTCACGCTGAGCCTGTCGAAGCGTGACGGTATTATAAATTGTCAGCCTTCGACAAGCTCAGTCTGACAGAATTATCTAAGAACCAAAGTATCCGACCCGGATACTTTATTGATGTGGCATCTGCACTTATCTGTATTGAACAGATATTCTCCAGTAACATTACGCGTTCCATTAGTTGCCGTAAAGGTTACTTTTTCGGAAACAGCTGGCGAAACAAACATCTTTGTAAACGAATCATCCAGAACGGTATACTTGCCTGGACCAAAAATCTGATCTTGCTGCTGCACGTCCAGCTCATCTCCATCTTTATCTTTAATGCTTATGGTCAGAGAATCAACAGGAACGCCAATTGTATCTACAACTGTTACCAGATAAGATCTGAACTCTTCCGTGCAAATACAGTCATTGTCAACCTCTGAGCAAGAATAAATTAATACTGCAATTAAAATGATTATTAGAAATTGCTTCATTTAAAAAATAGATTTTATGATTAAAAATTATAGTGTAACTTATTATTAAAGTTAAACTTATTTTTGTGATAATTCCATTAACTAATTCTGGATACAAATGAAAAAAACGTGTGTATTGTTAATTAATTTAGGTACTCCCGATAGCCCCTCTGTTAAAGATGTAAGAAAGTATTTATTTGAATTTCTTAATGATCCAAGAGTGATTGATATAAATCCCATTGGCAGATTTTTCCTTGTAAACTTTATAATAGTTCCTTTCCGCGCTCCAAAATCAGCAAAGATCTATAAAGAGCTCTGGACAAAAGATGGATCACCAATAATAATTTACGGCGAATCCGTAAAAGAAAAATTGCAGAAAGAACTTGGTGATAATTTTGAAGTTGAACTTGCAATGCGTTATCAAAATCCAAGCCTGGATGATGTGTGTGCAAGAATGGAAAAAAAGCGGATACGAAAAAATTATTATCCTGCCTTTGTTTCCACAGTACGCTTCAGCAAGCACAGGATCTGCAATTGACAAAGCGATGAAGTTGATAAGTAAGTGGTGGGTGATACCGGAAATAAAAATCATCTCACAGTTTTATGACAATGATGATTATCTGAATTGTGTAATTGAGCAATCAAAAAAATATAATTTTAATGATTATGACCATATTCTTTTTAGCTATCATGGTTTGCCGGTAAGGCAGGTTGATAAAGTATATTCAGACGGTAAGCCGTGTGATGATCACAAATGCGATGAAGAAATTAATGATGATAATATATATTGTTACAAAGCAACCTGTTATGCAACAACCAGGATGCTTGCTGAAAAATTAAACCTTGCGAAAGAAAGATATACCGTTTGTTTTCAATCCCGCCTTGATAAGGATTGGCTTGAACCTTTTTCTGATAAAGTTGTAGAAGAGTGGGCAAAAAAAGGAGCCAAAAAACTTTTAGTATTCAGTCCTGCATTTGTAGCCGATTGTCTTGAAACGACTATTGAAATCGGCAAAGAATATCAGGATCTTTTCGTTGAGCATGGCGGAGAAAAAGTTCAGCTTGTAGAAAGTTTAAATGATCATCCAATGTGGATCGAAACATTAAAGAAAATGATACTTAAAGAAGCTTAAGAGATTTATATGGATAAAGATTTTATTCCCAAAACCGGTAAGATGATAACTCATCAAACAAAAAAGCAGCTAAGACGCGTTAAAAGAATTTTAAACCCTCTGCAAAAAACAAAACCAAAATCTAAAAAAGTTGGTCTTTCACCCGGAACGCTTGTATACACAGGAGAAAAGAAAAAAGATGAAGTTAAAATTACTTTATTTGATTATAAAGAAGATTTTATAAATGAAAAAACGCTTAATAATATTGAAGAAACATTTCCTTACAAGGATTCAGATAAAACTTCCTGGATAAATATTGATGGACTGCATGAAGTTAGCATAATTGAATTGCTGGGTAAAAACTTTGAAATACATCCGCTTGTTCTTGAAGATATTCTTCATACATCACAACGACCAAAGGTTGAAGACTATGAAAAATATCTTTACATAGTCTTACGCATGTTTTTTTATAGTCCGGAATCGAAAGAAATTAAGAACGAACAAGTAAGTTTTGTTTTAGGAAAAAAATATCTCATAACTTTTCAGGAAGATACCGGTGATGTTTTTGATACGGTAAGAGACCGTTTAAGAAAAGGTGGTCCACGTATGAGAAACAGCGGGCCGGATTATTTAGCTTACGCACTTATTGATGCAATAGTTGACAGTTATTTTCATATTCTTGAGCAAATCGGCGATGAAATTGAGGAGCTTGAAGATAGAATTCTTCTTGATCCCGAGCAAAGCGATCTGCAGGCAATTCATAATCTCCGGAGAGAATTGATTTTGTTAAGAAAATCTGTCTGGCCTTTGCGGGAATTACTTTCAACTCTACAGCGCAACGAAAACGGAATTATCAGACATCAAACACAAATCTATATTCGCGATGTTTATGATCATACAATACAAATCATTGATACAATAGAATCTTACCGGGATATGGTAATGGGAATGCTGGAAACATATCTTTCCTCCATTAGCAATAAAATGAATGAAGTGATGAAAGTGTTAACAGTTATTGCCACAATCTTTATTCCTCTCACTTTTCTTGCGGGAGTTTATGGTATGAATTTTAAACACTTTCCGGAGCTGGATAAAGAGTGGATGTATCCGTGGGGTTTTTGGGGTTTTATAATGTTTTGCGGTGGCTTGATGTACTTTTATTTCAAACATAAGAAATGGTTTTAATCGATTAATAAAAATGTGAATTTTATCAAGTGTACCCCTTAGTCTGCTTGCTATTATTAAAAAAAAGATTATATTATTACTGCATTCTTATCGAACGGAATAATAATTCTTTTGGTAAGAATTAAAAGGTTTGAAACCGGCAAACGGTTTTAACTTAAATCAATCTCAGTATTTTTTTTCCGCTTCCTTTGAGTTACAACTCTCTAATACTCCGGTTTCAAAAATCGTGAACAAAACTATTTTTAAATGCTTTGACGGAGATTGCTATGGAAAAATATAATATTGTAATCGCAGGAAATGGTGAACCCGCATTAGTTTGTACATTGTCTGCAAGACACACATATACAGACAAAAGTATTGCAGTTGTAAAAACTGACAAACAGAATAGCATTATTGAGGAACTTATAAATTCTGTATCTGCAGGATTGAATAAAATGTTAAACATTTTTTATGATGATATAATAAAAAGAGATCATAATGTATTATTTCTAAGCGGCGGCAAAACAATAGAATATGAAAAGCTTGTATTAGCAAGCGGCTCACGTGCAATAGAACCTCCAATTGAAGGGATACAAAAAAAGGGTGTTATGCTTATCAATAAAGATCCCGAACAGTTACGTAAAATTAAAAAAGAAGCACTTGAGGCAAATGATATAGTTATTTATGGTGGCGGATATATTGGAGTAGAATTATGTGATGAACTTTTGCGTGCGGGTAAGAAGGTCATAATCATTGAAAAATCCAAAAGACTTATGCCCTCATCTTTTGATTCTGATACTAGCAATAAAGTAAAAGAGGTTATTGAAAATCTTGGCGGAAAAGTAATTGTGGATGAAAAAATAAAAAGCGTGATTGGTCTTGATGCTGTAACAGGAATTAAACTTAGCTCCGATGAAGTAATTAATTGTGATTTTCTTATGATCTGTTGCGGTTCAAGACCTAATGTAGAAGCAGCGGAGAAATTAGGAATTATTTTTGATCGTGATAGAGGGATTTTGGTTGACGATTATTTTAGAACCTCTGATAAAAATATTTATGCAGTTGGTGATTGTGCAGCCAAATATGATTTTTTTGCAAGTGATCTTTCCAATTTTTTGATGTACAACTCTAAAATGGAAGAAGCAAAATTACTCGGAGCAAATTTATACTCAGTAATTTTTAATCGTGGAAAAATGATTAGCTATCTTTCAGAAAAAAGAAACATAAAAGACAGAATTAAAACTGAACTTAAAAAACTGGAGATATCAAATATCACAAAAGATATTATATCTCTGCCAAGAGTGTAAGTCAGAGTGGGAAGCACCCAAATCAAAAAGTCCAACAAAACATAATATTTGTGGCAGCAGTAAAATTTATAAGAGTTTTTATCATCAGCGGGCGGCAAAAAAAGCGGAAACAAACAAAGATGGTCATATAAAAAAAAATAGTTTCACTAAATTTTTATTTTAATCTATCACCTCTCTATATTTGTCTCGCACAACATTAATTTTTCACGGTAATTTCTAAATCTATTTTTGGATAAATTAAATGGCAGAAAACAAAAGACCTTCGTGGGATCAATATTTTTTAAAACTTGCAATGCTTGCATCAGAGCGAGCAACTTGCCCGCGCATGCACTGCGGATGTGTTCTCGTAAAAGACAGATTTGTACTTGCAACAGGGTACAACGGTTCACTTCCCGGACAGCCGCACTGTGAAGATGAAGGCTGCCTGATTGTTGATAATCATTGCGTTCGGACTAATCACGCAGAAATAAATGCTCTTGTTCAGGCAACAAAGCACGGAGTTAATATTGTTGGGTCAACTGCTTACATTACAAATATGTCCTGCACAACTTGTGCAAAAGCTTTGATTGCTGCAGGAATAAAACGCGTAGTAGTTTTTACAGATTTTCATGATACTCTGGCAACACAATTTTATTCAGATGCGGAAGTAGAAGTTGTTAAGATGGATATGCCTAGCAAAGAAATTCAATATGATTTAATGAATTATTCATCAGCAAAGAAAACAGAAAAATCTAAATAATTAGTATTAGATTGAACAAAGTGGAAAATTGACCGACATTCTTTTCAATTCACGATTGTAATTTTTTTATTCGCCTAGAATAACACTTAATTAAAAACCTTTATCAATAAAAAATCATACATAATTTGGCTGCCGCTTATAGCGATTATTTTTTGGGGTGCATCTTTTATCGCAACAAAATTTCTTTTAGATGAATTAACCCCTGAATCAATAATCTCGATGAGATTAATACTCGCAATCTCCTTGCTTCTTTTAATCGCGGTTATACAAAAAAGAGATTTTACACTTAACCTTAAGAGCCACGGTTACATTTTTATTCTTGCACTAATAGCTGTTTTTCATTTGTGGATACAAGTAACGGGAATGAAATTTACAACTGCATCAAACACAGGTTGGATAATTGGAATGGCGCCAATATTTATGGCGTTGCTTGGGTTGATTTTCTTTAAAGAAAAATTAAGCACTTTAAAAGTAACAGGAATTATAATTGCAACATTTGGTTTACTTTTATTAGTAGGCAAAGGAAACATTACAAGCATCGATCTTATAAAAAACAAAGGTGATTTATTAGTTCTTTCAAGTGCATTTACCTGGGGAATTTATTCAATGGTTAATAAAAAAATCTCATTAAACTATTCTCCATTGATGACAATACTTTATCTTTTTATTATGATGGCGATTATAATAATACCATTTACAGTTAGTGAAACAACAATAAAATCAGTAGTTAATCTTTCTACGGTTGGATGGTTTTCAATTTTGTTTTTGGGATTGCTTTGCAGCGGTGTTGCATATGTAATTTGGGCTTATGCTTTGCGTGAGATGGAATCCGCAAAAGTTGGTGCTTATCTTTACTTTGAACCATTTGTCACTATAATTACTGCATGGATTTTTCTTAGAGAAGATATTACATTGTTAATGATCTTAAGCGGGCTTGTAATAACACTTGGAGTTTTTCTGGTAAATAAAGAATAACTTTTATTATTTCGATGAAATTTCCGGCATCGGGGAACGGCAAACACAAAAAATGATTTTAGATTCAAATTGTAAGAAACCAAATATAGAGTATCCCTGCAACTGGGATTATAAAGTTATCGGTACCGATGTTGATGAAATGATTAAGTTGATTGAACAATCAGTTGCAGGAATGGATTATAAAATATCATCTTCAAATGTTAGCTCTAAAGGAAAATATTTTAGTATCAAATTAACTGTATTTGTAAATTCTGAAGTAATCCGCGATATAATCTTTGAAAAACTTAAAGCAAGTGAATTTGTTAAAATAGTACTATAAGCCCATGCCCCCCAATGCTTGGATTAATAATATGTCTTTGGATCAACATACTTTTTGTAAAGCGGGATTACATCTTGATTAAACAATATTTTTAACACTTGCTCATCAATCGGAAAACTAAACTCAAGAATTTCAGCCAACCCACTTATTGGAAAGAAAACTTTTCCGGAAATACTATGATTTGGATACAGTGTCGTTTTTCTCAAAGCAAGTATTTCCCAAAGGTAAGATGAGTTATCGAGTGATTGGTTAATTCTTTGGTTTTGAATATCATTAATTAATTCTTCCTCTTTCATTTTTCTTCCCTCAATATCGATTTGTTTGGATAATTCAACATCACCGGTAACAAGTGCTTTTGTTTGTCCAGCGAATTGTAAAAAATATCCCAGCGAATACAACATTGCTTGTGTTTCCAGATTACTTTGATGAATTGATTGGCCTTTTTGCAATTCAATTATAACCTTTTCAGGATCTTTTGCAGATAATATTATAGCATCACCCCCTTTTATTTTTCCACTAATAATTTTATAACTAAATTTTTCCGGCTCAACAAGCACAGTTTTTTGTGAATAGTTTGTAATATCCACATCAAACAAGTACTCTTTGTTAAGACTTCTATCAAATGAAATTCTGATTACAACTGAATCATTATCAAGAGTTGCGATTTCTTTTCCCTTATACCACTCTGTGTTTTCTGTTTCCGGTTTTAGTTTTAGGATTGCATTTGGCGGCACAGAACAATTTGTAAGCAGTAATGAAGCGGGGACAAAAAGTGTAAGCAAAATTATTTTAAAAGCATTCATAAACTCTCCTCTGTTTATTGATTAAATGTTCAATAAATATGCCGTTGGGTTTTTTAATAATTAAAACGATTTGAGGGATAAGTTAAGAGGTGTAGAGAATTATAAACTTTTTATGTTTACAAAAATGGATGACATTTAACTGAAATATATTCTATTAACCACATAAAAAAGGGATACGAAAAATTCGTATCCCTTCATCATAAATCAACAATCATTAATCTTTTAATAAATCTAATCAATCTTCTTCAAAACCATTTTAGTTTTGCCGCTAACAAGAGTGAGTTTCTTTTTATCAATGGTGTAAGTAACTGTTTTTTGATTGAGTGCATCGATAACGGCTTTTTCAACCTTCATATTTGGGCACGCCATCAGTGTTCCCATCAATGCACCAAAAGTAACTTTATTACCAACAACATTAATGCTTCCGCCTATAGTATTGCAGCCGGCGTGTCCACTAAACTTCATTTCAGTTAAGTTAAACTCAAATTGCGGCATTCCATTTTGCAGCTTTTCTTTTTTAAAGTTTATGCTGGTCATTTCTTCCATCACATAAATATCATACAAACGGTTATCATATAAAAACATTCCGCATCCCTCAAACGTTTTATAGTTAGCATCATCTAATCCCTTTGCCTCAACTCTAACTTTATAAGGGAATTTATCCCCGGACATGTTATCCTCGCAATTGTCCTTGATAACAGTAATAATTAGTTCCCCTTTTTCTGATTTAGATCGGTAAAGAGTAACGTCAGAATCCTGGGCTTTAATTCCTGCAACAGCCGGATTGTTTAGTTTAATATCATCCATTGTTGCAAAGTTTATTGATTTTTCTAAATCGATTTCCAAAGTCCAGTTAGGTTCATTACCTCTTGCAATAAAATCAATACCAGCCATAAATTTATCCTGATAGTAAGAAGAATTAATTTCATCTTCTTCCTTAACCGGCTGTTCTAATTCTACTTTTTTAATTTCATCAATTTGCTTTATGGTGCTTGCATCTTTGCGCAGATGATATTTCTTTTCTGATTCAGAGTTTATTCTATCGCCGTATTCATCAAGCATAATTAATTCTTTACCGCTTATTAAAAATAATTTTCCGTAATCGTAACTTTCAAGCTCTATAACTGAATCTGAATCAAATACCCAATTTCCTTCATCAACAATAAACTCATCACTCTTTCCTTTATAAACAAATTTTTGCACGAATGTAAAATCGGTTTTTAGATTTAGCTGATAATCTATTGCATCACAATCCTCACAAGGCAAACTACCAAGCCAGATTCCGTTGCTTAAAAAAGTGAGTTGTTTTGAATCCTGAACAGTTTCAGGAGCAGAAGAGCAGCCAATGATTATTACAAGAATAAACATCGATAAAAGTATAATTTTATTCATAAAATATTCCTTTGATGTAATTTTTAAGAAACAAAAACTGATTATCGCAATAGTTCTAATATTAACAATTTTTCAAATATTATACCGTTTCAAATTATTGGTTTAATGATGAAATATCTCGATAAATGGTTGAAAGTAAAGAAAATTTTTAAGTTTCGGTGATTTTAGCGGAAAAATATTACAGGTTGAAAAAATAATTGCAATCTTTTAAAGCAAAAGAGTTTAAAAGAAAAAACGCATCCCGTTGCCGAGATGCGTTAAATTATTGAAACTTATTAAAAGTTAAGAAACAGAAACTAATAATTCTTTTTCAATTGCTTCTTTAATTGATTCTTTTGGTAAAGCGCCAACTGCCATTTTAGGCTGTCCGGTAGTTGGTACAAAAAGTATTGAAGGAATGCTTCGGATACCGAACACGGAACCAAGTTCCTGCTCTTCATCTGTGTTAACTTTATAGATGTTTACTTTTCCTTTGTACTCTTCGGATAATTCTTCCAGAACCGGTCCAACCATTCTGCATGGTCCGCACCATGGTGCCCAGAAATCTATAATTGCAGGAAGTTCGCCATTGAATTTCCAATCCTGATTTTTTTCGTAATCAAAAACTTTTGTTAAAAAAGTTTCTTTTGTTAATTGCTCTGTCATTTAGTTTACCTTTCATATGATTTTTTATTTCTTACTGTTATTCTGTAACTATTTCCGGATCTATGATTCCGAAATCAATTTAGCCTGCCGGCGAGGCCCGCTTTCGCGGAATGACGCTATATTTCTAAACAGCTTCTAAAACTTTTTCTAATTTATTTTTTACTTCTTGCGCAACTGCTTTCATATCCGGATTATCAATTATGTGTGCCATAATGTTTGGATCAAAAACAGAAACAACTGTTTTATTCTCTTTTTCATAAACGATTACATTGCACGGAAGCAGCAATCCCAATTCTTCTTCAACCTGTAAAGCACTGTGTGCAAGTTTTGGATTGCAGGCACCGAGTATTGTGTACTTTTTAAAATCAACATCAATCTTTTTCTTTAATGTTTCTTTTACATCAATTGTTGTAAGAACACCAAAGCCTTCTTTCTTAAGTTCCTCGGTTACTTTTTCAATTGCTTGTTCAAATGTGTAATTAGTTGTTTTGTTAAAACCGTATTCCATTACTTACTTTCCTTATTTTCTTCTTTTTTGTTTTTATTAAAAATGGATTTCCAATCAACAAAAAGAAATCCAGCAAAAGCGCCATACGCAGTGCTTATAAATGGATTGCCAGTAATTGGACATCCGCGATCACATCCTATGTAATAGTAATAAGAATATCCTGCTATTGCACCGCCAATAACTGGCAAAATACTTTTAGCCCATTTCCAAATTATCTCAAGCCTGATGCGTTCCAACGAATCATTCCTCCACTTAAATTACTTGCTTTAAATCCCATTTTTTTCAGTTTAGATGCAGCCGTTAAACTTCGGCTTCCGGTCTGGCAGAAACAAATAATTTCAGCATCTTTAAACTTTTTCAATTCCTGCTGCCTGTCTTTTAAAGAAGTCACGGGAATATGATAAGAGCCTTTTATAGAACTTTGTTTTCTTTCTTTATCAGTTCGAACATCAAGAAAAACAACATTTCTTTCTTTTTTAACTTTTGCCGAAGCATCAACTGGTGAATATTGTTTTATTGATTTAATTAAATAAAACTTTTTACCCACGTAATAGATAATAAGAGCAATAAGTACGTATAATAAAATTTGTTCTGTTGCCATAAGCCTTAATTTTTCTGTTTAGTTTGATATGCAATTTAAGAAAAGGATTCAGAGTTTACTGTGATATTGATTTGAAAATATCAGGAAAGGTAAAAAGCTGCTTTTAGTGCAAATAAATAGTACGCTGATCTTTAAGATTAGACTGATCAGTTATGATCATAAAAAATCCTAATAATCTGCGTACTATTTCTTTATAGCTGTAATTAAACTTAAACTTCTTTTACAGCTAAAAACTTATTGTAAAGCCACATTAAAAATGTAGCAAGTACACCAATTCCAATTAATGCATACCACACAAGTTCCGGTTTGCCAGCAGCTTTAGAAGATTGATACAGCCATCCGCCAAGCGGATCACCAACAAATCTTGCAATCGCAATTGGAAGAAAGGCGTAACCCTGAAATAATCCTTGCTGCCCCGGTGGTGCGATATCAGAAATATATTCATAATATCTTGGTGCCTGTACCATTTCACCAATCGCAAATGCAACAATTCCTGCCGCTATAGTTGGAATGCTCGGATAAATTCCGATGATAACCCAGATCAAACTTGAAAATGCAAATCCATATAAAATTGCTTTAGAAGTCGGCAGATTTTTAGTCAATCTGTTCAAGGGAATTTGTAAAAGAATAATTGCACCTGCACCAGCCCACGACTGAATAATTTCATACGGTGCATCTGCGCTAATGTAATCTGTTATGTAATAAGGTACGATTATAAATTCCTGCCAGAAAATTATCCAGTACAAAGAATAGATTAAAAGAAAAATCATAAACTTAAAATTTGCAAGTACAACAAATAAGTTCTCAATTTTCTTTCCAAATGATTCAACAACATCCGTGGCGGGTGATTTAACTTCTTTGTACATAAGTATGTTTACAATAAGCATTGCAAAACAACTGATTGAGGATACGATGTAAACATACTGGTTTCCAAAACTATCACGCACAAAATATGCGATTGTTGGTCCAATCATTGCCCCGGCATTTACAAGCCAGTAATAAATTGCAAAGCCGAGTGATTTTGTTTCCGGTGTTGATGTAACTGCTACTGTTCCAAGCACAGATGGTTTTATAAACGATCCGCCGAAGGCCGTAAAAACTAAAAATAACATTAACAGCCAGTATTGATTAAAGTTGCCGTACACTCCGGAAAATGATGACATACCAACTGAACCGATAAGAAAATAACCGAGACCAAGAATGGTAAACGCAACATTAAAGGCTTTTCTAAATCCCCACTTATCAGCAAGCGTTCCGCCGAGAATAGGAAGCAGATAAATCAATCCGCCAAAAATCCCGGAAAGCTGTCCGGCTTCTGCTTCAGAAAAACCAAGATCGTTACGCATATAAATCATAAAAACAATCTGCTGTCCGTAATAGGCTAATCTTTCAAAAAGCTCCATTACATTTGCCACCCAGAATGTTTTATGAAAACCGGATTTTAGATCTTGTAGCTTGCTTTTAATATCCACAACGATGCCTTTAAAAAAATATTGCGCGCAATTTAGTTATGATGATTTTTAGTAACAAAAATTTTATCTATATAAATCTGGTTGATCTTGTCAGTCCGTTTTCTAAGTATCTGGAGTGACTGTTCTGTTTTGTGTATTCTTTACCCTCCGTTTGTGAGCTAAAAACAGTCATATATATTTATAAATACTTAAATTAAAGCCGTAATCTAATTCCATTATCGGAACGATAATTGTTAAATAATTTATCTATTACATTTAAATAAATTGAAATTGAAGAGAATAATTTTTAAACATACAGAGGCAATAAAAAGATTTTTATGAAAACACATTTAATAACACTCCTGTTAATTACTACTTTGGTTTCTATCGGTTTTTCACAAAAGAAAAACGCGGTAATATCCGAAGTAAAAAACAATGAAGTTTCAATTAAACTGCACAGACTTATAGAGTTTAAAGATTCCGATACAAAAAGCGACTATAAGTTTTTAGTGGCAGATATTACAATTGAAAATATTTCTGATAAGAGCATTCAAATGGGTGCTGAATACACAATGAGCATTACAATTAAAGATGATAAAGGCAATGAATATCGTTCCGGTTTAAAGGGAGAAGGAATTGTTTCAACATATCTAACTAAAGACGGCAGTGAAGATCAGGATTCTAAAGCACACAACTTGTGCTTTAGCGATAACTTTCCTGTAAAAACAAAAGCAAGATCTTTTCTGTGCGGATTTAAAGTTCCTGTTGATTCCAAAATTGTTTCTTTCGGTGTTAAGAAGAAAAATTTGTGGAGTGCTGTTAAATAAAAAAATAAAATATAATTAATTACAAAGGCGATTCTAACCAATCGCCTTTGTTGTTTTTATAATGTTATAAAAACTTTAGGCGACAACATTTGCAGATGCTTTATAACTTACACGTAATTTTTGTTTAACTGCTCATTACCTTTTTACTTTCTAACTTGTAAATGTTTTATTATTTGTTTCTTTTTGTTAGGAACAATTAATGATATTAAAAACTCATAGCAAGGGTTATACAGATGCTTAAACAAAAATATTCTAAAATTACTTTTCTAAAAATATTTTCTGTAAAGATAAAAGTGTTTTTACTTTTAACTTTACCCTATCTTGCACAGCTTAGCTGCAACACAACACAACCAGATGACAAACCGCCAGTTGAGCCAGACAGCACAACACAAAATTTTACTTTTGAAACTTATGAATTTGGCGACGGATTTTCCTCTAGCTATCTAAACGATGTTTGGATATTTGATGAAAATAATATCTGGGTGGTAGGTGATATTTTTTTGCCTGAAGGTTTTACAAACTTCATTCAATGGAACGGGATAGAATGGAAAATAATTAGCCCATATATTACAAGTAGTGGTATAGAAGGAATCTGGGCTATCGATTCGTCGAATATTTATTTTGCTTCCGGTGGAATCATCAAATATGAAAATGGAGACCTCAGGATAATTCAGACTAATTTTCAATTTACACAAGGACAAGCGGTACACAAACTCTGGGGCTCAAGTGAAAATAATATCTGGGGTATTGGACCGAACAGTACAATAGTACACTATGATGGCAGCAGTTGGAGTAAGATAAATTTTGAAGAGGGATGGAGATTTGATGCAATTACTGGTTCTAAACTAACAGGCATCGCCTATGCAAGTGCTACAAGCCAGCAGTTTAATACAATAATAGTAGAATTAAAAAACAATTCTGCTACAGTCATTTATAACAGTGCAAATGATCTCAATAATTTAACTTCATTTTCAATAAAATTATTAAAAGAACAAGAATTAATTTTAGCTGCTACAAATATCTGGACGTTTGATATAATAACAAAGACAACAAAAATTTTGTATTGGCTCCCACAAAATTCTTATGTTGCCAGATCTGCATTTGTCAATGAAAAAGACATTTACTTCTTTGCAAAGCCCTATAATCCTGGCGAAAACCTTTTGCATTTTAATGGAAAAAGATTTTCAAGTATAAGTTTTAGTAATAGAAATTCAGTCATATACGGTGGTGCTTTTGCAATAAAAGATCTTGCTATTATGACAGGTTTTTCAAATAATAAAGGGTATTTAGTAAAGGTTAAAAGGGTTAAATGACATAAAACAATTTAATTAAACAGGGTGGCGTTGTAGCGCCACCCTTTAGTAGAAAACTCAAAGCCTCGTCAGCTTTATACTCTTCTTTTAAGAAGGGTGGTTTTCTTGTTTTAAATCTAACAAAAAGGGATATATTATGAAATTCCAAAATTTGCTGATTGCGCTTGTAATAACTTTTTGGTTAATTAGCTTAGCCTATGCTCAATGTCCGGGTGGTGGTGAGTTAAAAATTTGTGTAGAAAATCCTACTTCTAATACATTTGATCTTGAGATCGAATCTGTTGGATACTGTTGGGACTTTATTGATTCTGAAATTATCTGTGTTTCTAGTTATGAAAGAAATATTAATACAATTACTGCAAACTATAGATTTGATGCTCCAAAAAGCAAAAATAATAATATTGATTGCATTCCCTGGGGAAAATTTAAGATAAAGATAATATCACATGACCAACTAACACAGGGTATTATAAGAAGTTTTTATTTGGACCTTAGAGATGAAAACTGGAGTCAAGGAACTACTTATTCAGATTACCAAAGAGATACCTGGATTATGATAAATCAAACACGGGATTCAGAAAGTATTTATCTTCTTGGAAAGGACAGAATTGGAAATGAAATAAGGCGATATATTACTGTTTATGACACTAGCAGTACAATTAATATTTGGACGTTTATGGGAATTGTTAGTCCAAACACCAGTAATTTCAAAGTTCCTGTAACTCTTAACAATAAAATCGAAAATACAGAAACAAGCTTTGGATTTTTAAAAGCAGGCACTGAGGATATTTTTTCGGGTGATGAAGGGTATTTTAAATACAACACGCCTCAATCAGTTGAAAACGGAACTTTAGAAAAATATAATATTGATGTCCGAAATTACTCATATAAATGGAGCAATTCTGATTATGTTACACCTCAGGCTGGTCAAAACTTTTATAATGGTATTTTCAATTTTACCACAGTAGTCGATCAGCAACTAAAATCCATCACCCGCAACTTTCGCCCAGTCTATCCATTAACAATTAAAAACATATCGCCAGAATTGGGCAGTACAAATAGTTTTGGTAATGTTTTATTCAAAGACCCAACAACAGATAATCAATTTCATTCTTACTCAGCAATTGGTACTAATGGATTTGAAAAGAATGAAGCTTTTGAAGAACTAAACGAAAGAATAGGTGATTTATTCAATCAAAAATATTCAGTAAAAGCAATA
Source organism: uncultured Ignavibacteriales bacterium (assembly GCA_963706055.1). GTDB lineage: Bacteria > Bacteroidota > Ignavibacteria > Ignavibacteriales > Ignavibacteriaceae > IGN3. Next base: position 433,059 of record CAVPND010000022.1, on the reverse strand, counting down.
TCACCTATTTCATACAATAGCAGAAATTATTACTGGCAAAGCGGAGATTTTAATCCAACAACCCAAACAGATTTATTAATTACCGCGCAAACAAATAAAGAGGCTTATTACAAAGGCACACAGCTTTCCAACCAAACTAACGCATACTCAAATACAAGTCAGCGTCGCTTTATTCAAACACCGGATGGAGTAAAACATATTTGTTATGAGAGTATGAATAAAGTTTGGATAGAGCACAGTACAGATAATGGTACAACCTGGTTTTTAGGTAACGGCGGTAAACCACTAAGCAGTGCAGACGCAAAGAATCCATCAATGTCATTTTATGCAAATCAAATTGGTATAGTTTGGCAGGAAAATAATAGTGGTGCAACAAATATAAAGTTTGCAGTTTTTTATGGATCAAATTATTCTTCCTCAGTCTTTAATACTGTTGTAAGTGATGATTGTGATTACACAACAAACTCGAATCCTGTGGTTGAGTGGGGATATAATGGTAAAGTAGTCGTTGTATGGTCGGGTTTTGATATGTGTGCAAATGCGTTTGGCAGTATGGCACTAAAGTATGCATACGGCAGCGCTACATCAAACGGAATAAGCTGGCTAACCCAATGTGCAATTGTTGGCACAGATGCAAACTCAATTAACCCAACAATAACAGCAAACTATTCAGTTTATACTAATCCGTTCATTTTTCATTTTGCGTGGCAGCAGGTTGTAAACACATCTACATCAAAAATAAATTACTGTAAGCTCTATGCGGATGCAAATAACAATCTATTAAACACAACATTTGAAGAAGCTTCGCTGAACAGCGGTTACTCTAAAAACTTTAATCCTGTTATTGTACTTAAAAAGATTGTAAGCAGTGAATATATTTATGTTACGTGGCTGGGTTATCGTACAACCACACAAGAAGAAGCATTAAATAAAGGCAACGCAATTGAAAGCGGAGAAACAAGAGTGTTATTGAAATACAAACTTGGATCAAACTGGTCTGTTACTGGCGTTTATGGTACAAGTCCTGTGCAAAATTTCTCAATAAATAAAGGTACAACACTTATTTCAAATCAAGAACCACTTGCTTTAAGCTGGAGCGAGCCAAATGGATCGTCATTCTATAACAAACTGATGAAATCCCCGGGTTCAGGTATTTTAACACTTAACTCTACGGGTAAAGATTTGCAGATAAATAATGGAACAACATTTTCAAGTATGTTTGTAAATTCTTTTTCATCAGTCTCTTTGCCTTATTCTTTTAACCTTTCACAAAACTTTGGATCAATAAATAAAGAAAACTCACTTTCAATCTTTAACGGTAGAGAAGGAGTTGTAGGAAAAGAAGGCGCCCAATTCTACTTTGCACTTGGTGACATTTCTGTAAACGGACAAAATATAAACTTTATTACTGTTCCCGATACTCTTAACATTAGCAATCTTGAGTTAGTAAACAATTATTTTGAAAGCGAACCATTTACTGTAAACTCAAGCAGCAATCTTGTTTATGGTGTTCAGTATGGTATAACTGACTCATTATTATGTACTTCTGCCCTATCGGAAAATGAACAAATAAACTTTAAGGTTGAACTTGTTGATAATCAGACAAATGAAGTGCTTGGTTTATTTGATGAAGTTACTTACAGCAAACAGAATGTCTATCAATACAATAACATCGGCTACCAGGTAAATTTAAGCGGCATAGGCGATAGAACAGTAAAGTTTAGACTTGTAACAAATACAAATGCAGAGTTTGGTTACTCATTGTCAAACAGAACAGCAGATCAGAACATACTGGCAAAAGGAAATTACCAAACGGTTAATTATCAGGGTAACCTAACAGTTACTGAATATAACCTTGAACAGAATTATCCAAATCCATTTAACCCAAGTACAACAATAAAATTCCAGTTACCAACAGGATGGATTTGTAACATTAAAAGTATATGATATACTAGGTAATGAGGTAACAACACTAATAAATGAAGAAAAACCTGTAGGCAAATACGAAGTAAACTTTAATGCAAGCAGCTTGCAAGTGGAGTTTATTTCTACCAAATAAAAGCTAGCAGTTTTACTCAAACTAAAAAACTTATGTTATTAAAATAATTTTTAATCATTAAGACTAAATGCTCAATGTTTTAATATTTAATTGAACATTGAGCATTCATAATTAGGCCTTCGCCGATCAGACGTTTTTCATTTCTTAGAAAACGCCGTTTTATTTCCATTATTTGGCAAAATTCATTTTGCAATTAACAATCAATAATTTCGTTTTATCAACTTAAACACAACATTTATATTTAATTGAGTGGCATACTTTTAGAAAAAACGTTGTGCTTTAATTTATTATTTATTCAATGTTGCTAATTGTAAAACTTTGTAGAATTGATTGTTTATGAGTTCAAAAACGTTTCATGGTGGTGTTCATCCCAAAGAATATAAAGAACTAACCGAGCATCTTAAGTTTGAATGTTTCCCTTTACCCGATCAGATTATCCTTCCACTTTCTCAGCATCTTGGTAAGGAAGCTTTGCTTCAAGTTAAAAAAGGTGATGATGTAACTGCGGGTCAGCTTGTTGCAAGTGCAGAGGGATTTATTTCTGCACCTGTTCATTCTTCTGTTGCGGGCAAAGTTATGAGTGTTGGCAAAGAACAAACATCAAGCGGATTTCCAAAAGATTCAATTGTAATAAAACGAAATGGGACGATTGAATCTGAATCAATAACCAAAGAATTTCTTTTACCAAGTCTTAATCCTGAAACAATTACTCCCGATGAAATTAGAGAACGAGTTGCGCTTGCTGGAATTGTTGGACAGGGCGGCGCAGCTTTTCCCACATCTGTTAAACTTATCTCCACCCAAAGATAAAATTATTGAGGTTGTAATTCTTAACGGATGCGAATGCGAACCTTATCTTACCCGCGATTACAGATTTATGATTGAACGACCTGATGATTTGATATCAGGATTAAAATTAATAATGAAAGCTCTTGACGTTAAACGCGGAGTAATTGGAATTGAAAACAACAAACCCGAAGCAATAGAATTGTTATCAAACAAAGTAAAGTATGAACACGGATTGGACGTTGTATCGCTTAAAAACAAAATATCCGCAAGGCGCCGAAAAGATGCTGATTAAAGCGGTAACAGGTAAAGAAGTTCCTCCCGGCAAACTGCCTATGGATGTTGAAGCTGTTATTCAAAACATCGGAACTGCAATTGCTATCCACGATGCAGTTGTAAAAGGTGAAGTTTTAATAACAGCCGCTTTAACCGTTTCAGGCAAAGGAATTAAAAATCCTAAAAACTTAATCGTACCTGTTGGCACTCCAATTCAAAATGTAATTGATTATTGCGGCGGAGTAACAGAAGATGCAGTAAAAATTGTTGTCGGTGGTCCAATGATGGGTGTTGCACAGTTTGATCTTACACGCTCCTGTGATGAAAGCAACATCGGGAATTTTAGTTTTAACCAAAAGATGAAGTTGCAGAAAATCCCGAAACACCCTGCTTGCGATGCGGACAATGTGTTGGCGCTTGTCCTTTAAACTTAATTCCGACAAAGCTAGCTAGATATGCACAACTAAACAGATTTGAAGATTCAGAAGGAGCAGGCGTAACAGTTTGTATGGAATGTGGAACCTGTGCATACCTTTGTCCTGCAAACATTCCGCTCGTTCAGTGGTTAAGATTAGGAAAACAAAAAGTTTTAGAATTACAGCGCGAAAGGGCTGAAAAGTAGATTGTTCAATTGTTGAATTGCTTCATTGCGGAACAATTTAACAATCGAACAATGAAACAGAATTACTAGAAAAAATAAAATGACTGATACCCAAACTTTAATCGAACCAAAAGAAAAAATTTATTTTAATTTAACAACATCACCGCACTTACATTCAAAGTGGTCAACGCAAAAAGTGATGTGGTTTGTTAATCTTGCACTTGTTCCGTGCATTGCCTCAGCATTAATATTCTTTGGAACTTATCAAGCGCTGATAATGATTACCGCTGTTGTATTTGCCGTTGGAACGGAAGCAGCAATTCAATCAATTAGAAAAAAACAAGTTACATGGTTTGATGGGAGCGCAGCATTAACAGGTTTGCTTTTATCCTTAACATTGCCGCCTAATTTTTCTTTATCAGCAACTGCAATTGGTTCCGTTGTTGCAATTGGATTAGGCAAGCAGATTTTTGGCGGATTGGGATATAATATTTTTAATCCTGCTTTAGTAGGAAGAGCTTTTTTGCAAGCTGCTTTTCCGGTACAGATTACAACCTGGACTACAGCCAAACTTTGCTGTTGATGCTGTTACAAGCGCAACTCCGCTGGCCGCATTTAAGTTTGATAAAATTTTAACAGCACAAACTCCCTTAATGATTGGAAACATTGGCGGCTCACTTGGTGAAACATCTGCAATAGCTGTTTTGCTTGGTGGAATATTTTTAATAGCAGTTGGAATTGTTAACTGGCGAATTCCTCTTTCAATGATTATCGGAATGTTTTTATTTGGCGGAATATTCTGGTTAATCAATCCGCAAAACCCTTCTCCGCTCTTTCACATTTTTGCAGGAAGTTTTCTTATTCGGTGCAATGTTTATGGCAACTGATTGGGTCTCATCCCCAATTACAAATAAGGGTATGTGGATTTTTGGATTAGGAATTTCTCTTGTGTTAATAGTGATAAGAATATACGGCGGCTTACCCGAAGGAGTTATGTACTCGATTTTATTTATGAATGGATTTGTTCCTCTTATCAACAGATATACAACTCCAAGAATTTTTGGTGCTGTTAAGGAGGAGAAGAAATGAAAGTAACTCACATTGTTGCAGCACTAACAATTATTGGAATCATTGCTGGCGGATCGTTGTCGCTGGTTAATGACTGGGCAGCACCCAAAATTGCAGCTAATCAAAAAGCTGAAACAGAGCGCGCAATTTATCTTGTTCATCTTGATGGAAATAGATACGAAGAAATTAAAAATGCGGGATTTGAAGTTTATAAAGTTTTTGATCGAGCTGATTCATCAGTTGGATATTCACTTGTCTATTCAGGAAATGGTTTTCAGGGAAAAATTAAATTGATGATTGGTCTTGCTGAAGATTTAAACAAAATCACTTCCATCGAAGTTCTTGAACAATCAGAAACACCCGGGCTTGGAACAAAAATTCTTGAGCCGCCATATAAAGATCAGTACAAAGGATTAACACCAACCCCATTCATAAAATTAGTAAAGGGCGTTGAGCCTTCAAATCCAAATGAAGTTCAATCAATAACCGGGGCAACAATTTCATCGCGTGCTGTTGTTACAATAGTAAACGAAGGAATTACAAAATTGAAAGCGGTTGAAAATAAAGGAGCCTCGAAATGAAAAAGCAAGTAACGCTCCTGAGAGAATTTACAAAAGGCTTGTGGGAAACAAATCCAGTTTTTAAGCAAATACTTGGAATGTGTCCGACACTTGCTGTTACTGTTTCAGCTATAAATGGAATTGCAATGGCGCTTGCCACAACTTTTGTTCTTGTATTTTCAAGTTTGCTTATTTCGCTTGTACGAAAATGGATTCCTAACCAGGTTAGAATCGCATCATACATTGTTATAATAGCAACCTTTGTAACAATAGTAGATCTTGTAATGAAAGCTCAGTTTGTGGAGTTAAGTAAAGCGCTCGGTCCTTTCATTCCACTTATAGTTGTAAACTGTATTATTCTAGGCAGAGCAGAAGCTTTTGCGTCAAAAAATAATCCGTTAAGATCAGTTTTAGATGCGCTTGGTAATGGCGCTGGATTTTTAATTTCACTTTTTGTGCTCGGAAGTGTTAGAGAAATAATCGGATCAAGAACAATTTTGGGTTTTCAGGTTTTACCAACTGGATTTGAACCATGGTTAATAATGATTTTACCAGCAGGGGCATTTTTAACTTTAGGTTTGATGATGGGTTTTGCAAATATGTTTATCGAGAGAAAGAAAAATTTAGAACGCGAATCATTAATTGCACAATATAAAAGATCCGGAAGAGAAGAAATTACAGAAGAAGTTTTAAAAGAGGCTGGAGTATAAAATGGAATTACTAATAATTTTTATTTCAGCAGCATTAGTTAACAACTTTGTTCTATCATACTTTCTTGGAATTTGTCCGTTCATCGGAGTTTCAAACAAAACTTCTTCCGCTATTTCAATGGGAATGGCCACAACATTTGTAATGGTACTAACGGCAATTGTTAGCTGGCTTCTTTATAATTTGATTCTTGTTCCATACAAATTAGAATTTTTACAAATCCCATCTTTCATTTTAGTTATTGCAGCACTCGTTCAGTTTGTAGAGATGGTAATTAAAAAAGTTAGTCAACCGCTTTACAGAGCACTTGGAATTTTTCTGCCACTGATAACTACAAATTGTGCAATTCTTGGTTTAGCACTTCTAGCATCAATGAGAAGTTATGATTTTTTAGAAAGCGTAATTTTTGGAGTTGGCGCGGGAGCTGGATTTACGCTTGCATTGGTTATTATGGCGGGAATAAGAGAAGAACTTGATTTGGCAGATGTTCCAAAACCTTTCCGAGGTGCGCCAATAACATTGATCGTTGCTGGAATTCTTGCACTAGCTTTTATGGGCTTTGCAGGAATGATTTAATTATTTAGTCATCCCGAACTTGTTTCGGGATCTATTTAAATCTTTGAGATGCTGAAACAAGTTCAGCATGACTTATTAAACTGAATTTATTATTGAGGATAAAATGATATCAAGAAGAAATTTTTTTAAGATTGCTGGTTTATCAACGGTTGCAATTGGAGCCGGATTTACAACCGGAAAATTAACTGGTAATTCAAAATCAGTTTATTATGCTTTGCACGGATTTATTCCTGCAGATGAACAAGTTATTGCAAATCTTGTAACAGCATTTAAGAATAAAGTAAAAAGTAATTCAGAGCCAATTGTAATTTCTGATTCAAAAATTGGAGAAGTAATTAGCAGAATTGATTTACGGTCAAACAAACAAACCTTTTCAAATAAAGGAACGGTTACTTACAGAATTAAGCGATTAGACAATCAAATTGATTCCGATATAATTGTTAGTGATGCAAATAATTCTGTTTATGCGCTTGACGATCTCAGTTCCGCTTTTGAAAATATAAGAGCAGGATTAAGAAACAGAAAAGCAGACTTTTTGTTTACCGCCGAATACAATGAAACAGATTTTCTACTATCGATTTTCAAATCAGGAAGCAAAGAAATTGTAATCGAAAACGAAAAAGGTTTGGTTGATAGAGTTTCTTTAGATAAGAATTATAGAAACCTTTTAATTGATGGTCCTCAAGGTAAAACAGGGCTGAAAATTGAAAACGGGATTGCACAAGTTCATACCTCAACTTGCCGACACGGTATTTGTAAACATTCAATTGCAAGCAGCGTTGGAAATATAATTGCCTGTGCACCAAATAAAGTTTTAGTTAAAATAGAAGTAGCATAATTTGAAAAATGCTATTGTTTACGGTGTATTAGTATTTGTTCTTTTTCTTATTGGATTTTTCATCGCAAGAAATAACGAGCCATGAAATAAAAACAATAAAGCGAACTCAAATTATTCTTGGAACTGTTGTTGAAATTCAGGTTCGTGATGATAACGAACAAAAGGCTGAAGATGCAATTGCACAAGCACTTACTGAGGTAAAACGAATTGATGATCTGTTTACAACTTATAATGAAGAAAGCCCGGTTTGGAAAATAAATAATTCAACGGATTCAATTTTTTCTGTTGATCCTGAAATTTATAGTTTAATTGTTCTTTGCGATTCAATCACAAAAATCTCTGACGGATGTTTTGATGTAAGTCTTGATAATCTTACAAAAGTTTGGGGATTTTATACTGATGATCCGAACGTGCCGTCTCAATCAAAAATTGATTCCGCATTGATAATAAGCGGATGGCAGAAAGTTAAAGTTGTTGGTGGCAATCAGACTATCAAAACAAAAAAAGTTGGACTAAACTTTGGATCAATTGCAAAAGGTTATGCTGTTGATAAAGCAATTGATGTTCTTAAAAAATCTGGAATTAAAGAAGCGCTTGTGAATGCAGGTGGAGAAATTAGCGCAATTGGCAATGATTGGATTGTTGGGATTCAACATCCGCGAGACACAAATGAGATCATAAAAAAGTTAAAGCTGAATAATTTAACAGTTGCAACTTCGGGAGATTATGAACAGTATTTTGAAAAAGATGGAATTCGTTATCATCACATACTTAATCCTAAAACAGGTTATCCCTCAAAAGGATTGCAGAGTGTTACGATAATAAATAAATCCAACACTTTTGCTGATGCACTTGCAACTACTGTTTTTGTGATGGGAAAAGATGCAGGAATTAAATTGGTAGAAAACTTAGAAGATACTGAAACGATGATAATCGATGATGAAGGAAAAATATTTTATTCATCTGGATTTAAAAAGTTTTTAATGTAATTAAGTCTCATGAGGTCATCCCGAACTTGTTTCGGGATCTCTGATATGAATTTGAAAGATGCTGAAACAAGTTCGAGCATGACAGAGCAGAAGGAAAAATAATATGGATTTTACATTAATAATTGCAATAGCCACAATGGGCGGACTTGGATTTATCTTCGCCGGGGCACTTGCGTTTGCAGATAAAAAATTACGAGTTGAAGAAAATCCTAAAATTGCAGAAGTAAACGATGTTCTTCCAAATGCAAATTGCGGCGCCTGTGGATTAGCAGGTTGTTACGATTTTGCGACTAACGTTGTTGAAGGTAAAGTTAAAATTAATGGCTGCCCGGTTGGCGGGCAGGATGTTGTGGATGAAATTGCGAGAATACTTGGGATTGAAAGTTCTGCAAGGGTAAAGCTTGTTGCAAGAATTCTGTGTAACGGCGGCAATGTTGAAGCAGTAAAAAAAGAAGGAGCAGAATATTGGGGACCGCAAAGCTGCTCTGTAAAAACAATAGTTGCGGGCGGAGATAAAATGTGTCTGTACGGATGTCTTGGCGGCAGCGATTGTGTTGATGCCTGTCAGTTTGGGGCAATATTTATGAATGAAAATGGTTTGCCGACCGTTGTTGAAGAACTTTGCACCGGCTGCGGTCAATGTGTTGATGCTTGCCCGAGAGGTGTGATCGAAATTCATCCGGAAGACAGAGAATTATTTGTATTTTGCAAAAATCATGATGATCCTAAAAGATCAAAAGAAGTATGCAGTGTTGCTTGTTTTGGCTGCGGAATATGTGCGCGTAAATCTGATGGTTCAATTGAGATGAGAAATTTTCTTCCTGAAATTAATTATGAAAGTCTTGATATCAGTAAAATCCCGATTGATAAATGTAAAACCGGAGCTATCCGCTTTGTTCATCCGGAAAAAGCTGCTGAGTTATTGAAGCAGGAAAATATAGAAATAAAAGTAAATTGAAATTTTGAGTCATTCCAAACTTGTTTCGGAATCTTTATTAATTAGATAGATCCTGAACAAGTTCAGGATGATAGAAAGAATAATGTACAAAGAAGAACTTTACGAAGAAGGAATAGTTAAAGAAGCATACCATGGAATTGCAACAATTGTAATTTCAAATTCTGATCAATGCGAAGAATGTACAGCAAAAGTTTACTGCAAACCAGGCAGCGCAAATGAAAGAAGTTTAACCGCTAAAGATCCTTTTGGTGTTAAGATGGGTGATAAGGTAAGAGTGTCAATCAGGGGAAATCAAATACTAAAAGTTTCGTTTTTAGTTTATGGAATTCCATTATTATTAATTCTTGCTGGACTATTTGTTGGCATGCAATTCTTTCAATCCAACAAAGAAATTTTATCATCACTATCAGCTTTAATTTTAGTTTCGATTTATATTTCAATAATTCTTCTTATAGATAAAAAAAGAAAACACGAAACCCGTACCTATCCTGAAATAATCTTTGTAAGCTCACGAAAATCTGATAAACAAATTGACTTTAAAACAAATTAAAAAATTAATTGTTGCTGTAATTGGATTTACAATACTTGCAATTGGTATCGTGATGATAATTTTTCCGGGTCCAGCGTTTATTGTTATCCCTATTGGCTTATCCATACTTGCAACTGAGTTTGTTTGGGCAAGAAAAGCGATGGATAAGGTTAAAGATCGAATAAAAAGAACGAAAGACTCGATTTCAAGATCAAAATAATTTTAATATTGGCTGCTCAAAATTTGCCAGCAAGCAAATATTTTATATATTCCTTTCACAATAACTAACTCTAATAAATAATATATACTTCGGGAGGCACTATGAAGAAACTTTCATTTTTGTTTGTATTTATTTTGTTCGCAGCTTCTGCAGCAACAGTTAATGCAAATACATCCGGCGATCAACCTGTTTTTGTAAAAGAATTTTTGGGGCAAGTTGAGTTTATAGAAGGAAGATTACTTCAACTTGAAGGAGCAATGTCTCAAGATCAAATGACTTGGGCACCGGCTGAAGGTGTTAGAAATGTTGCTACAGTTTATCTGCACGTTGCTGAAGCAAATTATATGCTTGTTGGTAAAATAACCGGTAATGCGCCAAAAGGAGAGCGTGGCGAAATTGAAAAAAGTACAACTGATAAAAACGAAGTTGCAGAAATTATGAAGGCATCTTTTTCAAAAATTAAGGAAAGCGCCGCGAATTTAACCGAAGATGATTTGAACAAAGAGTTTGAAATGTTTGGGATGAAATTTACGCTCAGAAATTTTATGATTACAATTCTTAATCATATGCATGAGCATCTTGGACAAGGAATCGCTTACGCAAGAATGAACGGCGTAACTCCTCCCTGGAGTATGAAAGGAGAATGATTTTTTTATAGTCGCCTCATTTATTGAGGCGACTTTTGTGTATTCTTCCACAAAGATCTAACCTAAGCGCGTAAATAAATCCTAATAATTCTTTTATAAAGTGTTATATTTCGTATATAATCTAAGGGTTCAGGTCAAATGGAAAAAAACGAAATAACAACTCCAATTGTAGAAAGATCAACTAGAAATAAATTATATGAAATTATTTTTGAGGCTGATACACCTGCCGGAAAATGGTTTGATATAGTTCTTCTCTGGGCTATTATCTTAAGTGTCCTAGTTGTTTTTTTAGAAAGCATATCTGAACTAAGAATTCAATACGGAGATATTTTTTATTATCTCGAATGGTTTTTCACAATTGTATTTACTCTGGAATATTTTTTGAGAATTGTAAGTATAAAAAAAGCAAGCAGTTATATTTTTAGTTTTTATGGTGTTATTGATTTGCTCGCCATTATGCCTACTTATTTAAGTTTAATAATTGTTGGAAGCCAATACTTTTTAGTCATTAGAATACTTCGTCTGCTAAGAGTTTTCAGAATATTTAAACTTACACATATGGTACGGCAGGCAACAATTTTAAGAAGAGCTTTAATTGCCAGTCGTGGAAAAATTGCTGTGTTTTTATTTGCAGTTCTAACTTTAGTTGTTATCGTTGGAGCAGTAATGTATGTGGTTGAAGGACCTGAGAACGGTTTTACAAGTATTCCATTTAGTATGTACTGGGCAATTGTTACAATGACCACCGTTGGTTATGGAGATATTTCACCGCAAACAACGCTTGGTCAGATATTTGCATCCATTGTAATGATTATGGGATACGCGATTATTGCCGTTCCAACGGGGATTGTTTCAGTGGAGATGGCAGATGCTACAAGAAAAAGCTCCACACAAGTTTGTGAAAATTGTTTAAAAGAAGGCCATGATATTGATGCGGATTACTGCAAATATTGCGGCTCATCTATAAAAGTTGACTGATTTATTATCCACAATAATTAAACTTATTTTGCTTTTTATGGATATCTATTAGTATATTCAAAAAAGTTAACCACATTTCAAAAATTAACAATCTTAAAAATAAAGGAGTATCAATGGCTTTTGATTTAATAACAAAATTAGTAAACGGTGTTAAAGGCGGCGTTGTTGGAACTTTAAAGGGATCTGCAGATATTGGCAGCGCATCAATTAAAGTTGTAAAAGATATTGCTGTAACTACCACCAAAGGATTAGGAGAATTTGTCTCAACAGGGATTCAGGTTCCCGCTTCTATTGTAAACGGAGCAATATCCGGTGTTTCTGAGCTTGGAATAACCGTAGTAAAATCCATTAAAGGGGTAGTAAATGGTGCTGTTCAGGGAGCTATGGCATCTGGCGTAAAAGAATCTGATGCAGTAAAAGGTACAGTCTATCAGGCTATTTATAGCGCAAAAGAACTTGGACTAAACGTAGCTGATGTTGCAGTTGAAGCGGTTAAAGGTGCGGTTGATGGCGTGAAACAAGTAGGCGGCGATACAATCGGTGCAACAAAGAATGCTATTGTTTCTGCTCTGGATGCTGCAAAAGAAGTTGGGGGAGACGCAGTTGATTCTGTAAAGAATGCCATTCATAGTAGCGTTGAAGGTGCAAAAGGAATTCTTGATGAGATAAAAAAATAAAATTACTGTCTTCTCAATATCATTAAACCCTCGATAATTCGAGGGTTTTTTATTTTCCGAACCTTATTCCTCTAAAAGATAATGTATTAACTCCGCTAACCTTTAAAATACTTATAAGTAAGATTACTGCCCCGATCCATTGAATTGGTGAAAGAATTTTTCCATGGATAAAGTATTCTAGTATTACGGCAACTAAAGGAAATGCCAATTCACAAATTGTAGCAAGTGACGCACTAATATTTTTTAAACCAAAATAGTAAAGAAAAATGGCGGGACCACCGGTTGTAAATGCAATTATTAAAAATATCCATATTTGGTTTACAGATATTTGTGAAGCGAAGGAAATAGTTCCTGAGGATAACACAATTATTAACATAATTATTGCGGTGATTGAAAAACGTAGATAAGTACCAACTTCAAAACTAACATTTTTTAATGCACGCTTACTTAAAACAGTTGATGATCCAAAACTCGCCGCTGCTAGTAATGCAAACAATGCAGCTATTGTAGTCTTATCCCCGGTGTTGAAATTTGGAATGCTAAAACCAAATGTAACTATGTATGCACCAATTATTGCAGCAGAAGCCCAAATAAAAAATTCTTTTTTTAGTTTTTCCTTTAAAAATATTCCGGCTAATGCAATTGCAAAAATCGGTTGCATCTTTTGAATGAAAACAACAATTGAAAGATTAACAAAATCAACATAGAACAATGCGCGTGTAATAGCCATTGTGCCAATTGCGCCGCCAAATAAAGCCACACCTAAAAATGCCAGCCAATCCTTAGGCGAAATATTTTTTATAATAACAAAGTATTTTCTAAAAAATGGGGTAAGTAGTAACGCTACTATTGAGCTTTCAACAAATACAACTAGAGTTACAGGTAAACTATACAATGAAGGACGTAAAATTATTCCATCAACAGCCCAAAGTGATGCAGCAATAACAACAAAAACAGTGGAGAGAACAGTAGATGTATTATGTATGTTGTTTTTTTGATCTGAGTTATTCAAAAACTATCTCATATCTTTTTTTTCGATTGAAAAACATCCAACCTTAGTTTTGTTATAAGAATGTAAATCGAAAAAATTATTGTAATAGCGTTTGCAAGAATTATTGGATAAGATAAAATTAATAATCCATATAATAACCAAAGTATAAAACCAAGATTTAACAAAGAAAACATTCCAAGTGAGATATCTTTAGTGTGTTTTGTTTTATAAACTTTTACCGCCTGAGGAATAAAGGCAACTGTTGTACAAAGAGCTGCGATATATCCTAAATAAGATTCCATAATTCCAACATTTATTTGAGGCGTAAAATTATAAATAAAAGAGGAGTTTTTTTAATCAAGTCGACAAAAATGACCTGGCTAAAAATAACCAATTATAATTTTGGGTAAAAATTACGTTTACTATTCAAAAACTTACTTTCCATCCTGATAAGCTATTAGAAAACTCAACAGATTCTCAATCATAATATGGAATAATAATTGCATAATATTGAAAAAAGTAGGATAATAGTTTTTTCTCTAATCCTAGGTGCATTTAATAAAAATTGTTCAATTTAAGTCGTTAACGAATTTTAAACCAATTTGAGGAAATTAAGTGGAAGACCAATTAACAAAAGAAGTTGTAAAAAATAAAATTGCCGATGATTTTGATACTGATCTTGAGAAGATAGTTAGTAAAATTGTGCTTCCAACTGAGTTGCCAAATTGGAATAAGGCAGAAACATCTTTGCAAAACAAACTTCAGTTTGTATTAAAAAGAGTTAATCTTTCAAAATCATTATTTGATGATGATATTTCGAAATGGATAAATGCTTCAAATGAAGCATATGAACTTACTGCATTACGCACATATCTTCTTTTAAGTTGTGTAAATATGATTGGTGAAATTAGCAGAACAGATACTCCAATATCATTTTTATCTTGGCTGGATACGGCAAACTCTGTAACAACAAGAAGCATTCGAGAAGAATCAATTAACAAAGCAATTAATTCTATTGGAACCGTTGATGATCAGAAAAAAGCCGTTAAGCTAATCAAATCTGTTTTTGCGCAATATAGATTAACCAATTCAGTTGATTCAAATTATTTTTCTTTCTTTACTGATGCTCTTGATAGAGAAACGCAAAACTGGATAGCAATAAATAGCTGGATATATCAAGATAATCCATTAGAGAAATGGGCAAATCTGCAAAACGTTAAAGAAGGTTATGCAAATTTAACTTCTGCAGAAAATAAAAGATTAACTAATTCACGAAAAAGATGGGATTCATTAGATACAAATCAAAAATTATTTGAGGTATCTCAGTTTCTTGAATTTTTATTTAACCAATATAATCTTTGTCAGGTAAATCAACCTGTTAAGATGGATAAAGATCCGGTAGCAAAAGTCTGGAAAGATATAGACCAAGCTGTTGCCGAGTATAAAGTTAATTACTTATCAAACTCACTTTTTAATCATATCGGCGCAGATGGTCAAAAGTTTAAATTCAATGAGGTTAGATGTGTATTCAAAGAAGAAGAGCTAATAGTATTTGAAGGCGATGTTAGAGAAAAAGATAGAGAGCTTTGGTTAAAACGACTTTCTGAATGGTTGAAAACAAAAATCGATTCTGAAAATGCTGCTGGTGAAACCATCTTTTTAACCCCTAAAAATCAGGCTTTGGTGCTTTGTGGTGAAAATCTGGCATCGTTACTCGAAAAGTGGATTGATAAAGCAGTGAAAAACATATTAGATAAAAAATAATTTTAAAATTTGTTTAACGCAAAAAACCATGGAACAACCATGGTTTTTTTATTTTAAAATAATCTGATGATTAACTTTCTGCTAATCTGATTGCTAATCTTTTGGTGGTCGTAAAATGAGTATTAAAAACTGTTGTGGCTGATTTGGGAATATGGACATCAATAGATGTTTCTTTTTTAAAAAATTCGAAGTTTAATTGATTTGGATTTTCTTGTGGGTTCTTTTTGGATCTTTTCTTTTTCATATCCATAAGTACACGAAAACTTTTTTAAATGATGTTAAAAACTTGTGGGGTTAAACTAAAAATATTAATCTATAAAAGGAAGGAACATGAAAATATTTTAAAATTATTTTTGGTTAAATCGAACAAAATATTTTAAAGTTGTAATAACATATTACAGATTTATAAAATCAACACATTTAACTATCAATAATCATTTCTTCAGCTCAAAGATCAGATTAAATTTCACAACAATAAAAAATTAAATGTCGAGAAAATTATTTACCATCATAAGTAACATCTTTTAAATAATGTCCCGGATCCATGTTGCTTAACATTACGACTGCGGTTGTAAAATTCTTTTCTTCACCAGGCTCAAGCTTTTCAATTGTTGCCGTTGAAGGTTTAGCGTCAATTAAATATGTAATTACAATGTTGCTTAAAGTTTCATCTGAAATATTTTTTACAGTTCCCTGGTAGTTTGCAAAATCTCTGGGTTGAATACTTGGAGCATCGATACTTACGGCTTCTCTAGATTTACTATATGATGCTTTTATTTCAACCAAATCCTTTTCTTTAAAAAAAGTATCATAGGCAAAATATCCCGCCACAACTAAAACAACAAAGATTAAGAATTTTTTCATAAATAGACCTTATGTTTTGTATTAATCCAGTTAATTGTCAATTCGCAACATTCATCACTTAAAAATAACCGCACATACAAAATTATTTTAAATCAACAAACAATAATGTGAATTTTGCTATGTGCTTTTTACAAAAAGTACACCAATAATTTATTAACATTCATTAGGAGGCTATATGAATAAAAGTGTGTTTTTTAAGTATTCTTTGATTCCAACATTAACAATTTTACTCTTTTTATCGGTAGGATGCGTACAGGAACAGCAAAAAACAGAAATGACGCATGAAAAATTAGTTGAACGCGGTAAGTTTTTAGTTGCAGTTGGCGGATGTACTGATTGTCATACCCCAAAAGTATTTGGCCCTCAAGGTCCACAACCAGATACAACAAGGTTTTTAGCAGGATATCCTGCAGAAAATCCCTTGCCACAAGTTGATATGAATTTGGTACAACCGGGTAAATGGGTTTTGTTTACACAAGATATAACGGGAGCCGTTGGCCCTTGGGGGGCCTCTTTTGCAGCTAATCTAACTCCAGATAATGAAACTGGATTAGGAACTTGGCAATTAGAAATGTTTGTAAATGCAATGAGAACAGGAAAACACCTTGGCGCAGGAAGACTTATCTTGCCACCTATGCCTTGGGAAAATGTTGGAAAACTTTCGGACGAAGATCTAAGTGCAATTTTTAATTATCTCAAATCAATAAAACCAGTTAAAAACAAGGTTCCGGACCCATTAAGCCCCGATCAATTAGTCGCTTTAAAATGATATGAATTCCCTGCTCAAAATGTGGCAGGGATCCCCTTTTGCTTCATTACGGATCAGCCTGTAATGGCTAATTTTATACAATAAACCAACCATAGAGGAATCAATTACCTAATTATTGCTTGATTTCAAACGAAAATGATGTTGGCAGTGTATTTGTTATGCTACGGAAAATGTATTACAAACTATATATTGGATAAGAAAATGATGCACGGAATTCCAGCTGAATATAAAGGAATAAAGATGGATTTTGAAGACTTTACCAAAGAGATGGTCGGAGATGTTCTTATTGAAAAAGTTAATTTTTCAAGAGCTACCTTTAAAGAGGCGCAGGAATTTAAAGATAGACTTGTTTATGCAATTTTAAGAAATAATGAAAAAATAATAATCGATCTTAGCAGCTGCGAATATATAGATTCTACTTTTCTCGGTGCATTGGTCGTAATTCTTAAAAAAATGGCGGAGCGCAGTGGAGAAATCAAATATGTGATTCCACAACCATCTGCACTTTATTTATTTAAAATAACAGGTTTGTATGGCGTTCTTAATCTATATCGCAACCGGGAAGAAGCATTAGAAAGTTTTGCTACTTAACAAGAGTCCTTTTTGTTTAAGTGAAATATAAAAAGGAAAACGTATGGAGATCATAATATTGTCAGTTGTTTTTATCGCGATAGTAATATTTTGTTATACACTATGGAAATTAGCAATTAAAGAAGAAAAGAAAGAAATCAATCAATTATTTAATTGATCTTATAAATTTTAGTCAATCTATTTTATCGACCGCAGTAATTGCGGTCTTTTTATTTTAAAGCTATTAAATATTAAACTATTCTAACACCAAACTTTGAGAAACTACGGCTTTTATTTATTTTTACCACGCATCCGTAGCTCAGTTGGTAGAGCAGTAGACTCTTAATCTATTGGTCAGGGGTTCGAGTCCCCTCGGGTGTACTAATGAGAAACTTTAACAGCTTTTATGTAATTATTCCCTTGTAATAAAAGGGATTTTTACTTTTAAATCCAATTTTTTCTTGCACAGCTTTTGAAAGATTAAATAAGTTAAAAGGATTAATTCTTTAGGAGTAACAATCTTGAAATTGGTTTATTACACACTAATATTATTCGCAGTACATTTTATCTCAATTAATGCACAGGATATTGAAGATACATTAATGATTTATGGACGCGATAGATTTTATAAAACTCATCTCCCTATGGGATTTAATTATCAAAAACAATATCCTCTGGTTTTAGTGTTCCATGGTGGTTTAGGAAATCCTGATTTAATTGCTGAACAAACAAAATTTTCTAAAAAGTCAGATGAAGAAGGATTTATTGTTGTTTATCCTTACGGAACGGGCTCGTTTGATAAAAAACTTCTGACTTGGAATACCTGGAATTGCTGTGGCTATGCAGATAAAAAGGAGATTAACGATGTTGATTTTATTTCGGCAGTATTAAAAGAAATAAAATTTAAATATAATATTGATGAAAAAAGGGTTTATGCAACAGGTCATTCTAACGGCGGAATGATGTGCTATTTACTAGCGTGTGAACTTTCTTATCAATTTGCAGCTGTCGCACCTGTTGCAGGATGTATGTTTGATACAACTTTGTGTAATAATAATAGCGAAGTATCCTTAATGATTTTTAACAGTGCTGATGATGAACATATTCCATACAATGGCGGAGTTGGAGAAAAATCATTAGTTGATGTTGAAAAACTTTCGGTTGAAACCACTGTTAATATGTGGGTAAATAAGTACAGCTGTTTTCTAATGAATAAATCTGAAAATTCTGCATTTGAAAAAACTTATTACAAAAATAACAACGGAACCGAGATAATTTTGTACAAAATGTTTGGCGGAGGACATTCCTGGCCAGGTGGTGAAAAAATTAGAAGATTTGCAGATAATCCGGTTAAAAATGTATCAGCAACAGATTTGATTTGGGAGTTTTTTAAGAATAACCCCAAGCATTAATAATTTAGCCAGAAATATTTCTCAGTTGTATGAACATTTATTCAAATGGTAGTGCTTTAAATTACATCACATCAAAAAAATGCACATAATCACCCGATCAATTTTAATTTCTTTTATGGATTGGTTAAATTTTCACATCATTAAATATTAATAAGGATTAAGCATGGCAATTGAACAAAACAAAGTTGTTACGATGAATTTTACGTTGACTGATGATCATGGAAATGTACTTGATTCCACTGAAAACGGAGGACCATTTTCTTACATTTCCGGTAAAAATATGGTTTTGCCAAAGCTGGAAGAAGCTGTAAATGGAATGCTGATCGGATCGAAGAAGAACCTGAAATTAGAAGCAAAAGATGGCTACGGAAACTATAATGATGATGCCATTCAGGTTGTAGGAAAAGAAAACTTTCCGGAGGATTTTGTTTTAGAAGTTGGGATGGAATATATGGCAAGCAATCCCGATGGAGTGCAAATGCCCTTTACAATTTCTAATGTTGATGGTGAAGAAATAACAGTTGATTTTAATCATCCTCTAGCAGGAAAAAATTTAAACTTTGATATCGAACTGCTTAATGTTAGAGATGCAACAGTTGAGGAACTTTCACATGGACACGTTCATGGCGCTGGCGGACATCATCATTAATGTATAATAATCAATTAACAATGTATTAGTTAATGAATTAATAGAAAACTACTTTTTAAGAGGATTGGCAATTTAGTCGTCCTCTTTTTTATATGTACTAAGTAAAACTTTATAAATGGAAACACTTTCAATAAAAAGATTTTCTGAGTTTCAATCACATATTTTAAAACACCAAGCGGTTTGTTTTTACTTAAGCACACCAGAATGCAATGTTTGCAAAGTATTAAAGCCCAAAGTAATCGAAATGATTGGCAATGACTTTCCAGAAATGAATATTTGCTATGTTGATCTTAATGAAGCAAAAGAAATATCAGGACAACTTTCAGTGTTTTCTGTTCCAACCATACTTGTTTATTTTGAAGGCAAAGAAACGATTCGTGTATCTCGCAGTGTACATCTTGAAGAATTGCGCGAACAAATAGAACGTTATTATAAAATGATTTTTTAATATTCTAATTGTAGTGCAGGGCTCCAGTCCTGCCACTGCTTAACAAACAGGTGTTAAAATGAAAAAAATATTTTTAGTACTGTTAGTAACCTCAACATTTTATTTTGCTGGATGCGAAGAAGCAACAGACCCAATTAACCAAACAGGTAAAATCACCGCTAAAGAATATGTTAATGATATTCTTCAAAAAGCACGATTAGATTTTGCAACTGATGCTAAGCTTTCGGCAATATACGGCTGGAATGTTGATCTATTTGGCAACATTGATCTGTTACAAACAGATAATGCTTTCGTATATGTTGTACAATCAAACCAGTTACAGCGCAACGAGTTTTACGTACCTGTGTTTGCGGCCGGGCCGGTTAAATCTCCGATAAATTTTACAACGATGCTTTCATTTATAAAAGACACCACAGCCGGCAATATTCTTGGTAAAGTTTTTAACAGGTTAGCGACACTTGCAATTGATCCAAATGCAAGTTACAAAGACAGTCCTGCAACAATAGACACAGCACTTGTGCATGGAGGAAATGTTTTTCTTGCACAGAATAACGGCGTTAAGATCGATATGTTTCTGCTGCCCAGTAAATCTATTGATACAACATTAACAGTTAATAATTCTGCTGATTGGATCGTAAATTTTTACACAAGTAATAAATCACTTGTGATCTGGATAAACAGCAACAGCGGCGTTGTTACAAAGCTTTCCGGTAACTAACACTTTTAATAAAACACGTCGTCAAATCGTGTTCCTGGAAAAAAGGAACTCAGTTTTACTTTACCAACAACATCTTTTTAGTTTCAGTAAATAAGCCTGATTGTAATTTATAGAAGTAAACTCCACTTGATAAAGGTGATGCATTAAATGTTACTTCATAAAGCCCGGCAGGTTTTTCTTCATTAACTAGTGTTGCAATTTCTTTTCCAAGAATATCATATACAATCAGTTTTATATAGCTTTTTTCTGAAAGATTAAATTTAATAACCGTACTTGGGTTAAAAGGATTTGGATAGTTTTGGGATAAACTAATCTTTTTTGGAAATATTTCTTTATCAACATTTGTCGGATTTGGATCGTACTTCCATATTCCGTTATCATACGTGCCTGCATATATAATATCATCTACAGATTGAGCAGATGTAAATCGAATATTTTGTGGCAAGTTTAAATCAACAGGGTTCCATTGATCGTTTTCAAATTTGTAGACAGCATTGCTATCTGTTGAACAAACATAAAGCTCATTCTGGTATGAAAAAAGGATAGCTAAATAATTTGTTAAGCCGGGTAAGCCATTATTAAAATCTTCTTTTGTTATTCCTTTATCGTGAGAAATAAACAATCCATTGTTAGTAAAAAAGATCACGTCATTATTAAATATTTTCAGTCCAGACACAAATGTGTTGGCCGGAAATCCAGCGCCAATATTTATCCAGGTATTATTTACTAAAGAGAATCTGCCTGCAATCGTATTAATTATTATCACGCTGCCATCTGCAAAGATCTGGTAAATAGGAGCCGGAACTCCACCTTCTTGCGGCAAGCCATTATTTAAACTGTTCCAGTTTACCCCATTATTAGTTGAAACGTAAACACCGCCTTGTTCCCAAACAGGTGGTAAATGCATTCGTGCTCTAGTTCCATTAAACCCAGCATAGACTTTTCCGTTTGCTAATCCAACTGTATTAAGTTTTGGAACATAAGCAGAGGGAATTCCAGAATTTAAAGTTATCCAATTTATCCCGCTATCATCAGAGCGAATAATTCCGTTTGAAGAAACTGCGAATAATGTATCGCCGTTTATCACAAGAACTGAACTGGAAGTATCTTTAATTACCTCCCAGTTTTCACCTTCATCGGTTGTTCTATAGAGTTTTGAATTGTAAATACTAAATACATTTCCATTTGATGAAGCGAGAGGTTTTGATGTTGATGCAATTATATTATCACTTAATAAGATGTTATTGCCAGGCTGATATTTAAATACCTTGCCTTGTGCACAAAAAATTATTTCATCATTATTAACTGCAAAATCTGTCAGATAGGTTTCATCGTAAAGCAAAGTCCATGTATTGCCGTCATAAGTGTACAATCCAGATATTGCAGAACTTAAAATTGCAATCAAGCCATTATTATATTGAGTAAATTTATTTGACGTGAATGATCCGCTGGATATTGTTAAACCGTCATTCATTTCAATCCAGTTTAAGCCATCTTCAGATTTATAAAACCCCGATTCATTGGCCAGGTAGAAGTAGTTCCCATCGCTAATGATATCGCTAACTACAATATTTTGTACTCCGTTAGAAAATGATGCTGCTTGCCAGGTTTCTCCAAAATCTGAAGAATATGCAACGACGCTGAAACTGGATAAAAATGATGTAAACCCGGAAGCTAGAATTATGTTATCCTTAACATAAAAGGCATTTTGTAAAAACAAAACCCCGGTTTCATTTCCAGAAGTAATTGAATCTCCGAATGTTCGGCTATCCCATGTAAGCCCAAAATCTGAAGTTGAAAAAAGAGAATCTGTAGTTAGAACATAAATTGAATTATCTATAACCTTTGCTTTTATAAAAAAGGATGAGTTATCAATGGGAGTAATTTCATCCCAGCTTAACCCATCGTTTTGTGAGAGATAAATATTATTTGATGATATTCCAATCCATTTGTCCTGAACTTGGTAAAGTTCATCAATGTAATTTAGTGAACTACGATAGTTCCATTGCCCATTGGAATACTCAAATGTGGTACCGTAATTAGTTACTGATAAAAGATTTGAGGTATTGCCAGCAATGTGATTAAAGTATCCTCCCGCAATTCCATTTGTTTTTTGCCACTGAGAAAAAACTATTGCATTGAATAGCAAAAGAATAATGAGTGTATAAAATTTCTTATTAAAATACAATTTATTCATTTATCGTCTTAAAATTGTTTTCGGATTGTTAAAACTATAGTACAAAAAAAATACGGGAAGTGACAATGCAATTTTTGAGTAAAATAGCAGCATATTACTATGAATTTATATAAATCACAATCGCTACTTAAAATTATTCCTCGAATAATATTAATGCTTCGTGTTTCAGGGACTTTAATTTTATACACAACACCACTTTTATTTTTAAGCGATGTATCCCTTAACCATGGATTATAAAGTTTAAGTGTTTTATAATTAATTCCAAGTGTTGCGGCATAATCCGCAAAGTTTGCTACGGAAGTGTTCAGATCAACTTCATTATACCGGAGTGGAGGATATAGATCTTCGTTTTTCAAATCGTAACCATAAGCGGCTGGATTTTCCATAATTAATTTAACAGCTATAATTCTTGAAACATAACGTGAGGTTTCTGAACCGAGGACAAGATTCCAGTAGTTTGCAGTTTTTTGTAAACCACTCCATTTATCAATCCCACTTATCCCTGCATTGTAAGAAGAGGCGGACATTGTCCAGTTGCCGAACATCTCGTATGCAGTTTTAAGATACTTACAAGCTGCAACTGTTGATTTTTCAACATTATATCTTTCGTCAATTTCATCATTAACTTCTAAGCCATATTGCTTTGATGCTGATTTGATAAACTGCCAATAACCGGTAGCACCAGCTGGAGAAACAACATTTTCTAAATTGCTTTCTACAACAGCAAGATATTTAAAATCATCGGGAATATTGTTTTCTTTTAAAATTGGTTCGATTACCGGAAACCATCTGTTCGCTCTCTTGATTGCTAAAATTGTTGCTGAATGCCAGTAAGTGTTTACTAATATCTCACGGTCAACTCGTTCATAAACTTCAAAATTTTCTATCGGGACTACTTCACCAAAAATCTTCAGTGTTGTCTGGAATCTTAGGTGAAATAATTCTATAATTCTGTGGAAACTTCCCATCAGTGTTTTCATCAAGTGCAGGGTAATTGTTATGTGTAAAAAAAATATTTGTGGAAATGTATAGAAGACCAGTAACAGTTATCATTCCAGCTAAGAAATAATATAGTTTTGTTTTTTTCTTTATAATTTCTTTAAATCGTATTAAAATGTTCATCATCAATCCTTTTTAATTTATGCTCCATAATAAAAAAATAAGCGGGAATTACGAAGACAAAAAGAAGTCTTGCTATATTTAGAATGTAGAATTATGTATTTAAACTTTGTACCTCTTCATGAATGGATTAATCCTTTCAAGGAGAATCACTTACATTAACCTGGGAAGATTAAAAATATTTAAGGAGAGTCTAAATGGAAGTTCAGGAAGCATTATTAAACAGAAGAAGCGTTAGAAAATATAAAGATCAAAGTATCAGTAAAGATGATCTAAATAGCATTTTAAAAGCTGCTATGTATGCACCAAGCGCAATGAACTTACAAGCCTGGCAATTTATTGTAATTGATCAGAAAGAAATCTTGACAGAAACAGTAAAATCAATTCCGTATGCAGAAATGCTGAAACAATCTGCTGCGGCTATTATTGTTTGCGGAGATTCGGAAATCGAAAAAAACGAAAGCTGGCTTTTGCAAAACTGTTCAGCGGCAATACAAAATATTTTACTTTCTGCGCACGGATTGGGAATTGGTTCCTGCTGGATTGCAATACACGGAATAGATGATGTATATAAAAATATTAAATCACAATTTAAGTTGCCGGAAAATATTGTTCCTGTTTCGTTAATTTCACTCGGCTATCCTGATGAGACTGTGAACAGCCGAAGAAAGATTTAAACAGGATAAAATTCACTACAATAAATGGTAATGTATGAACGAAGTTAAAGTAAATAAAGATTACAATCCCGAAATGCATTCGGCTGAACACATTTTAAATCAGACAATGGTTAGAATGTTTAACAAGGGAAGATCATTTTCAAATCATATTGAAAAGAAGAAATCTAAATGCGATTATCATTTTGATAGAAATCTTACCGAAGAAGAAGTTGAAGTAATAAACAAAAAAGTAAATGAAGTTATTCAGCAGGATTTAAAAGTAACAGAAGAATTTCTACATCGTGATGAAGCAATAAATAATTTTAAACTTATCGCAACTACCCAATGATGCAGGTGATACGATCCGCATAATTAAAATCGGTGATTATGATGCCTGCCCCTGCAGCGGAGTTCACGTTTCATCAACAAAAGAAATAGGAAAGTTTCAAATAATCTCTACAGGTTTTGAAGATGAAGTTTTAAGGGTAAGATTTAAATTGCCTAAAGATTGACACTTAATTATTATCAGAAATTGTTAATTTATATATGTACTTAAACTATTAAACGGAGATCAAAATGAAAAAAATATTTGTAGTTGCATTTTTAGCTCTTGTGTTTACAGGAATCTTTAATAAGCCGGCAGTGGCACAGGAAAAACCAATTCAGCTTGCGTTGTTTAATCCAGTTCAGATATTCCCTGAAAACACATCCATAACGGGATTAAGATTAAACATAATTTATGGAAAGAATGTAAATGTAAGCGGAATTGATTGGGGATTTGTAAACTCAACAACCGGCAAACAGGTTGGTGCGCAATGGGGATTTGTGAATATGGTTGATAATGGTTTTCTTGGTCTTCAGGGCGGGTTTGTAAATGTTACAGACAGTAAATTTGAAGGCTTCCAATATGGATTTGTTAATTATCATAAAGGAAAAGTAAGCGGGTTGCAGCTTGGATTTATTAATTACGCAGGAAGTATGAACGGAATTCAAATCGGATTGATAAATATTATTAATCAGGGCGGCACATTTCCGTTCTTCCCAATAGTCAACTGGTCATTTTAAATTCGAAGCGTAGTCCATTTTAGTTAGTGGACTACACTTAGTACTTACAAAAATTATTTTAAAAGTATCATCTTCTTTGTTTGTCTATTATTTCCGGCACTTAGTGTGTAGAAATATGTTCCGCTTGATAATTTGGAAGCTTTAAAATCTACCTCATAACTTCCTGCTGAAAGATTATCATTAATAAGTGATGCAACCTCATTACCTAAAACATTAAAAACTTTTAAAGTTGTAAACCCGGGTTCTGTTATTTGGAATTTAATAATTGTTTCCGGATTAAAAGGATTTGGATAATTTTGCAGAAGCATAAACTCTTTTGGGAAAACAGTTTCGTTTTCAACAGATGTTATACTCAAATCATTGTAGTTAATAGTCTCTGATTGATAAACAGTTTTAGTAGATGTGCTTTGAATAAAAACAACAACGCTTAAACTATCAGCATCCCAAATAGGATTAATATTAATAATCTGCTGGATATTCTTAGTTTCATTTAGGTTTATTGAAAATGCTTGTCCGTTTGAGGAAGGGAGCATTTTACGCATAACATGTTTATGATTTGAAATAGTATTTCTGCCGTCGTAAAAAACATCTTCCACAACAACAAAATTGATTACAAGATCATTTTCAGAGATATTTCCAGAACGCGTTATTGAGGCATTAATATCAAATTGGGTTAAAGATTTTGTTCCGCTTAATGATATAGTTAAAGGGCTTTGAGTTTGTGTAAGGTTGTTTAATGTATTTGTCCATCCGGAAGTTGAACCTTGAATAAGTCCATCAAAAAAACCGCGTGGTGTAGCAGCAATCGGATTATAAAAAGTATGCCTTGCATCAGAATCAATAGAATTTTGAATATAAAGAGGATCATCTGAATAAGGATAAACCATATGATAATAAATGTAATTTATTTTATCCGCATTTGGACTTGTGTTTAAAAAATTATCTATAGTGTTATGGGCATTTGGACATAAAGAGCAATGTGAATTTGTAAAAACCTCTACAAGCACTTTTCGCTGCTCTTGCGCATTCAAGATATAAGTAGCCATAACTGTTAAAACTAGTACAAATAATAATTTCATAATTATTTCCTTCAGAGAATAAATAATATATTTACGAACATCTTTGGGTAACGTAATGATAACAATTTTAGTTTACGGATAATTCCATTAAGAGAAAAGATAAAAAGCAAAAAACAAATTATTTGATATTAATAATTTTATTAAAGTATGTTTTGAGAGGAAAGAAAGAAAAAGCCCCTCCCTTTTGAGAGAGGCAAAATAGATTACTTATTCAATATCTCTTCCATCTGATCCATAACTTTGTTCATCTTCTTCATAGTCAGTTCAAACGGTTCAGATGATAATGGATCAATACCTGCATCTTTAATTAATTCAACTGCATATTTAGAACCGCCGCCTTTTAGTATTTTATAGAAATTATCAACTGCTTGATTTCCTTCACTTGCAATTTTCTCTGCAAAAGCGGTAGCATAGATTAATGATGTTGAATACTGAAATACGTAATAAGAATATCCTATAAAATGAGGAATATAAGACCACTCATATTGAATATATGGATCAACAATACAATGCCCGGCATCGTGCCCATAATATTTTTTTGCGATGTCATAATAAATACTGCAGAGATCATCACCGGTTAATGGTTGTCCTTCTTCTATACGTTTGTGTATTTCAAGTTCAAACTCCGCAAAAGATGTCTGGCGGAAAATGGTTGTTCTTAATAAATCAAGGTAACTTCCTAGTAAGAAAAGTTTTTCTTCCCTGCTTTTTGCGTTTGCAACCATGTAATTATTAAGTAATGTTTCATTTATTGTTGATGCAATCTCAGCCACAAAGGTTGCGTAATCTGCTTTTGGAAAAGGCTGATTAGTATTTGAATAAAAGCTGTGCATTGTGTGTCCAAGTTCGTGTGCAAGGGTAGAAACTGATTCGTAATCATCATTCCAGTTCATTAAAATATAAGGGTGAATATCGTATGCTCCGCCAGATGAATAAGCACCACTTCTTTTTCCCTCTGTTGGAATAAAATCAATCCATCGGTTATCAAAAGACTTTTTTACGGTTGATAAATATTCAGAACCCATTGGTTTTAATGCATCAAGAATTGCCTGTTGTCCCTGTTCAACAGTAAATTTTAAATCGACTTTTTTAACAAGCGGGGTATATAGATCATAATAATGTAATTGATCTACACCAAGCATACGTTTCTTTAAATCTAAAAAACGATGGAGTGTTGGAAGACTTTTATTTACCTGTTCAATTAATGTGGTGTAAACTGTTGGTGGAAGATTATCTCCATTTAATGATGACTCCAGCGAAGATTTATAATTTCTATTCTTAGCAAAAACCCAATCCTTTTTTACTTTACCAACAAGGTTTGCGCCGAGTGTATTTTTGAAATTACCGTAGCTGTCA
This sequence comes from uncultured Ignavibacteriales bacterium, assembly GCA_963706055.1. GTDB lineage: Bacteria > Bacteroidota > Ignavibacteria > Ignavibacteriales > Ignavibacteriaceae > IGN3. Next base: position 404,932 of record CAVPND010000022.1, on the reverse strand, counting down.
AAAAAAGTTTCAAAAATTTTGCCTCTATCTTCACGATTCTCCACGGTTCTAACTCCAGTGAATGTAGCCGGGCTTAGCTCAACCTCTTCTCCATCAGAAAGAGTGATCTTAGGGTTTGGTTTTTCACCATCAGCAAAGATTGAGTAAACAGTGTTTTGGTTTCCCGCAATCAAACCAAAGCTTGCAAGCATTTTTTCTTCAGGTTCGGATAATGTATGCGGGCGCAATCGCTGAATGTTATCTATATACATTGAATATGTTTTTAGTTCCGGTTTTTCTTTAAAAAACTTTTCAATCTTTTCTTTTGGGATCGTAAGAATTTCAGGTTCAAAGAATGAAGCTGTTTCTCCAAACTTTGTTCCAACACTTGATAGTTGTTGCTGTAAAGCCTGATTTTCGGAAATTCTAACATCTTCGTTGCTTAAATTTCCTGCATAAGTTCCGGCTTTGTAAAAAGTTTTTAGACATTCCGAAATAAGAATTGAGAGCATTCAGTAAGTTCTGAGAACTTTCACTAAGTTTTCCTTTGTAAGAAGCAAATTGATTTATTTCTGAATCAACTTTTTTAATATCAGCTTTCCAATCTGCTAAAGCTGGATACATATCGGAGAGGTTCCATTTGTATTTATCAGGAACATCGCTTCGTTTTGGAGATTGCGGGAAAATTGAAGTAACAAGTGTTAATACTGCGATAGTATAAAAAAGAAATAATTTTTGTTTGGACATTGCTCCACCTTTTAGTGTAATTAGAATTTTGCAGAGTAAACTTAAAGAGAAATAACCTGGATGAAAAAATATATTTGATGAATGGTTGAATATGATTAAATATAAGAACTTGGAAATAACATAATAGATTTGACTTCGATTATTTATATTTCTTTTACAAATCAAATTGACTTTTAAATAAAACAAAGGTTTTAATATGAAAAATTTAATAGCATTATTTTTTATTGCAGTAATTGTATTAAGCTGCACAGAAAAACAAAATGATAATCACACAAAAGAATCAGAGGAAGTTACAATGCTAAAAGAGAAGATAGCCAAATTTGTTCCCGTTGAAATTAAATATGACGAAACGCTTTTAAGAGACAGAGAAAAAGTTGTTCTTGAAAAACTTTATCGCGCTTCAAAAATAATTGATGAAATATTTTTGGAACAGGTTTACTCAAAAAACAATCAAATAAAATCAGAGTTGCTTTCAAAAATCAGCAACAAATCTACGCTTGAACTTGAACCTGGACTAAAAACTCAATTAGAACTCTTCAATATTATGTTCGGACCATTTGATAGGCTTGAAGACGATGTTCCGTTTATTGGTACAGATAAGAAACCTCTCGGTGCAAATTTTTACCCCGAAGATATGACAAAAGAAGAATTTGAAAAATTTGTAAAAGATAATCCGAAACTTGAGAAAAGTTTTACGAGTGAGTTTACAGTTATCAGAAGAGAAAACGGAACGCTTTTAGCAATTCCTTACAGCGAATTTTATAAAGACAAATTGACCACGGCATCCAATCTGTTAAAAGAAGCGGCTGAATTTTCTGATAATCCTTCTTTGAAGAAATATTTGCTTTCTCGCGCTGAAGCATTTTTAAGTAATGATTATTACCAAAGCGATATGGATTGGATGGATTTAAAGGATCACAACATAGAAGTTGTAATTGGACCTTATGAGGTTTATGAAGATGGACTGTTCAACTACAAAGCATCATTTGAAAGTTTTGTTACAATAAAAGATCCGGTTGAAAGCAAAAAGCTAGAAGTATTTGCAAAATATTTGAATGATATTGAAAAAAATCTTCCGCTTGATGATAAGCATAAAAACTATACACGCGGTTCGGAATCGCCAATTGTTGTTGCAAACGAAGTGTTTACTGCGGGCGATACAAAAGCCGGAGTTCAAACACTTGCGTTTAATCTTCCAAATGATGAAAGAGTAAGACAGGCAAAAGGTTCCAAGAAAGTAATGTTAAAAAATGTTCACGAAGCAAAGTTTGAAAAGTTATTAAAACCGATTGCAGAAATTGTACTTGAATCAGATCAATTAAAATACATTACGTTTGATGCATTCTTTAATCATACATTAATGCACGAAATGTCTCACGGTGTTGGTCCTGGATTTATTAAAGTAAACGGAAAAGACACTGAAGTAAAAAAAGAATTGAAAGAAACATATTCCACAATGGAAGAATGCAAAGCAGATATTCTCGGTTTATACAACAACATTTTTATGATTGAAAAAGGTGTTTATCCAAAAGAAATGGAAAAAGATATTTGGGTAACATTTCTTGCAGGAGCTTTTCGCAGTATGCGATTTGGTATTGGTGAAGCACACGGCGGCGGCAATGCGATAATCTATAATTATCTATTAGAAAAAGGCGGCTTTATTTTTGATGAAAGCTCAAAAAAAGTTCACGTAAATTTTGAAAAAATTTATCCCGCACTTAAAGAACTTGCAACCGTTATTTTAACAATTCAAGCTGAAGGAAATTATAACGGAGCAAAAAATATAATGACAAAATATGCTGTCAATTCTACATCAATTGATTTGCTGAGAAAAGAACTTGAGACTCTTCCTGTAGATATAAAACCTGTTTTTGAGATTGAAAAGCAACTTAAGTAAACATTTTATAAATAATTTCTTATATTGTTTAAAAATTATGAACTATTTCATTTATCAAAGGAGTCTTTATGAGTCATATTAATGATGGTGCGGTTAAAGTAATTGAGATTATCGGTATCTCATCAAAAAGTTTTGATGATGCTATAAATCAAGCACTTGTTAAAGCATCAAAATCTGTAAAAGGGATTACTGGTTTGGAAGTAACAAAACACATGGCAAGTGTTGAAGATGGAAAGATTAAGCAATACAAGGTTAATCTTAAGCTTGCATTCCCTGTAATGTAAATTTTAATTATTAAAAAGGAGCAATAATATGTCGTTACAAGTTAAATATAGCCCGGTTTTGGCTTTGGCCCAGGAGCTTAAAGTGCAAAGCATGAATGTTAGTGAAGAAGCCGGTAAATTGAAGCTGGCTGGGACCACCAATACAGCTTATGAAAAAAATAAAATTTGGGATAAAATAAAAGAAGTTGGTGGCGAAGGACAATCAGAAGTAAGTGCAGATCTTAAAGTATTAAATACAGATTTTTACCACATTCATACTGTTGAAAGCGGCGAAAATCTGAGCAAAATTTCCAAGCATTATTTTAAAGATGCTAACAAATACATGAATATATTTAATGCAAATAAAGATCAACTTACAAATCCTGATATGATTAAAGTTGGACAAAAACTTAAAATTCCAAATCCATAGACGCAACAACAAAAACATTAATTAATCAAGGCGAGTTATTTAGCTCGCCTTTTTAGTTAGCAAATATTTCTTTGCCCAAATACAGTTTAATCAATGTAACATAATTATATTGGGGTATAACTCTGCAAATCTGCCCAATAAATTATTATATTCCTAAAAACAATTTTTCATTCTCTTAACCAAAAGAAAAATATGAAGACGCAATCCAACTCATCATTAACTGAATTAAATGACAAACTACTTGCAGGTAAAGCTTCTTTAGAGCAACGTGAGATCGATGATCTTTTAATAAATCTTAGAATTGAATTAAGTCGATTGGTGAGTGATAAACACTTCACTTCGGAAGTGAAAACCGAAAGTTGGCAGAATATATTTAATGGTTTATTCAGTAGTGAGCTTGCAAATCCATTTATGGAAAATATGGATAAGGATTTATTCTATTCGCTTGGGCAAGAGCTTGTTTCATTTACAAACCAGAATGATGTTAAAATAATTTCAATCATTCACAATTATCTAAATTTATTTCGTAATTCATCATTCCTGCAAAAAATTTATGATGAACGAAGATGGGATGATTTGATTCACGCTCTAATTGTTAATAGTAGTTATACATTTGATGTTTTGTTTAATCAGCGGGTAAATCAATATAGAAAGAAAAATCTTTTCAGAATTATTAAAGATGATAAAACAATTGATTTTAGCTGGCAAAAAACAGCCGATATTGTTTCCGCTTATCGCTCATCAATTAATCATCTGCTTTTTGAAATTGAAAGTGAAAATAAAATTATTGCATTTCTCTTAGAGAATAGTATAGAAATGGTTATGCTTGATATTGCATGTTTAACTTCAGGAATTGTTAATGCAATGATACCAGCAAATTCAGTTTCAGAGCATATCTCTTATATATTAAACCAAACAAAAGCCCCGGTACTTTTTGCTGATGATGAAAAACAGCTGGCAAAAATCAGATCTATAAAAAAAGAAACACCCCATCTTAAAACAGTTGTATTAATAAAAGGAAACGCTGCAGAAGATTGGGTAATTAGTTTCGAAGAGTTTAAAGCGTTATCAACCGGACAGGAATTAAAACTTGATGTTAAAATAAAACCCGATTCTCTAGCAACTTTAATGTATACTTCAGGAACTACAGGCGAGCCAAAGGGAATAATGTTTTCACATACTAACATTGTTTATAAAAGATTCTGCCGGGCTATGGCAATCCCGGGTATAAGTGATGCAGACCGCTATCTTGCCTTCCTCCCGCTGTATCATACCTTTGGCCGATGGCTTGAAATGACAGGTGCGATTTTCTGGGGGGCTGAATATTGTTTTATGGAAAATCCATCCGTTGAAACAATGATTAATAATATGCAGCTAGTGAAACCGAGCATCTTCATCTCTATCCCTAAAAAATGGTTACAGCTTTATGAATACATAACTGCACGTGTTGATGTTGAAGTTGATGATGATGACAAAATTGTTAATTCAGTAGTAGATGTAACTGGAGGCAATCTTAAGTGGGGACTTTCTGCCGCGGGCTTTCTTCCTCCGGATGTATTTAGGTTTTTCCAGAAGTATGGTATTGAACTAATGAGCGGTTTTGGTATGACAGAGGCAACAGGAGGTATTACGATGACACCGCCATTTCAGTACCGTGAAAATTCGCTTGGTAAAGCGTTACCGGGAATAGAAATTAAACTTGGAAACGATGGCGAAATTCTAATCCGGGGAAATTATGTAATGGTAAACTACTATGATCAGAAATTCGAAGAGACGTTTGATAGTGATGGTTGGCTTGCTACAGGCGATGTTATGCGCATGGATAAAGATGGATTTATTGAAATTATTGATCGTAAAAAAGAGATATATAAAAATGTAAAGGGAGAAACGATTGCACCGCAAAAAATTGAAAATCTTTTTCGGGATTTTGAATTTGTAAAGCAGGTTTTTCTGGTGGGAGATCATAGGCCTTTTAATACGGTTTTGATTTTTCCGGACACGGAATCTGAAAAATCACCCTTAATATCAATGGATGATAATCAGAGGCAGGAGTATTTTTCTACTGTAATCGTGGGTGTTAATAATTTTCTTGCTCCATTTGAGCGTATACTTGATTTTAAAATAATTGATAGGCCTTTTAGCGATGAACATAATGAATTGACGCCCAAGGGAACATACAAACGCAGAGTAATTGAAAATAATTTTGAATCAATTATTGATTCAATGTATCAGAAAGATCATCTGTCTCTAGCGCTCGGTAAGTGTGAGATTAAAATACCAAATTGGTTCTTACGGGAAAAGGGTGCATTGAGCCGAGATGTTTTTTTGAAAGATAATGTTTTGTCAATTCCCAAACTAAAATCTTCTTTAATAATTAAAAGCATTAATGAAGATGAAAATATTTTTCAGATAGGAAGTTATTCGTACCGCATCAACTCAAAGCAAATTGATTTACAGGATATTTTAACAAATCCCTTTTATTGGTTAGGTAATGTTGACCTTGTTGGCTTTACTGGGAAAGGGATATTCAGATGGTATAGACGAACAGAAGCCGAAAAAGACATTGAATTTATTGATCCGATTGCAGTTATAGAAACTGATGATCAAACTAGAAATAATTTTGTTGAAATGATAAATGCAAAAGAAATATCCATTTTGGGTTTGCATTATGCAGCAGTTATGATTCAGTCTGCTCTAATTGATGATAATGAAAATTCAATAAAATATTTTTCCGAAATCCTTAAAGATGTTAAATCGACACATTATAAGCTTACAGTTGAAATCAGTTTTAGACCAAAGCTGATTAAAGAATTAGAAATAAAAAGAAAAATGTTTTTAGCAGCTTTTCAATCCCTGAAAAAAGATAATTTTAGAAAATTATTAGAACTCTATTCTAACATTGAATATAATTTTATTAATAAAGAAATAATTAGTTCGATTAATAACAGAAGTCGTGGAGATGAGAATTTAATAGAAATTGAAACGGTTATTGATAATGTAGTGTCTTCCGTAACATCAAAAACTCATTTAAGTAAAACATCCATTCCAAAGCTTTTTGAACTTTTGGTTAGTTACGGTGCCAATCATCCATCAAGTTATGAAAGAATAAGAAGATTCTTTTTACATTTTGAACTCTATGGCAGTACCAAAGAGCTTAGAACAATAGCCTTAAAATCCCGCTTAGAGATTAGAAATCAATTCACAGAATGGCTTGGCCAAAATCAACAGGTGGCAATTGATCCAGAAACAGGCGAGGAATACAGATGGGAAGACGTTTTGATATTTGATCAGGCAATTTCTGAATCTTTACAAATAAACCTAAGAAATGCTATTAGCGAAAAACAAATTATTCGGGAAGCAATTTTTCTTTTTTCCGGACATGTTTTGATATCACTAAATAATATTCTTCCCTCGGGTGTTTGGATTAGTAAATTTTCTGAAACAGAAAACAGATCAGTTTTCCGGGTTACAGTACAAACAAGATTTCAAGGAGGGTTTGATCTCGCAATTCATTTAAATCATAATGAATCGCCTGAAAAGATTGAAGAAGAAATTAAGTGGAAGGTAATTGCTGGAACAGAGGTTAATGGCGAAAAACTTGCGGCAAAACTCGGAGGACTTTGGGAAGAATATAATTTATGGACTGAAGAATTTGTTGGTGATGAATCTGTTGAGCGGTTTATAAGGCGTGAATACAAACGTAACGATGAAGCAACTTTTGAAAAACTTCGTAACCTGTGGAAGTTTTTTGTATGGAATGCTGCTTCTGCTTATGTTAAGTTCTGGAAGCTATCTGATATGAAGATGGAGCTTACGGACACTAATCCAGAAGGACTTATAGTTTCACCGCATGATTATCAAACCGGATGCATCATTACCTCATTCTCGAATCGAAGAAAGACAGAATCAACCTATGCTTTCATAATGAACTTTTATGAAAGCTTTGTTAATCAAACAGAACAAAAATATCCCGCAATTAAAAAAGCATCTGTTTGGAATTCAATATTTTCAGGCATAATTGAAGCTGAAGGAACAGAAAATGGAACTACTTTAATTAATAAATTTAAAAGAGAAATTGGAAATTCTGAATTTGAAAACAAAGCGGATATTATTTCTCGCATTGATTCATTTATACATAACATTAAAAACAATGGTTACCTTCCCAGGCCGCTATATTTTTCTGTAAAAAGATTTCATCGTTGGTTCAGTCTCAACACAAGCGCTTCTTTATCTGCACAAGCAGAAATGATTTACGAACTATATGAAACATATCGATTGTTTGATCTTGAAGAAAAATATCCCGCCGCAAGGACTAGGTTTTTCCTTGAAACTGTTTTTTATAATTCACCGCAGAGATTTAAAGATGTTTTACGTGAGTTGGTAAGAAAACAAAGACATCGAAGAATAACAAAAGATGAATCCTTAAAACTCATTAATTCTTTACATTTTGAGTTTGAGCTAGATGAAAAAGAAACATACTTTATAACCCGTTTAGGCTATCCGCATTTAAAGCCATCGGACACAGCCGCACTTTTAAGTATAAAATCAGAAATTGCAGCTCAACCAAATCTTGTTGTGCAATTGCAGGATGACGATGGAAATATATTTACAATACGAAATCCAATTAATCCAAAAGAGATTTCTAAGCTACATCAGCTATATATTGAAGCAAACCTGAATGTAAACTTTAGGCCGGAACACAATTTTCTTGTGGCTGTTTCTGACAGAGGGTTTATTATTGGCGGGGCCTTCTATTATCAGAGTGATGAAGATACTGTTCACATGGAAAAAATTGTGGTATCAAACCGTTACCGCCGTAAAGGTGTTAGCGAGGGGCTGATGAATGAATTATTCAGCAGAATTAAATCTGATAATATAAAATTTGTAACAACTGGATTTTTCCGGCCTGAGTATTTTTACAGATTTGGTTTTAAGATTGAAAGAAAATATTCGGGTTTAGTTAAAGAACTATAATTGCGTTTTGTACACATATTAATTTTTAATTAGAAAATAGTAATTAAGAAATTTTCTATAAATCTATTCTTATTATTCAGCATAAAATCAGAGAGGCCATCGCTAAGATGTCCTCTATAAAAAAAGTCCCCGATGTTGGGGTAAAACATCGGGGGAGTACTGATAATAAGCTTGGGGGAGGACTTATTACCAAGTACATTTTAATTTCTTGTTCAAAAATAATAAGCAAATTATTAAATGCAAGAAGTTTTTTCATAATTCAAAGATTTTTTCCGCAAACCTTAATTTTTATCATTCTTTTGCAGATAAATCAATATTCTAAATAATTTGAAACACTTTACTGGATCAAGGATCATTTAAAAATTAAATGCTTAAGTAGTTTTCAAATTTTCACTCATTTCTTTACTTTCACATTAAATATTTCATTCAATAAGGAGTTTTAATGAGCCGAGAGATTCATCGTTGGTACAGTCCAAATCTAAACAAGGAAATGGAAATTGTTATTTATGGACATTATGGTTATGCCCTCTTAATGTTTCCTACAGCCGGAGCTGATTATCTTGAGTATGAAAGATTTAAACTTATTGATTCTATCGGCGGATATTTACGAGATGGAAAACTAAAAGCGTTTTCTATAAATAGTATAAACAACGAAAGCTGGCTAAATAATAGCATGAATCCTGCCCACAAAGCGATTCGTCATCAGCAATACAATCGATATATAATTGAAGAAGTAGTTCCGTTTATTCATAACCATAGCAAAGGGCTTGTACCAATTATTACAACTGGTGCTTCGCTTGGTGCACTTCACGCAGCAAACAATTTTTTCAGACGTCCGGATATTTTTTCCGGTACGATTGCAATGAGTGGAAGTTATGACCTGAAAAGTTATTCAAAAGGATATTTTGACGATAATGTTTACTTCAATTCACCTGTAGACTACCTGCCTAGATGGAACGATAATTTTATGTTTGATCACATGCGAAAAGGAAGAATTGTTATTGCCAGCGGGCAAGGGTCTTTTGAAGATCCTGGTGCATCTATTCATTTATCAAATATTCTAAATCAGCGTGGCGTAAAACATTGGCTAGATTTATGGGGTCACGATCAACCGCATGATTGGCCAACGTGGAGAAGCATGCTTCCTTATTTTTTAGGCAATATTAAATTTTAACATTTATTTATTCAGGGGAATATGAGCTGGAAAGAGTTTCTAAAATCAAAAAACAACAAAATTGAGTTAGGTATAACACTAATTCTGCTTGCTGTTGTTTTAACATCGCTTGCAAACTTTTTAAATTTTGTTGAAGCGCGGCAAGGTGTTGTTTTGCCGGATCCAATTTTAGCTCTTTTTAATCCTATTAATTTAACTTGGTTGATCTTTGCTTTAATTTACATTTCACTTTTTGTAGCAATTGCAACATTAATAAAAAATCCTAAGCAGTTAATGTTCGCAATCCAGGTTTATACTTTAATGGTAGCTGTAAGAATCTTTGCAATGTACGTGCTGCCATTAAATCCACCGACAAATATGATTATGCTCAATGATCCTTTAGTAGAGTTTTTTGGAACCGGACAAACATTAACAAAAGATCTTTTCTTTTCCGGCCATACGGCAACTTTATTTATTTTATTTCTTATATCCGAAAAAAAAGTTTATAAAACTATTTTTTTGATAAGCACAATAGCCGTTGCAATAGCGGTTTTGCTACAGCATGTTCACTACACAATTGATGTTTTTGCGGCTGTGTTCTTTACTTATGCTTGCTATTGCTTTTTAACTCATTTGAGATTCGGAGGAGTTAACAAATGAAAAATTTAACTTTGACATTAATCCTAATGTTAACAAGTTTTTCTTTTGCTCAGTATGGTGGGATTTTAGGTGGAATCGAGTTTTCTAAACCAATCTTTTCTGATTTTTCAGATGCCAAATCTGGTTTTATTTTAGGTTTTTATCACAATAATGTAATCGTTCAAAATGAACTAAATTATCAGATAGAAGTTACTTTTAATAATTATAGAGAATATCTCACAAATAAATATTCCTCTGGTATATATTCTTTAACTGAGGAAGAATCAAATTCATATTTTACTTTAGAAGCAACTGCATTATTTGAAGTTCAAAAAATTATTACAAAGCATTTTCCAAAATTTTTAATTGGTTTTTCAGCCGGTTATTGCGTAGAAGAGGATCATTCATCTAAAGTTACTGGTGATGTTAACGTGATAAACCCAATAATTACAGACTCAGAAAAATCACCTCTGCCAATACTAATAGGCCTTAATGCGGGACTATCTTATGACATTACACCGTTTATATTTAGCATACGATATAAGCTATCAAATATAATTTTGGATGATCGCAATTTTATGCAAGATTTTTTTCTGATCATTAACTTTAAGCTTTAATAGATGAAACAAGAATTAAATAAAGAAGAAGTTATTTCTATTCAGAAATTTGTTTCCAAAGATTTCGTTAAAAATGATTATTCATCTTTAATCCCGAATAATGATTTTGAAAGACTTGAGGAGTTTAGAAAATATCTAACAGAAAAAATGAGAGATTTACTTGATAAGAATTACAATCTTCTAATAAACACTCTCTATAGAATAGATATAAGTGAAAAAAAATTAGCCGAACTCTTTTCATCAAAAAATAAAGAATCAATTCCCGAGAGACTTGCTGATCTTATAATCGAACGACAAATTGAAAAAATTGAATTTCGAAGACGATATCGCCAGGGAGATTTATAGCCATTTTTGACGACTAAAATGGTAAGTAAGAATTACAGGTTGTAATATTTTGTTAAATTGAAATTTATCTGCACAATACCTAATTTCATCTCTAAATTATTATACAATTAGCATTTTATTTCGATAATATAGGCATACTTAATAGGAGCCATTATGGGTTTATTTGAAAATAAACGACTACGAGAATTAGAAAAAGAAAATGAAGAACTTCTCTTTAGAATTAATAGTATAGCTGAGAAGGAAGATAATGTACGAAATCTTAATGATGTGCTAAAAAAGATGCGCATGGAGGTTGCAGATTTAAATGAACGTAAGCTTTCATTGGCTGCAGAAATAGAATCTTTGCGTGAACAAAAAAGACAGAATAAAGCAGATATCGAGGGGTTCAATAAAGAAATCCTTAACCTCAGACAACTAAAGCTGGAAGAACAAAATACACTGTTGGATTATTCCTCACGTATTGATCAATTAAAAAATAAAATTAGCTCGGATGAAAGTCTAAGAGATATTGAAGTTGATTTTGATAATGATGAAATCAAAAATAAGACTAAAGAAATTGCTGTGCTCAATAAAGAGTATGATGAGCTAAGTGACAAAATGTTTGCTGTTGAAGAAAAAATTGATGAATTAAGTGCGCTTGAAGATAAATTGAATGAAAAGATAAATGAAAAGAAAAAAGAGCTTGAAATTCTAAGTAATGAAAAGATTAATAATTCTTATAAAGAAGCACATGATGTTGAAGATAAAATTAGCCAGTTAACAAGTGAACAGCATAGAGTTCTTAATGAAATACATGAAAAAGAAAAAGAGATTACTGAACTAAACAAAAAACTGTTCGATTTAAAAGAAAAAGAAAGTCAGTCATCAAGTTTAATTAAAGAACTAGATGAAGAAGTTAAAGAAAAGAAAAAACAAGCAGATTATTTAGGTTCTAAAATATCTAAACTTTACGAAGAAGAAGAAAACCATAAAAAACAATTGCGTGAACTGGTTAGACAGGCAGATGATCAAAAACAAAAAGTTGATGCATTACAATCGAGAATAAACATACTTGAAGATGAAGAAAAGAAAAAAAAATCTGTACTTTCTAAAGTTTTTGATCAATTAAAGTTTAAAGAAAATCTATCTGATGACAAAAAACAAAACCTTGAGGATCTGGATAAAATAGGCAAAGAACGGATACACTGGATTGAAGAAATTTCCCGTGAAGCCAAGGAACAAGAATTAAGACTTGAAGTAATAAAAACAGAAATAGCTCGTTTATCTGAAGAAGAAATTTCTAGAACTCAGAAAATTGCTGAATTAAACGAACAGTTAGTGATTAATGAAACTCAGCTGGATCATAAGCGAATGAGATTTAGAGAAATTGAGTTGATGGAACAGGATAAAATTGAGAGTATTAATAAACTAGCAGAAGAACTTAATTTACAAGAATCAAAATCAAATGATCTTAGGAAAGAACTTTCTTTTTTAGTTGATGAAATTGAAAATAAAAAACTCTCAGCCGTAGAATTATCTGACCAAATAAAAAAAGACGAAGAGTATTATAAAGAAAAGTCTTTAGAAAATAACAAGCTAGAAACTGATGAACAAAATAAGTTAATATTATTAGAAGAACTGAACAGCGAGATTGAACTAAAAGAACAAAAGGCCGAGTCCATTCGGGAAAATTTGACACGTCTCGTAGATGAAGAACTACTTAAAAAAGAAGAACTAAAAAAGTTAGCTGAACAATTAGATAAACAAAAATCTTTACTAGACTATCAAATTATTCCAGCAAAGTCAGAATTAGAAAAAATCGAAGATGAGATAAATACTAAGTCTAATAAATTAGTTGGATTGAGAAGCGAATTAGCAAAGGAAGAACTATTATTAGAAGAAAAACGTAATGAGGTTATTCAACTTGATAGTAAGGGAAAACTGTACAGTGAAAAACTAGAAAAACTGATTGCTGAAGTTGAAACACAGGAGCAGAAATGCAATTCTTTACAAGCGGTTATAGCCGAATTATCAGAAGAAAAAAATCTAAAGCAAACTAAACTAGACGAATTATCAACTGATTTAATTTCGAGCCAGGAACAACTAGATGAAAAGATTATTAAACTCGCTAGTCTAGAAAAAGATGAAGAAAATATTAAAAATAGAATTGAAAATCTAACTTCAAAACTTTTTGAGGAAGAGCAGAAATCTGAAATTCTAAGACTGGAAGTAATAAAACTTACCGAAGAAAATATTCAGAAGAAGATTAAACTTGAAGAAATTAGCGCAGAGATCGATGAAAAAACGGCTGGTGTTGCAAATAGAATTATTGAACTAGAAAATAGCGAGAATGAGAAAAGATCAGCATTAGAACAACTAACCGGCCAGATAGAACTGCAGATTACAGAGGCTGAGGGAATTCGTAATATTATTTCGGAGCTTAATCAGGCAGAGAAAAACACTCGACTAAAGGTTGATGAGCTAGCTGAACAGATTAAGGAAAAAGTTGATAGGCTAAATCAGATTGAAAACAGTTTTTCTGCCCGTGAAAACGAATCACAGATTTTGGAATCACAAATGGCAGAGAAGCTAAAGGAATTGAATGAAACAAATACTCGTCAGCAAAAAATATTTGAAACAATTGAAAATAAACAAAAAGAACTTTTTGCTGTAGAAGAATCCTTAAGTATTAAGACAAAAAGACTTGCAAAGTTAAGCGTTGAAGTAACTGAAATTGAAAACAGGCATAAAGAGCTTTCAGATGAAACCAAACGGCTTGAGGAACTTAAAAATGAATTACATAAGCGCACTATGCTTGAACAGGATAGTTATGATAAGCTGAACAAGGACAAAGAAAAGATTAAAGAGATTCTCCCTCTTTTAGAGCAGCGGCGAGAGGAAATCGAAAAGGGCAATCTCGATCTTGAAAACCGCTTTACAAAAATGTTTCAGAAATTTAATTCTGAGATGAATGAGATAACCAAAAAGAGATCGGTTATTGATCAAATTGTTCAGAAAAAGGAAAAAGATATTGAGGAGAAAGATCAACTTTTATTCGAGAAGATAAATGCAATAGAGGAAAGTGATCGATTATTAAATATGCGCCAAGCAGAAATAGACTCTTTTGAGCAACTGCTTAAAGTATTTAATGAAAAGAAAGAACAACTTAGAAATGATTTATTAAAACTTGATGAACAAATTGTAGATAAGAAAAATTCGAATGATGATATGAAACTTGAAGCAGAACTTATTTTGAAAAAGAGAACAGCTGTTGAACAAAGTTTGCAGGAACTAATTAATAATATGAATCAGAAATTTGTTGAGGCAAAAGAGAAGCGATCAAAGGTTGAAAAAGAAGTACGTGGTTATGAAGAAAAAGTTGATGACCTTAATCATAAAATATCCGATTCAATGGAAGAGCTGGTGGAACTTCAATCCGCAATAAGCATGATAAAAGTCGAACACGAAGAGCATCGCGGTAATATTGTTAAACTTGCATCAATGAAAAAGAAATTGCAGGAAGAAATCGCTAAGAGTCAAAGAGTTCTCCAGCGTTATCAAAAAATAAGGGAAAAATTAAAAATTGAACAATCAATTTTAAAAAACAGGCAGGATTCCATTGCACGAAAGATTTCAATTGATGATTCAAATGAATTGAATGATAACCCGCAAGAGCAGGAACCAACAAGATTATTTAAAATTTAAGAAATAAATTCATTTGTAAAAAAGGGATCAATATATGATCCCTTTTTTATTTTTTAAAATAAAGAAATAGTATAAAAAATGATCGGATTTGACGTTATTGACCGTTCATCATATAATCTTTAGTATTTTTAATTGTATAATTTAATTTTGAAAATCAAAATATTTAAAATTATAATGGAACATTTATGCATATAAAAAATATATTTTTAGTTTTAACTATACTAATGCTTGGTTTAGTTTCTAATTTCTCTTCCGCGCAGCAAGTTGGAATTAACCTTTCTTTAGCTTTACCACAGGGTGAATTTGCTAAGCAAGTTGATAATCTTGGTTATGGATTAAGTGGGGAATTTATGTTTTTTTCACCTAAACAAAGGGCCCCGTTTGGATTTGGATTGAACGTTGGATATTATGTCTATGGTAGTGAAAGCCGTAGTGAACCGATGTACAATATCCCGGAAGTATTTCTTAGAGTTGATAGAACAAACAATCTCGTAAACTTTCATGTGATTTTTGAAATTGGTCTCCCCACGGGTAGAATAAGACCCTATGTACAAGGGCTATTTGGCGGCCAATATTTATTTACGGAAACTTCCGTAAAAAATGAAAGCAATTACGAAGAATTTGCAAGCAGCACAAACTATGATGATTGGGCCTGGAGTTATGGGGCAGGGGGCGGTATATCTATTTTACTTGGAGGAGATCCTGTAACAGAAATAGGCGCAATTTATCTAGATTTAAAGGGAAGATATTTATTTGGATCAGAAGCAGAGTACTTAAAAGAAGGCTCAGTAGCCGTAACCGGGCAGCAAGTAAGGTACTATCCAAGTAAATCAAAAACCGATTTACTAACTATACATGCAGGTGTTAGGATAGCCTTAAATTTTAATCAGTAAAAAAAACAATACATATCTAATGGCAATAGTAAAATTAAAAAAAGGTCGGGATAAATCTTTTAACAGAAAACATCCGTGGATATTTTCTGGAGCAGTTGATTCTGTAAAAGATGTTAATCAGAATGGAGAAACAGTTAAGATTATTTCTGGAGATGGAAAAATTTTAGGGTTCGGATCTTATTCAGAACACTCTCAAATATCGATTCGAGTCTTAACATTTAATCCGGATGAAATAATTAACAAGAGTTTTTTTCAGCAACGAATTGAAAATGCCGCACAATTTCGCAATTTGATCATTGATAATAAATTGACAAATGCCTATCGCATCATAAATGCTGAAAGTGATTTCTTACCCGGTCTTATAGTTGATAAATACGATGATTTTCTTGTCTGTCAATTTTTATCCACAGGGGCAGAATTTTGGAAAAAAGATATTGTGGAAATTCTTATTAATATATTTAATCCAACTGGAATCTTTGAACGTTCTGACGCTGTTGTAAGAGAAAAAGAGGGTCTACAACAATCAAAAGGGGTGCTTTATGGTAAAGAACCACCTGAACTATTAGAGATTTTCGAAAATGGGAATAAATTTCTTGTTGATATTAAAAATGGTCACAAAACAGGCTTTTATCTGGATCAAAGAGAAAACAGAAATTTATTAGAAAAATATTCAGCCGGAAATGAAATTCTTAACTGCTTCTCATTCACAGGAGGATTTTCCGTTTATGCAATTAAGGCTGGCGCAAGTTATGTAACCAATGTTGATTCATCAGATGAAGCACTGCTATTGGCCGATAAAAATTTATTCTTAAATGGTATTGATTCTTCAAAATATGAAAATGTTAATGAGGATGTTTTCAAGTATTTAAGAAAACTTAGGGATTCAAATAAACAGTTTGATGTTATAGTTTTAGATCCGCCTAAATTTGCAGAATCAGTGAGTCAGGTTGAAAAAGCAAGCAGAGGTTATAAAGATATAAACCTTTTAGCTTTAAAACTTTTAAAGAAAAACGGAACACTATTCACTTTTTCATGTTCGGGCCATATTTCTCAGGAATTATTTAATAAAATAATTGCTGATGCAGCGGCGGATTCGGGAAGAGAAGTTCATATCTTAAAATATTTAACACAATCTCCCGATCACACGATGCTAACAAGTTTTCCCGAAGGACTTTATCTTAAGGGAGTAGTTTGTAAAGTAAACTAATTCATTAAAATTATTTTAATCTAAATACAATTGGAATAACCATTTTTACAGTAACTGGTTTTCCCCTTTGTAAACCAGGCTTAAACTTAGCATGCTTAACGGCATTAAGCGCTATCAAATCTAATTCTTCAGAGATGCCTTTTAATACTTTTGCGTTTTCAACATCTCCGTTTTGGTTTACTATAAATTCTATACTTACTCTGCCTTCGATCATTGCACGCTTTGCAATTTCCGTATAGTAAACGTTTTTAAGTATGCTTTCTAATCCACCGATTATTTCTGGTTTAATTTCAACACTGAAAAAGGGAATATGTTCCTCATTTTCCACTATTCTATTAGATGGATTTTCTAATTGAATCGGTTTTGAAATATTTGCATTTATATCAATATCAGTGGGTTCAAATTCAATATCAACAATATTATCCGGACTGATGCAATCTCAGGAATTTGAGGACGAGGTAGTAATTGGGGCCTTGTGTTTTGATCTGTCTGTGGAACATCAATAATATTGATTATGCAGCCGCCACTGTCTTGTATTACATGTTTTTCGGATGATCTAGGGGAAAACTTAAAGGCCGCGATTAAAATAGAAAGAACCAAAATCATACTAATTTGAAAATACTTTTTGTAGTGAATATTCAAATCAGCTTTTTTAGTTTTTAAGATTGCCATGATTATTTCTCCTAATAAATTATGGAACTACTGATTTTAGTTCTTATACTTATTTGGTTTTTAATTGTTCCATCACGTTATCAAATAACATAATACTGG
This sequence comes from uncultured Ignavibacteriales bacterium, assembly GCA_963706055.1. Lineage (GTDB taxonomy): Bacteria > Bacteroidota > Ignavibacteria > Ignavibacteriales > Ignavibacteriaceae > IGN3. Next base: position 387,333 of record CAVPND010000022.1, on the reverse strand, counting down.
CTATTTATAAATAAGAGTTGATGTGATAGACAGATTATTAATTGCGGAAGATATTAGGAAATAAAAATTCAAACAATTAAATTTTAGTTAAATATATACAGAATTTCTAGTAACGATATAATCTATAATTTATTAACAATCATACAGGAGAAAACATGAGAAAACTATCAATTCTTACCGTTGCTTTATTTTTTGTTGCTTTTTCGGCAATAATAACTGCGCAAACTCAAAGCGGTCAATGGTCAACCAAGGCAGGAGATTCCGGTTATAATTTAGATACCAACACCGGTGAAAGAGCAATGACAATCGAAGTAAATTTCAAAAATCCATATGATGTAAAGCCGAAAGTTATGATTTCAGTTACTCAAATTGATGCTGATAAAGGCTTTAACAACAGATACAATGTTGAAGTTCTTTCTGTTTCTAGAGATGGATTTACAGTAAAAATTCGTACTTGGGCAGATTCAAAAGTTTATAGTATTAGCGGTTATTGGCTAGCTTATACAGAATAATTTTTGTTTTTTACTTTATTTATGCCATATCAAAAAATGATATGGCATTTTTTTGTTCAAATAAAAATAAATTTATATTTAGCTTCTTATAAGAAGGAAAATAAAATGAATTTTAAAAGCATAGTTGCGCTAATCTTGTTGGCTTTGTTCATTATGGTAAGCATTCAAAATGTTGAGGTAATTCCAGTTCATTTTTTGTTTTGGAAAATGGAAATATCAAAACTTCTGCTAATAATATTAACACTTGTTATTGGAATAATTTTAGGGATTATTATACCCAGCTTATTAAAAAAATCTCCCCCCAAAGAATCTAAATAAAAAGGGCAAAAATGCCCTTTTATTAATTGAGCCTTAAATTTTTAATTTCTCAGTTTCTATTTTTTTCCTTGTAGATATCCCAATTAAATTATAAGCAGGACAAAAATTAAGGGCAGCAGTAATTATTGGAACTAATCCAATCACTCCAAACCAACTACCGAAATAAAACCCAAGCGCAATAATAACTGCCCCCAAAATTACACGAATTATTCGATCAGCACTTCCCATATTATTTTTCATAGATGCTCCTTTTAAGTTATTAATTTAATTAATCATTATTAATTATTAGTGTAATTAATGAGATGCAGATGTAAGTGAAAAGGATCCAAAAAAAAACAAAATATCAATAAAGATAGAAAATCGATCTGAATTAACTTGAATTAAGCTACTTTAACCTATTTCTCTTTTGTTTGCTCAATTATGTGCTTTCTTTTTAATCTTTCTTCAGTAGCAGGTTCTATATGAATAAGAACATCAGAAATATTTTGAAAGGTCTCTAAAAGTTTGTCTTTTACATTATGTGATATTTCGTGTCCGATATCAACAGTAATATTACCGTTTACAATAACATGCATGTCTATATAATATTGAAAGCCCATTTTTCTTGCAAAACACTTATCAATTGCTACAACGCCATCAACGAGAAGGGAAGTACTTATAACTTTTTGAATAACTTCAGGGGAAGGAGCTGTATCCATAATCTCAAATAAAGCTGGTTTAAACAATCTGTAAGCATTAAATATTATTATTGCCGAAGCACACAATGCAGCATAATCATCTGCTTGTTCATAGCCTTCACCGCCAATAAGTGCAATTGCAATCCCTATAAAAGCGGCACCGGAGGTAATCGCATCGCTTCTATGGTGCCAGGCATCGTTTTTCACAGCAACGCTGTTAACGGTATTTCCTACTTGTATAATGAATCTAAAAAGAACTTCTTTGGTAATGACAACCGCAACCAAAACGATTAATGTAAAAGGGGCTGGTGCATGATGAGGTGTGATAATCTCGTGCAGGCTCTGAATAATTATTACTATTGCAGCGATAAATAGAGCAACTGCTACTAATATTCCAGCGAATGGTTCAGCTTTACCGTGTCCGTAAGGATGTGTTTCATCAGCAGGTCTTCGTGCAATTTTTAAACCTGTTAAAACAATAATAGATGTAAAGACATCAGATGCAGATTCGATGGCATCTGCTATTAGTGCATAAGAATTACCCAATACTCCTGCAATTCCTTTTATTGCAGCAAGAATTACACTGGCAATAATACCTATTATAGTAGTTTTGATGCCCTGTTCAGCAAGATCAGAAACAAATTTATTTTTTTTATTCTTCTCCAAAAATATTCTATTATTTTAATAGAATCATTTTTTTTGATGTAATAAAATCACCAGCCTTTAAATTATAGTAATAGATTCCACTAGATAAATCCTTTGCATCAAATTCCACAAAGTGTGCACCTGAGGTCATTGGTCCATTTACAAGTTCTGCAACCTCTTGCCCAAGTAAATTATATACTCTTAGTTCAACATTTCCGCTTTCTTTTATCGAGTAATTAATTCTTGTGACAGGATTAAAAGGGTTTGGATAATTCTGTTCTAAATAATAATTAAGTGGAGAATTAATTTCATCTTCTGCATCCGCCGCAGTTAATACAAAATCCATATAACTAAAATTAAACCCGCCAAAAAAGAATCTTGGTTGTAACACATGTGTGCCGGCAGAAAGATAAATATTGGGAACTGTTAAGTATTGCCAATTTTGCCATCCTCCAGTTGAAGGTACAGCCAGAAGTCCAGTAATGCTTTGTCCATCTAAAGACAAGATAATATTACCACCGGTATTTGGAGCAGAGACATTTAAGTTAATATCATATAGGCCACTTTGAGTAACGTTTATAGTATATTTTAACCATTCACCAGTTTCAATCCACCCAACATTAAATCCATTGGAAGAAAAATCGCTGCAAGCTTCGATATCTACACCATCATTTCTATAGCTCCATCCGTTATTCCATGTTCCACCACCGAGATTTTCATATTCAGTATCATTATATGCAAAGAGAATTTGTCCTAAATCATAATTCGTAGCGTGAACAATTCCAGGAACTTGATTTTCAGCAAAGGGGATTATATCCGTGCTCTGTGGCTGTCTGATCAAAGCATCAACAACATCCTTTTGAAAAACGCAATTTTCTATCAGCAACATATTTACCTGAGCCATAAGTGCGTTCATTGCTACAGTTGCAGATGGTCTGGGGGCAGATCCACTCCAATAGTTTAATAAGTTTTGGTATGCCGGTAGTTTATATGCAGATAATGGTCCTGCTATTGATTGAATTTTTTTGTGAGGCCACCAGGCCCAGCCAATATTATTTGTTGCCATAAGTTTAACACAATCAGTAAACCATTTGTTAGAATTTTCACCTGTTTCACCTAGCCATAGAGGTCTGTTTGTGTTGTTTCTTAAGTCTACTAAATACTGGATTGATGGCTGATTATTTCCATTCCAGTATTTGTGAAAACTGTAAGCCATATTTTCATCCCAGGGCGGAGTTAAGCCACTGAAATCGGTAGCGAACCAGTTTCCTTCTATGAAAATTAAGTGATTATTATCTACCGCTCTAATAGTGTCTGTAATTCTAACGTAAAGATCGCGTAACGGCTGATTATTTGGCGGAAGATTCCATTTTGGTTCATTGAGTAAATCATAACCACCAATCCAAACTTCATCCTTATATCGTTCGGCTATTTTTCTCCATATCTGCACGGTAAGTGTTTTGTTTTGTTCACTTTGCCATAGAGAAGGATTTGCCGGATTATAGTCGCTTATGGGTTCATCACTTTGCCCTCCTGGTGCAGCGTGCATATCAAGAATAAGATAGATTTGGTTCTGTTCACACCAGTCTAATAATGAATCAACTATTTCAAATCCTAAATCCAAAAATGCAGGTGGATTAGTATTAGTTGCAAAAAGGTTGTAGTGGAATGGAAGTCTAATAGAATTGAATCCCCAGCTTTTAATGGAATCGATATCGGCTTTCTTTACATAATTAGCACGATAAGCCTGATAGAATAATTCAGTATTTGTTTCTCCAACAAGGTCTAGAATTTTTTCTTTAATCTGCCATTGGGCATTTGCAAAGCTTGATGTTTGAAGCATATACCCTTCTTGTACCAGCCAGCCACCAAGCCCAATTCCTTTTAAAATAATTTCTTGACCTAAATCATTAACAATTTTTTTATCCTGGCGGTGTAAAAAACCTTGAGAAAAAAAATTTGATTGGGCTAAAAACACTAATAAAAACATCCATATGATATATATATTAAAATTTTTCATAATCCCTTCTAATATTAATGATGGTAAATATCGTTATCTCTACAAAAGAAAATCCTAAACTAAAATTAGCACCAAAATCTTTTTATATAAATTAAAAAACAATTTTTATTTAATATAATGAAAATTCTTATTTGGGTTCCCAGGCAGAGCCTTCACAAGGAATGAAGTTCTCAGTTGGGTGTTTATCGTATTTAGTACACAAAACAGCAGATTCATCAAAATGTTTGCATGAAGAACATAAACTATTTGTAATAACACTCTTATTCTCTTCAATAAAAGTTTTGTATGCAATGTAGGCCGGATGAAATACGAAAAAATAAATGGAAAGAAGACTAATTATCCAGAAAAATTTATCACCAAATAAATCTTTTCCGAACCAAAGCGCTATAAGAATTAATCCAAAACGTAGTATCGTTTTATAAACTATTTCACCCAATCTATTTCCTAATTATTTTGATATTTACTAAGAATTTAATAATGTTTTGATAATGTAGAAACAGTGATAAAACCACATAAACTTGCTGTTTTTGGTAATATATGTTATTATTAAACATTAGTTCTTAAAAATTGTTTAAAATAAACAAAGCCACTGATGTGGCTTTATCCATTGTGAGCGCGGGTGGGCTCGAACCACCGACCCTCTGCTTAAAAGGCAGATGCTCTACCCCTGAGCTACGCGCCCAAAAACTTGAATAACAAATATAATTAATGTGCATTTTTAATCCAAACTAACAGATTTTTTTACCGGTGGGAAATGATAGAAAGCTCAAAAAATTCCAAAATTCTTGTTTGTGATGATGATGAAACCCTTTGTTATTTGCTAAAAGAGCAATTATTAGAAGAGGGTTTTGTTGTTGACGCAGTTTATGACGGCAAATATGCAATTGAAGCAATAAAAGCCAAAAACTATGAAATACTTCTTCTTGATTTAAACATGAGAGAAGTACAAGGAGAAGAAGTCCTAAAATTCATAAATGACTCCGGATATAATATTCAAGTAATTATTCTATCAGCACAGTCTGATATGAAAAAAGCTATACAATGTATTAAGAATGGCGCTTATGATTATATAAACAAACCATACGAATTTGAAGAACTTGTTCTTACAGTTAACAGAGCAATTGAACACAGGAATTTGTTAGTTACAACAGTCCTCCTTTCCAAAGAAATTAGTAAAAAACATTCAGAAAAAATTATTGGGGACAGTAAATCACTAACTCGGGTTTTAAATCTAGCCAACAAAGCAGCTCAGTCTGATTCTAACGTATTGGTAGAAGGAGAAACCGGAACTGGAAAAGAGCTATTTGCAGAATACATTCATAAACAGTCTGCAAGAAAAGATAAACCGTTTGTTGTTATCAATTGTGCATCTCTTCCTGATCAATTAATTGAGAGCGAATTGTTTGGTCATGAAAAAGGGGCATTTACCGATGCTAAATCTACAAAACAAGGCCTTGTTGAAATTGCTCATGGTGGTACACTGTTCTTAGATGAAATTGGTGAATTGAGTCTTACACTACAACCAAAGTTATTGAGATTTTTGGAGAATGGTGAATATAGAAGAATTGGTGGTGTTACAAATTTAAATTCTAACGTAAGGGTTATTGGTGCAACCAATAGAAACTTATTAGAAGAAGCAGACGCAAAGAATTTTCGTAAAGATTTACTTTTTAGATTGAATGTTATAACACTTACAATCCCTCCACTAAGAGACCGTAGAGAGGATATTATTGTCCTTGCAAACTTTTTCCTTGGTTCAAAATCCCCTGTTAGATCACCAAAAAAATTATCAATCGAAGCTGCACAGCTTTTAGAGGAATATGATTTTACCGGAAATGTAAGAGAGCTTGAGCACATTATAGAGCGTGCTATTATTTTTGCGGAAGGTGATCAAATAACGCCAGAAGATTTGAATCTGCCGAATGCTGTTGCATATAAAAGTATAGCTGGTAGGGGGATGGTAGACATTCCTTCAGAAATCCTTAGTATGGAAGATTTAGAAAAATGGCACATAGCAAAAGTACTGGATGCTAATCGGTGGGATAGAACGGTTACGGCTAATCAGCTTGGCATCAGCCCTAAAACACTCTATACAAAAATCAAGAAGTACGAACTTAAACAAGATTAGATACTGAATGTCTGATGAATTAATCAGAAAATATAAATCAAAGGATCTGCTTGAATTACAGACCGCTTCTGTTGCTCTTGCAGACAGAGCATTCAAAATATTTTGGTTTAATAAGAGTTTTAAAAAAGATATAGGAACCGGCAAGATCAAGGGGGTTTCGCTCAAAGCACTTTTTAATATAAACACTCCAGATGAAAAAACCCTATCTAGATCCCCAAAATCTTTTGTAGTTCCTCTTGCTGATAAAAGCAGAAACATAATTATCACACCGCTTTTTTCTCAATCAAAAAAAGAAATAGAAGCATACTTTATTGAAATGCTTCCGCTTGTCGACTCCGAGTTTAAATTAAGCGCAGAAAAAGAAAAGGTAAACAGAAATTTAGTTTTTCAGAATGAACTTCAGAGCATATTAGTTTTATTAGTTAAGGAAAAATCTGTTGAAAACATTGCCGAAGAAATACTTATTAGATGCATAGATATTACTAGCAGTGATTTTGGTGTTATCGTTATTCATCAGGGAGAAGAAGTTAAGAGTTTTATTTATACCGATAACTCAAATTTGATTGTTGACAAAGTTGAAATAGAAAAAAGTATAAAATACAACTCCTCATTTATTAATAAATGGTTGGATCTTAATAAAAGACCACTTCTTGCTCTTAATCATCATAATAATATTGGTTATGGACTGGCACAGGTTTTTAATACAGAATCTCTTTGTATATCTCCATGTTATTTTGATAATATTTTACATGCCAAAATTCTTGTTGGAAAAAAATCAGGCACATTTTCATCTTTGGATATAAGCGACATAGAGCAATTTTCTATTTTACTATCATTTGCAATTAGCAATATAGAAACCCGTGAACTAAATGCGGCATTGGAGTCAAGACTACTTCAATCCCAAAAACTGGAGACTATTGGTAAATTGAGCAGCGGAATGGCTCACGATTTTAATAATTTATTATCCAGCATATTTGGCAGTCTACATTTATTACGAAATAGAGTACCCAGTTCAGAAAACGTAATTAAGCTTATCGATAATATTGAAAATTGTTCTGTGAGAGCCAGGGATCTTACAAAGGGACTTCTTTCTTTTGGAAAGCCGACAGCTAAGCGTAAAGAAATAGTGATGCCTAACTTTCTATTGAGTGAAATAGCAAAAGTTGTAACTCAGACATTTCCATCAAACATAGTTTTAGAAGAAAAAATTGATAGTGGTCTTCATAATATAATAGGGAACGGAACTGAAATTTATCAAATACTATTGAACCTATGTGTGAATGCTAAAGAATCTATAGAAGGAAAAGGGAAAATAATTTTAAGCGCTTCAAATCTTTTGGTGAATGAAAATAACATTATTAGTTATCCTCTTTTAGATAGGGGAAAATACGTTAAGTTTTCTGTTAGTGACTCCGGAACAGGTATTAAAGAAGAAAATATTTCTAAAATATTTGACCCTTATTTTTCTACAAAACAAAAAGACACTGGATCTGGATTGGGACTATACGTCTCTTATGGTATAATTAAAGCACACAAGGGGCACATTGACGTAACCAGTCGTAAAGGAATAGGAACTACTTTTGATGTTTATCTTCCTGTTTTTGAACCTCAAAAATCCACAAAACCAAAACAATCTGATAAGATTATTATGTTAGCAGATGACGAGGAAATGCTAAGCGAGTTACTTGCTGAGATGCTTGAATCCACGGGATATTATGTTATAAAAGTTAAATCGGGCGAAGAAGTTATTACTGTCTTGACTGAGGAATTAAAAGTTGATCTATTGATTATTGACTATAATATGCCTGTAATGAATGGATTAGAGTGTGTTTCAAAAATAAGAAGTTTAAATTTTAATTTACCTGTTATCTTATCAACAGGCAGTATGAGTTTTGAAGATGATGATCTAAAACGTTATAAGGTGAGCAGTAAAATTATGAAACCTTATGAGTTTGACACTATGTTAGATACAATAAAACAATTAATCTGATCTTTTATTTTCTTCTCCGGGTTCATCCTCCACTTTTATCATTTTTATATTTGAAGTATACTCAGATAACACGGGATCTTTTATTGCATGAAGTTGATTAAGGACATCAGTAATCTCTTTAACGGCAATGTCGATATACTTAACTCTCTTTAAAATTCCTTCTTTTGAAATATCTTCTTTACTAAGTTCTCTTTTGATTGCTGCTGAAGAAAGACTGAGAAGAGTAAGCGGTTGTTTAATTTTATGATTTGCTGTTACAACTGTAGCTAAATAGGTATCCCTTTTTTCAGCTGAAAGTAAAAGTTTATGTGCCTCAGAAAGTTTTAAGGCTGATTTAACCCTGGCTAATAATTCAATTCTGTTAAAAGGTTTTTTTATGTAATCGAACGCGCCAGCCTCTAAACCTTCTTTGGTATCTTCAGCTCCTGATTTTGCAGTAACTAAGATTATTGGAATATCTTTTGTTGTTGGTTCATTAACTAAAATTTTACAGACTTCGAGACCTGTTATATCGGGCATCATTACATCAAGTAAAATTAAATCTGGTAATTCATTTCGTGCCTTATCAATGCCCGTATAACCATCATATGCCGTTAGAACTTCAAACCCTTCATGTTCAAGTCTATCTTGAAGCATAAAAACATTTTCCGGTAAATCATCGATTACTAATATTTTTTTCATACTTATGTTGATTTTATCTTAGAAAATAACTGAGCTATTTTGCCAGTAATAATTGTGGAGTTAACCGGTTTTGGTATATAATCATTAAAACCATGCTTTAAAATTATTTCTTTATCTCCAACCATTGCCTTAGCAGTAACAGCATAAATGGGAATTCGATTGAAATCATTATTGCTGCGTATATTTTTTAAAGTTTGAAATCCATCCATCTCCGGCATCATTATGTCGAGCATAATTAAATCGGGGGTAACGTTTTCAAGAATTTTTAAACACTCAATACCACTTTTTGCCAGATGAGTTTTACACCCGGTTGCCTGAACCATTTCATTTAGTGTAAATAATGTGTCTGGATCATCATCAACAATTAAGACTTCGCCATAAAAATCACCACCACGCTCTTCTTCTGTTATTGTTTGGTCATAAATAGTACCAGAAGCGATCTCATCTTCTGATCGTAAAAAAGTTTCATCTTCATGTTGTTTTATTCTGTCTCTAACAGTTTTTAAAACATCAAGCGGATTTCCTTTAGATTTGATAGTTATATTTTCAACAATCTTCTTCAAAGAAATATGTTCTTCTTCAGTTAGATCTTTTGCTGTACTAATTATTATCGGAATATGCTTAGTTTTATTGCTCGATTTAAGTTTATGAGATAATGTGATGCCATCAATTTTGGGCATTATCAAATCAAGTATAATAAGATCTGGTTGAACTTCAGCAATTCTGTTAAATGCAAACTCGCTGTCTTGAATATATTCAATTGTAATATTTTCGTCTCTAAATTCATTCTTAAATTTTTCAAACTCTAATTCATCATCATCAATAATTACAATTTTCTGAATGCGTTTTTTTGCAAGATTCTCTAGCTTTGCGAAAGCGGATAAAAGTTTTTCTGCTGAAATTGGTTTTATAAAATATTCAAATGCGCCCAATCCATAGCCAACGTTTTTATCGCCGATAATTGATACTAATATTATCGGAATATCTTTTGTTGATAGATTTTCCTTTAACTCTTTTAAAATACTCCATCCATCTCGATTGGGTAAAAGTAAATCTAATGTAATGGCAAAGGGTTGTCTCTCTATTGCAAGCTTTACTCCCGTTTCTCCATTTTCAGCAAAGATAACTTCATACCCTTTAGATATTAGATATTGGCCAATTGTATATCTAACCTCAGGGTCATCGTCAATAACAAGAACAGGGTTTTTTGCATTCTTTCTTAAGGCATCTACATTAACTATTAAGGATGGAGATTTACGTTTTTCCTGCTCATATTTCATGGGTATTGTAAATGAAAAAACGGAGCCTTCTCCTTCTATACTTGCAACCCAAATTTTTCCACCAATTAAATCTAAGATTTTTTTAGAGATTGCCAAGCCTAGGCCTGTACCGCTATATTTTCTAGTAGTGGTGCCGTCAATTTGTCTAAATTCTTCAAAAATTATTTTTTTATCTTCTTCTGAAATTCCAATTCCTGTATCACTAACAGAAAATAGAATCATCCTATCTTGATTAAAAGATATAGACAACTCAATTTTTCCTCTGTGAGTAAATTTAATTGCATTACCAATTAAATTAATTAAAACCTGAGTAACTCTTACACGATCTGTACTAATTATAAATCTAGTGTTGCAGTTTCTATTAATGTTAAAGGTTAACCCCTTTTCTTTTGCAAGGGGAGAGGCGGTATTAAATACATCTTCAATAATTTCTTCAAGTAAAACATCTTCTTCACGGATTTCCATTTTACCAGCTTCAATTTTAGACAGATCGAGTATATCATTTATCAGATTCATCAATCGCTTGCCGCTTTTTAAAACTACTTCTAGTCTTTCCTTATTCTTCTGACTTAGTTGTGCCTTGTCAAGAATTAATTCAGTCAGTCCTAAGATAGAATTCATTGGTGTACGAAGTTCGTGAGACATACTCGCAAGAAATTGAGATTTTAGCCTTGTGGAGTCTTCAGCTTTTTGTTTTTGTATAACTAACTCATCAGCTTTATTTTTAAGTTGATTGCTCATTTCTAAAAGAGTATCGTGCTGTTTTTTTATTTGAACATTTTGCTTTTGATATTCTTCATTTAGAAGTTTTAATTCATTAACAAAATTTTCTAACTGAACCACTGCTTTTGCATTAGTTAATCCTATTGCCAACTGATCCTTAATTTTTTCCAAATAATCTTTAGCATCTATTGTTGGCTTGTTTAATGAAGCTAGTTCTATAATAGCGATTACAGTGTTGTTGTAAATAACCGGTAACAGCAAAAGGTAACTAATTTTTAAATCAAAGGTTCCTGTTTGAACTGAAGGTAAAGCGGTTTCAGAAGATATCTCTATAGCCTCTTTTGTCTCAATAATCTTTCTATAAAATTCATTTCTTTCGCGTTGCGGATCTTTTGTCTTCAACCCATAAGAACAAACTAAACTTATTTCATCGTCATCGATAGAATAAAGTGCACCCACTAAAAAATCACAAGTGTCAATTATTTTACTTAATGCTGCATTTGATATCTCGGTAAGTGTAGCATTTTTATTGATGAGAGTAATAAACTCTGAATAATCATTTTTTGCTTGCTGATTCTTTTTAAGTTCATCGAGCATAGCGTTAAAAGCATTTCCAAGATTACCGATCTCATCATTACTTTTAACTTTAATCCGTGTGTCAAAATTACCTGCACTGGTTTGTGCCGTTGCAAAGTTTAAGTCAGATATTCTTGCTCTAAGTTTGTGCGTTAATACGTAACTTAGAATTAGGGCAATAATAATTCCAACAAAGCCAATTAAAATTAAGATGTTCCTTAATGTCTCTCTTAAATCAGTGGCTTCACTGTGTGATTTAAAGAAAATGAAAGCCAGATTGTTACCGTATTGAGAAACCTTCTCAGGCTTAAAACGTGCAGCGATTATATCTGAAGTTTCGCTGTTGCCAATAAATACTTCTAAATCACTTTGATTCTTAAGATCATTGTAAGCTTTGCTTAATAGAAATATATGTTGACTGTTTAAATTATTATTTGATACTTCAGCCGTAAAATCATCCCAGACTAAGGCAACATCAGATCCAATTCTTTGTGCAAAATCATCAAGAACATCGTTGCTAATTACCTTCCCAAAATAGCAAATACGCCCAGGAGCAGTTTTTTTTACATTTATTATAGCATAAGGATTTAGCTGAATAAACTCAGCAATAGTAAAGATTTGTTTTGGTATTTGAATTTGATTTTTGGAGGAATACCTGATGATTCTCGACGAGTCAGACACATCTGCCTCAAGATAAAAATCATTAGTGTTTCCTGTTAAAAGATTTCTTTGAAATAATAATTCCGGATTATCATTGGCTATTGTCCAGAATTCTTCATCGATATCATCAGTAAAAGTTCGGAAATTTAAAATAAAATTTCTGGAAGCATTTTTTATGATTTTGGATTGTTGGGTAGTTAGGGTGTTGTACATTATAGAATAGAAAGCAATTGCAGAGCTACCCAGCACAATTGCTACTATTAGCAAGTTAACAAGAATTATTCGGTGGCTTATCTTCATTAAACATCATTCTCTTTGCAAAACTTTCGTAATCGTTATCAGAAGCTCATCAAAGTCATAAGGTTTACTGATAAAATCAGTTGCACCCATTTTTGCAGAGTCAATTGCGCTTTTAACATCAGCATAGGCGGTTAATACAATAACTTTTGCCTTAATTTGATTTTGCTCGATTGCTTTAAGAACATCAAAGCCATCCATTGTGGGCATTTTCAAATCGAGCAAGATCAAATCAACTGGATTATTCTTTAAAAAATCCATCGCTTCAAATCCACTATTTACAAAGTTGGAGTTGTACCCAACCTCTTCAAGCTCTTCTTTAAGAACAGTACAAAGGTTTAAATCATCATCAACAATTAGAATTGATTGCATTGTCTATTTTTCTTCTTGATTAAAATGTGAACTTTTGGATTCAAGCTGATAGTACTTAATTCTATCGTTTTGTTTTGATAACTCAGTGTTAAGAGGATTCCTAATCGGGTTTTCTAATCTTTCCTGAAGAGTTGGCAACAATTCAGTTTTTAAAAGTATAACCAATTCTTTTTTCTTGTCGATTGTTTGATCAGATCCAGTTAAATATCTTATACCAAAAACCCACCAAGGAAGATCTTTAAGGAAAGGAATTCCATTTCTAACAATTGTTTGTTCAGTAATAAAAAGTCCTCCTAAAATAGTTTCTTCACCATTGAGTACAAGTACTTGTGTAGCAGCATTGGTTTTCTTTATTTCAGTAGTTTGTTCACTAAGTAAAAACGAACTTCTTTCCACTAAAATATTTAATAATACATAATCAATTCCGTTTTCCTTGTATACATGAGGAGTTACTTCAATAATAGTTCCAGTTGGGAAAAACTTTTCAACTGTGTTTCCAGCAAAATCTCTTGTTCTAACTGAAAAATCTGAGCCAACCTGAATCCTACCCATTTTTTTATCTCTTACAACAATATTCGGTGATGCAATAATCTCACCCAAATTATTACTTTCAAAAAATCTGAACATGGCAGTTGCTTGTCCATAAAAATCACCAAGTTTAAAATCTCCACCACCGCTTACACCAAATTGTGATGGATTTGATTGAGCTTCGGTTGTTGTTTGAGTTTGTGTAATCAACTCGGTTCCTACGTCCAGACCATTTTGTGAAAGCAAAAACTTCCAATCAATACCATTCTCTTTTGTTTTAGCAACATCAACCTCAAAAAACACAGCTGATATTTTTACTTCTCTAGAATCCACAGAAGCATAAATATCAACAGGCTTTACTTCTTCTCCCTGCAAACGCTTAACAATGATTACATCTTCTTTTTCTTCAAGAACAAATCCACTATACTGCACAATCATAAAAAGTGCTTTATCATAGGGCATGCTTTCTATTTCAATTCCAATAGGATTTTCGGAGACAATGGTGGATACAACTCTTTTTCCTGTTGTACTTTCGCTTACCTTGCTTAAAAGCGCAATTGCTTCATTAAAAGGTAAAGTTTGCGAAAGTGTAACTAGCTCATCGGGATTGTTATAATCTTTAAGTCTTCTTTCCCAATACTTTTGCGGAAAGATACTTCCGATAAACATAAAAATTAAAAGCAGTGAGTATATTACTGTTTTCATCTTATTTCTCATTTGTTTTCTTTTTTTAAATCTGATCTATCTAACTCAAGATCCATTTTTTCAATTATTCCACCCTTATTAAGAATAAAGCTAACTCGGCTGTTTTGATAATCTATCTTTGTAAGATAACCCAAATAAACCTGTTCACCTTCCCAAATCAAATATGTATTTCCCTTGCTGTCTGCAATAAAAGCGCCTTCAGGAATTAAAGCAAGCAAATTAGCACCCTGCACATCAAGCAACCCATCCACATTAGGTGGAATCTCATTTCTTATGAGTGGATAAAATGCATCATACAGTGTTGGGGCCCCAAGGTTATTTTCTACATATGATGCAGGCGCAAATCGATTATCCGAAGAGAAGTAGGTTTTAGCATTTAGTGTAAAACTTACAAGATATATTGGAATTTCGTCCTCATTAGTTTTAACTAAATTACCCAGGCTAACATTAGTTACCTTTTTTAGTTCTTTGCTATGTTCAATCCCGAATATAAGGTTGTAAACCTCATTGAAGTATCCATAGCCGGTAAGTTTATACTCATGATAGAAAAATTCTTTTTCTTGTTTCTGCTCAAGAAATTCAATATTAACCTGTGCATTATCCGAAAATCCATTAGTTATATTATTAACAAAGTTATAAAACTTAATGGAGGATAAGTTTTGCGGAATATTAAATTCCCGATTAGCAAGAATTGAATCTAGTCGATTGGATTCAACCAAAAGAGTTTGATACTGTGCTAATAATTCTTGCGGGTCCAATGCTTTTGCCTGAAGTTCCTTCAGCTTATCTCTTTTTTCATTTAAATCTTTACTTTGAACAAAATAAAGATATGCTCCTCCTGCTATGAGGATGATAAAAAGAAAAGCCAGCAGAACTAAAGTACTACGTAATTTTTTATTCATTTTTTTTCTGATATGAAGTAATATCAAATGTTAAATTATATTTATATGCGTTCTTTTCTCTAAGAGCTTCATTCATCATACTCTTCAGCATAGCATTCTGCATGCTATATGCCATATCTGTTGGTGAATATTTTGAAAGTGAATATCCTTCGACCTTAATAGTGTTGCTATTGTCTCTAACGATATTAGATATCCAAATATTTTGTTTGCTTCCGCAAAAAGAAGCAACATCTTTAAGAACAGATTTCCAAACACCTGTTCCAACGGCAGCAGAATCTAAAATAGCCTGTGTCTGTCCAAAGCTACTTATCTTGCCTTCTATTTCAGCTATTTTACCTAATGTTTCTTGATTTTCTCTTATTATCTGATTTTTTTGGTTTATTTCTTGATCAAGCCGGGACAATTCTTTGTTGTTTTGGAGTACTTTTAATGTAAAAAGAAAAGCAGCAAGAAACAAAAAGGGGAGTACTGCAAAACTGTGCCAGGAGAACTGAAAGAATTTTTGTTCCTCTGAGATATACTTGGGTAATAAATTAATACCTTTATGTTCTTTGGATAATTCATCAAAGTATTCAGTTGCAACTGCAAGTGGAACGCTATATGATGAAAATTTTGCCTTCGTTTCTTCATCTATTAGTGAAATATCAACATCATCAAACTCTAATCTACTAACATTTGCTTCAGGGAAGGTTCCGTAGAATGAAAGAATTAAATTTTCAGAATCATCCTCACCACATACAATGATATTATCTAAAGAAGTTACTCCTCCGTTTTCCATTTCGAGTAATATCTTTGAGAAATAAACATCATATGTATGAAGGTTAGTAGTACCAATATCAAGCGTGGTTCCGATGTGTTTTAGTTTTCTACCTTGCAAGAATATAAGTTTACTATATTCTTTACCGATATATACTATTAAACTTTGATCGTCAGGAAAGAATTTTTTTCTTTTAGCAACATAATAGGCTAATGCTGTATCAGCACTCTTAATGGTTGGAACTTTAAAAAATTTCTTTCCAAAATGTCCGGCTAAGTTATCTGTAAGATTTACACAAGCAACCGGCCCATCTATAAACGCCGATAATAATGAACCGTCAGAAAGCTCAATAAAATCCATGCTTTCTTTTTCTACATTTACCCCCTTTGACTGCCGTATATCAGAAAGAATCTCATCAAGTAATTTTGTATTCTTAAGATCTTTCTTTCCATCATATGAATGATAATATATTGCAGGTTCTGTAAGCGCAGGAATAAACTCAAGCTTGTTAAGATTGATTCCTTTTAAAGCTGCTCCAATAGATGAGATGCTTGGGGCATCAATGTTACCTGTAAGCGAAGTATCTTTGGCTTCAATCCCCTCTAATTGAAGTCCTTCGCCTTCAAGATTAAATCCCGCTGTTGGCTGCAGATTAGATTGTGTCGAGACTACATCAACTGATGCAGTGCTAACAACTTTTAATCTGTTGCCGTTTTTTTCTTGGCTAACGACAGCTAGTTTGGTATCGTTACCCTCGCAATAAATGCAGGCTATTGTTTTCATAATTTAGGCCGCCAGTATTTGCTGAATTCTTGTTTTGTTGTTGGCATATGTAATTGCCGTTTCTAATGAAATCTTCTTTGCAAGATACAATCTTTTTAGGTCTTGCTCCATAGTTAACATTCCTTGTGCACCACCTTGATTTATCATCATATAGATCTCGCTTGTATTATTGTTTTTAATTGCCGCTTTGACACTTGGTGTTACTAATAAAACTTCTTTTGCAAGAACACGCTTTCCATCTAAACTTGGAACAAGTTTTTGCGAAACTATAGAAATTAGAACGTCAGCAAGTCTATTTCTAACTCTTTCTTGCTCAGCCGGGTCACACTCAGCGATAATTCTATCAATAGACTCAACAGCGGAGGATGTATGCAAGGTAGAAAAAACTTTATGTCCTGTGTCAGTAACTTCTAATGCGGCCATAATTGTATCAGGATCTCTCATTTCACCAACAACTATAATATCGGGGTCCTGTCGCAGGGCTTGAACGATTCCTTCTTTAAACGAAAGAACATCACGCCCAACCTCACGATGTTTAATTAGCGAAATATTAGAGGTGTGAACATACTCAATAGGCGCAGCAACAATAATAATATGACACGGGTCTATTTTATTATGATGATCAATAATTGAATCTAATGTAGTTGATTTACCAGAGCCGGTGATTCCTGTAATTAGTGATAATCCAAATTTAATGTAACCATGACTCAGTGCCCGAACAATATTCGGGTGAAAATCCAGAGATGGTAATGGGCGAACTGTCTGGTTTATAGATCTCATATTCATTGAAAGCGTATCAAGATCAAAATAAGTATCAGATCTGAATCTCACATTAGTATTTCTTCTTTCATAAAAGAAAGTATAACTAAAATCTAAATTTCTTTTCTTTGCAAGCTGTTCACGTTGGTTTACATTTAAAAGATTTACAATTATTGTAGCAGATTCGTCGGTTGTGAACTGAGCAATTTCTTTTACACGTTCTTTATTGCCATAAATCCTCATCCAGATGTAACCAACATTACCATGCCCACCAATTTCAATATCAGAAGCCTCTTTCTCGATCATATTGGTAAGAAGTTTATTATAAAACTTTCTAAGTAAAAGTCTTTCATTCTCTTTTATTTTATCAATATTATCAAGAATGTAATGAACTCTATCTGGGCCAAAAATAGCTGCTGGGATAGTTTTGCAAAAATTCTCTAATATTTTTTTCTCTTCTGCAATGTTCAATTTAAACCCTTTAAATAAATAATGTGCCTCTCAGTGTTAGATAAAACTATACCAACTTGATAGAAATAGTTTTTTAGATAAAACAGTAAGATTTATACTAAATTGATATAAATGTTAAGTAAAATTTACGTTTCAGTAAAAAATTTTACGAATCACTGGTGCTGGCAAGAACTTCTTCAATTGAAGTTAAGCCCATTTTAACTTTTTCTAAACCAGCTTCCCTCAAAGTAAGTGAGCCATCTTTACGTGCTTGCATTCTTAAACTTTCTTCATCTACCTCATCACCAGCTTTTACAATTAATTGCCTAATATCTTTTGTAAAGTACAAAGCTTCGTGGATTGCAAGTCTTCCTTTATATCCTGTTCCATTGCATTCGTCACAGCCAGCAGATTGATAAATTGTAAAATTTCTCCATTCTGCAATGTTTAACTCTGCAGCTACCATCAATCCTTCATCAAAATTTACAACTTTCTTCTTACATTTTGGACAGAGTCTTCTCACCAACCTCTGGGCCACGATTAGATTAATAGCATAAGCAATAAGAAAAGGTTCAATTCCCATTTTAAATAATCTTGAAACTGCGCTGGGGGCATCGTTGGTGTGAAGTGTAGAAAAAGTCAAGTGACCCGTATTTGCAAGCTTAATTGCTATTTCGGCAGTTTCTTTATCTCTCATTTCACCTACAAGCACAATATCAGGGTCATGTCTTAATATTGATCTGATGGCTTGTTCAAAATTCATTTTGTAACCGATCTTCAACTGCCGAGCACCTTCAATAACATACTCAACAGGATCTTCAACTGTAAGTACGTTTACTTCGGGTGAAATCACCTGGTATAGTGCAGCAACAAGAGTTGTGGACTTTCCGCTTCCGGTAGGACCTGTTAGTATTACCATACCCTGGGGTTCATTAATAGCCTTCTCAAAAGATTTTCTTGCGGTACCAGCTAAACCAAGTTTATCAAGATCTCTAATAACTTTTCTATCATCGAGAATTCTTATTACAACACTTTCAAATTTATTTTTAAGTTCCGTTCCCACCATTGGAAGAATGGAAACTCTAAATCTGATTATAATATTATCAATTTCTCTTTGTATAAAGCCATCTTGGGCCATTTCCCTTTCAAATCTATCCATACCCCTTGCCCGATCTTTAACAACAGCTAATACAGCCTCTGGAAGGGTGTTTTCCTGAATATACCAAGTCTGTAAGTTTCCGTCTAATCGAAACATAATATGAGTTTTATTTCCTGAGCGAGGAATAAAATGAATATCACTTGCGCCTCTTCTTACACCTTCAACTAACGCGCCTTCAACAAGATTTATTAATGCGCTTTTATTAATCTCAGCATCAAGCTCTTGTTCGTCCAGGGAAGAATCTTCACGCTCATCAATATCTAATTGAAGATTTTCTTCCATTGCTTTAAGGAATTCATTTTCCGGTGGAAGAATAATATTGATAAGTTTTTCGTAATCTTGTTTTTTTATGAAGATAACTTCATACTTCTTTGCGTTAAGACCGAATGCGATTTTAGGGATGTTTCTATCTGTAGGATCAATAGCAGCGATAATAAGCTTATCCTTATTACGCTCATCAAACATAAATGGAATAATTTTATGTTCTAAAATTTGTTGTTTAAGCGATTCTCCATTTCCAGTAATCATTCCCTTTATTGATTCAAGTCTGTTTTCAGGAACTTCTTCTGGTCGTGTTTCTAACTCTCGAAACGCATAAAGAATTGCTACTTCTCGAAAAATAACATCATGATCAAACTTAAAATCCTGCACTAAGATTTGAGCAAGATTTCTTTTGATTTTACTTTTATCGTTTGCTTTTGCAGCAAGAGCTTTCTCGAGCATCTGTCCATCAATTATTCCTTTTTTAAAAAGAAGATAACCAATTTTGTCCGTCATCTCGAGATTAGTATCTATCATGCAAAATTTCCGTCTATAGTGTTTGTTATAACTGCAGTACCCGGAGTTTTGGGTCTTACAGTTGCAGTTTCTGCTGATACCAAAGTTAACAAAATCATAACAACCATAATAAACATAGCAATAGCAACTTGTATAAGTTCAATTAAATTTTTTAATTTGTAAACAGTTTCAGTTTCATAATAATTAGCTAATTGCAAAGCTGTGTTTTTAATTGTACCAGTTTCTTCACCAGAGTGAAATCTTGAGAGTGCTGTTTCTGTAAAAACCCCGCAAGCTTCAAAGGCGTCTGTAACCCCAACACCTTTTTTAACCATTAATGGTATAGCAACATTTTTTATCTTATCTTCAAAATATGTATTACCGGCAGCTTCGGCAGCAATTCTAATCGGTTCGATACTTTCTGCAGAACCACTGTACAATGTATAAAAAACTCTGCAAAAAACCTCAATTAATGTCTTGTGAATTAAGGATCCGATTACTGGAAATTTTAAAATATACTGATCAACGAGATATCTACCTTTCTCCGTACGAGAAAACTGAAACAATGCAATTGGCGGGATAATACAGAAGGCAGCAACTAAATAAGGATTGTCCATTAAGAAGTCACTTATCTTTAGAGTAAATGCTGTCATCGGTGGCAACTCAACACCAAATCGCACAAACAACTTTGCGGTTTCAGGAAAAATGTATCCTACATAAAACAACACAGCAAGAAATAAAACGAATACTGTAACCATCGGGGTGATTAAAGCGCTTCTCATATTCTTTCTAAATTCTTGTCTTCGTTCCAAAAATTTTGCGGTTGCCCGATAAATCTCTGTCATGTTACCACTCTTAGAGGCAAGACCAAGCATATAGGCAGTAAACTTTCCAAAAATATCCTGGTACTTTAGAAAAGTTGCCTGACTATCTGCTCCCTTTTTTAATTCATTATTAATCTCTTTAAGGGTGTTTTTAAGAGCTAGATTCTGAGTGTCATTTATTAACAAAGTAAGAATTTCACCATATGCAAGTTTCTGCTCAAGCAATTCAGCACTAATCTTTACGAAAGTTACAATTTCAGATACAGGCGGTCTTGCTTGAAAGTCGAGAAGTTTTTTGTTTACAGATAGAACCTTATAACCCAAGCGTGCTAATGCATCTTCAACTTCTTTCTTGTTAAATGCCTTTTGCTCACCTCTAATTGGTTTGTCGTTAGCTTTTCTAGCTTTGTAAAGGAAGGTGGATTTTTTTTCAACAGTTATAAGTTTTAGCTGATTTTTTTCAGCAAGTTTTTGAATTTTTTTCTTGCCATCAGAAGACGTGTCTGCAGTTAAAGTTCCTGTAATTGCTTGCCCATTAAGTTTTTGGGCGGTGAACTTATATTCTACCATAATTTGCCTTTAT
This sequence comes from uncultured Ignavibacteriales bacterium, assembly GCA_963706055.1. Lineage (GTDB taxonomy): Bacteria > Bacteroidota > Ignavibacteria > Ignavibacteriales > Ignavibacteriaceae > IGN3. Next base: position 366,227 of record CAVPND010000022.1, on the reverse strand, counting down.
CTCTTTATAGGCTGAGTGTAAAATATTTTAACAAAACAACCTTAAAAGTTTACTTTTAAAAATAATTATAATTTATTAAATAACAAATGCTTAGAAGCATTCTAAACATAAGGCAATAAATTTCAAATTTTGTCGTAAAGCAATTATCTACAATTATATCTTGAAAGGATGTTTTTGTTTTCAAGTATTTAAAACAAAATTTAAAAGTACACATTGCTAATGATACTTGATTCCATTTTTTCATAACTCGTGCCAAGTAAAAAAATAAATATTAACCTAAATAATTGGAAAAGAAAGGAATTTAGCGGAATTAATTGCGATTAAATGAATGCTAATGGTAATTCTTACTCAGTAAAAAAGCTTTTATTAAATATTTTTACTTTTAATTTTGTAGGAAGTAACAAGAATATACTATTGAGAGGTTTTAAAAAATTATTAAAATAAAAAAGGCTGATAAAATTTTAACTTTTATCAGCCTTAAAATAATCAATATTCTATTACTAAACTAAATTTGTAATAGTTGATGTTAAATTATTAGTCTCTAGATTAATGGTGTAATCAAGTTATACCAATTGGAGTCGCAGTAATCAGTTACTGTAACAGCCATAGTCCAAGCATCGCTATCGGTGTACCTGTGAATCACAATCTACTGCTCCAGTTGGAGCTGCTAACCATTTGCTGATAGCAGTAGTCCTGGTAACCTGCAGCTGGACGATTGTAAAACCTGCAAAAGTATTTCCACCACCACCAAGAGCAACTGGTTTTTTAAAGTACTGCTGAGCCATTGCACCAAGATTTGTACCTTCAGATACTAAAGTATCTTTTGCTGATTCTTCTGCATTAGCATTGAATAAGTTAATACCAACTACTACAGCGATACCAACTATGATAACGCCAAGAACGATTAAGAGAAGTTGTTGTTGACCCATGTGAGATCTCCTTTATATTGTTGTGAATGAAGTTATTTAATGAGCTAATTTTAATGAATATTATTGTTTCTATGTTATCACTGGTTACCATAAATTTTACCTGAACTAAATCAGTACCAGAAACAAGTTCATTTCCCGTGCCAATAATTTCAACGTTATCAGAATTACTAGTAGCGGTATAATGAACCATTTGCACTTGTAACCATCTGTGCATGGAATTTGCCAACCTGTAAAACTGTATCCACCTCCGCCATAGGGTATTGGTTTATAAAAATATTCCTGCGCTATTTGCGATATGTCATACCTTCATTTATAAGCAAATCTCTCTTTTGATCAATAGAATTTTGCCTAAATAAAACAATACCCAGTATTACCGCAATTCCAACGATAATAACGCCTAGTACTATTAAAAGTAATTGTTGTTGACCCATAATAAAACCTTAAAATTATTAAAAATCACATTTTATGCCGATGTTAAATATCTTTATTTCAATGAGTTATGGGGATTATATAGAGCAAAGTCTTATAATAATGTAAAAAATACCTGTAATAATAACTATACCTGTAAAATTTTCTTACTCTATCAGGATAACTCAATAAAAATGTTAAAGAACAAAGATATAACAACTTAATTAGCTCGTAAAGCATAAAATACTATGCCAAACAGTTCATTGGTCTGTTATACGTTAAAAATGGGAACATTAATGACGGGTAATAATTACCTAGCTGTAATTTGTATCGGTAAATATTACAGCAATGAGATATGAAAATTTAGAAATTAAACTATTAATAAATAATTGAATTAAAGTGCTACCTATCTAACCTTAATATGTAACTCCTTCAACTGATTTTCATCGACTAGTGAAGGGGAATCATCCATAAGGGACATTGCGCTTGCGGTTTTAGGGAAGGCAATTACATCACGGATTGAGTGTTCACCAGCAAAAATCATTGCCATTCTATCAAATCCAAATGCAATTCCACCATGCGGAGGAGCGCCGTACTTGAATGCGTTCATTAAAAATCCAAATTTATATTGAGCTTCTTCATCAGAAATTCCTAGTGATTTGAACATTTTGGCTTGTAAATCAGAATTGTGGATTCTAATACTTCCACCGGCAATTTCGTTACCGTTTAACACTAAATCATAAGCACGAGCCTTTACTTTTTCTGGATTTGATGACATTAATGGTATATCTTCTAGTCTTGGTGAAGTAAATGGATGGTGCATTGCGTAAAATCTACCGGTTTCTTCATCCCATTCAAATAATGGAAAGTCAGTAACCCAAAGTAATTTTGGTTCAGAATTTTCTTTTATAAGTGCTAACCGTTTTGCCATTTCTAATCTTAACGCACCCATTGTACTAAGTGTTTTTAGTTTTGAGCCGGAAAGTATAAAAATCAAATCTCCTGGTTTTGCACCTAAAGATTCAGTAAGATTTTTCTTTTCTTCATCAGTGAAGAATTTCATAGTTGGGGATTCTAACTCGTTTTCTTTTACACGAATCCAAATCAATCCTTTTGCCCCATGTCCTTTTACAAAATCTGTAAGTACGTCAAGCTGATTGCGAGTATAATCTCCGCATCCAGGGGCCAATAACCCGGTAACAATTCCTTTATTATCTATCGCATCTTTAAATACTTTGAACCCAGTATTGATAAAAATACTGTTAAGCGTTTTCATTTCAAGAGCAAATCGAACATCAGGCTTATCGCTGCCATATTTTTCCATGGCTTCATCAAAAGAAAATCTGGGTAGTGGCGTTTGTAATTCACGATTCCAAACCTCTCTAAATAATTGTTTCATCAATCCTTCAACAATCGTAAAAATATCTTCCTGATCGACAAAAGACATTTCAACATCTATCTGTGTAAACTCCAGTTGTCTATCTGCACGTAAATCTTCATCTCTAAAACATTTAACGATTTGAAAGTATCTATCCATTCCCGAAACCATAAGCAGCTGCTTATATGTTTGGGGAGATTGCGGAAGTGCATAAAATTTTCCTTTGTGCATTCTGCTTGGTACGAGAAAATCTCTTGCACCCTCCGGAGTGCTTTTCATTAATACCGGAGTTTCAACTTCAACAAAACCATTTTCATCAAAATACTTGCGAGTTATTTGAGCCATTTTGTGCCTTAGCATCAAGCTCTTTTGTAACTTTGGTCTTCGTAAATCAAGATATCTATATTTTAATCTTAGATCTTCGTGAGTTTCAATTTCATCTTTAATTGCAAAAGGTGGAGTTTCGGCTTCATTTAAAACTACAAGTTTATTAACCATCACATCGATGTGACCGGTTGGTAATTCTGGATTATCAGTATCGGCAGGACGTTTTCTAACAACGCCTTCTATTGAGATAACGAATTCGCTTCTTAAATCCTTTGCTGCATGATGTGCCTGTTCATTAAATGTAGGTTCAAAAACAACTTGAGTGATTCCATGTCTATCACGGATTTCAATAAATATTACTCCTCCTAAATCACGTCTTCTATCAACCCAGCCATTAAGCACAACATTTTCATTAATATCTTGTTCGCGCAGTTCTCCGCAAGTATGTGTTCTTCTATTAAATTGCATAAACTCTAAATAACTCCTAATTGAATTTGAGGGCTAAAAATAAATAAATGATTGAGGGCAAACAACTTAACTTTTTAAGTATGTTGGTGTTTTGTAGATTTGATTCGTTAAGTTTATGAAAAAAAATTAGATCAGAATGTTTAAATCAAATAAGCTGTTTGCAAATCTTTATTTAATAATAATTATAGCAGTATATTTTTTTTCAAGATTATATTTTTATTTAGTCTTAAATATAGATTTTTCTTATTCTTTTAAAGATAACTTAATTCAGTATCTAGATGTTGAATTGCTTAGAAGTCAATTGTGGACTAGTCTCTTCTATCTGCATTCTCAACCCCCATTATTTAATTTATTAATAGGTATAAATGAAATCGTTTTTGGAAACTTCGCTTCTATAATATTTTTGGCTCTCTTTAACATAATGGGGGTTTTTACTGCGATATTAGCCTTTAGTACTCTAACCAAATTGGGTTTAAGCAAAAAGCTTGCAACGTTTTTAATTATCTTTTACGTCTTAAGTCCTGCAACTGTTTTATACGAAAATCTTTTTTTCTACACACACCCAATAATTTTTTTTCTTGTTTTCAGTGCTTATCATTTAGTTGTTTATTTGCAGAATCAAAAATTTGTTAACGCATTTTTCTTTTTTTTCGGGATGGCACTTGCTGTTTTCACAACAAGTTTTTTTCATCTAATTTGGTTTTTCGGTCTGGGGCTATTTGTTTTCATTAGGGAAAAAACAAACCGGGCAAGTTTAATAGGAGCATCTGCACTACCTTTCTTGCTTGTATTAGCCTTATATCTTAAAAATTTTTTAATTTTTGGCCAATTTAACACCAGCTCTTGGCTAGGATTAAACTTATCAAGAATAACGGTTCATCAACTTGATAATAAAGAAAAATTTGAAGTGATAAAGAAGGGATACTTATCTGACATATCAGCATTTGCTCCTTTTACGCATTTTGAAGATTTAGATACTTCAGTGATCAAATACTTTACTAGTCAAACAGGAATTGAAGCGTTAGATCAAACCTTAAAACAAAATGGACGAACAAACTATAATAATTATGGCTATTTATTAATATCTCAAAAAATGCTTAAGGATGATTTATATGTTATAAAAAATTATCCACAAGTATATCTTTCGGGGATTATTAGTTCGTTTGTAAAATATTTTGATTCTCCAACAAAATATAAACTACTCACACTTAATGCTTTTAGGATTGAATCTTATAATAAATTATTTGATGCCTTTATTTATGGTTCTTCAAGAAATACCCAAACCGGTTATACTTCATTTATAGTGATAGTCATTATTCTATTTGGGGCTATTTATTTGTTTTTTATGCCGGGACAAAATAGAGTTGTTAAAACATTTATCGGATTTGTAATGTTTAACATTCTTTATGTAATGTTTGTGGGAAATTTACTCGAGTATGGAGAAAACAACAGGTTCAGATATTATACAGAATTATTCTACGTTTTACTTTTGGGGTTATTGATCAGTGAATTATTTATTAAGAAAAAGTTTATGAACACTCAAGATCTTATCACAAAAAAGAAATAAAGATATTTTTAATCGATGTATTTACCAAGATGAAACCTCACTATTACAAAGTTACTTCCTTAAAAATTTTTTCAAATACTATCTGAGTTAAAAACACTTGGTTAGGGAGTTCGATAAAACATCCCCAGAAACCTTGGTTTTGTAATTACCGTCATCAACCACAACCTTTTTACTAGTATTGAATTAACACGATTAACCATAATTATTTATTCGAATTATATTAAATTTTTTTAAAATCAAATGATCTTATGTGAGGAAAAACTATTCTAATTTGTATATAACCCAATTATTAAATCTTTTAATCAAGCGTAGTTTATTCAAATCGAAATAGTCCTCGTTATAGGGTTTTAAAATAATGTAATTTATTTTGTTAAATCTAAGTTTATCCAGTAAATCATTGTAATAAGGAATTGAGCTAAACGATAAATCATGTGAGAAGATGTTCTCAGGAATAAATTCATCAGGATTATTTGAGCTTACAAGTAAGTTGGTATATTCCCAACTATTTTCTTGAATAAATATTTTTGAAACATCATTGTTATTTAATACTGATATCTCAATGTAGTTCCCTATGGAAAGATCTTCTCTAGTCATATAGCTTAAAGTAGTATATTCGTTTATCTGTTTAATAAAAATGTAAGTAAGGATGATCATTAAAATAATAAAACTAAATTTCGTAAACTTACTTTTTAAAGTATATAAGCGGTAACATACAAAAGCGGTTAAAGGAATCAACAATATTGACCAAATTGTTGCTAGTCTCCACGGGTTATGCGTTGGCATTGCGTTGCTTATAAAAGTTAATATTCCAGTGGTTATTAGTGTAGAAAAAAGGATAAACAAATATGACCGGATTATTTGATCTTTCCTTAAAAAATATAAGGTTAATAAACCTATAATATTTAATGTTATATAATTTATATTAAAAAAAGCAAATATGACATTACTTTTGATTTTATAATTAAGATCCTCTACGTTATATCTTTCTGCCACTAATTGTATAAATCCTAAAATCCGTCCAGTCGAATTGTAGCTTAAATATATCCAAGCGAAAGGTATTAGAGATAAAAGAATAAAGCACATAATTATTTTTATTAATTTGGAAGACAATGTCGCATTTGAATTTAGTATAAAAACACAAATGACAAGGAACATTACACCAGAAAAGACCCAAGCCTCATAACGAATAGTTGATGAAATAGTAGCAAAGATTATCGCCAACCAAAATGAAGAAGAAAAGTTATTTCTCTGCCATCGAACTAGAAACGAGATAGATATTAATGTAAAAAAGCACAGATAGATTTCGTTCATAGGGAGAACACTAAAGATTACTATCCCCCAGAAAATTGCTCCAAGGAACCCTGCTAAAATCGTGACAATTTTAATTTGAAATAATTGGGATGTTAAAAACATTAATGAAATTAAGGTGAGTAAACCAAAAATAGAGCTAATTATTCTTGGAACAATAAATAAATTATTATAGATATGAAAAGCTAATCCGTAAATTATCTTTTGATAAGGTAGCCATATTGAAAACAAACTGTATTTGCCTTTAAACCAAGAATATCCTTCTAATGTATGCCCAGCCTCGTCCGCAGATAAAGCAAAAAACCCTTTAAAAACCAGGGCAGCTTGCATTAGAAAAAACAGCATCACAACCATAAATAGAGCTATGTTAAAAAAAGTTTTTTCTTTATGTTGATTCAATTGAGATTAAAAATTTTTAATAAAATATTTTTTTATTTTAGACTTATTTTGGATAACAATTGGTCTTCGAGAATTTTTATCTAACTTAATTCTTAGCCTAAATACACAAGCACTGATAGGAATGAAAATTTTTATAAAATTCAAATATTAAAACGTATCTTTATTTTTGAAGATTATAAAATCTAAATTTTTAGAAAATTTATAACAACACCTATCGTTATTGATATTAATTGATATTAAAATATAACTAATTTAAATGAACACAACAGAACTTATCCGCAAAAAAAGAAATAAAGAAAATCTTACTAAAGAAGAGATTTTATTTCTTATTAATAATTACACAAAAAATAAAATTCCAGATTACCAATTTTCTGCATTTTTAATGGCTGTTTATTTTAGTGGAATGAGCAAAGAAGAAACCGCAGCATTAACTGAAGCAATGCTTTACAGTGGAAAAATTTTAAATCTTAGTTCCATACCCGGAGTTAAAATAGATAAACACTCAACTGGTGGAGTTGGCGATAAAACATCATTAATATTAGCTCCTATTGTTGCTGCTGCCGGGGTTAAAGTTCCAATGATTTCCGGAAGAGGATTAGGACATTCCGGTGGAACGCTTGACAAGTTAGAAGCAATTCCAGGGTTCAGAACTAATCTGAATCTAACAGAATATAAAAATGTTCTCAAAAAAGTTGGCGCTGTATTAATCGGGCAAACAAAAGAAATTGCTCCTGCTGATAAACTTATTTATGCTTTGCGTGATGTAACTGCAACTGTTGAATCGATTCCACTTATTACCGGAAGTATAATGAGTAAAAAACTTGCCGAAGGAATTGATGGGCTTGTGCTTGATATTAAAACCGGTAACGGTGCATTTATGCAAAAAACACAAGATGCAATTGAACTAGCCGATTCACTTATCCAAACAGCAAAAGCATTTAATAAAAATGTTATTGGTTTTGTTACAGATATGAATCAGCCGCTTGGTAATTATATTGGCAATTGGCTAGAAGTTTATGAATCTATTCAGGTTTTGCGCGATGGTAAGAAAAATGATTTAACGGAGTTATCATTGATACTTGCCGGAGCTATGATTTATCTGGGCAAAAAAACAAAAACGCTTGATGAGGGAATTGAAAAAGCAATTAGAATCCTAAAATCAGGAAAGGCATTTGATAATTTTATTGATATTATAAAAGCACAAAATGGAAAAACTGATTTTATCTTACATCCGGAAAAATATCCTAAATCAAAATATAAAGAAGTAATAAAAGCCAACTCTACCGGATATTTATCTGAAATAAACACTTATGAACTTGGAATGGCAGCTATAGATTTAGGAGCCGGAAGAAAAACAAAAGATGATAAAATAGATTCCAAAGCTGGAATTATTTTCAATTACAAAATTGGTGATACTATTAATAAAGGTGTTGTACTTGCTGAATTGTTTTCGGATTCAAAATCCGGAATGGATAATGCAAAGAAAAGAGTTTCCAATGCAATTAAACTTTCAAAATCAAAACCGAAAAAAATGAAACTTGTTAAAGAAGTAATTTATTAACTAGTGTTAGAAAATTAGTTAAATCTGCGCCATTTTTATTTGATTTACTTTCAATTCTAATCCGCTTGCGGTATATTTTATTATTACAATATCTAATCTTTAGGAGAAACCACAATGCTTTTTATAGTAGCCATTTTAGCCGCTGTTGTTGCCTTTTTTGTATATAAAAATGCGAAGAAAAGATTCAGCAAACCAGAAATTACTTTTTCATTACTCGGAATAATTGTTGCAGTTGCAGTCGCTTTTTCGCAAATGTTTACTGTTATACCTGCCGGTCATTCGGGGGTTATAGATTTTTTTGGTTCTGTGAGCGACAAGACGCTTGGGCCAGGAGTTAATTTTGTAAACCCAATGGCAAATGTTGTTAAGTTTGATACACGTAAACAGGAGATTAAAGAAACAATGAACGTTCCTTCAAAAGAGGGAATGAGTGTGGAGTTGGAAATTAGTATGATATTCCAACTTAAAGTTGATAAAGTAAATATCATATACAAAACAGCTGGTAATTATGATGAGTATCTTCAGAAGCTGGTAGTCCCAAACTTCAGGTCTGTGGTGCGTGGGGTAACTACAAAATATGAAGCAAAGGCTTTATACACTGCCGAACGAGATAAGTTAGAAAATGAAATGAGGGATAAACTAGCCTCAGTTCGTGAGATTTCTGAAATAACCGTTCTTTCAACTCCATTACGACAAATTAATCTTCCTCGTGGTCTTACAGCTTCAATCGAGGAAAAGTTAAAAGCCGAGCAGGAAAGTCAGAGAATGGAGTTTATTTTAACTAGAGAAAAACAAGAAGCGGAGAGAAAGCGTATTGAAGCAAAAGGTATAGCAGATTTTCAGGATATTGTTTCTAAAGGAATTAGCGATCAATTGCTAAAGTGGAAGGGTATTGAAGCAACTGAAAAGCTGGCAAATTCGCAAAATTCTAAAATAATAGTAATTGGATCCGGTAAAGATGGTCTACCGATAATTCTGGGGAACGATAAATAGACCCACAAGTCATTTGTTTGATTTGCCAATTTTTGTATTTTTGAACTCATCAGTCAAATAATTTAACTAAGCAGATAAATATGCTTCCATCAATACATACAATTAATCTCTTGCTGCCGTTTTTTTACATCGCAACATTTGCGATTTACTTTTATGATTTTCAGCAAGGCGGAAAGAAATTTGAAAACTCCAAACGTGTTTTCCTTTTCATAACATTAATTTTTCATTTTCTTTATCTGCTTTTAAGAACAATTGAGTTTGATCATCCGCCAATTACAAATGTTTTTGAAATCTTTACTGTGCTGGCATTTGCAATAAGTTTTTCTTATTTCATTTTAGAATTAGTTACTGATATACGCGGCACCGGACCTTTTATAATTATCATTTCGATTGTCTTTCAAATTATTTCCACATTGTTTATTGAAGATCTTGCCGAGGTAAAAGAAGTTTTAAGAAGTAATTTACTAGGCATTCATGTTATAAGTGCCTTAATTGGTTATGCAGGAATTACAATTTCGGCAGTTTATGGAATTTTATATTTAATTCTTTACAACGAAATAAAACTAAACAAATTTGGTTTAATATTTAATCGTTTGCCAAGTTTAGAAATTTTAGAGCGATTGAGTTTCATAGCCGCAATAATCGGTTTTGTATTTTTAACAATTACAATAATTATCGGAGTAATCTGGCTGCCGCAAGCCTTTCCAAACATAACTTTTGCAGACCCAAAACTAATTGGAACATTTGCCGTATGGTTTCTTTATGGAGTCGGACTTATCAATAAATTTTTAGGTAAATGGCGCGGCAAAAAATTAATTATGCTTTCTATTATCGGATTTACACTCGCAATTTTATCAACGGTGCTTACAAATTTTCTAGCAAAAAGTTTTCACTCTTTTTATTAAAACATGAATCTTCTTGGAATATCAATAAATCACCGCACTGCGGCAGTTGAACTTAGAGAAGCACTTCACCTAAGTGAAGATGAAATTCGTAAGTTTATTCAGCAGACAAAGGATAGTGCTTTTGCAGAAGGAATAATTATTTCTACTTGCAATAGAACTGAGATTTATGCTATACCAAAGAATGATAAAACCAGTTTAAAAGATCTACAGGATCTAATAAAAAATTTCAAATCAAGTTCCGATGTAAAAGATGAGAATTTTCAAAACTTTATTTCACGTGAATCAATTGAACATCTTTTCCGTGTTACTTGTGGAATAGATTCTCTGTTGATAGGCGATAATCAAATCTATAAACAAGTTAAAGATTCCTTTCTATTATCAGAAGAAATGAATTTTGCAGGGATATTGATTCGCCGTGTTATGGATGCGGCAACTCGTGTAGGCAAACGTGCTATCAACGAAACAACAATTAGCGAAGGCGCAGTTACAGTTAGTTATGCAGCAGTTCAACTTGTAGAAAAAATATTTTCCAATCTTCAAAAAAAATCTGCATTGATAATTGGAACAGGTGAAACAGGTGAAATAGCAGCAAAACATTTGCGTGACAGGGGAATCGGAAGACTTGCACTCACAAATCGTTCTTTTGATAAAGCCGAAAAACTTGCTGCGGAATTAAAAACCGCAGTGTTTCCATTTTCCAACTTCAAAGAACATCTTCATAAGTTTGATATTATCGTAAGTGCTACTAGTGCTGAAGGTCTTATCATAACTAAAAAAGATATTGAAGATGCAATGAAGAAACGCAACTATGCATCAATGGTGTTGATGGATATTGCAATTCCACGTGATATAGATCCAGAAACAAAAAAAATTGAATATGTTTTTTATCACGATATTGATTCACTAAACATTATTGTTGAACAGAATTTATCTAAAAGAAAAACAGAGATACCAAAAGTAGAAAAGATAATTCAGGAAGAGTTAGATAATTTTTTTGAATGGTATAATTCATTAGAAGCTGCACCAACAATAAAAACCCTACGTGATTATTTTGAAACCGTTCGAGCTGAAGAAGTTGAAAAAAACATAAATAAATTTTCTGAAGATGATAAAGAGAAATTAGAAATAATTACAAAGAGAATTATTAATAAAATACTTCATCACCCCACAATTGAATTAAGAAAAATATCTGAATCAGATCTACGTACAGAAGATACAGCAGCTAAAATTTCTGTAATTAGAGATTTGTTTGGATTAAACGAGAATAAACAAAAAGAATAAATAGCAGTTGTCATTTCGATCCTGATTTATCGGGAGAGAAATCTTTTACAAGATAGTTTGTCAGATTTCTAAGTTGAAGACTCCTTCGAAATGACGATTCAAAATATTCACAAATGAAATTGGTTTAAAGGAAAATCATTTGAAACAAATAATTGTAATTGGTTCACGCGGCAGCGAGCTTGCACTCTGGCAGGCCAATCATGTTAAACGCGAAATTGAAAAGCGAAACAAAAATGTAAAAGTTGAAATCAACATCATAAAAACAAAAGGTGATAAAATTCTTGATGTTGCACTTTCAAAAATTGGAGATAAGTCTCTCTTCACTAAAGAACTAGAAGTTGAATTGCTAGCAAAACGAGTTGACTTAGCAGTACACAGTCTGAAGGATTTGCAAACACAAATTCCAGCCGGATTAAAACTTGCGGTTGTTACAAAGCGACATAATGTTGAGGATGTCTTGATCGCTAGAAAAAAAGGAATGACAATAAATAAACTTCCTGAAAAAGCGAGAGTTGCAACAGGTTCGTTGAGAAGAAGATCACAGTTGCTCCATATCCGTCCGGATTTACAAATTTTTGAATTACGCGGAAATGTACCATCACGAATTAAAAAGTTTTTAGATTCTGATTGGGATGCAATTATTCTTGCTCGTGCTGGTGTTGAAAGATTAAATCTTAAAAAATATATTTCTTCGTACATCCCAAAGGATGAAATCCTTCCAGCGGTTGGGCAAGGTGCATTGGGAATAGAAATCCATAAAGACAATACAGTTATTGAAGAAATTCTTCAATCACTACATCACGAAGACACATATAATGCGGTTATTGCTGAGCGTTCATTGCTTCGCGCTTTGGAAGGCGGATGCCAGGTTCCAATAGGTGCTATTGCAGAAGTTAAACCAAGCGGACTTTATTTGGATGCTGTTGTTGGCTCTTTGGATGGTTCGGTTACTTATCGTAAAAAAGCACGCGGCAGTAAAAATGATCCTGAAAAACTTGGTAAAACTCTGGCCAAAGATTTATTAAAAGCGGGCGCTAAAGAAATTTTGAAAGAAGTTTATCAAACAGCGAGAAAGAAATGAAAAAATTATTATTGAAATCTTTTTCGTTTGATGCATTGGCTTTTTTACTCTTTATTGGATTTGTTTTCTATTCAGGATGCTCCTGTAAACCTTGCAGTGAAAATGAGAAAGCGACAATACCATTAAATGTTCTAAAGAAATCAGATTCGTTTATCACCTCTAAAACTGGCAAAGATTTTTTTAATAAATATATCACAATAGACTTTTCAAAATCAAAACACATTGAGCCAAACTATTTAATGGCCTATAAATTTTATATACCGGAAAAACCTTTTGTAGATGAAGAAATTAGATTTACTGTTGACAGCACCGGAAAAGTTTTAACACAATATGAAGTTGTTGGAATTCCTGATTGTAATGCTAACCAGTTTGATTGCGATTTTGTTGTTGATGAGAATACAGCAAGACAAATAGCAGCTGAAAATGGTTTACCAAAAGGAATAAAAGATTGGAAAGTAGATTTTGTTTGGGTAGCTAAATACAACAAATATGTATGGAATCTATTTAGCACTCTAAAAGAAAATAAAAACGTAGATAACTATCGTGCTGAAGGCGAACAGATTGTGATTGATCCAAACTCTGCCTCTGTAATTTATCAGAATAGCTGGAAAATAAACTAAGCAGATGGTTGTGAAAGAAGAAAAAATAAAGCGCAAAGAAAAAAAACGCGAACTGATGCTTGAAGTTGCGGCTGAACTTTTTTCTAAAAAAAATTATCACGAAGTAATGATGGATGATGTGGCGCGATTAACCGATGTTGCTAAAGGAACTGTATATAATTATTTCAGTTCAAAGGAAGAACTTTATTTTACAATAATGAGTTCTAAGCTTGAAAACCTTAATGCATCATTAAAAAATAAAATAGCTTCTGAAATTTCAGTAATCGATTCGCTGCATACTTATGTTATTCACCTTTATATGTTTATGATGAAATATCAGAATTTCTTTTTGATGTATCAAAAAGAATATATGAATGCCGAAAATGAATTTTGTGATGATCTGCGGGCTATGAGTGATGAGTTGAAATCAATTTTAAGTAATGTGATTTATAAAGGGAAAAGAGAAAATCAGTTTCGTGAGATTGATGAAAGTTTTGCTGTTAAATTAGTGTTGGGAAGTGTGTTTGGTACAGTGCAAAGGGGTATAGAAAATAAATATTCAAATAATAAATTAATTGAAGAACGGGAAAAACTTTTCGATTTTGTTTTACACGGCCTTTATTCGGGATTTAGAAACAATAAAGTTAGACCATTAAAAAACAAAACTATAGTGCTTACACGAACGGTTGAACAATCCAAAGAGTCGGCTGCAATATTTAGCGAACTTGGTGCGGATGTAATTGTGTTCCCCACTTTAGAAATTGTTCCCCCTAGTAGTTGGGAAAAATTTGATAATCTAATTCTATCTTCACAAAAAATTGATTTTATAGTTTTCACTTCCGCTCACGCAGTAACGATGTTTAAAAAGCGACTCGATGAATTGAATCTTAATATTGACCTTGATAAAATCAAAATAGTTGCCGTTGGAAATAAGACAAAATTAATCTGCGAAGAAAATGATATTAAAGTAGATATTGTTCCAAAAAAATTTTCCGGTGAAGGTGTTGTTGAAGAATTATCTAAATATAATTTGAATAACAAATTAATTTTAATCCCTCGATCTGCGATTGGAAGAGAAACCTTACCAAAAGGATTAGAAGAACTTGGTGCTACAATAGTGGCAGTGCCGGTTTATAATGTTTCCCTCCCATCAAAGGAATCTGTTCAAAAAAACATTGAAAAACTAAACGCAAGCAAGCCGGATGTTTTTATTTTTACTAGTCCATCTACCTTTGAAAACTTTTTATTGATAATGAATATTAACAATCCGGTTTCATTTTTTAAAAATTATGATGTCGCTGCTATTGGTCCTACCACGCAATTAGCGATCCAAAATAGTAAAGTATTTGTTAGCATTATGCCTGATGAGTATACCATTAAAGGTTTAGCAAATAAAATGATTGAGTTTTATAATAAAACAGAAAAATTACGGAGTTCAATTTGAGTAAACTTAAAAACGATTTATTTCTAAGAGCATGTAAAAAACAAGATGTTGAACGCACTCCAATTTGGATTATGCGACAAGCAGGTAGATATTTACCCGAATACCGATCAGTGAGAGCCAAATCGGATTTTTTAACAATGTGCAAAACTCCTGAACTTGCGGCCGAAGTTACAATTCAACCTATTGATATAATTGAAGTTGATGCGGCGATTTTGTTTTCTGATATACTTGTAATACCTGAAGCAATGGGAATGCACTTGGAAATGAATGAAGGTAAAGGTCCCGTTTTCCCAAAACCAATTAGATCAGTTGATGATGCTAAAGATTTAAAGGATATTGACCCAACTATAGAATTGAAATATGTTTTAGACGCGATTTCACTTACCAAAAAGAATTTAAACAATCGTGTTCCACTAATTGGATTTAGCGGTTCGCCATGGACTCTTTTAACTTATATGGTCGAGGGTAAAGGATCAAAGAATTTTTCCGAAGTAAAAAAACTTATTTATAACAACCCGGAATTGGCACATTCAATTTTAGATAAGCTTTCTAAAACTATCGCTGATTATCTTTCCGCTAAGATAGAAGCCGGCTGTAATGCTGTTCAGATTTTTGATACTTGGGGTGGAATTCTTTCACAAAAAGATTTTGAAGAATTTTCTTTACGGTATGTGGAGAAAATAATTTCACAAATTAAAAGAAAAGATGAACCCATAATATTCTTTGCTAAAGGTGTTCACTTCAAGCTTAATAAACTAGCAAGCATAGGAGCAGATGTTCTTGGACTTGATTGGACGATGAATCTTGGCAAAGTTAGAAAGAAAGTTGGAGATAAAGTTGCGCTGCAGGGCAATCTGGATCCAACAGTACTGTATGCTAAAAAAGATTATATAAAAGAAGAAGTAAAGAATGTTCTTTCTTCATTTGGAAAAGGGAACGGACACATCTTTAATCTTGGGCATGGTGTACTGCCCGATATTGACCCTGAAAGAGTAAAAGCTCTTGTTCAATATGTAAAAGAAGAAAGTAAAGTTTTTCATAGTTAAAAATTGTCAGTCATTCCGAACTTGTTTCGGAATCTAATTTATTAATCAAAGATCCTGAAACAAGTTCAGGATGACAATGTAAAGAGATAAAATGTTTGAAATAGATTTAACAAAATTTAAAAAGTACGATAAACCGGGACCACGCTATACAAGCTATCCAACGGCTCCTCAGTTTAACGATGGCTTTACACATGAAGATTATCTAAATGAAATAGTAAAAACCAATTACGGGGAAAATCTTCCGGATCTTTCATTATACTTTCATCTACCTTACTGTGATACACTTTGTTACTTCTGCGGCTGTAATATGATAATCACTCGTAATAGGGATAGAATTAAAGAATACATAAAATATTTAAAGAAAGAAATTGATCTAACGCGAACTTATCTTTTACCCGATAGAAAAGTAGCTCAGCATCATTGGGGCGGAGGAACACCAACGCATTTAAATCCAGATGAAATAAATGAACTTGCTGGATACATTAAACAATCATTTAAGTTTACAGATAATGTAGAAGTTAGTTGTGAAATTGATCCTCGTGAATTAACAAAAGCTCATCTTGAAGCTTTGCGAAATAATGGTTTTAACAGAATTAGTATGGGTGTTCAGGATTTTAATGAAAAAGTTCAAAAAGCTGTTAACAGAATCCAACCTGAAGATATAACAAGACAAACTGTGGATTGGGTTAGAGAACTTGGATATCAAAGCATTAATCTTGATTTAATTTACGGTTTACCTTTTCAAACGGTTGAAGGATTTGCAATAACGGTTGATAAAATAATTGATATTAATCCGGACAGAATAGCGGTTTTTAATTATGCTCACGTTCCATGGATGAAAAAACACATGGCACTTATTCATCCTGAGGATATTCCTGAAGCAGAAATTAAACTTGAAATTTTAAAAATGACAATTGAAAAACTTGTAAACGCGGGATACGATTTTATTGGAATGGATCATTTTGCAAAACCTGATGACGAGCTTTCTGTTGCAATGCGTGAAAAAAAACTTTACAGAAATTTTCAGGGTTACAGTACAAATGCGGGCGCTGATCTTTACGCAATGGGTATAACATCAATATCTCAGCTAAAAAATGTTTACGCACAGAATTACAAAACCGAGAAAGAGTATTATTCAGCATTAGATTACGAGACAATTCCAACTGCCAAAGGTTACCAACTAACTGATGATGATCACTTGCGCAGAGAAGTGATTATGAAATTGATGTGCAACTTTGAATTAGACTACAAACCGATTGAAAAACAATTTAATATTGATTTTAAAAAGTACTTTGCCTGGGGATTAGATAATCTAAAAGAAATGGAAGCTGATGGTCTTTTGGAATTATCTGATAACGGATTAAAAGTAAAAAACATGGGGAGAATGTTAATCAGAAATATCGCAATTAATTTTGATGGTTATATTGAACGCAAGGAAGATAAGGCTAAATATTCAAGAACAGTATAATCTCAACAGAACCCTGATGACACTAATTGCACCATTAACTCAGAGTCAATTTCCTAAAGCCTCACCTTAGGAGAGGTTTGGTGGGGATTTTCTTATTCAAACACTAAAATTCTGTTGTAGATAAAATCAAAATTAAAAGTTTTTGATTCTGTACGCTTCTCAATATACTCTGCAACTTTTTCTAGTCGTTTGGGAATAGAAAGAATTTTTTCCTGCGCTTTCTGTGCAACGTCATTTAGTCCTGTCATCAATTCAATTTCCCAAAACTTTATTGCTTCTTCAACAATTCTTTTGTAATCACGCGGACCGTAAATACCAATTCGTCTAACAACATCAGCCATATCCCGAAAATTAGGCATTGAAATACCCGGCATATCAATCGCGGGCATAATATCTGCCGCAGAAAGCATAGCTTTGTTTGGATCAAGCTTTAGTACTTCTTTAAAGACATTACGATAAAAAGTATAATGCTTTGCTTCATCAGCGGCGATACTGCTTAGTATGCCGTTTAATAAAGGCTCAACTTCTCCTGCAAGTTTGCCAGTGTTTTTGTGCGAAACTTGTGTCGCTCTTTCCTGCAGAGTTGTATAAACAAAAACTTTGTATGGATCTTTGTCCCAATCTGGATTGAATCCGCTTTCGATATAATGAAACTGCATTAACTCAACTTCACGAAAACTGAATAATCTTGCATCTCTAACATAATCTCTGATTGCAGCACCATGTCTATCTTCTTCAGCAGTCCACATATTATTCCATTTAGACCAAAAACTTTTATCACCTAAATATTTTGCAATCAATCTGTGAAAGTGAGGCAATCCTTCTTCCGTTAAAAGATTTAATGCAACAGCAACGCGCACTTCATCTTTAACTCCGCGTACACGATCTTGTAATTGTTTAATGTTTGTTTCCTGATCATCGCTCATCTTTTCATCGGCTGGAAGAAAATCGGATGAAAACCATAATTTTCTTTTATCAACATGGTCTT
Source organism: uncultured Ignavibacteriales bacterium (assembly GCA_963706055.1). Lineage (GTDB taxonomy): Bacteria > Bacteroidota > Ignavibacteria > Ignavibacteriales > Ignavibacteriaceae > IGN3. The sequence goes on along the minus strand of CAVPND010000022.1, from coordinate 348,077 downwards.
CCATCCATTCTTTAACCTTTTCTTCAAGATGGCTCAGCACTTCTGTTTTAATTTCCATTTCATTGTGAAGAGAGGCATTATCTTTTGCTAAAATTTCCATAAAATATTTGAATTTATTGATTTGTAATCGTTCAGTTACTTTAACAATAATATACATGTTTTTATTGATGAAAAAGGGTAATCGAGAATAGAAGAGAAGATTTACAATTTATTTACAATTGAAAAATAAGAGATCATTTTGAAGGCGTTTCCAACTGAGAAATCTCAATCTTATAAAAGATTCCTCACCCTGATAAATCAGGGATTCGGAATGACAATTCTCAAAATCTAATCACTTGGTCTTTCACCCATTTTTGCGGTTGCAAAGAAATCGTTGTAAAATCTTTGTGTGTATTCATCCAGCAATTTGGCAATTCTGTCTTTACTTGGGGATTTTATTATTAAGCCCGCGTGATATTCTTTTTTTAATCGCCAAAAAACTTCTGAATCTGAATAAGCCTCTAAATTTGGCCACTCCTGTTTGGATAATGAATTTAATATGGCAGCAAAATCGTAATTCACTTTGGGAAGTTTATATGGTTTTTCACCATTTAGAATTTCGATCCTAGCCCATTCACGCCAGAGATTAATTCCTGTTGCAGCTTCAACGAGTGAAGATAAATTAGCACCGCCAACTCTTGCTGATGTTTCTAGAAAATAAAGTTTCCCCTTTTCATCTTTAATAAATTCAGAGTGCGAAACTCCGCGTAGCATGCCTAGAGCTTTTAAAACTTTTTTATTTAATTCTAAAACTTCAATTGCCTCATCTGAATTGCTATCTAAAGTTTTACTAGTAAATACTCTTCCATCGTGAGCCACTTCAAACGGCGGCGTTCCGTATTTACTGGCTAACCCAAATATAACTTCTTTATCATTTATTATAGTATCAACATGGTAGATGTTTCCGGGAACAAATCTTTCCATAAGAAAAAATGATTGTTCATCTGCGAGATAATTAATTCTATCCCACATTTCCTGTTTGTTATGAACTTTTTTCAATCCATAAGAGCCAGCTAACAAACGAGGTTTAATCATATAGGGGAAGGGAACCGTGTCGGCAAATTCATTGATTTTATTATGATTTAAAACGTGAATAAATTCCGGAACAGGTATTCCTTTATCCTTTGCAACCATTCTCATTGCCAGTTTATCTCGAAAGTGTCTTGCCGTTGTATCTCCCATACCACCGATACGTAAATGCTCCCTTAGAGAGGCAGCACGTTCTACATCAAAATCATCAAGTGCAACTACTCGATCAATTTGCTCGTTACGAGCAAGAAAACTTACACCGTAAATTACATCCTGCATATTCCAATCTTTGTTTTTATCAGGAATGTAAAATATTTCATCCAAACTTTCTCGTGGCCAATCGGCATTCTCTAAACTTTTTGATGTAAGTAATATTACACGACAACCCTGCGCTTTGGCTTCGCGCATAAAATCAAAACCTTTTTCATAACTAGATATACAAAGAATTGTTAACATAATCTTTTTCCTTACTGAGAGTTTTGTTTTTATTTAATAGGAGTCAACTTTCTACAGAAATATAGTAAATTCAAATTAAAGTTTCTTGCCAGCTAACCTCATAATTGGATAAATATTTTCTCCTTTATCGTAAAATGGTGAACGTTTATAAAAGAAATCCAATCTTTCACCCTCATTATTGTTGAATGATTCATCATCATTAAGTCTTTTATAAAACTCTGTCTTAAGATCTGGATTATTCTTTAACATTTGCTTTGAATATGGTTCCATTACATAGGCCTCTGCATATTCTTTGCGTTCAAAAAAGGAATTGAAGAATCCCCAATTCACAAAAGAATCCGGGGCCTCAGGTTCTAAAAGATTTATAATTACTCTCATTGCCCTTTGATTTGTATAAACAATCAAAGTTCCAGCATCAACCTCAATTGTTTCAGTAAATGAAGTACATTTAAAAGAGGGAAGTTGTCTTCCCTCGTAAGGTCTTGATCCGAATCGGACATTTTCAAATTTGTATTTTTCAACCTTTAATTTTTTACTTGTCTTAACTAAATTAAATTCTATTTGATGTGACTTAATTACTTCAATAATATCATTAAACTGAGGGGGAATAAGATACGCTGCAGGAACATATATCTTTTTTAGTGAATTAGCTTTATTAAAAATAGGAATTTCAATTTCCATTGGATTCTTTGTGTATTTACGAACAGTCGAACCAGTTATTTCACTATACTCATCGTACCATTCAAATCCTTTAAATAAAAATTTATCAAACTTACCATTGCCTGCTAATACAAGCGGAAATTTTTTGTTATCAACTAAATAATTTCTAATTGTTTGTTTGTCTGCTAAACGGTTTAACAATACAATTTCTTTGTGGTTTTCATTAACAAAACTAATTGTATGTTCCATCATTGATTTTGTTGAGAAAACACGGTTTGCAAAAGGTTTTAAACTATGTGTCTCTACAAGAAGGCAAACCCTGTTTTGTGTTGCGCAATATCCATGTGATAATCGAGGTGGTGCAGGTAAATTAATAATTCCGCTTTCAATTGTTCCTGATTTAAACTCCATATAAGGCCCAATAATAAACCCATCTGCTTCAACTTTATCAAGCAAGAGGGGGAGATATTTTTTTTCTATCAGGCTTAACAAACCAAAATCAATATTTTGATGGGTCTCAATACCGTAAGTTACATGATATTGATAATCAGCTCCGTTTGTTGTATGATTATCAATCATAAAATCAGGCAGCCAATCATTAAAAAGTTTTAGAAAAGATTTTATTTCAGGTGTGTCCGCTTTTAAATAATCACGATTAAGATTCAAATTCAATGCATTAGTTCTCCAGCCCATTTTCTTTGGACCATTTTGATTTGGTCTGTTAAATGGACTTATTCTTTCATGGCCATCAATATTTAAAACAGGAATGATTAGTAATACTGTGTTATCAAGAAGATGCTGTTTCTCTTTTGTGATAAGAATTTCACGAAGCAATAACATGCAGGCATCTTTACCTTCAACTTCACCTGGGTGAATTCCGTTTTGAATAAGCAAAATTGCTTTACCCGTTTTCTTAGCTTGCTCTGGAGTGAATGCTTTATCCTTTGAAACAATGATAACTTTTAATTCTCTGCCTTGCGGCGTCAAACCGATAGTTTTAATTTTCACATAAGGTGTGTTGTCAGCAAATTTTTGAAAGTATTTTAAAGTACTTTCATAATCAGGAGATTCGAGCTGATTTGTTTTTTCAAAAAATGTTAACCAGTCATTAGAAATTTTTTTGTTCTTCATTATAATAATTAGGATTAGTTATGGTTGATGCAAATATAAATTATCTGAGAGAGAGATTAATTAAAAACTAATAAATAATACTTTTAGCGAAGTTAATTATTTTTAACTAAGTGCTGATATTCGGAGTGTTTTTCTAAAACCTTTTTAACATACCAGCAAGTTGGAATTACATTTAAGCCTTTTTCATTAGCATACTCAAAGGCAAAAAGTACCACCTTTTTTGCTAAACCTTGCCCACGCAAACTTATCGGAGTATGAGTTGAATAAAGATCTATAGTTTCATTGTCTTCTGCATACAATAAATAAACATCTTCACCCTCAACTTCCAATACAAAGCGGCTGCCTTGTTTGTCGTTAAATACTTCATTCATAAAAATTATTACTCCAATAAACCTTTGGTTTTAAAATTACTAATTAAATCATCATATCCCTCAAATTGAATTCCATCCCACCCAAGTTTTTTTGCAGCGTTCACATATTCTAAAATATCATCTATAAAAATATGTTCGCCAGAAGGGAAACCGGATGTTTTTTCAACTGTGCGATATATTTCTTCTTCAGGTTTTACATAGCCAACTTCGTGTGATAGAAAAATTTTATCAAACAGTTTTAAAAATTCGTAATTCTCATAACCAAATTTTTTGTGGATGGAATTTGTGTTGGAAACAAGATAAAGTTTGTATCTCTTTTTCAGTTCCGGCAGAAGAGCGATTACATCTTCATTAAAAGAAAAGATATCCGACCAGTATTTGCAAAATGTTTCTTCATCAATACAATAATCAAGAGAGGCCAACATCTTGGCAATAAAATCCTTTTCAGATATCGTTCCCTTTTCAAAATCACGGTGAATATTGTAATTGATTTTATATAACTCTAAAAATCGATCACCTATTCCCGCTTTGTGTTTGTTTACTTTTTCTACAAAGTATTTATAATCAAATTGAAGAAGAACCTGTCCAAGATCAAAAACTATTGCCGAATATTTTCTTTTAATCATTCTGCAATTACAAAAATGTCGTCATTAAGTCCTTTATTAATCTTTACACTACTAACTGTCATTTCAACAGATTGCGGACCAAATGATTGAGTTAGTTTAAATGGATATTTAATACCGTCAACTTCTGTGTAGTTATCGTAGATAACAACTTGTTCAATTAAACCCATTTGAGTTTGCAATTCTTTTTGTTCCTTAACCTTTAAACCAGATTCTGCATCAAAATAAGCAAACCATCTTATACCCGATGGCAAAGTCATTTTAATTTTATTCGCATCCTTTTCACCAACCTTTTCTAATCCTTCATAAGAAAGCTTAACGCCAAAACTTTCAGGATCTAACAATAACTCTAATGAAGCCTCAATCTTTAATTGTTCAAGTTCTTTCCCGGTGATTTCTACCTTTTGTGTTGCTGCTTTCATTACACCTTTTTCGCCGTCAAAAACTATTGTTTGGTCCATTCCACCAGCTTTAACTTCCTGACGCATTTTATTAGGAGCTTTTTGCTTCACTATAATTGTTAATGCTTGACCCATTGCGGTTCCACGCATGATTGTGGTTCGATCCTCAATTTTTGCAAGTGCATCTCTTCCGCCAATTGCATCTAAATATTTTTCCAAAACTACTTTGGGATCAATGGAGTCATTATTTTCAGTACTATCGGGCCTACTGATTGCTAATACATTTAAATTTATGGTTAATAACCAGAAAACAAAAAATAATTTTGATACAATTCTCATTTAGATTTTTCCTTAGATAATTGATAAAACTTCTTCCTAAAATAACAAATAGATTATTATTAATTAAATGACATTGTGAAACATTATTCCAATATTTGAAGTAAGAATTTAAATCATTATCCACATTGAAATTCCATAAAAAACATGAAAAATATCTTAGTTATCGGTGCAGGCCGCACATCATCATCTTTAATTAATTATTTGTTAGATAAATCTAAAGAATTGGATTGGATTATTACGGTAGCTGATCAGTCATTAGAAATGGCAGAAGAAAAAGTTGCAAATCACCCCAGGGCAAAAGCCATTATGTTTGATGTTTTAGATGATGAGCAACGAGCTGTACAAATAAGCAAAGCAGATATCGTGGTTTCTTTACTTCCGGAAACTTTTCATATTAACCTAGTTAAAGATTGTATTAAATTTAGAGTACATCTTGTAACCGCTTCCTATATATCTCAGCAAATGGCCTTGTTTGATAATGAAGTTAAAGATGCCGGATTGATTTTTCTCAATGAAATGGGACTTGATCCTGGCATTGATCATATGGATACTATGCGATTGATAAGTAAGGTTAAAGATAATGGTGGCAATTTAATTTCACTTAAATCTTATGGCGGAGGATTAATTGCACCCGAGTGTGATGATAATCCCTGGGGTTATAAAATTACCTGGAATCCTATGAACGTTGTAACAGCAGGCATGGCCAGTGCACGTTATGTTAAAGATGAAAAGTTAAAAATTGTTCCATACAACAGAGTTTTTAGAGAGACACATTTAGTTGAAGTTCCTGGTTTAGGTAAGTTTGAATCTTATCCAAACAGAGATTCTATTAAGTACAGAAGAATTTATGACATTCCACATATTCCAAATGTGTTTAGAGGCTCATTGCGTAAAATTGGATTTTGCAAAGCTTGGAATGCTTTGATACAAATTGGATTAACGGATAATCGTTATATCGTACCGGATTCAGATAAGTTTAATTACAATGATTGGATATCTTTTTATTTTGATAAAAAAAATGGGAAGAGTACCAAGCAAGCGTTAATAGATTTTTTGGGTGAGCAAGAAGAAAGCGATATTATAAAAAAAATTGAATGGCTTGGATTGCTAAGTGAAGAAAAAATACAACTTTCTGATGTTAGTCCAGCCGAAATATTACTTGATCTTTTAAAACGTAAATGGAAATTTGGAGAAAATGATAAAGATATGGTCATTCTACAAACTGAATTAGAATATGAGATCGGCAATAAAATTGAAAAATTAGTTTCTTCATTAGTGCTTTACGGTAAACCCAAATTTAACACGGCAATGTCTGCATCAGTTGGATTACCACTTGGGATTGGCACAAAATTAATTTTGAATAATAGTATTAAAGAAAAGGGGGTTATAATTCCTATTTATCCTGATATCTATGAACCGGCAATGATAGAGTTAGCACAGCTTGGAATAAAACCATTAGAAGTGATTACAAGTAGTTAAAATTCAAATTTGTATTCTGCTGCTAATTGATCTCAATATTCTCTATGTATTCCTTCATATAAGAATACTGTTTTGTAAATTTACCTTTCCACATAATTACTGCGCGTTTTATTTCATCGGGTAAATTAGAATCTTGTAAACTTTCTTTGTAATTAGCTGAAACAATATCTTTGAGGAACGGAGAAAGATTTCCACTAAATTGTTCTGAAGCATCTGCAGAAAACTCGCATGGAAGATTTGTAACTGCCATTACAGCTATACCCTTTCCTTCAAATCCATCTTTAAAAGTTTCATCTTTGGGATTATAAATATATACCGGATTATCAATCCAGGTTTCTTTAGAAAACTCAATTGATCCGTTCGGATCACAGGTAATATCCCCAATTGCAATTAATGTTTTATTTTTAGAATAAACTTCTTTCATTAATTTCTTAGTAACCGATCTGGGATATTCATGCGACCAGATTACACAGTTCATGAGCACTGTTATATATGGTAATACTTTATCGAGATTGGATTCAAAAAATTTTGGATTAGCTAAGTAATACTTAAGTCTTTCTAACGCATTTAATTTATTAAATGTCTCCGTTTTATTACTTACTGAATCTTTAAATCTGTAAATCTCATCAGGTTGAATTTGTAAGGCATAAACTTTATTTCGTGAACCATTTTTATAAATATTTTCTAAATCGCTGAGTTTTATGTTGGTATGAGGCAGAATATCAAAAATCTCCCTTGCACCGTGAGCGGTTTTTCCTTTACCCAAAAAGCAAACAATAATTGGAGGAATACTTTTTGGTGTTCCATCTTTCTCAATTTTTTTTGCTGCTTTATCTAAAATATTTTTTACATTTAGTAAATCCTGTCCTTCAACAGCTTGCGGTACTAAATCAAAAGCAGAATGTATTCCATTTAACGATAATCGCTTGCCTAATGTCCACAGAGTATCCACCATTCCAGCATAGCCGGCATTGTATGTAAAAGCAGTTATTTTACGGATGTTTTTCTCATCGGTTATTAATTCGTAATCAATTAATGTTGAGTCAAACTCAACAAGTTTTTTTAGCATTGCTCTGTTTTTTATTTGTCCTTTGTGAGTGTGCGAAAAAGTATAATATGCTTTGCTTGGCAATAAACGAGTAATGTGAATCTCTTTTAAACCAAAAATAACTTTTGCCTTTGTAAGATCTTCAGAAATCTCTGCTCCTGCTAGTTTGTAATCTCTGTCAGAAAAAGCTCTTTTTATTTCAGAAGTTCTGGGATGTTTTGCTGATTGCACAATTAATTTGTGTCCCCAGTTAACAACTTCTTTAGCGTATTTGGGAGTGATTGCAACGCGCTTTTCGCCACGTTTGCTTATTCCTTCACGCATTATTCCAATAGTATTTTTCATTTAGTGCCTTTGATTTTAACAGCATGGTAAGATTATACAGCAAATATACATATTGCTCTGTTTAGATTTTAAGGATATTGAATAATATCCGGTTTATTTACCGAATATCCACAATTGACTTTTTAGAAGTTTACTTAATAGATATTATTACTTCTTAAAAAAATAGAATATTAAATTATGAATAAATTAATTTTTACTTTAATCCTCTTTTGCTTTTCCATTTCTGCAAATTCTCAACAACATACTGTTAAGGGAAAAGTTACAGATAAAATAACAACACAACCACTAAGTTTTGCCAATATCAGAATTGCAAATTCAACGCTTGGTTCTGCAGCAAATGTAGCTGGTGAGTATGAAATTAAAATGCAGCCCGGCATCTACAAACTTATTACATCTTTTATAGGATATTATTCTGATACTCTTGAAGTGAATTTAAAACAAAACATTTCTGATTTTGATTTTTCCCTCTTACAAACTAAGGTTGATTTAGAAGAAGTTGTAATAAAACCTGGAGAAAATCCTGCTTTAGAAATTATCCGCAAAGCAATTGAAAAAAGAAAATTAAGAAATCAACAAATTCAAAATTATAAAGTTGAAGCATATACAAAAGGACTTATTAGAACTACCGAAGATATTTCTGCGGGAGACAATAGTATCGGAGTTGGTTTAGGCGGCAGTGATACGACTGAACTAATTATTTCCGGCATTCTTGAAAATCATAGTCTTAATTATTTTGAAGAGCCAAATCAATTCAAATCCGTAATCTTAGCACGTAAACAAAGCGCAAATTTCCCCCCATCAATAAACACATTAACGGGCGGAAGGTTAATTCAAAATTTTTATGATAACGATGTAAACTTTTTAGGCAGAGATTTGCCTGGGCCAATCTCTGATAACGCATTACAGTATTACTATTTCTATATCGAAAATGTGCTTGCACAGAACGATAAAAAAGTCTATCAAATTCATATGGAGCCGGATAACTCTGCGGATCCTGGATTTGCCGGAAAGGTTTTTATTGAAGACAGCACTTTTAACCTAGTAAAAGTTGATCTTATCTTAAATCGTGCAGCCAACACAGGAAACCTTTTTGATACTGTAAATATTTATCAGCAGTTTGATGAGTATGAAAATGTAGTTATGCCTGTTGATTATCGTTTGTTTGTTAAAGCAAATGTTTTGGGTTTGGTAAGGTTTGGTTTTGAGTTAAACACAATTATGTTTAATTATTCGATCAATAATAAATTACCAAGTGATATTTTTAATAAAGCAATTGTAACTGTAATTCCGGAAGCAGATAATATTGATAGCTCTTATTGGAAAAACACACAAACAATTCCTAACACACAGGAAGAAGAAATAGCATATAAAAGAATAGATAGTTTAGAAAATGTTCCAAAAAATTTCTGGGATGATTTTTCAATTCTCAATACAAGATTAGATTTATCAAAAAATGTTTCAATCAGTGCACCGCTTGGGATGTATCATTTTTCCCGAGTTGAAGGACACGCTCTGGACTTTGGGTTTTTTGTTGATGATGCGTTTAGTAGAAGATTTAACTCGGCTTTAAAATTATCTTACGGGTTTTCTGATAAAAAGTTTAAACAAGATTTTAGTGCAGGTTATTTATTAGGCAAATACAGAACCTGGAAAGTAAAATTTAATGCTTTTAATAAACTAAATATTTTATTTGATGAATCTGATAATTACGGCGAATTATTTTCAACACTCGTAACACTAATTTCAAAAGATGAGTTTAGAGATTATTACTATTCAAAAGGTTTTTCTTTTGGATTGGAAGGCGAAGTGCTTCCGATTTTAAATATGCGGGTTGGCTTTAATAACAAAACCGATAACTAATGCATACAACACAACAGATTTTTCATTTTTCAACAAAGACAAATCGTACAGCCCTAATCCTAAAATTTATGAGACAAGAATAAATTCAGTAAACGTTGGTTTTGATCTTGATTTTAGGGATTATATTGAAGATGGATATTTTCGAAGAAGAACTTCATTAGGCAGATCGTTTGTACTGTTTTCCGGAGATGTAACTTATTCAAATCCTGATTTTCTAAACAGTGGTTTAAGGTTTACAACGTATGAGTTTTCATCCCGAGTATTCCTAAAAACATTCAAATCTGCTTCACTAAATTTATTTGTTTATGCTAGATCAAACGATGGTGCAACACCTTATCAGGATTTATACGCGCTGCCGGGTAATATTGATATTGTATTTAATCCGCATACTTTTAGAACTTTAAATGTAAACGAAATTATTGGTGATAGAATTTTAACATTAAATTTTACTCACGATTTTAGAGATGAGCTTTTTAGATTGGCGAACATTCCCGGAGTTAAAAACTGGGAGATTATGTTGTCTTTAATTTTTAATGCTGCAATTACAGATGTTACAAACGAAACCATCAAATATTTTAACAAATCCCGTTAAAACATTTAAGCACCCATTTTATGAAATTGGATTTGGAGTTGGACAAGGTTTGCTGCCGTTTAAATTAGAATTTATGTGGAAGCTGAATTACCGCGATGAAAACAATTTTAGGGTTGGTTTAAATATGCCGTTGTTGTAGTTATAATTTGTTTAAGAGCAAAAAAAAAGCGCTCTAAAAAGAGCGCCTCAAACGAAATAAACAGAACTTATTTCTTGGGTTTTGCTTCACTTACGATGATATTACGACCCTTGAGTTCAGAACCATTTAGTGCCTGAATAGCCGCAGTGGCTTCAGATTCAGTTTCGAATTCAACGAAACCAAAACCTCGTGATCTGCGGGTCTCTTTATCGGTAACAACTTTTGCTGAAAGTACGTTGCCATGTGCGGCAAATGCCTTCTGCAAATCTTCGTCGCTAGCTGACCAGGGGAGACTCCCTACAAACAATTTAGTACTCACGAAACGAACCTTTAATTAATTGAACAAAAAAACGTCGATCGACGCGGGAATAAAATAATATTAATAAATTAAGAAACAAAGAAAAAATAAAATAAATCCTTTGTTTTTAGGCCTAAACAGGACTTTCTGTCTCATCTTGATGCTATTTACCCCTGTTTTGCCTTCAATTTTTATGTCTGCTCTAGTTATTTTGTTTTAGAACTAGGGAGGGGGTATGATAAAAAAATCACAACAATTTGGTAATTGCATCTTTAACATTATCCGCAGCGACAACTTTTATTAAGTTGGATGGCTTAAGTCCTTTTAAATTACCTGCCGGAATAATTGCGGTTTTAAAACCAAGTTTCTGTGCTTCGGCAATTCTTTTTTCTATGTGACCAACGCTTCTAATTTCTCCGCCTAAACCAACTTCTCCAATTATAATTGTTTGATTATCTACAACTTTATCAATCAAACTTGAAGCGATGCTAACACAAACGGCAAGATCAACCGCTGGCTCGATAACTCGAATTCCACCCGCAACATTTACAAACACATTATTAACAGAAGCACGAACATTTGCTCTTTTTTCCAGTACGGCCAATAGGATGGATAATCTTTTTTGATCAAATCCATTTGATACTCTTTGTGGATAACCAAAATTTGAGGGAGTAACTAATGCCTGTACTTCAAGCAATATCGGTCTGCTTCCTTCAATGCTGGATGTAACAACTGAACCGGGCGTTTGTTTTTCTCTTTCGCTTAAAAACAATTCGCTGGGATTTGTAACCTCGCGCAAACCGTCTTCTCGCATTTCAAAAACACCAATTTCATTTGTGCTACCGAATCTATTTTTTTGTGCACGTAATATTCTAAAAGAATGATTTGTTTCACCCTCAAACTGTAAAACTGTATCTACCATGTGTTCTAAAATTTTTGGACCTGCAATCATTCCTTCTTTTGTAACGTGTCCAATTATAATAACCGAGTAATGATTTTTCTTAGCTTCTTCCATCAACATAGCGGCACACTCGCGTATTTGTGTAATTGTTCCCGGCGAGTTCTCCAATTCACTTCTGTAAGTTGTTTGGATTGAATCAATAATTACAACGGAGGGTGAGATTTCTTTTATTGCACCTAGAATGTTTGAAAGTTCTGTTTCAGCCTGAACAAAAAAGGAATCTGATTTTACTTTTAATCTGCCTGATCGAAGTTTAATTTGTTTTTCAGATTCTTCGCCGGTTACATATAGTACCTTTTCTTTAATGCTTGCTGCTGCCTGCATTGCTATTGTTGATTTACCAATTCCAGGATCCCCGCCAAGTAAAATAACTGAACCGGGCATAATTCCACCGCCAAGCACACGATCAAATTCTATTATTCCTGTTTTTACTCTATCATCTTCGTTTGCGGAAATATCTAATATTTTGCTATAACTAAATCTTGATTTGGAAATGTTTGCTTTACGAGAAGATGATTCAACAATTTCTTCAGTAAAAGAATTCCAGCTTTCACATTCCGGGCACTTACCAATCCAACGCAGAGATTCATAGCCGCAGTTTGAACAGATGTATTTTATTTTTGTTTTACTCATAAAATGTCAAACCATAAACTTCAAATGTGAAACTTAAAAAGGAAAATTATTAAGATAATTGCTCATAAAAGACTTTATATTAAAACTGAGATTGTCATTTTGAAGGAGCCCTCTGTCGGCAGACAGGCCTTCGACTGAGAAATCTTTTGTTAAAATAAATCAGATTTCTCCCTTCGGTCGAAATGACTACTAATTAAAATTGAATTATAAAAAACCGCCAACAATATTTTCTACTTTTGCAAGCGCAGTGACAATATGCTGCACATCTTTTCCTCCTGCAGTTGCAAGATGAGGACGACCGCCGCCGCCGCCGCCGACTAATTTTGCAAGTTCACCAACAATTTTTCCCGCGCTAAGTTTTTTATCTTTTATTAAATCATCACTTACTACGGCAACAATTCCAACTTTGTCTTCAATTTGTGCCATTAAAACTCCAACGCCGACTTTTAATTCTATTGCGCATCTCATCACCAAAAGATTTTAATTCATCCATACTATCAGCATGAACTTTACCTTTGTGAATATTTTAACTTTTTTCTCTTCCGAGGATAGCGAAAGAATATGATCGAGCTGTTCTAATTTTTCTTTAATTTTTAGTTCAGCAATTTCTTTTTCAAGTTTTTTCTTTACATCAAGCAACTCTTCAATTTTTTGCTCAGATGATTTTAAATGTTCTGCTTGAGATTGAATATATTTTTCAACTCCGGCACCCGTTACAGCCTCAATTCTTCTTACTCCACTCGCAATTGAGGACTCACTTAATATTTTAAATAAACCTATCTCAGAAGAGTTGTGAACATGTGTGCCGCCGCAAAATTCCATTGTAAAATCACCGAACTGAACGACATTAACTTTATCACCATACTTATCACCGAAGAACATTAACGCACCCATTTTTTTGGCCTCTTCAAAGGGGGTATTGAGATGATGATTTAATGGATAATTTTTTCTTGTCTGTTCATTTACCATTGATTCGATTTTCTGTATTTCATCTGTGGTTAATTTAGCGTAGTGTGTAAAATCAAATCTTAGTCTATCCGGTCCAACATACGAACCGGCCTGCTGAACATGTGTTCCTAAAACAGTTCGTAAAGCTTTGTGCAAAAAATGAGTAACAGAATGATTACGCATAATATCCCAGCGGCGAGTATCATCAACCTCTGCCACAACTTCTAATCCAGTTTTTAGATGTGTATTATTTGTATTGATAATATGAATAACATGATTATCAATTTTTGTAACATCAACCACATCAAAAGATTTTGAATCTATTATAAGTTTTCCCAAATCATCTGTTTGTCCTCCGGATTCAACATAGAATGGAGACTTATCTAAAATAACTAAAGTATTTTCAGCATCGGTTTTTATTCCAATAATCTTAGCTTTTGTTTTTAGTTCATCGTATCCTGTAAAAACAGTTGGGTTAGAATTACTCAAATTAAAATCTGAAAGATCGTTCAATGTTACACTTACAGATGCAAATTTATCTTTTGAAGCTTCACGACCGCGCTCTTTTTGGGCATTCATCAAAACATTAAAACCATCTTCATCAATTGCAAAATCAATCTCACGTGCCATTACATTTGTTAAATCGACAGGAAAACCAAAAGTATCATAAAGCTTAAAAACATCTTCGCCAGGTATAACTTTTATATTTTGATTGATTAATGTTTTTACGATTTCATCAAATAACTCAATACCACGATCTAACGTATTATTAAAACTTTCCTCTTCCGCTTTGATAACTTTTTTAACGTAATCTTTTTTCTCAACGATTTCTGGGAAAACATCTCCCATATTATCTGTAAGAATATCAACAAGTTTGTAAAGAAATGGATCTTTTAAATTTATTTTTCTTCCGTAACGGGCGGCTCGTCTTAAAATTCTGCGTAATACATAACCGCGGCCATCATTTCCGGGTACAGCACCATCAGCAATTGCAAAAGTTAATGCCCGAATATGATCAGCAATTACACGCATCGGAATGCGATCTTCTTCTTTATCATAATTTACTTTTGAGAGTTTTACAACTGCATCAATTATGGGAGTAAAGACGTCCGTATCGTAATTTGATTTTTTCTTTTGAAGTACCGCACACACACGCTCAAACCCCATTCCGGTATCAACATGTTTGGCAGGTAATTCATTTAGCTTGCCAGTTTCATCACGATTATATTGGATAAACACAAGGTTCCAAATTTCGATACATTCCGGTGAGCCGGCATTTACAAGCTCTGCGTTTTCAAGATCATCACTTATGTTTACGTGTATTTCTGAACATGGACCACACGGACCTGTTTCACCCATTTCCCAAAAGTTATCTTTTTCAGCAAACTTTAAAATGTGTTTTGGATTTATATCTGTTTCAGATTTCCAAAGTTCAAGTGCTTCTTCATCATCTTTGTAAACAGTTGCCCATAATCTTTCTTTGGGAAGTTTCCAAACTTCGGTTAATAATTCCCAAGCCCAGCTAATTGCTTCCTTTTTGTAGTAATCACCAAAAGACCAGTTACCGAGCATCTCAAACAAAGTGTGATGGTAGGTATCGTGACCAACTTCTTCTAAATCATTGTGCTTACCGGAAACACGGATACATTTCTGTGTGTCTGCTGCGCGCTTGTATTCTCTGGTTCCAGTTCCAAGAAAAACATCCTTAAACTGATTCATACCGGCGTTTGTAAATAACAAAGTTGGATCATCAAATGGAACAACGGGTGCTGAGTGAACTATACGATGTTCTTTCTGTTTAAAAAAATCTAAAAATTGCTGACGAATTTGTCGTGAGGTCATATTTACCTTTGAAAAAATTTTGCAGGTAAAAATAACAAATTAGTGCTTAAGCAGGAACTGTGATATTAAAGCATTATCAAAGTTTTTAAAATCTATGTTCTGGCAATGAATTTGCTTAAAAAGCTATCCTTGTAAACAAAAACTGATTGTCATTTATGTCTGAAAACAAAAAAACAACCGATAGTGAGTTACTACTTCAGATAGTTGGGTACAATTCCAATGCATTTGAACAGCTTTATGATCGCTATTCAGCAACTATTTATTCATTGATAAAAGAGATAGTTACAAATCCAAAACAAGCTGAAAAAATACTTATCAATGTATTTTCAGTTTTTCTTAAACGGATTGATTACTACAGCACTAATAGCAATAATGTTTTTACCTGGCTTACTTTGCTTGCAAGAAATATTTCTATCGATACATTAAAAAGAATGAAATTTGTTGAAGATATTCCAATTTATTCTGATGATTATGAAATAGAATTTATACTCCCCAATCTTTCGCAGGAAATAAGTTTGATCAATCTTGATGAAAGAGAACTGCTAAGTGAAAAAATTAAGTCTTATAAAAATCAACTTTCTGAAGTACAAAACCTGGTATTGTCCCTTATTTATTTTGAAGGATTGAATGAAGAGGAAATTGCAAAAAGATTAAATGTAACCGCTGCAATTGTAAGACAAAAAACTTTGGCTATAATGGAAGCTCTTCATGCACAGTATGCAGGAGGCAAAGAAAATGCCACAGCCAACAAAGAGCTTCTTAATCTTGTTAAGTTAGAATCACTTGGGTGTCTTACAGCAGATGAAAGAATGATGTTTAACCAGATTAGGATAAACGATCCTGATTTTTTATGGAAGGAATATGGAGAATATCAGAATTTAACTGCATTGCTTGCAACCGCGATACCTTCGATTAAACCAGCAACCGAACTGAACTCCGAATTAAGAACAGTGTTTACAAAAATATTGCAGGGCAATGATGTTGATTATCCTATCGTCGCTTCTGAAATTCCGATTTTCGAGCCGGCAAGAGAGACAATACCTGAAGCACTATTAGAAAAAAATATTACACCCTTAATAAAGGAGGAACCTGCAGTCAAAGAAGAAAAAGACTCGGGTTTTCATATGAAATTTAGGGAGCGCGACCCCAAGGAATTAAGTGTGTTAAGAAAAATAGACAATATTGAGGAAAAACCTAAACCCGCCCCAGTCTTTGCAAAAACGGAATCTGAAATCAAGTTTAAGAGTTATCAAAAGGCAACAGTTAATAGATCGATGAATATTGTTGAAAACAAAAATTCAGATGTACAGATAAAAGAAACGATTAGTGCGGTGATCAATGAAGAGCATAAAATTCAAAATAAAATATTAATACCTGAACCTGAAAAACAAAATTTACAAATTGTAAATGATGATCCTTCAATAATTCTTGAAGAACCCAAACCAATTGAGATTAAAAAAGAAGTAGTTGATAAAAACCACCTAATTCCAAACAGCAGTTTAAATTTAAAAGAGATTATTAGAAAAGATGAGAAACCGGTTGGCAAAGAGGTTAATCCTGATGAAGGCAGAGTTGAAAATATTGACATAAAAATCAAAACAAATGAGCCACCGAAAGAGTTTAGAAGTAATATCTTTGTTAATAGAGATGATAAAGCCATTAATAACATACCTTCAAAAATCAATAATCAAAATATTGAATCATTAAGTAGATTAAGCGAACCGCCTTCGCAAATTCAAAAAACAGAAAATGAAGTTTTAAAAGAAATAATACCTGTTAAGCCGGTAGTTGAAAAAGCTGATATAAAAATTAAAACAAATGAACCTCCCAAAGAGTTTAAAAGAAGTACCGTCTTTGTTGATAAAAATTTAAGTTCTAATAGTGTAAAGCAAATCGAACCTATTGTTGAAAAGCCCGAAATAAAAATTAAATCTACAGAACCTCCGAAAGAAATTAAAAAAACATTTACCGAGGTTCTTAAAGAAAACGAAGAAGTTATTGCAAAGGTGTCTACATCCTCACCAATTATTAAAAAAACAGAAATCAAAACAAATATACCCGTTAAAGAAGTTTTTAAGATAGACCATGCAGCTAAAATAGTTGAAAATGTAGATTCAATTAAAACCAAAATTAACGTTGAAGAAAAGAAGATAAATAATTTACCTGCTAATCAAGTTTCAATAACAAAAGCAGAGATTAAGACAGAAGCAAAAAAAGTTGAAGCGGACTTTGAACGAATTAAACCTGCAATTGACAAATCAAATCTTAAAATCAGAGAAACTGTTTTTGCCGAGAATGTTAAGAAATCTGAAGTCACTAAAAAAGAAACCAGTAACACTGCAATTGAAGCAAAAATTGAAAATGAAAATACTAAGCCCGCAAACACAATATCAGAATCAATAAACATTGATGAGATAATTTCAAAAATTGAAGAAGAAAAACCAGAACCTGTAAAATTAAGTGAAACAGAATCTTACGAAAAAGAAATTGTTAAGCTCCGTAAAAAATTAAGAAGAAATATATTTGTTTCCGCGGCACTGTTTGCTGTTCTGGCAGCAGCTTCGGTATTTGTATATTTTAATTTTATACAAGCACCTGAAAAAGTTTTTGGCACTACAACTAGCGGTTCAGAAAAAATAAATCTTGCTGGTCAGACTAATCTTGTACTCAATAATAATTTTGCAACATCTGAAGAAACTGAAAACACAGTTGTGGAAAATGGAACTGAGACTTTGGAAACTCCCGAAACAAAAGTAACAGTTCCAGATAAAAAAGTTGTTATTCCACCTTTGCCGGAAATAACCACAAAAGAAGAAAGCACTTTATTTGCTTCTAACATCAAGGATGATCTGACAAGCAGTAATATTATGCCCACACAAACAGCCGCTGCTAAAACAGAGACTATCCTTCCGCCTAAAGAAATCAAAAAGGTTGAAGAAGAGCCAGCTTTTTTTGTTGCTGTTGAAGAAATGCCTGAACTGATCGGTGGGATAAAAGGATTACAGGGTAAAATTGTTTATCCGGAAATAGCAAAAAGAGTAGGCGTTGAAGGTAAGGTTATAGTACAGGCAATTGTTGATGAAAACGGAAAAGTAGTTTCTGTAAATACCGTTAAAGGTATCGGCTCCGGGTGTGATGAAGTGGCTATGGATGCAGTTCGAAATAGTAAATTTGTTCCCGGTAAGCAAAGAGGAAAGAATGTAAAAGTTCAGGTTACAATTCCGATAGTGTTTAAGAAATAAGTTTGTTACTTGGTTTTTAATAAAAAAAGGCGATTCAGTTGAATCGCCTTTTTAGGTTTAACTTATAAATATTTTTTAATAGTTATTCACTAATATTATTTACTATTACGACATTTGTCGCTATTTCAACAGTACCATCTTTCTAACTTCTCTATAAACATTGCTGCCGTCGGTTTGTGATGCTTCAAGCTTATAGAAATATACACCACTTGTAAGTTTAGAAGCATCAAATTCTACTTCGTACCTTCCAACTGGTTTGTATTCATTTACCAGAGTTGCAACTTCATTTCCCAAAATATCATAAACTTTTAATGTCTGATGACTGCTGACTGGAGACTGCCAACTAATCTTTGTGTTCGGGTTAAATGGATTTGGATAATTTTGTGATAAATTAAAATTCTTTATTGTACTGACATCATCTGCAACATCAGAAACCAGCACGTTTACTGAATCCGATTTAAGAATAAACGGAATATTTGGCAAATTATTGTACATACCAATAAACTGCGTAATGTCCGGTTCGCTAATACTTGCAAGCTGATCAACAACTCGTGGTTTTATTGTTTGGAAACAAACTTCTGCAAAAACTTTATATGTTGTTTCGTTTGTAACGGGAATTCTGTAATTAACAATATCACTTCCGGTTCCTTCGGTTAAATTTTCCTTATTAAAGTTTGGATCGGATGCAGCGCTGCCGAAAATTGCGGTTGTATCGTAACTTGGGTGCGTTGTTGTAAATCCTTTTGGCGGAATTCTGTTATCTTTAATGTACTGCGAAGCACGAAGCAATGTATTTGTAACAGCTAAATCAACATCAACCATTACGCCTTCATAAATCTGAACTTCATTTTCATTTGTTATCAAATTATAGTGCGGTTCGTATTCTGTATCTAATCCTGCAATTTCTCCCAAGCCATCATAATTACCGGATTCATAAACAACATTGTTTAACGGGTCAGTAACTTTTAAATGAATCCACATTCTTCTGAAAGGAATTCCGCTCGGAATTTTATGTCCTGTTTTGTTTTCAATCTTTACAAAAACATTTAAAGAATCATTTTCATATGTTGTTGTTATGTATAGATCAATTGCTTTTTCATTTAGATTGTATTTTGCTCTTGCAATTGTCGAATCAAAGTTTTCAGATGATGCGGTTAATCCTAATGTAGAAATATTATCCTTTAACATTTCCAGCATATAAACATTTCCACCAACAAAAACGTGTTTCCAAAATGGTGAGCGATAAACCTGGTGAGATTGTGGAATTGAAGCGATATCAACAGGATCTTCTATCATCGGCATATGGCAATCCTGGCATTGAATATTTTGTGCAGGATAAATACTGTTTTTCCATTCCAGATAAGGAGTTTGTTCAGCAAACTCGCCGGCAATCTGTCCCTGATTATCAAGATAAGGTGTAAACAAAGTATGGCAAGTTGCACAGAGCTCCGATTGATTCATATGCGTAGTGTATACAGGCAGAAACGCTGCCATAGCAGTCATTGCATTTAGTTCGGGATCAGGATATGGACCATAAATAATGCTATCCGGATCAATCTTATAATGTCCCGAATAAGAATTTACCATCCCGAAGTTGTCCGGTTTTATTTGATGACAAACAGCACAGCTTACACCATCATTTGCAATTGGATCGGCTTTCATTTGAGCCATCGAATAAGTTGTCTGGCCATTATAAATAGCCTCGGTATAACCTTGCGGCGAATGGCATTTAGTACAGGTAGTCTCAATAGTTTGCTGCAATGCAGGAAAGTTATGAACTTCTTCTGCAACTACAGCACGCCAGAATGGATCTTTACTTGCATTGCCCATCATAGTGGAACGCCAATAAGTTATTGGGGAAACGTCAATCCCGTTTACCGTCATAACATTACCACCATCACTGGCATGACAAACTTCGCACAAACCTGAACCAGCGAATAACGTGGTTCTACCAAATGGCAGTGGATTGCTTCTGTGCAAATAAAATTGTTTGATTGATTAGAAGAAATAATAAAATGGTAAAAAGTTTATTCATTTAAATGTCCTTTAAAGTGTATTTAAAGTTTTTTTGCTGATAATTTTTCCTATTTAAAATAAGTGATTATCAATGAAAATGCACAAACAATAATTCTTACAAGTAATAGTATTATCAATTTGAATTATCAATTCCACAAGAATGTTGCTAAAATTTATATTTTTTAAAGGTTTTACAATTAATCTACATCAAGCAATTTCTTGTTTGTCATTATAATTAATCCTATTTTTGACTATGTGATTCGCCCCTTTGAGGGCGTTTTTTGTTAGTATGGATATAATCAAAGAAAATATAGTTCGAATTTCAAATGAAATTGCAGAAAAGCTAAACTTTTTTGTGATCGATATTAATTTTAGGGGCGACAATAGAAAGCAGATTATTGAGATTTTTGTTGATGCTGAAAAAAATGTTGATGCGGATAATCTTGCTGAAATAAGCAGGGAAATTAATTCGAAAATTGAAGAACAAAATATTATTCAGAAAGCATATAGGCTAGATGTTTCTACTCCCGGTGTTGATAGACCGCTTAAATTCCTAAAACAATTTCCAAAGCACATCAACAGAAATTTTGAAGTTACATATAAAACCGGAGATGAGACTAAAACCATTACCGGAAAATTATTGTCATTGGAAAGAGAAGAGTTAGTTTTTCTTTCCGATAAAAAAGAACTTTTAATTGAATTTAAAAACATAACAACTGCAAAAGTTATAATTAGTTTTTCTTAGAATAGGAGAAAGTAAATGAACTATGATATTGTCGAATCCTTTGCACAGATGGTAAGGGAAAAAGGCATTGATAAAGACGTACTCGGTGGTATACTTGAGGAAATATTCGGATTACTAGTAAAGAAAAAATACGGCGAAGAAGCAAAATTTGATGTAGTTGTTAATATGGATAGAGGCGATATTGAAATATTTCTTGAAAGAGAAATTGTTGAGGTAGTTGAAGATCCCAACACACAAATAAGTTTAGAAGAAGTTAATAAAAAAGGCAACGAAGACGATCTTGAAGTTGGAGAAGATTTTGTTGAAAAGATAGAACTTGCCTCTTTAGGAAGAAGACTTGTTGTGCTTGCAAAACAAAGTCTCAATCAAAAAATTCGCGAACTTGAAAAAGAAATTATCTACAACGAATACAATGAACTGCTTGGTGAAATTGTTGTCGGGGATATTTATCAGATACGAAAAAATGATATTCTTGTTAACCATAACAAAAATGAACTTGTGCTTCCGCGTAATGAACAAATACCTTTTGAGAAATACAAAAAAGGTGAAACGATAAGAGCCATTGTTAAAGAAGTTAGAAAAGGTAACAGCGGACCGGTTATAGTTATTTCGAGATCCGATAATATGTTTTTAAGAAGATTATTTGAAATTGAAATTCCTGAAATTTATGATGGAATTATTGAAATTAAATCAATTGCTCGTGAACCCGGTGAAAGAGCAAAAATCGCAGTTGAATCTCAGGATGCAAGAATAGATGCTGTTGGCGCATGCGTTGGAATGAAAGGTGTTAGAATTCACGCTATTGTTCGCGAACTTAACAACGAAAATATAGACGTTGTTAGTTATTCTGATGATCCAATAATTTTCATTCAGAAATCTTTAGCCCCGGCTAAGCTTAAGAAAATAGAACTTGATGAAGATGAGAAAAAAGCCATAGTAACAGCTGATAGCGATCAGGTTTCACTTATAGTTGGCAGAAACGGTGTAAATATTAGATTGGCCATGAGATTAACCGGTTATGAGATTGAAATTTTACGTGAAGAAAAACCGTTTGAAGAATATGAAGAGGACATCGAGTTAATTGATATTAAAGAAGAGCTTGGTGCAGATGTTTATGAAATACTAATCAATCACAGGTATGACACTGCAATTGAAGTGTTAACTGCAGGACCTGAGAAACTTAAAGAGATTGAAGAGTTTGATGAGGCAAAAATTGAAGAGATATTGGAAATAATTAAATCGCAGTTTGAAGAAGAAGAATAGCCTAAGAAAAGGTAACTAATAAATGTCTGAAACAAAATCGCCCAAAATTAGATTATACAAGTTCGCAGCAGAGGTCAATCTTTCCTCAGAAAATCTTATCGAATTTCTGAAATCGAAGGGTCATGTAGTTAAATCTCATCAATCAGTTCTTACTGAAGAAATGATAAGCGAGATAAATGCTCACTTTAAGAAAGATATTGAAAAAGCTGAACAGCATTACAAAAAAATTGCAGATTTCAATAAGAAACGTGCAGATAAATCTGAGAAAGCTGAAGAAGTTACTAAGATTGAAGAAGAAACTGTTCTGGAAGATGAAGCAAAAGAAATAGTAATTACTAGTGTTGCTGTTGAAGAAACTGCTGAATCGATTGAAGAAAAAGTTGAAGCTGTAGAAACGGAAGTGGAACCAGAGCCTGAAGTTGCAGAAGAAAAACCTGAAGAGGTAGTTGAGAAAAAATCTGATACAACTAAAGAGTCCAAAAAATTTGTTTCTCCAAAGGATAAAGAAGAGGGCAAAAAAAGAGGCTTAACGGTTGTAGGTAAAATGGATCTGGGCGAAGAGAAAAAGACCAAGCCTCAAGTTAAAAGACTTCCGGGAACACAAAAATCTGCAGATGGCAAAACCGAAACAAGCGATTCTTCTTCGGATGCAGTTAAGAAAAAGAAGAGACCAAAAACTAAGAAGAAAACAACTACAGAAGTTACGCCCGATGAGACTCCGGTAGCTAAAAAACGTAAGCGTGTTAAAAAGTTTGAGATTGATGAAAAGGATGTTAAAGCAGCCATAAAGAAAACTATGCTTAGCATGGATGATACGGTTACAACTAATAGAGCTTCATCCAGAAAAAAGAAAAGACGCGAAAGAGAAGCTGAAGAAGAGAGATTAGAAGAATTAAGGACATTAGATAAAAACATTATCAGGGTTAATGAGTTTATTGCCGTTAGCGAACTTGCTAATCTTATGGAAGTTCCTGTTGGTGATGTAATTTCTAAATGTATAAGTCTTGGTTTAATGGTGTCAATAAATCAAAGACTAGATGTTGAAACAATTACGCTTGTTGCGGATGAGTTCGGGTTTGAGGTTGAGTTTCAAAAAGAATATACATCCGAAATTTTAGAAGATATTATTGATTCTGAAGATGAACTGCAGCCAAGATCTGCTGTTGTAACTATAATGGGGCACGTTGATCATGGTAAAACTTCACTTCTTGATTATATAAGAAGAACAAATGTTGTTGCAGGTGAATCCGGCGGAATTACACAGCACATTGGAGCTTATCGGGTTGATATTGGCGATGGAAAACAAATTACTTTTCTTGATACTCCCGGTCACGAAGCATTTACTGCGATGAGAGCACGCGGTGCTCAACTTACAGATATTGTTGTTCTTGTTGTTGCTGCGGATGATGCTGTTATGCCTCAAACAGTTGAAGCATTAAATCATGCTCAGGCTGCGGGTGTTCCGATCATTATCGCAATAAATAAAATTGATAAACCCGGTGCTAACCCTGAAAAAATTAAACAACAAATGGCAGATAGAAATGTACTTGTTGAAGATTGGGGTGGTAAATATCAATCAGTACAGCTTTCTGCAAAATCCGGATTAAATGTTGATCTGTTACTTGAAAAAATTATTCTTGAAGCTGATATACTTGATTTAAAAGCTAATCCAAATAGGCTTACACGCGGCGCCGTTGTTGAGGCTGAGCTTGATAAAGGACGTGGTGTAACAGGAACCATTCTTGTCCAAAAAGGAACTTTAAGAATTGGTGATCCATTTGTTGCGGGAATTCATCACGGAAAAGTTAGAGCAATGTTTGATGAAAGAGGCAACAAAGTAAAAGAAGCTCCTCCATCAACACCTGTGCTTGTTCTTGGGTTTGAAGGCGCACCACAAGCTGGTGATACATTTATTGTTCTGGATTCAGAACGGGAAGCCCGTGAAATAAGTTTAAAGAGGCAGCAATTAAAACGCGAACAGGATCAAAAACAAATCCATCACATTACTCTTGATGAACTTGCTAAGCAAATCAGTATTGGCGGAGTAAAAGAACTTGCTCTTATTGTAAAGGGCGATGTGGATGGTTCTGTTGAAGCACTCTCTGATTCATTGATGAAGCTCAGCAATCAGGAAGTAATAGTACGTGTTATACATAAAGGTGTGGGTGGAATTTCTGAAAGCGATGTTCTTCTTGCTGCAGCATCAAATGCCATTATTATTGGTTTCCACGTTCGTCCAAATATCAATGCAAGAAAACTTGCTGAAACTCAAAAAGTAGATATCAGACTTTACAGTGTTATATACAACGCAATTAGCGAGGTTAAATCAGCATTAGAAGGATTATTATCACCGCTAATTTCTGAAGAAGTTACAGGTACTATAGAAATCCGTGATACATTTAAAGTTCCAAAATCAGGAACAGTGGCCGGATGTTATGTGCTTGAAGGAAAGATCACAAGAAATAATAAGATTAGATTAATTCGTGATGGAATTGTGGTTCATGAAGGAGGCATCGGTAATTTAAGAAGATTTAAAGATGATGTTAAAGAAGTTGATGCTGGTTATGAGTGCGGATTGAATATTGAAAACTTTAACGATATAAAAGTTGGCGATATTATTGAAGCATATAAAATTGTTGAAACAAAGAAAACGTTAGCGTAATATTTTTAGATCGAGTGAAAAATAAATGTCATATAGAATTGATAAAGTTGAACATCTTATTAAGCAGGAAATTAGTCTTATTTTTCTGCATAAGCTTTCTCATGTTGATCTTGGTTTTTTAACGATTACAAATGTTAGAGTGAGTCCTGATCTTAAACTTGCAAAAATATATATATCGGTTTTTGAAAAGGAAAAAAGAGAAATTGTTCTTAGTAAAATTGAAGATAAAAAAGGATTTATACGATCAGAATTAGCGCATCGTATAAGAATTAAATTTATTCCTGAGCTTAAGTTTTTTATTGATGATACTCTTGATTATGTGGAAAAAATTGAAGGACTAATTAAGAAAATTCACGAAGATGATGATAACAAAACAAACGAAGGATCTTCAGGATCTTGATTATTTGTCTGGTCAGGTTTTATTAATAGATAAACCTGTAAACTGGACTTCGTTTAATGTTGTCAGCCGTATTAGAAGATTAACAAAAGTTAAAAAAGTGGGGCACGCAGGAACTCTTGATCCGCTTGCAACCGGTTTATTAATTGTTTGCACCGGAAAAAAAACAAAAGAGATTTCTGAATATCAGGCTCAAAGGAAAAAATATATCGGCATAATTACTCTTGGTAAAACTTCTCCATCTATGGATTTAGCTAGTGAAGTTATCGATACGGTTTTGCCGGATAATTTGAGTGAAGAAAAAATTCTTTCTGCCAGAAATAAGTTCTTAGGAAAGATTGAACAAGTTCCTCCAATGTTTTCAGCATTAAAACATAAGGGAAAACGGTTGTATAGACTTGCTCGCGAAGGAAAAGAAGTTGAACGTCTATCGAGGCAAGTAGAAATATTTTCATTTGATATTACTAAGATTGATTTGCCGGATATTCATTTTGAAATCGCTTGTTCCAAGGGTACGTACATTAGAGTAATTGCTGATGATTTTGGAAAAGAACTTGGCTGCGGCGGAGTATTAAGTTTGCTGAGAAGAACTGAAATTGGTGATTATAAAGTTGATGATGCTTTTAATCTGGATGAGTTTACATCAGAATTTAATGAAGTTCAAAGTCAGCAAAGAATTTGATTTTATATAATATGTAGTTATAAAGTATTTAAAAGTAAGAGTGATTAAAATTATAGATGCAAGTTTTTGATAGTATTAAAGATTTAACGAAGAATAAAAATACTATTCTTACACTTGGCACATTTGATGGGATTCATCCCGGTCATTTAAAGATCATTGACAAATTGGTAAGTTGTTCAAAAGAAAAGGGATGCAGAAATGTTGTTATCACCTTTCACCCGCATCCGAGAACAGTATTAAGTTCTGGTAATGATGTTAAAATGTTAACGACACAGGAAGAAAGAAAAAATCTTCTTGAAAAAAATGGAGTTGAAAATTTTTTAACAATAAACTTTACTAAAGAATTTGCATCGCTTACAGCAGAACAGTTTATTTATGATTATCTGATAAATGGAATTGGCCTAACCGAAATTGTTCTTGGTCATGACCATCATTTTGGGAAAGGCAGAGGCGGAAACGTTGATCTGTTAAAAAAAATTGGAGAAAAAGAAAATTTTTCAGTAACCATTGTTGATGCTTTTTATATCAATGATGAAATTGTTAGCAGTACAAAAATTAGAAACGCAATTAGTGAAGGTAATCTTAAAAGAGCTAACACATTGCTCGGTAGAAATTATTCGTTTAGCGGAACTGTGGTTGGCGGCGATAAAAGGGGAAGAGAGCTTGGATATCCAACGGCAAACATAAAAATATCATCGCAGGAAAAACTATTACCCTGCAATTGGTATTTATGCTGTTAAAGTTCTTTTAGGAAATGAAAAACATATTGGGACTCTTAAGTATTGGCAATCGCCCAACATTTTATAATGAGGGTGAACTTGTTACAGAGGTTTATATATACAATTTCAATCGTGAAATTTACGGTGAAGTTGTAACAATCGAATTGGTTGATCGTCTTCGCGGAGAAGAGAAGTTTAATTCTGCTGAAGATTTAATCAACCAAATGAATAAGGACAAAGAAAACGGATTAAAAATTTTTAATAAACTAAATAATTAATTTCGGTTAATTCTGAAATTATATCGTACAAATAAATTAAGGATAGATAAAATGACAAAAGAAGAAAAATTAGAGATTATCTCTAAATTCGGAAAAGACTCAAGCGATTCAGGAAAATCTGAAGTGCAGATTGCACTGCTTACAAAAAGAATCAATGATCTTACTTCACACTTTGATGCTCACAAAAAAGATCATCACTCAAGAAGAGGGTTAATGATGATGGTTGGTAAGAGAAGAAGACTTCTCGATTATTTAATAAAAAAAGATATTGCACGATATAGAGCGATAATCAAAGAATTGAACATAAGAAAGTAAGGTTGAAAAATGGTTATTAAGAAAGAAGTTGAAATAGGCGGAAGATTATTTTCGATAGAAACAGGAAAATATGCAAAGCAAGCTAACGGATCTGTTATGGTTCGTTACGGAGATACAATGGTGTTGGTTACAGCAGTTGCTGCTACCGAAGCGAAAGAAGGGTTAGATTATTTTCCATTGCAAGTTGAATATCGTGAAAGAACTTCTGCTGCAGGAAAATTTCCCGGTGGATATATTAAACGCGAGGGAAGACCAACAGAAAAAGAAATCTTAAGTTCTAGATTATGCGATAGACCAATTAGACCATTATTTCCGCCGAGTTTTAAAAATGAAACTCAGGTTGTTGCAATGGTTGTCTCTTATGATGGTGAAAATGATCCGGATGTATTAGCAGCTTGTGGGGCTTCTGCTGCACTCGCTATTTCAGATATTCCGTTTGATGGCCCAATGGGCGAAGTAAGAGTTGGAAGAGTTGGTGGTGAGCTCGTGGTCAATCCAACACATGAACAAATTAAATTAAGCGATATTGAACTTATCGTTGCAGGTACTGCTGATTCCATAATGATGGTTGAAGGTGATTCCAAGGAGGTTAGCGAACAGGATTTACTTGATGCTTTAAAATTTGCACAAACTGAAATCAAAAAAATTGTTGATCTTCAGAATCAATTAAAAGCAGAAGCAGGAAAAACCAAATGGGTTGTTACTGAGACAATGATTGATGCTGATCTTAAAAAAGATGTTTATGGTCTGGCTGAAGCAAAGTTTAAAGAAATCGTTTATTCGATTCTTGCAAAGGAAGAAAGATCTGCAAAAAACAAAGAGCTTTCTGAATCTGTAAAACAAGCACTTGCAGAAAAATATCCCGAACAAGAAAAAGTTATTGGCGAAATTCTTCACGATTTAGAAAAAGATCTTATGCGTGAACGAATTTTAAAAGAGGGTATTCGTCTTGATGGAAGAAATACCACTCAAGTCCGCCCGATAACAATCGAACTCGGAAATTTACCAAGGACACACGGTTCAGCATTGTTTACACGTGGTGAAACACAAAGCTTAACAAACATTACACTTGGTACAAAAAGCGATGAACAAACTGTTGATGGTTTGTTGGAAGAATACAGCAAGAAATTCTATCTTCAGTATTATTTTCCACCATTTAGCGTGGGAGAAGTTGGAAGAATGACAGGAGTTGGGAGAAGAGAAATCGGGCATGGCAATCTTGCAGAAAGATCTTTAAGACAAGTTTTACCTGCCGATGATGTATTCCCTTATACCGTTAGAATAATATCAGATATACTTGAATCAAATGGTTCATCATCTATGGCAACTGTTTGCGCAGGTTCACTTGCAATGATGGATGCGGGAGTGCCAATTACAAAAGCAGTTTCCGGAATTGCAATGGGATTGGTTAAAGAAGGAAATGATTACGCAGTTCTTTCAGATATACTTGGAAATGAAGATCATCTTGGTGATATGGATTTTAAAGTTGCCGGTACAAGCGATGGCATAACCGGATTCCAGATGGATATTAAAATTCAGGGAATCTC
The DNA here is from genome assembly GCA_963706055.1 of uncultured Ignavibacteriales bacterium. Taxonomy (GTDB): domain Bacteria; phylum Bacteroidota; class Ignavibacteria; order Ignavibacteriales; family Ignavibacteriaceae; genus IGN3. Next base: position 319,017 of record CAVPND010000022.1, on the reverse strand, counting down.
TTTTGAAATTATGGAGAAAGCTCTTCATCAGGCAAAAGAAGGAAGAATGCACATTCTTGGTAAAATGAATGAAGCAATCAGCAAACCAAAAGACTCATTATCACAATATGCTCCAAGATTAATTACAATGAACGTTGCAACCGATCAGATCGGTTTAATAATTGGTCCTGGTGGAAAAACAATTCAGGGAATGCAAAGATTATTTGGTGTTGATATAAACATTGAAGATGATGGAACAATACACATCGCTTCACCAAATAAAGAAAACGCGCAGCAGGCAAAAGAATACATCAAAAAATTAACTGCTACTCCGGAAGTTGGAGAAGTTTATGATGGTGTTGTTACAAAGATTGCTGAATTTGGTGCGTTTGTAGAAATTCTTCCTGGTAAAGAGGGATTGCTGCATATTTCTGAAATTGATAACAAACGCGTAAATAAAGTTTCTGATTATCTAAAGGTTGGTGATAAAGTAACCGTTAAACTTCTTAAAGTTGAAGGCGGTAAATTCTCATTAAGCAGAAGAAAATTATTAGTTGAAGCTGCTGAAAAAGAAGCTAAAGCTAATCAAACAACCGAACAATCGGCAAATTAATTTTTGTTTTTAATATCACACTTCGACTTCGCTCAGTGTGACAATTTTTAATTCACAGTCATCCTGAGCGAAGTCAGAGGATGACTTGTTGATATTTTAAAAGAATATTTTATCAGGATTTTAATGCTGTTAGCATTATTATATTTTTTTAGGAGTTTCACAACTCAGCCTTTGCTGTTAGTTAGCAGAGAAGGATATTACTGCACTCAGAGCATTCCTTTGCTCAAATTAGAGTTACCAAAGTTTTTAATAATGAAATATTTTATTTCATACAGAGAGTTTTTTATTTATGATAAAAGAAATTATAATAAATTCATCTTCCAACCAGACGCGTGTTGCGATTACGGAAGATGGAAATTTAGCCGACTTTTTTGTTGACTATCCTGAAAACAGGAGGATGGTTGGGGACATTTATCTTGGAAGAGTTGCGCGAGTACTTCCAGGAATAAGGGCAGCCTTTATAGATATCGGAATGAAGCATGATGCTTTTTTACACTTCTCCGATATTGGTGATCGTACAAAACAATTTCAGGATATGCTGGGTGATGAAGATTCAGATGTTGATGATTCCGATGATGATGAATCGAAATTAAAAGGCAATAACGGTTCTGCACCACCACCACAAGTACCGGTTATAACTAAGCTCCGTAAAGGAGAAGAAATTTTAGTCCAGATAACTAAAGAACCTGTTAGTAATAAAGGTGTACGAGTTACTTCTTCAGTATCACTACCAGGCAGATTTTGCGTACTTCTTCCCTTCGATAACAAAATTGGCATTTCTAAAAAAATATACGATTACAAAGAACGCAGAAGATTAAGAAATATTGCACGTGGTATTCTTCCAGCAAATTATGGTTTAATTATCCGTACGGTCGCAAAAGATCAAACAGAAGAAGCAGTAAAAGATGACTTAACAAATCTTGTAAAGACCTGGAAGACTATTGAAACCGCCGCAAAAAGTGAAGAACCTCCGTCAATTGTTCACCAGGATATGAGCACCACTGACAGCGTTATTCGTGATCTACTAACTCCCGATATTTCCAAAGTATTTGTCGATTCAAAAAAACTTTATAAACAAATTAAAAATTACGTTCAACTTGTTCAGCCGGATTTGCTAGAGAAAATAGATCTTTACAAATCCTCATCATCTATTTTTGATGAGTTTAAGATTGAAGAACAGATAAAAACTTTGATGGGAAGAAAAGTTCCGCTGCCGAGCGGTGGTTATCTTATTATCGAACACACAGAAGCAATGGTTGTGATTGACGTTAACAGCGGGCGTTATGCTAAAAGTAAAGAACAGGAACTTAATTCACTAAAAACTGACCTTGAAGCTGCGCGTGAAATAGCAAGACAATTACGCTTAAGAGATATTGGCGGAATTATCGTTATAGATTTTATAGATCTTGAAGAAGATAAAAATAGAAAAAAGATTTACGATGAACTGAAAAAAGAATTTCGAAGAGATCGTTCTAAAGTTTCTGTGCTGCCAATGAGTGATTTTGGATTGGTGCAAATTACAAGACAAAGAATTCGACAGAACATAAATCAGGCGATGAAGGATGTTTGTCCTGTTTGCGGTGGATCCGGATTTATGACAAAAGAATCACATCTTGTTTATGATATTGAAGATTGGTTAAAGAGATTTAGAAGATTTTTTGGTGGTTTTAGTTTAATTATTAAATGCCATCCTTCCGATGCCAGCAGATTGCAGGATAAAAAGTTTACAAAAATACAGTTTAAGTACCTGGTTAAATTGGGAATTGAAGAAGATACGTCAGTGCCAATGGGAAAGTTTAAATTCATCTCAAAGAATAAAGGTGTTGATTTAACAGAAAAGTTTAAATAAATCGGAGAATCGTAATGAAATTTTTTATCGATACAGCAAATATTAATGAAATTAAAGAAGCTGCAGCACTCGGCATTCTTGATGGAGTTACAACAAATCCATCGCTCGTTTCTAAAGAAGGAAAAGATTTTAGAAAATTACTGGATGAAATATTATCAATCGTTGATGGACCCGTTAGCGCCGAAGTGATCTCAACCGATTTTGATGGAATAATAAAAGAAGCACATGATCTGGCAAAAATTCATAAAAATATTGTTATTAAAGTTCCTTTAATAAAAGAAGGCTTAAAGGCAGTTCGCACATTAACTTCCGAGAATATTAAAACAAATGTAACGCTCTGTTTTTCAGCTTCTCAGGCATTGCTTGCGGCTAAAGCCGGCGCTACATATATAAGTCCTTTTGTCGGCAGACTTGACGATATAAGCCATAGCGGGATGGATTTAATAGCTCAGATTGTTCAGATTTATAAAAATTATGATTACAAAACTCAGGTTCTTGTTGCAAGTATAAGACACCCGCTGCATCTTGTTGAAGCAGCTTTAATGGGCGCCGATGTATCTACAATGCCATTTTCTGTTATTGATAAATTATTTAATCACCCACTAACGGATATAGGTTTAGAAAAATTCTTAAGCGACTGGAAAAAAACTCAAAGCAAATAAACCATTAAAACTATACGGAAAAAATTATGAAACGTACAAAATTTTATAATGCACATAAAAACTTAGGTGCCAAAATTGTTGAGTTTGCTGGATTTGAAATGCCGATTCAATACTCTTCAATAATTGCAGAACACAAGTCTGTTAGAAATTCAGTTGGTGTTTTTGATGTATCACATATGGGTGAAGTTTTAGTTAAAGGTAAGTTTGCTTTAGAATTTGTACAATACATTACTATTAATGATGCCTCAAAATTATTTCCGGGTCGCGTACAGTATTCTGCAATGTGCTATGAAGATGGAGGTATTGTAGATGATTTACTTGTATATAGAATTGCTTCAGATGAATTTATGCTTGTAATCAACGCATCAAATATAGACAAGGATTTTGCCTGGATGCAGCAGAACAATAATTTTGATGTTGAATTAAGTAATTTAAGCGATGATTATTCGTTGTTGGCAGTGCAAGGCCCGTTTTCACAAAAGACATTACAAAAGTTAACCGATACAAAAATCACTCTGGAATATTATCATTTTACTAGATTGAATTTAGCTGGAATTGATGTATTATTATCCAGAACCGGTTATACAGGTGAACTTGGTTACGAGATTTATTTTAATGGTGATGAAAAAACAGCTTTAGATTTATGGGATAAAATATTTGAAGCAGGAAAAGAGTTTAATATCCAGCCTATTGGATTAGCAGCAAGAGATTCTTTAAGATTGGAAATGGGTTTTTGTTTATATGGAAATGATATTGATCAAACAACTAATCCTTTAGAAGCTGGGCTTGGATGGATAACAAAACTTGCTCAGCCAAAATTTATTGGTAAAGATGCATTACTCAAAATAAAAGAAGAAGGCCTCAGAAGAAAACTTGTTGCTATTATTTCTGAAGAAAAAATATTTCCAAGACATGGCTATGATATTTCTGTTAATAATAATAAAATTGGTGTTGTAACAAGCGGAACTGTTAGCCCAATGCTTGATAATCCTATTGCATTGGCATATGTTGATCTTAAATATTCAGAGATAGGATCTGAAGTTAATTTTTTAATAAGGGAAAAAGAGTCTGCGGCAAAAATTGTTAGACTGCCATTTGTAACAAGATAAGTCTGTTATGAAATTAAATGTTTTTCTTTCACCTGTAATTGTTGATGAGCTTTATTTTACTAATAAAACTACCGTTGTGATTGATGTTCTTCGTGCAACATCAACAATTGTTACGGCAATTAATAACGGCGCTAAAGAAGTCGTACCCGTTGCCAGTGTTGAGTTTGCCGTTAAGGTTTCCGGCGGTATGTTTGGTGGACAAACTTTACTTGGCGGGGAAAGAAATACAAAAAAGATTGAGGGTTTTGCTCTTGGTAATTCACCTTTTGAATATTCTAGAGACATTGTTGATGGTAAAACGATAGTATTCTTCACAACAAATGGGACCAAGTCAATAGCAAAAGCAAAGTATTCTGAAAACTTATTTACATGTTCGTTTTTAAATATCAGTGCAATTGCAAAACATCTAATAACTTTAAATACAGATGTTGAAATTGTTTGTGCTGGAAGAAATAATTATTTCTCCATTGAAGATTCTATTTGTGCAGGAATGCTTATATCAAAAATTAGTAAAGTTAAATCGGATTCTTATTTAAATGATTCAGGTATAGCTGTGCTCACTTTATACGAAAAGTACGGAGATAATTTAATAAAAATGATGCGTGAATCGGATCATGGTAAAATTCTTTTAGAAAATGGATTTGAAGCCGATATTGAATATTGCAGTTCAATTGATATTATAGACGAAATTCCTGCTTATTCAAACGGTGTTCTGAAAAAATTGAAAAATAATTAATGGCACTTAAAAAGAAAAAAAGCGTTAAAGAAAAAAAAGAAAAGAGTAGTTCAAAAAAAAACTATTTTATCCTAACGCCTGAAAATAAAAAACAGATACTTGGGATATTTCTTTTAATTATTTCTGTTATACTTTTTTTAAGCGTTATTACTTTTGATAGAAGGGATGAGGCAAGCCTCACAAGTTTTTTTTCAGACTTCTTTACATCATTCGATAAAAAAATTGATATACAAAACTGGCTCGGTGTAACCGGCGCACATTTTTCAACTTTTCTTATAAAGGCCACTACTGGATACTTCTCTCTGACATTTCCGATAGTATTATTCTTATGGGGAGTCTCATTCTTCAAGAAAATAGATTTTAAATTTAGACTACACCTGTCAAATTTCCTTTTAATTAGCACAATTATTATTGCTGCATTTTTTGGTGTGCTGCAAGTAAATTATGATTTATTTGTTGACACTTACGAACTCTCTGGATTTATTGGTGTATTTCTTGGAAGTTTTTTAAGCGGATTGATTGGTGGAATTGGGAGCATTTTAGTTCTTGGATTTGGTTTTATCACGCTGTTAATTTTTGCTTTGGATGTAGATATTAAAAGTATACTGTCTTTCTTCAAAGATGTATTTTCATTTAACTCTGAAGATGCTAAAGATGATTTAATAGAGCCCACAGGTGCTGATCTTAAAGAAAAGGAAAAACTAGAAAAAATTAAAAAACTAGGCATCGATAAAAAGAAAAACAAAGAAAAACTTACACCGGAAGAATTATCAGTTGCAGAGTTGATGGAAAAAGAAGCTGAAGAACAAACACGAATTAGAATCATTCGTAAAGACGATGTTCCCGTCCCCGTTGCTGAAAATGAAGTTCTTAATGAAGAGGTAAAAAAAGTTAACCTCCAGAAAACTGGCGAACTTCCTGATAAAAAAGATATGAACGCCGCCGAGGACGAACAGAAATTACCAAATCAGTGGGAAGAAAAGATAGATTTTAAAATGCCTGGTCTCGATTTACTTGATGCTTCTCCTGAAGAAAATTATCAGGTTGCAGAGGAGGAGCTGACAAACAATGCGGGGCTTCTTAAAGAAAAATTAAAACTTTTTGATATTGAAATAAAAGATATTTCTGTCACGCCAGGTCCTGTTGTTACACTCTATGAAATCGTACCTGCCCCGGGTGTTAAAATTAGCAAAATAGTTGGATTGGAAAATGATATCGCTCTTGCGCTTGCTGCTCGTGGGATTAGAATTATCGCTCCAATACCCGGTAAAGGAGCAATTGGTGTAGAAATTCCAAATGCAATTGCATCGCTTGTAAATGCACGTGCTGTTATCGGTAGAATTAATGAATCAGAAGCTGAGCTGCCTCTTGCGCTTGGTAAAACAATTAGCGGCGATGTTTATGTTGCTGATCTTGCAAAAATGCCTCACTTGCTTATAGCCGGATCGACCGGATCCGGAAAAAGTGTTGGAATAAATATGATTGTTAGCAGTTTACTTTATACAAAGCATCCTTCAGAAGTTAAATTTGTAATGGTGGATCCAAAGAAAATTGAACTTTCATTTTATAACAAACTCCGCAAACATTATCTGGCTGTTTCGCCAGATTTGGACGAAGAAATTATTACCAGTCCGCAAAATGCTATTTTGGCATTAAAGAGTGCTGAGTATGAAATGGAAAGACGTTACGACAAACTTGCAAAAGCAGGTGTGCGAAACATTGTTGATTACAATAAAAAAGTAAAAGATCCTAAAACAAGGCCGCACGATACTGATAAAATTAAACATCACCCAATACCATATATTATTGTAATTGTGGATGAGCTTGCAGACCTAATGATTACAGCTGGAAAAGAAGTTGAAGAACCCATTACCAGATTAGCGCAGCTTGCGCGTGCCGTTGGAATTCATCTTGTGTTGGCAACACAGCGCCCTTCAGTAAATGTTATCACAGGCGTTATTAAAGCTAACTTCAGTTCAAGGATAGCGTACCAGGTTGCAACAAAAATTGATTCACGTACAATTCTTGATATGAATGGCGCCGAGCAATTGCTTGGTCGCGGAGATATGCTTTTCCTTCCAACGGGTTCGCCAAAACCAATTCGTGTACAAAACGCTTTCATCTCAACAGATGAAGTTGAAAAAATAACTAACTACGTATATGCGCAGCCAGCTTATTCTAAACCATATTTTTTGCCTTCTTTATATGACAAGAAAAAAGAAACTTCAAGCGGTGTATCATCAGATTTAGATCCTATGTTTGAAGATGCAGCAAAGGTAATTGTAAGGCATCAACAAGGATCTGTGTCGTTGCTGCAACGTAGATTAAAACTTGGGTATTCCCGTGCTGCAAGAATTGTTGATCAGCTAGAGGAAGCTGGAATTGTTGGTCCAAATGATGGAAGTAAAGCTCGTTCTGTTCTTGTTGAAAACGAAGAACAGCTTGAAACAATTCTGCGTAATCTGTAGTCAAAACGTTTAACTATTTTAAAATAATTAGAGTTTATAATGAAAACTATTTTAAGTTTATTAATGCTATGCTATACAACATTTGCATTTAGTCAAAGCACTGAATCTGTTTTAAAATCATTACAAAATAAATTTGATTCTATTACCGATCTCACTGCGGATGTCACTCAGAAATCTAACAGCAAAACAAATCTTTCCGGAAAAATGTTTTTTAAAAAAGAGAACAACTTAAGAATAGAATTTGGAAATCAAACTATTGTTGCCAACGGCGAAACCTCTTGGAATTATAATAAAAAGGGTAAAAAATTAATTATTAGTAATTATGATGAGGCTGGGTCAGGATTATTGTCAATAGATTATCTTGTTTATCAATATCCATCAGAATGTGATTTAAGTTTATCCTCTGAAGGAGGTAGACAGATATTGAATTTAAAACCGAAATCAAATAGGAATAATCTTGGAGAAGTAAAACTTTTTATCTCAAAGGAAAATTTGATTGATAAAGCGGTAATTACAAATGCAGCCACAGGGACAATGGAAGTTTCATTCTCAAATTATAAACTCAATCAAAATATATCCGATTCAAAGTTTTCATTTACAGCGCCGGAAGGAACAACTGTCGTTGACCTCAGATAAGAAAAGCAAATTCGGCAGAATAGGTGTAATCGTTAATTATGGTGTGTCTATCATACTTGCGATTGTGTTTTTATATATCGCTTTTTATAATGTTGATTTTAACGAAGTTCTGGCAATTGTATCACATGCAAATTTATTATGGGTTTTTATTTTTATTGTTGTTACTATGCTCGGGCACTATTTCCGAGCGGTCAGATGGAAATACATACTTAATTCCGTCAAACCAAATACATCAATGAAAAATCTTTTTGGATCTCTAATGGTTGGATACGGAGTTAACTGTGTAACACCAAAGCTTGGCGAAGTCACTCGCGCTGTTTTAATCGGAAAGTGGGAAGGATTATCTCGCTCATCAATGTTTGGAACCGTTATACTTGAACGAATTATTGATGTTATCTCAATGGGTGGTTCTATTCTTATAGCACTGCTTCTTACAAGTGTTAGTCTATCCGAAAAATTTCCCTGGCTTATTTCTTCGCTTTACATTATGGGTGCGATTTATAGTTTTATCTATCATTTTCCTTTCGTTTATATTAAAATCAAAAGAAAAATTTTCTAAAATTATTTTGAAGTTTGTTGGAAAAATATCACTCAAACTTGCTGAAAGAATTGCATACATCTTTACTATGCTAGCGGAAGGATTTGCAAGTTTAAAAGGAACAAAGAATTATTTCTGGACAATTTTTTGGACTTTTGCAATAATTGTTTTATATGCTTTCGGTTCCTACGTAGGTTTATTAATGCTTGACATGCAAAAAGTTCAACCGATTACATTTGGAATGGGCTGGATAATTATGAGTATCAGTGCGATTGGGGTGATTATACCAACGCCAGGCAGCACGGGTTCTTACCACACACTAGCAAAATCCACTTTAGTTTTAATTTTTGGATTTAGCGAAACCATTAGTGTTGCATACGCGTTTTTAACTCATATTATTGGTTATATATTATTTATAATTACTGCTTTAATAATGTTTTTTATAGTTAATAAACAAAAAGAAAATTTATTTGATGTTGTTGAATCAGAAATAAGGGAAGTATGAAAAAATTAGTTATACCATTTTTTGTTTTTGTTATTTCCATTTTATCTTTTGCACAGATTCAAAATGAATTTAGAGCGTCAATGGGCATTGATCTCGTAAGCGTACCAGAACTTAAAGATTTTCTTGAGCTTAATTATTCACCCGATAGACTTAGTGATTTTAGTTCCGCCGTTAATTTTTCGGGTGCTTACGGGCGAATGATTGGAGATAACAACCAGCTGGAGTTGGAGTTTGGTTATCTGATCAACTCTTATAATTATCCGGAAGACAATGGGACTTATGATTTAAGTTACACTTTAATAATGCCTTCTCTTTTATATAATTATATAATAGTTGGAAACGGATATAATTTTAAGTTTGGTGGCGGCGCTGGATTGCGATTCTTATCAATCACGGAAAAACAACCGGGGCAATTTGATGAGAAAAAAGAATCATTTGGTTATGGATTTATACTGCGTGCTGTGGGAAATACAGCTATTGCACAAAATGTATTTGCTCATATCGGAGCAGATATTCGTTATGATTTACTAGGTAAACCAGATGATTCGGCAACCGGTAATAAAGTTGAAAATGTAAATTTTAATTCTCTTTCTTTCGGTATTAGATTAGGTATATCATATCAGTTTTAGGAGTTTGTTTGACCTTATTTGAAGCAATTATTTTGGGAATTATTCAGGGACTGACTGAGTTTCTTCCAATCAGCAGCACGGGACATTTAACACTTGCTGGAAAGTTTCTGGGATTGATTTCAGATAAAAATCCCGAACATTGGACTGCTTTTATAGCCGTTATACAGCTTGGAACGATGGTTTCCATTCTCGTTTATTTCTGGAAAGACCTCTGGAATATTTTTATAGAATTTTTACAAAATAATTTTCAAAAAAAATTAAAGTATTCAGAACAATCGCTTAATTCTAAACTTGGATGGATGATAATTGCAGGTACAATTCCAATTGTTATTATAGGCTTGTTTTTCAAAGATGCAATTGAAGGGACATTTACAAAGAATTTATCAGTGATAGCAATTAGTTTAATAGTGCTTGCAATTATTCTTGCAATCGCAGAAAAAACTGCAAGATTTAAGAAAGAACTAAAAGATATAACAATGTTGGATTCAATCTTAATTGGATTTGCACAAGCAGTTGCTTTAATACCCGGCTCATCAAGATCAGGTACAACAATAACTGGTGGTTTATTTTTAGGATTAAAAAGAGATGTAGCAGCAAGATTTTCATTTTTGTTAAGCGTTCCTGCTGTTCTTGCCAGTGGACTTCTTCAGCTAAAAGAATCTTTAGCCTATATTAATTATGATATGGCGGTTAGTATTGTTGTAGCAACAGTTGTATCTGGAATAAGCGGCTATCTTGCAATTGATTTTTTACTTAAATTTTTAAAAAAGAATTCAACATTTGTTTTTATTTTTTATCGAATAGCACTCGGAGCTTTGATTTTATTTTTAATTTATTCAAACATTATAAAACCATAGGAGGTTAAATGAAAAAATTATTTTTTGCTGCGACAATTATCGGATTATTTTTATCATCAAATATTTTTTCACAAAAAAAGGAAACACAAGTAATGAGTGACAGCACAACCGTTGCGGTTATCAAGACAAATATGGGCACTATTGAAATTGAGTTATTCGAAAAACAAACACCCAAAACCGTAGAAAATTTTGTAGGACTTGCAAACAAGGGGTATTATAAAGATGTAATTTTTCATCGTGTTATTGATGGATTTATGATCCAGGGCGGCGATCCAACTGGAACAGGACGCGGCGGCGAAAGTTTTTGGGGTAAAAAGTTCAATGATGAAATTGTAAAAGAACTTGTATTTGATTCTGAAGGTTTACTTGCGATGGCAAACGCCGGACCAAACACCAACGGCAGTCAATTTTTTATAACTCTGGCCCCAACAAAATGGTTGAATGGAAATCATACCATCTTTGGTAAAGTAATAAATGGAATGGATGTTGTAAAATCAATCGGCAGAGTAAAAAAGGATGGACAAGATCGTCCGTTTGCTGACGTTATAATGGAAAGCGTTACAATAGAGAAAAGATAAACAGTAGTCACAGAAATATTATATCTCAAAGATGACATCTTTTTAAAAGATGTCATCTTTATTTTAAAAGTTAACAATGGCAAAAAGTAAAGCACCCGCAATACAGGAAATTGAAAAACAACTAAAGCAAAAAAAGATTTTGCCAGTTTACTATCTTTTTGGTGAAGACTCATACAGCATAGATTCTATTGTAGATGTAATAGAAAAAAATGTGCAGCCGTTTATTACTTCAGATTTTGATAAAGAAGTGTTGTATGGCGAAAATCAATCTTTTGCAAATATAATTGGTTTAGCATCTACATTCCCTTTCGGCTCTGAAAAAAAACTTATTATTATTAAACAAGCTGAAAAATTAAAAGATAAAAAAGAGAAAAAAGAAATTGTAAATTATTTCCAATCTCCAACTGAGTTTACAGTGCTTTTATTTATTCATGAAGGAACTATTTCTAATCCTGCTTCTGATCCTTATAAAACATTGGCTAATCAAGGTTATCTTTTTGAAGCAAAAGAGTTGAAAGGTAAAAATTTAATTGATTGGCTGATCTCTGCAGTAGAAAAAAGAGGGAAGACTATTTCCTATGATAACGCACAATTGCTCACAGATATTTCGGGTGAAAACAGAAACATTTTAGAATCACAACTTGAAAAAATATTTATTTACGTTGGCGATAGTAAAGAAATAACTATTGAAAGTATTCGAGGATTATCAACATCATTAAAGCAATACACAATTTTTGATTTGCAAAATGCAATTGGTAAAAAAAATAAATCCGCCGCGTTAAAGGTTGCTTTTAATCTTCTCAAAAACGGAATGGAGCCAATACAAATAATTGCAATGCTAAATAAATATTTTACTAGTCTTGCAAGGTTAAATGAATTAACCTCAACAAATACAAATGAATTTCAAGTAGCGAGAATTATGGGTACGCATCCATTTTTTCTAAAGGATTACCACAGCGCAAGAAGAATGTATTCAGATAAACACCTAACTTTAGCATTTTCTGCTTTGCTAAAGGCTGATTTGTCGATTAAATCCACATCTCTAGATGATTATACACTAATTAGTGTATTAATTGCTGAAATAATTCCTGATTAAATTAAAAAAATCCACAAAGGCATTTCTAAATATTTTTGTAAATTTTGAACAGAAATTGAAACAAAAGAACAATTAATAAAGTATAAAACCGTTGACTGATAGAAATCTTAACGAATTTACAGATGAAGAGCTGATTCTTGAATTTCAGAGCAGCGGTAGTGAAAAAGCATTTGAAATATTAGTACAGAGATTTAAAAATCCGTTAACAAATTATGTATACAGATTTCTCGGCGATTATGACAGTTGTGTTGATATTGTGCAGGACGCTTTTGTTAAGGTTTACAGATATAAAGATAATTACAGTTCGATGGCAAAGTTTTCAACATGGATTTATACAATTGCCGGTAATCTTGCTAGAACTGAATATCAGAGAAAACGAAGAAGAAACTTTTTCTCTATAAGTAGTTATGGAGACGAAGAAAAAGTTTTTGATATTCCGGATAATTCAACTCGACCGGATATTGCGGCGGATATGAGTATGAAGAATGAAATCATTCAGAAAGCTTTGTTAAAAGTGCGTGATTCATATCGTGAAGCAGTGATACTTAGAGATGTTCAGGAATTATCTTACGAAGAAATTGCTGAGATTATGCAAATTGAAGTTGGAACTGTAAAATCAAGGATAAATCGTGGTAGAGCAGAATTGCAGAAATATCTAAAAGATATTTATAATGATTAAGTTTAAAAAGTCATGCTGAATTTATTTCTGCATCTCATATTTGTTTTGAAGAACCTGAAACAATCCGCCGTGGCGTACAGGGTGACGAAACAATGATTAAGGTTAAATGAAATGAACGAAGAAGAAAAAACATATAAAAAATTATTGGATGATTTAAAGAATCTACCCAAAATAGATGCACCTAAAAATTTTGAAACTGAGCTTTTCAGAAAAATCAATTCATCTGAAGCAGAAAAGAAAGACAGTTTTTGGGACAAATTGCTTTCACCCGGCAAATTAGCTCCAGCCGCTATTGCTATCGCATCAGCTGCAATTATCTTTTTTGTTGTTGATATTAATTCAGAAGAAATGGAAGATCCCCTAAACATTGCTCCAAGAATGAGAGAAGATTTGATAATTGTTGAATCAATTAATGATATTCCTATCGAACCATTAAAAAAATCAGGAAGAGTTAAAGAGCAATCTAAAAATCTGAATGAAGGATTAATCGAATCAAAAGAATTTGACAAAGGGTTTCAGAAAAACGAAGCATTAGAAGAACAACCTGACTTGAAATCTAGATCTGATGGAAAAACAATTACAGATAAATTGGCCCCGGATAGATCTGATGCTGATGGTTTTAGAGAAACTGAAACAATAAATTTACGTGAAACTGTAACACCATCTGCCACTAATATGGCATCTGAAATAAGTAAAGCTGACAGTTTTGAAAGAGAAATGAAAAGAGAGAGAGATAGAATTGAAAATCTTCCAGTTGGAAATACCAGCTCAGATAATGTAAGTAAGGATAATATCAACTTTATGCAGAGAAATCTTTCAACAGAAGAGAAAAAAGAAGTACAGCAGTTAAAAATGAAAGTACAGACTGAAAAAAGTTCAAAAACAGAGCAAAAATAAGACAAATTGACCCAAAGGTTATATTGGATAATACTGCTAAAACGTCTATATTTACAGCCACGATTTTAAGAAACACCATTATTTAGGATTTTTATGAAAAAAGGAATTCATCCAGAATATAAACCAGTTGTATTTCAAGATGCATCTTGTGATTTTGCAATTTTAACTCGCTCTACGATTAGAACAAGCGATACGATTCAATGGACAGATGGAAACACTTATCCATTAGTTAAGTTAGAAATTTCAAGCGGATCGCATCCATTCTTTACCGGAAAACAAAAATTACTTGATACTGCCGGTAGAGTTGAAAAGTTCAACAAGAAATACAGCAAGAAACAATAATATTATTTTCGTATTTCAAATTATTTTGAGCCTCGATTATTCGGGGCTTTTTTATTTTTGCCTTTTAGAAATCTTAACATTTATATAGGTTTTATTTAGATAATCTGATGAAGAAAAACACAAAAAAAATACTTATTGTCGCGGCTATTTTAGTTGTGATTGCAATTGTACTGCTTCCAAAATTATTATCATCCTCCGAGAGTGGGAAAAATACAACACCCGGTGGCGGAGCCGATATGGTTATTCCTGTTAAAGCACACATCGTATCTTTATCAACTTTAAATAACAGTGTTTTCACCACGGGAACTATTCTTGCCAATGAAGAAATTGAACTTAGAAGCGAAGTATCCGGAAAAATTATTAAAATACTTTTTAAAGAAGGTTCGTTTGTTAGTAAAGGTGATCTATTAATTAAGATAAACGATGCTGAATTGCAGGCGCAATTAAGAAGAGCAGAATCAAAAGTAAAACTATCTAAAGAAAAAGAAGCCAGGCAAAAACAATTGCGTGATGGTAATTTGATAAGCCAGGAAGAATATGATAATACTCTTGGCGAACTGAATGTTAATCAAGCTGATTATGATTTGATAAAAGCCCAAATTGATAAGACCGAAATAAAAGCTCCGTTTAGCGGTATTGTTGGATTGCGCTCTGTTAGCGAAGGAAGTTATGTTACAACTTCGACTGTAATGGCGCGTTTGCAAAACTTTAATAATATTAAAGTAGATTTTTCTATTCCTGAAAGATATTCCTCATCTGTAAAAACAGGAGATGATCTTGAATTTAAAATCAGCGGCAGCGCAAAATTATTTAGTGCAAAAGTTTACGCGATAGAACCCAAAATAGATCCCGGCACAAGAACATTACAGATCAGAGCAATTTGTAGCTCGGCTTATAAAGAATTAATTCCTGGTGCTTTTGCAAATGTTGAGTTAAGTTTAAAACAAACAAGCAATGCAATACTTATACCAACAGTATCAATTGTTCCTGAATTAAAGGGACAAAAAGTTTATCTTTATAAAAATGGATTTGTTATGCCGCAAAATGTTGAAACCGGCGTTAGGCAAGAAACTCTTGTTCAAATAGTTGATGGACTGAGTGAAGGAGATACAGTTATCACTTCAGGTATTTTGCAGATCAGACCAAAATCCAAAGTTAAAATTTCAGAATTTAATTAGCGGCAAATTTCTAAATGAGTTTATCATCTATAAGTATTCAGCGACCGGTGCTTGCAATTGTTATGTCAATTGTAATCGTTGTATTCGGAATTCTTGGTTATACATATCTGGGTGTGCGAGAATTTCCTTCAGTTGATCCTCCGATTATTACTGTTTCTACAAATTATATCGGCGCTAATGCAGATGTAATTGAAAGTCAGATTACCGAACCGCTTGAAGAATCAATAAATGGAATTGCCGGTATTAAATCGCTTACTTCTGTTAGCCGCGATGGAAGAAGCACAATTACTGTTGAATTTGATATAGATATTGATCTTGAGGCCGCCACTAATGATGTGCGTGATAGAGTTTCAAGATCGCTTTCTAATTTACCGCCAGATATTGATATTCCAATTGTTTCTAAAGCTGATGCAGATGCAACACCGATTGTATTTATGAATGTTCAAAGCGATACAAGAAATTTACTTGAGCTTTCTGAAATTGCTAATAATGTTTTCAAAGAAAGATTTCAAACTATTAATGGTGTAAGCAGCGTGCAGATATGGGGTGAAAAAAAATATGCAATGCGGCTTTGGTTAGATCCTGCAAAACTTGCTTCATTTCAATTATCACCAGTTGATGTTAGAAATGCATTAATACGTGAAAATGTTGAGTTGCCATCAGGTAGAATTGAAGGGGATGAAACAGAACTTTCAATCAGAACCATCGGCAGACTTCAAACAGAAGAAGAGTTTAATAATCTTATAATTAAGGAATCTGAAGGAAGTATAGTTAGAGTTAGAGATGTTGGCAATGCAAGGTTAGGTGCAGAAAATGAACGCACAATATTAAAACGAGATGGAATTCCTATGGTTGGCGTCGTGCTTGTTGCCCAGGCGGGTGCAAACAATATTGCAATAGCAGATGAGTTTTATAAAAGATTGGAGCAGCTAAAAAAAACGCTCCCTGCTGATATTAAAACCGGAATTGGATTTGATGTTACAGTTTACATTCGTGAATCTATAAAAGAAGTTGAGCAAACTATTCTAGTTGCGTTTGGATTGGTTGTATTAATTATCTTTTTATTTCTACGTGATTGGCGAACAACTTTAATCCCTATAATTGTTATTCCCATTTCGCTTATTGGTTCATTCTTTATTATGTACATAGCAGATTTTTCAATCAACGTATTAACTCTGCTGGGGATTGTGCTTGCGATCGGAATGGTTGTGGATGATGCAATTGTTGTACTAGAAAACATATACTCCAAAATAGAAAATAAAATGGATCCCGCCGAAGCGGGCAGAAAAGGCTCTGCGGAAATATTTTTTGCAGTAATTTCCACCACAGTTGCGCTCGCTTCTGTTTTTATGCCAGTTATCTTTTTGCAGGGATTGACGGGGAGACTTTTCAGAGAGTTTGGAATTGTAGTTGCCGGTGCTGTAATAATATCATCATTTGTTGCGCTTACTTTAACACCGATGTTAAGCACCAAAATTCTTAAAAGAAGGGAAAATCATAATTGGTTTTACAACATAACCGAACCATTTTTTGTTAAAATTAATGAAACATATAAAAGGCATTTAATATTCTTCATTGCACATCGTTGGCTGGCATTACCAGTTACTATTGTGGCAATTATTATGATTTATATTTTATTTGCCTCCATACCAACTGAACTTGCGCCTCTTGAAGATAGAAGCAGATTATCGATTATTTCAACAGCACCTGAAGGTGCAACTTTTGAGTATATGGATAGATACATTGATGAAACTGTTGATGTTATTGGTAATAAAGTTCCTGAGAAAGAGGGAATCATTTCTGTAACATCGCCGGGATTCGGTGCCTCTAGTTCCGTGAACTCAGGTTTTATTAATTTGATATTAAAACAACCACAGTATAGAAATAAATCTCAACAGCAAATAGCTGATGAAATTACACCGGTTATTAATTCACTTTCCGGTGCAAGATCATTTATAACACAGCAGCAAACTATTGGCGGAAGCAGGCGCGGCGGTTTGCCCGTTCAGTTTGTTTTGCAGGCCCCAAATTTTGAAACGCTCGAAGAGTTTCTCCCAAAGTTTGTTGATGAAACAAGAAACTATCCTGCCTTTACGATTGTAGATGTTAATCTAAAATTTAACAAGCCGGAATTAAAACTTTCAATCGATAGACAAAAAGCAAGGGCGCTAGGCGTTTCTACAATTGATATCGCACAAACTATTCAATCTGCTTTTAGCGGACAAAGATTTGGCTACTTTATTAAAGATGGAAAACAATACCAGGTTATTGGACAGTTTTCAAGAGAAAACAGAGATGCGCCAGTTGATTTAAAATCAACCTATGTAAAAAATAATAAGGGCGAGCTAATACAATTAGATAATGTTGTTTTTGTTAATGAACAAAGTGCACCGCCTCAGTTGTTTAGATTTAATAGATATGTTTCTGCAACTGTTTCTGCCGGATTGGCGCCCGGTGTGTCATTGGGAGAAGGTATTAATACTATGTATGAAATTGCAGATAAAGTTTTGGATGAAAGATTTGCTACTTCATTGGATGGAGCTTCAAAAGATTTTAAAGAAAGCTCTTCAAGTTTGCTCTTTGCATTTTTATTAGCACTGGGATTAATTTATCTAGTACTTGCTGCACAGTTTGAAAGTTTTCGTGATCCGTTTATAATTTTATTTACAGTTCCGCTTGCGCTTGCCGGAGCGTTGTTTTCTCTATGGTATTTTAATCAAACGTTAAACATTTTTAGTGAGATTGGAATTATTATGCTTATTGGATTAGTAACTAAAAACGGAATTTTAATTGTAGAATTTGCTAACCAAAGAAAAGCCGGTGGGCTTTCTAAAGACGAAGCGGTTATCAGTGCAGCAGCTTCAAGATTACGTCCAATTTTAATGACAAGTCTATCTACAGTTCTGGGAATTCTACCAATTGCATTAGCTCTTGGTGCAGGATCTGAAAGCAGAGTATCTATGGGTATTGCAGTTGTTGGTGGATTGATACTTTCTACATTTTTAACATTGTTTATTGTTCCCGCTATCTATTCATTCTTCTCAAGAAAAACTGCTTCTGTTACAAATGTAACTGAGTAAACGGTAAATTGTAGTTAGATTACCCCAGAACATCTAACTCTGATAACCAATCAATAAGTTTTTGTTTCATAAAAAAGGCGATCCTTGAAGACCGCCTTAATT
The DNA here is from genome assembly GCA_963706055.1 of uncultured Ignavibacteriales bacterium. Classification (GTDB taxonomy): domain Bacteria; phylum Bacteroidota; class Ignavibacteria; order Ignavibacteriales; family Ignavibacteriaceae; genus IGN3. Next base: position 300,484 of record CAVPND010000022.1, on the reverse strand, counting down.
ATTCATTGTAAATTCTAAATTATAAATTAAACAAGTCCTTGATCCAACATTGCATCAGCAACTTTTAAGAAACCTGCAATGTTTGCACCGTTAACGTAATTGCCGGGTGTTCCATATTTTTCTGCTGTTGTTACACAAGTTTCGTGGATACGGATCATAATTTCGTGTAATCTATTGTCAACTTCTTCGCGGCTCCAGGGTAAGCGCATTGAGTTTTGAGACATTTCTAATCCTGATGTGGCAACTCCACCTGCATTAGAAGCTTTGCCCGGTGCATAAAGGATCTTGGCATCAGTAAACACTTTAAATCCTTCAATAGTTGTTGGCATATTTGCACCTTCACAAACGCACATACAGCCATTCTTTACTAATTCTTTAGCATCATTTTCATTTAATTCATTTTGTGTGGCGCAAGGAAGAGCAACATCACATTTAACTTCCCACGGACGTTTGCCTGCTACAAATTTTACTTTGTATTCTTTTGCATAATCTTCGACAGCATCCTTATTGCTAGCGCGTAGTTTTAACATGTAATCAATTTTTTCACCTTTAATTCCATCCGGATCGTAAATATATCCATCAGGTCCGGAAAGAGTAACAACTTTACCACCAAGTTCAGTTGCTTTTTGAACAGCACCCCATGCAACGTTACCAAATCCTGAAATCACAACAGTCTTACCATCAAATGAAGTATTTTTTGTTTTTAACATTTCTTTTGCAAAGTAAACCACGCCAAAACCTGTTGCTTCTGGACGAATAAGCGAACCGCCCCAATTAATACCTTTACCTGTTAGGACACCGGTAAATTCGTTACGTAATCTTTTATACTGTCCAAATAAATAGCCGATTTCTCTTCCGCCTACACCAATATCACCAGCAGGTACATCAGTGTTTGGACCTATGTGCCTTGAAAGTTCTGTCATAAAGCTCTGGCAGAAACGCATAACTTCGTTGTCTGATTTGCCTTTAGGATCAAAATCAGATCCGCCTTTGCCACCACCCATAGGTAAAGTAGTTAAAGAGTTTTTAAATACTTGTTCAAACGCCAAGAATTTTAAAATTCCAAGTGTTACTGATGGGTGAAATCTTAATCCGCCTTTGTAGGGCCCTATAGCAGAATTCATTTCAATTCTGTATCCGCGGTTTATGTGAATTTCTCCCTGATCATCCATCCAAGGAACGCGGAATGTTATAACTCTTTCTGGTTCAACCATTCTTTCTAAAACTTTCTGTGAGCGGTATTCTGGATGACGTTGTAAAACCAATTCCAGTGAACCCATTACCTCTTCAACTGCTTGATGGAATTCGGGTTCCGCAGGGTTTTTAGCTTTAACATCAGCTATTAATTTATTTGTGTAATCAGACATAAAAGACCTCTATTTTTGTTTGTTGTTCATCAATGATGAACTAAGTTTGTGATAAATAATTTTAAATTAATTGTATAAGTGGACAAAGAAATTTCGGAGTGTGCAGCACTTTTTCCCCTAAGAATTTTTACTGTTGCGTTTAGCATTTAGTGATAAAATCAATATTTTTTGTGCATCAAAATTAGAAAGAAAAAAAGTAATTCCCTAAATAATTAAGGCGGATTAAGAGAGGATTAATCGATATTTTACCATCGTCTTTTAACAAATATTTCAATCAATAAATATGAATTAACTGTTTATCTAAATTTTTAAGTGAGGTATATATGTCTTTAGAAATAATTAAGGAAAAAGTTGCTCAAGCCGTTGATATTTTAAATGAAAAAAATATTGATATGTGGGTTACGTTCGTTCAGGAAACAAAGGTTTTGAAAGATCCGATAATGGATATGACAGTTGGTGATCACTCAACATGGAAATCGGCTTTTATCATAAATAAAGATGGCGATACAACCGCAATTGTTGGTGATATGGAGGAAGAGAATTTTGTTAAATCCGGTGTTTATAAAAGCATTATCGGGTATTTAAAATCGTTTAAAGAACCGTTCATTGAATATGTAAAGAAAAAAAATCCGCAAAAAATTGCAATTAACTTTTCTGTAAACTCTGTTCTTTCTGATGGATTAACGCATGGAATGTATTTGCTGCTGATGGATTATCTAAAAGGAACAGGCTACGAAAATAAAATTGTAAGTGCAGAAGAAATTATATCACCATTGCGTGGAAGAAAATCCGATAAAGAACTTGCAATTATGCAGGAAGCTGTTGATGAGACTTTAAAGATTTTTGATAAAGTTACCTCTTACATTAAACCAGGATTAAGTGAAAAAGATATCGCCGATTATGTTTTAAAGATTACAAAAGAAAGAGGCTTTGGTTTAGCGTGGGATGAAGAAACTTGTCCCGCTGTTTTTACGGGTCCGAACCCATCTAATCCGCACTCAGGTCCAACAGATCGCAAAATAGAAAAGGGACATTTAATTAATATGGATTTTGGAATTAACTATAAAGGTTACTGTTCCGATTTACAAAGAACGTGGTATGTTTTAAAAGATGATGAAACAAAAGCTCCTTCTGCTGTACAAAAAGGATTCGATGTTATTCGTGATTCCATTCAAATGGTTGCCGATGCAATTAAACCCGGAGTAACTGGTGTTGAGATGGATGATATTGCGAGAAATTATATTGTTAAAAATGGATACCCGGAATATCCGCACGGTCTTGGTCATCAGGTTGGAAAAGAAGTTCACGATGGCGGGGCAGGTTTATTCCCTCGCTGGGAAAAATATGGCAACTCTCCGTTTTTAAAATTAGAAGAACGACAAGTTTTTACAATTGAACCACGATTGCCTGTTGAAGGTTACGGAGTTTCTACGCTTGAAGAAGAAGTTTATCTTACCAAAGATGGTTGCAAATTTATCTCAAATCCGCAGAAAGAGCTTATTTTAATTAAGGCATAAAACTTACACCGGCTTGGCAAATATTGCTGAGCCGGAATATATCAACTGCAAAAAATTATTGACATTTCTACAGTATCGGTTATTATTACACGATTTTCGTATCATTAATTAACTTTCAAAAATAAAAGTTAGATAATTATAACAAAAATGGAGGGTGTTTTTTTTCTGTTATTTGTCTTATTTGGAACAAATATTGCGAAAAACTTACTTATATATAATCATAAAAGATTTGATAATTAAAAAAATGAAAAAAGTTGAAGAACGATAATCCATTTATCAATAATAACCGCTCTGAAAACGAAAAAGGTGAAAAAACGTCAGATTATTTAGTACTTGCAGATGATCTTCCTGTATTGGTGTGCAGATTTAGAAAAGATGGATCTATATTTTTTGTAAATAAATCCTACGCAAATTTTTTTAACAGCTCAAAAGAAAAATTAAACGGTACAGAGTTTTTTATTAAGCCAGATGAGTTTGAAAAAACAGATTCTGCTAATCAATTACTAATTGAGTTTAAAAAACAGTTTTCTGTAAAACTAAGTGATAACTCTATACACTGGATAGAATGGAAGCTGCGCAGAATATTTAATAATAATTCTGATGAGTTTGTTTATCAGGCTGTTGGGATAGATGTTTCTGAATATAAGCTTCTTGAAGAACATTTAGCAAAAATTTCTGCCGCTGTTGAACAAAGCAAATCTACTGTAATTATCACAGACACTATGGGAAATATTGAATATGTAAACCCCAGATTTTCAGAAATTACAGGTTATAAATTTGAAGAAGTAAGAGGAAAAAATGCCAGAATTCTTAAGTCAGATGAAAATGATGAAAAGATATTCTCGGATCTATGGACTAATATTACAAATGGTAAAGAATGGCAAGGAGAAATATTAAATAAGAAAAAAAATGGAGAATTATTTTGGGAGTTGGTAACTATTTCTCCGGTAAAAGATAATGATGGAAAGATAACAAATTATCTTGCCGTTAAAGAAGATATAAGCTCATCTAAAAAATCAAATAAATTAGAAAAATCATTATATCAAATTTCCCGCGCAGTTATTGAAAGTGAAGATCTTGAAGATCTTTATATATCAATTCATAAATCTCTCAGCGATGTACTGCCCGTAGATAATTTTTTTATTGCAATATTCGATAAAGAAAAAAATCTTTTAAGTTTTCCATACTTTGTTGATGAGTTTGACGATCCATATGAAACAGGACCACCCGGTAATGGACTAACTGAATATGTTTTAAGAACAGGTAATCCATTGCATGTTAATCAGGAGATTTTCAAGAATCTTGTTGAAGCTGGGGAAGTAGATCTTTATGGAACTGATTCACTGGATTGGATTGGTGTGCCATTAAAAATAGGTGATGATATTTTTGGCGTGGTAGTAGTTCAAACTTACTCAGAAAAAAGAAGACTTGATGAGCGTGATTTAAATATTTTAATTTATGTGTCAGATCAAATAGCTATTGCTATTGAAAGAACCAGGACTCATAATCTACTAAAAAGCCGAGAAGAGCGATACAGACTGCTGTTTGATAAAGCTGCTGACTTAATTGTAATAATTGATCATACCGGAAAAGTCCTGGATATTAATAATATTTTTGAACAAGAAACCGGTTATAAAAGAAATGATTTAATCGGTGAGAATGTATTTACCTCAGGATTACTGACAACAAAATCTGCGGTTTCTGCAGCATTTTATTTATCCCGTATAATGATTGGAAAAGATGTTCCGATTTTTGAAATTGAAGGACTAAAAAAAGACGGTGGCAAGATAACGTATGAACTGCGTGCTGTTCCCATTATTGAAAAGGAAGAACTTATCGGGGTTCAGGCAATTCTTAGAAATATTAGTGATCGAAAAAAAACCGAGGCAAAACTTCACCAAAGTGAAAAACAATTATCAAACCTTATGTCTAATCTGCCTGGAATGGCTTATCGCTGCAGATATGATGATGATTGGACTATGGAGTTTGTTAGTCAGGGTTGTTTAGAGCTTACAGGATATTTGACTGATGAATTAATCCTTAATTCTAAAATATCATATACCGAGTTAATTCATCCCGAAGACAAAGAGAATGTTTTTGTTTCGATAAGAGAATCAATTAATAGAAAAAGAACATATCAGATTGTTTATCGTATTAGAACAAAAAGCGGAAGTGAAAAATGGGTGTGGGAAAAAGGAAATGCCCAAATATCAAAAAAAGGAAGAGTAGAATTTTTAGAGGGTTTTGTCGCAGATATTTCCAGCCGAATTAATGCCGAGTCCGCCTTAAAAGAAAGTGAAGAACTTTATAAAAAGCTTATCGCAACTTTACCGGATATTATTTCAATTACTGATATAGAAGGTAACATTATTTTCTTAAATGAAATTGGAATAAAATTTACAGGGTATAAAAATTTTTTAGATGTAAAAAATAAAAACTTTATCAATTTTATTGCTTCTGCAGACAGACAAAAGGCATTAAAAAGTTTTAACAATATATTTCAACAGGATTTAAAACCTCAGGAATTAAATTTTATAAATACTAAGGGTGAAGAATTTTTGTTCGAGGTCCAACGCGAGGTTTTAAGTGGCATTGATGGGTCACCATATGGCTTTATTTTTTCATGTCGAGATATAACTGCCAGAAAAAAAGCCGAAAAAGAACTTGCTCAGTCTGAAGAAAAATACAGAACTCTAATAGATAGTATTCAGGATGGTGTCTTTTTAATTGTTGATGGAATTTTTCTATTTGTAAACAGGGCCTTTAGCAGAATGATAGGATATGAAATAAGTGAAATTGAGGGTGTATCCTTCCTGAAGTTTGTTGCACCAGAAGATATTGAACTTGTTGTTGAAAATTATAAACTTAGGCAAGAGGGGAAGCCCACTCCATCATCTTATGAGTGGCGAATGCTGCATCAAAATGGTGAAAAGGTTTATGTTAATATGAGTGCCCGGGTTATCAATTATCAGGGTAAAAAAGCAACGATAGGAACAGTAAAAGATATTTCTCTTCAAAAAAAATTAGAACAAACGCTTCTCAATCAAAAAAATCTTTTTAAAGGTGTTGCCGATGCCGCTAATATTCTTTTAACAGAACGAGATTTTGATCTTGCAATTTCTAATACTTTAAAATCACTTGGACAATCATCAGATATTGACAGAGTTTACATATTTGAAAATCATTTTGAAAGTAACACTAATGATCCGTTGATGAGCCAAAAATATGAATGGACTAATGGATCAGTTAGTTCTGAAATTGATAATCCAGAGTTACAAAACCTGAAATATTTTCCAATGTTCGAAAGCTGGTATCCTGTTTTAAGCACGGGTGGAACAATTAATAGTCTTGTAAAGGATCTGAATCCCACACTTAAAGATTTAATGAGCATTCAAGGAATCAAATCTATTTTGCTGGTACCAATAATGGTGAAAAATGTATTTTGGGGATTTATAGGTTTCGATTATTGTAAATCTGATAGAGTCTGGAGTGATAGCGAAGTATCTATTTTGCAAACAACCGCCGCAAATCTTGGTGGAATTATCGAAAGAGAAATTGCAAAGAAAGAATTGATAGAAGCAAAAAACACAGCTGAAGAAATGAGTATGTTAAAGTCTAACTTTCTTGCGAATATGAGTCACGAACTCCGAACTCCTCTTATTGCAATCCTGGGTTATACTGAAATATTAAAATCGGAAGTTGAGAACGAGGAATGGAATGACATGATTTCAACAGTAATGCAAAGTGGAAAAAGATTGATGGAAACTTTAAATCTAATATTAGACCTATCAAAAGTTGAAGCAGATAAGGTACAAACAAATTACAATGAACTAAATATTTCTGAAGAAATTCGTGAAGTAATAACAATGCTGGACCCAGTAGCACAGAAAAAAAATCTTTACCTAAAAGCCATATTGGAAAAAGAAGTTGTTTTATCAAAACTAGATAAAAGACTTTTACACTCTATCCTCACTAATCTAGTAAACAACGCCATTAAGTATACAAATAAAGGCGGAATTACAGTTGAACTAAATTTAATTAACAGCGGTGGAAAAGATTATGCGATGATTAGAGTTGTTGATACTGGAATTGGAATTGCTAAGGAAGATCAAGAAACTGTTTTTGATGAATTTAGACAGGTCAGTGAAGGATATAATCGTCAATTTGAAGGAGCTGGATTGGGTTTAACAATTGCTAAAAAATTTGCGGAAAAAATGGGTGGCAGTATTTCACTTGAAAGTGAAGTAGATAAAGGTTCAACATTTACCGTAGTTTTTCCTACAGAATTGGAGAATACAAAATCAGAACCGCTGCACATTACCACCGATGATAATTTAATTTCATCACCTCTTGAGAAAAGAAAAAAGGTCTTAGTTGTTGATGATGATTTGGCTACTAGAAAAATTGTTGAATTATTTTTAAGAGGAGAAATTGAAATTGAATCTGCTTCCAATAGCAATGAGGCTTCCGATTTAATAAGTAATGATATTTATTCACTTGTGCTTATGGATATTAGTCTTGGAAAAGGAATAAGCGGTGTTGAATTACTTAAAAATTTGAGGACATTACCTAAGTATAAAAATGTTCCTGTTATTGCGGTAACAGCACATGCAATGGTTGGTGATAAAGAAAAATTTATTTCCTCCGGTTTTGATGATTATTTATCCAAGCCTTTCAGTAAAAACGATTTAATAAAGAAAGTGCATTATTGGTTTGAACAGGGGAGTTAAGATGGAAAAAATTTTTAACTAAAACTCACAAATTCTCTGGTAAGCCTCAATCAGATTTTCCTTGTATTCGTCTAGACTAATTTCAATTGCTCCGAACATTTTAAGATGTTCAGTCATATACTGGACATCAAGTAGCGCAAAGTCTTTTTCTTTAAGGTGATTCAGTAAATCGATTAGTGAAGCTTTAGAAGCTTGAGAAACTTTTGAAAACATAGACTCACCAAAAAAAGCTCCTCGAAATGTAACACCATACAAACCACCAACCAGCAATCCATCTTTCCAAGTTTCAACTGAATGAAGATGTCCGCGTTTAATTAATCTTTTGTAGGCCTCAATCAATCTTTCTGAAATCCATGTATGATCTCGATTTGCACATCCCCTAATTACAGATATAATTTCAGTATCGTATCTAATTTCAAAATTTTGTTTGTCTATATCTTTTTTAGTTGATCTAGGAATATTATAGTTATTAATAGGGATGATACATCGTGTTTCTGGGAGGAACCATTCAATAGCATCAGATTCCGGATCCGCCATTGGAAATGCGCCTGTTGCGTAAAGTCTGAGCATGTTATCAGGCTTTAGAAATTCATCAAATATTTCATCTTCTTTGATACTCAATTTTATCACTTAAATGCAAAAAAACGAACAAAATTTTTTTTGAAATTTACCTTCTTTAAGTTAACATATAAAATTTTATATTTCTTTATAAATAGAGTTGGTTCTAATAAATTTTATGAAAAAAACTGCAGTAGTTGCTCTCGGAGGAAACGCGCTTTTACGGGGAAATGAAATCGGCACTATCCAGCAACAAGAAAAAAACACTTACGATACTTGTATTAGTTTATTAAATCTGATTAAAGATGACTACAATCTTGTGATTACTCACGGTAATGGTCCGCAGGTTGGCAATATTATGTTGCGCAATGAGGCAGGATATAACAACTATAAAATCCCTAAAATGCCTCTTGATATTTGCGTAGCTGATTCTCAAGGTGGGATTGGTTATATGATAGAAAGACAAATTTATAATCTTTTTAAAGATCAAAAAATTAAAAAAAATGTAGCAACACTTGTTACTCAGGTACTAGTTGATAAAAATGACCCTGCCTTTCAAAATCCTACTAAACCTGTTGGTGCTTTCTATCTAAAAGAGGAAGCTGATCTTTTGACAAGAGTAAATAACTTTGTTTTTAAAGAAGATCCGCGAAAGCGCGGCTGGCGAAGAGTTGTTCCCTCTCCTCAACCGATTGATATTTTGAATAAAAAAACTATAAAAGATTTAGTGAATAAAGGAAACATAGTTATAGCATCGGGCGGCGGCGGAGTGCCTGTTTATCGCGGAGAAGATAAAAAACTATATGGAGTTGAAGCTGTTATCGATAAAGATCATGCATCTGCACTGCTGGCAGAGGAAATTGGTGCAGAAGCATTTTATATTCTTACTGATGTTCCAAAAGTTTGTTTAAGGTTTAATAAGCCTGATCAGAAATCATTGGATATTATTACTGCTGATGAAGCACAAAAATATTATGATGATGGTGAGTTTGCGGCTGGCAGCATGGGACCAAAAATTCTTGCAGCAATTAAATTTATAAAAGGTGGCGGAAAAGAAACAGTAATTACTGATTCAACAATGTTGGGCGATCCAAAAGGTGGAACGAGGATTGTAGATAGTAAGTAGTCGGTTGTTTGTAGTATGTTGTTAGTTGTATAAATATTTATTGAACTCAATCTTATTCTTGAATTTGAACTTAAAAAAGCATTTATCACAAAAAATTATTAGGAGCTTATATGGCAGTTAATATGAAAGGCAAAGATTTAATTTCTATTGCTGATCTTACACTAGAAGAAATTTATGAGATTTTTGATGTAAGTAAATCTCTTAAAGAAAAAAAATATACCGGAGAGCCGCATCGTTTGCTTGAAGGAAAAACACTTGGAATGATTTTCACAAAAAGATCTACACGAACAAGAGTTTCCTTTGAAGTTGGTATTTATCAGCTTGGCGGAATTGGATTATATTTTGGTCCTAACGATCTGCAGCTTGGAACAAGTGAAAGCATCTCTGATACTGCGCAAGTTCTTGCAAGGTATTTGGATGGAATTATGATTCGAACTTTTGCGCATAGTGATGTTACAGATTTAGCAAAGTATGCTAATATTCCGGTTATAAATGGATTGACTGACTTGCTTCATCCCTGCCAGGTATTAACAGATTTATTTACAATTCTTGAAAAGAAAAGAAAGCTACAAGGATTAAAGCTTGCTTATATCGGCGATGGAAATAATATGGCACATAGCTTATTAAATGGATGTTCAAAAGTTGGAATGAACATAGCAATTGCTTCTCCATCTGGTTATAAACCTGATAAAGCGATTGTTGACAATGCTAAAAAGTTTGCAAAATATATGGGAAGCAAAGTTGAAATTCTTGATGATCCGGTTGCTGCTGTTAAGAATGCTGATATTGTTTATACTGATGTTTGGGCAAGTATGGGACAGGAAGCAGAAGCTGCAGAACGCAGAAAGAAATTTATGAAGTATCAGGTTAATCCAAAGTTAGTAAAGAATGCAAAAGAGGATTATCTATTTATGCATTGCCTGCCTGCACATCGTGGTGATGAAGTTGTTAATGAAGTTTGTGATTCGCCAAACTCAGTAATATTTGATGAAGCTGAAAACAGATTACATGTTCAGAAGGCAATAATGGCTTTGGTTATGTAGTATTTAAATAAAGATGACATCTTTTAATAAGATGTCATCTTTTTACTAAAACTTATTCATCAATCTTCACTTCAAAATTAACTATCTCATATCCTTTGTAAGTTTCATAAGCCGCAAAGGTAACGCCGCATAAAACAGATACCATTCCAAGTAAAAACAAAAGTGTAATAAACGAATTTAGCTTTGTTATCTCTAATAAAAATCCAAAACCAATTAGAAGTGAAGTAAGAACAAATAAGGCAACAGCAGTTGTGTATGAAAGCACTGCATTTCTAACAAGTTTTACTCTATAAACCAAACTTGTAATTTGCATAGAAATACTTTCTAACCTCTGAGTTTCTTGATAATTAAAATTTTTATCCTCGGTTGTTTTATGAATCGCTTTTCTTCTTTCTTCATTAAGCAAACGAATTCTGTTTACAACAAGCGAGTATTTATTATTCATCCCCAGCAATAGAAGTCCGCACGCAGAAATCATAATTCCCGGGGCAAGCATAAGTTGAATGATTTCAACAATCGAGGTTATATTAGGCATATTTTAAAATAATTATTTTTACTTGGAGTAAATATAATTATTTAACACCTCAACAGTTGTTTTGCATTGGTTAAGATCAATTTCTAAAAGATCACGAAGTGAAAGAACACCAACAAGTTTTTCATTATCAATAATTAAAATATGCCTTGTTCTAGCTTCTTTCATTTTTGCGAGAATAGATTCATTTGATTCATCGATTTTTGCGAGCACAAGTTTTGTACTCATAACATCATCAACTAGAGTTGTGTTTATATCTTTGTCTTTAGCTATTACTCGTTTTACTAAATCGCGCTCTGAGAAAACCCCAACTAACTTTTCATCCTTCATTACCGGAACAAGTCCTACTCCTTTTGAAGCCATAAAGTCTGCAGTAAACTTTATGTATGAACCAGATTGTACAGTAAAGACATCACGCCCATTTAATATATCTTTAATCGATTCCATCTATGACTCCTTATTTTATTTTTTTGAAATATAGTGTTTTTATTATGAAGTGCAAAGAGGAAATTCTTTGAAACAAAACATACCATTACGCCAAAATCTTAATTAAAACACAAAAAAGGATATGATTAGTCTAAACTTCCGTTCTTCTAATAAAGTCTTCTACAATTTTATCTTCGGAATTGATAAGTTCCTCTGGTTTGCCGGTAAAGTAGATTATTCCATCATTCATCATTGCAACTCTATCAGCAACATTTTTAACACTGTACATATCATGTGTTACAACTATTGAGGTAACATTTAACTTTTGAGCAAGATCTTTAATCATTTGATCTATTGAATCAGACATAATAGGATCAAGCCCGGTGGTAGGCTCATCATATAGAATGTAGGAGGGATTGGTAACAAGAGCACGTGCAAGTGCAACACGTTTTTTCATTCCGCCGGAAAGTTCCGAAGGTTTTAAATTTAATACATCATTAAGGCCAACTAGTGATAACTTTTCATCAACTATTATCCTTATCTCAGATTTGGAATAATTTAGTTTTGATTCAACCAAAGGTAAGCTAACATTTTCCTCCACAGTCATAGAATCGAACAAAGCTGCACCCTGGAACAGAAATCCAAACTTTTTTCTTAATTCGTAGAGATCTTTTTGATTTAGATCATTTACTATTTTGTTTTCCACTTTAACAAAACCAGAATCCGGGCTAAGTAACCCAACAATATGTTTTATCAAAACACTTTTGCCGCAGCCGCTTCTTCCGATTATAACAATAGTTTGGCCCTGCTCAATTGTAAGATTAACGCCGCGTAAAACTTTTTTGCTGCCGAAACTTTTATGAAGATTATTTATTTCAATCATATTAATTCAATTGTTTATGAACAAAAATAAACAAAAAGATTTACTTCTGACTCTAAATAAATTTAAAAATAAAAAGCCGGATCTTTTTCAAATCCGGCTTTCACCATCATCATCTACTCACAACCTGATCATTACTTGTTTACAATTATTTGAGCTCCTAAAGATTGTGTTCCCTGACCGCCAACTAAACCTTTAGCAAATACTGTATATATTTTTCCTGCTGTCAAAGATATTCCGGATAAATCCAACACCACTGTTGATGTTCCTGCAAGCCTTACTTGTAGATCGTAAGTGCCTGCATCAAGCGGTGTAAATGCAGATGCTTGTTTAAAAACGTAATTCCCAAATACTACTGCTCCTGTGTTTGTAGTTATATCTACAGCGGGTGCATTAGGTGAAAGATGTATAAATCTTACGTGTGCTTTACCGCTTGCAGGTGTTGTAAGATTGTCTTCTAAAACCACGGCCTCAATCATAGCTACATTATTTACAGCAAATACTGAATAATCTTTATTAGCAGCTAAATTTAAATTAGCTTCTATTGCGGTTGTTGATGTTCCGGTAACATTAACTTTAACATTACGTGTTCCTGAGTTTACTTCTAAATAAGAAGTACTGTTCGGGAAGGTAAGATTTGTTCCAGCTACAGCATTATCAACTAAAAGATCAACTCCTGGTGCATCAGGTGAAGCATGAGTAACTAAGAACTTTTGATTTTGATGCTGGTGTTGGTGTAATTAGTGTTCTTCATCATCACTGCAGGCTGTAAAAACAGTTATTCCAAAGATTAACATAAAAAACAATGAAAGATATTTACGTGCGAACATTTGAACCTCCTGATATATATTGTTATTATTTTATTTTGTGATTGTAATAGGTTAACATCGGTAACATTTTTTCAGTTCCATTTGGTTTAGGGCATATATTATTCTCTTTAAATGTTATTTTTAAGCAGGATTTTTTGGAACACAATCAGGAAAAAATATGTTACGCAAAATTTTTATTGCTGTAATTACAATTTTTAGCATTACTAATAATGCTCAAAGCATTTTCCCATCATATTATTTTAATAATGATATGGAATTTGCAACTCCAGGATCGATGCTTTTGGGATTGGCTGGATTTAATAATCCCGCTGAGCTTTCTTTTCAAACTCAGCCAAATATTTATTTTACCTGGAATGACAAAGATTCTGAGGAAAAGAATTTTAGCAGCTGGGGATTGTTTACTTCGATTCCTTATTTAGGATTTGGTATTCATAATCAATCTTATAAAAACTATTCTATAACGGATTACAAACTTTCAACAGCATTAGGTTCAGATGCTTTTAGTGTTGGACTTGGATACGGTTGGTCAACCGGAGATGTTAAATTTCTAGAGCGTTCTGACCTTTTTACACTTGGCGCGATTTTTCGCCCAGCTAATTTTATATCTGTAAATCTAATGGCAAACGTACCTTCCAAAGGTGAAAGGGAAGGAATTATAGGAGCCGGAATTAGACCGCTTGCAAATTATAATCTAACCTTTTTTGGGGATTACACTTTTACAAATGATAAAAAAGAAGAAAAAATAAAATGGAGTGCAGGAGCTATCATAGAACCACTGGATGGTTTAAGATTAATCGGCAGATACTTTGAGGGCAAAAGTTTTAATCTTGGTGTTCAATTAGGATTTGGATCATTTGGATTAACCACAAATGCCCGTTTTAACGAAGATGCTAAACAATCTTATAATACATACGGAATACGAATTGGCGCTGATGATAGAAATCTGTTAAAGGTTTTTTCCGGTAAAGACAATTATGTTAGTATGAATTTGCAAGGAGGGGTCAAATATCAAAACTTTAAGTTATTTGATAACAGCAAAACACTTTTTAATCTATTAGAGCAGCTTGATGCCGTAATAAATGATAATTCAGTTTCAGGCATTGCGATTAATCTTTCCGGTTCCAAGATCAACAGAGAAATGTTTTGGGAAATGCGAGAAAAACTTAAAGAAATTCAATCCCACGGCAAAAAGATTTATATCTATATCGATAGAGCCGGAATGGATGAATATCATTTTGCATCCGTTGCTGATAAAATAATACTAGATCCGATGGGAACAATTTCACTCAATGGTTATTTGATGGGAAGAACATTCTTTAAAGGATCGCTTGAAATGCTTGGACTTGGATTCCGCGAGTTGAGATACTTTAAATATAAATCTGCCGCCGAAAGTTATGCACGTGAAGACTTTAGCGAAGCAGATCGTGAACAAAGACAAAGATTAGTTGATGAAAATTATAATCTTGCACAAAAAGAAATTTGCGAGGGAAGGAAATTTACTTTCGATTATTTTGATAAACTTGTTGACAGCACGTGGATGTTTTTACCAGATGATGCTCTAAAATTAAACCTTGTTGATACTCTGGCACGTTGGAGTGATATAAGTGAGATAATTAATAATTATGAAAAGAAAAATAAAAGTTTAATAAGTGCAAGCTCGTTGGAAGAATTTAGTACACCGAATGATTATTGGGGATCAAAGCCAAAGATTGCGGTAATCTATGCAATTGGCGGTACGGGTATGGATGACGGAATTAAAGCTCGTAATTTAGTTAAATACGTTGAAGCCGCAATGAATAGCGGAAGTGTTAAAGCAATTGTTTTACGTGTTGATTCGCCCGGAGGAGATGCACTTGCTGCTGACCTAATTGCAGAAGTTCTGCGAAAAGGAAAAGGGAAGAAGCCAATAATTGTCTCTCAGGGTTATGTGGCGGCTTCTGGCGGTTACTGGCTTTCTATGTTTGCAGATACAATTGTTGCGGCGCCAAATACAATTACCGGTTCAATTGGTGTTATTGGTTCTTTTATGTTTAACAAAACATTAAAGCAAGAACTTGGAATGTCCGTTGACCACGTTCAAAAAGGTAAATTTGCTGATCTTGGTTTTGGCGCAACGCTACCATTAATTGGAATATCAATTCCTGATCGTGATTTTACAGATGAAGAGTTAAAGATGGCAGAAACAGGAATCAAAACCCTGTATAAAGGTTTTGTGGAAAAAGTAGCTTTGGGCAGAAATAAATCATTTGATGAAATTGAAAAAATTGCGCAGGGTAGAGTGTGGTCCGGCAGTGATGGTTTAAAAAACGGATTGGTTGATGTACTTGGAGGATTGGACGACGCAATAAAAATAGCTTTGCGAAAAGCCAATCTTATAAACAGCGAATACGAAATTATTGAAATGCCTGAACCTGAATGGTTTGATCTGAATTCGTTTCTGCCAAGTTTTTTAAGAATAGAACAAAAAATTGTTGAGGATCCGTTTATAAGGGATTTAAAGTTCCGTTTACAGTATAACGGAATACCAATGCCGCTTTTACCAATGGAATTTATAGATGAGAATATGATTTATCAAGAATAAGAATAAATGATAGCTGCGACTTAGCGTCTTTGCACGAAATCCTTTTTCTCACGTAGAGAAGCGAACCTGCCTGTCGGTAGACAGGGTCGCTAATGTTATTTTAAAAGTATCATATTTTTAATCCCAACATAACTTTTCCCAAACCTGACGAGGATTCCCATCTTGATATTTTGTGTATACTTCTATAATATACAGTCGAGATGAAAAATATTTTTGAAAAATGCGAAGGTTTCCAGTGGGATCCCGGAAACTCGAATAAAAATTTTTATAAACACAAAGTATCAAATGCTGAATGTGAGCAAGTTTTCTTTAATCAACCGATTATTGTTTTAGATGACACTAAACATTCGGAAGATGAAAATAGGTGGTACTTACTGGGAAGAACAGATCAGGATAGATTTTTATTTGTGGTTTTTACTATAAGAGAGAATTTTATTAGAGTTATATCCGCACGTGATATGAATAAAAAAGAAAGAGAAATTTATAATGAAGAAATTAAAAAAGATTCCTAAGTTTAAGTCTGAAGAACAGGAAAGAAAATTCTGGGTTAAAGAGGATTCGGTTAATTATATTGACTGGAAGAATGCTAAAAAAGCCTCATTCCCAAATTTAAAACCTTCAACTAAAACCATATCGTTAAGATTGCCAGAATCGCTTTTTGATGATCTTAAAACTCTGGCAAATAAGCGAGATGTTCCTTATCAATCTCTCATAAAAATTATTTTAAAAGATAAGATTGATAGAGAGTTAAGAATGTAATTTTATTTCTTTGCGTTCTTATAGGAAATTATCTTTGTGTCCTTTGTGGTTAAGTCTTTTAACCACAAAGAGCACGAAGGTGGCACAAAGTTCTCAAAGCTTATTTTAAAAGTATCATCTTCTTCGTCTCAACATAATCTCCAGCCTGTAAACGATAAAAGTAGATCCCAGATGCTAGATTCTTGATACTGGATGCTGAATTAAATTCTACTTCGTAACTTCCAGCATTTCTATACTCATTAACTAAGGTCGCTATCTCATTTCCTAGAATGTCATAAACCTTTAATGTTTGCCAACTGCCGACTGGAGACTGCCAACTGATTTTTGTGCTTGGATTAAACGGGTTTGGGTAGTTTTGTTGCTAACAAAAATTGTTTTGGTTGAGTGAGTTATTTTCTTTCTTCAATAAAAGTTACACCGCCATTTGTTGTGTGAAGAATAATATTATGTCCATATCCTACAACCCATCCATTATTCGAATCAGAAAACCAAATATCATAGACTGAATTAAAATAATAAGTAAGTTGGGGAATCCAGTTTTGGCCTCCATCAATAGTTTTATATATTTTATTTATACTAGAATTACCGATAATCCAACCTGTGTTTTGATCAATAAAGTGCAGAGCTTCAAATCTTTCATTCTGCGGTATTGGTAATGTCGACCAAATATTTCCTCCATCGGTGGTTCTGATGAAAAAATAATTATCATAGGCTCCGCCAATTGCCCACCCATGATTTGAATCAATAAAATATATTTCTGTCAAATTTGCAAAAACCCCACTCGTTTGAGGTTCCCAATTTAGACCACCGTCAGAAGTGAAAAATATACTCCCCGCCGAACCCGACAACCAACCATTGTTTTTATCTAAAAATAGGATTGAATATAAATATGTGTTGGAGAATAATGAGAGATCTATCCAACTTTCACCACCGTCAGTTGTTTTATAAATCAGACCATTCATACCTACTATCCAACCAGTATTCGCATCAATGTAAAAAAGTTTTTCTACATAGTTAATTCCATCTATTGTTTTATCAATCCATGTGCTTCCTGCGTCTGTAGTTTTTAATAAAGCACATTGAGTAGAAGGCATTCTGGTTGATAATGCAAATCCAGTATCCTTGTTTATGAAATGCACAGATTTAATTTGAGTTAGTGAATCCAGAAGTTGCTTATGCCATTCGATTCCACCGTTTGTGGTTTTTAATATTATACCACGATTATATTGCAGCCGATCATATCCAACAGCCCAGCCAATATTTTCGTTGATAAAATGAACTGAACTTAAATCAGCATCGACAATTTTTAAATAGTCTTGCCAGGTATTTCCTGAATCCGTGGTCTTTAATAATAAACCTCTATTACCAACTAGCATCCCAAATTCTTCGTTGTAAAAATCAATAGATAAAAAATTAGTTCCCGGGCTTATGTTATATTTTGTCCATGTAATACCCCCATCTGTGGTGTTATAAATTGAGGATCCACACATCGTCCCTTTTAATGAATCTATAAAAGTGATACATCTGATTGATGATGCTTGGATTGGATATGAATTCCAAGTGTCCCCTCCATCAGTAGTTTTAATTAGATAATTTCCATCAATCACCCAACCTATTAATTCGGAAATGAAACAAATTGATTCAGTTAAATTGTTTTGGTAAGTATATTTTTCTTCCCAGGTAAGACCAAAATTAGTAGTTTTAATCAACGAATAATTACCCGTACCATTGGGATAGAAACCTGCCGCCCATCCAACATTATTACTTACAAAAGTAAAATCACTAAAATAACCATTACAGCCAATTTGCCAACTATCCCCTCCATTTGTTGATTTACAAAGCCTGTTATCAGTTAATAGCCATCCATACTCACGACTACTAAAAAAAACTTTTGAAAAAGAATCTGAAAAGGAAGTGTTTTGTTGAAACCAAGATTCTCCGCTATCTGTTGTTTTAAAAAGTTTTCCATCATAACTACAAGTCCAACCAACTTCAGAGTCAACAAAGCAAACAGACTCTAACGATATTCCAAAGGAAAAGTTAGATTTATTAGTCCAGTTTAATCCGCCATCGGTAGATTTATAAATACTATCACCAACAAGTATCATCGTCATTTCGTTTATAACTTTAATATCATAAACATTTAAGCCCACGAGAGAAGCTTGTTGTTGCTGCCACTGAGCATTAACTGTAAATGAAATTAAAAAGAAGAGAACGAAACCCAAAACGATCTTTTTCATAAAGATCCCTATAACGAAAAATGATTAAAAAGCTCTCATTCAAAAAAGAGAAAAGTAATTGCTAATGTCAAGAGATAATTGAGTTAAAGTTCAGGTTAAAGTTCAAGAAGAAAACTAAGGATAGAGCATTGAAAATTGAAAATTTATCCTCGGCGGCGTATTAAGTATCTACCACTTAATCGTTATCACACATTGTTGTTATTAAAGCCCATTTGCTTTATTTTTTCACACCGATTTTGAGCATAGCATTCCCTTAAGCATTATGATTTCTGTACGAAATGCTTTAAGAAAAATTGCTGTTTTTTAGAAAATTGATATTAAGTCATTCCGAACTTGTTTCGGAATCTCTAATTTTGACTCGATCAGAGAAGCTGAAACGAGCCTGTCTGCCGACAGGCAGGTTCAGCTTGACAATAATTCAGAATGACGATTTAGAACAAAGGAAAATTTTATGAGTGATGAAATTAAAAAAGATTCCAAAACCGAAGAACTTGAAACCAGCGAGTGGCTTTATTCTTTAGATTATGTTCTTCAGAATAGCGGACCTGAGCGTGTAGTTGAATTGCTTCAGCAGTTGCAAATCCGTGCACACAAATCAGGAGTTCACGTTCCCTTTAGTGCAAACACTCCTTACATAAATACTATCTCAAAAGAAAAGCAGCCGCCGTTTCCAGGCGATAGAGAAATTGAAAGACGCATTAAAAGTCTTATCCGCTGGCTTGCAATGGCAATGGTTGTAAAAGCAAACAAGCAAGAAGGCAGCGTTGGCGGACACATTTCTACTTATGCCTCTGCGGCAACTTTGTATGAAATTGGCTTCAACCATTTTTTCCGTGGAAGAGGTGATGGTTACGATGGAGATCAGATTTATTTTCAAGGTCACGCATCTCCCGGTATTTACGCAAGGGCCTATCTTGAAGGAAGAATAACTAAAGAACAATTAATAAATTTTAGAAGAGACTTAAAACCCGAAGGCGGACTTACTTCTTATCCGCATCCTTTCTTGATGCCTAACTTTTGGGAATTTCCAACAGTATCTATGGGGCTTGGTCCTTTAATGGCGATTTATCAGGCAAGATTTAATCGCTACTTAGAAGATCGCGGATTGAAAAAAACAGGCGGACACGTTTGGGCATTTCTTGGAGATGGTGAAACCGATGAGCCTGAAACACTTGGCGCAATTACTCTCGCCTCACGAGAAAAACTTGATAATTTAATTTTTGTAATAAATTGTAATCTGCAAAGATTGGATGGACCTGTTCGCGGCAACGGAAAAATTATTCAGGAACTTGAAGCAATTTTCCGTGGTGCCGGATGGCATGTTATAAAAGTTATTTGGGGCGAAGATTGGGAATCGTTATTAGATAAAGATGTTGATGGAAAACTTGTTAAACGTATGGGCGAAGTTGTTGATGGTGAATATCAAAAGTATTCAGTTGAAGGCGGCGCATACATCAGAAAGAATTTCTTTGGCAAAGATCCTGATTTGTTAAAGATGGTTGAAAAGATGACTGATGAACAATTGTTTAAAATGAAACGAGGCGGACACGATCCTGAAAAAGTTTATGCAGCATATAAAGAAGCTGTTGATTATACAGGAAAACCAACGGTTATACTTGCTAAGACTATTAAAGGATATGGTCTCGGTGAAGCAGGCGAAGGAAAGAACGTTACTCATCAGCAGAAAAAATTAAATGAAGAGGAAATGAGAGAATTCAGAAGTCGTTTTGGGATTCCTATCGCTGATGATGATATTCTAAGTGATCCATTTTATAAACCGGATGAAGATAGTCACGAAATAAAATATCTAAAGGAAAGAAGAAAACAACTTGGAGGATATGTCCCTTCACGCAGAACAGATATCCGCCCAATAAAAGCTCCACCTGAATCTTTGTTTGAAGAATTTTATAAAGGAACAGAAGGGCGAGAAGTTTCTACAACAATGGTGTTCGTTAGAATTCTTGCTAAACTTTTAAAAGATAAAGAACTTGGAAAATTAGTTGTTCCGATTGTTCCTGATGAAGCAAGAACATTTGGTATGGAAGCATTGTTTAGACAAGTGGGAATTTATTCTCACGCTGGACAATTATACGAGCCAGTTGATAAGGATTCATTGCTTTATTACAAAGAAGCAAAAGACGGACAAATTCTTGAGGAAGGAATTAACGAAGCCGGTTCAATGTCATCATTTATTGCTGCTGGTACTGCCTATCTCTCACACGGAATAAATATGATTCCGTTCTTTATATATTATTCAATGTTTGGATTACAGAGAGTTGGAGATTTAGTTTGGGCCGCGGGAGATATTGGCGCAAGAGGATTTATGCTTGGTGGTACCGCTGGCAGAACCACTCTTAACGGTGAAGGATTGCAGCACCAGGATGGACACAGTCATTTATTAGCTTATCCTGTTCCAAATCTTGTTACATATGATCCGGCTTTTGCGTATGAGCTTGCTGTGATTATTCGTGAAGGAATAAAGAGAATGTATGAGGATCAGGAAAATGTTTTCTACTATATAACATTGATGAATGAAAATTATGCAATGCCTGAAATGACTAAAGGTTCTAAAGAAGGCATTCTAAAAGGTATGTATAAGTTAAAAGCTTCGGACAAAAAGAGCGCTAAATTAAAAGCACAGTTATTCGGCAGTGGAACAATTCTAAACGAAGTTATTAAAGCAGCAAAAATTCTTGAGGATGATTATCGTGTTGCTTGCGATGTTTGGAGTGTAACGAGTTATAAAGAATTAAGGCGTGATGCTCTTGAAGTTGAAAGGTGGAATTTCCTAAATCCAACTTCAAAACCTAAGGCAACATATATTGAAAAAATGCTTGCTAAAGAAGATGGTGTCTTGGTGGCTACTTCAGATTACGTAAAAGCCCTTCCAGATTCGGTTTCAAAATGGTTCCCAAGCAGATTATACTCTCTTGGTACTGATGGATTTGGAAGAAGCGAAACACGCGAGGTCTTAAGAGATTTCTTTGAAGTAGATGCAAAACATATTGTCTTTGCAACATTGACCGCATTGTTTAAAGAAGAAAAAATTAAGGATAAAGATTTGGATAAAGCCGCAAAAGAACTTGGTATAAATCCAAACAAACGTAACCCGATGAATACTTAAAAGAGTGACATTTCGAAGGAGTGCTCGACTGAGAAATCTGATTGGGTGGTATTCTTAGATTTCTCCCTCCTGCCTGCCGCAGGCAGGTTGGTCGAAATGACATACGAAATTTTAAAGGTATTAAAGTCAGTAGATACTGATATAAAAAGAAAATTTTCATTTAGGATTTTATAATGGCAACAGAATTTAAATTACCGGAACTTGGCGAGAACATTGAAGCTGCTGATGTTACAGCTGTACTTGTTAAAGAGGGTGATGTGGTAAAAAAAGATCAGGCAATTATTGAAATTGAAACTGATAAAGCAACTATTGAAGTTCCATCTTCTATAGAAGGCAAGATTACAAAATTATTGGTCAAGGCCGGTGATAAAGTAAAAGTCGGTGCAACAATTTTAATGATTGATGAAGTTGGCAGTGAAACTAAACAAGTTGAAGTTAGTAAGCCCGAAAAGAAAAAAGATGAAAAATTAGAAGTAAAGACAGAACCAGAGGTTGAATACAAAGCTGCTTCTGCGCCTTCATCAGAAGGTAAAAAAGAAGTTGTAGAATTTCGATTACCGGATCTTGGAGAAAATATTGAAGCCGCCGATGTACTAAATGTTCTCGTAAAGGTTGGTGATATAATTGAGGTTGATCAAGCTATACTTGAAATTGAAACTGATAAAGCAACGATAGAAGTTCCAACAACAATTGCTGGTAAAGTTGTTGAGGTTTTAATTAAGGCTGGAGGCAAGGCTAAGGTAGGTGACGTGATGATAAAAGTTGAATCTAGTGATTCTTCGGTTAAACTATCAGAACCAGCTAAAATAAAAAACGAGTTACCAGCCGAAGTAAATTTAGTTGAATCTGAAAAAGAAAAAATTTCAATACCAACAGGCGAACGCAAATCTATTCAGCCAATGGAGCTGGATAATCAACCACCAATTTTAAAAGGTGCGGCCCCGGCAGCTCCATCTGTGCGCAGAATAGCTAGAGAAATTGGTGTTGATATAAATAAAGTTCCAGGAACTGGTCCAAACGGCAGAATTTCTATGGATGATGTTAAAGCCTATTCGAAGAAATTACATGAATCTTATAGCCAGGGCGGTGGAAGCGGATTAAATATCAAATCAGAAACTTTACCGGATTTCACAAAGTTTGGTTCGATTAACAAAATTGAGATGACAAATATCCGTAAAAAAACCGCTGATCATCTTGGCTATGCCTGGGCCGTGATTCCACACGTTACACAATTTGATAAAGCTGATATAACATTGCTTGAAAAAACCAGAAAAGAATTAAACAAAAGTTCTGATGTCAAATTAACCGTAACTGCCATTCTTGTTAAAATAATAGTTGAAGGACTGAAGAAATTCCCTCAGTTTAACAGCAGTATCGATATGGAGAAGAAGGAAATTATATACAAAAATTATTTTAATATTGGTGTTGCTGTTGACACTGAATTTGGCTTGATTGTTCCGGTATTAAAAAATGTTGAGAAAAAATCCCTCACAGAAATTTCAATCGAAATGAATGCCCTTGCTGAAAAAGCTCGCAATAAAAAAATAGGATTAGATGATTTGCAAGGCGGGTGTTTTACTATATCAAATCTTGGTGGAATTGGAGGAACATATTTTACCCCAATTGTTAACTCACCTGAAGTTGCAATTCTTGGTGTTTCGCGCGGTACATTAGAACCAGTATGGAATGGCTATGGTGTTTTTGAACCAAGATTAATGCTTCCATTATCATTGTCTTATGATCACAGAATTATTGATGGCGCTGATGCAATTAGATTTTTACGATTTGTTGTTGAAGCCCTTGAGCAGCCACTTAAAATACTTTAGAATTTAGGAACAATATGTCTGAAAAAATAAAATTAACAGTAATCGGTGGCGGGCCTGGCGGATATGCTGCAGCTTTCCTTGCCGCTGATCTTGGAATGGATGTTACCCTTATTGATCTTGATAAAAATCCCGGTGGTGTTTGTCTCTATCGCGGATGTATTCCATCAAAAGCATTACTGCATGTTGCAAAACTTATTCACGAAGCTGAAGAAGCAAAAAATTGGGGTATAGAATTTGGAAAGCCCTCTATTGATATAAACAAACTCCGTGACTTCAAAAACAATGTAGTTAATAAACTTACTGGCGGTCTAGGTCAAATATCAAAACAAAGAAAAATTAACTTTGTTCAAGGCAGAGCAAGTTTTATTAATTCATCCACATTGAAGATTGAAAAGGTTGATGGACAAACAATTGAACATTCTTTTGAGAAAGCCATTATTGCAACTGGATCTGTTATCACAACAATTCCATCGTTAAATATTCAATCAAAAAGATTGCTTAACTCAACATCTGCACTCGATTTACCTGAAATTCCAAAATCACTATTAGTTGTTGGCGGTGGATATATCGGGCTTGAGCTTGGATCTGTTTATGAAGCACTTGGAACAAAAGTATCTGTTGTTGAAATGATGCCTGGACTTTTACCTGGTGCTGATCGTGATCTTGTAAATTATCTTTCAATGAGAATTAAAAAATCTTTTGCAGAAGTAATGACGAATAGCAAAGTTTTAGAAATGAAGGAAGTTAAAGCTGGAATCAGCGTTAAGATTCAGGATGATAAAGGAAATACTAGTGATAAAGTTTATGATTATGTATTAATGTCCATCGGAAGAAGACCGGAAACAAAAGGATTGGGATTAGAAAACACAAATGTTACTATAACAGATCGTGGTTGGATAGGTGTTAACAAACAATTACAAACTACTGATCAAAATATTTTTGCAATTGGTGATATTGCCGGTGAACCGATGCTTGCTCACAAAGCATCACACGAAGGAAGAGTTG
This sequence comes from uncultured Ignavibacteriales bacterium, assembly GCA_963706055.1. Lineage (GTDB taxonomy): Bacteria > Bacteroidota > Ignavibacteria > Ignavibacteriales > Ignavibacteriaceae > IGN3. The sequence continues at coordinate 275,940 of CAVPND010000022.1, read as the reverse complement.
CCGTTGAGGTAATTGCAGGACATAAAGTTGCTTTTGAACCGCTTGCAATTCCCGCCGTTGTGTTTACTGATCCTGAAATTGCTTGGGCAGGAATTACAGAAGAACAGGCTAAGAAAGAAGGAATAAAGTACGAGGTTGCAAAATTTCCATGGGCTGCAAGCGGTAGAGCAGTTACCCTGGATCGAAATGATGGCGTAACAAAATTGATTGTTGATCCTGATACTCAAAGATTAATTGGAATTGGAATATGCGGGCCAAATGCAGGGGAACTAATTGCCGAAGGTGTTCTCGCAATTGAAATGGGTGCTAATGTAACGGATTTAAAATTAACAATTCATCCTCATCCAACTTTGTCTGAAACAATTATGGATGCTGCTGAGGTATTCTTTGGCCAAAGTTCACACTTTTATAAACCGAAGAAATAACATCATTCTTTCTATTTAAAAAAATAAAACCCAATTCTTTGTTGAATTGGGTTTTTCTTTTTTAATAATTTTTAGAACTAATCCATCTTCAATTCAATTTCCTGCCGCCAATCCAAAAGCATAGTTTTATTTAGAGCAAGTATACCTTCTTTGGTTACAGATGAAGGTGCCGGTATTAGTTCATTGAGCTTATCAAAAGCAATGCTTCGGTTTTCTGTGCTTATAAGTTGTATTATATGCCAAAGTGATAAAGATTCCTTTTTAGTCATTTTGGTTAAAATCGTTCCAACTGATGGATCATTAATACCGCTGAAATTTTGCAAAAGATTAATTAGTTCCGGAGATGAATCGGATGGATATGGAATTGCATATTTGCCTCTTGATATTAAGCAATCAAAGTTTTTTGGAACATAAGAATCAAATTCTTTTATATTAACTATAACCCAACCGCTTTCAACAAGTAATTTACAAGCACCAGATTCTTCTACCGTTAATCGAAAAGCACTGCCCTTATAGAGCTCTGTAAACTTTGCAAGTGGAGTTAAAACATTCAAAACATCAGATGCATCGCCTTCAAATTTTTTAATTTGGCCCTTATCTAATTTAATTTCATTACTCTTTTTAGTCCTGGAAACGATAGAAGAATTTTCTATTAAAAGTCTTCCCATTTCTGGCATCGTGAAAGTAACGGAAGAACTGGCATCTGTCAGGATTGTGTTTTCGGTATTAAAACCGTCACTTTTACTCATAATTGAGTTCCCCAATTTGGGTTGTCCGGAAAGCTGTATCACTTCCCATCCGCCGGTAGCGGTTATTAATATGTAGGCTGTAATTGCTATTCCTATAATTAATATTGCATAAACAGCTTTTTTAAATACTTCCGGATTAAATTTAAATTGTTTCTTTGGTTTTATAATTTCTTCATCTGCATAAACATCCTTTTCCTGTGCACTCTTTTCATCAGCATCTGATGTTCTTTCTTTATCTGCTAATGCTTCAGCAATCTTTTCTTGTTCTTTTTGCTCACGAATTTTTACATCCATTATATACGAAAAGATACCATTACGAACTTCCTGAGAAGGTTGTAACTCAGGAATTAACTTTGCGATTTTTTCTGCCATTACAGTTTCATTTTCAAGTGATGGCTCGCTACCGATTAGTTTATTTAAGGCAATATCCAAATGAACAAAAACCTGATCTTTTTTTATACCCATCATATCAGAAATTTCTTCAATGGAATATCCTTCAATCTTATTAAGAACAAAAATCATTCTTTCCTGATCCGGCAAATCAAGAATATACTTATCCAATTCTCCTTTTGATTCAAGTTCCTTTAATTCACTATGATTTGTTTTTGATTTATTCTTTTTTGATCGGAGTGTATCAATAGTTTGATAAACAGTTATTGCACTGAGCCATTTTAGAAAAGATGCATCATTTCTTACAAGATTTATTTTTTTCCAAGCTTCAATAAAAGTTTCTTTTGTAATAGATTCTGCTAAAGCTTTATTCGCGGTTAGTCTAATTGCAAATGCATATATTTTCGCCAGATTCATTTGGAATAATTGCTCAATAGCTGCATTGTTTCCTTGTTTAGCATTTTCTATTAACGATCGAACAAATTTATTATCTGAACTCACAATGTTTCTCCAGCTTTATTTTAGGTGCCACAGCAAAATTAGTCTAAGATAAATTAAATATCTACTTAAGTTATATTAATTAGTTACACTAAAAGTGATCTTTCCAATTCATTTATTGAGTTTACGGGTTGATTACAAACATAATTACTGCAAATATAAAATTTAGGACTATTCGGCTCTAGTTTCATTTCTTTTGTAAATGGCAAAAGTAATTCAAAATCTTCATCGGTATCGCTTCCTTTTAGAATTACAACCTTATTAGGACTATAAATACTTCTTAGAAGTTCTAAAGCTCTTATAGTTAAATTATTGTTCTGTTCGGAAACTATTACAATTTCGGATGATGATGAGAATAAGAAATCTAAACCGCACATAAACATACAAAAAGCTGATGGTGAGCGAGAAATATATCCTGAAAAGTACTTAATAAGTTCATCTGTCTTGTTATCATACTTAAAATCAGAAGTAAAGCGAGCTAATCTTATAAGATTTAAAAGTGCTACTGAATTTCCAGAAGGAATTGCTCCATCATAAACATCTTTTTGTCTTGTAATAAGTTTTTCACCTGTTGCAGATGTAAAATAAAATCCGCCATTGTACTCATCCCAGAAATCCTGCAATAAAATTTCATTTAACCTTAGCGCTCTTTTTAGATACTTGATATCAAATGTGGTTTCATAGAGATCTATTAGAGCATTTATTATAAATGCATAATCATCTAGATGAGCTGGTAACCCTGATTCACCTTCACGGAAACGATGAATTAACCTTCCATCTTTTTCTGATAAATATTTTTCAATAAATTCGAAGCATTTTACTGCAGAATCGGCAAATGTTTTACTGCCGAATGCTTGTGATGCTTTTGCAAATGCTGATATCATCAACCCATTCCAATCGGTTAAGATTTTATCATCCTTATGCGGATGAATCCTTTTCTCTCTATAATTAAAAAGTTTTTGTCGGATGGACTCTAACTTTTTGTATAATAAATCTTCACTGAGGTCTAAATCTTCTGCAAGTTCTTTATTAGATTTTTTTAGATGTAAAATATTAGTGCCCGTCATCATCCCTTTTGATTCATCAATCCAGTTTCCATCTTCAGCTGTGTTAAATGTTTTTATGGCTAAATCTAATTCATCTTGATTTAAAACATTTCTCAATTCATCAGCATCCCATAAGTAAAACTTGCCTTCTTCGCCTTCACTGTCAGCATCCTCGGCTGAATAAAATCCTCCTTCCGGATGAGTCATATCTCTAAGAACATAATCTAAAATTTCTTCGGCAGTCGTTTTGTAAAAATCATTTTTAGTGGCAAGATAAGTTTCTGTGTAAGCCATAGCTAACATTGCCTGATCATAAAGCATTTTTTCAAAATGCGGAACTAACCAATTCTGATCTGTAGAATAACGTGCAAATCCGAACCCAAGTTGATCATAAATTCCTCCCCTTCGCATTTCAGTTAGGGTTTTTTCAACCATCGCAAGAGCTTTTGGCTCATTTTTTCTTTTCCAGTAGCGTAAAAGAAATAAAAAATTATGAGGTGAGGGGAACTTGGGCGCATTCCCAAATCCGCCACTTGTTTCGTCATACCTTTTACTTAAATCTTTGTAAGCATTATCTAATATTGTTTCATCAATTTTTGTGGAGTCTGTAATAAAATTTTGTTTACTCAAAGAAGCCGAAATATCTTCTGCAGACTTTAACATCTCATCTTTTTGATTTACCCAGACTGACTTAAGTTTTGGAACCAATTCCATCATTCCGATTCTGTTAAAACGATTTCGTTTGGGAAAATATGTACCAGTAAAAAATGGTTTTTTGTCGGGAGTCATAATTATTGTTAAAGGCCAGCCGCCACCGCCGGTCATCATCTGGCAAGCAGCCATATAAATTCCATCAATATCAGGGCGTTCTTCCCGATCCACTTTTATTGATACAAAAGCATCATTCATTAAAGCGGCAACATCTTCATCTTCAAAAGATTCTTTTTCCATTACATGGCACCAATGGCAGGTTGAATAACCAATAGAGAGAAAAATTGGTTTGTCTTCAGTTTTAGCTTTTTCAAATGCCTCATTACACCAAGGAAACCAATTTACAGGATTATATGCATGTTGTAAAAGATAAGGGCTTTTTTCGTTAATAAGTTTATTTGATTTTCGATTCATTTTTTAACTGTAAAATTTTGATTTTAAGTTAAGAATTATTTTAATGCAATAGAACACACATTGAGTTATTGAGAGTATTGTCACATAAAAACAAGGTTCAATGATAATTGTCTAAACAATTTCTGTTGTTAAAATTACTCTTTTTTGATAAGTTGCTACACGTTTTAACGCTTTTAAAAACTTAATAATTCATAAGAAAATGGAAAACAAAAACAGTTTTTTTGTACCCGCAGTAATTATAGGAATAAGCTTTATAATTGGTGTGGTATTTTTTACAAATGCCTGGCGATCAAGCCAAAGGGCCAACCAAACAATTAATGTAACCGGTTCAGCGAAACAAGAAATAGTTTCTGATCTTGGTTTTCTTCGAGGAACAATTTCTGTTCAAGCTTCAACTTCTGAAAGTGCATTCGCGGAATTGAACAGACAAAAACCTATTCTAATTTCATATCTTTCTAGCAAAGGATTTCCTAAAGATAAAATTGAGTTTTTTACTATTAATAATTATCCGGTTTATGAAATGAATGAACAGGGATATAGTTCCGGTAGAGTTATAGGGTATGTATACAGTCAAAGAATTGAAATTCAATCAGGTGAAGTAAATAAAATAAAAGAACTTTCACTTGATATTACTTCTTTGATTCAGAAAGGTGTCAGTTTTAATGTAGAGCAGCCGGAATATCACTACACCAAAATGGCAGATCTTAAAATTGAAATTCAGGCAGCAGCTGCAAAAGATGCAATGATAAGGGCACAAAAAATTGCCGAAGCAACAGATAGGGATTTAGGTCCTATGAGAAGTGCAAGAATGGGTGTTCTCCAAATCACTCCAAAATTTTCTAATGCAATATCAGATTACGGAATTAACGATCTCAGTTCAATTGAAAAAGAAATTATAGGTGTTGTTAATGCATCTTTTGAAATAGAATAACTTGAAATAAAAATTTTCGTTCACAAATTATTTATAGGAATATGACAAAACCTCAAATATGGGTAGCCGCTTTTTTACTTTTATTTATTGTCCTTTTTATGCTGGCACGATTAACTAAAGAGGATGAGGCTCCAATGAAAGATTTTTCTGGAATGAATGACTCACCAATGGGGCAGCAATCATCAGAAGAACTTACCGGAGAAAGACTTGTAATGACTTTTGGCTGTGTAAATTGCCATGGTTCTAATCTTGCCGGGACAAATATGGGACCCACCTTAAAAGGATTAAAACAATATTGGAGCAACAGGGATGATCTTATAAACTATCTTCGTAATCCAAACTCATATATGGATTCAGATAGATTTCAATCTTACAGGGCAAAATATTCAAATGGAATTATGCCTTCATACGGAAACAAAGACGTTAAAGATTTAGGAAAGATTGCAGATTATTTGTTGTCACAATAAACAGAATATTAAATTAAAAAAGCGATTCAGATGAATCGCTTTTTTATAGTTCTTTTTTTTATGACTATTTCATTAAAATCATTTTGCGTGTTGATGTGAAAGTATTGCTTTTAATTGTATAAAAATAAACGCCGGAGGTTAAGCTTTTTGCATTAAACTGAATTGTGTGTTTTCCAGCTTCCATAAAATCATCAACAAGTGTTGCAACTTCTGATCCCAAAACATTAAAGACTTTTAATGTTACAATACCAGATTTAGCTAATGAGAAATTAATATCTGTAATGGGATTAAAAGGATTTGGATAGTTCTGTCCCAACGAAAAGTCGTTTATGGTTGCAAAATCCACTTGAACAGAGTTAAATATTTTAAACGATCCGTCTAAGTCAATTTGTTTTAATCTATAATAAGATTTTCCATCAATCGGATTTTTATCGATAAAAGAATAAATTGATTTTTCAGTAGTAGTTCCTCTTCCATCAATAAAACCAAGCTTAGTCCAACTGTAATCATTAGCTCGTCTTTGAATTTCAAATCCTAAATTATTTGTTTCGGTGGAAGTAACCCAGTTTAAGAGTATTTTATCCTCTTGCACATCTGCTGTAAAAGAACTTAATTCAACAGGTACAATTCCATACACTAAAATTCCAATGTCATCCAAATACCAGCCATCCTTAATTACAGAACCATCTGTCTTTAACTCAAATTTTAGCTTTACCTGATTTGAGTTATATGCAGTTAAATCCATTTCTTCATTTACCCAACTTGTTTGAACTCCATCGTATAATGGTTCACCGTTTGGTTGAAAAGAGCCGGTACCTGGTTGAGTATAATTACCAGCGAGTGGTGTAAATGTGCTTCCATTATTTGTAGAAACTTCTACTTGTGCATAATCGTAATTGCTTTCTATATCATACTTTGTCCAAAAGCTTAATCTTGGATGAGCATTTGTTGAGAGATCGAGAGCATTCTTCAATATCATCGTTACAGTTGCATTGTTTGAATAACTTCCCGTTTTGCTATCTGTGAATGAAGTGGGGGATGAATGATACGATGAATTGGATGCCTCCCATTTTGGAGTGGTTGGGGTAGCGGTAATATTCCAAAGAAGTAATGGATCATCGGTTGTATCCGCAAAAACCATTATAGGTGTACCAGTTAAAAAGCTTAATGTATCTACAAACATTGGTGTTCCGGATGTTGATACAGTTACTAACATTTTCACTCTAACATCAGCTGGCATTGTACTGCTTAATGAAAAAGATAAATTTTGAGAGTTGTTTACACTTGATCTTGCCGCAATGTTTCCAATAATAATGGGTCCAGAGTTAATGCTAATTAATGGATTATCGGAACTAAGAGATAGTGAAATATTTGATGCATCACTTAATCCTTTATTTCTTATCTGCGGAATTATTAAATCAACATTGTCACCTGGATTAAAAAATTGCTGAGAAAAACTTGGATTAACTAATTTTACAGATTCACCTGCAACCCAGGTGTAATATAAATTTGGCATCAGGTTTTCTATAGCAAGCGGAAAAATTTCTGCTTGTGTAGGCCAGAAGCCAGTTGAGCCAACTTCTGGAGTCATAGAAAGTATTTTTGGTTTTGTTGTCTGTTCGCCGTACATCCAGTCATCAGTTGAACCATTTACATCATACAAAACTATTGGTGCTTGACCATTTTCATATCCATTATATGCAACCATATCGGTTGAGTATTCATCAAAAATTGAATTATCAACAGTTGGAGTACTTACATAACCCCAGGGATAAAGGAGTAAATTACTATATGTGTGATAATTTAGAGCCGTTTTGAAGTTTTTAGTATTTACAAAATTTCTAACTGCTTGTGTTTCCGGCTCAGAAAACGGAGCGCTTCCTCTATAAGTATCACTTGAAGGAGTAGGACTAGAACCTGTGTTGTTGTATCCCCACTGATAACCAAAATTTCTATTTAAATCCACGCCATAACTTCCATCACCATTATTTTTTCTGTTCTTTCTCCACTGCCCGCCGCCATTTGGGTTAGTTGTCCGGTTATATTCATATCCATCAGGATTAATAACTGGTTGAAAATATATTTCTCTGTTGTTTACTAAATAAGTAACCTCTGGATCGGTGCCATAATTTTCTAATAAGTAATACATATAATACATTACAGTCATCATTCCTTGTGGTTCTCTTGCATGTATTAATGAGTTATAATAAACCTGTGGTTCACTTTCGTTTACATTCGGATTGTCTGAAATCTTAACAACGTAAATAGGTCTTCCTTCTAAACTGTTTCCAATTGAAAACTTTTGGGTGATTATGTTTGGATAGAGTGCAAACATAGAATCAAGCCTTGCATAAACTTCAGCAAGAGTATAAAATCCACCCATAGAACCGAATCCAAATCCTTCTACTCCAAAATTATTTTTACTCTGCTGAATAAGTGAGGATTTTTCCAATTCAGATAAAGCTGGTTGTTTAGAATAAAACTCAAACCAATCATCTATAAGAACATCATATCTAAAATTGGTCAATTGAAGTTTAGAAAATTGTTCATCGCTCAGATAAACAGTCAGGGAATTATCTTTTCCCCAAAAGGCATGATCAATATCTAAACCGGCGGATTGTAATTCATTGTAATCGGATTTATCATTTACATAAATTTTAACCTGTTTATAGTTTTGCGAATAAGCAGTTATTAAAAATGTTAATGTTAACAGCAGTGTTAAAATATACTTCATATTTTTCCTTTGAAGATGTTTGAATTTTTAATGGTATAAATTACAAGATTTATTTTATTTTTCCTGATTTTTGTTTTATTTAGCAATAGAGTCATTTTACAAATATTGTGCTTAATAATATTAATAAAAGGTTAAAATAATGAATAAAATAACAGTTTATGAAAAGCCAACTTGTACAACTTGTAGAAAAGTGGCAAAAGTTTTCTCAGAGCAAGGCATAGAATTCGAAAAGATTAACTACTATATAAAACCCTTTTCTAAATCAGTTCTAAAATCTTTGCTGAAAAAAATGCGGATGAAACCATCTGAATTATTAAGAAAAAATGAAGAGGTTTATAAAAAACAAAAAGCAAAAATTGAGAAGTTAAGTGAAAATGATTTGTTAAATTTAATGATTAAAAATCCTGATTTAATTCAGCGACCTATTGTTGAAAAAGGCGATAGAGCAATTTTGGCTAGACCGCCTGAAAAAATAACGGAACTAATTAAATAAACTGATTAGAGTAAGAATGAAAAAAATATTTTTTCTTTTAATAATGTTAATTGCTGTTGATTTTATATCTCCACAAAATCAATTCCAGCAATTTATTAATAATGTGAATTCAATTACTGATCCAGGGTTAAAGGCATCAGCAGTTGATAGTTTTATGATATATGCTAGAAACCAAGGGATTCCATTTATTACCGGGGATTCTTCAAATTTTATTTATCGAGGATCAGTTTCATCGATTTCCGTTGCCGGTGATTTTAATTTCTGGTCTACAAATTCTTCAATGATAAATCTTAATCAAACAAATTTTTGGTACTATTCAAGAGGTTTTGAACTTGATGCAAGACTAGATTATAAATTTGTGACTAACGGTAGCAATTGGATTCTTGATCCTGAAAACCCTAACACAGTTAGTGGGGGATTTGGCCCAAACTCCGAACTCGCAATGCCGGAATATGTTCAACCTTGGGAAATTAATTATAATTCTGGAATCTCTCATGGAACACTTTTAAATAAAGTAATTTTCAGCAGTTATTTAAATGCCAGTTACCAGCTTAAGATATATCTGCCACCTGGTTATGACTCTCTTTCCGTGGAAAGATATCCTACAGTTTATTTTCAAGATGGATTTGAATATGTAAGCCTTGCAAGCGCACAAAATGTTATCGATAATTTAATTGATAGCAATAAAATAAAATCGTTAATTGCTGTTTTTGTAAGACCTAATAACAGAAATGATGAATATGCTGGAAATAAAAGACTTCAGTACAGAAATTTTTTCATAAATGAATTGGTTCCTTATATAGATCAGAATTACAAAACAAAGACGCAGGCTTCTGATAGATTAGTGCTTGGTGATTCGTACGGAGGTAACATTTCTGCTCTCATTAGTTATAATCATCCTGATTTATTTGGAAACTGCGGTATTCATTCAGGTGCTTTTCAACCTAATGGTTATGAAATTTATTCGCAGGTAATGACTGATTTAGCAAATGGCATAACAAAAAATATTAAGTGGTATTCAACATGGGGAACTTATGAAGGCTCATTATCCGGAACAATGAACTCTTTTAAAGATTCTTTATTAGCTCACAATTATGAAATAGGGTGGGAGAGAAAACATGAAGGACATAGCTGGGGATTATGGCGGGCTACTATTGATGATATTCTGATCTATTTTTTCCCATATGATCCAACGAATGTTAATGATGAAGTTTATAATTTACCACAGCATTTTGAATTGATGCAAAATTATCCAAATCCATTTAATCCTAGCACAAAAATCAGGTGGGAGTCGTCAGTAGGTAGCTGGCAAACATTAAAAGTGTATGATGTTTTAGGTGTTGAAATAGCTACTTTAGTTAATGAATATAGACCCGCAGGAAACTATGAGGTTGATTTTAATATATCCTCGGGTAATAATAACCCATCTTCAGGAGTTTATTTTTACCGTTTACGAGTTGGTTCTATAGAGCAAACAAAAAAAATGTTATTTCTTAAGTAATTTATATAACAAATTGTTGTATTTAATTTTCTGACAAAAGGCTCTCTTTACAATTTTGTAATTCTGACAATTGTTCTTTTGACAATTCAGGATATTCTAGTTTTAGTTTTTTAAGTGTTTCGACAATAATCTCGCTAACAAGCAAACGAGCAAACCATTTTTTGTCTGCCGGAATTATATACCATGGAGCATTTTTTTTACTGGTGGCGGAAATTGCCTCTTCATAGGCTTTTTGATATTCATCCCAATGTTTTCTTTCTTCAATATCAGAAGCTGAAAACTTCCAGTTTTTTGTTTGATCGTTTATACGAGCAAGAAATCTATCCTTTTGCTCTTCTTTAGAAACATGTAAAAAAAATTTTAATACAATAGTTCCGTTTTCATATAGATAATTTTCAAAGTTGCAGATTTGAGTATATCTTTTTTCCCAAATATTACCACCAATTAATTCTTCAGGAATTCTTTGATATTTTAAAAGATCGTGAACTTTTACAACTAATACTTCTTCATAATGTGAACGATTAAAAATTCCTATTCTGCCCCTTTCAGGTAAAGATTTGTAAATGCGCCAGAGATAACCGTGATCCATTTCTTCCTTTGATGGCTGTTTAAAACTATAAACCTGTGTGCCCTGTGGATTTAGTCCACTCATTACATGTTTAATAGTTGAATCTTTTCCTGCTGCATCCATAGCCTGAAATATTAATAAAACTGAAAACTTATTAGAAGCATAAAGTTTATTCTGAAGCTCAATCATTTTTTTAATATTATTTTTTAGTAATTCTTTTCCTTCATCTTTAGACTTTAAACTAGAAGTATCTTTTGTAGAAAATTTTGTAAGCGTGATTTTTGAATTAGGTTTTGCCAGGTAATTAGACGTTTTCATAATTAATCCAAGTTTTTGGTGAATATTCAAAAAGTTAAATTTTGATAACTTCTATTTAAACAATTTGTATGAAAAATAGCTGTGGACTAAACTCTTTTAAAAATATTTCGATAATAGTTCTAGTGCAATAAGTGTAATGTTATTTAACAACTTTTCATTGTTTGATTATGAGACGTTAAATTTTTTATTACTAAAGCAATAATTACGTTATTTGTCGCGTAAATATTTCTAAAAGAGCTAATAAACAATATTTTTCAATCATTTCAAAGCATTAGAGAGCTTGGCATAACTGTTGCCAATTTATCGCGTAAAACTTAAGATTTAATAATAATTATAGTTCTAAACACACAGTGATCGATCACATAAATAAAAACATTTCTGAGATTCTGCCAGATTTCTTTGATAAAAGTCAGCTTGATGAGTTTATTTCCCTATACAATTCGTCTCTTGGTGATAAGAAGAATCTGATACCATCTGAGACAACAATACAACCCGATTTTAAAATCCAGGATGGATTAACTTACCGATCATTGGTAGATATCCTGATTACTTTTTCAGGCAGCAAGCTTCCTAAAGAAAAATTTCTTTCATTACTGTTATATATCAGTCAGGTTTCTATAACAAATGGAGAATTTGTATCTGCTATCGATATTAATCAAAAGATTATCGCACTGACTGTAAATGATAAAAATATGATCGATTTAAATGCAAACGCACATCTTCTTGTTGGAGAAATATACAGTAGACAAGCAAACTGGAAAGATAGTTTTGATTTTATAAATAAGGCTCTGGATAGCTTTTCAACCGTAAATGATATTAAAGGAATTGCAAAGTGTGAAAATCTTCTTGGTACTATTCATGGAGATCAAGGTGATGTAAAAAAAGCAATTGAAAATTTTGAATCTGCGCTTGAAAAATCCAACCAAGAATCAAATTATATCGAAAAAGGTAAGATTGAAATCAATCTAGGAATTGTTAGCAGCATCAAGGGATTTTTTGATGAGGCTTTGGTTTATTTTAAGCGTGCACTTATTAATTACACTAAAGTTGATGATAAAAAAAGAATTGCAGAGATTCATCAAAACATTGGAATGGTGTACTCTAAAAAAGGTGACTATAATTACGCAATAAAAGAGTTTGAAGAAAGTTTATCATATTCAATCGAGAATAATTACTTGCAGAATATTGGAATTTGCTACTTAAGTAAAGCTGATGCTTATTCTAAACTGAAGGATTTTTCTTTAGCTAATGCGTTTGCTGATAAATCAATGGAAGTTGCTCACAAGCTTAATGATAAACTTACTATTGCGGAAGTTTATAAGATTAAAGGAATTATTCAGCGTAGCGTTCAGAATTATGTGCTATCAGAAAATTACCTGGAAACAAGTTTACGTTTAAACATCGAAACGGGAAATCAGTTGAATAGAGCCGAAACCTATCAGGAACTTGGGGTGCTCTACAAAGAAATGGGAAAATTACCACAGAGCAAGGAAAACTTTAAACTAGCCATGGAGTTTTTTAAGAAAATTAATTCTGAACCGGATATAACAAATCTGGAAAATCTTTTAGCATCTAAATAAAAAATGCTTGCCCAAAGAAGAGCAAGCATTATAAGTTTTAAATACTAGTTCCCTAAATCAAATCCCTTTAGACTATCTAAGCTGCCAAAACTTGGAAGAGCAATTGCAGTTACTATCATTCCAATAACAAAATAAACCACTATTGCAATAATGATTACCACGACAAGATAACCAATTAATTTATCTTGTGGTGTATCTTTAACTATCTGTAAACCCAGGTACATTAAGTAAAGAGAATAAAGCCCAAGTATTCCAAGAATTCCTAGTATCGGAATAACACCAAAAATTCCAGCTAACCATAACGCCGTATATGAATATACTGCAACTTTTAATGAAGCATCCATATTTTTAGTGGACCCAAAAGATGGAGCCAGAGCATCAATAATGAATGCAACAAGATAGACACCCGCTAAACTTAAAATATAGTATACAACCGCATATATAAGGCCGTTGGTTACAGGAATTTTGTACGAGCCAAACGGTCCTAAAGAAATTCCAATTAAGGATTGACCAATAAATGTAGCAATAACAGGAATTAATGCTAAGATCATTACATACTTAGTAAACAAATCAGCAGTGGTTGTTTGTTCGTTCTTTATTACTTCCCATTCTGTTTTAGGCGTAATAAGAATATTTTTAGCACGGTCAACAAGATTCATATAGTACTCCTATAATTAATGATTAATGCGCTTAAAAATTATTAAACAATTTATTTTTCTATACCAAAATCTTTCCAGCTTTCAAGTTTTGAAATATTAATCAAATCTACAGCTGTTTTTAATTGATCCATAGAAACATTGTTGCCGTTTGCTTCAACCATAAATCTTTTGGCAACAAGAATATTTAACTCACCGTATTGACCCTGATTATCATATCGCTCAAAAGCTTTATTTCCTTTGTACGTAGTTGTTTTTTCATAACCTGCTTCAGTTTCTTTATCGATATCAACCATGTACCAGCCGTAAGCAGCTAACCCCGATAAACCGGCAATGTTACCCATATCAGTAATTTTAAGATCGATAGATTGATTGTTTTGATCATCTGAGTAATCTGCATTTGCATTGGAAATGTTCATCCCCATAGCGGCAACTTTTTCACCTTCTATATTGGTTCTTTTTAGATTTGCTATTGATTCAGGTAATAGAGCTTTTAGTTCTCTAAAATCAACTGGATTAACTTTTTTTCCCTCTGTAAATCCTTCAGAAACTTCTTTCATTTTATCTGTAAAGTTCTCAATATCGCTTTTGCCGTTGGATGTTTCGTTTTGTGGTGAGTCTGATTTCTTTTCTCCGCAACCGAAAAAAATAAAAGAGAAAGCAAGTAAAACAAGTATTACTAATTTATTACTCATGTATGCTCCTTAATAAATAATTACTTTTTACTAAAAACTGATGAGGCTCCATTTAGTTATCGGATTGTTTAATAGAAAACTAAGAAAAATACGTTATCAGCACAATAGTTGAGGTACAACTTTTTAATTAGCTAATGGACAACAAATAACCATCATAAGTATGGTAAACATTTTGTGTTTTGTTGTTAAATTTAATTCAGCAATTATTAATGTTAAGAAAAGAAGGAAAATACTATGATAAGTAAAGACTTACTTGAAATTCTTTGCTGTCCTGAAACCAAAGCAGATCTAGTTCTTGATGGTGATACACTTGTATCAGTTGATAAAGAAACAAGAAGACGTTACAGAATTGAAGATGATATTCCAATTATGTTAATTGAAGAATCTGAGCAATTAAACTTGGAAGAATGGACTGCTATTATGAAAAAACATGGTAAGACTATTTAATTATTATTGAAAAGATTTTGACAATAAATTTTCACAAATATTATAGAATTTATGGATCCAATTAATATCATCATCGGACTTAATATCATTGCTACTTTTGGGGCAAATGTTGGCGCTGCAAAAAAAGGAATTAAAGACAAGGTTGGGGTATTTAAGGAAAAACCTAAAACATATCTTCAAACCTTACCCCTAATTTTATCTACCCTTGCTCTTGTAGTTTTAATAGTTAGTTTATTTCAAGCAGGAACATTTGAATATAAAACTGAGAATCAAACAATTAGAATTGTTGGTTTAGTTTTTTATATAATCTTTTCATGGGTTCAAATTTGGGCAACAAAAACCTTAGGTGATAATTTCTCTCAGGATATAGCAATAAAAAAAAACCATCAACTAGTTACATCAGGTCCTTTTAAATTAATACGTCATCCGCAATATTTATCTCAATTTTTAATGGATATAGGCGCAGCGGCAGCTACTTTAAGTTTTGTGCTGGCACCATTGGCCATAATTCAGCTTCCATTTTTAATTTTTCGCGCATCTTTAGAGGATAAACTTCTGGAAAAAAGTTTCGGTGATATGTTTAGGACTTATAAAAAGAAAACAGGAATGTTAATCCCTTTTATAGGTTAACAGAATTTTTGATATGAAATTATTTTCTAAATTCTTACTTGCTTCACTTTTAGCTTTTCAAACATTTGCACAAGATGGCAATAACGTTCTTGTTGTTACAAAAGATGCTATGAAAAATATTCCCGCTTATGTGCGCGAAGGGACTGTATATTTTTCATTTAAAGATTTTGCAGATGCCATTGGTATAAATTATTATTACAATGATGAAGCTCAAAAAATTGAAGTTAAGTTTGATAAATATTTTGTAAAAGCGTCTGCAAAGAATCCTTTTCTAGTTTTAAGTGAAAAAGATGGCGAAAAACAATTAATCATTCAACTTCCTACATCAACCTATTTAATTAACAATAAAGTTTATTTGCCTCTTAAATATTCACTTAAATCATTAGAAATGGCCTATGGTAAGGAGCTAAGTTTTGATTCACCAAACAAAATTTTAATTGGGAAAGTAAGAGAAGAATTAAAAGAACCAATAATTGAGACATCAAGCAAATTTAATATAACAGGGATTGTTCTAAATGAAAAAGCCAATGGAACTTTAATTACGTTAAAGTCCAACAAGCAAATTCCATCGTATTTAAGCTCATTTAAAAATAATGTGCTTACTTTAACATTTCGAAAAGTAAGTGTTGAATCTGAAAAAGTTAACTATATCGGCAACGAAGGAGTTGTTAAAAAAGTTGAGTCCAAAAATGTTGGTAATGATGCAGTAATTAATATTACCGTAGGAAAAGAATACACAACAAACGAAGTAATGAATATTGAAAAGAGTAATGATATTCAAATTACTATTCACAATAAGTTGTTTAAAAATAATAACACATCAAATAAGCTTAAAGAAAAATGGGAGTTTGATGTTATCGTTATTGATGCGGGACATGGTGGAAAAGATGCAGGAGCAATAGGCGTTAATGGAGTTAAAGAAAAGGATATAAATCTTGCCATTGCTTTAAAGCTTGGTAAGCTTATTCAGGAAAACATGAAAGATGTAAAAGTAGTTTACACCCGTAAAACTGATGTATTTGTTGATCTTTACAAGCGCGGAAAAATTGCAAATGAAAATGATGGAAAACTTTTTATATCAATTCATTGCAATTCTGTTCCTAAAAAACCAAGCGATGCAAACGGATTTGAAGTTTACCTGCTTCGTCCGGGCAGAACCAAAGAAGCAATTTCCATCGCTGAGTTTGAAAACAGCGTAATACAATATGAAGAAAATCCTAACCGTTACGAAAAACTGACAGATGAAAATTTTATTCTTGTTAGTATGGCTCACTCATCTTATATGAAATACTCAGAAAAATTTGCTGAGTTCCTTCACAGAGAATTTGATAAACATCCAAATCTTAATTCGCGTGGAGTAAAGCAGGCAGGATTCTACGTTCTTGTGGGTGCTTCAATGCCAAGCGTGCTTATTGAAAGCGGATTCCTTTCCAACACCAAAGACGAAAAACATTTAAGTACAGCTTCAGGTCAGCAAAAATTTGCTGAGTATGTTTTTAATGGAATAAAAAAATACCGCGAAAGTTATGAACTGGAAATGCAGAATGAGTAATTTTACTTAATTATAACCTCATTCGGTAGTTCATTTACATCATCTGGTTGGATGGGGAAGTGGGCGGCAAGAATTTTTCCTGCTTGTTCTATCCCGTTTACTAAACCGTTAAAATATTTTTCTTGTTTAAAATTATCACTAATGCCTTTTGCAATTTCATCCCAAACGGATTGATCAACTTTTTCGTTAATTCCTTTATCTGCAAGAATTGAAAATCCTTTTACATTAAAGATTATAAAAAATAATATTCCAGTTGAACCTTTTGTTTTACCAATCTTTGCAGAAACAAATTCCTTTTCAGCAAGTTTGTGAACTGATTTGTGTTTTTCTAGTAAATTACGTTTTTCTTTTAAGGTAATTATAAGCTCACCGGAAGTTATCTTTTCAATTTCACCAATCTTTGCTGAAATAGATTTTAAATCCTCTTCGCTTAAATATTTGTAGATAAATTTTTTAGACATTATTTAATCGTTTTAATTCTTAATCACAAAATTCAAAAGAGTTGGGTTAATGTCAAACTTTATGCGTACATAAAAGTGTATTGTCATTTCGAAGGAGTCCACGACTGAGAAATCTTTAGTCCTCTTTTTTCCAGATTTCTCTCCCGATTAAGTTCGGGATCGAAATGACAAAGGGATTAAAAAAAAAGCGCACCACTTGATGCGCTTTTCCAGGGAGAGATCATACGAACAATTATTTTTTGTAAACGGTAATATCGCCACCTGATGTAATTGCGATTAAAGGCTTGCCTCCTTTATTAATATTCGCTTCAATTTTCGAATCACTTAATTTGCTAACATTGTTCAGTGTTAAATTACAATCGACATCACCGCCGGAAGTTTTTAGTTCTGCTTTTGCATCCAAATCTGCTGGAATTTTTACATCAATATCACCGCCACTTGTTTTTAATTCTATTCCGTGATTGATTCCCGTGTATTCAAGATCAATATCACCACCGGAAGTACTTGCTTCGATTTTTGCATTCTTACAGAAAATATTAATATCTCCGCCAGAAGTTTTAGCGAAAAAATTACCTTCAAATCTATCGCCCCAAATATCTCCTCCGGAGGTTTTTAGATAAATGCCGCCATTAACTCCGCCGATTTTTATATCACCACCGGAAGTGTTTGCATTGATATTAAAATTTTCAGGAACTTTTATTTCAAACTTAAGATGGATATTTGAAAACCAGTTCCAACCGCCTTTTCTATCTGCGGTAACGGTTATTTCATCCGGTGTTGCGTCAAATATAAAATCATATTTATCAGCGGCTTTATCATTGCCAATAATCTTAACATAAACTTCAGATCTATTCCATGTTGTAATAATTATGTCGCCTGATTCTGCCTCTACATTAATTTTTTTGCCCGGGGAGATTTGAAAGGATTTTTCTTTTATTACTTTTTTATCATCTCTTTTAGATGAAGCTAAAACATAACTGACAGGAACTATTATTATTAATGCAAGAATCAGTGAGCTTTTAGTAATGTTTTTCATATTATCTTCCTTTAAGATTTTAACTATTAGACATTCAAAATTACTTTATAGTTACTGAAAATTAAACCTTTTCTTAGTGATCGGTATATATTGATGATGAAGGGTCTCTAAAATCTAATTGAAATCATTTACATTGTTAAAAAAAACCAATAATTTGAATCAACTAATCGGAGAATTTTATGTCTGAGAACAAGCTCATTCAATTGCCAGATTATAAAGAGTATCCACATAATGAAATGTTAAACCGTTCCAGTTTATTTCTGGAAGATTTATTAAGACGCCGAACAGTAAGAGATTTTTCAGACAAAAAATTTCCTAAAAATGTGATTGAGAATTGTCTGGCTGTTGCTAATTCTGCACCCAGTGGCGCAAACAAACAACCGTGGCATTTTGTAGTAGTCTCTAATCCGTTGATTAAAAAGAAAATTAGAGTAGCCGCTGAAGTGGAAGAACAGGAATTTTATTCTTCACGTGCATCGCAGGAATGGCTTGATGCAATTGCACCATTAAATACTGATTCCAACAAACCCTTTTTAGAAACCGCACCATATTTAATTGCCATATTTTCAAAATCCGTTGAAGTTTTTCCAGATGGAAGCAAATCAAAAAATTATTATGCTATAGAATCAGTTGGAATTGCAACCGGCTTTTTAATCAGTGCGATCCACAACGCTGGATTGGTTTGTTTAACTCACACACCCAGTCCGATGAAATTTTTAAATGATATTTTGGGAAGACCAATAAACGAAAAACCTTATCTTATATTGGTTGTTGGATATCCGGAAGAGAATGCTATGGTTCCCGATCTTATAAAAAAGGAGTTAAATGAGGTTACAACTTACTTGTAATGCATTAATTTTCGGTTTCACCATTTAACACTTCTATTGCTTTATCCACAGAAAGATGAGTGCCATAAATAACCAATGTGTCTGCAGCCAGAATCATTTCTTTAGCAGATGGATTTGAAATTGTTTTTCCGTCTCTAACAATTGCGATTATAGTAGCATCCGTTTTTGCGCGTAAATGTATTTCTGTTAGATCCTTATTTATATGTGGATTATCATCATTAACGTAATAGGTTTCCGTCAATCCCTGTGCAAGTATCTCATCAAGATGAGTAAAAGCGCTAATATCAACACCTTCTTTTCTTAAAAAGCTGTACGATTCCTCGCGAAGAAGTGTTGTTTGCTTCATAATTACATTAAGCGGAATATGATAACGTTCTAAAACTTTTCTAAACATTTGTAAAGCTGTTTCAAATTCCTCAGGTATTACATGGTCAGCACCAATTTTTTTAAGTTCATCAACTTCATTTACATATCGTGTTCTTACCAGAGCATAAATGTGCGGATTTAATTTTTTTACAAGTTTCAAAGACATTTTTGTAATTGCAGGATCGGAAATAGCGTAAACTATTATATTTGCTTTAGAAATATTAACTGCGTTTAAAACCTCTTCGCTGCTAATATCACCATAGATAATCTTTTCACCTTTTGCTTTTTCTTTTCTTACAGTATCAGGATTGAGTTCTGTTACTATGTACTTTATCCCAGTTTCTTTTAAGACCCTTGCAAGATTACTTCCATTTAATCCAAAGCCGGCGATAACTACATGTGCATGCAAATTTTCTAAATAGCCTTCGGTATGCTTTTTATCCTTTTCCATGGTGGTTGATTTACCCGCAATTATGGGGGAAAGTTTAATTAGCAAGGGTGTTAGAATCATAGAAAAAATAGTTGAAGCTAAAAAACTATTGTAATAAAAATCATTTGAAAACAAGTTAAAGTTCAATCCAGCCTGAGCAAGAACAAAAGAAAACTCACCAATTTGGGCTAACCCTAATCCGGAAAGCAAGGCAACACGCAACGGATATTTCATAAAATAAATAATCAAGACTATTACAAAGGTTTTAACAATAAGTATTCCAAGAGTAAGAGCTATTATCATTAATAAGTTATCAATGACGAAATTAATGTTCAGTAATAATCCTATCGAAACGAAAAATATACTATTAAAAGAATCACGCAATGGTAAAATATCAGAAACGATTTGATGATTGTAATCTGATTCTGATAAAATAATCCCAGCGATGAACGCACCTAGCGCAAAAGATAAACCAAACGAATGTGTTATATAGGCAGTTCCAAGCAACAGTAGAATTACACCTATAGTAAAAGCTTCTCGCATCCTAATGTTTGCAATCTGAAAAACGATCAATGGCATTAAAAATCTGGCAAGCAATAGCAAACCGGCCAGCACGCCAAAAGCAACGCCAACTTTTAAAGCTATATCGCCACCGCTTAATTCGCCAAATCCACTTAATAACGGTATTAAAAGAAACATAGGAACAATTGCAAGATCCTGAAATATTAATATTCCTATAGAAAATTTTCCGTGCGGAGCTTCAAGCTCGTTTTTATCTGAAAGAATTTTTAATACGATTGCTGTACTTGATAAACTTACTAATAGTGAAAAGAAAATAGATTGTTTGAAATCTAAACCCAAAACAGTAAATATTAGCGTAGAAAAAACAATTGTAAGCAGCAGTTGAAATCCACCTGCGATTAGTAAAAATTTTTTGATTCGTATTAATTGCGAAAGAGAAAATTCCAAACCAATTGTAAACATCAATAGCATTATGCCAATTTCTGCCATAACGCTTATCTGGTTTACTGATACTATAAGATTAAATCCGTATGGACCGATTAACAAACCAGCTATTAAAAATCCTACAATACTTGGTAAATTAATTTTCTTGAAAAGAAAAATAATTGGTAAAGATACCAGCAGGATAACTACAACATCTTGTATAATTAAAAAATCATTCATAAGTAAAAATAGATATTAAAACTAAGATTGGTTTAATGTCTTTTTATAACAGCGCCTTCTTTTATGCTGACGTGCATCATAAAGTTTCCACTGAGCTTGCACTTTTTCATTTGTTTCAAGTTCACGATTTGTCTCAACGTATTTTATGCCATTTTTAATACAAACTTTATTTATCTGGTCTATTAAAAGTGCATTTACACCTTTGTTCTGCAAATCAGTTCTTACCGCAGTAAGATATAAGTCTAACTCTTTACTTTTTTTCATTTCTTTTAGTATGTGCAGAAAACCAAAAGGAAAAAGTTTGCCATTTATTTTTTTAAGGGCCTTATTTAATGAAGGCATTGTAATCCCAAAAGCTGCAAGTTTATTATTCTCATCAAGAACTAATGGAAGATACTCTGGACGAATAAACGAAAAATACTGCTTTACGTAAGCATCAATTTGTTTGTCCGTTAATTCAACAAAACCATAAAGATCCTTATAGGTTTCGTTTATCAGATAAAAAATATCTCTTGCAAAAGGAAGCATTTCTTTTGCTTTTTTGAATACAGGAACCCGTAACTTGTTTCGTTGCAAAGCAACTTGTGCAATTCTAGCAATCTTTTCTGGTGTGGACGAAGTAATGTTAACTCTAAATTCTATCCAATCGATATCTTTTTGGTAGCCAAGTTTTTCAATATGATTTTGATAGTAAGGATAATTGTAAATGCTGCCAAGTGTACTCTCTTCTTCATAACCCTCAATCAGCATTCCTTCTCCATCCATATCTGTAAAGCCTAGCGGTCCATGAATGCTCTCCATTCCTTCTTCAATTGCCCAGTTCTCAACTGTTCTTAACAGTAATGAAGAAATTTCTGTATCATCTTCAAAATCTATCCATCCAAATCGTGCTTCTTTTTTATTAAACTTCTCATTGAACTTTGAATTAATAATACCTGCAACTCTCCCGACAATCTTTTTCTCTTTATAAATTATCCAATATTTTGATTCACAAAAGTCAAATGCCGGATTAGTCTTTTTATTTAATGTTTTCATTTCATCAAAGCGGAGAGGAGGAATAAAATATTTGTTATTCTTATATAACTTATAGGGAAATGCGATGAAGTCTTTAATTTCTTTTGTCGTAATGGCTTCTTTAATTGTTAAACTCATTTAATAATTTCTTCTTTTTGAATATTTCTAATTGGTAATATAACATTTTAAAGAACGACAGTTTAATAAAAAAGACTTGGATTGTATGAAATTACACTTTACTTGTTTTGATGATAATTTGAATAATTAATTATTCCTACTACTCCATGAGTCATAATAAAAAAAGGAATCAACACAACTAGAATCACATCAAGCGGTGGGAAGTTTTGCTTGCCAGACTGGAATAAATTGAATAATCATAACTATAGAAATAATCATTATAAAAATTATTGATAAACTGTTTGATAAAACTTTGTATACATACTCCAGGTATAATTTTTTATCATTGATATTTTCTTTATCTAAAATAAATGTACGCAAACCTAGAATTGCCAAAGTGGCCAACCCTGGGGGTCCTATAAAGCCGACTGAAATTATTGTTCCAAATCCAGCAAATATTTCATATAAAAAAGCGATATATAAGTTTTTATATTTCACTGTTGCACTATACTATACATAATGGATTAATTGTTCTCATCTACTTCAATTCCGGGTTTCATAATTACACCGCGATTTTCGTGTCCATTCATTCTAACCGAAATTGGTTTTTCAAATCTTAAATGTTTTGTAAAGTTTAATTCTTCTTTTACTTCCTGATCATTTAACCAATCCCAATCAATAAAATCAGATTCATTTAATGAGTTAACTGTAAAATATCCAACCCTAAAAGAAGTAAGATTCTGAAAAAAGTGTGAACCTTGTGATGGTGCAACGCTAATATCCTTTAAACCTGATTCAATAATTACAGATGCGCCGGAAATCTGATCCCAAGTAACAGGAATTCCAAGCCATGGATCCATCGAACCCCATCTGCCAACACCAAAAAGGATGTATGGTTTTCTTTCTGCAATAAGCTTTGCGTTTATTTTACTTACCTCTATCGCAGTCTCTTTACTTTTACCGCGATCAAATTTTTCATAATCAACTATAACCACATCATAAATTTCGTTTACTGAACCATTACCAAGTACCTGGCTGCTTTGGCAAATAGTTTCTTCAGGTTTAACTTCGCCAATAAGCATGTCTTCACTTTCGCGGCTTAGCACCATTGGGCGCATTTGAAGTATAGCAAATTCTTTGGGTTCGCCTGCGGCAACATTTAAATTTACTGCAAATTCTATCTCTACCGGCGTTCCCATTCCCCAAGAACCAAAATCAAGCAGCAGTTCAAGAATTTCGGGCAACGGAAAAATTTTATGTTTTAAAATCGGTGCAAAGGTAACAACTCTAATTCCATTACGAGAGATACCGTCATAGATCCCATCATTTTCTGCTGAGTAAGTTGATCCGAGTGAAAATAAAGTTTCATCTTTTTCAGCATCGGATAAATCAAAACTTTTTACTAGCAAATCTTCTATACTGCCGGGTTGATGATCTAACTTGCCGTTTAAATCTAAGGCAAAAAAACTTTGCTGTGCATTTTTTAAAGTTTCTTTTGCTGAAAAAAACTGAAGCATGTGTTTTGGATATTTAGGACAAAATCTAATTGAGTTGCCACCTTCCACAACTGTTTTACCCAATCCAAGTGCAACAAGTGCAATTCCATCTGTAGATTTTTGTGGTGCAATAGGATAAAAGTTAAATGATTTTGCAACACCCGAGAAATCAGGATAAAATCTCTGTTCTCTTTTTGCTCCAACTAATCTTTGAATAACCACAGCCATTTTTTCTTCTTCCAATCTGTAGGCAGTGGATTTAATATAATCTTTTGCTTTTTTGTGAAATGTTGAAGCATAAACACTTTTTATCGATTGCAACAATTCGTCTAATCTTATTTTAAGATCAGGATTGCTGTTTGGTATCATATAAGTCTCATACACCCCGGCAAAGGGAAGAAACTGTGAATCTTCTAGAAGGCTGGATGATCTTACAGCAAGAGGGAGTGTGAGTTATTTCCAGAAACTCTCTTAATTTGTTCATAATATCTTCAGGAAAATATTTTGAATCTACAAATTTTCTGAGTTAATTTCAAGATCGTCTAATATTACCAAGTGGTATTGGTCTAATTTGTTTTCTAATTATAAACTCGTCAAAAACCTCTGTTCCAAAACAATTGCAGATGGAACACTTATCTCAATATCATCAAATTTACGATCTAAATTATAATTGATAATTAAGTGTGTTAATAAATCCTAAACCTCTGGCTTTACCGCCTAGAGATCCACCACCAATTCGTGCATAACTGTTTTTAGGATCAAATAGTTCTTTTCTAAAATCAAGTATAATTCCGCTTTGCTGAATTTTTCTATATTCTTGTAAAGACACCGATAGTCGATCACGTAAACCCTGAATCGATTTGAAATCGCTAACCTTATGAGGCCTCAATCTGTGTGCAAGGTAAAACTCTGTACGGGCCTTTAGCCATTTAGAAAAATGATTTCTGGAAGCATGATAAACTAAGCTTTCATCTGGTATAACTTTAAGTGCTTCCTCGAGTTGTGATAAATTTGTTGCTCTGAATACTTCTTTGTTTTCATTATTTACAAAAACAAAATCTCCAAAGCCAAAATTTTGAAGCATAAAATCTCTTAGCTCTTGTAACAGCCTTGGAGAATATTTATGCATAAATGATGCACCTATTTGGTATGCTCTTTCCCTGAAACTTGCATCACTGGATTGTAACAAGATTGGAATATCATCATGTTGTGAACGGACAGTACGTGCTAACTTTATTCCGGCTTCAGGATCTTTAACGCCATGATGTTTAAAGTTAATATCAAGAATTAACCCTAATACATATTCCTGATATTTTTCGTAATAGGACCAGGCTTCTTCATAAGTTGTGCAAAGTAAAATTTTTGGACGTGCACGCATCCTTAAAAATTTGTGAGTCAGGTTAACACCTTCACGAACTAATCTCTGAGATTGTTTGAAAACCTCTGTATAAATTATTGGTAAGTAAGATGAGTAAAACTTAATATTATCTTCTACAACAATTATAGATTGCACACCAATATTTTTTGTATCATTTTCTACATTTATACGATCTTCAATATATTTTACAATCGCAATTAAGAGGCGATAGTCTCCGCTCCAAATAAAAATTCTTTCAAAAATGGAAGTATCATAATTAGTTGTGAGCTCTTTTCTTTCTCTGTTATCGTAGGCTAAAAGTATAATAGGTAAATTTATGCCTGATTGCCTTACCATCTGTGCAAATTTTATTACATGCATATCTTCGATATGTAGAGTTGTAATAATAAGGTCAAAACTGTGGTCTCCGCTTAACATTTCTAAAGCTTCTTCACCGGTTGCGCTGTGAATTAATTCAGGAGCAAAGCTCAGATTTAATGATTGATATTCTTCGCGAATTAATTCATATAATCTTCCATCTTCTTCAAATAAATAATTATCGTAGATACTAGAGACAAGCAGTATCTCGCGGATTTTATAACGCATCAGCTTCTGGAATTTTTTTATTCTTGTACTGATTACGTTTTCTGAAGTGTGCCGTTTAACTTTTGATGACCTGTTTTCCATATATACGACGAGTATGATTTATTGATGGTTAAAATATAATAAAATTAGACTTTGAAAGTTTGCATTATAAGGTAGATATAGATAATAAAATTGGTAACTAAATGTGCATCAATATCTAAAATTAATTACAGACTCTATGGAATTTGATTTGAGAATCTTAGCTCAAAAAATGTTAAATTCTATAGTGTTTTTCAAAAAGGATAAAAAGCTATATGCAAATCTGCATTTTTGAGGATATAAACTATTTAAACTTTGAACCGATGGTTTTTACACGTCCGGTTTATGATTTGTTATGCGGAAGCACTTCGATTAAAGAAAAAATTATTCGCAATTATGGTAGTGTAAAAGTATCACTGCACTGCCGTCCTTATCTATCAGAGATTGTTCAAAAAAACAATCCAGAATTCTTAGTTAACAAAATTGAAGACACGGAGTGTTTATTTATTAATGGAAGAATAATTGCACCGGAAAATTTATCACAGCTTCTACCATTAAAATCCGTAGAGGATAAAGTTTTTGTAAATGAAGAAACGGTATTAGCGGCTTATTTATCTGGCAAAAATCTGCAAAACAAATTAAATAATATTAAAAATTTGTTTTCTGTAAATGATTTTAATGGCTTACCGATAAAAATACTTGATCTTAAATGTGCAAACTATCTTTGGGATTTGATAAATATTAACGGCGAACAAATAACATTTGACTATAATTATCTCACGAAACAAAATAAACGACAAAACTTAATTGAGTCTGTTAGCGCATCTGTTAATATCATAAATAAAGAAAATATTTTTGTTGGAAAAAATGTTACAATAAAACCAGGAGTGGTTTTAGATGCCTCAAATGGCCCGATTATTATTGATGACAATGCATTCATTTATCCAAACGCCGTGATTGAAGGTCCTGTGTCGATTGGTGAATCGTCAAAAATCAAAAGTGGAGCTGCTATTTATGAAAATGTTTCAATCGGAAAAGTTTGTAAAGTTGGAGGCGAAGTTGAACAATCAATTTTTATGGACTATTCCAATAAACAGCACGCAGGTTTTATTGGGCATTCCTACATCGGCAGCTGGGTTAATCTTGGCGCCGACACAAATAACAGCGATTTAAAAAACAATTATTCCAAAATAAAAATTAAGCTAAGCAGTAAAGAAGTTGAAAGCGGTTCACAATTTCTTGGATTGATGATTGGCGATCACTCAAAGAGCGCAATAAACACAATGTTTAATACCGGCACTGTTGTTGGATTTTCATGTAATATATTTGCATCGGGGTTTCCTGAAAAATATGTTCCATCTTTTACATGGGGCGGAGATGATTCATCTAAGGTTTACGATATTAAAAAAGCAATTGAAACAGCAAAAATTGTTTTAAGCCGAAGAAATATTAATTTTGATAAAACAGATGAGTTGATGTTTAACTTAATATTTGAATTAACAAAAAATGATAGAGAAAAAAGAGGTTACTAATTGGAAGAAAGTACTGATCAAAATTTTGAACATAAAATTGATGAACAGAATGACCAGCACACAGATGAAAATAAAGAAGGTCATTTGGAAGAACACAAAGTTATAGATTTATATCAAGGTGTTAGAGGACTTGCTGTTAAAATTCTAAATCGTGTTGAAAGAACAGACGCATATCTTGATAAACTGTTGGATAACGAATTAAAAAATGCTGAACTGAATGGACCTGATAAAGCTCTGCTTTATGAAATAGTTCATGGTGTTACTCGTTGGCAGGGAAGACTGGATTGGATACTAAATGGTTTTTACAAAGGTCAATTTTCTAAAGCGATCCCAAACCTTAAAAACGGCTTGCGCGTTGCACTTTACCAGATTTTATTTTTAGATAGAATTCCAGATCATGCAGCTGTAAACGAAGCTGTTGAATTTGTTAAAAAGTTGCAGGGACAAAAACCCGCTGATCTAACAAATGCAATTCTTAGAAATATTATAAGAAGTAAAAATTCTATAAGATATCCTGATCCCAATGAAGATATAATTGGATATTTAAGCGCTTACTATTCGCATCCCGCGTGGATGGTTAAACGTTATCTAGATAGGTTTGGAAGAGAAGACACTGAAAAATTATTAAACACAAACAATGAAAAACCATATCTTACTTTAAGAATAAACGCAATTAAAACAAACCCGCAGGAATTCAAATCACTTTTACAACAAGTTAATCTTAAATTCAGACCGGGAAAATTTCTTGCTGAATTTGTACAGCTTCAAAATCTTACAAACATTACTGCATGGGATTATTATGTTAAAGGATATTTTAACATTCAGGATGAGAGTGCCGGCTTAGCCGTTAGGTTACTTGATGTTGCACCCGGTATGAATGTTCTGGATATGTGTGCTGCGCCCGGAGGTAAAACCGCATATCTTGGTTCGTTAATGAATAACGAGGGATCAATAACAGCGTTAGATCGGTATGATGGAAGATTAAAGCTTGTCCGTAAAAACAACGAAAGACTTGGATTGACTTGTGTAACAACTATCGAAAGCGATGCTTTGGAATTTGAATCTGGACCTTTTGATCGTGTACTTGCGGATGTACCATGCAGCGGTTCCGGAACCTTATCTAAAAAACCGGATATTAAATGGAAAAAGGATATTTTTGATCTGAGAAAAATGAATGAAATACAACTTAAGCTAATTTCGAAAGCAGCTACATTTGTTAAACCCGGTGGAGTTTTAGTATACAGCACTTGTTCTATCGAACCGGAAGAAAATATTGAAGTTGTAAAAAAGTTTCTTGAATCGCACCCAAACTTTAGATTGGAATCTGCTAAGGATAAAGTTGCAGATAGTTTAGTTGATGAAAACGGATGTATCCAAACCCTTCCGCAAAAGCACCAGATGGATGGAGCCTTTGCAGCAAAATTAATTAGGATTGAATAATAATTAGAAGAGTTGTTATGCTTGATAAATTTGCAGATGAATTAAGACAGCAAAGAGAAAATGCCGGTTTAACACTTCAGCAAATGGCAACCAAAACAAGAATTGATATTAAATTTCTTGAAGCCATTGATCAGGGAAATTTTTCTTTTCTTCCTGACCTGTATGTAAAAGCTTTTGTTAAACAGTTTGCCAAAACAATTGGTCTTGATGAAAATAATACAATAAAAAAATTTGAAGCCGCAAGAGAAGGTAAAGAGTTTGATACAAATCCACCTGAAACTGTTGAAGAGGTAAAAAAAGAAGATGCACACAAGCCTGATTTACCTAAGACTAACATTCTTAAAGATGAACAATCAAAATCAGCAGTAAAACCAACTACACCTTTCAATTCTTACACGGATGAACAAAAACAAAATCCAAGCGAAGATGATGGAAAAGCAAATAGTCAGCTTATGATATTTGGATTAGGCGGAGTAGGATTTATTATTATTGCCGCATTACTCTACTTTTTTATTTTTAACAAAAGTGATAAAATAATTGTTGAAGAAACACCAATTGAAGAAGTAATTGAGCAAGGAAGTCAAAGATATGTTGAAGAGGAACTGCCTGATAAAACAAATAGTGGCGACAGTACTATTGTTTATACATCTGCAGATAGTCTTTACCTAACTTTTTTTGCTGAAGAAACTTCTTGGATTTTTGTTGTGCTGGATAACAAACGCACTCAGGAGTTTACTCTTGCCCCGAACTTAAAATTTAGTATTAGTGCGGCCAAAGAATTTAAAGCAACAGTTGGAAATTCAGGTGCAGTAAGTTTAAAATTAAATGATAAACCAGTTGATTTTACAGGGCGATTAGGTTCTGTACGATATTTTAAATTGGATAGAACAGGACTTGTCTATCTAAACACGCCTCCTAAAATAGAACAAGAATAGATGGCTTCTTTAATCGAAAAAAGAATTGAGGAATTGCGAAGTCAGATAATAAAGCACGATAATAATTATTATATCCTAGCCCAACCTGTTATTAGTGATGAAAATTATGATAAGCTTGTTAAAGAATTAGAAAAACTTGAAGCAGAAAACCCGCATTTAATTACTCCTGATTCCCCAACTCAACGAGTGGGTAAAGATCTAACAAAAGAATTCAATCCGGTAAAACATAAAATTCCGATGCTTAGTCTTGCAAATACTTATGATGAACAGGATTTATTAGACTTTGATCGGAGGGTAAAAGAAAGCTTACCTGAATCAGAAAAAGTTGAATATATTGTTGAATTAAAAATTGATGGTGCATCTATCAGCATTAATTATGTTGATGGTTTATTATTTACAGCAGCCACTCGTGGTGATGGAACAGTTGGCGAAGAAGTAACAAATAATATTAAAACTATTCGTTCAATTCCATTAAAGATTGATTTATCAAAAGAGAAAAAATATAATCTGCAAAATTTTGAGGTGCGCGGAGAAGTTTACATGCGCATTAATGATTTTGTTGATTTGAATAAAGAGCGTGAAGATAATGGAGAAAAACTTTTTGCTAATCCTCGAAATTCTACCGCCGGCACATTAAAACTACAAGACCCCAAAATTGTCTCCGAGAGAAAGCTAAATGTTTTTCTTTATTCACTTATTAGTGTTGAGGAAGAGTTTGATTCTCAATCAGAAAACTTAAAATTACTAAGCAAACTTGGATTCACAATTAATAAACAATATAAAATTTGTAAAAACATTGAGGAAGTATTAAATGTTTGCAGTAAGTTCGAAGAGATACGTGATACGCTTGAATACGAGATTGATGGTGCTGTGATTAAAGTAAACTCATTACGGCAGCAAAAATTATTAGGCAGCATTGCAAAATCTCCTCGCTGGGCTGTTGCATATAAGTTTAAAGCAAAACAGTCCATTACAAAATTAAATGATATTACCTGGCAGGTAGGTCGGACAGGTGCAATTACACCTGTAGCTGAATTGGAGCCTGTTAAACTCGCTGGTTCAACTATTAGTCGTGCAACGCTTCACAACCTTGATGAGATAAGGCGGAAGGATATTAGAGTTGGAGATACTGTTGTAATTGAAAAGGGGGGCGATGTTATTCCCAAAGTTATCTCTGTAATATTAAGCGAACGGCCAAAAAAAAGTCAACCTACTGTTCCGCCTGAAAAGTGTCCTGTTTGTAAATCTAGATTATTTAAACCTGAAAATGAGGTTGCATTTTATTGTGAAAATCCGGAATGTTCTGCACAAGTTAAAGGGCGACTAATACATTTTGCATCACGTGGTGCAATGGATATTGAAGGACTTGGTGATGCTCTTATCGATTTGTTTGTTGATAAAGGATTTATAACTCACTTTTCTGATATATATAAATTAAAAGACAAAAGAGATAAGTTAATCGAAATAGAAAGATTAGGCGAGAAAAGTATTGATAATCTTTTAAAAGCAATTGAAGTAAGTAAAACAAAACCTTTTGCAAAAGTATTGTTTGCTCTCGGGATAAGATATGTTGGTTCAGGAGCCGCACAAAAACTAACAGATCATTTTATTTCAATTGATGATCTTATTGCCGCAAGTGAAGAAGATATTTCTTCGATTTATGAGATTGGTCCAAGTATAAGTAAAAGCATAAAGCAGTTTTTTTCTGACAAAAAAAATCTTAAACTGATTGAGGATTTAACTAAATCTAAGTTAATTTTTAAATCAGAAAAAAAAGAAGTTGTTCAATCCGAATTAACTGGAAAAATATTTGTGTTAACCGGAACGCTTTCTACTTTATCGCGTGATGAAGCCGGTACTAGAATAATAGCTCTTGGCGGAAAGGTTTCTTCTAGTGTAAGCAAGAATACAGATTTTGTTATTGCGGGAGAAAAGGCCGGATCAAAATTATCAAAAGCAGAATCATTTGGTGTTAAAATTTTAAATGAAGATACATTTTTAAAAATGCTTGAAGAAAATGAAAATCAATGATTGAACTTATCAAAGAAAAGGTTTCAAGATTTTTAATATCAAAAAAATTAAAAAACCTAATACTGAATGAACAGGATTTCTCAGAAGCATTAAAAAGATCAGGTTCGTTCTTAATATTAATGCCGGAAGATGAAAAAGATTTCAGGGCCAGCTATCTTATACTTGAGTATCTTGAACATCTAAATAAATCCATAAAAATATTAACAAGAGATTATCGAATCAGTCTATTGCCGGCTAAGTTTAGAAATAAGGCAATGGAGTTTGGAATTTCTGATTTAAATAAACTTGATCTTCCATCGCAGAAACTTGTTGGTAAATTATCTGAAATGAGATTTGATGGCGTAATGGACCTGAACAGAAAAGATGATTTGTTTTACAGCTATGCTTCTAATCTTGTTAATGCTAGAATCAGGATTGGATTTTCAAAAAAAGGTGCTGATAAATTTTATAATTTCCAGATTTCTAACAATGATATTGAATCGGATGTATCTTACAATAATTTCTTAAATTGTTTAAAAATGTTTTAAGGCTATATTATGAATTTTGAAACAAAGCGTGTTGGGGATATTACGGTTTTTAAATTAAATGAAAAGCGTTTAGATACAAGTATTTCTGGCCTGCTTAAAGGCGAGTTTACTATGATTCTAAAGGTTGAAGGTGTTAATAAGCTAATAATTGATCTTAGTGAAGTTGAAAGTTGTGATAGTTCCGGATTAAGCGCAATACTTGTTGCAAACAGAATTGTATCGGCAAACGAGGGAAAGATTAGACTTGCTGCACCCTCAGAAAAAGTACACACCTTAATTAGAATTACGCAGTTGGATAGAGTGCTTCCTGTAACAGACACGGTTGAGCACGCATTAGCTGAATTGGGGAAATAGTTTTTGCAAGTTTCCACTATAGATTACGTAATAATCATCCTGTATTTGATCTCTATAACTGCGTTTGGAAAAATAATCGGTGGTAAACAAAAAACAGTTAAAGATTATTTTATCGGGAGGCAAGAAGTTCCCTGGTGGGTGATAAGCTTTTCAATCGTTGCTGCTGAAACAAGTACATTAACTTTTATTTCAATACCTGGACTTGCATATCTAACTAATCTAAATTTTCTTCAATTAACCTTTGGATATTTGTTAGGAAGAATAATAGTTGCTCAATTCTTTTTACCCGCATATTATAAAGGAGATTTAACAACAGCATATTCTTATCTTCAAACAAGGTTTGGAAATAAAACACGTTCAATAGCATCGATTACCTTTTTATTTACACGAACTGCCGCAGATGGAGTTAGACTATTTGCAACTGCAATTCCACTGTATTTAATGTTAGATATTTCCCCAATGATTGCAATTGTTATTATAGCCATTGTTGCTCTGCTTTATACATTTACTGGCGGACTAAAAGGCGTAATATGGGTTGATGCTATTCAATTGATGATTTACATAGGGGGTGCTTTCTTAGCCGGATTTTATTTAATAAGTAATATTCCTGGTGGTATTGGTGGAATTTTTTCATCTAGCCAAATATCATCCAAACTAGGTATAATTAATTGGGGATTTGAAAATGGTCTTGCTGGATTTTTTTCACAACCCTATACATTGCTAAGTGGTTTAATTGGCGGAGCTTTTCTTTCAATGTCATCACACGGAACAGATCAATTAATTGTACAAAGATTACTTGCTGCAAAAAATTTAGCTGACAGCAAAAAAGCAATAGTTACAACAGGTGTTATAATAATTTTTCAGTTCGCTTTGTTCTTATTTGTAGGTGTTCTGCTCTACGCTTACTACGGTCCGCTTGAAATCAAATCTGATGAAATATTTTCTAAATTTATAATAGAAGTATTACCATCCGGAGTTAAAGGAATTATTATTGCCGGATTATTTGCAGCCGCACTTTCTACACTTGCAGGTTCAATTACATCGCTTTCATCTTCTGTTATGCTTGATTTATACATTCCATTAAAAAAATCTATTGATGAAAAAAAGAATTTAATATTATCAAAATCTCTTACAGTCTTTTGGGCAGTGATGCTGATATTTTCCGCATTTATTTTTATGGAAAGTTCAAAAGCAGTTGTTGAGCTTGCATTAAGTATTGCGTCTTTTACGTATGGCGGTTTGCTAGGTACATTTCTTTTAGGTTTATCAAATAAAAAAATTAAGCAAAATCATGCTATTGCAGGATTTGTGACCGCAATCATTATTATGAGTTTCATAATCATATTTAAAGTTGTTGCGTGGACATGGTTTATATTAATTGGAGTGTGCGTAACACTTTTAGTGGGTAATTTATTTGAAATGATTTCAAGAAAAAGGTAATCTGTTTTAAGATTAATTTTCTATTTAAAACTATATAGAATAATTATCGTATTTGATTGAATTCCAAATTCTTAAAAAATATTACTAGTCCTCAAAAATCCCTTGATACATTTCAAAAATTATTGTTAAAGTTTAAGTATCCATTTTGGCAACTAAACCTTATATTTATCATTGTAAAAAACATTTCCCATACAGTGAACAAATGGATACCATTCCAAAGAGGTAAATGTGGAGTTGATAGATTATTTAATCGTTATTGCCTACTTCATTTTTTCAGTATCAATCGCTTTAATTTATTCTAAAAGAGCCGGAAAAAGTACAGATGATTTCTTTTTATCGGGTAGAAATTTACCATGGTATTTAGCCGGAATTTCTATGGTTGCTACTACTTTTGCTGCTGACACACCACTAGCTGTTACCGAACTTGTTGCTAAAAATGGAATATCCGGTAACTGGATTTGGTGGAACTTTGCATTTGGCGGAATGCTCACTGTTTTCTTCTTTGCACGACTGTGGCGACGTGCCGGAATAATGACCGAAGCTGAATTTGCGGAGATAAGATACTCAGGAAAGCCAGCAAGATTTCTAAGAGGTTTTCGCGCCCTATATCTAGGGTTATTTATGAACGTAATTATCATTGGTTGGGTTAACAAAGCAATGTCATCAATACTTCAGGGTATGTTTGGTATCGATGAATCTATCATTATGTTTTATGTGTTTGGTTGCATGATTTTAGTTGCTATTTATTCGGCAATATCAGGTTTGTGGGGTGTTGTAATTACAGATGCTTTTCAGTTTTTTATTGCCATGATAGGTTGTATCATTCTTGCCATAATTGTAGTAAACTCACCACAAGTTGGGGGTATTGCAGGATTAAAACAAAATTTGCCAGAATATGTATTTGATTTTTTCCCAACGATTTCAGATGTTCCTTCTGCAGCAGGGATATTGGCAATGTCTTTCTTTTCATTTCTTGCCTATATTGGAGTTATTTGGTGGGCATCTTGGTATCCAGGTGCTGAACCCGGCGGCGGCGGATATGTTGCTCAGCGAATGATGTCTGCTAAAGATGAAAAACATTCATTGTTTGCAACTTTGTTTTTTCAAATTGCACATTACGCAATTAGACCATGGCCCTGGATTTTAGTTGGATTAGCATCACTTGTTTTATATCCTGAACTTGCAGAAGCCGATAAAGGAATGGGATTTATTTATGCTATGCGTGATTTTCTGCCGACAGGATTAAAAGGATTATTAGTTGCGGCGTTTTTTGCTGCTTACATGAGCACAATTGCAACCCAACTTAATTGGGGAACATCTTATATAATAAATGATTTTTATAAAAGATTTGTAAATCAAAATAAAAAAGAATCACATTACGTGCTATCTTCTAGAATTGCAACAATAATTTTAATGCTGATCTCTTTAATTGTTACATTATTCATTAGTAAAATTTCTGGTGCCTGGGCTTTTATTATTGAGTGCGGTGCAGGTGTAGGTTTGGTTTTAATTTTAAGATGGTTTTGGTGGAGGATAAATGCATGGTCAGAAATATCCGCAATGATAACTCCATTTTTAATTTTCCCCATCTTAAAAAGTTATGGGATATTATTTCCATACAGTTTGTTTATAATAGTCCCGGGCACAACATTGGTTTGGGTTATTGTTACGCTATTAACAAAACCAACGGATGAAGACGTTTTATTTTCGTTCTACAGAAAAATTCATCCTGGTGGCATTATGTGGAAAAATATATCGTCTAAACTTCCGGATGTTGAAAGTGATTCAGGATTTTTTAGATTGTTTATTAACTGGTTAATTGGAGTTATTTTAGTTTATTCAATTTTATTTGGTACTGGAAAACTGATCATGGGCGAGTTTACTGATGCAATAATATACTTAGTTGTTGCGGCAATATCAGTTTCAATTATTTACGTTAATATTTCAAAAATTGGTTGGAAGACAGTTATAAAATAGTATGTTTGATTTAGTTAGATTAAAAGACGTAGAGCTTGTTCTTTTTGATGTTGATGGAACGCTGGTAAATGATGATGGATTAATAGGTGAGCGAACCAAGCAATTAATTATGGAGCTAAAAAAACTTGGTGTGCTTTTTTCTTTTGCATCCGGACGATTACATTCAGCTTTGGTTCCATTAGCTGAAGAGCTTAGAATATATGTTCCTATAATCTCCTTAGATGGTTCATCAATTAAGAGTATTGCCGGAAGACATTACGTGTATAGATCATTTTTAAAAGAAAACCAGGTTCAAAAAGCTATTGAATATTCAGAGAAGTATGTTGTTAATATTGCCCTATGCCATGCTGAGGCTATTTATTATACAGAGCAAAATTCAATAATTCCTAAATTGATGGATAAATTTGGGGCTGTATATGAATCAGTTATTTCGTATGATAACTTAAAAGAAAATACTTTAGAAATTGTTTTTGCCGGCGATAATAGAAGGATAGTTGAGTTTATTCGTGATAAATTAAGTTTTCCTTTTACGTTGGGAACCTCATTATCGTTTTTCAAATCCCAAACTCACGAAGGAATTTATTATCTTGAAGTCCGAAGATCAGGATCATCTAAGGGAAAAGCAATGCAGCGTTTAATGAAGAATTTAAAAGTTAATGAAGAGCGAACAGCAGTTTTGGGCGATTGGTATAACGACCTTAGTATGTTTAAATCAAAAGGAATAAAGATAGCTATGAAAAATGCTATCCCCGAAATAAAAAAATCTGCTGATTACATTCTTAATTATACTAACAATGAAGAGGGTGTAACAGAGTTTCTTGAAGCATTATTAAAAGCTAAAGCATCTTAATTATGGATAAAGAAGAAAATATTCTAAATCAAAGTGGTATTAAAAGAAAAATAATTATAGGGTTAATTACCATAATCCTGATTGTTATGATGTTTCCTAAAGGGGAGTCAATAGAATTTGAAGTTACTGAGGGGGCTATCTGGACAAACGATGATTTGATCGCACCTTTTAGTTTCCCTATCATAAAAGAAAAACTATCTTATGAAAACGAAGTTAAAGAAGCCGAGAATTCAGTTTATCCGGTGTTTGAAAACATTACTGTCCGGAACAGTGACTCTTTAAAAACTTTTGCCGCATATATTATAAGTGTATTGGATGAAAATCTTAAAAAGCCAAGTGATCCTTATTTAAATCCAACATACTTAAGCTCAAAAGCTTTTGCACAATTCTTTAGTTTACGAAAACAGCACAAAGACTCAAAACGACAGAAAGATAATGTATTAGATAATCTTTTCAATTCAGCAGGATCAATTGTAGATGCAGTTAATAAACGTGGAATTGTAAATCTTACAAGTGATTCAAAGATACGCGATAGTATTGCAGTAAGGATTGGTAATGTTGATAAGATTGAACCAATAAGTAAATTTTATTTCATTGATCAGGCAAAAAATGAAGTTAGAAATAAGATTCAGGAATTAAATTATTCAACTGAATTGAAAGAAGCATTAAAAGAATTTAGCCTCCATTTTATTTATCCTAACCTTGTTTACAATGAAGACGCTACAAATCTTGAAGTTGAGCAATCAAAAAACAATGTTTCTAAATACGCAGGGATTGTTAATGAGAACGAGAGAATTATCGCAAAACATGATCGCATTACCAAACAAGTCAAATTAAAAATAGAATCTTATAAGGAGGCGAAAGGTGAGGCAATTGGATCTGAAGGAATAATATTACAATTAATTGGAAAATTTTTACACATATCATTCTTCGTAATTATTCTTGCTATATACTTATACTTATTTAGAAAAAAGATTTTTTATGATAATACAAAAATTGTATTGATTTCTGTGATTGTAATTTTTGTATCATTTGTAACTTATCTTATAAACCTTATTGCAATAAAAGCACCGATACAATATTTGATTTTTGTACCCGCCGCATCCATGATTTTTACTATTGTGTTTGATTCCAGAGTTGGTTTTTATCTAACAGTTATTCTTTCGTTAATTGTTGGTGCTTTAAGAGGCAACGATTACACTTTTATGGCAATGAATTTTATTGCAGGCGGATTATCAGTATATACTGTACGTGATATAAAAAACCGATCACAAATATTCCGTTCTTTTCTTTTTATTTTGATTGGATACACGGCATCAATACTTGCATTTGGTTTAGAAAGATTTGCACCTGCAGAATCGATGCTTGTTGAGTTTGCATTTGCAGCCTCCAATGCACTTATCAGTCCAGTTCTTACCTATGGTCTGCTTATATTCTTTGAAAGACTATTTAACATAACAACGGATTTAACATTATTAGAACTGTCAAATTTTGATAGGCCATTGCTGCGTGAGCTTGCTAGAAAAGCTCCGGGCACGTTCAATCACTCTATGACTATGGGCACAATTGCGGAAGCTGCCGCTGAAAAAATCGGGGCAAACGCTTTGCTTGCCAGAGTTGGTGCATACTATCATGATATAGGTAAAACTATTGAACCGCAGGGATTTGTAGAGAACCAGATGAATAGTCAAAACCTCCATGAAAACTTACCACCGGAAGAAAGTGTACAATTGATTCTTAAGCATGTAAACGAAGGAATAGAATTAGCAAAACAACATAAATTGCCTCAGGAATTAATTGACTTTATTCCAATGCATCATGGAACTACAGTAAGCACGTATTTTTATGAGAAAGCTAAAACACTTTATGGAGAGGATAAGATAAACATAGATGACTTTAAATATCCTGGACCAAGACCTAATTCTAAAGAAACCGCAATTGTAATGCTGGCTGACGGATGTGAATCTGCAGTAAGATCTATTTCTGAACCTGATGCGCTTAAGGTTGAAAATATGATAAATAATATTTTTAATTCAAGATTAAAAGATGCTCAGCTGGATGAGGCCCCAATTACATTTAGCGATCTTTCAAAAATGAAAGAGTCCTTTCTTTCAATTTTAATTAGTCAGCATCACCGAAGAATCAAATATCCAAAACAAGAAGACGTAGAACAAGGAATTAGTACGGATAAAGACGACTAATGGAGTTGTTTCTAAAAGAATATCTTGCTCATATTAAACTGGAAAAAAATCTTTCCCAAAACACAGTTGTATCATACAAAAATGATATTAATGCATTTATCACTTTTTTAAAAGATTTGAGGATTGATGATCCGTCAAATATTTCCTCCGATCACATTCGTGCCTTTTTCAAAACGATTAAAGAACTTGGACTTTCGGGTTCATCAAGCGCAAGATATTTTTCATCCTTAAAAGGATTTTTTTTATATCTTTTAAAAAATAAATATATTTTAATCAACCCGGTTGAAAAGATAACCGCCCCCAAAATTTCCAAAAAATTACCTGGCGTACTAAGCATTCCTGAGGTTGAAAAAATTTTATCAACCCCTGAAGTTGATGATAAATTAGGATTACGTGATAAAACTATACTTGAACTCTTCTATGCATGTGGAACGCGAGTTTCTGAATTAATTAATTTAAAAGTAAACGATCTTTTTTTGGATGATGAAATTATAAGAGTGATTGGCAAAGGTTCAAAGGAGAGGCTTATCCCGATTGGCTCTAGTGCAATAAAATGGATAGGCGAATATTTAAGAAAAAGCAGACCTTTGCTAATGAAGAAGTCAAAAAGTGAAAATAATTTATTTCTCAATTCTCGTGGTTCAAAACTTTCACGGATGGGTGTCTGGAAAATTATAAATAGATATGTAATGCAGGCAGGTATTAAAAAAGATATCCATCCCCATACTTTCAGACATTCTTTTGCTACCCATTTACTTGAGGGTGGTGCTGATTTGAGAGCCGTGCAGGAAATGCTTGGCCACGCTGATATATCTACCACCCAGATTTACACTCATATTGATCGTGATTATATTAAGCAGGTTCATAAACAATATCATCCAAGGGGTTAACAGTGGTGATTAAATTATTTATGATAAAACTTATAATATTTTTTCAGATTGCTTTTCTGTTTTTATCGTGCTCTGATAATACAAACAGAGACATTGATGATAATAATCTAAAAGAAGAAATTGCAAATGCTCAGATAACAAAATTTTCAGATTTTTATTTTGTTGCCAATTACAATGGCAATCCAGCAGTTTATAGATATGATTACTCGCTTGATAAATACAAAGTATTCTGGCAATTAAATGATGAACGAGTAATTCATCTCTTAATCTCTCCTGATAATAAATCCGGATATTTTATTACAAAGAGAAAGCAGCGCCTAAAATCATCTCAGCCGGCAATTGAAAAGGGACGGTTATATCGAATTGATTTTGAGATAAAAAAAGTTGAAGCAATCTCTCAATTGGAGGATGGAATTCAAGTAATTCCGTTTTGGACAGATAATAATAGATTTACATTGATTATTAATTCTATAGATAAAACAATAGCCTCATATATAAATAAAAACACCCAGGTTTATAATCGTTTTGGTAAACTGATTTCTGATAACACCGAAATATTTGATTTAACAAAAGATGGATATCCTGTAACACAGTTTCCCCCTCTAAATTTTAAATCACCAAATAATCTTTTTACAGTTATTGAGCGGAATGATTCATTATTCATCAGGCAGCAGCAATCTAAATATGAAATCAAAACTAATATTATTTCCAAAAAGCTTTTGAAATTAGATTGGGCAGAAAATAACAAACACCTTGTTATTCTTTTTAAAAGTAAAGAAACCGAAGAACATATTTCTAAAGAGAGAGATAAAGTTTTTATGGTTATATATGACCTCCAAAGTAAAAGAATAGCTAAAAAATTTGAATCCCTTAGTAACAATAGTTTTGTGCTGATTGGTGATTTTCTGATATTTGACAAAGGGTTTGGTAAAGATTCACATATAGAAATTTTTATGCTTGATTCATTCTTAAATAATAAAACAATAAAAATTAACGGCGGATGCGGTCTTAATAATATTTAAATAAAAAATAAATTAACAACTTGAATTCATACTATAGAATAATATCCTACACTAAACCCTACTGGAGACACATTGTATTAACTTTTGTGTTTACAGTACTATTTGCAATGCTAAATGGACTCTCGGTTTATTTAACAATTCCTTTACTTGACACGTTATTTCAAGAATCGGCATCAGAACAAACCACTGAGCAAACCAGCAGTATCGAAAGGGCTTCAAGCATTTTGCCCGATTGGATAACTGATATTAAAAATAGTGCTGTAAAATCATTTAATGATTTTGTCTTGGTTGGCGATAAACCAGAAGTATTGATTAAAATCTGCTTATTAATCCTTGCTGCATTTATAATGAAAAATATTTTTGGATATATGCAGGGATATTATATGGCGTATGTTGAACACGCCTCGATGAAAGATTTACG
The DNA here is from genome assembly GCA_963706055.1 of uncultured Ignavibacteriales bacterium. Classification (GTDB taxonomy): domain Bacteria; phylum Bacteroidota; class Ignavibacteria; order Ignavibacteriales; family Ignavibacteriaceae; genus IGN3. The sequence goes on along the minus strand of CAVPND010000022.1, from coordinate 234,581 downwards.
GGATGAAACTTACAGGCATTTGCACAAACTTCCGATTGGTTACTTTAAATCTGAAAGAGTAGGAAATATTATTTCCAGATTTACCAATGATGTAAACATTATTCAAGCAAGTATTTCTGCAACTTTTTCTAATCTGATAAAAGAACCGTTAACAATTTTAGTATTTCTTGCTATAGCGCTTAGCATTAGTTGGAAACTTTCTCTATTTGCTTTTGTTATAGTTCCGATTGCAAGCCTAATAATTGCATGGATTGGAACTAAACTAAAAAAGCAAACTATAATTTTGCAATCAAAAATTGCTGACATAACCAGCATACTTCAGGAAACCATTTCAGGAGTTAAAATTGTAAAAGCTTTTGGAATGGAAAATTTTGAAAATAACAGGTTTATGAATGAAACCAAAAGTTATTTTAATCTGGTTCTTAAAATTGTGCGGACAAGAAATTTATCATCCCCAATTACAGAAATTCTAAGTGTAATAATTGGAGTAGTAATAATTTATTACGGCGGAATTCTTGTGCTCGTTGATGGAACCTTAAACGCCAGTGAATTTTTAGGATTTTTATTTGCAATTTTTCAAATGATGCCGCCAATCAAGGAACTAGGCAGTGTTAATAATAGAATTCAGGAGGCAAGTGCCGCAGCGGATAGAGTTTTTGAGATAATTGATATAGAACCTGAAATTAAAAATATTTCTAATGCTCTTACTTTAGATAATTTTAAGAGTGAGATAGTTTTTAAAAATATTACGTTTAAATATGAAAATTCTGAAGTAAAAGTATTAGATAATTTAAATTTTACTGTTAAGCGTGGAGAAATTCTAGCTCTTGTTGGACCAAGTGGAGGTGGCAAATCTACTCTTGCAGATTTAATCCCAAGATTCTATGATCCAACAGAAGGAAAGATTCTTATAGATGGAAATGATATAAAAGATATTAGCATTGAATCTTTGCGATCAAAAATGGGGATTGTGACACAGGAAACTTTTTTATTCAATACAAACATTACGGAAAATATTGCTTATGGTTTAACTGAATACCCGATGGAGAGAATTATTGAGGCTGCCAAAACTGCTAATGCTCATAAATTTATCAGTGAAATGCCTCAAGGTTATGATACAATGATAGGGGAAAGAGGTGTAAAGTTATCTGGCGGACAAAGACAACGGCTAACAATTGCGCGCGCACTTCTAAAAAATCCTGAAATTATGATATTTGATGAAGCAACATCTGCGTTGGATAATGAATCCGAAATTCTTGTGCAGGAAGCAATTGAAAGATTGATGATGAACCGAACCACAATAGTAATTGCTCATCGCTTAAGCACAATAAGAAACGCTACAAATATTTTAGTGCTTGATAAAGGAAGAATTATTCAGCAGGGTACACACGATAGATTAATTGCTGAAGAAAAAGGACTCTATAAAAAACTTTACGAAATGCAGTTTAGAGATAACGAAAATTGAAAAACGTATGTTGTTAAAAAGTCGGTTTAATAAAAATATTATTTATTCCCTTTTAACAATTCTATCAGTTAGTTTTGTGCTATCACTATTTCTTATGCAAATTGTGGGGGCAATACTATTTGTTCTGTGGTTATTCGAAAAACATGAAGAGCGAAAAAAATCTTTTGATAGTATATTAACATTCATAATTATTTTTGGATTGATAAGATTGATTTCAATCTTTTTGTCAGAATATCCTTCAAGTAGTTATGAATCTCTTTATAAAGAAGCTTTGTTTTATACCACCGCAGCGGTAATCCCTTTTTATTTTAAAACCCTTGATAAAAAATTAGTTTTAAATGTAATGTTTGCATTTATACTTGGCGCCGCAATTCTATCAATAATTGGCAGTACAAGATTTTTTTTAGGTCAAGTTGATCGTGCTCAATCGTTTACATCAAGCTATACTGTTTTTTCTGCTTACTTGCTTTCTGCCTTTTCAGTTGCTTTATTTTTTCCCAAAAAAACAAAAACTATTTTACAATTATTAATTTGGTCATTGCTTTATATAATAATTTTAATTGGAATTGTTGCATCTCTAGGCAGAGCAAATATTGGAATTGCTTTGATGTTATTGTTTTCAGCCTTTGTACTAAAGCAAATACCTTTAAAGCAAGTATTTATCCTAGGTCTGTTTTTTATTGTAGCTGTATCGATTTACATTTTTAAACCATCACCATTAATCGAACAAAGAGTTGAGAATATCACCCAATTATCAGATAGAGATATTATTTGGCAGGGCGCTAAAGAAATTAGTCTTCAGCACCCATTATTGGGATTTGGACCGCGCACTTTTCACCAAGCCTTTCCTTTTAGAGAAAGGTTTGCAGATAAGGGAATAGGTGGATGGCATAATGATTTTTTACAAATTTACTTTGAAAGTGGAATAATTGGATTAACAGCTTTTCTTGTTCTGCTATGGGTTATTATTAAAACGTCTATAAGCCAGCTTAGAAATAAAAATCTAGATAAAGAATTAAGATTAATTTCTGCCTCTGTTTTAGCTTCCGTAATTGCTTTCTTATTCTCTGCACTTTTTGCTGGATTTATTACTTCAGTTGTTCTATCAATAATTTTTGTTTTCCTTATCTCATTTCTTTCAAGAATTGATTTTCAAATATTTCTTGAAAATAATATTTCTAATTAAAGAAATACCTGACTCCAATACCGCCATTTACTGTAAAATATGTTTGTGGAATTATATCAAGCAGCGGCGCAATCTCTAAAAAAACATCAACCGGCGCATTCTTTGGAATCCAGACAAGTCCAACATCAAATCTAAAACCTAATCTTGAATCACCATTTTCTACTACTCTTAATCTAGCACCCGGTCCATAATAAAATGAAATATTCTCATTTGTATTAGTAAGATTCTTTACGTGGAATAAATAATCCGCGTGCAAATGCAGCCTGCTATTCTTTCTAAGTGAATAGCCTAAGCCAAAATCAAATGCCGTGCTGCTGGTAGTCCAATATTTTGCACTAATTCCTGTTGGCTCACCTAATATAATTCCTAGTCCAAAACCATTGGATTGTGAAAAAGCAAAACCTGAAAATATTGTTATAAGTAATAATATTCTTGCAAAATTATTCTTCATTCCAAATCCTTATGTTGTATGTAAAATGCGAGGAAAGATAGTAAATACAGTTAAAGAATGAAATGCAAACACTTGGAATAGGAAATGCCTTTAATTAATTTTTAATTAGTAATTTGTTCAATTAAAAAGTAAAGTAAAAATTATTATGAGTGAAAATATCAATTCAGAAGTTTATTCTAAAGCTAAAGAGTTTTCTACAAAACTTAATTCCACTAATGAAGTGGCGATAATTCTTGCCGCTGGACATGGAAAAAGAATAAAATCTCAGACCTCAAAAATGCTTCATAAAATCTGGGAGATTACAACAGTAGAGAGGGTTTATAATGCCTGTAAACTTGGTATTGATAATATTAATTCCGTGGTTGTTGTTGGAATAAAAGCACTTGATGTAATGGATGTGATCGGTAAAAGGGAATCAAACAAATTTGCGTACCAGGAAGTACAGAACGGAACCGGACACGCAGTACAGGTTGCCTTAAAAGAAGTTGAAAATGAATTTAAAAACGGGATAGTTTACGTGCTGCCCGGCGATATGGGATTGCTTGATGATGAATCGATGAAAAAATTTAGAAATGATTTTATCTCTTCTAAAAAAGATATGATGGTTCTTACAGGTATTTATAACGGTGATCCGATGTTAAACTCTTACGGAAGAATTATCAGAACAAAAGAGGGTAATGGCGATGGTAATGTTATTCAGATTATGGAGTTTAAAGATATTCTTGCTTTGCCTGATGATAAACCTTATGAAGTTACTTACCGCAACAAGAAATACTCCTACACTAAAAAAGAATTGATTGAAACGAACGAATTCAACTCAGGTGTTTACGCATTTGATTACAAAAAACTTGTTGAACTGATAAACCATATTTCCAGTAATAACGCACAGAATGAAATTTACATAACAGATCTTATCGCATTGTTTAATCAAAAAGGATATTCAGTTGGCGCGGTTAGCCCCAAAGAACAATATGTTGTAATGGGATTTAATGATAAATCCGTACTTAAAGAAATGCACGAAATAGCAAGACGAAACGTTTATGAAAAACTAAAGAACATAATCCAGATCGATGATCCGGATGATTTTTTTATACATGATTCTGTTGTTAACGATCTTATTGAATTGGATAGGAAAGGAATTCCGCTTGACATACAAATTGGGAAAGGTGCTTACATTGGCGATGGAGTAAAGCTTAATTATAATGTTGAAATTGGAAGAGCTGCTTATATAAAAGGCAATGTTGTTTTCGGAAAGAATATAAAGATATGGCGTATTGTTCACTTATCAACTTTCCCGAATCAGACTTTAACAATTGAAGACAATGTAAAAATACTCTGGGGCGATATAATTAAAGGAAACATTGTAATTGGTGAAAACTCAACAATTGAATCAAGTGTTAATATGACCGGAAGTGACGAATTTCCTCTTCGAATCGGAAAAAATGTTTTAATAAAAGGATCAAGTTATCTCTTCGGTTCGGTTGTTGAAGATGGTGTTTCTATCGAACACAGCGTTTTGATAAAGAAAAAAGTTAAAGCAGAAAAAGATAAAAGCGGAAATATAAAGCCAGTTAGATTTTACATCCCTGAAACAGAGGGTAAAGATTTATTGAGTGATGTTTAAGGTAAAGAATTAAGTTGTTAAACCTCTTTTTGTTTGGTGATTGGCAAGCATTTAAATAAAAATTTAATTTGACTTTGTGCTTCTATTTCATTTCTTTTGTACAGATTTATTTAGGGTGTTAATGTGTTTTGCATATACAAAATCATTCAATTCTCTCTCTTACTCTCAATTATAATTTTACCACAGCAATTAACCTGGCATCACCTTGGCGGCCCAATGGGTGGCTGTATTGGAGATTTCGACATAGACTCGAAGGGAAACATATATGCAGGTGTTTATACAAATGTCTTTTCAGGGCAAACATATGAAGGCATTTATAAATCAACTGATAACGGAGAAAACTGGATAAAACTTAACACAGGCATAGATCAGTTTGAGGTTTATGCGATCTATATAAATAGACAAGATCATATCTATGTGGGTACAAATTATGGTGATATGCTCTATCGATCTACAGATGAAGGTTCAACCTGGCAGATAATAAATAATGGTTATAATACTGCGGAATGCTGGGCTATTGGAGAGAATAAGTCTGGAGCAGTTTTATTTGCCGGTGATGGACAATTTGGTGGGCTTTATAGGACTACAGATTACGGAAGCTATTGGCAATTAACTGCCAACCTGCCTGTACTTTCATTTGCGGTTGATAGCCTAAACAATATTTACTGCGGTACATTTATTGGCTTATATAAATCAACCGATGATGGATTAAACTGGCACCCTGCAGGATTTAATAATATACCTGTTAATAGAATACTTATACGAGAAAATAACAGAGTTATATGTGGTACCGGGTATTATGATAATGGACAGGGAGTTTTTTACTCAGATGATTACGGTAATAATTGGACAAGCATTGGACTTAATGGTAAAGTTGTGCTTTCATTAGATGTCACAAGTTATGGATCTCTTTTAGCAGGAACACTAATTGATGGATTATATGAAACAACTGACTGGGGAACTAATTGGACACAGCACACAAATGGACTTTTTAACAAACAGGTATTCAGATTAAAAGTAAACAATAATGATGATATATTAATCGGATCAGAGAATGAAGGTATATTCAGATCAACAGACAGGGCAGAGAACTTTAAACAGGTTGGCTTACCGATTTCCGGTATTTATAATATTGATTTTATGTCAGATAGCATTATTGTATGTGGAACAGTTTCAGGTGTGCAAACATATAACAGACTTTCAGGTGAATGGAAAAACATTGGATTGCAAGCAGTGCTGGCAGTTGAAACAACAGCAGAGGGAGAAATACTTGCGGCAACAAATGGGGGTGGATTATTTCAATCAACTGATATGGGTACAAGCTGGATAAATATCTGCCAGACTCCATTTGTACTGAATGTTAAAAAAGTTAATAGCACAATATTAGCTGCAACAGATACTGGGTTAATTCGATCTACAAATAATGGCTTAAACTGGTTTGCTACTCCTGTTAAGTCTGGTGTAGAAAACTGCGCAATCGAGATCAACAAAAATGGTGATATATGGGCAGTTGGTGAAATTGGGAAAATCTACATTTCTACTGACAATGGTGATACATTTTTGCAGAAGGCAGTTTTAAATTGTCGCTATATTGAATTAAATAACTTATTTGTTTTGGATAGTTTAATTTTTTTGGGTGATCTATTAGTTGGGAAGGGGATTAATTATTCTACAAATTATGGTAATAATTGGGATAATGATTATTTGCATAGAACCATCCGCTGCGTAAATGGTAAAAGTAATTACTTAATTGCCGGGACCATAAAAGATGTAATTTATTCTATGGACAAAGGTCAGAGCTTAGATTCGCTCTCTTATCCAAATGCCTTCTATGGAAACGTAAGGGAGATCGAATACGATGAAAAAGAAAATCTATTTTTTGGCACCAGCAGTCAAGGACTATATCAAGTAGATTTTATAGTTGGCATAGAAGAAAATATCTCTGTTCAGCCAAGTACATTTGAAATTTATGACTTGTATCCAAATCCGTTTAATTCAACAATTAATTTTGTCTACAACCTGCCACAAAGTTCAGAAATTAAAATTTGTATTAGTAATGTTATAGGAGAGCGAATGAATGAATATAATTATTATCGTAACGCAGGTCAGAACAATGAAAAGATTTCATTTGATGGTTTAGTTAGCGGGGTTTACTTCATATCGTTAGAATCAAAAGATTTTTTTGCTGTAAAAAAAGCTGTATTTCTTAAATAAATTCAAGGGAGATATTATGAAACACAATTTAATTGTTTTCGTTTATTCTTATCATCTTTTAGTTTAATCTTTGCGCAAGAGGAACTTGTTCCAAATTATCTGTTTCTTTATGGCCAAAGATATGTTCCATCTAATACAATTATTACACACACTCTGACTTCGATTGGTACTGCAATTTGGGAATTAGATAATAACAATTTTCCAATTTCGGATAATTCCGATCTTAATCAGTCATTTGCAGTAATAACTGGTTCAACAACACCATCTCCAAGTTTTTATGATCCAGGGGCTTGGAGAGGATTTGTCTTTCCATGGGAACAAGCACCTTATCAGTACACTGATAAAATTGGCTATGGTTTTTATAAAGTTACGAACTCATATAATAATTTTTATTTTTATCTTGATGTTCGTGATGAAAAATATAGTGCGCCTACCGGATTCCCAGGAAAATATTTGCCTGATTTCTATTTTAGATTTGACTATTCAGCTGGAGTATCTGAATGGGCTATAACGGGTGGTGCTTGGACATCAATTTCAAATGGTGAAGTATTACGAGTTTGGGAGATAAAGAATAATGGTATAGCTCCAACAACAAAAGATTTTGAAGATTTTTGGGATAATGCTTTGGTGATAACAGTTAATAGTTCATCATTTCCTCGAGTAGTTTGGGCTCCTTACCAAAATGATAATTATACAACTTCAGGCTATTATGTTTACAGAGCAGTTAATTATAGTACAACGCCACCACCGCTAAATCAGTTTAGTCTGGTTGCAACAACAGGCAGCACAACGTACAATTGGACAGATTATGATTATTCTGTTGGTGGACCATTAAAGGCACATTATTATGTAAAAGCAATCCTGGTACCAACAGAGGGTGGTTCTTCAACAACGTCCTCCCCAACAAACACAGTAACATCAAGTGTTGGTTTATACAAGTATAATCTGGACAAAATTGAAATTGTTAAATCTTATTTATTAGACCAAAACTATCCAAACCCGTTTAATCCATCTACAAAAATTACATATTCAATAAAAGAAGAAGGATTAGTAACACTAAAAATTTACGATGTACTTGGTAAAGAAATTGCTACACTTGTAAATGAAACTAAAGAAGCAGGCTATCATTATACAGAATTTAATGCTTCGAGTCTTCCTAGTGGAGTTTATATTTACACATTACAGGTTAATGGCTTTGTAAGCAGTAAAAAGATGCTACTAATGAAGTAAAATCTTAGATTATTATTTAAAACCAAAAAAAGCTCTTCAAACGAAGAGCTTTTTGGTAAATCATAAAATCATCAAACTTATTTTGCTGAAATAACTTTATTTAAATGCTTTGTTAATTTAGATTTTTTTCTGGCTGCAGTGTTTTTGTGTAATCTGCCTTTTGAGGTTCCTTTATCCAAAATTGCGATAGCTTCTTTATATAATACTTCAAGTTCTTCTTTTTTATCTGCAGCAAATGTTTTCTTAACAACAGTTTTAATTTTGGAATCTGTCATTTTGTTTATTGCTTGTTTTCTCTCAGAGGAACGTATTCTCTTCTTTGCCGATTTATGATGAGCCATTTACAAAAAACCTTATAATTAGTTAAAAAATGTGAGCCAAATATAGGTAATGCCTCGTTTGATGTCAAACTTAGCTTTAGTAACTTTGCTCACAATTTATTTAGAAAACGATTAAAAATCACACTTTTTATGCTTAAGGTTAATGAGATATACTATTCAGTTCAGGGTGAAAGCACCGCTGCCGGACTTCCTTGCGTCTTTGTTCGTCTTACTTACTGCAATTTAAGATGCACATATTGCGATACAGAATATGCTTTTTATGAGGGAAAAGATCTTTCAATTTCTGAGATAATTTCTGAAATAAAAAAGTATGATTGTAAACTTGTAGAGATAACCGGTGGCGAGCCATTAGTCCAGATGGATGAATGTTTAGATTTAATGAAACAACTTTGTGATGAAGGATTTGAGGTTCTGATTGAAACTGGCGGTAGTCTTGCCATAAAAGATATTGATCCAAGAGTAAAAATTATAATGGATTTGAAATGTCCATCCAGCGGAATGGAAAAGAAAAATCTTTATGAAAATATTATCTACTTAAAACAAGAAGATGAATTAAAGTTCGTTATCGGAAACAGGGAAGACTTTGATTGGGCAAAAGAAATAATTACAAAATATTCATTGGAGCAAAAGTCTGAAATACTTTTTTCTGTTGTGTTTGGAAAACTTGAACCTGTTCAATTAGTTAATTGGATTTTAGAAGATAGATTAAATGTTAGATTTCAACTTCAGATGCATAAGTTTATCTGGCATCCTGAAACAAAGGGAGTATAATATTCTTAGTCATTCTGAATGCAGCGCAGCGAAATGAAGAATCTTTACGACTAAGCAAGAGACTCTTCGCTCTGCTCAGAGTGACAGTAGTGATATTAGACATTAAATGGTATTAAAAAATAGTAAGAATAATAAAAATGAAAATAGCTAAAGAATTTAGATGGGAAATGGGACACAGACTTCCAGAACATTTTGGTTTGTGCAAAAATATTCACGGTCATTCATATAAAATGATTGTTGAGTTTGAAGGTGAGCTGGATGAAAATCAAATGGTGATTGATTATTACGATGTTGAAAAAATAATTAATCCTGTTATAGAAGAACTTGATCATGCTTTTATGGTAAACATTGATGATAAGGTTGTTCTTGAGTTTTTAGAGAAGATGAATTCAAAGAAAGTTGTTGTGGGTTTTAATTCAACTGCGGAAAATATTTGTAATTATCTATTATCAGAAATAAAAAAGACTAAGCTTCCATCTAATATTTTATCTGTTAAAGTAAGAGTTTACGAAACTCAGTTTGATTATGCAGAAGAAACAATGAGATTAAATTGAGAGGCAAAAAGTTTTATTCGAATGAGAAGTTCAAAGGCAAATCTGGCAGCCAATTTAAAGGTAAACCTTTTTCCTCTGATAAACGTAAAGTAACACATCAAAATTATTCCCGCTTTAAACTTTTTATAGAATATGAAGGCACACGATATTCCGGCTGGCAAAAACAGGAGAATGCAAAAACAATTCAGGGTTCAATATTAAAAGCCGCTCAAGAAGTTTTTGGTGATTCGTTTATTGATGTTCAAGGCTCAGGAAGAACAGACAGCGGAGTTCACGCACTTTGCCAGGTTGTGCATTTTGATGTTAAAACAGTTTTAGCTCCTGAAATTATTAGAATGAAACTTAATGATAATCTTCCGCATGATATTACCATCCTGGAAGTTGAAAAAACAAATCAAAACTTTCACGCGCGGCACGATGCAACTTCACGAAGTTATGTTTATCAAATATCAAGAAGACGAACTGCATTTGGCAAAAACTTTGTCTGGTGGATAAAGGACAAACTTGATTTTAATAAAATGGAATCAGCTTCAAAACTATTTTTAGGGATGAACAATTATTCTTCTTTCTCTGATGATGATCCAACTGAAAAATCTACAAAAGTATTAATTGATGATATACAGTTAAAAGAAGAAGGCGATTTAATTCTTATTAGAATAATTGGATCTCACTTTATCTGGAAAATGGTTAGAAGAATTGTCGGGATATTGGCTGAGGTTGGCCGCGGAAGAAAATCTGAAAAAGATATTTTGTTTTACTTAAATACTAAAACAAACGAGCCTGCAAAATTTACAGCACCACCATCAGGATTGTTTTTAGAAAAAGTAACTTATAAAGGTGAATCAATTCCCAAAGAACTTACTTCATTAATTAAAATTTAGAAGGTCATGCTGAATTTGTTTCAGCATCTTTGCAACTTTGATGAAGACTCTGAAACTCGTTCGGGGTGACAGATAATTAACCTGAAGACTAACTACTGTATCATCCAATCATCTTTTTAAGCTTATGTATTTCATCACGCAAATTAGCTGCCTTTTCAAATTCAAGATCTTTTGCCGCATTGTGCATTTCAACTGTTAACTGTTCAACTAAATCTTCTTTTTGCTCTTTATCCATATACTTAAGAATCGGCTCTGCAACTTTAGAAAATCCATAACTTTCTTTATCATCTTTTTTTCTTATATCCGCAATCGAAGTTGAAGACATAATATCTTCCATCGATTTGTATATTGTTGCCGGCACAATTCCGTTTTTCTCATTGTATTCTTGTTGAAGAATTCTTCTTCGATTTGTTTCCGCAATTGTTTTACGCATTGATTCAGTAATCTTATCTGCATACATAATTACTTTGCCATTAACATTACGTGCTGTTCTTCCCGCAGTTTGCATAAGTGAACGCTCACTTCGCAAAAATCCTTCTTTATCAGCGTCTATAATCGCTACGAGAGAAACTTCCGGCAAATCTAAACCTTCGCGTAAAAGATTTACACCAACCAAAACATCAAACTCGCCAAGACGCAAATCTCTTAAAATCTCAACACGCTCAAGTGAATCAATATCACTATGGATGTAGCGTACTTTTATTCCAATCTTATCAAGATAATCTGAAAGATCTTCCGCCATTTTTTTTGTAAGAGTTGTAACAAGAGTTCTTTCTTTTAGCAAGGTTTTATTTCTGATCTCGGCAATCAAATCATCAATCTGCCCTTTTATCGGTCGAACTTCAATTTCAGGATCAAGTAAACCTGTTGGACGAATGATTTGTTCGACAATAATTCCATTGCTCATTTCAAGTTCATAGTCTGCAGGGGTTGCGCTAACAAATATTACCTGATTCAACATTCCCATAAATTCTTCATATTTCATCGGACGATTATCAAGCGCAGATGGCAAACGAAAACCGTAATCAACAAGAGTTTGTTTACGACTTCTATCCCCAAGATACATTCCACGAATTTGTGGAATTGTAACATGTGACTCATCAATTATTAATAGAAAATCATCTGGAAAATAATCAAACAAGTTTGAAGGACGGGAATTTGGTTCACGTAAATCCATGTGGCGTGAATAATTTTCAATTCCGGAACAGTAACCTATTTCTTTCATCATCTCGATATCAAACTTTGTTCGCTGCTCAAGTCTTTGTGCTTCTAAATATTTTTCTTCTTTGCGCAGAACATCCAATTGTTCAGAAAGCTCTTGTTCAATATTATAAATTGCTTTTTGCATTTTACTGCGATCAGTTACAAAATATTTAGCCGGATAAATTGGAACAGATTCAACTTCTTTAATTATTTTTCCAGAAACAGAATCTATAATAGAAATTTTTTCAACATCATTATCCCAAAATTCGATTCGTATTGCTTCCTCATCCTGATACGCTGGAATTATTTCAACAACATCACCACGAGCACGGAATGTCCCACGATTAAACTCGACATCATTTCTTGAGTAATAAATGTCTATCAATTCTCTCAAGAATTTTTTACGATCAAGCTTTTCTCCTTTTTTAACAAAGATGATTTGTTTTGCATACTCATCTGGCGCACCAATACCATAAATACAACTTACACTTGCTATAACAATTACATCGCTTCTGCCCTCAATTAAAGATGTTGTGGCTTTTAATCTTAGCCGATCGATCTCTTCGTTAACAGAAAAATCTTTTTCAATAAAAACATCACGGGAAACAACATATGCTTCAGGTTGGTAGTAATCATAATAACTGATAAAAAATTCTACTGCATTGTTTGGGAAGAATGATTTAAATTCCGAGTAGAGCTGCGCCGCGAGAGTTTTATTATGAGATATAATTAATGTTGGTTTTTTAGTCTGCTGAATAACATTAGAAATTGTAAAAGTTTTACCGCTTCCCGTAACCCCAAGTAAAGTCTGAAATTTATCGCCTCTATTAATACCTTCAACAAGCTGATTAATTGCCTCTGGTTGATCACCGGCAGGTTTGTAGTTTGAAACCAGTTCAAAGATTTTCATTTAGGATTAATCTGCTAGAACTTCGTGAGTACAAAACCCGCTTTGATTAACATGTCCTTTGAGAATAATAGTTTCTGCATTTCCAATACTTTCCGGTAGACTTGCAGACCCGAATGCATTTAGAGTTTTACCGTTTTTATCAGCAACGGTAAAAGAAAAATTACCACCCTGAGCATCAATATTTTGATTTGGCAATATTTTAACTTTAATCTCTTTTACAGCATTGTTATTTGGATCGAAATCATCAAATGAACCTAAATCAGTTCCACCTGAAAAATATAATGTGTAGATGATAATAACAATAATAACTAAAAGAGCAGGTAAAATCAGTTTTTGTAATGTCTTCATTTCTTTTCTTTGTTGTGATTAAATTGAGGACAAAGTTAATAAAATTTGTTTTTACTAATCAACTTATTTTAAGGTTGTATTTATGAGTGATAAAAAATTGTGGATTGTTATTTCTGCTGTTTCCGGATTTACTGCTGTGGCAATTGGTGCCTTCGGTTCACATGGATTGAAGGATAGCCTTTCCTCCGAAATGTTGGAAGTTTATAAAACTGGTGTATTTTACCATCTAATTCATTCTGTTGTTTTACTTGGATTATCCCTTAACACTTTAATAAAAGCTAAATTTCCTTCGATATTTATATTGCTTGGAATAATTTTATTTTCATTTTCACTTTATATCTATTCAACTTCAGGAATAAGATTATTTGCTATGATTACTCCACTTGGTGGCTTTTGTTTTTTGATTGGTTGGCTGATGATAATTTATGAAGCAATAAGGGTTAAAAAAGCAAACTAGTATAGTCATTCCGAACGAATGTGAGGAATCTTTGAAGATTGAATTATTTTATAGCTCTAAGTTTAAAGTAAACCTCCTCAGGTGAAAATATTCCAGAGAAAAATCTTTCATACATAACAGGTTCAATATTTACAATAAAATCCATCCATTTAAGCGCAGAAAAATGTGATGTTATAAATTTCTTTTCCAAGACTTCAAACTGAGCACCTGTTTCATAATTTGTTCGATGGTTTAATTTCCACTTTTCATAAAATTTCAATTTGCGGTTTCCTATATACTCGTAATTATCAAATGTGCGGATTGAAAATGGTATTTTATGATCCGGATCGCCAAAATATTTTGTGTTTAAGAAAAATGGAGCATATACGATCATAACTCCGTTTGGTTTTATAATTCTGTACAGCTCAGTAATCGTTTTGTTAAAATTATCAATATGCTCAAGTACATGAGAGGCATAAATCTCATCAAAATGATTTTCCGGAAAAGGGTATGGAAATTTATTTATATCGTGTATCTGGTTCCCGCCATAATCCACAATATCAAGATTTACATAACCATCTTTAATGTCTTTACCACAACCTAAGTTTAGTTTGATCATATCAATTTATTATTTGTAATGTGCAAAGTTAAAACAACTTAACAAATAAATATCCTTTAAAATAAAAAAGCGGTACTATTTTGTACCGCCATTAAAAAATCTTTAGTAGTTAATCAATAATTTCTATTAAAGCGCTTGCCACAGTTTTATCTCTGTCATCAAGCAAGAAAACTCTATAAAAACCAGGATCTTCAAATTTCATGTCACTTTCAGAATTTTTTTCAAAATAAACGTACTTTGAATCTGGATTGAGAACATAGTTGAACTTTTTATAGAACTCGAATTTTTTAGCTCGAGGGTTGTAAAGATCAAACTGAATTGAGCAATCTTCTAGGTCAAGCGCATAATCAGATTTTACAACTACAGTTAAATATCCTGTTGTAAACCTGTCGCTAACTCCTCTTTCACCGCTATTGCCATATTTTTCACAGAAATACATAACAGGTTCGTTTTGGGCAAGTATGTTTTGATTTAACCCGAGAACGAGAGCAAAGAGAACTGCAAAAAGTACAAACGATTTTTTCATTTATAGCTCCTTATATGATTGATTTGCGTTAATAGCATAAAATATTATGCCATTGATTAAAGATAAAAAAAATAAAAATTCAAAAGGTTTAGGTAAATTTTCAGCTTTATTTTACTCTTGATGAGACAAATGTTTACTATTGGTAAAAATTATAAATGAATCTTAGTTTTGCAATCCGTCAGATGCAGTATTTTATTAATTGTAAATTGTATTTTTAATTATCAAAAAAAAAGACTTCTAGAAAATATTTTTATTGAACTCTAACAAATGTTAGAACTATTCATCAACTAAAGTAAGATTGGATATCCACTTTGAAAGGTAATAAAAACTTAAATATAATTCATTATTGTTTTGATTTAGATGGCACTTTAGTCGATTCCAACAAAACAATTTATGAGTCTATGGTATATACTTTAAGGAAATTAAATATCAGCTTTAATATAGATGAAAAATTGTTTGCACTAAAAATAGGGCAGCATTTTAATGATATATTTAAAGGATTTAATATAAATGTACCAGACTTTGAAAAGTTTATTTCTATATATAAAGAGAATTATTTTGAACAAATGGAGTACTCAGCACTTTATCCTGGGGTTGAGGAAACATTGGCTTCACTTAAACACAGGAACAATAAAATTTCACTTCTAACTACTAAAGTCCAGGATCAAGCTGATAAGATTTTAGATCATTTCAAACTAGCAGAGTATTTCGATCTGATAATGGGAAGACGAGAAGGCATAGCACACAAACCATCTCCAGAACCGTTAGAATTGATCTGCAAAGAATTAAATGTTGATTTAAAAAACACTTTAATGGTTGGAGATACTGAAATGGATATTCAATGTGGTAAAAATGCAGGCTCTTTTACGTGCGGAGTTTTATACGGCTACAGAACAAAAGAATTGTTAGAAATAGAAAAGCCTGATTTTATAGTGGGCGATATAGGCGAGATACTGAAGATTGTTTGAAACAAAAAAGGCGAGTTAATAACTCGCCTTTTTAATTAAAAGATTAAACTGGTTTAAGCTATTGTTATTTCCTTTTCAGCATAAACATCCTGAATAAGATTTAATAACTTAACACCATCCGCCATTGGACGTTGGAAAGCTTTACGACCTGAAATTAATCCCATTCCGCCAGCACGTTTATTTATGACAGCTGTTTTAGCTGCTTCAGCAAAATCGTTTTCACCGGAAGCGCCGCCGCTGTTTATAAGTCCTGCGCGACCCATATAATTATTAATTACCTGGTAACGTGTTAAATCAATAGGATGATCTGTAGATAAATCCGTGTAAACTTTTTTATGAGTTTTACCGAATCCTTTAATTGAATTGTAACCGCCGTTATTTTCAGGAAGTTTTTGTTTGATAATATCAGCCTGAATTGTAACACCAAGATGATTTGCCTGACCTGTTAGATCGGCAGAAACGTGGTAATCTTTATCAGATTTGAAAGCATTGTTTCTTAAGTAGCACCATAAAATTGTAGCCATTCCAAGTTCGTGTGCATATTGGAATGCTTCACTAACTTCAATGATCTGATTATTACTCTCTTCAGATCCAAAATATATTGTTGCGCCAACTGCCGCTGCACCCATATCGTGAGCCTGTTCAACGTTAGCAAACATTATTTGATCGTATTTGTTTGGATATGTTAGAAGCTCATTGTGGTTAATTTTTAAAATATAAGGAATTTTGTGTGCATATTTTCTTGCAGTCATCCCTAACACCCCAAGAGTCGAAGCAACTGCATTGCATCCGCCTTCAATAGCTAGTTTTACAATATTTTCAGGATCAAAATAAACCGGGTTTGGTGCAAATGATGCCCCTGCGCTGTGTTCAATTCCTTGATCTACAGGAAGAATTGAAACATAACCAGTCCCGGCAAGTCTACCAGTCTGAAATATCCACTCTAGATTTTTTAAAACATTTATACTTCTATCGGATTGGGCAAAGATTCTATCAACGAAATCCGGTCCCGGTAAATGCAGTTGTTCTTTAGGAAATTTTGCTTTGTAGGATAACAGGGAATCAGCTTCGCTGCCTAACAATTCTTTTATTTTACTTAACATTATAGCTCCGTTTATTAGATGATTTATATTATTTGTTCATATTTGCTCTGCTAAAATAGGATAAGGACGAAAGTAATTCAATTTTAATCTAAGTTAAGAGTTAAATTATCCTTTAAAAAGAAAAACCCGGGTATTTCCGGGCTTAAATGTGGGATAGTTCGCTGTTATATCAATTTATCGATTGGTTATCTAATCCAGCAATTTTGATTTCTTCAACCTTTATTTTTGCAACTCCTCTTCTAACCATTCCAAGTTCAAGAGCTGCTGCTTTTGAAAGATCAAGATCTCTACCGGTTATATAAGGACCTCTGTCGTTGATCCTAATAACTACGGATTTATTGTTTCTGGGATTAGTAATCTTTAATAATGTACCAAATTTTAATGATTTATGAGCTGCTGTAAATGACATTTGATCGTAAATTTCTCCATTTGCAGTCAATCTTCCATGAAAACCCGGACCATACCAGGAGGCTTTCATGTTTCCTTTATCCACAAACTCAACCAAAGAACGATCAGCAGTTACAACTGCTTCCTCAACCGAACCTAAATCTTCAGTTACAACTGGCTCAACTATTTTATCTTCGTTTACTATTACAGTAAAACCAACCAGAGCAACTAAAACAAGAACAAAAAATATCTTTACTAATGATCTCAATAAGACCTCTTTATTATGAAACATATCGGATTGCTGATACAAATTTAATCCGAGCCTTTGGACGATCCAAGAGTTAATTTGCTCTGCGGGTCTTGAATCACACACCCCCAATCATTCGACTATAATGGTATTAAAGTCGAATTTTGACATATGGTAGGTATTTTTAAGTTTAGCTGACCCTGTTTGATCTGATATTTATAATCGAGGCTTTGGCACTTTTATTAATTAAGTTTGTATAAGGCTCTAAAATCGGAGAAAAATATGAAATCGATCCAGAAAAAGGGAATAATTTTCCTAATTGCAGTTTTTGTTACATCTTTTTTTATTGGAGGCTCTACCCAAATGTCTTTGGTGGATGAAAACGATAACTTCTATCTTTCGAACTACACAACATTTGCGCCCGGAGATCTTGCTAAGCTAAACCTCTACTCATATGGACCGAGCACAAAGAAATTTTCATTCAAACTTCTGAAGATAGATGAACCTGTCACATTTTTCTCTCTGCTAGATCAAAATAACAGCAGATATGCTTTTGATATCTGGGGAAAAGATAAAGCCTTGCTGTTAAATTACACCACTTTTGTTAAAGAATGGGAATTTAACCTTTCCGCAAAAAACAACTTCAATGGTGAAGTTACGATTGGCAAAATTGATGAACCGGGTATATACATCGTTCAGGCAATCCGAAAGGACAAAGTAGGCTACTGCGCAATTGTGGTAACTAATTATGCGATGGTTTATAAAAATAATCAAAAAGAAATTCTGGCTTTTATTGCTAAGGCTAAAACCGGAGAGTTTGTTAAAAAGGCGAGATTTGATTTCTATCAGAATGGAAAAGTTCTAGGAACAAAGAATTCTGATAAAGATGGATTACTTTTTGCCAGTTTGTCAGATATTAAGGGAGTTGAAAACACCTACATGCAGCTTTACGGGTATACTGGTGATGAAATAATTTTAAGTGATCCATATTTTTATTTTAATCGGAATCAGAATGAATATCTAACCGCGTACATTTACACCCAGCAGCCGGTTTACAGACCCGGGCAAGAAGTAAACTTTAAAGCAATCTTCCGGAACAAAAAAGGAAATGAAATATTAAATGTTCCCAATGCTAAAATTGGAATCTCAGTTAAATCACCGAAGAATAAAGAAGTATATACAGGTGAAGCTGAAACAAATGAATTTGGATCGCTTTCCGCAAGTTTTGATTTAGAGGCTGAAGCCGATTTGGGAATTTATTCAATCTATCTTACAAAAGATGGGCAAAGTTATTACGGTTCTTTTTCTGTTGAAGAATACAAAAAACCAGAATACAAAGTAAACGTTACAACTGATAACACTCAGTATGCAAACGGCGATAAAATAGCCGCCACAGTTTCAGCAGATTATTATTTTGGCTCGCCTGTAAAAAATGCAACTGTTCAAGTTAGTATTTACAAACAAAATTACTGGCGCCCCTGGTGGTATTTTAGCGAGTGGTCCTGGTTTTACAAAGGATTTTATAATGATAGATATTATCGCGGTCAGCAGGAAATGATTCATCAGGAATCCGGAACCTTAAATGAAGAGGGCAAATTTGAGTTTAGTTATAAAATCGAAACTGATAAAAATTACGATTATCAATACATAATCTCCGCTGAAGTTACAGACGCATCTCGAAGAGCAACAAATGGTTCAACTCAGGCTTTTGTTACGCGCGGTGCTTTTACAATTTCCACCTCACCGGATAAATATTTCTTTCAGCAGGGTAAAGATGTAAAGCTAAAAGTAAATGCATCAGATTTTTCCGATAAACCCGTGCAAACAGATTTTAGAGTTATAATTAATTATCCCGATGATCCTAAAAGTATGCGAATGAAATCGATGAGCGATACACTATTCGCAAAAACAAATGCAGCAGGCTCAGCAGTTGTTACATTTAATCCAAAGAAAGATGTAACGGGATATTTTAATTATCGCGTAATTGCCTTTGATGAAAAAGAACGAGAAATAGAAACCTCAAGTTCTTTCTACGTTGGAGATTATAACAATTACTATTATCAAAGAACAAACGCCGGATTGGAAATTATAACGGATAAAGATTCATACGAAAAAGGTGATTCGTTAATAGCGTATGTTTTTCTTCCGGATAATAATCAGGAATTACTGCTTACTTATGAAACTGACAGAATTTTATCTTACAAAAAGTTAAAACCCGAAAACAATAGTTTTGAAATACGTGAAAAGCTTACAGATAAGTTTTCACCAAGTTTTAATATTTCAATTAGTTTTATAAAAGATAGAATGCTTCATCAAACTGCAAAGCTTGTTGGAGTTTTAGCAGTAGATAAATTTTTAAAAATCTCGCTCACATCATCCAAAGAAATATACAAACCGGGCGATTTAGCAAACTATGAAATTGTTGTTAAAGATTTTCTCGGCAACCCCGTTAAAAACACTGAAGTAAGTTTTGGAATTATTGATGAAAGCATTTACGCAATTAAAGAAGATGAAACTCAGCCGATAGAAACTTTTTTCTATTCACCGCAATATTCTTATCTGCCGACGTACAATTCATTGCAATCAGCTTATTTTAGTTCTTCAAGTCGTGATGCAACTTATATTGATAAAAATTATTTCTCTTACAAAAAAGATAATACAAAGTATAAAAATAAACTTTATGGTAAAATTACAATTGAGAGGGAGGAACTAATTCCGGATGGTTTGTTTGTGATTTTAACGGGAGAAAGAAATTACTACACATCAAAAGTTGATTCGCTTGGAAATTATAGGATCGAAAATGTTGCGACCGGAAATTATCAATTATTTATTTCTGCCGGAATGGGCGGAATGCTTTTGATTGATGATGTTAAAATTAATGGTGAAAACAAATACAATTTCACTATTAAGGAAAATCAAAAAGAAAAACTGGAAGAAATGATTGCCCAGGGAATTGGAGGTAATCAACGAGGCGATGTAGTATTTGAAAGCGCTGAACTTGATGCTAGTGGAATGGATACTCGTAATATGGCAGCACCAAATGTTATGGCAGATGGCCTGATGATGAAAAAAGAATCTAAAGATAAATCAGCTTACGTGCAGGCAGATGTTCGCACAAATTTTGTTGATGCTTTAATCTGGAAAGCTCATGTTGTAACTGATGAAAAGGGAAAAGCACAAGTTGAGTTTAAGATTCCGGATAATTTAACAACCTGGCGGACAACTGTTCGCGGCATTACAAAGCAAACCGATGTAGGACAAAAAGTAAACAAATTCATCAGCAGAAAAGATTTACTTGTGCGAATGGAAACCCCGCGTTTCTTAAGGCAGGACGATGAAGTTGTAATTTCTACAATCGTTCATAATTATTTATCAGCTGCAAAAACGACTAAGATTGAATTTAGTGCTGATAAGTTGAAACTCATCGGTTCAAAGATTAACTCAAAAGGATTTGAAAATTCAAAATTCACATCAAGGAAAAGTTATGAGATTGAAATTCCGGCAAACTCTGAATTAAGAATTGATTGGAAAGTTAAAGTTGATTATCCAACCGGTGATGCAACCTTAAAAGCATCAGCATTAACAAATGAAGAATCTGATGCAATGGAAGTTAAAGTTCAAATTATACCAAACGGTGTTAAGATAATTGAACCTTTAGTTGCAGATTATTCTGACAGAAATATAAATGAATATTTAGAATTTTTAATTCCAAAAGATGTTGATTTGCGAAGCGCAAGTTTTTCATTTACACTAAATCCATCTTTAGCCGGAACTATTCTGAAATCACTCGATGACCTGGCTGGTTATCCTTACGGATGTGTTGAGCAGACAATGAGCAGATTTCTGCCCACAATAATTGTTGCAAATACATTTAAATCAATTAATGCTCCATTAAAATCACAAACGATTGAAGAGCTACCCAAATATGTTGAAGCAGGGCTAAAAAGATTATATGATTTTCAACATTCCGATGGCGGCTGGGGCTGGTGGACAAATGATCAAACTCATCCGTATATGACTGCATATGTTATTTATGGAATGAGTTTAGCTCGCGAAGCCGGTTACGATATAAATGAAAACATTTATTACAACGGTATTAACAATCTAAAAAATCAGATTACAAATGCTAAGCCGGATGCTGATGAAACAACTTTGGCTTATATGCTTTACTCGCTTAGTACAGCAGTAAAAAATCAAAATTACGATAAGAAAAATTACATTGAGATTATAAATATTCTGCTTCGTAAAGATTTAAATTCTTATCCGCTTTCTTTAATTGCGATAACATTAAATAATATGGGTGAAACTCAAAAAGCTAAAGATGTTGCTGCAAAGTTAAAGAAGCAGGTTAATGAGGAAAAATCATTTGCTTTCTGGGGCGGAGAAGAATGGCATTACAGATGGCAGAATGACAATGTGCAGGGAACAGCTTTTGCTGTTAAGGCTTTGCTAAATGTTGATGGAAATTCCGATTTGATTGGGAAAGCGATAAACTGGCTGATGAAAAAGAAACAGGGCTATTCGTGGCGATCAACTCAGGAAACTTCTGTCGTCTTGTTTGCATTAACTGATTATTTAAAAATCACAAAAGAACTTGATCCAAATTATTCTGTTAAAGTATTTCTCAACGGATCCGAAGTTGCACAAAAGGATTTTGATAAATCTGATATTTATAAAGAAGCACAAACATTCAAGTTTGTAAACACTGATTTGAAAAAAGGAAAGAATGTTATCCGAATTGAAAAATCCGGTAACGGTAAATTGTATTTCTCCGGCATTAACGAATTCTTTACAGAAAATCTTTCTGATATAAAGCGCGATAATGGTTTTAAAATCCGCAGAGAATATTATGTGCTTGAAACAGGAGAGAAAGACGGACGCATTATTTATTATAAGAAAAAATTTGATGGAACTGTAACAAGTGGACAGGATGTTTTTGTAAAAACTTTTGTGGAATCAAAGTCCGAGAATCTTGATTACTTTATTCTTGAGGATATGCTCCCTTCAGGTTTTGAGGTTGTAAAAGATATGGATAAATATTTTATTGATGGCGAAAACAATTATCAATCAAACTATAATTATTATTACGATTATATGCCTTGGCGCTGGCACTACGCAGATCGTGAGTATCGTGATGAAAAGGTTGCATTCTTCGTAACAAGCTGCCAGAAAAAAATGGAATTTTCTTACATCATAAAAGCACAAATTCCAGGTGATTACAAAATTATGCCTGCGCAAGGGTACTTAATGTACTACCCTGAGCTTAATGGCTTTAGTGATGTTGTTGATGTTAAAGTCTTCGATTTAAAATAAGAAATTAATGTTTTAAGTGATCTTTGTGGTAAATCTAGTTTGCTGCAAAGATCACAATTTTGTAACACTGCCAACCATCCTAATTCCTAAATACGAGAAATGATTTTTTGATCTTGGTATTACTTAACAATTGTGAAATAATATTCATAAATAAAAACAAACTTATCATCTATTTAAGCTGATTTATTGTATGGAACATTTTTTGACCTTTAACTTTTTCAGGGAAGAATGTGAGGTTGTATTATTATTCAATTGTCATTCTCGCGTAAGCGGGAATCAGTACATCCTAGCAAAATGGATTCCCACTTTCGTGGGAATGACAACACGGATGAATTACACGTACAGTCTCTTACAAGTTTAGTAGTTGTAGAAAGTTTTAATTCAATTATGATTGTCAATTCAAACCGCCCCCATATAGCCATTGTTGGTAGAAGAAATGTTGGCAAATCTTTGCTTGTAAATTCTTTGCTTAATCAGAATATTTCCAGCGTATCCGATGTAGCAGGAACAACAACTGATTCTGTAAGCACAAAATATGAACTTCTACCTTACGGTCCTGTTGTCATTGTTGATACAGCTGGAATAGATGATGAAGGAGAACTTGGAAGACGGCGAATAACAGAAACCATAAAAATTTTATCATCATCAGATTTTGCCTTAGTTGTGCTTGATGCCAGGGAAACTTTACAAAGCAAGGAACTTGAACTGTTTGCATATCTTGATAAACTTCAAATTAATTACATAGTTGCTGTAAATAAAATTGAGTTTGGTGTAAACCCTATATTATTAGAAGAGCTAAAGGAACTTAGGATGACGCACTTTGAAGTATCCTGCAAAGAGAAAGCAGGGATAGAAGAAATTAAAAGAAGAATAATCCGTCTCTTGCCGGTAGAAGACGAACCGCCGCTTATTAATGATATTGTTTCTTCAGGTGATCTGGTAGTGATGGTAATACCGGTTGATAATACTCTGCCAAAAAGAAAATTAATATTATCACAAGTTCATATGATTCGTGAATCACTTGATGAAAATGCGGTTGTAATTGTATGTCGGGAAAAAGAGCTTGCAGCAACATTAAATGAGTTAAAATCATATCCTGATTTAGTAATTATTGATAGTAATTCTTTAACCCGCATTTCTGAGGATATTCCTGAAAAAATAAAACTTACAACTTTTTCTTTGTTGATTGCAAGACACAGGGGAGATCTGCCATTGTTTATCAATGGACTTCGAAAAATTGAAGGATTAAAAAATGGGGACAAAATTTTAATTGCCGAAGTGTGTTCACATCACTCTCAGGAAGATGACATTGGTACAGTGAAAATTCCAAGTTGGTTACGCAGTTATACAAAAAAACAATTGCATGTTGATATAATTCAAGGTAATGATCTTCCTAATAATTTATCAGAATATAAACTTATTGTACATTGCGGAGGATGTTTGTTGACTCATCGAGCAATGCAAACCCGAATTAACGAAGCTAAACTTATGGATGTTCCGGTTGTAACATATGGAGTAATAACATCCTACATGCACGGAGCAATACCACGCGCACTTGTTCCTTTTCCGGAAGCGCTTACTGAATGGGATAAGACAAAAAATAAAAAGTAAACTAATAAAAAAAGCCAGACAATCGTCTGGCTTTTTTGTTGTTCAATGAGTGGTATTATTTAATCAGCATCATCTTTTTGATTGATGTAAAATTACCGGCTTCTAGTTTATAGAAGTAAACACCACTAGACAAGTTTGAAGCATTAAAGTTTAGTTCGTAAGAACCAGCTTCCACTTCTTTATTAATTAAATCTGTAACCTTCTCTCCTAATACATTAAAGATACTCATATTCACAAATCCTTTAACAGGAACAGAGTATTTAATTGTAGTCGTTGGGTTAAATGGATTCGGATAATTCTGTTCCAGAGCAAATACTTTTGGAGGTACAACTTCTACTTCAATAGTACCAATATATTCAAATGTTCCGTCCAAATCGATTTGTTTTAGTCTGTAAGTATATGTTCCTGCAGTTAGATCAGCATCAGTATATGAATAACTTACAGGTTGAGTAGTAGTGCCTCTTCCGGGTACATTTGCAATCTGGGTAAATTCACTTTTTTGATCTGACTTTCTTTCAACTACAAAACTACTGTTATTAGTTTCAGTTGCAGTCTTCCAGTTTAAAGTTACATCATTATCCCTGACTACAGAAGTAAATGATGTTAGTTCTACCGGAATAGATCCTCCAGCACTTACTATCCAGTTTAATGAACCTAACATAATTTGGCTAACATCTTCAGTAACCGGTATAACGATTTCTCTAAATTCAAAAGCATGGTAGAGCACATTATATGTAGTACCATCAAAAGCAACGCTTATTACAGTGTCGCTTGTTGCAGGAAGATCGTCAAACCGATATGCCACAAAGCTGCCATTCACTATTCCTATACCATCAGGAAATGAGGAAGTTATAGAATCACAAAGACCCGGATTAACAGCAACACCGCATATTCTGCTTTGATCCGCTGTACCATTTCCATCGTCAGCAAAATATAATGCATGAAGGTAGCCGCTGTAAAAAACTGAATCAAATGTAGTTGAAGCTAATCTGCCATGGAAATATCCAATATCATCACCGGCAATAATTAATGATTTTTGAAGTCCGGCTGTTCCGCCATCAAGAAAGGTTTCTAACGCCAGAATCTCTGGAGCTAAAATTGATCCTTCTTCACACCATATTACTGTTTGCCAATGTGTTAGTTCTGGGGTTCCGAAATCCCTGTTAAGTGTATCAAATGATGTGAAATTAAAAGTGGCTAATGCTAGCAGAACACTATCAATATTTGATCTTTCATTTGCTGTAGCTCTGCTATAACAAATAACAACAGGAGAGGTTGGTACTACAACGTTTAAAGTAGTAGATAATGTATCATCGCCTGAAAAAAGATCGCCCGGGGCAGTAACAACGGACTGAATTGTATAAATTCCTGATGTAGATGGTGTAAAAGTCTGAGAAAAAGTAACATCTACATAGTTATTTGATTGAACTGATCCAAATGCCTGAGTTCCTGTATAAACCAGACTCATACCCGGATCAAATATTTTAACTTCTGCTGTTCCGGACGCGATGGTATTTAAACCAGTATTAGTATATCTTGCTTCAACCGCCGAACTTCCATACAATGTTGAACTTGTACTAGGCTGAAGAACGGCTGTTGCTTCCATATTAACAGCGGACGGAATATTGATTTTTAACTGTGGATGACGTTCGTTTGAAGTAGTCAATGAGTTTGTTGGAACACCGGTACCACTTATATATTTAGTCTGGTTTAATGTATAACCGGGAACCCCTGCTGCATTATCATATCTCCATTGAAGTGCAACCGGCTGGGCTGTAGGCTGGTAGTACTCAACTAATATTGCCAGACTGTGTCCGTTAGTAGTATCAAACGTAAACGGAGATGAGAATAGAAACTTTTTAAAGCCAACATCACCGGCTACAACAGTTTGAGGTGCACCATCATAAACCAGTATAGCGCCCGTAATTGCAGTTGTCCAATCCAGTGCTCCCGCTGGCCATTCTGTAGTGGCAGAATTTTTTATATAAATTTTAAATGTTTCTCCACCAATCATATCATTAGCATTGTTTTTATTAAACTCAATGCTGCTGATGTTTGCGCCATGATTAAGACCTGTTAGCAAAGATGCCGGGTAAATATATGCGTGTCTGTTACAATGATCTGCAGTAGTATTAGATCTCATAGGACCATAAGTATTTGAAGCCGTCACAAATTGGCCAACGCCGACAGTTATCGACTGAGCAGAAATTTCTACCCCGAACAGTAGAGTTACCGCCAATAAAATGGTAAGTAGTTTATTCATAGAACCTCCTAATAATTGATGTATGAAATGAAATTTATATTCGATATCCGCTCAATATCATTTGTAGTAACTTTAACTTATTCAAAAACTATATAATGATCAAGTATTTTTGAATAATTTTTATATTTTAATATTTATTATCATTTCCATCATTCAATAAATCACTTCTCAAAAGCAAGAAAAGTTAATTGCTAATTATTATTTATTTATTTGAAAATAATGCTTAAAAGCACTTTTTAATTAAGTAAATCTGGCATTTTGCATGCACAAGCATAGCGACTATACAGAATTACTTGAGGAAAAAATGCACAATAAAATATTTGAAAATTATCAACCGAATGACAGAAGCTCTTTAATTCCACTTCTACAGGACGTACAAAACATTTATGGTTATTTACCCGAAAATGCTTTAAGAGATATTTCTAATTTTGTAAAAGTACCGCTTAGCCGTGTTTATGGTGTGGCAACTTTTTATAATCAATTCCGCTTAACTCCGCTTGGTGAAAACATAATTCGTGTTTGCCGAGGAACAGCTTGCCACGTAAAAAATTCTGCTAATATTCTTTTTGCTCTCGAATCTGAGCTTGGAGTATTGGCAGGACAAACTACACGAGACAAAAAATTTACTCTTGAAGTTGTTAACTGTATCGGAGCTTGCTCAATCGCTCCTGTAATACTGGTTAACGATGATTATCACGGAAGAATTTCTGTAAAAGATATTCCAAAAATTTTAAAGAAATATCAGACAGTTAAAAAAACTGAGACTGCTGAGGAAATAAAATGAAAGATTTTAATCAACTGTGCTGCGAAAAATGCTGGCACACAACAGATAAACCATGCGAACATTTTATTCAATGCTGTACTGAAGGTCCACTTTGCCATCACGATGAAAATTGTGAACACGAAATTACATCTTTACGTAAACGCCTAAAATACGAAGAGCACGATAAACCAATTATCATAATTGGAATGGGAACTTGCGGACTTGCATCAGGTGCTGCAAAAGTTAAAGAAGCTATTGAAGCTGAATTGAAAAAATTAAACATTGAAGCAACAATTGAAGGAACAGGCTGTATAGGTTACTGCGCTGTTGAACCGATCGTTGATATTAAACTTCCCGGTAAAGACAGAATATCTTACCAGGAAGTTACAGTTAAAGATGTTGCAAGATTAATCAAAACAACACTAGTTGATAAAGAAGTATTACAAAGAAAAAATTCTTGGCAGCCATGGAAAATCAAACGGTGTTATTAGCTTAAAAGAAGTTCCGTTCTTTGAGCATCAACAGAAAATTGTACTTGCAAATTGCGGTGTTGTTAATCCTGATTCTATTGATGCATACTTGGCTAACGGCGGATTTAAAGCTTTTGATAAAGTTTTAAGATTGATGAAACCTGAAGAAGTTGTTAAAGAAGTTTTGGATGCTGGATTAAGAGGTCGCGGCGGCGGTGGATTTCCAACAGGAAAGAAATGGGAACTCGCACTTAAACAGCAGTCAGAACAAAAATATTTAATATGCAATGCCGATGAAGGTGATCCCGGAGCGTTTATGGATAGATCACTTTTAGAAAGCGATCCTTACAGAGTTATTGAAGGAATGATGATAGCGGCTTATGCCATCGGTGCAAGTGTTGCATACATTTATTGCCGTGCCGAATATCCACTTGCGATTGAAAGACTTTTAAACTCAATTGCAAAATGTGAGGAATATGGAATCCTTGGTGATAATATTTTACAGAGCGGATTTTCACTTCACATAAAAATTAAAAAAGGTGCCGGAGCTTTTGTTTGTGGTGAAGAAACTGCCCTAATCGGTTCGATTGAAGGTAAACGCGGAATGCCAAAACCTCGTCCGCCTTATCCAACAGATGCAGGATTGTTTGGCAAACCAACAGTAATTAATAATGTTGAAACCTATGCAAACGTTCCGCCTGTTAATTATGATGGGCGCGCAAAAGTTTGCTTCAATAGGAACAGCAAAATCCAAAGGAACAAAAGTTTTTGCATTAAGCGGTAATGTTAAGAACACAGGATTAGTTGAAGTTCCGATGGGAACAACTTTACGCGATGTCGTTTTTAAAATTGGCGGTGGCATTCCCGATAAAAAAGAATTTAAAGCTGTTCAGATTGGCGGACCATCAGGCGGATGTTTACCCGACAGCGTAATTGATACACCTGTTGATTATGAATCACTTAAAGAAGTTGGCGCGATGATGGGATCGGGCGGATTTGTTGTGATGGATGAAGAAACCTGTATGGTTGATGTTGCAAAATATTTCTTAACATTTATTCAGGAAGAAAGCTGCGGTAAGTGCGTTCCTTGTCGTGAAGGAACAAAACGAATGCTTGAAATAATTGAACGCATTCCAAAACGTTACGGCAATGATGGAACCAAACTTGATCAGTTGCAAAGATTTAAGGGAATGATTCACTTACAAAGATTAGCTGATGTAATTAAAGATACTTCGCTTTGCGGATTAGGACAATCAGCACCAAATCCTGTTTTATCTGGATTAAGATATTTCCGCAATGAATACGATGAGCATTTATACGATAGAAAATGTTCTTCAGGTGTTTGTAAGGAACTATTAACATTT
Source organism: uncultured Ignavibacteriales bacterium (assembly GCA_963706055.1). Classification (GTDB taxonomy): domain Bacteria; phylum Bacteroidota; class Ignavibacteria; order Ignavibacteriales; family Ignavibacteriaceae; genus IGN3. The sequence continues at coordinate 205,333 of CAVPND010000022.1, read as the reverse complement.
GCAATTGATAATGAAATTTGTTCAGGCTGCGGATTGTGTGTAAAGAAATGTGCAGTTGATGCAATCGTTGGTGAAAAAGGACAGGCACATTACATATTGGATGAGAAATGTGTTAAGTGCGGAATGTGTTATGAAGTCTGCCGCGCTGAAGCGATAATTAATTAGTTACTAAATGATATTAATTAGTTCATAAATATTTTTATTGCCCCGATCTTTAGGTCGGGGTTGAATGGAAACAAAAATTTGTCATTTCGACCGGAGGGAGAAATCTGATTATTATGTTGTTACAGATTTCTCAGTCGAATGACTCCTTCGAAATGACAATAATAAAAAAATGATTTGTTGCCCGGAATTTGTGAAATAGTGAAAAAAATTGTCAACTTCGACAGGCTCAGTCTGACATAGAAAAAATGAAATTCTGGAATATCGAAGTTTTTATGGTTCAGTTAACAATAAATGGAATAAAAGTAAATGCAGAAGCTGGAATGACAATTCTTGATGCTGCTAAATCAGTAGGAATATCAATCCCAACACTTTGTCATTTAAAAAATTTAGATCCAACGGGTGCATGCAGAATTTGCGCTGTTGAAGTTGAAGGATTTAGAGGATTAACACCTTCGTGTGCTTATCCTGTTTCTGAAGGATTGGTTGTTACAACAGATTCACCAAGAGTGCGCAAAGCAAGAAAAACAATTGTAGAACTTCTTGTAGAAAATCATCCGCAGGATTGTTTGATTTGTGTGCGTAATAAAAATTGCGAGCTTCAGGATTTATCAGACCAATATGGAATCCGTGAACATCGATATGTTGGTGAAACAAAATCACACGCAATAGATATTTCAAGTGCTTCAATGGAACGTGATCCTGCTAAATGTATTCTTTGCGGAAGATGTGTTCGCGTTTGCCACGAAGTACAAAAAGTTGGCGCAATTGATTTTACAAAACGAGGATTCACTTCAATCGTTACTACACCTTATAATAAAGGATTAAATGTTAGTGATTGTATTTTATGCGGACAGTGTATTATTGTTTGTCCAACTGCTGCTTTGCGCGAAAAGAGTGCAGTTAAAGAAGTTGCAAATGCAATCTACAACAGAAAAAAATATTGTATCGTTCAGGTTGCCCCGGCAGTTCGTGCTTCACTTGGTGAAGAGTATAATATGCCGCTTGGAACAGATGTTACCGGGCTGCTCGTAACAGGTTTAAGAAGATTAGGATTTAAGAAAGTGTTCGATACAAACTTTGCTGCTGATCTTACAATTATGGAAGAAGCAACTGAGTTGATTAACAGAGTTCAAAATGGCGGAAGCTTGCCAATGTTTACAAGCTGCTGTCCTGGCTGGGTAAAATATGTTGAGATGAACAGACCGGAAGTTTTAGATCACGTTTCATCTTGCAAATCTCCGCACGAAATGGAAGGCGCAGTTTTAAAAACTTATTACGCAAAGAAAATGGGAATTGATCCAAGCGATATTTATGTTGTTTCAATTATGCCATGCACAGTTAAAAAGTATGAATCAAATCGTGCAGAACTTTCTGAACACGCAATGGCGGATGTTGATGCAGTTTTAACAACAAGAGAACTTGTAAGATTTTTTAAGATTGCAGGAATTGATTTTAATGATTTACCGGAAAGTGAATTTGATAATCCGCTTGGTGAATCAACAGGTGCGGCTGCAATATTTGGAACAAGCGGCGGAGTTATGGAAGCTGCTTTACGTACAGCATACTTTAAAATGACAGGAACAGAACTTGAGAATGTTGAGTTTGAAGAAATACGAGGAATGGCTGGAGTTAAAGAAGCAACAATAAAAATTGGTGATCTTGATGTGAACATTGCAGTTGTAAACGGAATTGGAAATGTTGATCCGATTCTTGATCAGGTGCAAAACGGAACATCCAAACATCATTTTATAGAAGTAATGGCTTGCCCCGGCGGATGTATAAACGGCGGCGGTCAGCCGATTCATCAAAAACCTGAAAAGGTAATGAAACGTATTAAAGTGCTTTACAAGATTGATGAAAATGCAAAGACCAGAAGATCACACGATAATGAATCTGTAAAAACTTTGTACAAAGAATTTTTTGGTGAACCAAATTCACATAAAGCGCACGAGATTCTTCATACAGAATATTTTGATAAGAAGAAAATTTTTAAAAACTAATAAGAGAATGTCATTCTGAGTCCCGATCCTGCCTGTCGGTAGATAGGTTTATCGGGACGAAGAATCTGTATGATATTGCAGATTCCTCACTTCGTTCGGAATGACTATTCTAAGAGCATAATGAATCACGCAATAGTTAGCACAATAAGCGATAGATGTAAGCAAGAGTAGAAATATGAAATTATTATTAAATATATACCTTCTCTTTTTTAGTTCTTGGATTATCAGTTGTAACACAACAGAACCGCCTTATCCACCGCCAGTAGTGCAGCCAACTATATCTTTAGAACTTGATGATGCACATTGTACAGAATCCTGGTTGCAACTAACAACAAAAAATTTAGAATTACCTGCAGAGTTAACATTAAAGCAATTTAATCCTTCAGGCGATTCTCTTTCGCAAGTCTTTATACTAAATACTAAGGACTCTCTACTCCACATCGATTCTCTTTTACCAAACCAAAACTATAAATTTAAAGCTTTTCTAAAAACTACCGACAACCCACAACCAACGACCAACTTACTGCCAGTAACCACAATGGATACCACCAGCCACAACTTTACATTTGAGACTATAACCTTTGGCGGAGCCATAGGCAGCAGTGTGCTTTATGATGTTGCCATAATAAATGAAAATAATATTTGGGCTGTTGGTGAGATATGGATAGCAGATACAAACTCACTTGGTTACACAAAATATAACGCTGTTCATTGGGATGGAATCCAGTGGGAGCTAAAGAGAATCCCATTTTATTTTAATGGTCAACCCTCGTATGAACCAATTAAAGCAATATTTGCATTTAACGAGAATGATATTTGGTTTGGCATTGGAAGCATGATCCATTGGGATGGTACAGAATTTTATTCAATCTCAACTTCTTCCGTATTTCCATCCTTAGTAAATAAAATCTGGGGCAGTAGCAGTAATAATTTATTCATAGTAGGCACTAACGGAAATATGGCTTTTTACAATGGCACAATCTGGCAGAGGATAGAAAGCAACACAACCTTAAACATAAACGACATCTGGGGAGATTATAATGAAAAGACAGGGCAGTGGGAGATTTTAGCTGTTGGAGGTAACATTCTTGCGGGATATGATAATATTATACTTAAAATTCAGTCTAACAATTCAATACAAAAAATAAACTCTGATAGTGTTAACTGGCCACTAGGGACATTATGGTTAAATGGCGGGGAAAATTATTATATAGCTCTTAGCGGCATCTATCAAAAACATAACTTGAATGAAAGATTCTGGAAAAACGATATATATTCAATTTCTTCATATACAATATTTAGAATTCGGGGTCAAGAAATAAATGATATACTTGCTACAGGTGGCGCGGGAGAAGTAATTCATTTTAATGGTTATAGCTGGAAAAGTTTTATTGAAAACACACAATTGCTTTCAGGTAATTATTATGGCTGTAGTATAAGCGGTAACAAAATAATAGCTGTCGGTCAAAACAATCCAATGGCTGTTATAACGATAGGTTCAAGATAGATCAGAAATGAGAGATTAATATGAATGTCTTTAAATAGCTTATTGTGCAAATAACTAACTATTTTTTAATTATATCTAAGGGGATATAAAAATGAGAACTAAAATAATTTTAACCTATTTAATAATTGTTGGTTTATTCATTGAAATAATACCGCAAAGCAAAACTGTGTATATCGATCAAAAGTTAAGCACAGGAGATCGGGTTGGAACATTAAAGAAATGGGAAGGAAGCAATTGGAGTAATTCTTTTATTCCAAACACACCTTTCCCATTTTCACTTTACTCCCAGCAAACAATTTTGGGTGATCAATCTATTTATACTGGCCAGAAGTATAATAACTGGAATAGTGATTTTAATAATGTTAAGAATCATCGTCCTTTTGATATACTACCTACAACAAATCTACTGCTCTCAAATTTTATTCCCACCGACACAGGTGTAACCATAAAAACCAGCTTAGAGGGCACAACTGCAACAGGTGGTGTTATAGAATTTAAAGACCCGTGGTTTATAGATTATCAAGACGTTCTTTATGCAAACCAGTTAAGAAACCGTGGAATGACAGAAGCTTATCCAAGACAAAGAACATCACCGTTTTACCCAAATGCAACTACACCATTTGAGTTAGGACAAACTTATAAAGGAGTGTTTCTAGATCAGAGTGGACCAGGTTCAAATTGGGCTGGAACATTTTATAAAACCAATGTACCATTAGAACAAACGATAAACGTACACGGACAAAACAGGAAATTTTATTTTGAAAACTGGTCAGCTTCATTAGACAATAATAATTTGCCAACAGCACAGTTTCAAGACGAGTATTTACTAGAAACAGGTGTTGTGTTTAAAGATCCCAATGCTGTTGTAAAAGCAAAATTAAAGGGTCAGCTTATGTCAAACACAACAAGCGGCATAAGCAGTACAAGCCAGCGCAAAATAGTTAGAACTGATAATGGGCGTTACCATATAGTTTATGAATCTAATGGTAATATTTATTACACTTATAGCTTAACCTCAAATTTTAACGGTAACTGGCAGAAAGATGAAATAATATTTTTAAATGCAAAAAATCCATCGATAGATTATTACAATAATACAATTTCTCTTGTCTTCGAATATTTAGATGGTAACGCAGTTTATTTGTACTACTTGGAAATTGATGCTCAAACTGGAAATCTTAGTGATGATAATACTTTTTTAATTTCAAATAATCCGTCTGATTTTGGTGTCTTAAAACCGGTTGTTTCTTCAATCTCTATGCAACGTCTTATAATTTACAAAAAGGGTTCCACCGGTAGTATTAAATATAGAATTAGAACATTTAATTCAAACAATCAGTTATGGCAATGGAATTATTCTGAACACGATGTTCCTGAAACCGATCAGAATTCTTCAAATCCTTCGGTTGTTGGTAATAAAAATTTAAATGAGCATCATATCGTTTATCAGCAGTGGACTTCAATCATTAAATATAAACATGCAGATTATAGAGATTATGAAGAATTACGTTTTTGTCAGTACAGAGACGTTTCTGAAAATAGTGGTTTTAATATAAATCAAAATCCATCTGTAAGTGTATCATATAATAGTCCTAACCATAAAGTTCAAGTTTCCTGGCAAGGTATATACATTGCAGCACTTGAAAAAGCAATAGCTAAAGAAAAAGATTACAGTTTGAAAAGATATGAGACTGTGACCAGACTAAAAGTTGGTGAAGATAGTTGGGGTACATCTAGAAACTTTGGTTCAAATGTTAAATATGTTCAAAGCGGATCACTTAACTCAACTAACGGTGCAATAATAACCTGGTCTGAAACGAATGGCAATTATACTAAGTACGTTAAACGAAGAACAGATACAACCTACGATGCCACAGAAAGCTTATCAACAAATGGCCTTTATGCCCTTGTAAGTAACGGCAGTACATTTGAAAATCTGAAAGCATCTGTTTTTAATACTCTTACATCAGCACCTTATTTAATAAGTAACTGTACAAATGATTTTTCTATTGAGTTATTAGATAAATTAAATTCAAGTGGTTCGATCGATTTAACCTATGGAAGAGCAGGTGTAATTGGTAAAAATGGAATTGAGTTTTTATTTAGTATTGGTGATGTACTGCTTAACAATGAATCAATTAAATTTATTGAGAAAAATGATACTCTGCCTATTACCAGCGTAAGCCAATTAAATGAAGTTGCAAGAACAAATAATTTTTATCTAAACTCTCAAAGCGAACTAATTTTCTCAAACTTCTACTATGTTGTTAATAAAACCCTTGCTGATTCATTATTAACCAATGAATTCAATTTGAATTTTAAATGCGAACTAGTTAATGCATCAACCAACAATGTAGTAGGTACATTTGATAATGTAACTTATAATAAGTTTAATGTGCAGGAATATGCTAATCCAAGCTATCTAATTGATTGCAATGGAATTGAAGCAGACAATTATTATTTAAGACTTTTTAGTGTGGTAAACGCAGATGTTGAGTTTGCTCTTTCAGAAATCCAGAGAGATAATGTTACTTTAGAAAAACAAAATTTTATCTTAAGAAATTTTAGAGGTGCAATCTCACCAATGGATTTTACGCTTGAGCAGAACTATCCCAACCCATTTAACCCAAGCACAATAATCCGTTACCAAATTCCACAGGATGGAATTGTAACTTTAAAGATATACGATATACTTGGAAGCGAAGTTGCAACTTTGGTTAATGAAGAAAAAGTTGCAGGAAAGTACGAAGTAAACTTTAATGCAATCGCATTAGCAAGTGGCGTCTACATTTACAAAATACAATCTGGTTCATTTGTTAATTCGAAGAAGATGATATTAATTAAGTAATTTTGCATAATGAATCACGCAATAGTTAGCACAATAAGCGATAGATGTAAAAGATGTTACTCTTGTATAAGAGAATGTCCTGCTGCAGCTATACGAGTTATTGATGCACAGGCAAAAGTAATTGAAGAAAGATGTATTGCTTGCGGACATTGTGTTAAAGTTTGCTCACAGGATGCAAAACAAATATTTTCTGAGATTGATGACACGTATCAGATTCTTCAATCAGGAAGTGCGATCGCCATAATAGCCCCATCGTTTGCTGCTTCCTTTCCGGATGTATATAAAAAAGTTCCCACAGCTTTAAGAAAACTTGGATTTATAAAAGTTATAGAAACAGCTTTTGGTGCTGATCTTATTTCAAATGATTATATGAATGTAATCAAAGCTGCTAACGATAAAACAGTTATAAGTTCTGCTTGCCCCGCAGTAGTAAGCTTCATCCAAAAATATTACGTGGATTTAGTACCTAATCTTGCTCAGGTCGTTTCTCCAATGATAGCGCTTGGAAGATATTTAAAAGAAACTGATGGCAATGATGTAAAAATTGTTTTTATTGGTCCTTGTGTTGCAAAAAAACACGAAGCAGAAGATGATGATGTTGCAGGAATAATTGATTCTGTTTTAACATTCACCGAACTAAAACAAATGTTTGAGGAACAGAATATTATTATTAATGAACTTGAAAACAGTGATTTTGATGAACCACATGCTATGATGGGAAAAGCATATCCGCTTGCCGGCGGCTTGATAAAAACGATTGATGTTAGCGGCGACATACTTGAAAAAGATATAATTGTTGTTGAAGGAAAAAGAAAAGTTGTAGATATAATTGATGAAATTGCAAATAATCATATAAACGCAAAGTTTACTGATATATTATTTTGTGAAGGATGTATAAGCGGTCCTGCTATTGATACTCATTTAAACTATTATGCTCGCCGGGAAAAAGTAATTGATTATATAGATGAGAAAATTAATAATGTAGATAAGCGTGTTTGGAAAAGCAATCTTTACAATGCAAGAAAATTAAATCTGCAAAGAACATTTAAGGTTGATAATCAGAGAAGACCATATCCATCCGAAGAAAAAATAAAAGAGATACTTGCACAGACTAAAAAGTTTGAAACTAAAGATGAATTAAACTGCGGGGCGTGCGGTTATCCAACCTGCAGAGAGTATGCTGTGGCAATAGCGAAAGACCTTGCGGAAAAAGAAATGTGTTTGCCGTACCTGCTGGATGAATTAAAAAGTGCTTATGATAATTTAAGTAACACAGAAGAGCAGTTGCGTGTTGCAGAAAAACTTGCATCAATTGGACAGCTGGCTGCAGGAGTTGCACACGAAATTAACAACCCGCTTGGCACAATTTTACTTTACGCATCAATGCTTAAAAAAGAATTAGAAAAAATTTATAGTGATGATCAGAAAACAGAGGATTTAGAATTAATTGTTGAAGAAGCTAATCGATGTAAAAACATTGTTGCAAATCTTTTAAATTTTGCACGACAGGGAAAATTAAACCTTAAAGAGTTTGATTTAACCGAAATGATCAGAGAAGTTTTAAAACCGTTTACATTAAATCCTGTTTACAGACAAATAGATTTTAAATATGATATAATCGAAAGTGATTATAGAATAACCGGTGATGAAGAACAATTGAAGCAGGTGTTTATAAACATTATTAAGAATGCCTGCGATGCAATGAGCGAAAGCATCATAAAAGAATTACTAATATTTGTTTCGGCTGATGCACATAATTATAAAATAGAAATTTCCGATACAGGTAATGGAATACCAAAAGAAAATCAGAGCAAAGTGTTCACTCCATTTTTTACAACAAAAAGTATTGGTAAAGGTACGGGACTTGGACTTGCAATTTCTTACGGTATAGTAAAAATGCACAAAGGAAACATTAGTTTTACAACTGAGATTGGAAAAGGCACTTCATTTAAAGTAGTGCTTCCCAAAACACAAATTCATCAAACAATAGATGTTAATTAAGGAGCGAAAGCTTAATGGATACAAAGAAAAAAATACTTTTAGTAGATGATGATTTAGATCTTCTTGAACAAAATAAAATATTAATTGAATCAAAAGGTTATGAAGTAATTACAGCTAACAGCGGCAAAGAAGGATTTGATGTTTTCAAAAAGTCAAAACCTGATGCTTGTGTTGTTGATTTAATTATGGAAGAACATGATTCCGGTTTTATACTTTGTTATAAAATTAAAAGAGATGAATACGGAAAAAACATTCCCGTTTTTATTCTTACTTCTGCAACCTATGATACAGGTTTCAAATTCGGGGCATCAACATCTGAAGAAAAAGAATGGATAAAGGCTGATGCACTTTTAAATAAACCTGTAATCATTGAAGAGTTTGTTCAGAAGCTTGAAGCGTTTTTTGAGTTGAAGAAATAATAATTCATCGTTGTCACACTGAGCGTATTTTGAAAATAGAGTTTTTGAACTTCTGAATGTCATTTCGAAGGAGACCTCGACTGAGAAATCCTATTGAGTTTAAAATCAGATTTCTCCCTTCGCCTGCCTGCCGGCAAAGGCAGGGTCGAAATGACAAACTACTTTTCATCGGGATATAAATCTATCTTAATTCTTTTGATGAAGTTTAAATATTATGAACACATACAAACCAAAAGTTCTAATAGTCGATGACGAAAAAGGTCTTCGCATTGGTGCGCAAAGACTGCTGACCGGCGAAGGCTACGATGTTACAACCGCAGAAAACGGAACCGATGGAATTAAATTTGGAACTGAAACCGAATTTGATCTTGCAGTTATCGATCTTAAAATGCCGGATATTGAAGGACTTGAAGTTCTTCAGCGAATAAGAGAAAAACATCCCAACACAGTTTGCTTTATCGCAACAGCTTTTGCAAGTTATGAAACAGCTGTTGAGGCAACACGACTTGGTGCTCATAGTTACATTCCCAAACCATTTTCACCCGAAGAACTTTTATCAAACTTAAAAGAAGGTTACCAAAAAAGATTAATAAATCTTGAAGCGGAAAAATGGCGCAGAGAACGGGAAGAAAGACTGCTTGAAGTAGCGTTTGAAAAAACAAGAATGAACACGATTGTAAATGCAATTACCGATGGAGTTCTTGTCGTTAATAAAGAAGGGATTGCGGTACTCTACAATCCTGCTGCTTTAAGATTTTTGGAATTGCCAGGCATTTCGATTGAAGAATATATTTTAGATAAATTACGACCAGAAATTTTACTTCTTGTGGAAAATCTGATTAACGAAAAGTCTTACGAAGAAAAATCTTACACAGTACAGATTGAACTTAAACCTAACAGAGAATTTTTTATTGAAGCTACTGCTTCTGCCGTAAGACATCCTGATAATAGTGTTGCGGGAGTTGTAATTGTTTTTAAAGACATTACTGAGCTAAAAAGAATTGAATTAATAAAATCGCAATTTGTTTCAATGGTATCTCACGAACTAAAGGCTCCTATCGCTGCTGTGTATGGTTTCTTAAAACTTTTTAATGATGACTCTATAAAGCTAACTGATGAGCAAAAAAAGGAATATGAGAACCGCTCAATGTTAAGACTTGATGGATTATTAAAAATGGTTAACGATCTCTTAGATATCTCTAGGATGGAATTGAAGACAATCAACAGAGAAATAAAACAAGTATGCTTACATGAAATTATTTCTTCTGTGCTTGAACTATTTCAATTTGATATTAACAAAAAAGGCTTGCAGGTAATATTTGATAAAGATAATTCCGCGCACTGTATTAATGCTGATAGTGATGAAATAACTCGCCTGTTTACAAATCTTATCAGCAATGCAATAAAGTATAACCGAGATCAGGGCATTATTAGTATTAAGCTTTATCGGGCTGATAATTATCTTGTTACGGAAATCAAAGACAACGGAATTGGTTTAAAACCCGAAGAAAAGAATAAACTGTTTTCTGAATTTTTCCGTGCAAAAAACGAAAAGACTAAAAATATCAGCGGAACAGGCTTAGGACTTTCCATCGTTAAAAGAATTGTTGATTCATACTCCGGCAAAATAGAAGTTGAATCTGAATATGGTGAAGGAACATTATTTAGTGTTTATCTCCCCTCTATTGTGATGTCAACTCTCTAATGCCGAACCACGGACAATAATAAACCAATAGCAAGTATTTTTTTTATCATATAATTTTATTCATCGAGATGTTAGTGATGAAAAAATATTTGAATTATTTTTAGTACAATATTTTTGAATTAATTACTCGTCCTATTTCAGGGGCTATTTTTAAACTACACACAGGGAGAAAAATGAAGCGTATTTACAGTTTCTCGTTTTTTGTGATGTTTTCATTTTCATTAATGATTTCAACACTTTTTGCTCAACCTGAGGGAATTTCAGTCGTTAAAACTTTAAACGGCTACACAGTTAATTTTTCATTACAACAATATAATTTTTCTTCAATCTCCAAAGAGGGAAACGAATACATTGAAATAAACATTCCGGGTTATGGTGCAGAACCAGAAGTTGGGATGCCTGCTTTACCCCACATATCATTCAATCTTTTTATTCCAAATGCTAATCAGAAACCAACTGTTAGTATTAATTCTATAAATAAATCAGAATTGATGATTGATAAAAAGATTTATCCTAAACAAATGTACTGGAGTAGAGAATATTCTTTAAGCGACAGACCATTTACAATTAATTCTGATTATTACAATTCTGATGGAATACCAAAACCAACTGTAAATATTTCAGAACCTTTTATTGTTGGCGGCGTAAGCGGTGTAATGGTTACTATTAATCCATTTGCTTACAATCCAACTGAAAACAAATTAGAGATTACTGATAATGCTTCTTTTGAAATTAAAATTAATTCAAGTCAGGAATCAACATATCTTAAATCACAAGTATACAATGAATTTTTAAAAAGCGTGCTTGTAAGTTACCAGCCAACTGAAGCGCTTCAATCAATGCGATATTTGATAATTACCTCGCCAACTTTTGAAGCGGGACTATCTGCTTTTATCACACATAAATCTGCACAAGGATTTACTGTAGATGTTTTTAATACCGGTACAACCGGAACAACAACTACTGCAATAAAATCTTTTATCCAGGCAAGATACGATAACGCTGCAACCAGACCGGAATTTGTTTTACTCGTTGGCGATGTTCAGCACATTCCATCCTGGATTGGAACAGGCGAAGGAAATCCAAATACTGATTTAAATTATGTGCAGCTTGCAGGCACAGATAAATTTGCTGATGCGTTTATCGGAAGGTTTTCTGTAACAACTGCTCAGGAATTGCAGAATGCTTTAAGCAAATCAATTTATATGGAAAGCTACATCGCAACAGTTGCAAAGAAAAATGTGTTCATGGCTTCTACAGACAATTATGCTATCACTGAAGGAACACATAACTATGTAATAAACACGCATTTTCAACCGGCTGGCTGGAATAACCTTAAGCTATACACAGTAACTCATAATGCAACAACTCAGCAGTTGATTGATGCATTAAATGCCAATCAGAGATTCGCAATTTATTCTGGACACGGTGCTGAAACTTATTGGGCGGATGGTCCTCAGCTTACACAAGCGCAGGTTAGAGCATTGACCAATACAGTTATGTATCCATTTGTTTATTCATTTGCGTGCATCACCGGATCTTACCAGATAGCTGAAAGCTTTGGTGAAACATGGATACGCACAACAAACGGCGGATCAACATTTTATGGTTCATCTGTAAACTCTTATTGGGATGAAGATGATATTCTTGAAAAAAGATTAATTGATGCAATGTTTTTAGAAGATTTAACTCGTGTTACACCAATGTTTGATAAGGCAAAGTTTGATCTTGCAACACATTACGGTGGAGTTACACCAACGGTTCTTCGCTATATGGAAATGTATAATTTGATGGGTGATCCATCAATGCCTGTTGAGCGACAGATTCCTCCGGATACAACGCCACCAGACGCAATTACTGATTTAATTACAGGTAATGCAACATCAAATTCGTTAACATTAAACTGGACAGCACCATACGATTCAACTTTTGGCGGAGTTACATCTTACGATTTAAGATATTCAACTAATCCAATAACGAATGATGCTGATTTTAATAATGCATCACAAAGAATGTTTACCGGTGTTTCTGATACAGCAGGAACTCCAAGATCATTTACTATTGATAGTCTGAATTTTAATACAACATATTACTTTGCCGCAAAAGCACTGGATATGTGGAACAATAATTCTGTAATGTCTAATGTGCCAACAGGAATAACACTTTATGAACCTTTAGCTTCTCTAAGTGTTGATTCTATGCACTGTGTATCTATTCCTGATACATCTTTTATAGAAAATCTTTTACTATCAAATACATCGGCACAAAACTCGACCTTAGATTTTTCAATTGCATTAACTAACAGCACTTTTCCTGATAATGTTCAGATAAAACTATCAGGAGTTAACGATAAGTTTGAGGGAAAAACAGAATACAAAAAAGATTATCCAGACGATTTAACCGGCTTCAGCTTTAAAGGTGCCGGCGGGCCTGATTTATTTGGTTACAAGTGGAAAGACAGCAATGAACCGAATGGTCCAGCTTATGTTTGGAACGACATCACTGCAAATCCAAATTCGGTGACCGTTACTTTTCCAAATGGCACTTTGGATGATGGGTACACAAATGCAATCCCAATAGGATTCGATTTTAAATTTTATGGAACAAACTATTCAAGTTATTATTTGAGCACAAACGGATTCCTAAGTTTTGCAGCTCTAACCTCTTCGTATTTTACTAATGCTACAATTCCAAATGGTGCCGCACCAAACAATATTATTGCACCGCTTTGGGATGATCTTGATGGAAGAACACAGGGAACAGTTCATTACTTGCAGGAAGCAGACAAGCTTACTATTCAGTTTACAAACTGGCAAAAATACAGCGGAACCGGTTCATTAACATTCCAGATTGTTCTTAAATCAAACGATAGAATAATGTTCTATTACAACAATCTTAACGCAACATTAAACAGTGCAACTGTTGGAATTGAAAACGGCATGGGTTCAGACGGGCTTCAGATAGCTTACAATGCTGCTTATCTTGCTAATAACTTAGCAGTTCAGCTTGCTGCTGATCCTGAATGGTTAACACTAAATAATTACAGCGGTACAATTTACAGCGGCAATTCAGTTAATGTAGGATTAATGATTAATACAGATGGTCTTGAACTTGGTGAATACTCAATGGATATGGAAATTACAACAAACGATCCCGCACACACATTAATGATTGTTCCGATAACAATGACAATTGATAATGCAGTTCCAGTTGAACTCGTTTCCTTTAATGCAGAAACAATTAATGGAAATGTTGTTTTAAATTGGAGCACTGCAACCGAATTGAATAACTCTGGATTCCAAATTGAACGATCAGACCGCAGTCCGCAGTCTTCAGTCGGCAATTGGGAAAACAAGGGATTTGTAAATGGTAAAGGTACAACGACAGAAAAAACATTCTATTCATTTAAAGATACGAATGAAAAACCCGGCACTTATTTATACAGATTAAAGCAAATAGATTTTGATGGAACATATAGTTACAGCAGCGAAGTTGAAATTGAAGTAACGGGACCAAAAGATTTTGCTTTATATCAGAATTACCCAAACCCATTTAACCCAAGTACAACAATTAAGTTTGCGTTACCAGTAAAAACAAACTTAAGCTTAAGTGTTTACAATACACTCGGTGAAAAAGTTGAAGAGATATTTAATGGTGAACTTGAAGAAGGATATCACGAAATGATGTTTAATGCTTCAGGACTTTCATCAGGCATTTACTTCTACAAAATAGAAAGTGAAAAATATTCAGCAACAAAGAAATTGGTGTTGTTGAAATAATTGCTTTGTCACACTGAGCTGTCATCCCGAGCGTAGTCGAGGGACGAAGTGTGAAGTCCGTTTCTAAAAGGCACGAGCAATCGTGCCTTTTCTATTTTGTAGTTGGCTAGATGCAAACATTGGTTGGGATGGCGAGAATGTACCTAAAATGTGTATGCCTGTTTGTTATTTTGCCTTCTAAAACATTTCGCGTTTTAATATTCTTACAAAACTATCCCAGCTCATTTAGCCTTGAGCATTCAATATTAAACATCTACATTTACCCAACTGGTTTTACATAGCTTAAAGAAATCGCTTTCTTTCCCTAAATTTTTTAAGGTACAAGATGATAATGAAAATATTTATTTCCCTGATGTTTTTAATAAGTAGTATTTGCATAGCACAGCAAAACACATTTAATAAAGAAGCTGAGCTGCAAAAATTTATTGAACAAGGTGGTAAAGTTGAAGAAACTGTTCCTAATAATTATAAACTTACTTATCGTGATGGCACACAAAAAGTGTTTAACTTTAGCAAAAGCGAAAAGTTAAATAACAATATTGGAGATTTTAACACTACCGTAATAAATGTTTGGGAGATAGATACAACAAAATTTGCAGATATGTTTAAGTTCTGGCAAAAAGTTGACGTCGCAAATTCCTGGTGGCAACCTTTGTTTGTTGAGGACTTAAATAATAACGATTTGCCTGAGTTATATGGGTTTAGTGATTATACTGGCTTTTTTAATGTTGGTCCTGTTCAAATATTTGAACGAAGTACTAGCGGAGTATATCGAAGTATCTTTATTTATGATTCAACTACCACAATCGTCAAAGGGCTAGGTGACATACATCGTACAGGAGGAAAAGAGATATATTTACGCAATAATGTAAATAATAACGGCTCAGTTTATCGTGGTGATAGTACCGGATCGTTACCAACAAAATTTGACTTCACTTTTTATTATACACCAATTCAAATTAATTATATGAATTTTGGCGATTTCGACAACAATAATGTCTCTGATTGTGTTTTTATCGATGGTTCTGGTGCACAATATTGTATTATTGGAGAATTCCGGGATAGTTTAAATAATTTTGAAACTGTTTTTGAGTTTTCAACAACAGATCAGGGCGATTTTTCAAACACTGTTATTGGAGATTTTGATCAAGATCAAAAAACTGAAATCGTTTTTAGTTCCGGAAGAGGAAATATTTTTGTTATAGAAAACAAAAATGAGAATGAGTATCAACTTATTGATCAATTTCCATTTGTCACCTGGAATGCTTATATGATAACTCAAACAAATGACATTGATGGAAATGGTAAACCTGAATTCTGGGTAGGTGGACAAGATTTTTCTACTGGTGCTTCAATTCTCCAGGCATATGAATTTGATGGAAATTATAGCTACACTCCAGTCGCTCAGATAGAATTAAGGTATAGTACTTCACTGTATATGTCATACCTGCAAGCAGTAGATATAAATGATGATAGTACAGAAGAACTTGTAATTTCTATTGGCAATCAAATATTTATTGTAAAATTTTCAGGAAGTATGGATCATCATAATTATGAATTGCTATATGCAAAGTTTGGCGAAACAACTCAACAAGGAGCTAATTTCTATCCAACAACCATAGCTGATCTTGATGGTGATAGGAAAAAAGATATTTTAATTCCAATGGAAAAATATGTAGAACCAACACAATATTGCTTTAGTTACATACTCAAGCAAACTGATCCATCTTATGCCAATCTCGACGTAAACAAAATGATATCTCAAGAAACTTTAAAATGTTTTCCTAATCCCTTTAATTCATCAAGTGTAATTTATTATTCGATCAAACAGTATTCAGGTACAAAAGTAAAAGTTTTTAATCTATTAGGGAAAGAAATTACAACATTGTTAGATAAAGAAATATCTCCCGGTAATTATTCAATTAACTGGGAAGCCAAAGACAATTACGGTAACTCACTGCCAAGCGGTGTTTACTTAATTGTATTGCAAACAAATAATTCAATAAAAACAGCAAAAACAATTTTAATTAAATAAATAGGAAATTAATCATGGGAAAATTAAGTTTAATCCTGTTAGTCCTATTCTCTTCAATCACATTTTCACAGAATTGGACATCATTAAAAACATCAGATATTAACCTAAGTGATGCTGTAGACAATGATATTGATATTTTTACAAATGGTTATGGTAATCATATTATTGTACGTGAAAGCAGCGTTCTAAAATATTATAAAATAGATGTAAATGGTGATACAGATACACTGATTACTCTAGAGGAATCATCAGTTGTATCGCCAAGTATTTCGGGTGATGCTTCCAATATTTACGTGGTTTACAGAAAAAGTGGTGAAAATTATATTAGAATAAAGTTTAGCAATGATGGTGGTAGTTCTTGGCAATATCTTTCAACGACAGCACTTAACAGTAATCCGCCCTCAATTGAGTGCATTTACTCAAATAATAGACTGCACATAACTTATGAAGTATCAAATGTTATTAAATATAGATATTATTATCAAAGTTCTTGGTCCGCGGAACAAACTGTTTCCTCCTCAGAAAATGGCACAACACCAAGAATTACAGCCTGGTACACAAGCACACAGGATAGAGTTATGTTTTTATACAAGAAAACATCAACCGAAAGCCGCTGGCGTGAGTGGAATGCAGCAACAAGCGGTTGGGTAACATACACCTCAGACTGCATTTACAGTATCATCAGGCAATGTTAGTGAGCCAAAAGGATTAGCCGTAGATGGAAATTATATCTACAGCTATTATAAATACGAAACCTATAATCCGTATAATATCTATTCTCAGCTTCAACAAAGATCCAGGTCGAGTAACCAGTTAGTTAACACAAGCGTTGCGCAACTGGAATATATTGTTCCAAAGTTATACTCAACCACCACAACAGACAACGTTTCGCATCTTGCATTTTATTACAATGGTGTCCAGGAATCAGGGTATGAAATAGGAATAATGAGAAATAAACATTCGGGTAGCGGTACAGAAGCAGATCCCGTATATCCATACAATTATGGCTATGACCAACCATCAATGATAAATATATCTTCGACTTCAAATGATGTATTTGTTATATGGAAGGATGGTTTAAGCAATTATCTAAGACTTATTTATGATGACCAGACTCCACTTGCACCAGAAAATTACTCTGGTTCAATTTATCAATCAGGAACAAATTATTATCCTAGATTAACGTGGTCATTAAATAATGAGCCGGATGTAAGAGGTAATTCTGAAGATGCGTATAAAATAGAAAGAAGAACAAGACCTCTGAATGGATCTTGGTCGAGTTGGACAACACTGGCAAATCTATCAGGAACGACTGCTTCATACATAGATTACTCAATAAGCAATGCTACAGGCGGCGATAGAGAAGCAGAATATAGAATTACTGCCATTGATCTAGGAAATAATTCTTCACCTGCTCAATCTGTAACTATTGAGTATGGAATGTATATACAGGATAAAATAAAAGTAAGTTCAATGGTTAGAGATTATTCACTTGATCAGAATTTCCCAAATCCTTTTAATCCAAGTACAAAAATTGCATATTCAATAAAGGAAGAAGGATTAGTAACGCTTAAAGTTTATGATATTCTTGGAAAAGAAATTGCAACGCTAGTAAATGAAAGCAAACCAGCAGGATATTATGAAGCTGAGTTCAATGCTTTACAACTACCAAGCGGGATGTATATTTATAAAATTCAATCAGGCCAGTTTTCTGATGTTAAGAAAATGTTGCTGACAAAATAACGAGTACTAAATAGTATATAATTCAGGCACGAGCAATCGTGCCTTTTTTTATTTTGTAACCAACAGTAATAAAAAATTAATAGTTCTTTTTTTCTTATTCCATCTTCTTTCAACTTTGAGCATTATAAAACTTTTCCACGTCATTTATGACTTTAACTTTTTCTTACGGATGTAATTTTTATATCTCACAAATTACTTTCTTACCTGCATCACAAAAAATTATTTAATAACTCAAACATTAGAGACGGTCTAAAACTTGCTGGTATTAATACATTGCTTAAACAAAAATATTTAATAAAAATATTTTCTCTCGTGTCAAATTAAATACTTTATTCGTGTTTTTTTCAGAAATTTTTCTGTTTCACTTTTGAGGGCATAATGGGTTATTTAATTAAAAATATTTTGGCGTTCTTAATTATTCTTTACCATTCGCACTGCAAACATTGGTTGGGATGGAGAGAATGTACCTAAAATGTGAATGCCTGTTTGTTATTTTGCCTTCTAAAACATTTCGCGTTTTAATATTATTACAAAACTATCCCAGCTCATTTAGCCTTGAGCATTCAATATTAAACATCTACATTTACCCAACTGGTTTCACATAGCTTTAGAAAAATGTCATTGCGATCCCGCTTTGCGGGAGAAGCGATCTCTAACAGCGTTTCTTTCCCTAATATTTTTAAGGTACAAGATGATAGCGAAAATATTTGTTTCCCTGATGTTTTTAATAAGTAGTATTTGTATAGCACAGCAAAACACATTTAATAAAGAAGCTGAGCTGCAAAAATTTATTGAACAAGGTGGTAAAGTTGAAGAAACTGTTCCTAATAATTATAAACTTACTTATCGTGATGGCACACAAAAAGTGTTTAACTTTAGCAGAAGCGAAAAGTTAAATAACAACTTGGGAGATTTTAATACTACCATTATAAATGTTTGGGAAATAGATACAACACTTTATGCAAATAAATTTTTATTTTGGCAGAAAGTAGGTATTGTAAATGACTTTGAGGGCCTAGTCTTTGTTGACGACATAAATATAAACGGATTACTTGAATTGTACGGTTTAACCCAAGTAAATTTCCCATTTGGTGGTCAGGTTGAAGTACTAGAACAGGATATTCATGGAATATTTCATAGTGTACATTCTTATGATTCGACAAGTCTATTTGTTCAGGGAATAGGTGATGTAGATTCAGATGGGAGAAAAGAAGTGCATATTAGAGCGACAGATACACTTAATGGTAAATTCTATAAGTCAGATAGTTTGGGTGCTCTGCCAACGACTTTTGATTTCATCTTTTACTATACCCCAAATCAGATACAGGATATGAACTTTGGTGATTTTGATAAGAACTATGTTACCGATTGTGCTTTTGTTGATGGAAGCAACCCCTCAAAGGTAATAATTTCTGAATTTAAAGACACTTTAAATAATTTTACTACGCTTTTTGAATATCCAACAGAAGGAGACATACCTTCAGGCTTATCGATAGGCGACTTTGACCTAGATGGGAAAACAGAACTTACTTTTGGGACAGTATTACAAAATGCTTATGTAATCGAAGCATCGAGCACAAATCAATATTCAGTTGTCTGGCAGGGATTAGCTCCAACTTATAATGCTTATATGATTACAAAAACGATGGATATAGATGGAAACGGTAAACCTGAATTCTGGATTGGTGGACAGGATTTTAATGAAGGTACATCAACATTCTGGTGTTATGAGGCCGATGGTGATAATAATTATGTATATGTAGCGGCTATAGAATTGAGGTACTTGGTTTCACTTTATACAAATTATCTTCAGTCTGCAGATATGGATAACGATGGTAAGGAAGAATTAGTAATTAATCTTGGCAATCATTTATTAATATTAAAATTTATAGGTAAACCAAATCAACACAATTATAAATTGTTATATACTAAAATTGGTGAGCAGTCTCAGCAGGGAGCCGAATTCCAACCTGTCACTGTTTTTGATTTTAACAAGGATGAAAAGAAAGATATTCTGCTTCCAATGAATATAAATAATATAGTGTTTTCTTATTTACTGGTGCAGAACCCAATATCTTCAGTAAGTGAAAGTACTATTGACATAATGAATGGTTTTGATATTACCCAGAATTATCCTAACCCATTTAATATGTCTTCGCAAATCAAAGTCATTTCTGGATTTTATTCTAAATTAAAAGTTAAAGTTTATAACATCTTAGGGAAAGAAGTAAGAATGCTGTTAGATAAAGAGCTGCCCGCGGGTGAATATAACATTGAATGGGACGGTAAAGACTCAGATGGGAATATTCTTAATAGCGGTGTTTATTTTATCAGAATGGAGTCGAATGGATTTCAGAAAACCATTAAATCAATTATAATGAAATAAATTTTTAGGAAACAAAATGAAAAACTTAATCATAATAACATTGTCGGTTTTAACCACAATAATATCAGCACAGAATTGGACATCATTAAAAACATCAGATATTAATCTAAGTAGCGCATTAGAAAATGATATTGATATTTTTACAAATGGTTATGGTAATCATATTATTGTGCGTGAAAGCAGCGTTCTAAAATATTATAAAATGGATGTAAATGGTGATGCAGATACACCGATAAATCTAGAGGAATCATCAGTTGTTTCGCCAAGTATATCAGGTAATGCTTCCAATATTTACGTGGTTTACAGGAAAAGTTCTGAGAATTATATCAGAACAAAATTCAGCAGTGATGGGGGTAGCAATTGGTCCTATATCTCAACAAATCCAAACAATAGTAATGCTAGTTCGATCGAATGTATATTCTCAAATAACAAACTTCACGTTACCTATGAAGTTTCGAATATTGTTTATTATGCTTACTATAATACTCAGAATCCGGTTGGAGTTCTTCAACAACAGTTTCTACAAGCGAATCAGGTACAACACCACGAATTACAGCCTGGTACACAAGTACACAGGATAGAGTTATGTTTTGTATACAAAAAACATCAACCGAAAGCCGCTGGCGTGAATGGAATGTAACAAATAACAGTTGGGCAACAAATCCGCAAACAGCATTTACAGTATCATCAAGTTATTCAAGTGATCCGAAAGGAATTGCAGTGGATGCAAATTACATCTACAGTTATTATGAATTTACAGTTTATAATCCATATGGAATATATTCCCAACTTCAGCAAAGATTAAGATCTAATAATTCATTGGTAAGCACCAGTGTTGCTCAGTCAGAATTATCAGTGCCAAAAATATTTTCAACCACAACAACTGATAATATTTCTCATACGGCATTTTATTACAATGGTGTTTTAGAGGGCGGTTATGAAATAGGGATAATGAGAAATAAACACACAGGCAGTGGAGTATCAGCCGATCCGGCATATCCATATGAATTTGGTTCAAATCATCCAATGATGATAAACATATCTTCTGCTTCCAATGATGTATTTGTTGTATGGAAAGATGGTTTAAGCAATTACTTAAAACTTGTATATGATGATCAGAATCCTCTTGCACCGGCAAATTACTCAGTATCAGCTTATCAGTCAGGTACAAATTATTATCCCAGATTAACCTGGTCATTAAACAATGAGCCGGATGTAAGAGGTAATTCAACGGATGCCTATAAAATAGAAAGAAGAACAAGGCCATTAAATGGAAGCTGGTCAAGCTGGTCAGAACTTGCAAACTTATCAGGCACAACATCATCATATATTGATTACACAATCAACAATGCATCGGGCGGAGATAGAGAAGCAGAATACAGGATAACTGCTATTGATGAAGGAAATAATCCTTCACCTGTTCAATCTGTAA
Source organism: uncultured Ignavibacteriales bacterium (assembly GCA_963706055.1). Taxonomy (GTDB): domain Bacteria; phylum Bacteroidota; class Ignavibacteria; order Ignavibacteriales; family Ignavibacteriaceae; genus IGN3. The sequence goes on along the minus strand of CAVPND010000022.1, from coordinate 183,313 downwards.
CAATTGTTTATGGTCAGGGTATACTTGATAAGATAAAATCAAATGAAATGATTAGCGATTATTCACTTGAACAAAACTATCCTAATCCTTTTAACCCTTCAACAAAGATATCTTATTCAATAAAAGAAGAAGGATTGGTAAAACTAAAAGTTTACGATGTTCTTGGAAATGAAATTGCAACTCTTGTAAATGAAAACAAACCTGCTGGATATTATGAAGCAGAATTTAATGCATCACAACTACCAAGTGGAATGTATATTTACAAAATCCAATCAGGTAGTTTTTCAGATGTTAAAAAGATGCTGTTGACCAAATAACCCCAATTGTAATTAAGAAACCTTCGAGGTAAAAAAACAGAAACCTCGAAGGTTTTTTATTTTTTAGCAAACAAGATTAGATCGTTTGAGGTTTTAAAATCAAAAGGTTTCTGGTCTAAACTTCCGAAAAGTTTAATCTCACAAAACCCAGCTGCTTTAAAAATCTCTTTGATTTCTTTTGATTTATATGGAAATATTTTTGTAGAGATTAGTTCCTTCTTTGAAGTTTGATCAGCACTAAATTTTAGAATGTTAAATCGCAAATCCTTTTTACCAAAATCATAACAGCGAATAAAATAATTACCTTCTTTTTTTGTGATGTTAACTATCCTTTCCTTTTCTTTTAGAATTTTTTCGTAGTTAAGAATCTGGATTAATACTTTTCCATCTTTGTTTAATAATCTAAATAATCGCCCAACTGATTTTTCAATCTTACTAAAGGGAATATTAGCTAATGTATTCCCAAGTGAAACTACTAAATCAAATTTGTTAAAAAATGTTTTTGAGATTTTATCAGCCGAAAAATTATTAAACTGAATTTTGCAATTACGTTTTTTGGAATTAGCTTTTGCAATGTTTATCATTTCGTAGGATGGATCAAATGCTGTTACATTTAAACCAAGCTGCGCAAGAGCAATAGAATCCACTCCGGTTCCACACCCAACATCTGCAACTGTTTTAATTTGTTTATCTATAAAAGAAGATAAAAGAGTTTTGCGTCTTTGCAACGCTAAATCAAAATCAATCATCTTATCGTAATAAACAGCTGCTGAATTGTAAAAGTTATTATTCTGGTTTTGGTTGTTATTATTCATTGTAATTTTTTTATTGCGGATCAAAATTGTTTAAACTAATTTTCAATTACTAATAAATAAATTAATAGATTCTAAGGGGAACTTGATGAAAACTCTGTTGTCAATTATAGCCTTTTTCTTCTTCAGTCTTGCTACACTCGCACAAACATATAACGATTTAATTATTCTTCAAATGGGTGATTCACTTTTGTGTAACATAAAAAATTTAGAAAACAATTCATTATTGATTGAAAGTAAAACTGGTTCCAGTGTTATGCTTCGTGTTATTAATGTTATTGAAACTAAGAATGAGAATATTGTAAATGACATATGTCAATTAACAGAAGGTGAAATTGTTACCAAAAAACAAGACATATTTAGTTTGAATTTAGAAACCGCTGAAATTCCAATTTTAATTAGAGATAAAAAATCATTTATTAAATACGGATCGGTTTCTGCTTTTTTCGGCTCACAAAACCCTTTAAGATATGGATTTACTTTGTTTTCTGAATTCCCAGCGTTAAAAAATATTCTTGCTTGCTTTGAGGCTTCTGTGGGAGTAAACCAAGAATATCTTTTATTTAGAAATTTAAATATTGGTCTTGGTGTTGGTACAAATTATAAAGTTGATTTATTTACAGCGGAAGTATTTCTTAAATACTATCGAATGAATTTAGCAGCAATAAATTACGGAACAGATCTTTCAAAGGATTTTATCTGCACTGATTTTTATTTGAAATATCAATTCACACAAAATTCAAATTATTATTTGCAATTGTGTTATAGGTTTAACCTTAATGATGCGGAGCTTGCGGGTGAGCGATTTCAAAATATCTTTACAGCGGGTTTTGGATTAATTTTATAAAAGCAAAAATACTATTTATACTTCCCATTCATCATCATTTAACATTTAGCAAAAGCTAATAAACAGCATATCTTATTTGAGAACAAAAACTTCTTAGGTTTAAGAAAATTAAAACAATAAAACACTTAATCCTTGCACTAATTAAACTAAAATAATTATTTGCAGAAAAGTAATATGGCACTTAACATGTTAAGAAATGGCAAACTGATAAAACTTAATTAACTACATATTCCATACATTTATCTATAGGGGATAAACACATGGCTAAAATCGCAATTATAGACGACGATCCGGATATTGTTGATGCCAGCAGTTTGGTATTAACTTCAAAAGGTTACGACGTTATCACAGCTTCTAATCCAGATGATGGTTACAAAATCGTTATGGATCAAAATCCTGATTTAATCATTCTTGATGTAATGATGAATGAACCTGATGACGGATTTTTTCTTGCTCAAAAATTCCGCAAAATGAATGTGGATACACCAATTATAATGTACACATCAGTTTCAAAATCTTTAGGAATGGAATTTGGCGCAAGCGAAATGGTTCCTGTTGATGAGTTTGTTGAAAAACCAATCTCACCGGAAACTCTAGTGGACAAAGTAGAAAAACTTTTAGCAATTCATTTTAAGGAGTAGAGTAAATGTTTGTTGTAGAAAAAAATGCTCTCTCCGAAGAGATAGAGGGCTACGTATTAAAATACGGTAAAGACAGATCATCTCTAATGCCAGTGCTTCAGGCTATACAAAAAAAACATAGTTATGTAAGTGATTTTGCACAGCAGGAAGTTGCACGATTACTTGATATACACCCTGTTGAAGTTTTTAGCGTTATATCTTTTTATTCTTTTCTTCATTCAAAACCTACTGGTAGAAATATTGTAAGATTGTGCCAAACAATCTCGTGCGATATGGCTAACAAAAATAAAGTTGTAGAAGCTATCGAAAGAGAACTTGGTATCAAGTTTGGCGAAACAACAAAAGATAACCGCATAACTTTAGAATATACAAACTGCGTTGGAATGTGTGATCAGGGGCCTGCAATGATAGTTAACGATCGTGTTTACACTAAACTCGATCCCGAAAATGCTGTTAACATTCTTAACGAAATAAAGTAGGGATGATAAATGAAAACTGAAAATAAAATTATAAATACAAAAGCGGAGCGTACCGGTCCGGTTCTTTTTTCTTCTTACAAAAGAGGAGAAGGAATTAAAAAAGCATTAAAACAAAAAAGAGAAGATATTCTTTTTGAATTAAAAGATTCAGGTTTAAAAGGTAGAGGCGGCGCGGGATTTCCGACCTCTACAAAATGGATGTTGACTGCCGCTGCAAAAGCAGATAAAAAATTTATTGTTTGCAACGCTGATGAAGGTGAACCGGGAACATTTAAAGACAGAGTTCTTTTAATGGAATATCCTGAACTTGTTTTTGAAGGAATGGTTATCGGCGGTTATACCGTTGGTGCAAAAGTGGGAATAGTTTATCTGCGTGCTGAATATGAATATATGCTTGAACAGTTGGAAAATTATTTATCTAATATGAGAGAAGACAATCTGTTGGGAGAAGGAATTCTTGGAACGGATTTTTCTTATGACATTTCAATTAGACTTGGCTCAGGTGCTTATGTATGCGGTGAAGAAACAGCACTTATTGAATCACTAGAAGGACATAGGGGCGAGCCGCGAAATCGTCCGCCATTTCCTGTTAACACAGGTTATATGGGTTATCCGACTTCTGTTAATAATGTAGAAACACTTGCTGCAGTTCCGCATATCATTACAAAAGGCGGTGCTTGGTTTAAAAAACATGGTACCGACAAATCAACAGGATCAAAATTATTTTCTGTTTCCGGTGATTGTGAAAAACCCGGCGTGTATGAATTACCTTGGGGAATTGCAGTCAACGAATTACTTGAATTGGTTGGAGCAAGAAATACTAAAGCTGTTCAGATTGGCGGCGCATCCGGTATTTGTATTCCAAAATCACAATTCGATCGCAAGTTTGGATATGAAGATATTCCAACAGGCGGTTCGGTAATTATTTTTAATGAATCAAGAGATATGCTGCATGTTCTTAAAAACTTTATGGAGTTCTTTGTTGAAGAATCTTGTGGGCAATGTACACCGTGCCGAATTGGAAACATAAAACTGCTTGAAGGAATTGAAATGATTGAAAGCGGAAAGTTTACTTTCAAATATATTAATACACTAAAAGAACTTGGAAAATCAATGCAAGTCGCATCAAAATGCGGATTGGGTCAATCAAGCCCTAATGCATTTATATCTATTCTGGAAAATTTCAAAGATGAAATCTTTCACACAAAAGGGAATAACGGATTTAACGGAAAGGCAGGTAAGTGATGAAAGATAAATCAAGAACCCCAATGGCTCAACAAGCATTAATTGTTGAAAAACCATCTATTGAGGATGGCATTGGTAGCAAGGTTACTGTTGAGATAAATGAAAAAAAAGTTGCTGTGCCTTTTGGAACAACAATTCTTGAAGCGTGTAAGGAAAATCAAATTCACGTTCCAACACTTTGTCATCATCCTGATCTTTGCATTGCTGGAACCTGTCGTGTTTGTGTTGTGGAAGTTGAGGGTTTAAGAACTCTGCAAACAGCTTGTACTTTTCCAATTACAAATTCTATAAAGATAAAAACCTCAAGCACTATGGTGCGCAAAGCAAGAAGACATATTATAGATCTTTTACTTAGCGAACACTACGGCGAATGTTATTCCTGCGTAAGAAATAATAATTGCGAGCTTCAAACACTAGCAAAAGAATACGGAGTTGATTCTTACACATTTGGGCATGTTCAAAAACCTGTTTTTGAAATGGATCTTTCTTCCTATTCAGTTATCCGTGATATGAACAAATGCGTTAACTGCCGCAGATGCGTAAGAACTTGTATAGATCTGCAGGAAGTTGGCGTGTTGGAAGCAATTGATCGCGGGGATAAAACACATATAGGAACATTTTTAGAAAAACCATTAGCTGATGTTGTTTGTATAAACTGCGGTCAGTGTATCAATCGCTGCCCAACAGGTGCATTAAAAGCTAACGATCCTTCGGATGTAATCTGGAATGCAATTGATGATCCTACTAAACATGTAGTCATTCAAACTGCTCCATCCCCACGTGCCGCAATTGGCGAAGTTTTTGGATTAGAGCCAGGCAAATCATTTACTGGTGAGCTTAACACAGCGTTACGAAGAATCGGTTTTGATGTTGTATTTGATACAAACTTTACCGCTGATCTTACTATTATGGAAGAAGGAACAGAATTAATTTTAAGACTTTACAAGGCTTTAGTTAAAAAAGAACAGGTTGCAGTTCCGCAATTTACTTCTTGCTCACCAGGCTGGGTAAAATATCTTGAACATTTTTATCCTGAATACATTGATAATTTAAGTTCTGCAAAATCACCACAACAAATGTTTGGTGCGCTTATTAAAACTTTCTATGCAGAAAAGAAAGGCATCGACCCAAAAGATATTGTATCTGTAGCGGTTATGCCGTGTTCAGCAAAAAAGTTTGAGTGCAACAGACCGGAGATGGATGACTCGGGTTATAAAGATGTTGATTTTGGATTGACCACTCGTGAACTAGGACAGATGATAAAAGAAGCGGGAATATATTTACCAGAAATGCCTAAATCACATTTTGATGATCCATTTGGTGATGCCTCCGGTGCAGGACTAATATTTGGTGCAACCGGCGGCGTTATGGAGGCAGCTTTAAGAACGGTTATTGAATTAGTAACCGGAAAAAAAGTTGAAGATGTTTTTGCTAACGCAGATATAATTCCTTTGCGCGGTTTTGAAGGAATAAAATATGCTGAACTTCCGATAACAGAAGTTGGACCTGTTCCAAAATTATTGCAGCATCTTGTACCTGATTGGAACTGGTTAAAAGGTGCAACATTAAAAGTTGCAGTTGCACACGGAACAGCAAACGCCAAAAAAATTATGGATGATATAAAAGCCGGCGGTAAATTTAGTGAATGTCATTTCATTGAGTTTATGGCTTGTCCCGGCGGTTGTATCGGTGGCGGCGGTCAGCCAATTCCAACTAATGAAGAGATAAGAAAGATGCGCGCAAAAGCTATTTATGATGAAGATAATTCCTTACCATTAAGAAAATCTCATGAGAATAGACACGTTGCAGAAATTTATGATGTCTTTTTAACGGATGGACCTTGCGGACATATTTCTCATAAACTTCTTCACACACATTACGTGAAGAGGGGGAAATATATAGCTTAACTTCGTATATTTAAACCGGGTAGAATTAAAGTATAATTATTAAATTCTGCCTGGTTTTATTTTTAAACAGAAACAAACCAATGTTTGAACTTGTACCTGAATGGGCAAGCCATTATGAAGAATTCTGGTTAACCATTCGAAAGCGTAATATCTGGTTTATTAAGCTGCGTTACGGTGCCGTTGTAATGCTTTTGTTATTTCTATTCTTTTCTAAATACCTGCTCGGAATTGATTTTTCAGCTATTCAACAATTTTCCATTGCACTTATAACTACTGTTATACTTTTCTATAATTTCATTTTTCATTTTATCAGAGGGTTTCTAAAACACGACGCAAAGAAATTTAACCCGCTTCATCTTTCCATTCTGCAAATGATTTGCGACTTAATTGCATTAATGCTGATTGTTTACTTTACAGGAAGTGTTGAATCTCCTCTGCTGTTGTTTTTTGTTATTCACATGATTGTTGGAAGTTTAATTTTACCTGGATTTGTTATTTATACTTTTTCCGTTGTAATTGTTCTTGCGTTTTGGGGAATTACTGTCGGAGAGTATTATTCAATGATTCCACATCATCATATAGTTGGGTACTTGCCAAAGGCTTTGCATCAGCATTTTAATTACGTGCTGGCGGTAAATGCAACTTTTGCTTCTATGGTTTTTATGATTGTTTTAATAGCTAACAAAATGGCAAAACAGCTTTACATTCGTGAACAGCAATTATTAGAATCAATTGATAAAATAAACGCTGCCGAAAAAGAAAAACAAAAATATATATCAGGTATTGTTCACGAAATTAAAACCCCACTGGCTGCCGTACATTCTTATCTTGATTTAGTTCTACAAAAATTTCTTGGTCCCTTAGATGAAGTTGTTGAGGAAAAACTAATTAGAGCAAGAAAAAGATCTGATGAAGCTATTGAATTGATAAATAATGTATTAAAAATTTCAAAATTAAAACTGGAAAATTCGTTTATCAAAGAAGAAGTTGATATTGCATCAATTTTAGCTAGGGCAATTAAAGTTGCAAAAGTTAATGCGGATGCAAAAGGAGTTAAGCTGTCATTAATCAACAAACGAAAAGAAAAACATAAAATAGAAGGGGATCCTTTATTGATCCAGATTGCATTGTCCAACATTTTAAGCAATGCAATTAAGTATAACAATATGGATGGAATAGTTGAAATTACGGTTGAAGAGGAAAAAGATAATTTAATTATTAAAGTTTGTGATAATGGATTAGGAATTCCGTTAGCAGAAGTTGAAAAAATATTTACCGATTTCTTTAGAGCCAGCAACATTAAAAAAATAGGAGTAGAAGGTTCTGGTTTGGGTTTATCCGTTGTTAAACAAATTGTAGAAAGACATGGAGGAACAATAACAGTTCAAAGTCCATCACATCTTTCTACAAGTAAATTCCCTGGAACCTGTGCTAAAATTACTTTGCCATTTAAAGCATAGCTCACAAATTTAGTTTTGTTGATTAAAACAATGTCACACTGAGCGGAGTCGAATTGTGATTCCATCACCCAAGAATTATCACCAATTTATTTCTTCTTTGCAGAGACTTTCTTTTTTTTAACTACTTTTAAATCTACAAGCTTAGAAGAAACATCTTTTATCAAAGAAACTTTTCGTGCAAGTTCATCCATTTTCTTTCTTTCGCCGGCAAGCTCAAGAATAAGTAAACCCTGATCACTGCAATTTTCCATAACACCATCGTGTATGCCTAATCTTGTTTTAATCATGCATCCCCAACCGGTTAAAACTTTTTGCACCTGTACCGCAGCTTGTTTTCTTTGACCAATAAGAATTAATAGTACTGATTTCATAAATCTCCCTTGATAAATGTGTTAAAATAACATCACAAATTTAAGCATATAATTTTAAATTATTGTCTTTCATCGGCTAGTGAAAGAATATGCAAATACTACCAGTCAGTATTTAGGTTTTTCAATTTGTTGGAGAACCAATCTCAACTGGTGTTATTCTGTTCATTTAAAAGAAGACTTTGATTAAAATATTTTATAGATTTGTATTGTTCAAAGGGGAACAAAATGTTAACTGTTTCAACTATAATAAAATATTTTCTGCTCAAAGTTTTGTGGTTGCAAAAAAACCACAGACATCGCACTATTTTATCCAATACACAATTCGCAATTACTAAACACATTTTAAAATCTAAAGTTGAGGTAATTTATGAAAATTCTTAAATCACTTTTTTTACTTTTGTTATTAATCTGTTTTTCATCAGTTAATATATTTTCTCAAACCAAAGCCGGTGCTGATGCTTTAGGAACAAGAAAATATGATGAATATAAAACTCCTCAATTCTGCGGCGCATCCTGCCATGTGGATTTTTATCAGCAATGGAAACAGGCAATGATGTCTCAGGCATACACTCATCATTGGGACGAAATAGAATATTTTGAACTTGCAATTCCGCATGCTGAAAAGGATGAAAAAGTTGCTGAGGTAAAAGCAGGCTGCAATGGCTGCCACGCTCCAATTTCTTTTTTAGTGGGAGATGTTCCACCACCAAAACCTGAAATGAATTCACGTGCAAATGAATCAGTTTCCTGCGATGTTTGTCATACTGTTTCAGGATTTGCAGGAGATATTCCCACATAATTTTAATTTCGTTTCAAATCCAACAGATGGTAAAACAAAGTATGGTCCACGCGGAACCGGAAATTCACCGGAACATAAAATCATAAAATCTGATTTTCTTAAGTCTGCAGATTTTTGCGGAACGTGTCATAATGAAATGTCGCCTTTTGGTGTTTGGGTTAAATCAACACATCTTGAATGGAAGGAAGGTCCTTATTCAAAAGAAGGTGTGCAATGCCAGAACTGCCATATGACTCAGGCAGAAGGTTACACTGCAGCAATGGGAAACAAATATCCCGATGCATGGCAGCATTTATTTCATGGAGCTCACGATCCTGGAAAAGTTAAAGGTACAATTGAATTAAGAATTCATCCGGATATTCGTGAAGCTGAACCGGGAGAAACAATAAAATTTACGGTCGCTTTGTTCAATCAAAAAACTGCACACAAATTTCCATCTGGATCTGTTGAAGATAGAATAGTCTGGATGCATGTTGAAGCAGTTGATGCGAAAGGTAATGTTTATCATCTGCCGGTTAACAAAAAAGGATTTGAAGGAGAAGAATTTACAATCGGAGCTGATGTATTAGCATACCAGGATATGGGTATCGCAAAGAATGATCCGAACTTTAAAGGTGTACAGCGGGACGGAATTCCAATTGGGGATAGAATTTTTAGAATGGCATATTTTGATCCGCAAGGCAGAATGACAATACAGCAATGGAATACAGCCTCGCTTGGTGTGGATTATAGATTAGGGCCACGCGAAACAAAATTAGAATATTTTACTTTTAATCTTCCGAATAATATTGCACCGGGGGAATTAAAAGTTACTGCTGTTCTCAACTATCAAAAATTAGTTAAACCTGTTGCGGATTTTCTAAATGTTCCGGCAGAAGAATCTGAAATTATAAAAGTAAATGAACACTCAACTTTTGTAACTGTGTTACCGTAAATTTAGTTTGTCATGCCGGACCCGATCCGGCATCTATATATATAAAAGAGATTCCGCAACAAGTGCGGAATGACCATACAAAAAATAGAGGACTAAAATGAAAAAAATAATGTTATCTAACACTTTTAACTTTTATCATTACAACGTTACTCACATCCGAAATATTTTCAATACCTGCGTTTGCGAGAAAATATAATATGACTTGTAAAACCTGTCACTCTCCATTTCCGAAATTAAAACCGTATGGTGATGAATTTGCCGGGAATGGATTTGTACTTAAAGATCAGGATGCACCAAGATATTTTGTCGAGACTGGTGATCCTGAACTTTCATTTATTCGTGATCTTCCGCTTGCATTAAGATTGGAAGGATATGTTACATACAATCAAAGCAACACAGAAAAATCAGATTTTACAACTCCGACTTTTGTTTAAACTTCTTAACAGGCGGAGCAATTGCAAAAGATGTTTCATACTATGTTTACTACATTCTTAGAAAATGGTGAACGCGGGAAAATTGAAGATGCGTGGATAATGTTTAATGATTTATTTGGAAGTGAACTTGATTTAACAATTGGACAGTTTCAAGTTATGTGATCCATTATTTAAAAGAGAATTAAGATTAACAAGAGATGATTATTATATCTACAAAGTAAGACCCGGTGCATCCAATGTTGATCTAACATACGATAGAGGAATAATGCTAACCTATGGATTTGAAACGGAACCGATCTTGCATTACAAATTGTAAACGGCAGCGGAATTGGCGAAGGGTTTTTCAGACGGAAATTTTGATAATGATAAATACAAAAATTTTATGGGAAGAATTTCACAGGATGTTGGTGAGCATTTGAGAATTGGTGCGATGGGGTATTATGGAAGAGAAGAGCAAGAAAGTACACTGCAGACAATAATGATATTTTACTTTAGATAATGAATTATGGATGATTGGTGGAGATGCTAACAATTATCATTTGATCCAATTGAATTAAATGTACAATATGTTGAAAGAAATGATGATAACCCTTTACTTTAATCTAATGCGAATCCATTCTACAATCGTCCTGATTATAATTAAAACCCGCGGTGCTTTTGCAGAACTGATTTATCTTCCTAATGGTGATGATAGTAAATGGTATGCTGTTGGTTTATTTAACTGGATAGAATCAGATTTTTCAGATCTAAATTTTAAAACTCTTTCAGGTCATTTGGGTTATGTTTTTAGAAGAAACATCAGAATGGTTGCTGAAGTTAATTACGATTTTACACACGAGTATGCAAAATTTGGTGTTGGATTTATAACAGCATTTTAAATAAAAATTTAGTAACGCAGATTTAAATCTGCGTTACTAAACTTATTTAGGAAAATATCTAATGAAGAATTATTTGATCATCACTTTAATCTTATTTATTTCATTTTCATTATCTGCACAGAATCTAGGATATAAAAACACATCAAAAGGAAATTGTTTACAGGCAATCGATTCAATCAAGTATGATCTTTCATCAATAGAAAAAGATGGATTGATTTATATGCGATTGGAAGAAAAACTTGCTCGTGATGTTTACTTAACTCTTGGAAAAACATATAAACAAAAAATGTTTGTTAACATTCCCGAAAGCGAACAAAGACATATGGATGCAGTTAAAGCTTTGTTGGATAAATATGAAATTCCAGATCCTGTTACAGATAATGAGATCGGCTCATTTACAAATGCAGATTTCAAAAAGCTTTTTGATATTCTTGTTGCAAAAGGACAGTTGTCGTTTAAAGATGCGATGCTTGTTGGTAAAGAAATTGAGGAAATGGACATAAATGATCTTGTTGAAAGAATTGGACAAACGGATAATCCTGATATAAAATCAGTTTATGAAAACCTTAAACGCGGATCAGAAAATCATTTAAGAGCTTTTACAAAACATTTATAGAATAGGATAGTCATAACTATCTCGCCCATAGTTGGTAGAAACAATTAATCTTATTTCGTAATTTCGAAGGAGTGATAGTGAATCGAGAAATCTTTAGGATTCCTCTCTTCGTTCGGAATGACAGTGCGAGATTTCTTCCTACCTTTAAAATGACTTTTTAGTATTTAAATAAGTTTCAGTATTTTATCGTAATTTTGTAATGTAAAAGCTTCAAATAATTTAAGGCAGCATAAAATGACTTCCTCACGAAACGAATTTCAATTTTCAAACACACCTGAGCCGCACAAGGAAAGGACTCGTGCCATTTTAAAAGCACATCCGGAAGTGCGAGAACATATCGGTAGAAATCCATTTAAGTTTTTTAATTATACTATTTGCCGTCGGGTTACAATTAACAATTGCATATTTTCTTTCATCACAACCGTGGTGGTTAGCTTTAATCATTGCCTTTTTAGTTGGAGCTTTTGCAAATCACGCTTGTTATGTTTTAATACACGAAGCAGCACATAATCTTATCTTTAAAAACAGAGCTCTTAATTTTATATCAGGAATTCTTGCAGATATTCCAAACGTTCTTCCAAGCTCTGTATCGTTCAGAAGTTACCATTTAAAACATCATTCATTTCAAGGTGATTATTATCTTGATGCGGATCTTGCGAGCAAGTGGGAAGCTAAAATTATTGGTCATTCATTTTTTGGAAAAGCACTATGGGAAATTTTGTTTCCCGTATTTCAGGCTATTCGTACACCGCGCTTAAAAGAAATACAGTTTATGAATATGTGGACAATAGTTAACTGGATTGTTGTTTTTGGTATTGATGCACTAGTAATAATATTCTTTGGCTGGACTTCTTTTCTTTATCTTGTTTTCTCTTTCTTCTTTTCTATAGGATTTCATCCGCTTGGTGCAAGATGGATTCAAGAGCATTTTCTTATTGCGCCGCCACAAGAAACTTACAGCTATTATGGTCCTTTAAATATCGTTGCTCTTAATGTGGGATATCATAATGAACATCACGATTTCCCATCAATTCCGTGGAGTAATCTACCTAAGGTGAAAGCAGCTGCCCCGGAGTTTTATAACAACCTTGTTTATCATAAATCCTGGACTAAACTTTGGCTTAAGTTTTTATTTGATCCCACTCTTTCTCTCTATTCAAGAATGACGAGAGATAACAGAGGCGGACTAACAACAGACTAAATCATTTGGAGGAAAAATTGTCGGATAAAATTTTATGCGATTTTTGCGGGACTGAAATATCCAGTGATGCTGAGTTTTGTTCTAAATGCGGAACGCTTTTTATAGATGATGCAAGTTGTTTCAATCATTCTGATGATGATGCAAGAGGTGTCTGTGCTATCTGCCATCAAGCATATTGTAAAAAATGCGGACTTCGAGTTAACGGTATATTTTTATGTAACGAGCACTCCGATTATGAAATTTATGAAGGCATGGCCCGCGTTTTTGGATCTTCAGATGAACAGCGGGTAAATTATTTAAAGGCTATTTTAAAGGAGAATGATCTTCATCCATTTATTTATGAGCGAAAAGCATCTCCAATTTCTCTCGGTGGCGGAGATTATACATTGTTCCGTGCAAGCGGTGACCCCAAAGGACATTTAATTAATGAAATTAAATTAATGGTTCCGTGTTCTGAAGTTCTACAGGCGGAATTAATTATAGATGAAATTGATCAGTCAAGTGAAGAAACTTCATCGACCGAGTAGAATTGATTTTCAAAAATGTAATAGTCATTTCGATCCAGATTTTATCGGGAGAGAAATCTGTTGGATATAAGAAGAAAGATTTCTCAGTCGAAGACTCCTTCGAAATGACCATTTTAATTATTAATAAATTATGATTTACAGAAATTTTGGTAATACAGAATTAAAAGTCTCCGCACTTGGATTTGGTGCTGGAGAAATAGGGGATTATGCAGTTCCAGAAAAAGATTCAGAAAAAATTCTTAACACTGTTTTGGATTTAGGAATTAATCTAATAGATACTGCCCGAGGATATTACGCAAGTGAAGAAAGAATCGGCAAATACATTTCGCATCGAAGAAATGAGTTTATCCTATCCACAAAAGTTGGCTATGGGCTTGATGGCTATGCTGATTGGAGTTATGATATTATTCTTGCCGGAGTTGATAACGCATTAAGATTAATGAAAACGGATTACATTGATATTGTTCATCTGCATTCCTGTGATTTAAATACTTTAAAGCGTGGAGAAGTAATTGAAGCACTCCATAAAACTATTGAGCAGGGAAAAGTTAGAGTTGCTGCTTACTCAGGCGAAAATGAAGAATTAAAATTTGCTGTTGATTCAAATTCATTCGGCAGTGTTCAAACATCAATAAACATTTGTGATCAGATTGATCTTGATGGATCTATTAAACAAGCGAAAGAAAAGGGAATGGGAGTAATTGCAAAACGCCCGATTGCAAATGCACCTTGGAGATTTTCTGAAAGACCTGTTGGACATTACTGCGAAGAATACTGGCATCGCTGGAAAACTATGAATTTACCTGAACATAAAAATTGGCTGGATACATTTTTACGTTTTACAGTTTTTGCAAATGGAGTTGATACAGCAATTGTTGGAACAACAAACATTGAACATTTAAAATCAAATATTAAAATTATTGAACAAGGTCCGCTTGATGATGAATTTAACAATTTGATTGTAGAAAGTTTTAAAACACATAATCAAAACTGGCGTGGTGAAGTTTAGTCTGTACTTGTCATTCCCGCGAAGGCGGGAATCTATAATTTATCATGGATGTCACGGTCATACCGTGACTTAAATTGGGGTTAAGAAATTGTTGTCACGGAATGGTCCGTGACAACTGACAAATTTTAAAAATAATTACTCGTTACTTTCAAGAATAGATGAAAATATTTTGGTCTATAATATTATTTTTTTCTTTCCAATACGCTTCGGCTCAAAACTGGTCTTAAAGTTGGATTAAATATCTCGAACTATATAATTAATGAATCCGCTTTTAATGGGTCATAATCAAGAATCCGTTGTTGGTCCCTATTTAGGATATCTTTAGATGATTGGAATTTAAACGGAAAATCAAATGGAGATTCGTATTTTTCTCTTGGATATGAAATATGTATTTCTGCAAAAGGAAGCTTACTTAAAGACTTTATTACTTACTCTGAGGTAACACCATCTGAAATAATTGATACTAGTGATGTTAAGAAATTTTTTTATTACATAGAATTGCCACATCTAGTAAAATTTCATTATGCTTTGACAGACAGAGTTAAACTTGAAATGGAAGTTGGCGGTGCTGTTTCACTATTAGTACTTTATGGTACAAAAACTTTGGAACATTCAAATCCTAATTACTCACGTAATGAAACTTATTTCTTTTTTGTACCAAACTTAGGAGAAATCCCAACTTCATTTATAGACTACAGCTTGGTTGGCGGATTAGGGATTAATTATGATGATATTCTTTTCAACGTTCGATATACCAGAGGGCTAGTTAAGGTTTACGAGAATATGTCCTTATCAACATTGACATTAACTGTTGGCTATAAAATATAAAAACTATTTTCTTCTTTCTTTAGAAGTCACAGTCGCACCGTGACTAAAATTGTGCTCAAGAAATTGTTGTCACGGAATTGTCCGTGACAACCGAGACACTCCAAATCCTTCAATAATTGCTTACTATCAACAATCCTTCTCACAAATAGGAATCGCCAATCTTTACTGCTTCCTAAATCTGATAATAAATTAACATTTAAGTGCCTTTAAGCGCTATAACTTCATTTATCATATGGCATTAAGATTGAGATTTTGGTAATAATTAAAAGCATTCTCAAATCCGAAAGAGAGATAAAAATGATTAAAGGTACTATAAAAGTTGATGGCAAAATCTGCAAAGGCTGCGAGCTTTGCATTGTTGCTTGTCCGCAGGATGCTCTCGCACTCTCAGCAAGTTTTAATGATAAAGGTTATCGTTTTGTTGAATTGATAAATGATGTTTGTACTGGCTGTACAAATTGTGCGCTTGTTTGTCCCGAAGCAGCAATAGATGTTTATCGCGAACCAAAGCCTGCTAAAAAGGTACAGGCTTAAGTTTAATTAATTACAAAAAGGTTTTTATGGAAAAGAAAGAAAAAAAATCGGGTGAAGCCCGCTTAATGAAAGGTAACGAAGCACTTGCCGAAGCCGCAATTCGTGCGGACATTGATGCATATTTTGGTTATCCAATAACTCCGCAATCCGAAATTTTGGAATATCTTGAAAGAGAAGTTCCTAACAGGCACGGATTAGTTTTGCAGGCTGAAAGTGAAATTGCTTCCATCAATATGGTTTATGGCGCCGCGGGGGCAGGTGCAAGAGTGATGACTTCATCATCATCACCTGGAATAAGTTTAATGCAGGAAGGTCTATCATATATCGCTTCAGCTGAGCTTCCTTGCTTGGTCGCAAACGTAGTACGCGGTGGTCCGGGTCTCGGAACCATCCAGCCTTCGCAAGGTGATTATTTTCAGGCCACAAAGGGAGGCGGTCATGGTGATTATCACCTTATTGTATTAGCTCCAGCCTCTGTTCAGGAAATGGCCGATTTTGTATTTGATGGTTTTAAGTTAGCTGAAAAATATCGCAATCCGGTTATGATTCTATCTGATGGTGCGCTTGGTCAGATGATGGAAAAAGTTATTTTACCTGAAGAAGGATCACTTCCAAAAACTCCGGCTCCCTGGGCTACAACGGGTAAGACAAAAGATAGAGAACATAATGTTATCACTTCACTCTTTATTCAACCTGAAGAAATGGAGCAGGTAAATCTTCGCCTGCAGGAAAAATATAAAGCAATTCAAAGTGAAGTTAGATATGAAGAAATACAAACAGAAGATGCTGAAATACTTTTAGTTGCATTTGGTTTATCATCACGTATTTGCCAAAAGACAGTTGATCTTGCACGTGAAAAGGGAATTAAAGTTGGATTGTTTAGACCAATAACTGTTTATCCATATCCTTATGCACGATTAAAAGAATTATCCAATCAAGTTGAGTTTATGTTAACTGTTGAAATGAACGCAGGACAAATGGTTGAAGATGTTCGTCTTGCTGTTGAGGGAAAAGTTCCTGTTCATTTTATCGGTAGAATGGGCGGAATGATTTTATCTCCCGAAGATATTCTTAAGAAGATTGAATCAGTCCACGAATCACAAAATGCAGTTAATGTATAGGAGAAATTGAAATGAACGAAAAATTATATTTAGAGGATGAAGAAAATTTAGGAACCCAAGTTGATGAAAGTTATGAGCAAGTTTATTGCAGACCTGATACATTAACTGATGTTCCATTTCACTACTGTCCGGGTTGCGGGCACAGTGTTGTTCATAAAGTTTTAATGGAAGTTGTGCAGGAACTTGGAATACAGGAAGAAACAATTGGTGTTGCTCCTGTTGGATGTTCAGTTTTTGCTTATCACTATATGAATGTTGATATGCAGGAAGCTGCACACGGAAGAGCTACTGCAGTTGCAACAGGTGTTAAAAGAGTATTGCCTGATAAATACGTTTTCTCATATCAGGGTGATGGTGATTTAGCCGCAATTGGTACAGCTGAAACAATCCACACTGTAAATCGCGGTGAAAATATTTTAATGCTCTTTATTAATAACGGAATCTACGGAATGACCGGCGGACAAATGGCACCAACAAGTTTAATTGGACAGGTAACCTCAACTTCGCCTTATGGAAGAGATGCTGCTCAAGTTGGCAGCCCGATCAAGATTGCTGATATGCTTTGTTTGTTGCCGGGCGCGTATTATGTAACAAGACAAATCGTGCATAATCCTGGCGGAGTAAGAAAACTTAAGAAAGCATTAATTAAAGCGTTTGAATATCAGAAACAGAAAAAAGGAACTTGTTTTATTGAAGTTGTTTCTAACTGTCCTTCCGGCTGGAAGATGACGCCGGTTGAAACAATAAAATACATTGAAGAACAAATGCTCCCAATGTATCCACTTGGCGATTTGAAAGTTCCTAAAAATTAAATCTGAATTAGTAAAGGATTTTTAAAATGACAAAAGAACACGAAATAATTTTTGCAGGCTTTGGCGGACAGGGCGTACTTTCTATGGGAAGATTAATTGCTTACGCCGGAATGATTGAAGGAAAAGAAGTTAGCTGGATGCCATCTTATGGACCTGAAATGAGAGGCGGAACTGCAAATTGTATTACTATAGTTTCTGATTCCCGAATCAGTTCTCCAATGATTTCTAAGTTTGATACCGCAATACTTCTTAATCAGCCGTCTATAGATAAATTTGAAAAGGCTATTAAACCGGGCGGACTTTTAATTTACGAACAATCAACTGCGGTGCATCCGCCAAAAAGAACAGACATTGAAATAGTATGTATTGCCGGAAATGAAGAAGCAGATAAACTTAATGCAAAACAAGTTGCCAATATGTTCATGGTTGGAGCGTTTTTAGAAAAACGCCCTATTCTAAAAGATGAAACAATTATTGAAGCATTAAGAAAAGCTTTGCCTCCGCGCCGACACAATATGATTCCTGTTAACGAACAGGCACTTTTACGCGGAAGGGAATTAGTAAAACTTGCTGAACTGGTTTAAAAATTATGTTAAAGAATTTTCATATTGGTCATTTCGAACGAAGAGAGAAATCTGTTTTTAATCTAACAGAAAGATTTCTCAGTCGAGGACTCCTTCGAAATGACATCTTGAGAGATGATCAACAGATAATTAAGTTAGACTCAAATGTGTCAGTATATTTAATCATATTAACCTAAGGAAAAGCCATGGCTGAGTTAGATATAAAATGTCAGCACGCATGTAAAAACACCTGCGCAACTTTAAATGAAGCTTTGCGCCGGGAAACAGCAATGGTAAGATTTTACGAAAGCGTTCTGGATGAATGTAATATGCCGGATGTTAGTTCTTACATGACAAATTTGGTGGAAGACAAAAGAAAAGTGATTCTGAGTCTAATCCAAAAATTGAATGAAATTCATGCACGTTCTCAGGCAATTGATGGGATTACATCCAGTTTTAATAATATAGATGGTTGATCGATAGTTAATTTGCAATCGCAAGCGTGATTGACTATATTTGTCCTCGAAATTTTGGAAATAAAACAGCGTTTAACGCTTAAATTATAGATATTACATCGCGGGGTGGAGCAATTGGTAGCTCGTCGGGCTCATAACCCGAAGGTTGTAGGTTCAAGTCCTGCCCCCGCTACTAAAACAAAAATCCTTCTCTTTTGAGAGGGATTTTTTATTTTAAACATATGATTTACTATGTTTATTTAATTAAAAGCAAAGAAGGATATAGGTATACTGGTTTTACAGAAGACCTTGAAAAAAGATTGATTGAACATAATGATAAAAAATTATCCTTTTGGACGAAGAGGGGAACAAACTGGAAACTTATTTATAAAGAAGAATTTGAAAATAAAACTAATGCATTAAAAAGGGAGAAGTGGTTGAAAACGGGAATTGGGCGAGAGTTTCTTAAACAAAATATTGTTGAATATTAAGGTTGTAGGTTCAATCCGCCGCGGCGAACTGCCCCCGCTACTAAAACAAAAATCCTTCTCTTTTGAGAGGGATTTTTTATTTTTAAATAAGCGAAGCGAAAAACCACAACAAAAATCTGAATCAATCCCAACAACTAAGAATAAAATAAGCCCAAATCATCACAGACGATTTATACTTTTAAGATAGTCTTATAATGAAGTATTAATTATTTTTGTTAAAGAGTTTTACAAAAATTTTAAGGAATTTTTTGAATGGAATCATTAAGCGGTAAAACTATTCAAATCTATTTGCCAGATGGAGACCCACAAAGTATCAAGATCGCTGAGATAACAAGTCGGACAGTTCAGGCTTTGCTTATTCCCCGATCTAAACTTGATTTAGCATATAAACGTGATGAACTAAA
This sequence comes from uncultured Ignavibacteriales bacterium, assembly GCA_963706055.1. GTDB lineage: Bacteria > Bacteroidota > Ignavibacteria > Ignavibacteriales > Ignavibacteriaceae > IGN3. The sequence continues at coordinate 163,628 of CAVPND010000022.1, read as the reverse complement.
GAACGTAGGGATATATTTTCTTATTGGTAACCTAGAAGATGGAAGCAAAGAGATTTTATATGTTGGTGAAGCCGAAGAATGTTTAACAAGGTTAAAACAACAAAACAAAGCGAAAGATTTTTGGAATATCGTAATAGTTATTATTTCTAAAACACAGTACTTTACAAAAACACATATTAAATACTTAGAATGGCTTTGTTATGATTGTGCAAAAGATGCCTCAAGATTTAAATTAGAGAATTCCACTGTCCCGAATAAACCATATACTTCTGAATCAGTGGAAGCGGATTTACTCGACAATTTCGAGACGATAAAAATATTAACATCAACTTTAGGTTACCCTCTATTTGAAAAAATTAAAAAACCTTCTATAAAAAATATCCTTTACTGCAAAGGGAAAAATGCCTTAGGGCAAGGTGAATATTCATCTGATGGGTTGATAGTTTTTGCAGGATCAAAATGCAATCTTACGGAGTCAGCAGGTGCCCCGGAATGGATTTCAAATCTTCGTAAAAAATTATTGAAAGATGGTGTTTTGGAAATTAAGGAAAATATAATCGTATTTATTTCTGACTACATTTTTAATTCACCAAGTTCAGCTGCAGTTACATTGTTAGGAAGAGCCGCCAATGGATGGACTAGTTGGAAATACAAAGATGGACGGACACTTGATGAAGTTATTAGACAAAACATTGCTAAATGATTTTAATTAATAGAGATTGTAGGTTCAATCCGCCGCGGTGGACTGGGCGACGGGTTAAAATATTTCTAATAAATATGTATAATCTATGCTCTATAATGACGAAGAAACAAAATTAAACTTGATGAATTCAAAATTAAATGAGTGGACACAAAGGTCAGGGGATATATCGTCTAAATATGATTAAAAAGAAAGTAGATTTAGAAAAGTAAAGTTGTTCAAAATGTTTATAGTCAATATTTAATTAGATACGTTTGAGCAATATTATATTTACAAAGGTAGCGTTATGAATCAGAGATGCAGAGTTTTTCAGCGGGGGTTTGTTATTTATGATGATGTTAATCTAACGAATAAATTAATTGCTTTACCCCTAGGCAGTGAGGTTATGCTCGGGAAAACGATCGAAATTGATGGATTAAAATTAACTGAAGCAAGCGCAAATGGTCTAAATGGCTATAGCATTGATTATTTGAATGTTTTGATGATTATTGAAGTAACTCTTGATCAGGAATTCGTTGATGTTAGAGAGAAACCACTAAATGTTTCTGCTATAAAATCAAAAATTATTAGAGACGAAGCTTTCACAATAGATAATATTATTTCTAATGAGGGTTCAAAGTGGTTAAAAATAATTTATGACGATAATGAAACAGGCTATATAGATGGTAATACTCAAGTTTCAAAAATACTTACTGAAGCAGAAAAGAAAAGTTATTTTTATTGTGCAATTCCAAATATGCCAATATCAGATTATGACCCTTTAAATGATATTATAAAGAATGACTATCCTTTTGAAGGTATTTACTGGCAGGCAATCGTAAATATTGTTGATGATGATTTTATCCTAAATGCGATCTCTGAATCAGATTCGGGTTATAAAGGAAATGATGTTATAAAATTATCACTTAGGAATATAACTGAAGCCAGGATTAGAAAATCATCTTCCCAAAACAAAACTTTAACTTCTACAATTAACTTAAAAGCTTTAAGTTTTAAAGTTAACTTATTGGTATCTGCAGGAATGACATTACTTATTTTTTTATTGTTCGTTATTAATCCACAGGAAGGAAGCCTTAAATTAGTTGATGCTATTTCAATTTCACTATTCCTGGGTATTGGTCTAACAATGGTCTTTAATCTTGCGATTATTTTGTTGAAGCCAAAAGAAAGTACGACAATCAAGATAAGTTTAATAACCAATGATAATAGAGCAGTCACAATGTTCATCAGTGCTTCAGATGAAGAATGGATAAAAGAAGTGCTTTCATTTAATTCTATAAGTGTAATAAATAAATAATTTAAAACTTTCTTATAAGCACGATTTTGTTTTAATGATTAGCTTTAAAAGATCTAAGGAATAAAGTAGACAATAAAATTATTACCAAAACAAAATTCATTCAGAAACTTAGTCAGAAGTGAGAGTTAAGTAATTGGCAGGTATAGTTAAAATAATAGCTCATAACCCTAAGGTTGTAGGTTCAATCCGCCGCGGCCAATTGCCCCTGCTATTAATAAAAATCCGGTTATAGGCTCAGTTTTTTCTTCAAACTAAATAACAATCTATTAAAATAATCTTCATTCATTACAGCGACGGTTAATTTAAAATTGTAATGCCCATTCATCTCACCTAAAAAAGTTACATTCGGTGATTGTGTTGCAGAAGAATACGCTGAATTTAATACTGCTTTTGTTATTAATTGTTTTGTCTCTTCCGGAGAGTTTTTAGGACTGATATTTAATTCAGTTTCAAATTCTCTAAACATTGCTTCTGTTTTTGAGATTGTGATGCTTGAAGAAGCTAACTGACTATATGGTATTCTAATTGCTTCCCCGTTTACAGGTTCTAAAGTAACTGAGCGTAGACCAAGTTTTGTAACTCTTCCAGATGCAATTATAGATTTGATAGAATTATTTAAAGATAAGGATTCATCTATCCTTAAGACAATTCCTGCAAAAATATCCTTGCCCGCAGTTATCAAAAACAAAATTAATATCAATCCAACCGCTGCCAGAAAAACAGGATTATAAATTAGTGACTGTAAGGATGTTAAATTAAGGGCAAGTACAAAAAATGCAAACCACAGAACTAATTGTAATAAATAAAATATTCTTAAAATCCTTTGTTTGATCTTTGATCCCGTTAATAAGTAATTAATAAAAATAGAACTGATTCTTATTGTTGCGAATAAAACAACCGCAAGTATGACAATTAGAAAAAGGTCCATAATTATTGAATATGTACTAGATGTCTCCATCATAATATATCCGATTTAATTAAATGATTGATAATAAAAGGTTCCACATACGGATTTATATCTAAAACATTTTTACTATACTCGATTAATAAACCAGCAGCTTTCATCCTGGAAATAGTCTCTTCTAATTCAGGAAAATCATCCAGCATAATGCTATTTAATCGTTCTAAACTTAATCTCCGATGAAGAATTAATTGTATGAGTATTAAAATCCATTTATCAGAAAACAACTCAAAAATTGATTGATCCGGGATAGTGGGGAAACTAACATGTAATGTGCTGCCTTCAACTTTTTTAATGCTATTAATCCATCCGCGAAGAGCGGTTCCAAGATTTCCATTTGAATAATTAAAATATGCATTAAATAAGCTTGCTTGTTTTAATTCTGATGGTTCTTTACCATCAAGATAAAAATTCATACCGCTGGCTTTGTGGCGGAGCATAATTATGTTCTTTAAATCTTCTGCATCGTAAGGCTCACAGCTAACAATGTTCAAAAAATACTGATCTATTGGTTTTATTTTCTTAATGAAATGGTACGAATGAATATTAATGTTTAATATAAAAAACCATTTATTGCCGTAGATTTCTATCATTTCTGTAATCTTATCTATAATTCTAAAACCATCATCTGATCTTTGCCACCATAGTTCACAATCATTAATTATTATAGCTGAATTTTTTGTTGCACGGCCAAGTGTTTCCTCTAAATTCATTTCTGATTTTAAAGCAGCTTGTAATTTTGAGTTAAATAATTCCAGGTCTATGCTGCCGCCGTGTTCAGGGTTTAAGAAAAAGAAATTTCCTAATCCAAAGTTTTTTTCTGCAATAAAAGTTGATAATGAAGATTTACCAAGGTTTCTTTCTCCGACAATAAGCAGACCGCCTTTTGATCCTAGTTTAAATCTTTGAACTGCTTTATTGCATTCGGATATCTCTTTGTTTCTTCCAACCCATAGTTCCTTGCTGGCGGTTGCTTTACCGCTGAATAATTTCCTATGATAAAAAGGAATTTGATTAAGGATTTTTTTATTTGGAGCCAAAGACTCGGTAAATTTAATCACATCAGAAATCTGTGCTTCTTTTTCAATACCCCTGTAAATTTTTTGCGCAAATAATAAACCCTCCGATTTCTTATACAACAACCTTACAAACAAATCATTTATTTTTTTTGCAACCTTGTTTTTAGAAGTAATTATTTTAGATGTGATTTTTTTGCTGCTTACTTCTCTAACCTGTGTGCCTAGATTAAGTGATGATTTAATTAATCTGTAAGAACTTAATGGCTCAAATGATTTATGAAATATCTTATCGATACTTGAAACAAATTTTACTTTAATATCCGATAAATTTAAAATTTCCTTTTCAATTTTAGCCAAAGAGTTTTGCTGTATTAGCTTTATGTTCTGGTCAGACGAAACTTCAGATGTAGCAGAAATCTCAATATCCTGAAAATTAAAATTAAGAAGCCCAACAATGCTTTTAATGGATTCAGTTGATTTTAAAAGTTCTTTTTGAGTTTCACTAACTTGTACAAATAGGTTTTCAATCAATTGTGATTCAATATTATAATCAACCAGCTTTCGCAAATTGATATTTAATGATTCACTTTCTTCAAAATTATTTCTTGTTTCATTTTCATTGGTTTTCTCAGATATAATCTCAATAGTTTCAGGAAACTCAATTATTTCTTCTCTTATCTTTTCTATTGACGGTTCAAATAAATTTAAAAGATCAAAAGATTCGTCAAATTTAATTTCAAATGATTTCTGCCCTGATTGATCAGTTAAATCCATATTTGTCTGAATTTCATTTCCCAGTTTTGTGATTTTATTAAAGTAATAAGCATTTAAGTCTCGACTAACATTAATTTTAATTGCACTGATATGACTTAATATTTTGCCTTTAAATTTTTCAATTAGTAAGTCTGCCATTATTAAATTTAGAATTCGTCCAGTATTGTCAGTCCAGATTTTTGCTAAATCGGAAACTTTATGAGTTAGAAGTTTGTCGTCTTTGCTAATTTTTCGGCTGTGTCTTAAAATAGAATTAGCAGCAATGTTTTCTAAATCATTTAATAGATTTTGGAAATTATTTCTAATAGATAAAAACAAATTTTTAGATGAACTGCTTAAGTTATTTTTGACAGACTCTAGCTGTCTTTCAAAAAGGCTGTCAATCTTTTTCATTTCCTTAGAAATTAATTCTAATGGATTTTCTTTGTCATCAATCTTTTGTAAAACCCCGTCAAGTGAAGAAAGAACAAGAGAATGCGAGTTATGGAGTTCATTTAGAATTTTATAATTCAATATCTCACACTCAGCAAGGTACACGGTAAAAGACTCCGCATAAATCTTTTCAAAATAATAAGAACAAAATTTTCCAAATTTTATTTGTTTTGAAATTTTTGATTTAGTGATTGATTGTTTAAGCTTTTTATAACTTTTTGTAAACCCCTCCAAAAAATTATCATTTTCATTTACTTGTAGATCATCCAAATCAAAAGTAACAGAAATCTTTTTCGGAATTTCTTCTTTTATTTTTTTCAGTCTGGCACTAACTAAAGACAGGTTTGACTCAAACGTCTCTTTACTTTTTTCTTGTTTGTTTAAGACTTCATCAACCTCATTATTTAAATGATAAACTAAATCATTTCTTGTGCTGATGAGTAATCTTCTCTTTTCTTCACTTCCATGATACTGCTCAATTTTTTTCTCTAGATTATAAAATCTTTTATGAGCTTCATCTTTATAATTACTAAGCAAAGTAATCAGGCTCGATGAAAATATTTCATTTGAAAGTTCTTTAACAAATTCAGTGTAAACCTCTTCAACTTTTGAACTGAAAAATTCTACATCTTTTTCTAGAACAGTATTTTTCCTAGCTTTTAATTCGGGCAGATCAGGTTTCTGTGATGTAATTTCAATCTCATCATCTTCTTTTTGAATACCAATATTTAACTCTTCAAAATGACTTGAAGCACGAATGAGCATTACGGTTCCTAAACTGTCTGTTAGCTCGTTTATAGTATTAATAAAAGTCTGTGAATTGTTTTTTGAAATCTCAGGAATTCCAACTATTACAAGATCACTCTTTATTGATTCAGCTAAAATTATATTGGAAGGATTTTGTTTTTCAATTTCATTATTAATAATTCTGATCGAAGCATTAATCCGGTATTGATCGAGAATTTGACTGAGGTTTTTATACGCCCTGTTTACAACAGAACTTTTTTGCGATATTATAATAAATCTTATTTCTGCATCGCGCCAATCATTAGTAGAAGTTAGAAATTTTACTATTGCTAACTCGAAGCTGAAATTATTCCCCACGCCACGCCACCAAACATCAATAATTTTTTTCTGTCCAAAACCTCTTTCTTTATCATAATCAATTAATATTGAATTTAAATCTAATTCGTTAAAGCTTTTAATAAGTTTGGCAAACTGAGCAGGATCGCTTGTGTTTCTTGCCCATCCCATTAAAACAGTGTTGGGCTCAACACCGGAAAACCCATAAATACGAGTGATTGCATCAATGCCTTCATAAATATTTCTACAAACAAAATTCTTTGTGAAAATACCTTCTATAACATCGCCGTCTTTATCGTCTGTGATGTCCCTTTTAAATAGTGCTTCCGCGGTTTTATCTTCAATTAAATGAAAATCGGAAAGAAGACCAAGTCTTCCTGTTAACCATTTGCCTAAATCTAAAAGATGCAGGCGTTCCTGTGATACACCTCCGCTAAAAAGAATTATGTTTGGTTTCCAGTTTCTAATATCAGTTTTAGTTCTGCTAAGTTTTGCGAGTCCTTTTCTTACAACAGAAGACCAAACACTACTCCATGTATCGCCGGTTTCTAATGTTAATTGTTTTCTGGTCAGATAAATAAATAATGATCCTAAAATTACCGTTGCACCCACCATAGCAATAAAATCTAACTGGATCATTACTATAAAACATGCTGCCGAGCCAATTATGCTTACAAATTTTGGAATTTTGAAATCAGGTCTAAAATCTGAACTTGCCCAGCTTTCAATTGCACAGCTAAGATTTAAAAATCCATAGGTTGTAATAAAGAACATAGAAACTATTCTTGCAATAACATCAAGATCGCCGACTAATATTCCTGCTTCAGCAATTATAAAAGTTAACAGCAATGCATTTCTGGGTTCATTTAGTGGACCGAAACCCTTTGCAAAAAATTTATGCGTAATTTTATCTGTTGAAGTTGCTTGCAGAATTCTTGGCGCTCCAAGTATACTGCCAAACGCCGATGATAATGTTGCACCCCAAATTCCTGCAATTACAAGCTCTGGAACAAGTGAAATCTTTAGTAAAGCATTAGGATCATTAAATAATAAATCCGAAGAAACCGAAAATGAAAAGAAAAATGCAAGGGCGATATAAACAACAAGCCCAATTGCAATTGCTGATATTGTACCTACAGGAATTGATTTTTTTGGATCCTGTAAATCTCCGGACATTGAAACTCCGGCTTCAAATCCTGTAACGGCCGGAAAAAATATTCCAAACAAAATAATAAATGGTGCAGCTGTTGAAACTGAATTGATTAGTGGCTCGGTAGGGACATAACTGTGATTACCAAATAATATGGACAGCAATGAAAGTACAATTGCCGTCATAATAAAATATTGTGTTTTAATTGCTAATGAAGTGCTGATAAACGTAACGATGGTTACGGATATTAAAATGATTGTTCCCGCAAATCGGATGGAATTTTTTGTTACCTCATATCCCCAATAACTTAAAAAGCTTTCTGCAAAACCAATTAAGTATAGGCTGACACTAAAAGATAAACCGACAAATAATGCTAAACCAAGCGTGCCGCCAATCGGTAATCCAAGACTTCGTGAAATCATGTAATATGTTCCGCCGGCTTTTACTTTTTTATCTGTAGCAATTGAAGAAACACTTAATCCGGTAGTTACAGAGATAAGATGTGCAAGTAGTATGATACCAATCGTTACTAATAATCCAGCTTGACCTGCAATCCAGGGAAGCCGTAAATACATTATAACGCCAAGTATAGTAAGAATTGATGGTGTAAAAACCCCGCCGAATGTACCAAACTTTTTTATTTTTGCCATTAGTTAAACCACTTTAAGGTAATAATCAAATAAATAAGATTAATCAATTTAATGCTTAAAGATAATATCATTTTAATTGATTAATAGCCATTTAGTATAAATACTTAATTTCTTAATGCTCCTTTCTTAATCCAAGATTCAATGCTATCTAATGTTGCATAGGGAATAGATCCGTTAATGGGCATTTGAGGTAAAAGTTCTCCCCGTAAAACCAACATCAATACACTTTCTGCGGGTTTGCCCGGATTAACACGTTTAAATTGCGGATAGAGCACACTAATTCTATTATATAAATTTGAATAAGCAGCTGATTCAGTTAGGTCTAAATTTCCTTTTTTCGATTCAGTTGAGTGGCAATTATTACTCGCACAACTGCTAAAAACTTTTGCTTGAATATCTGGATAATTTGCTAGCGTGCCAGTGAATGTAGGGGGTGAAACAGTTTGATCTTCTGAACAACTCACAAAAAAATATATTATTGAACAAGAATAAAGAATCAGGGATAATATTTTCATATTTAACACCCAATCATTATTGATTAATTAAATCATTATATAAAAAATCTAAAACTGTTGCTTTAAAATAAAAATAAATTTTATGGTAATTCAAATCTTTTTCTTTAGCATTCCGTATTTTAATTAAGCTAATTATTTATAATCAGGAGTTACAGTTGAATTATCTCGTCATCCTTTTAGTTGTCATCTCATCAATAAATCTTCTCTCTCAAAACTGGCTTAAAGTTGATTCTGTTTTTTCAGTATCAGGCGTTACAGTAAAAAGTTTTTCTGCTCCAGAATTTGCAGATCTAAATAACGATGGTAACTTAGATTTGATCATTGGTAATCTTGATGACAAGGCGGATTTTTTCTGGAACAATTCACATTTGTTTCCTTCTACTTTTTATAAAGACACTTCACTTCTTAAAAGTGTTTATTCCGGCAGTCAAACCAATGCCGCATATCCAACTATAATAGATTTAGATGGCGATGCTGTGATGGATTTAGTTATAGGAGGATATAATGGGTTACGATATTATAAAAATGTTGGAACTATAAATTCCCCAGAGTTTTTAGCTGTTGATACAATCTTTACAATTGTAAACACTCAAATTGGCAGTGATGCTCAGCCTGCTTTTATAGATATTGATGACGATGGTGATCTTGATTTGTTTGCCGGAATAGGTGAGTCATTACTTGGGGGACCTGAACCAGGAACAACAATAGGATTTAGAAATATAGGGTCCTCAACAAGTCCGCAATTTATTTTAGATAATACATTAGTTGCGGGTATTCCAGATATCGGATTGAACTCTTATCCAACATTTGCAGATTTAGATAATGATGAAGACTTTGATTTGCTTTTCGGAAGGGACGTGCAAACACTTGTTTATTATAGAAACACAGGCACAAAGCAAAGTCCAGTATGGACACAAAACACTACAACATTTTCAGGTGTCGAAACAACAACGTATTGGAAAAATCCTACATTTGCTGATTTAGATTATGATGGTGACTTTGATCTAATTTATGGAACATCAACTGGAGTACTTTATGTTTATAGAAATGTTGGAACACTAACATCTCCGGTATTTCAAAACTATCCAGACTACTTCAAAATCATAAAACTAAATGCTGGTGGTGCTACTGTTTCTTTAGCTGATTATGACGGTGATGGAGATAACGATATGTTAAGTGGTTCATGGTTAGGAAAATTTGTTTATTTCAGAAATGATGGAACACCTCTGAAGCCAATATTTAATCAAATAACAACCCCATTTGCAAATTTAACGGTTAACTCATATAGTACACCTGTATTTGTTGATATCGATAAAGATAATGATTATGATATTGTAACCGGGGCTACTAATGGCCAGGTCTTTCTTTTTATAAATAATAATGGAACCTATATTCAAAACACAACTATGTTTAGTGGTATTGATGTTGGCTGGTCAAGCATTCCTTCTCTTGCAGATCTTGATGGAGACAATGATTTGGATTTACTTGTTGGTGCTGAAGATGGGGTTGAGACCCGGTATTACACAAATGATGGAAATAATGTTTTCACAATAAACACATCAACCTTTTCAACAATAACCTTTCCAAATTACAGAAGACCAACTCTGGCAGATATAGATAACGATGATGACTATGATCTAATTATTGGAAGTTTGTGGGGTGATATAGCATATTATAGAAATGAAGGGGATAGAACAACTGCGATTTGGGTAAGAGATGATTCAATGTTTGCAGGAATTGAAGTTGATCAAAGTTCCTCGCCTGGATTTGCTGATCTTGACGGTGACGGTAGAAAGGATATGATAATTGGGGAGTATAATGGAAATTTTACTTACTATAAAAATCTTTTTTCGCCGATTACAAATATTTCAGATGATGATACTAAAAACATTCCGAATGAATTTGTTCTTTACCAAAACTATCCAAATCCATTTAATCCAAGTACAAAAATTAAATTCTTAATCCCAAATATTACTCCAGGTGGAGATGAAGGGGCTAGAGTAACACTTAAAGTTTACGATGTTCTTGGAAAACAAATAGTAGTGTTAGTTGATGAGTATAAATCAGCAGGAACTTACGAAGTTGATTTTAATGCGAAAGCTTTATCCAGCGGAATTTATTTTTATACATTAAATTTAAATGGAATCACACATTCCAAAAGTATGATTTTAATAAAATAATTATTAACTCTTAACAATTTGTTAATGCTATCGTAACAGTAAGTTTAAATTTGAAATAGATCGATTGCATAATTTTACCTCATAATTAAATTAATAGGTGAGGTAAAAATGAAAGCCGTTCTAATTTTTCTAACTCTCCAATCACTGCATATTCTTTTGGGGATGAGTGATGCAAACTTGCTGAGCATAGTTGTTTTATGTACTGCAATTTTAATATTTACTGCAAGCTATGTTGGAGTTTTAATAAAAGAAAGAAAACACAAAAAGCAGCTTGTTGATGCTTTGCTGAATACGAACTAAGGTTTTAAAACATTAATTATTCAAAATTCTTTTATTCGGTTGCGTTGAAACTATTGTTTTAATAGCTTAAATTCGTACTGAAATTAGTTTCACTATTTCAGAAAAGCTTATGAAAGATTTATTTAGTGTTCAGGAAGTAGCAAAACTTTTGGATATGAGTCATTCAGGAGTTTTGTATCACATTAAAAACGGAACATTAAAATCAACTCAGGTTGGTAAAATCTATGTTATAACAAAAGAGGATTTTGCGGATTTTCTTAAAGACAAGAAAAAAGAAAAAAAATCTAAACAGAAACCTGAAGAACCGCTACTTTTCTGATTTCACAGAAGAAAATTCTAATAATTCTTTTCTATACATCTCAATTTCCTTGACACTTTTTCCGGCAAGTTCTTTAATGCAACAACAATATGCTCCTAAAACCGGAATAGTTAAATTTTCTTCCTTTTCATAAAACTTATCAATCAATTTCTCAATCGTCTGCAAATCAATCGTGGAAGATGCTTTGGCGTTTAATAAATCTTCAATTTCTGAATCACAGCCCAGTGGAAATGATAGATCTCTTTGAATTTGAGTTTGATATTTTCTAAGATTCAACATTCCAGAAAGAGATTCCCCTTTTGAATAGGCAAGCATACTTACTGAGGGAGGTGCCGACCAGGCATAACCATTTGCTAAACCTTTAGTATAAAATTTATCCTGCGCCAGAATATTCAGAGCAAAAAGGAATAAAGCTATCGTTAAAATTATTTTCATTATCCAATACCCTGTATAATATTGTATGGCAAGTTACCAAATTGATTTTTAAAAAGATTAAATTACGATTGTAAATTATCCCAGATTGGATATTCAATGGCTTCACATCTTCTAAGCAAATCTTCTTTTATTCGCGGTGTTCAATGCGAAAAGCATCTTTATCTATATAAATATCACTACAAAGAAATGGATCAGCTTTCTGAAATGCAGAAAGCAATATTTAAACGCGGTACCGATGTTGGTAAACTTGCACAACAGCTATTTCCAAATGGAATTGATGCCGCTCCCGCATCACCATTTCAATATGCTAAAGCGGTTTTGCTTACGGCCGAATTACTCAAGAAAAAGCAAAATGTAATTTATGAAGCTTCATTTAATTATAGCGATGTTCTTGCTGTTGCGGATATTGTTGTTCAAGAGAAATCCGGATTAAAAGTTTATGAAGTAAAAAGTTCAACATCAATTTCAGAGACTTATATTCGAGATGCAGCTTTGCAGTATTGGGTTATTTCTAATTGCGGTTATAAGATCAAAGATTTTTCAATTACATATATTAATAATCAATATGTACGAAAAGGTAATCTTGATATAAACGAACTCTTTAAAACAGAATCGGTTTTAAAATTAATCCTTCCACTTCAGAAATGGGTTGAAGATAATGTGAAGCAATTTAAAAAAGTACTTGGCAAAAAATCCATTCCCAAAATTGATATCGGTGAGCATTGTTATGATCCATATACTTGTGGATTTTATGAATATTGCCGTAAACATATTCCGGAGAATTCAATCTTTGACCTGTCAGGAATTCATCTAAACAAAAAATATGATCTTTACAGAAATGGAATTATTAAATTAGAAGATGTGCCTGAGGATGCTAAACTTTCTAAAAATGCAAAGCTTCAACTTGATGTTTATAAAAGCAAAAAAGATTTAATTGATAAAAAAGCAATCAAGGAATTTTTATCTGATCTGAAATATCCAATCTACTTTATGGATTTTGAAACATTCCAGCCCGCAGTTCCAATGTTTGATAACTCAAAACCATATCAGCAAATCCCGTTTCAATATTCATTGCATTATAAGAACAGTAAAAAAAGTAGGCTTGATCATTTTGAGTATTTAGCTGAAACGGGAATTGATCCAAGAATTAAATTTATAGAAAATCTTTTGCGTGATACAAAAGGGAATGGTGACATTCTAACTTACAACAAATCATTTGAAGTGTTAAGATTAAAAGAAATTGCTGAAGCTTTTCCGAAGTACAAAATAGAAATTGAAGAGCGAATCAATCACATAAAAGATTTGATGCTGCCTTTTCAGAAAAAATATTATTACACTCATAATATGCAAGGCTCATATTCCATCAAATACGTTTTACCCGCATTGATACCGGAACTAAGTTATGAAAATTTAGAAATAAATGAAGGCGGACTTGCATCAACTGCATTTGAAAGTCTTTATTATGAAACTGACTTAATGCGAATTGCGGACATCAGAACTAACTTACTTGAGTATTGTAAAATGGATACATTCGCAATGGTTAGACTGCTTGAAAAATTGGAATTACTTTAAAGGAAAAGATGAAAAAAATATTTGTGTTTTTTTTGTTATTTGTTTTAACGCTGTCGCTTAGTGCTCAAACTGAAAACATAAAAGTTATGTCATACAATATTCGCTGCGGATATTGTGAAGATTCGTCAGATGTAAATAATTGGAGCATGAGAAAATATTTGGTGGCTTATATTATAAAAATTCATAATCCTGATTTGATTGGTTTACAGGAAGCAGAAATATTTCAAGTAACCGATCTTTCTGAAATGTTAGATGAGTATGAATGGTATGCTGTTAGTCGTGAAGATGGCAACGAGAAGGGCGAATCAAATGCAATCCTGTATAAGAAAAAAAGGTTTGAACTTTTAACAAAACAAACACTGTGGCTTTCTAAAACGCCCGAGCTTATATCCAAAGGCTGGGACGCAGCATTCAATAGAACCCTAGCAGTTGCAAAACTTAAAGATCTGATGTCATCTGAAGAATTATATTATTTTAATACTCACCTTGATCACAAAGGAGAAGTTGCCAGAACCGAAGGCTCAAGATTAATCCTGAATGAAGTATTAAAATATTTTACAAACTATCCGGTAATCCTAACAGGTGATTTTAATTATACATCAAACTCTGATGGATACAGAATTATCACAAGCAAACTATATGATGCAATGATTATCTCTAAACAAAAAAGCATTGGCGGAAATATTACTTTTAACGGATTTGGAAAAGATATTCAGCCGGATAATAAAATAGATTTTATTTTTGTGAACGATAAAATTGAAGCTCTAAATCATCTTATTGATACAACAACATTTAATGGTATGTATCCATCTGATCATTATCCTGTTATTGCAGAAATGAAATTAAAATAATATTTATCTAAGTTGTAAAAACATTTGTATAGTGAGCAGATAAAAGTGGAAAACCAAAGTATTATTTAAATTTGTGTTTTCTTTCAGCCGTTCCGAAATATTTCTATATTTAGATGTAAATTTTATCACACTATCTCATAGGGGAGATTATGAAATTAAAAATACTTTTTTTGTGCATTCTTTCAATTAGTTTTAGCTATTCACAAGATTTTTGGGAAAAAACTAATTTCCCATCAGATAATACTTCTCTCTATAGCGTATACGCTATGATCACAAATTCCTCCGATCACATTTTAGCAGGTACCTTTGCTAAAGGAATCTTTAAATCCACAGATTTGGGTTTCTCCTGGAGCGAGTCGGGTTTATCCAATCACTGGATAATTTCATTTGCAAAAGATAATTCTGGAAATCTTTATACCGCTACAATCGGTTCGCAATTTGGCAGCGGCGTTTATAAATCTACAGATGGCGGAAGCACCTGGAATAAAGTTTGGGACGCTTTAACTGGAATGAACTGCGTTTATGTTGATCAAAACGGATACGTTTATGTCGGTTTGAATTACACTTCGACGCAAGGCGGAATATTCAGATCAACCGATGGAGGAACAAACTGGCAGCAGATATTTAATCAAACAGAGAATATTTATGCTATTACTAAACTAAACAGCGGAAGAATTTTAGCTGCAGGTTATGGAAAAGTATTTTACTCAGATAATGGCGGCGTTAGCTGGAATACTACAATAAGTGGTTTTGTTTCATTTACACCAAGTGCTTTTGCAGTCAATGGTCAGAATGAAATATTTTTGGCTACGCTTGGATATGGAATCTATAAATCTACAGATAACGGTTTAACCTGGGTAAATAAAACTGGTGCAGGATGGGACTATAGCAGTTTAATAATTAATACAGATGGTTCTATCTATGCTGGTACTCGTGGCAATTGGGTTTATCGATCGCTTAACAACGGAGATAATTGGGAACTCGTAAAATCAGGCATGGGTGAGGACAAATATATTCTAAGTTTGTTAACCAATAGCACCGGTTATCTTTTTGCTGGAATGGATTATTACGGCTTATATAAAAGTGTTAATAAAGTTGTTACAGACATTGATGATGTAAAGGAGATTGCTACTGATTTCAGTCTAAAACAAAATTATCCTAATCCATTTAATCCTTCTACCAGAATACAGTATTCAATAAGTAATGCACAATTTGTTACAATTAAAGTTTTTGACATTTTAGGAAATGAAGTTGCGGAGCTAATAAACAAATTTAAATCCCCAGGGAATTACGAAATAGAATTTGATGGGTTAAACCTTTCATCTGGAATGTATTTCTACACATTATCTGCAGGGAACTTCATACAAACTAAAAAAATGATTTTACTTAAATAGTTAAATGAATAGTTAAGAGTGAGATAAGAAAAAATTATCTCACTCTTAATGGAACTAATAATTATTCTTTCCAATCCGGCATTTTTCTTCCGGGCGTCCATGGAGCATCATATTTTTCCATTTCGTTTTCCAGATTTATTATATCTACTTCTTGCAGCTTTTTTAATTGTTCTAACAAAGGTTTGAATTCCTCTTTAGCAACATTATAACCATCTGTAAGTGATTGAGTTGGGACTGAGGAGGTACTCCACATTCCCCAAACAATTTCTGATATATGATCAATAACCGCCGGATGAACAGGCTCATTTCGTTTTGTTAAAGTTTGATCATTAACCAGCAGTCTGTATATCTCTCTATTTTTCTCAGCAATTATATTGGCCTGTTCAATTAAAGCAACAGGTGAGCCGGGTGATTGCTCAATAGCAGTTTTAATTAACTCAATTCTATTCGTTAAATTAGCATTGATTTCTACTGCAGCCATTACAGCTCTGTTTAGTTCTGCAACTTTTTTCTGGAAAGCGATTAATTCATTTCTATCACTTGCTGGTAGTGTTACATTATTTAATACCTTCGTTTCAAAACTTTCCGGACCTGCGACTTGATTTAATTTACCATCTACACTGATAGACATTGTAACACTATACTTGCCCGGCATTACAGGAATACCGCTTGGATTATCACTTGATATTTTTTTAATTGGATCAGTTGAAGGATATCTTAAATCCCAGGTAATTCTGTTAACTCCTGATTTAACATCTGATTTTAGATTTCTAACTACATTACCCAACTCGTCATAAACTGTAAAAAGTAAATACGGTGATTCTTCATTATCTTCTTTTCTCAACTCTTCCCAGGTTGGGTAATAAACTGGTTTATTATCTTTTATTAATTCCTTTTCTTTTTTTTGTCTTTGCTGTTTTAATGTTTTAGGTGCTTCTTTTAAATAGTAAGTAAATGTAGCCCCAAAGTCCGGATTTTCAGCTTTATAAAGCGTACTACCCTGTGATCCGAAAGTAGCGTTTCTTTTTAAAAACATTAAAGCATCTTTAACGGGAAATAATTTATAGGCGTTTTCATTTAAAGTGCTTTCAGAAAGTTCACGTAATGGAGTGAGGTTATCAAGTATGTAAATTCCTCTCCCAAATGTTCCAATCACAAGATCGTTCTCTCTTGTTTGGATGTGCATATCTCTAACTGCTTGAGTTGGAAGTCCGCCCTTGAGTTGAATCCAGTTTTTGCCTTCATTAATTGAAAAATATATACCATACTCTGTTCCAACAAATAGTAGATTCGCTTTTATGTTATCCTGAATAAGCGAATAAACGACCTGGTTTTCCTGTAAATTACCTTTGATTGATTTCCAACTTTTCCCTCTGTCTTTACTTACCAGAACGTATGGTTTAAAATCAGCCATCTTATGATTATCAAATGTTGCATATACTGTATTAGCATCGTGCTCGGAAGCAAATAAACAGGAAACATAACTCATCTCAGGTACATCCAGAAAACTTTCTATTCTTCTCCAATTTTTCCCACCATCTTCCGTAACCTGAATTAAACCATCATCAGTCCCGGCATAGATTAATCCTTCTACAATTGGTGATTCGGAAAGTGAAACAATTGTACCGTAAAACGAAGTTGAAGCGTTTTTTGCAACGGCATCAACACTCCATATCATATCCATTACTTTTAGTTTGTTGCGGTCTAGTTGTCTGGACAGATCGGGACTAATTACTTCCCAATTATCACCTCTATCATCACTTCTAAAAACTTTATTTGCTGCATAATAGAGTCTGGTGGTTTTATGTGGACTTAAAATTAAAGGCGAATCCCAATGTCTTCTATATGGTTCTGCTCCAAGCTCTTCCATAATATGTATATGGGTTATTTCTCCGCTCCTTTTATCGTATCTGTGTAATTCACCATACTGGTATTGCGTATAAATAATATTAGGATCAGTTGGATCAACTTGCGGTTCAAATCCATCACCGCCAAGAGTTGGTATCCAATCAGCATTCATAATTCCTTCTTCATTAATTGTTTGCGAAGGTGCACCAAGACTATTGTTATCTTGTGTCCCACCGTAAACCCAATAAAACGGTTCAGAATTATCTACAGCTATTCTATAAAATTGAGTTATTGGCAGATTCGATTTAAATAACCATTGTTTTCCGCCGTCAAAAGTTTCATAGATTCCGCCATCACCCCCAATCAAAAAATGATTCGCATTCTTAGGATTAATCCAAAATGCATGATCATCAACATGTCTGCCCTTTGTACTAATGCGATCAAACGATTTTCCTCCATTTGTAGTGATTGAAGAATATGTGTCTAATGCATAAACTTTATTTATATCAACAGGATCGCAAAATATTTCAGAGTAATATTGAGCAGAAACATTTTTATAATCACTCATTTTTTCCCAGCTTGCACCGCGATTTATACTTCGATAAAATCCATCTCCTTCATTTGCGGCTTCTACAATTGCATAAACGTAATCAGGATTTACAGGTGAAATTGCCAAACCAATTCTTCCAACATCGCCATCTGGCAAACCGCTTGTAAGTTTATTCCATGTTTTTCCTGCGTCTGTTGATTTATAGATTGCACCTTCAGGTCCTCCATTAATCAAAGTCCAAACGTGTCTTCTTCTTTGATAAGATGCTGCATAAAGTACATCAGGATTTCTCGGATCCATTACTACATCTGTAACTCCGGTGTTAGGGCTGATGTAAAGTACAGAATCCCATGTAGCTCCATAGTTTGTTGACTTATACAAGCCGCGGTCACCGCCCGGTCCCCAAAGAGGACCTTGGGCAGCAACGTAAATTACTTTTGAATCACGTGGATCAATTAATATTTTTGCGATGTGTTCTGATTTTTTTAATCCAATATTCTTAAAGCTTTTGCCGCCATCCTCACTTCGGTAAAGTCCATCGCCCCAGCTTACGCTTCGTTGAGAATTGTTTTCTCCTGTTCCAACATAAACAACATTGTGGTTGTTCGGATCAAGTGTTACACAACCGATTGAGTGTGAACCATAATTATCAAAAATAGGATTCCAGGTTGTTCCTGAGTTTGTTGTTTTCCAAACATTACCGCAGGCAACGGCAGCGTAATATTCATTAAAATTGTTTGGATTAACTGCAAAATCAACAACTCTGCCGGATGTTGCGGCAGGTCCGATTAAGCGAAATTTTAATCCATTAAATGTTTCTGATTTGTATGGATTTTTATCTTCCTTTTTGTCTTTATCAGTTTCCTGCGCAAAATTGAAAATGAAAATGAATGATATTAAAAGGAGGTAAGAATTCTGAGGTTCATTGTAACTCCGGTAAATAATAGGTGTATTGAAGTTGATTAAATTTATATTATCACTTTAAAATTAGAGATTTGAGCTTTTTAAACCAATCAAATCATCATTTCTAATTACAGCTTATCATTTAATTTGCAAGTTTATTTGCTTGCTGTCAATTGAAGATTTCTAATTTATGAGTTAATTTACAGGCGGATTGAAGATTATTTTATACTGTATTTACTAACCCTTCCCCTCATTTAAATTCTCTTGGCGGGGGATTGACTTTATGAATCGTTACTAAAATAGCTCGATCTATGGTTAGACTTTTTGCAGTTGATAGGCTTGTTATGCAAATCAGATCATAAGGGTGAAAAATGAAAAAGTATTTTCTTTTCTTTTCATTTCCTCATTATTCGCACAGTTACCGTTGAATAAAATTATTGAAGCTACAATTTTTAAACATTGTCCAATGGTACACTCTAAAATGTACTTGAGATTGGTGAAAACCGAGGTTTTAATGACAACTTACATTAAATAATCCCTAAATATCAGCAAAGTGACTCGAAATATAAATTTCATTTCAAGTTGAACGAATCTACGCGGATAAGAGCGAAAATAATTGAACTTCAGAAACAGATTGAGCTTAAAGAGAGAAATGCAAATTGCTACCGATCAACTGCAATATATGAAAGTAATAAGCGTGCGAATCCTTAAGCTGAATCGTTAACTACGCATCAAAAAATTTTCAAGAAATCATACAAAGTTCAATGTTGCTAACTTTATTATGTACAATTTAGAAATTTCTCCGTATTCGAAAGGAAACGGTAAACACAATGTCCTGAGGAACAAGTTCATTAAATTAACATTGTCACCAGAATGAACAAAGAAATTACAGAAAGAGATATCGGAAAAATTGATGCCGAATTAAAAGCTAAAATAAAATACTTCAATTGTCTATGAGTGCAAATCTGGTACAATTTACGTGCTCGTGTCTGCTTCAATTCTAAACAAATAGAGTTTTCCTTTTTTGCAATGTGCAATAATCAACTGGGAGGATTGGAAAATATGCAACTTACACTTATCGAACAGCGATCTTTTTCAGCAAAATCATTACCCAAATTGAACCTGGTTTCTTGATTTAAATCCGCTACCTTTAAATCAAAAATTCCGTTAGAACAGTATTGTTATTCGCGGTTATATTCTTATATCAAATTGGACTCCCAAAACACGGGCGCAATTACAGGATTAAACTAGATGCGAACCGGTGAGCCATTAATGGTAGCCAATGATATTTTAAAGGACCGCTTGGGTTCTGCACTGATGTCTGGAAATTTATATTCAATTCCAGGCAATATTGGTTATGGTGTACAATTTGATTTGAACATACTCTATTAGAATGAATGTAATAGAAAAAAATATAGCTAATTTGAATAATACTTATGTGAAAATCTCTTTAGAGAATGCTTTCACATCAGACCTTTTATAAGATGGACAGATTTTGTACCCAGTTTTGACATTAGATCAAAAGAAAAATAACCTAAGCGATGTGCAAAGATCATCACATTTGGAATAAACACAGAACACAATTCCAGTTTTAAGAGCAAACAAGTAACTATCGTTATTAAAGATTTACCAATGATTTGGATCTCATTTTCAAAATATTTGAAGTATGATCATTATTTTTCTGAGTTTAGATATAAGTTCAACCCTCCATCAGAGGCGACATAAATTTTTTACTGATAGTGAGTTTGTAAATAGGACCAAAACCTTGTTCACTCATATGCGGAATTGACATACATAGATCAAAATTAAGTGCTTCATTGCTTTATCAATATTCTAGTATGGGATCACAGTTTTAAGTCGGAGTCAGGTGAAAAATATCCATTTGAAATAAAGTGAAAATAATAGTTAAACTGAGAAACCAATTCTATTTAGGATCAGCTTCCCGTTACGATGAATGAAAAAATAAAGGTAGAACATATTGGTCCCAAAAATTTGAAGATACAAATAAATCAAAACAATGAACTTAGTATGGCAGTTGAAACTTAATCCTGGAGAGATAAAATTATTTCTTTTAAATTTACTGTAGAATTTCCCAACAACATAAATGTATTTGGACTTGAATAAATTTTTTTTAATAATTTCCTTATCTTCTTTTTTTAGTGCCACTATAAAATAATTATGAACATTGCAGACGGAATTCTTTGGTACGTAATTTTTTTATTATCAACTGTTTTTCACGAAGCGGCACACGCATTTACTGCTTACAAAATGGGTGATGATACTGCTCATAGAATAGGACAGGTAAGTTTAAATCCAATTCCGCATATAAAACGTGAACCATTTGGAACAGTAGTAGTTCCATTACTTTCTTTTGCCGCAGGCGGGTGGATGATTGGTTGGGCAAGTACGCCATACAATCCGCAATGGGCACACGATTATCCAAAGAAAGCTGCCTCAAATTCTATATCGCTACAATAAAAAGTTATTTTAATTAAATACTTCAAAAGGATATTATGAAAAACTTTATTTTCTTATCAATTTTTATTTTAAGTACAATAACTTTGGCGCAATCTGAAGATTCATTATTCGTTAAACCGAAAATACAAATTAATCAGGCTAATAGGTGGGAGCTTTCTGGCTCTGCGGCATTTGGCACTATGTCACAGACTTCCGGGGGAACCAAAACACAACCGTTTTATATACAACTAGCTTTTAGAACAGGATACTACTTTACCCAAGAATTTGAAATTGAACCTGAGATTTATACAAATTATATTTTTGATGCAGAGGATTATGATTTAGCATTAAGTGCAAATTTGCTTTACAACTTTAATATCACTGAATCTACTTTAAGTCCATTTATACTTGCTGGATATGGTATAGGAACTACACTTAGGGAACTAGAAGAAATACAAGATAATTATAAATCTGATGAGGTTGGAGGAATTCTAAATTTAGGGTTGGGCTTAAAGATTTTTATTAATAATAAAATAGCTATCAGGACCGAATATAGATTCCAGCAGCTATTTAATTCTTATGAAAGTAACTACTATTTTGGTAATTATACACAGGATATTGGATATCAATCTCATAAATTTATGTTCGGTGTGTCTGTATTTTTATAAGTTTGATTAGGTCCATTTTATAAGACACTCATTTTTTTAGGTAAAACAGTTTTACGTTACAAGAATTATAATATTATTTATTGGAATAGATTAAATGAACCTTTCAGACGGCATTCTTTGGTACGTAATTTTCTTATTATCAACCGTATTTCATGAAGCAGCGCACGCATTTACTGCTTATAAAATGGGTGATGATACTGCTCATAAAATAGGTCAGGTAAGTTTAAATCCAATTCCACATATAAAACGTGAACCATTTGGAACAGTGCTGGTTCCAATACTTTCTTTTATTGCCGGCGGCTGGATGATTGGATGGGCAAGTACTCCATATAATCCACAATGGGCACACGATTATCCAAAGAAAGCTGCTGCAATGGCAGCCGCAGGACCAATCTCTAATTTTGTTTTAATAATAATATCGGTAATATTTATTCACGCTGGTATTGCTATGGGGTTTTTTATTCAGCCAGATACAATTACAATTTCTGGGATTGTTTCAGGTGTAAGTGTAGGCTGGACAGAAATTCTTGCAAAAATAGTAAGCGTTGTATTTTCACTGAATCTTATTTTATTCATTTTTAATCTTCTTCCGTTTCCCCCATTAGATGGAAGCGCAGTGCCGCCTATGTACTTAAGTGAATCAGCAGGGCGAAAGTACCTTAGTTTTGTTCGTAAACCGGCTTTTGCCTTAGTAGGATTATTTGTTGCGTGGAATTTATTCGGCACAATCTTCTCAAAAATTAATTTAATTGTAATTAATCTGCTTTATCCAGGCAGTAATTATCATTAATATTCTTTCATAAATTCTTACTAAATTTGTATTAAAAAAGAGGCGCAAATGAATATTACAAAGCTCAACATTTCTTGTAACAGGCGGCAGCGCGGGAATAGGAAAAGCAACTGCAAAACTTTTAGTTGAAAAAGGCGGGAAAGTTGCAATTACAGGAAGAGATAAATCGAAGTTAGAAAGAGTTGCAAAAGAAATTGGCGTATTCCCCATCCACGCAGATGTTGCTGCGGAAAATGATGTTAAAAAAACTTTTCAACTTTTTCTTAAACAATTTGGTAAACTCGATTGTTTAATTAATAACGCTGGAATTGGAGATGCCTGGAATGAAATTACAGAGCTTGATATTAAAGCATTCCATAAAGTTTATGATGTAAATGTTTTTGGTGCAGCATTAATGGCAAGTGAAGCAGCTAAACTTTTTAAGAAACAAAAATCAGGTAACATAATTAATATTTCATCAACTGCCGGCACAAAAGGATTTGCAAATGGGACTGTTTATGCTTCATCTAAATTTGCTTTACGCGGAATGACACAATGCTGGCAGGCCGAATTAAGAAAATATAACGTGCGTGTTATTCTTGTTAACCCAAGTGAAGTGACAACTGCTTTTGGTGATGGTGAGAGAAGGGAAAGACCTGAAGTAAAAAATAAATTAAGATCAATTGAAATTGCACATACTATTGTTTCCTCTTTGGAAATGGATGACAGAGGATTTATTCCTGAGGTAACAGTTTGGGCAACAAATCCATTTTAATTAGCAATTTACAATGAACAATGTACAATGAAGAATAATTCTGAAACGTTTAAGTGGCTGGGGGTTGCAAGAGAAATTCAGCAGCTTGCTCAAACCGGAGCTGCATTTGCAGAAACTGGTTATGAAAAAGATCGTTACAAGAGATTAAATGAAATTACAGCTGAAATAATTGAACATCACACAACACTGGAAAAAGAATCCGTACAAAAAGTATTGATGGAACATCCCGGTTATGCCACACCAAAGATCGATGTTCGTGCCGCTGTTATAAAGGATGGAAAAATTTTGCTGGTGCAGGAAACAACAGATAACTGCTGGGCAATGCCCGGCGGCTGGGCAGATGTTGGTGATATTCCTTCTGAAGTTGCAAGCAGAGAATGTAAAGAAGAAAGTGGTTTTGATGTGAAGCCTATTAAAGTTATTGGTATTTATGATGCAAACAGAGTTGGTGGTAGATTAGAATTATTCCATGCATTTAAAATTATTTTTTTGTGTGAATTAATTGGTGGGGAAGCCACTCCAAGTGAAGAAACTCTAGACGTAGAATTTTTTGATTTCAATCAAATACCTGCTTTATCTGTAAATCGTACAAATAAAATGCATTTAAATGAAATTCAATTGCATTTAGATAATCCAGAAAGAAAAACATATTTTGACTGACTTATGAGCGGAATAAGGGATTTAATTTATAGTTTGGCAATGGCTGAATTAAAAATCGGCGAACAAGCCAAGGAAAATGGCAATGTTGGACAGGCTCGCGTTTGTGCACGCCGTGCATGTGGAATGGCAATTGAACATTGGCTTGAATTTCATCCAAACAAAAACTATGGTGCAAATGCAATGACTATGCTTACAAAACTTCAGGAAGATCATACAATGCCTAAAAATATTAGAGAGGCCGCGGAAAGACTTATAAAAAAAGTTGATGGTAATTTTGAAACCGGAATTAAGGAAAATCCACTTAAGGATGGTGAAGAAATAATCGAATACTTACTCGATCCAAACAATTTAAATAGTATTTAGTTTATGGATGGTGATGCTTTATCTCTTTTGCCGGATTCATCGTTTTCATTTTCTCTATTTCTTCCTTTGTTCTCAAAATTATTTTGGATTTTCTCATCCCTCAAATTGTAATTTATATTCATCTTGTCAGAATCAATATCATCAATAAACCACATGCTTAGATTATCCATTTCCGGATCGATATCGCCAATCATCCAGCCCGGATAAGTTGTTTCAACAAAATAATATTTTTTATTATTGATACTTTTATAGTTCCCTCGTGCAGTTATCGAAATACCAAGCATAGCATGTTTATACTGAAAACTCCAGAACATAACGCAATCAACTCCAGCTTTTTCTAAAATAACATAAAGTAAAAGAGCTTTCGTATCACAATCACCATACTTGGTTGCAAGAGTTCCAAGCGGCGGAAGCAAATCTAGTTCGCCTCCCGGTCTTTTATATTTTATATTTTGAACAAATGAAATAATAAAATAAATCTTATCCGTATCAGTTAATTTTTCTTTTTTAAAAACTTCATCAAATCCACTAAGAATATTATCAAACTTATCAAAAGCCTGCCAATAAATACGTTTATAAATTTCATGCCACACAAGCTTTGAATAATATATTTTGTCGGATTTGTAACGGGGATCAATATTTAATTCCCTTGCACTTAGTTTTGCAATATCATCAACATAAGCCAAAGCTTTTTGTACTTCTTTTTCTAATAATTGAAAGGAAATACTATAATTCTTTCTTCCAAGTGAAGCCGAAGTGAATTTCCATTTAAAATCGGATGTTATGATTTTTTGATTGCCAATTGAATCCACTTCAAATGTATAGTCACTTTCTGTTTCCTCAAATCCATCAAAACTAACATTAAGGTTGGCAATAAAATCAATTATAAGTATTGCAAATAATAGTATTATAATAATTCCCGAACAGCCAAAACTTGCAGCGCATCCTTTTTTCATTATAATTTATAATCCAATATCTTTTAAGGATATCGATGGGAATGGGATTAGTGCATCTAATATTGACTTTATTCCTTGCTGCATAAGTAACGAGATTGAAATAATTACAATACCAAGAACAATGCTAACTGCAATATTGTTGTTTTTTATCTCACTAAGTTCATCTAACTCTTTGGTTAAATGAGTGTATAAATTTATTGCAAGATAAATAGAGATATAGGCAATAGACCCTGCAAGGATAATTTGAACTAACATTATTCCTGCAGTTTGCAGGAACGAGCCAATTGTTGAATCTGGATTTCTAAGGGCCATACTAAAGACTGTGATTGCAGGTTCAATAGCATTTTTAACCATTATCACTAAAGCTAAAATTATTGATGCGTTTAGTATTGCAACAGCTATATTATTTTTTTTCAGTTCATCTAATTCATTAATAGATTTTATCCTTTTATGGAAAAATCTAAATCCTGAATAAATAAAAATGATTCCTATAAAGAGGGAAAGAAATAATTGTAATACACCGGAAATGAGAAGTGATATATCCATAATAATCTCTATTTGTTATCCGAAAATAATATTTATTGCTAAAAGAATTTATTGTGTTAAGGTTAATTTGTAAATTAAAATCAATAATCGAAATAAATAATCTTAATAAAATGAATTTGACAATAAAAATTATTTTCTCTGTCTTCTGTTTGACGGTATTAAAATGCTCAAGCACGACTCAAATACCGGAGTATAATTCCGCGTTAGATGCCTATAACAACGGGAAATACCAAACAGCTATAACTTTTATTGATCGTGCGTTACAAATAGACGGAGATGATGCTCAATTTTATGTTTTGCGGGCAAAGGCTAATTATAAAATTGGGAATAAACACCTGGCGATGAGCGATTTGAATAATTCATTAGCACTGGAGGAAAATTTTAACGCCCATTATTTAAGAGGTAGATTATTTTTAGAAACTGATGAACTTGAAAAGGCGAAACAAGATTTTCGGGATGCATATAATCTTAATTCAGAATCTGCAGAGTTACTATTTGATTTAGGATATTTAGAATTTCTAAATGGTGAAAATCAACTTGCACTAGAATATTATTTAAGTGCCGCAAAGTTTGATTCAAGAAATCCGAAAACTTATGTAAATATTGGTAATCTTTACGCTATTATGGGTAATAGTCAGCGAGCTGTTGATAACTATTCCAAAGCATTGGTTTTAGATACAACAGATGGCATCGCATATTACAACCGCGCTAATGAAAAAATGCTGCTTGGTGATTTTATAGGTGCAATTGAGGATTATGAAAACTCATTAATAATTGATTCTTTAAATATAACTACTCATTTTGTTTTAGCTGAAACAAAAACAAGGATTAATAATTTAATTGGCGCACTCAATAATTATAACTCAATTATTAAAATTGATTCAACTTCAGCACAGGCCTATTATTTACGAGGGGAAATAAAGATTAAGCTTGAGGAGTTTGATTCGGCCTGTTTAGATTTTAAAAAAGCTGGGGAGCTTGGTTACTTTGATGCATATGAAAAAATAAAAAAGTATTGCGATTCAAAGAAAAAACCTAAAAAGAATATTAAAAAGAAATAGACATAACAATATTTTTATATTCAAAAAAAAAGGGAGCATATAGCTCCCTTTAAAAAGTTAAGAAAAAGTCTATCGTCCAACTTTATCTAAATGTTCTTTCTTTGCCATTAACTGTTCTTTAGTTTCTTGATTATCCGGATCCATAATTATTGCATCTGTTGGGCAAGCTGGTATACATTGTGGTTCATCATAAAAACCAACACATTCTGTACATTTATCAATTGCGATATATGTATGATCTGAGTTTAAAGCCTCATGTTCGCCATCTAAAAGCCAAGGATCGCCTGCCGCGTAAATTGCATTATTTGGACATTCTACCTCACAAGCATTACAAGAAATACAATCATCAGTTATTAAAACTGCCATATAAGAGCCCCTTATATTTTTTTGGTAAATTAATTTATTTGTTACTTTAAAAATAATAAAATGTTGCAATATTAGGAACTTTAATTAGTATTTATAGGAGCCTCCAAAACAGGAATTCCATTTATTTCCAGAATTTTGGTAATATTTCTAAATCGCGGAAGCCATGGAAGATAAATACCAACAACCTTAACTTTATATGAACTACCGGGATAAATTTTACCATTCAAATCTTCAGCATTTTCTTTGTTATGATAGTAATTATCTGAGTTATAAAAGACTTCATTTGAAGTAAATACAAAATATTTTCCCGGTTCGTTACCGAATTGAGATTTATTTAAAACTTTTATTGTGATTGACTCTTCAGTTAGAAAGGGTTCAAAAAAAGATAACCGAATAAAAGAATTGTTAAAAGAATTACAAAGCCGATCATAGCTGATAACTTAAAAAATCCTTCACTTATCATCATTTTATTAACTCTCCTT
Source organism: uncultured Ignavibacteriales bacterium (assembly GCA_963706055.1). Taxonomy (GTDB): domain Bacteria; phylum Bacteroidota; class Ignavibacteria; order Ignavibacteriales; family Ignavibacteriaceae; genus IGN3. The sequence goes on along the minus strand of CAVPND010000022.1, from coordinate 135,592 downwards.
TCAAGAAAAACTAAATCCTAAACATTATATTGTTATAGCCTTAAAAATAAATTCTATAAATAAACAACAAAAATCCCCAATTATATAGTTAATATGAAAACAGTGATCAAAAATTGTGCAACTACACTAATTATACTATTTGTAAGTTTAACTCAGTACAAATGTAATACTAACAGGCAAGAATCACCAATACAACAAAAATTACAGCTGCAAAAAGTGACGTCTATTAAGGTGGCAGAGCCTTCAGGGCTTACTCTTTCTTTTGATAAAAACTACTTTTGGTGCGTTGGTGATAGCGACAGTTTGGTTTTTAAACTGGATTTAAATGGAAATATCCTAAAAACATTTCTTGTTAATGGAGAAGATTTAGAAGGGGTAACGGTTGTTGATTCAGTGCATATTGCTGTTGTGTTGGAAAGAACAAGAGAAGTTGTAGTTTTAGATACTGCAGGAAAAGAGATCAATAGAAAAAAATTCGATTTAAAAGGAAGACTAAATGAGGGGTTAGAGGGAATCTGCTATGATTCCAGTAAGAAAGAATTTTATTTTATAAATGAAAAGCGACCTGGATTGTTAATAAAGACTGACAGTAGTTTTACTGAAATATTTAAAAGAGAACTTAAATTTGCTAAAGATTATTCTGATCTGTTCTTTTCCCACGAAGACAGCTCTTTATGGATATTAAGTGACGAATCGAATAAAATTGTTAAAACTGATTTGAATGGAAATAGAATTTTGGAATACCAGATTAACGTTGAACAGCCGGAAGGTTTGGTTGTGGATTATATAAACAAAAAGGTTTTTATTGTGTCTGATAAACTAAATAAACTTTACGAGTTTATTCTTCCGTAAAACTAAACTGCTTTTGTGTCGCCTTTAATCATTTGCCAAATAGTCATTAATATTATTTGAAAATCAAGACGCATTGTCCAGTTTTCAATGTACCAAAGATCGTACTTCATTCTTAAAATAGTTCTTCGATTATTTTCGGCTTCATCCTCAACATCACCACGTAAACCGTTTACCTGTGCCCATCCAGATAAACCGGGACGAACATTATGCCGCATTTTTATTTCCTCAAAAATTTTTCCGTATAAATCCTGATATGGAATGGCATGTGGTCTGGGACCAACTACAGACATATCACCCTTTAAAACATTAAAAAATTGTGGCAGCTCATCTATGTTTGATTTTCTTAAAAACTTACCTACCGTTGTCACTCTTTTATCGCCCATTATAACCGGTTTAAAAGCAGCAGATTCTTTTGATGATTCAGAGTTTAGTGTTCTAAATTTATAGCAATCAAACATTTCGTTTTTTGCTCCAATTCGTTTCTGGATAAATAATACTTTGCCTCTGGAATTCAACTTAATAAGCAGTGCAATTAACGGATAAAGCCAGCTTAATAACAAGACAAGTACTAAAATTGAAAAGAAAATATCAAAAGATCGTTTTAGAAATCGGCGGTTAGCTTCTTCCAGTGGTTCTTGTCGAGCAGTAATAATTGGAAAGTTTCCAATTGAGCTTATTTGGAATCTACTTGATAAGAATCTAAAATAATCCGGAATGATATGAATTCTTACTGCATTAATATTACAGACCCTTATAATTTCATCTAACAATTCAGGAGGCTGTGCTGATAGAGCAATAACAACTTCATCAATTTCCATGTGTTTAAGTTTATCATCAAGTTGATCAAGAGCGCCAATAACTTCATCATCTTTTAGTGCATCATCAAGAAAACCTTTAAAGTGATAGCCAAAATCAGCATTGCGAACGATAGTTTCCTTAAAATTTCTCCCAACTTCTCCGGCACCAATTATCAAAAGGTTTCTAATATTTTTACCTTTTCTCCGTAATGATATTAAAATATTTTTTAATATAGCTGTTCGAAGACTGATTGATACTGTAAGAAGAAACCCATATATGACGATAAAATTTCTTGTAAATAGATCTTCTTTTGTTAGGAAAATAAACAGGACAGTAAAACCAACTTGAAAAAATACAAGTTTTAGAATATTAAAAAACTGAAATGAAAATGATCGTGTAAAAAAATCTAAATAAAACCCTGAAAGATTTACGTTTATAAACCAGATTAGGTTTAGTAACAGTAACAGTATGAACATATAATCCCGTGCAATCAGAGTTTCCAAAGACTGAGCAATAACCGCGGAAGTTAAAAAAGACAAATTAAGTATTACTAAATCAGCAATAAGGCGCGAAGCATAAATGGATTTTTTATTAACTATCATTTTTTCTTTTTTACCTGTGAGTGTAGAAAAGTTTTTAATTTTTCTTCTACATAATCATTTATTTTATGTTCAAAAGTTTGTCTGCTGAATTTTTCTGCGTGAAATCTAATTTCCGGATAATTCATAGAATGAGAAATTACATCAAATCTCTTAACTGCCTCAACAATAGAATCAACAGATTGTTCGGGAAACAGAATTCCGGTTACGCCGTCAACTACTGATTCCGCTGTACCACCGTAATTGCCTGCAATTACTGGAGTGTCGCAAGCCATTGCTTCAACCACTATAATCCCAAAATCCTCTTCGGCAGCAAATACAAATGCTTTTGCTTTTTCCATGTAGCTTTTCAGGCTGTCAAAATCCTGATAACCAATAACATCAATATTAGGTGTTGCTTTGGCAATGATTTTTTCTTTTTCAGGACCGCTTCCTATCACGACTAGTTTTTTATCCAGCATTTTAGCAAACGCATCAACAATTAAATCAATTCTTTTATAAGGCACCAATCTGGAGGCGGTTACATAATAATCATCCTTTTGAGTAACTAAGGAAAACTTCTGAGTATCCACCGGGGGATAAATTACATCAGCATTACGATTATATATTCTCTTAATTTTTGCTGCAATATGTTTCGAGTTTGCAATAAAGTAATCAACACCCTTTTCTGATTTAACATCCCATTTTCTTAAATACTTTAAAACAAATTGTGCTAAAAATCCTTTTAGTCCTCTATTTAAATTAGCTTCTTGAAGATAATAATCGGCTTCGTCCCAGGCATATCTCATAGGAGAATGGCAATAACTGATATGTAGCTGGCTTTTTTCTTTTTAACACCTTTTGCAACTGCATGTGAACTAGAGATTATCAATTTATATTTTCTTAGGTTAAAAGATTCAATTGCGCGGGGGAACAATGGTAAATATTTTCGATGCTTTGTTTTTGCATAGGGCAAATGCTGGATAAAAGATGTATGTGTGCTTTTCCCTTTAAGTATTATGCTTCTTAATTCATCATCCAAAAAATCAACCAAAGCATAAACTTCAGCATCTGGCCAGATGTTGGTGAATGATTCCACAACCTTTTCAGATCCGGCATAATTAACTAGCCATTCATGTACTATAGCTATTTTCAACTGTCTTTTCTTTAACTTTAATAAATATAAATCAAAAATAAAGATATTATTTTAAAGAATGTTGTATATATCTCACTTTCAACTCGGGTGTGCTGTAGCTAAATCTTAACTAAGAATCGAAACAAATTTTGTTATGATATCAATCGTTACTTTAACCTATAATAATTATGATGAATTGATTAAAACACTCTATTCAATTCCAGATTCACCATTAATAGAATCCGTTGTGGTTAATGGTGGTAATTGTGAAAAGACCAAAAAATATCTTGAGACTTATTCCGGTAAATCTGTTTCGGAAAAAGATGATGGAATATCAGATGCTTTTAATAAAGGAGTGAGGCTATCATCTGGTTCTTACATTATGTTTCTTAATAGTGGGGATGTGCTACTCTCTAAAAACTATATTGAAAAGGCAATAAGAAATTTTGAAAGTGATCCACACCTTTCATTTGTTCATTCTAATATTATTTTCAGTGATCAATCAGGGACTGAATTATTTATTAAACCACAAATGAAGAGCTTAGGTAGGGGAATGCCTTATAATCACCCTACTATGATTATAAAAAAAGAAGTATTTGATAAAATTGGAGAATTTAAAAAAGAACTTAAATATGCAATGGATCTTGATTTAATTGTTAGAATGGAAAAGCAAAATCTTCGGGGTTTTTATGTTAATGATGAAGCTGTTGTAAAAATGGATGGCTCGGGCATTTCTGTTAACCAAGAGATCGATTCAATCAGAGAATGCTACAAAATTCTTAAAGATGAAAATTACTTGACTTTAAGCAATTTCATAGGATTTTACATCCGTTACACTTTGTATGTATTTAGAAAAATAATCCAAATTTTGGGTGGAAAAAAAGCACTAAAAAAACTTAAACAGATCAAATACAATAATTAATCAAATTTATAAAATAAGCCTCTAACCAATCCAGTAACACGACCAGCAATTGTTGCCAAGCTAGCTAATACTATTTTAAAATTAACAGTAAAAATCCCAAGAAAGATCGTAATAACAGGGAGAGCAAGCATTTCAAACAGTTCGTATAAAACTATCAGTTTCCCCTTTTTGAAAAGCCATTTAGCAACAAGCCCTGCCTTACCCATCCCATATTTATATGATTTTTCCATTTCACCATATAATGATCGACTCAAAACAGGTGGATGATAAATAATAAGTTCATGAAAAAAATTTATTCTTTTTTTCTTAAAATAGGCACTCCAAACTAAATCTGTTTCTTCACCTGCACCCCAAAATGCTCCTACTCCGAAATCAGGGCTGAATCTTCCAAGTTCATCAAAAATATTAGTTCTAATAATAAGATTTGAGCCCATGATTTTTTTAGTATCTACAAAACTTTTTATTCCGCCTTTAAGCTTTTGTCTTGAGTTGTAATATTCTTTATTGTCTTCACGCAAATAGACCCCACCAAACAAATCCAAATTTGGATTTTCATTAAGTATATTATTAAATACAATAGAATAATTATCATCCGGAAAACCATCGTCATCACAAAAAAATATCCAATCCGTTCCATCTGGAATAGAAATCGAATTGCGTGCTTCTGAAATAGATTTTTTATTTACTTTAATAATTTCGATACGCTCGTTTGAAATAATTTCTTTAGGTATTCTTAGTGGTGTATCGTTCTGATCAATTAGGACTATCTTAATAGGTTCAATTTCTTGTTTTAAACAACTATTTAAACAGCGCATTACAAGATTTAATGACCGATTATAAGTATTTACAGCTATTATGTAATTCATATAATTTATTTATAAGAAAATTATCTTTAACTATAATTATTAACGACAGCATGTTAAAAATAAGATTTTTACTATTAAAAAATTGATCATATCTGATTGAAAAGCCCGATTGTAAATAATTCTCTAAAAAATCTTTTCAACTTGAAAGATTCCTCTTTATACAAAAAAGTAAAGAGTAACATTAAAATGCTTTTTATTTAACAGGCATCTAACTTCTTTTCATTGATAGCAATTGTTCCTGTAACTCTAAATTACCTTTGTAAAACTTAATACTGAATCTGGTTGATGCTCGCCTCAATACTTAGCTGGTTAATCAACCTTGAAATTAGCATTGGTAATGGATTACGCAATGAACTTGCTGAAGCATTGGCAGTTAAACGATATAAAACTCACGCAAATTTATGTAAGCCCTGCTTATGTAGTTTTTTCAGTGGGCATTTTATCTGCATCTTAATTTATTTTGCAATTCATGGATTCCTAAACTTGGTTGAACCTCTTCAGACCGCAAAGGAGTATATATTATTACTTAACACTTTAATATTATGTATAATAGTTTTATTTCTCGTTCAGTTTTAGCTAAAGCTTTTAACTTCACTTATTAATGCTGATCAAAGATCAGTATTAAATGGTAGACTTAGTTTATTTACCAATTCTCTAACGTTTTTAATTGTATACTTTCTTTCAATTTATGCTCAACTCTCATTAACAACTAGTATTAAGTATATTTCTTGTTTGAATATTTTAATTGAGTTTCTGCTTTTACTAGGCGGAAATTTTAATAATATTTAACCATTCTTCAAAAATATAATTTATTATAACCATCATATTTCGTAAAGATTTTGGATACCGTAGGTCATATGCAATTGAAATCTTTCATATTGTGCTATCACTTAGGAATTACATCATAAAATTTTAAAATTGATTTCAATTGCATACTTAACAAAAATCTGGTTTGATTAAAAAATAAAAGCACAAGTGAAACTGCAAAAACTTGAGATATTAATGTTGCCCATGCAGCGCCAATTCCAAAATAATTAGGAATCAAAATCAAATTAAGTAAAACATTACATATTGCACCAACAACTGTTGTAACCAGGATTATTTTAACAAGACTCTGAGTCACAAGTACCATATCCCGTAATAATCCCCAGCCAACAAATATTGAAGTCCAAATATGGATTGATAGAATTGAAGCAGAAATAAGGTATTCTTTTCCGTAAATAAATTGAATGACGAGAGGAGCTAAAAAAGTAGTTGGAACTGCTAATCCCAATCCAATTAATGTCATCAGGTTAAAAAGTTTTTGTAATCTTAGATGGTACTGGTTTAAATCAGTTGTAAATGATTTAGTAATTATTGGAGTAGCAGAATTCATTATCGCAATAGGAATAGTATACCAAACCTCGGATAATTTTAAAGCTGCAGAATAATGCCCGACAGCAGTATCTCCAACTATTTGTCCTAACATAATCTGATCAATTCTCATATAAATCAGTACAGCAATTCCGGATAAAAATAATGGCCAGCTTTCAGCTAGTAATTCTTTTGCTCGTTTTAATCTAAACTTCCACTCTTTAATATTATGACCGGTAAATTTATAGGCTGTTACTAAACCTAAAGCACCTAAAGCAAGTTCTGCCAATGTTGCCCATGCAAAAGCAATTAAAGGAGCATTATTAATTATTAGTATTAACTTTACAATATTGATCAAGATAAAAGGTATGCTTTTAGCAAGAACCGGATACTTTGCCTCAACCTGCGATTTAAAAAAAAGATCTATTAAATCGGATGGCTGAAACAATATTCCCGAAGCAATAATTCCAACAATTAAAAAGGTTAAATGCTCACCCGGTCTTATTAAACTTACTATTAAAAGTGATAGCGCAATGGACAATAGTGATCCGGATAATTTTAGAACAAAAGAAGTTCCAAGAGTAACATTTTTTATTGTCGAATCTTTAACCAGGTCTCTTATGATAATTTGTTCGAGTCCTAATGTGGATAGCAAACTTAGGATTGCTGTTAAAGCAAAAGCATAGTTAAGTAATCCAAATTGTCCCGGACCAAGATATCTTGCAACCCAAACTGTTACATAAATACCAACAGTCATTCTTAAAGCACGGTCGAAAATTAACCAGCCGGTGTTGCCAATAACTTTTTTGTAGGAATTACTAAATTCCCAGCCTGTAATTTTTTGTATCAAATTAAAGATCAATAGATGCTGCTGTTATTAATTAGTTAATAATAAAATTCTTTAAATTTAATTAGTGAATAAAAATACTAATTTATTTAAGAAATCATCTTCTCATTATTACCAGCTTTATTAAGAGAATTAAAGAATGGAAAACATTTTATATATGGTTTATGCTTATTTGTTTGGGAATAATATATTTTCAAAATTTAATAAATTTTTATACCAATTAAGTCTTAGGGGATTAGGTGTATTAAATTATCAAAATGCATTTTTGACAGGAGAGAATAAGTGGTTAAAAAACTATCTAAAAAATAATGATTGCAAAACTGTTTTAGATGTTGGAGCAAATACTGGGAAATATTCAAAAGAGGTATTAAATATTGATGAGAATATTAATTTATTTGCTTTTGAGCCGCACCCTAAATCGTATGCTGCACTGAATAATAATATTAGTTCTAAAAATTTTAAATCTTTTAACCTGGGTGTCGGAGATAAATGCGAAAACCTTGAATTATACGATTATGATGCTATGGAAGGAAGCGAACATGCCACATTATATAAGGAAGTAATACAAGACATACATAAAGGACAGGCTACCGGTCAAAAGATATCGGTTATAAAGTTGGATGATTTTTTAACAGAACAAAGAATAACCAGTGTGGATTTATTAAAGATTGATACCGAGGGAAATGAATTAAATGTACTGCTTGGAGCAAAAGATTATCTAAAAAACAATAAAATAAAGGCGATTCATTTTGAGTTTAATGAAATGAACGTTGTTAGTAAATCTTATTTCAAAAATTTTTGGGATCTTTTAACCAATTATAAGTTTTACAGACTGTTGCCTGGCGGAAAATTATTTGAAATAAAAAGCTATTCACCTATAAATTGTGAGATATTTGCTTTCCAAAATATTATAGCTTTATTAAAAAAGAATTAATTTCAAGAGAATTATAAATTGTCAAAAAATTCAGCGTTCGTTCCACCTTATCCTTTAAAGACGGCTGTATTGTTTTTAATTTTTAATAGGTTGGATACAACAATGCAAGTATTTGGAGCAATAAGAAAGGCAAAGCCACCAAAGCTTTACATTGCTGCTGATGGTGCGAGAAGCAGTCGAGAAGGTGAAGCTGAAAAAGTAAAAGCTGTTAGAGATTATGTGTTGAATAATATTGATTGGGATTGTAGTGTTCAAACACTATTCCGTGAAAAAAATCTTGGATGCAAATATGCCGTAAGCAGTGGGATAACCTGGTTTTTTGAAAATGAAGAGATGGGAATAGTGCTTGAGGACGATTGTCTACCAAGCCAAAGTTTTTTTTGGTTTTGTGAGGAATTACTTGGAAGATATAAAGGCGATATGAGGATTTGGCATATTGGCGGAACAAACTTGCAAAAGACCAACTGGCGAGGCGATGGAGATTATTATTTTTCTAAATACAGTCACGTTTGGGGATGGGCTAGTTGGGCAAATAGGTGGAAATATTATGATGTAGAACTTGATAATTTCAAAAATTCTAATTTATTAGACGGGGTTTTTGAAAAACCACTTGTTATAAAATATTGGACAAATTTATTTGATATTATGAAAGAGAAGAAGATAAACACTTGGGACTACCAATGGGTATTTACAATTTGGAAAAATGAAGGGTTAGCACTGCTTCCAAATGTGAATATGGTTTCAAACATTGGCTTTGGTTCTGACGCCACACATACAAAGAATTATGAACAAGCTGCTGAAAATTTTGAACTTACAGTCTCAAAACATCCATCTCAAATTGTAATTGACAATAAGGCTGATGAATTTACTTTTGAACATCATTACAGGCCAAAATCTATCTTTGAGAGAATAATAAAGAAATTAAAAAAATATTTTTATGCAAAGTAAACTGTGTATCAGCACAACAGAAAAAAATATTCTACAGCTATTTTAAATAAATATACTGTTGGCTACTTTTATTGTCACAAATGAGGCTTTTTGCAAATTTCAGAACCATTCTGGCTAGAGGAAGCTTACTCTAGGCCTATTAATCTTTCTGATACAGGCCTGCTTGATCGAAATATTTATTTCTCTAAAATAATTTCTGTACTTGTTTACTTTTTCCTAGGTAAAAAAGGAATATTTTTGGATTATGCAGGGGGATATGGTGCATTTACAAGATTGATGAGAGACATCGGGTTTGATTTTTATTGGCATGACCCCTACACAAAAAATTTATTTGCAAATGGATTTGAGCAGGAAAAAGCCCCCGGGATTAAATTTGATGCATTAACTGTATTTGAAGTTTTTGAACATCTTATAAATCCTAAAGAAGAATTATCAAAGATGCTTCAACTAAGTGATACCATTATATTTTCTACGGAGCTACTGCCTTTGGAGATTCCAGAGCCTAAGGATTGGTGGTATTATGGACTCAATCATGGACAGCATATTTCGTTTTATTCTGAGAAGACTCTTTACACATTAGCTCATCTTAACAGAATGAATTACTATAACTTAAAGGGAATTCATATTATAACAAAGAAAAAATATAGCATAACTTTGCTTGTTTTAATTAAAAAATTAATATTTATTGGTTTAGATCAAATTGTTAGGAAGCTTGTTAAGAGTAAAACGTTTAGCGATCATCTTTCTATTGAATATAAAAGTAATAAATAAGACTAATTTTAATGAAAGTATTATACGACCATCAAATTTTTACACAACAGCAGTTTGGAGGTGTATCACGTTATCATTATCAATTAATTAAAGAATTAAAAAAATTAAATAGTGTGCGAACTCAACTTTCACTGCGTTATTCAAATAATTTTTATATAATTGAAGACAATAATTTTGAGATACATAGATTTTTTCCAAATCAAAATTTCTATTTTAAAAGAACAATACTTGACCACATCAATCGTATTTCAACTAATAGAATTTTAAAAAATGGCGATTGGGATATTTTTCATCCAACTTATTACAATCCATATTTCCTGAATCATTTAAATAATAAACCATTTATAATCACCGTCTACGATACAATTCATGAAAAATATCCAGAGATACGGAACTCTATTGATAAAACCTTAGAGCATAAAAAAGAAGTGCTTAAAAAAGCTGAATTAATTGTTGCAATATCTAATAGCACAAAAAATGATATTATGAAAATATATAATATTCCCGCTGAGAAAATAGTAGTTGTCCCTCTGGCAGCTTCGATATTCAAACACCTTACATTACCCAAAGAAAAGTTAGGTTTACCCGAAAAATATATTTTATATGTTGGCAATAGAGATTTTTACAAAAACTTTCTTTTTTTTATTAAAGCAGCAGCACAACTGATTAAACAAGATAAAGAATTATTTTTAATTGCAGCTGGTGGTGGGAGATTTACGAATAAGGAAAAAAAGTTTTTTAATTCTATGCAAATAGATCATAAAGTAATTTATAGTGAAGCTGATGATGTATCTTTAGCAACCTTATATTCGAATGCGCTTGCATTTATATTTCCTACACTTTATGAGGGATTTGGCATTCCATCTTTAGAAGCTATGAATTGTGATTGTCCTGTAATAATGAGTAACACTAGTTCATTACCGGAAGTAGGCGGTGATGCGGCAATTTATTTTGATCCATTAAGTATTGAAGACATAAGAAATAAAATTACAAGTGTAATTTATAATACTGATCTTAGATTAGAATTAATTGAAAAAGGAATTAAACAAAGAAATAAATTTTCATTTGAAAAAACTGCGAAGCAAACTTTTGAGGTTTACAAGCAATTTCTTTCAAGTCAATAAATTAGTGCTCCTGAATTTTCTTAAAAAAAAATCGTAATTTAATGAAGCCTTAAACCAACTTTGAGAAAAATATGTTAATCGGAATAATTGCCAATGTAACCAAAGAAAATGTCTTTAAAGTTGTCTCTTCTTTTATTTCCAAGCTTAAAAAAAATAAACTGGATTACATCCTTACAAAATCTCTTTTAGAAGATAAAGAAAAGGTAAAGATTGAAATCTTTGATGATTTTATTACCGATGATAAAGAAGTTTATGAAAAAGCAGACTTAATAATTTCAATTGGTGGTGATGGAACGATGCTTGCCACTGCGTTTAATGCGCAGTTCTATAATAAGCCGGTGCTGGGTGTTAATCTTGGTAAGCTTGGCTTTCTAGTAGAAGCAAATATCGATCAAATGGACAACATCATTAAAGAACTAAAGGAAGGCAAGTACAGTATTGAAGAAAGAATGGTTATTAGTGGAGAAGCCGTTGGATACGAAAAAGAAAAACTTTATGCGATTAATGATATTGTAATTGATAAAGGTGGATGGCCTAAAATGATTGAGCTTACTGTTTGGGTTGATGGTGAATATGTTACAACTTTTTCTGCCGATGGATTAATTGTTGCAACGCCCACAGGCTCTACTGGTTATTCAATTTCAGTTGGCGGTCCAATAGTTTCACCCAAAACTGATGTAATCACACTTTCACCAATTTCTCCTCATAGTTTAACAGTACGGCCCTTGGTTCTTCCAAGCTCACAGGAAATTGTAATTAAAGCTGATTCACCATACAAAGAAATTCAGGTTAGCTGTGATGGACAAAGAGTTTTTGATTTCCCACCACCAACAGAAATTAAAATTTGTAAAAGTGATCGTCCATTAAAATTAGTTCACACGTCACTAACAACTTATTTTGAAACATTAAGAAATAAATTGTTATGGGGAATTGATTTAAGAATTAAAAAAGATTAATCCCTTGTAACACTGAGCATGTCGTCCCGAGTGAAGTCGAGAGACGAAGTGCGAGGGAACAAGTGTGACTTATGAAGTAGCGTCATTTCGATGGAGTCTTCGACTGAGAAATCTTCAGCCATTAATCTATCAGATTTCTCCCTTTGGTCGAAATGACAATTAATAAGTTTTTCTTAAACATTTAATTCTGTAACACCTGATTGGATTTAAAAACAAATGCTCAAATATCTCATTCCTCTTGCAATAATTTTTACCCCAATCCAACTAAAGGCACAAGATTACAAAATCATTCCAGATGAGAAAAATGGGGAACCATTAATTCTCGGCTACTGTCCTGCAAGCATAATCATCGATTCTCTTTTTAAAGATACCTGGACAACAGAATACAACAACTATCAACCTGATTATGAAACTCTGGATAGCTTAGAAGGAAAACTTGAAGAAATAACTATTAAAATTGTTTTCCGTTCTACCTGCAGCGATAGCAGGGAACAACTGCCTCGACTATTTAAAATATTAAACGAACTTAACTACGATGTGAACTCAATTACTTTAATTGGAGTTAACAGGGAAAAGCAAGGTTTATCCAACGAAGCAGAAGGACTTGAAATAGAATTAGTCCCAACAATTATTTTTTACAAAGACGGAAGTGAAATTGGAAGAATTGTTGAAACTCCAGAAGAAAGTTTGGAGAAGGATTTGTTGAAGATAATTCAATCATTTGAATAATTTTATTAAGGGACATTATGAAACAAATATTAAAAATAATTATCCTTTCTCAAATCATCACTCTATTTGATTCTTCAATTGCTGGACAAACAATAGGTATTAATCATAGCTCAGTTGAGAATACTTTTAATTTTATAATTCAAATTGCTGATATAAATAATATACCTGTAGAGAATGCTATGGTTCATATACTTATAAAGGACGGAACATCTGAGAAGTCAATAATAGTTTGTGATACTTCTTTCACCACAATCAATAAAGAATTGTTCGAAAAATCTGTTGTGATCGACAATTCAATATGTTTGCTAGAATATGAGGTGCAGAAATCTGGATATTGTAGCTCTTTTGGATCAATTAGAAAAAATGGAAATACTGCCAAGCCTACAAAAGAACCAACTTATTTTATTGATACTCAATCAACCATCAATTACGGAGATCGGTTTTAGTTTTCTCTGTGTTGGAATAAATGACGAAGCAATACCAAATCTTGGGATAAAGTATTCAATTATCACCAGAGATAGTGTTATTAGTATTGATTCTACTATTACAAACAACAATGGTATTATGAATGCTAATGTGGTTTTGAAGATTGGATGTGACGAGATTGGAAAGCCGTTTAATTTAAAAATTAAAGCAGAGAGTGAGGGGTATTATATTGCTGAAGAGATAATGAGAGAAACTGCTTTTATAAAAGGATAGAATTTACAATTAACGTTTATTTCAAGGAAGGATTATTTTGACCCAGAGTTTATTATTTCACACGAATTCAAAATCTTAACACTAAAGTAATTGGATTCATTGATTTCTCACAACTAAATAGCTTGTTGACAAGTTCCATTCTTCAATATTATGGTTTAAGTGTTATTGAGTTTAAAAGTCAACCTTATTTACATTCTTTTTCAATCATACTAACTGAGTATAATTCGTTACAACTTGATACAGTAACTGAACTTGCAAAGCGAACTATTGATGAAGTTATTAGAAAATTGCTTACCCTTTAAAGGATGGCCTTTTGTGCTTCCTATAGTTTTAAGGATACAAGTTAATGGTTAAAACAAGAACACGGTATTTTACTTCCGTTTAAAATCGGGGTGAAGAGCCAATTATGAGTTTTAAATTCATATTTGTAAAACTTCGAAATTCTAGCCATAACATGTCAGCAGGTGTTAGATAATTCAATAATATTATTAAACAGCGAAAGAATTGATGTACACTACAATAATGCATTTAATTCTAACTAAGAAACCCCGATTGACATCGGGGTTTTCTTTTTAATTCTCTATCTCAGAGAGTTCGGGAAGTTTTATCATCTTCGGCTTGGAGGCTTGACTTTGTCAGGTTCAAATGGTTTTATTATTTATGATGAAATGGAATCCTATCCTTGGAGATTGATTTCTCATAATTTGACTTTGAATATAAAAAATATTTTGGGAGATATTAACTATGTCGGTGTTACTGTCAGTGTTTCAAATGATGGCCTAATTGATTTTAGAAAGAAGAAAAATCTTTCAACCAAAACCTCCATACAATAATGATAAGGATCATACTTCCAAGTGTTATATGGTTTTACTGTGAGCTAGTTCATCCAATGAGGATATAATTTTAGTAAATTTTGATGGAAGTAATAAAAAATTCTAAGCAAAGCCAAATGCCATCTTTATCTTCAGACGGCTAAAAGCAACATTTGTTTCTATTTTGCTGGAAAAGATTATGGAATACGTTATTAAAACCAAAATACTTTGACTTTAAACTCTCAAGTGCCGGTTGAAATATATTTTTTACATATTCTAATTCAAAGAGTACGCCTGTTAAACTAAGATATCTATGGTTGGGATCGTAAGAACTTCCTAGATCATTATTTCCAACTTCATCAATATATATTCTATATTTTTTCATAAATGATTTAATTAAAAAGCCTCGACTTTCATCGAGGTTCTTTTTTTAATTCTCTATCTCAGAGAGTTCAGGAAGTTTTATCTTCTTCGGCTTCATATCATCTTTCTTTCCTTTGCCGTTACCATTTCCATTACTTCCATTCTTGCCATTCTTTCCGTTACTCTTGCTCTTGCTTCCAAACCCTTCAGGATTATTTGCATCAGCATAATTTTTGTAAGTGTAAATCTTATGCTGAAAGTTTCTAAGGATTATTCTGTCTTCATCTTTATGAAGCACGTAGTTTGGTATAATCGGAATCTTACCGCCGCCGCCCGGTGCATCAATTACAAAATGAGGAATTGCAAGTCCGCTTGTATGTCCGCGCAAACCTTCAAGAATCTTTATTCCTGTTTCGATAGAAGTTCTGAAATGATTAGCGCCTTTAGTCTCATCTGCCATATACATATAGTAAGGACGAACTCTAATCTTAAGGAGTTTCTGCAATAATTCTTTAACAACTGCAGGATCATCATTAACACCTTTCATGATAACCATCTGGTTACCCATAGGTATTCCTGCGTCTGCCATCATTGTGCAAGCTTTAGAGCTTTCAGGAGTAATTTCCCAGGGATGATTAAAGTGAGTGTTACAATAAATTGGATGATACTTCTTTAACATATTAACCAGCTTTGGTGTAATACGATGCGGAAGAACGCAAGGCATTTTAGATCCAAGTCTGATTATTTCAATATGAGGAATTGCTCGTATTCTCTGAAGAATCTTTTCAAGCATAGCATCCGTTAACATTAAAGGATCGCCGCCGGAAAGTATAACATCGCGGATTTCCGTATGCTCTTCCAGATATTTGAATGCACTTTCAAGTCCTTTCATCGATATCTTTTCATAATCGCCGACTTTTCTTTTTCTTGTACAAAAACGGCAATACAATCCGCATTGGCTTGTTACAAGAAATAGTGCGCGATCAGGATAACGATGAGTGATGTTTGGAACAGGACTCATTGCATCTTCCATCAGGGGATCTTCTGCTGCATCAAAATCTTCCAGTTCTTCTTTATCCGGAACGCATTGACGCCAGATTGGATCGCCCGGATGGCGAATTAAGCTTAAATAATATGGATTGATACGTGCCTGAAAAAATTCATCAAGATCTTCCGCTACTTTGCGATCGATATTGAATTTTTCAACAAGCTGATCAACAGTGTGCACACTGTCTCGTACCATTTGCTGCCAAAGTTCCATAACGTTTCCTCAGTGATTCTTATTGTTGAAATACTTTCCAAATACCAGCAGGTCGTCACCTACTGAGTAAAAATCCTTTATCTCCGAAATAATTGAATACTTATTTCTAAGATAAAAGTTTTGCGTGGAAGCATAACTTTCTTTTGAAGAAGTTTCTGCAAGCAGCCATCTGCCTTTATTACTTCTAACAAACTCTTCAGCATGTTCTAAAAGACTTTTACCGATTCCTTTGCCTGAGGATGCAGGATCGGAAACAATCCAATAGAGATCATAAACGCCATCAGTCAACGGTCGTTTTCCAGTACAATGATAACCAATAATCTTGCCATCATTTTCAAAAACATATAAATGATAGTCACTTTGATCAGGATTCATAACACTGATGTTTACTAATTCCATTGCAACTCTAATTTCTTCCTCATTAAAGTTTGGAATCCTGGTTAACATACTTTCAATTTCAACTTCGTCAGACGGCTTTATTCTTCGTATCATTATACTTTCGCTGTAATGCAAAACTCGTTATTGTAAATAAAAGTTCACTGTAAGATTTTCCTGATGCTGAAGCTGCTCTTGCAAAACCGGAATCACTTGATACATCAGGGTTTGGATTTATCTCAATCACATAAGGTGTTCCGTCATTTGATAATCGAACATCAACTCTTGCATAATCTCTGCACCCTAAAACTTTGTAAGCATGTCTTGCAACTTCTTCAATCTTCTTTTTGATATTAGGATCAATATTTGCCGGGCAAACCGGTTTTGTATGATTATAATACGTACTGTCTTCCATCCACTTACCATCATATGTTACTATCTTCGGTAAATTTTCCGGTAAACCTGTAAAATCTATCTCTGATATAGGAAGAATATCATCACCAAGTATCGCACAGTTTAATTCTCTTCCAACAATATATTCTTCAACAATAAGATTTTTTTTGTAAGTCTCAGTTAAAAAAGTAAAATGCTTTTTAAATTCTCTATAATTTTTTACGACTGAGTTTTCTGAAATTCCAATACTTGCATCCTCATCCACCAATTTTAAGATAAGCGGATAATTTAAACTTATATCTTTTTTAGTAAACTTTGATTTTGGTGTTAAAGTAATTGCACGAGGAGTTTTAATACCATTTGAGTATAAAATTTCTTTTGCTCTGTTTTTATTTAAACAATTGCCAAGCGTTGATGGAATATTTCCGGTATAATGATAGCCGAGCAGTTCATATAAACCTGCCATACAATATTCATATATAGTTATACCTTCCACCGATTCAACAAAATTCAATATCGCATCAGGATTGTAAGTAGAAATATTTTCAATTGTCTTATTAACATTTTTATCAATTGCTAAAGAGCTTACATCGGTAAAAAATTCTTTAAGATAATTTTCTGTTTCTTCAATTTGCGATGCAAAAGAATGTTCAGATAAATCCAGCTGCTTTAAATTGTCTTCAGCAGGTTTACCGTTATAAACGGAAAAAACACTTACGGGTGAATTATAACAAATCAATATTTTTGCTTCAGTCTTTTTCATAAAAGATTATATCTCTTAACTGCTGATGCTAAAACTGTATTAATCATATCATTATAATCTATTCCAGCTGCGCGTGCTGCTTTAGGAAAACTTGAGTTTTCATTTGGATCAGGAATTATTCCCGGTAAAGGATTTATCTCAATAATGTTAGGTTCGCCATTTGTATCCAGACGTAAATCTATTCTGCTCCAATCACGGCACTTTAATACTTTATAAGTATCAAGACAAACTTTGTTAATTTTTTCTTCAAGTTCCTTGGTTATATTTGCCGGACAATCAAACACATCAAAATCATTTTCTTTAGTATCAAGAATCCATTTAGCTTCGTATGAATATAGCGGAGCTGTTCCTTCAGGATATTTATCAAATCGCATTTCAACAGGCGGTAGAATTTTTGTATCGCTGTTATTTCCAAGAACGGCTACTGTAAACTCTCTTCCAACTAAAAATTCTTCCACTAAAGCAGATTGATTGTACTCGGATGTAATCCTGTTGATTTCCCTTTTAAGCTCATCGGTATTGTGCACAAATGATGAAGCAAATATTCCTTTACCGGAACCTTCGCTTATTGGTTTTACAATCATAGGAAAACTAAGATTATGATTTTCTGCGTCTTCAACTTTATCTGCAACAAAAAATTTTGCTGTAGGAACTTTGTAATAACTTAAAATTTCTTTAGTGCGGGCTTTGTCTAAACAAATTCCAAGTGTTAAAGCATCGGAACCTGTGTAAGGAATCTGTAACATATCAAGCATTGCCGGAATTTGTGCTTCACGGCTTACACCAAAAGCACCTTCAGCAATGTTAAATACTATGTCAGGTTTAATTTCTCGAAATCTATTATAGGCTTCCTCGTTAGCTTCAATCAAAGTAACGTTGTTATAACAAGCAATTGCATCTTTAACAGCATTAATTGTTTCCCATGTATCCCACTCGGCGTAAGTATCTAATTGCACTTGAGAATTTTCTGAACGATTATTAACAATTGGAGACACTGATGCGGAGAGAGGTTCACTTTCTGGTTTTAAATTGTATGCTAACGCAACATTCAACTTCTTGTTAAAGAAGGAAGATAAAATATTTTTCTCCTATAATAATTTTTACTGACGCAAATATAATGTTTATATAATTTTTGTCAACAAGTTTTAAAATTGTTAGAAAAAATATTTTTAAGCGTTCATCAATCAATTTTTTCTAATTTAAAAAATATTTTCAGGATACCTTACTAAGTAAAATAAAGTGAAGTGATTTATAATAGCTGTTTGTAGTATTAAAAGAGGTGTCGATAAATTTAATGTTAAGCGATCTTGGCGTAAGAAAGATTTTTTGAGTAGTGTTTGATAAGATTTTCCCGAATCACGGCAGAAAAATTATTTTTTAAATTTGGATCATTTTTTATTAATTCGAACGCACTTTGCTTCGCTTCGAGAATTATTTCATGATCTTCAACAATATTTATGTATTTCAAATCCGGAAAGCCGCTTTGCTTTGTTCCGAAAATATCTCCGGGTCCGCGTAAGCTTTAAATCTATTTCTGCAATTTTAAATCCATCTAAATATTTTACCATGGATTGCAATCTTACAGATGATTTATACTTTTCTAATTGAACAGAAGATAAATAATCAAGCTCAAGTTCATTTGCATTTTGCTTTGCAGCAATTTCATCTTTGGTAATTAAGAATGCAATAAGCTTGTTTGCTGCTTCTTCCAACTCTTCCACGCAGTTGATGAAGCTGTGATAACCCAAAACGATGCGCATCGTTTATTAAAATAATATTTGCATCAGGAATATCAATTCCAACTTCAATTACTGTTGTAGAAACTAAAACATCAAACCGTTTATCTTTAAACATTAGCATTACTTCTTCTTTTTCCTGCCAATTCATTCTGCCGTGAATCAATCCAAGTTTAAGATTTTTAAGATGGTTTTCTTTTAAATCTTCATAAAAAGTAATTGCTGCTTTTAAATCCAGTTTTTCTGAATCTTCAACAAGTGGATAAACTAAGAATGTTTGATAACCTTCTTTTGCCTTATCAACAATAAAATTGTAAATCTCAGGCAGTTTCTTTTCTCCACGTAAAACAGTTTTTATTGGAATACGATTCTTCGGCATCTCATTGATAGTAGAAAGATCAAGGTCAGCATAAACAGTCATTGACAAAGTTCGTGGGATCGGAGTTGCGCTCATAACAAGTACATCCGGAGTTTTGCCTTTACTTTGTAATAAACCGCGTTGTTTAACACCGAAGCGATGTTGTTCATCAATCACAATTAATCCAAGATTTTTAAACTTAACTTGTTCTTCAAAAATTGCGTGCGTACCAATTATAATATCCGCTTCCTGTAATTCGATATCAGAAAGTTTTTGGTTTCGAACTGATTTTTTCTGTCCGCCAAGCAACAAACTAACTTTTATTTCTTGTCCCTTCTGAACTGATGAAAGTTTACTCATCATCGCAGAAATGTTTTTTGCATGCTGATCAGCTAAAATTTCTGTTGGAGCCATCAACGCTGCTTGATAACCGTTATCAATTGCAATTAACATTGCAATAAGAGCAACAATTGTCTTTCCGCTGCCAACATCGCCTTGCAAAAGTCTGTTCATCGGTTTTTCAGAAAGCATATCCTTTTTTATTTCACTTAAGACATTTAACTGTGAATGTGTTAACTCAAAAGGAAGTGTTTTGATAAAATCAGAAACAAGTTTGGATTTGATTTCCATTTTGTTCCCAGTAAGCTTTGTTTGATAATTGTTTTTTCTTATCGCAACAAGTAGCTCGATGTAAAACATTTCTTCAAACTTAAATCGGCGTTTTGCCTGCTCAAACAATTCTTTACTTTGCGGATAATGATAATTTTTAACAGCAGTTATCAGATCAATCAATTTATGCTGTTCAATAATTTCCTGAGGAAGAGTTTCTTCAAGATTATCGACATAACTTTCAACTGCGGTGTTTATAATTCGTCGTAAGCTTAAATCACCAATGTTTCTTTGTTTAAGTTCTTTTGGAATCTTGTAAAACGGAATAATCTTGCCAGTGTTAAGAAAACTTTGTGTTTCTTCTTCTGTTATTTTATCAAAATCCGGATGAACAATTTGAAGTTTGTTATAATTTATTTCCGGTTTGCCAGAGATTGCAAAATAATCTCCTTCATTAAAAACTGAATGAAAATATTTTACTCCCTGAAACCAGACGCATTCAATAAAACCTGATGAATCTCTAAACTGTACTTTTAAGAATTTCTTTTCTGCCAAGATTCCTTTTTTCTTTATCAACAACCTTTGCAATGATTGTTGCTTCACCATCATAACCATTTAATGCATAACCATAAGCACGTGCTGCAGTTAAAACAGTTGTGCGATCGAGATGACGTGAGGGGAAGTAGAATATCAAATCACGAATTGTATTGATACCGATTTTAGAAAATGATTCTGCACGTTTTGGTCCAACGGATTTAATGTATTGAACGGAAGATTCAAGAATATTTTCTTTATCAGATTTCATTGTCCGAAAAATAAATTGTTATAACTCTAAACTCAAATTTGATTTAACTAATAAATATCTTAACACAACTGAAATCATCTCTTCGCCTATTAATAAATTACCTTATTTGCATTCTGAAACAGAATTATGTATTACACTCCAACTTAATCTCGTTATTGCAATATACAGCCTTATACAGTCTTTACAGAACTCACCAAGTTATCTTAATTTATTATTCAAACTTTGCATTCGTTCAACAGTATAGTATTAAACGTATTTTATGTGAAGAATCACACTCCCATCAACAATCTCTGGATGTAATTTTACAACCTTGAACAGGTATAAGTGTTTCAAATAATAGTTCTGTATAATCAGCAAATAATTTTATAAGTTGCGGTATTTCAATACTTAATGTTCCTTCTGCATATATACAAACCAAAGCATTTATCTGTTCAAATCAAAATTATTCAGATATTTTTTAACAACAGCGGCGGATATATCCGTAACAACACAATAAAAAATAGAGTTAATGGAATTTTTCTCGCAAACTCTTCTCAGATATTGGAGGTAATTACTTGAGAATAACTATTTGCACGGATTGTATATTGGCAGTGGTTCGTTCCCAAATCTCGTTGGCTTAATCCAACCAATCCTCCCACATATTATCCGCTTGCAGGTTATAATACTATCAAAAATAATTGTAACAATACAGAATCAGGTGTGAAAATGATGGTTCAGAAATTTTCTTCAGTTATTCAGATGCTTCATCTTGGTACAGAAAGAAACCCCGGTTGTAACCAAATCTCAGATGATGAACTTCAACATCATCAATGAGTACAGTATTATTACTTGGAGGCAACTTTGGAAATGAGCCTCATTTTCTTGATGCTATCTATAATTATTGGGGAACAACAACTCCAACTTCAAGCAGGTTCGGAATAGCAACTATACTTTAGTCCTTACTATACATCAATGTGTTCACCTGGTGGTGGCGGTGTAGAAGAAATACTTGTGTTAAAAACTTCATCGGGTGTAGTTGTAGATTCAATTTCATGCTGCAGAAGGACTTACCTGAAAACTTTCACAACCTGAAGCAAGCTATTCAGAAGCCGATAATTATTTTGCCATCAGGCAACGTTAACAGTAGCAAAACCTATTTATGAACAAATTGTTAAATGCAATTCACAACAGAAGAAAAACTTCCTGCTTATAATAAACTATACACTATTGCAAATTTAATCAGCGCGGATGAAGCTTACTTTAACAATTTGCAAAGCACATTTAACAATATTGCAAACACTGAAACTGATACTCTGTTAAAGAAAATTTATAACCAAAATGCAATCAAATGCGATGTAAGCAAACAAGAATACCTATCAGCAATATCAAAGTTTGATACATATTAGCAAAACCCAAACAGCGAAGAAGCAGTTTATGCTGAGATTGATATTATTACAACAGCACTTAATCTTGATACAACAAATGTTAGATTTTAATTAACTTTAAATATAATTATCAAAGGAATTTACTTTGGATTGGAAATTACTCTTAACAGATGACCGTCTTGGAATTGAAAAAAGTCAATCGACAAAAAAAGATGGACGCAGTCAGTTTCAAAAAGATTTTGATAGAATAGTTTTTTCTCCTGCTTTCAGAAGACTGCAGGATAAAACGCAGGTTTTTCCTTTGCCTGAAAGTGATTTTGTTCATACAAGATTAACTCACAGTCTGGAAGTTTCGGTTGTCGGAAGATCGGTTGGGAATCTTGTTGGGGAAAAAATTATCTCAAAACATCCGAAGCTTAAAAAAGATTTTACACAATTCCATTTCGGAGAAATTGTTGCCGCAGCTTGTCTTGCTCATGATATTGGTAATCCTCCTTTTGGGCATTCAGGTGAAGATGCAATTGCTGAGTATTTTAAGAATGGAAACGGTAAAAAGTTTAAAGATGAAATTGCTGATGAAAAGAAATGGAATGACTTAATTCGTTTTGAAGGAAATGCACAGGGTTTTAGAATTATAACGAAACTTCTTAATCGAGATGTTAACGGCGGACTGCAGTTAACTTATGCAACTCTTTCGGCTTTAAATAAATATCCTAAAGAATCTTTAACAGATTTAGAAATTAAAGATGCATCAGGACACAGAAATATATATAAGAAATTTGGTTTCTTCCAATCAGAAAAAGAAATATTTAAAAGTGTTGCGGAAAAAACAGGTTTAGCAAAATCAACCAAAACGGAAAAATATTTATGGAGCCGTCATCCACTTTCTTTTCTTGTAGAAGCCGCTGACGATATTTGCTACAGCATTATGGATTTGGAAGATGGTTTCCGATTGGGATTGTTATCGTTTAAAGAAACTGAAAATTTGTTGCTGCCTTTAATTCATAAACGTGATTTGACGGGGTACAAAAATCGTGATGACAATGAAAAGGTTGGTTACTTGCGTGCAAAAGCAATTAGCGATCTGGTAAATGATATTGCAGCGGCATTTGTTGAAAATGAAAAAGAAATTATTGCGGGAAGTTTTAACAAAGAATTGGTAACTGTAATTAAAAAAGCCGGAGCATTAAAGAAAATAGAGAAAGCATCAATCGAAAAAATTTATCGTCACAGAAGTGTTGTTGAACGTGAAGCAGCTGGATATGAAGTCCTTGGTGGATTGCTTGATACTTTTATTACAGCGTATAATGAATACTCAGAAAGTAAACTTTCTCCAAAGAACAGAGCAATTATCAATCTATTACCTAAAAGAATTTTTTACGGAGAAAAAGAAAATCCCGAACTATATCATCGCTTGCTGAGAATAATTGATTTTGTATCGGGAATGACTGACTCTTATGCAGTTTCTATCTTTAGAAAAATAAAAGGAATTTCTTTGCCTGGCGGAAGAGTAACAGAGTGATTTTGTTTCGTCATTGCGAGTGAGTCCTCGAACGAAGCAATCTGTTGAAGTAATAATTGTTTATTTATTAACTGATGTTAAGCAAAAAATAAGTGTCAAGAGATGACATCTTTATTTCTGAATAAAAATTAAACAGAAATATAATTTTCATCAAAATATTAAAGATTTGTTTCTTTGAGAAAAGATGTCATCTCTTTGTTTTGTGTAACGTCACGTATTAATATGATGGATGTTAAGATGGATTTCTTCACCGACTAAGGTCGGACTCGCAATGACGAACAGATTTTAATGTCTTTCAGTTTTCATATCGCGGGTCATTAAATCCGTAGTGGCTTTTACTGGATCTTTATCCTCAAATAAAATCTTATAAACCTCAGTTGTAATCGGAGTTTCTACATCATTTTTTTCTGCAAGTTTAGAAGCAGAGCGACTTGTCTCAACACCTTCGGCAACCATATCCATACTTTTTAAAACTTCTTTAAGCTTTTTACCTTTGCCAATCTGTTCACCCACATAACGATTACGGCTGTGTTTACTCATACAAGTAACAATTAAATCTCCCATTCCGGAAAGACCGGCAAAAGTTTCAGGTCTTGCACCCATTGCCAATCCGAGTCTTGAAATTTCCGTAACGCCGCGAGTCATAATTGCGGCTTTAGTATTGTCTCCAAATCCAGCACCATCAATGATTCCTGCACCAATAGCTATAACATTTTTAAATGCGCCGCCAAGCTCAACACCAAGAATATCTGTTGAAGAATAAACTCTGAAATATGAATTCATAAAAGCGGCTTGGATTGATTTTGAAGTTTCGTGCTCTGTTGAAGCTGCAACTACAGCAGTTGGAATTCTTTTACTAACTTCTTCTGCGTGTGATGGACCCGATAATACACCAATTTGTTCATCACTTAAATGAGGATGTACATCTTTTAGCATTTGAGACATCGTCATCAAATGTTTATTCTCAATTCCTTTTGCAACACTAACAAGAATAGAATTTTTAATATCAGAGTAACTTACATCTTCTATTACTGAACGAAGAAATTGTGATGGAACTGAAAGTATGATTAGATTTTTTTGATGAACAGATTCTTTTAAATCGTGTGTAATTTCTATTTCATCTGGAATTTTTACACCTGGCAGGTAAAGAGAGTTAACTCTTTTCTTAATTAACTCTTTAACATAATTTTTTTTGTATTCCCAAAGAGTAACTTGATGACCATTGTAATGGAGAAGAATTCCTAGCGTAGTTCCCCAACCACCAGCACCGAGAACTGAGATTTTCATTATTTCTTTTTCTTAAAACTAATTTTACTTTCTGTTCCGTTAATCAATCGCATAACATTTTTGCGATGAGTGAAAACTACAAGTAAAGAAACCGCTGCAACAAATGGAAGCAATGTTCCATAACTCTGGATATGGTCGTGTAAAATATTTTCTCTAAATATTAAAGTAAAAGGAATTGACAATGCAGCTAATATCGAACCCAGCGAAACATATCTAGAAACCGTTACGACGATTATAAAAATTCCAAGTGCAACAAGCATATCAACAGTGATAATCATTATTAACATTCCAAGAGCAGTCGCAATACCTTTTCCACCACGGAAGCCGGCAAACACAGTCCAGATATGACCAATAACTGCTGCAATTCCTGCAATAATTTGTACTAAAGTAAAATCATCAAAAGGGGAAACGTTTTGAAATGGCAAACCACCATAATGTAATCTTGCAATAACAACAACTGCAAAAGCACCTTTAAGTGCATCTAACAAAATCACAAGCAAACCTTTTTTCCAACCAAGCACACGCATAACATTTGTACCGCCAGCGTTTCCACTGCCGTGTTCACGAATATCAATACCATGCGATAATTTGCTTACAATTATACTCGTTGGAATTGAGCCAACTAAGTAGGCTAAAATTATTATTGTTGCGAGTAAAAACATTATTTAAACCAAAAATTTGTGATAAAACCTAATCAATAAATTCTAAATAAACAACGTATAGAAATATTTGATATTTATAAATTTTTAATTAGTGCTATTTGTTAGATAATTTATATTATCGAACGATTCATAAAACTATTGAATTAGAATGTCCATTATTATGCCAAAAATTAGCATATTCTTTGATAAAATCACTCTTTATTGATTTTTGCACATCATCAACATAATTAGGGCTTTTCATACCCACCAAAGTTGATGAAATCTGCGGTATACTATTAATTAATAGTATAGCCTTTTGGGATAAGGATAATTTTTGCTGTTCACTATTGGTAAATTTATCTATTGCTTTGTGGAAATTCTCATTTTCAAGATTCTTTTCTTTAGCCAAATTGCTAAAAATTGAATCCAATAAAATGTTTGTTGTTACTGCATAATTCCTAAGTGCACGTACAACTTTTTCATCATCGGGATAGCTTTTCCCGATTTCGTTAATTGCAAAGTTTGCTCGAGGAATTAAATAGGTGCTTTTTATCTCATTAAAATTTCCGGGGCTGTCAAATTTTCTAATGTTTGATTTTAATATTGTTGATAATGAAATGTAATCAACAACATTTTTTTTCTCACTTGCACTTAATCCGATAAAATTAATATACTTTTCAATTAATGTTGTTTCCTGTTTTTGCAAATCATCAATCAAACTTAGAACTTCTTCTTCTGTGCGGTCTTCAGTAACCGGATAATCAGCTAATCTTATAAGTTTGTTTTTGCTGATTGCATTTAATGGACGATTAACCAATACTCCTAAATTGTTTTCACCGGCAAGCTGCAAAAAAGTTTTAGTTCCGTTTTGCTGATTCAGATTATTCATCCCACCGGTTTCAAAAAGATTCATTGGGAATTGCACAACTGCAAAATGATTTTGTTCAGATATTTCTTTTGCGATGTTAAAAACTTTTTCCAATGAAGTAAAGTTTTGTTTTGATTCTTTTTCCGCAAAAGTATTTGAAGAGATTCCGTAGTAAGAAATCCTTCCGTGCTTAACTTCTTCTTCCAAATAAATAAATGCATCTTTAATTCTTCGATAGTATTCCCGCTCCCGTCTTTCGGGGTCAGAAATGACAGAGTAGGTTAAAAAATATTCCGGATTGTGAAGAAGATAAACATCAATTTTTTTTAAATTTAATCTTTTAAGAGATAATGTAATTTGATTTTCTAAAAAATCAGGACTTATGCAATGCCACAAATCAGGACTGCATTTCACAACATCTTTAAAAGCTTTACCCGATTGTTCTCTTTCCATTCCAAGTTTAAGATTTGAACCTTGCAGATACCCACCTTTGGAAACTACAACAATATTATCTCTTCTAATTTTATTTTCAGAAATAAGTTTGTTTAAAACTTTCCCAACTAAAGTTTCGCTTCCGCCATCAGAATAATTTGAAGAAGTGTCAATTACATTAATGCCGGATATGATAGCTTGCTCCAAAGCTTTTTGATGCTGTGGAATTCCGTCATCAATTCTGTAACATCCAAATCCACAGATTGAAACGTTAAAATCCGTTTTACCTAATATTTTATATTTTATGTCAGGGAAATCAGAAATGAGTTTTTTAGTTCCTTCGATAGAAGCCATAAATCCAATAAAATTAAAAATGAAAGCCAAAACTAAGAAAAAATGCAGAATTCGCAATAAAAACAAATTAAAAATGTGCTGAAATCAAATCTTTTCTTTAAAGCTTTAATGCTATATATTTACAGCCCAAAATAACGGAATAAAAATAATAGGATAATAGAATGGCAAAAGTACAAAGTTTCGCGGATAAAGCTAAAGGCAAGAAAAAAGTTGAAGGTGTAACTGTAAAAGTTATTAAGAGTATGAAAACCGATGCCGGAGCTTATAAGTTCAATGAAAAATTTGTTAAGCTTGCAGATATCAGCAAAGTAACAGATATAAAATAATTTTTAGTTTGATTTTTTTAATCAAATAATTCCGGATTTAAGGCTCCTTCTAAATGAAGGAGTTTTTCTTTTATATCCAATCCACTGGCATAACCGATAAGTTTTCCATCCGCACCAATTACACGATGGCACGGAATTATAATAGCAATGGGGTTTTTCCCGTTTGCTGTTCCAACCGCACGAATAGCTTTAACGTCACCAAGTTTTTCTGAAAGAGTTTTGTAACTAATTGTTTTGCCGTAAGGAATTTTTTGTAATTCTTGCCAAACCTTTTTTTGAAATTCTGTTCCTATAACATCAAGCGGAACATCAAACTTTTTTTTGGTTCCTGCAAAGTATTCTTTTAGTTGATTAAAAATTCCGAAAAGATATGGGTCATCACTTCTAAGTTTGGTTGCTGCGGATAATTCCTTTATTTCTTTTTTGGGATTAAGAAATATTTTTTTTACACCTTTTGATGAAACAAGAACAACAATATTTATATCTGATATGACTTCCTCAGAATAATAATTTGTTTCTGACATGTTCTCACTCCAAAAATTAAAAAGGCTGTTTCAAAACTGTCATTCCGAACTTGTTTCGGAATCTTTGACGTTCGGTACGATCACAAATCAGAAGCTGAAACAAGTTCAGCTTGACAGATTAGTCCTTTTGAAACAGTCTCTTAAAAAAATCGTCATCAAAAAAAATAGTTTAAGCCGGAACTACATTTATTGCAGGATTAACATCTCGTTTTAGTAAACCTTCAATAGCAGTTAAAGTACCGCTGATAGAACTTGGGCAGCTTCCGCATGCGCCCTGATATCTAATTCTAACTGTATAACCTTCAAGTCCTAAAACTTCCAAACCGCCGCCATCGCCGGCAAGCGCCGGTCTAACTTTTTGATCGAGCAAAACATTTATTTGTTTTAGTAATTCATTTGACTCTTCATCAGTTACCGTAATTTCTTTTTCAGCAGGAATCAAATTTTTATCAAATGTTTTTAAAAAATTAATAAACGGTCTTTGTATTTGTCCCCAATTATTCTCTGCTGATTTTTCAATCGTAACAAATTTATCCATGTAAAAAACAGAAACAACGCCCTCAATTTCAAAAATACCTTTTGCAAATGGATCATCCTTAGCAGATTCCTTATTGGGATATTGTCTCGTTTCCTGATTTAATAATTTTTCATTTAAAATAAATTTTAATGCGTGCGGATTAGGAGTTAAATCAACATCTTCTACCATTAACATAATTACACCTTTCTTGTTTAAACTTGGTCGAAAAATAAACTTTCATAATTAACTCCGCAAGTCAGATTGAAACAATGATGATAAAACGCATAAATTTCTTTTTTGAATTGCAGTTAAAAGCTATTTTTGTGAACAAAATTTTGAGAAAAGAATGAAAAAAATATTAGTTGTATTTACCGGCGGCACTTTTTCGATGATGATTGATGAGAAAACCGGCGGCGCCGTTCCAAGATATTCAGGTAATGAATTGCTCGGAATGATTCCGGAAGCAAAATCCTTAGCTGAAATTGAATGTTTAGATTTTGGAAAATATCCCGGTCCGCATGTTACACCAGAATTGATGTTAGATTTATCAAATAAGATAAACGCAAAATTAACATCACAAAAATATGATGGAGTAATTGTAACTCATGGAACGGATACTCTTGAAGAAACAGCCTACCTTTTGGATTTAACAATTAAAACGGAGATCCCAATAGTTGTAATTGGTGCAATGAAAAACAGTTCTGAAGCAGATTGGGACGGACCCAAAAACCTTATTGATGCATTACACATTTGTTTAAATGAAAACTCAAAAAATCTTGGTGTGCTAGTTTGCTTGAACGGAGAAATAAATGCTGCAAGTGAAGTAACAAAAATATATTCCGATTCCGTTGAATCATTTAAAAGTTTAGATTTTGGTACACTTGGTTTTGTTCAAAATGGAAGAGTAATCTTTAATCGTTTGCCACAACATCTTGAAACTATTCAATCAGAAAAAATTAATACCAATGTAGATTTGTTAACCGTTTACGCCGGAATGGATGAAAAGTTTTTCAAGTTTTCTGCTGACAGTAAGGTAGATGGAATTGTTGTTGAAGCCCTCGGTGTCGGCAATGTTCCTCCGCCGGCTTTTGAAGGACTAAAATATGCGGTTGAAAAGGGGATTCCTGTGGTGCTTACTTCTCGATGTCCTGCGGGTGAAACAGATTATATTTATAGCTATCCCGGAGCTGGTAAACATTTGCATAATCTCGGTGTAATATTTTCAGATTACCTGAATGGACAAAAAGCCAGGATTAAGCTAATGATTGTTTTAGGCTTAACTAAAAATCATGATGAGATACGAAAATATTTTGAGTGAAGGACTAAAGAAGTTTTAATTAGCTACTTTATATTGTCATTCCCGTGAAAACAGGAATCTAATGCACTTTAATAAAATGGATTTCCACAGTATGCCTAAGGGATGACTATGGCAGTGAGAATGACAAATCGGCATCTGCAACTTTGAAATTGCATACTAAAGTTTATCCTTTATCATTTTATTCAAATAATCTCTTAATAAAATCATTTCTTTTTTTGTTGATGTTTTTATTTCGGCAGGTATATTTTCTGTAATTGATGTATTCAGCATTTCATATATTCTTTGTGCATGAACAGTAAACGTATATCTAAAATGGTCTCGCTTCCACTCATCATCTTTTTTCTTTTTCGCGATTAGTGCAAAATCATTTTTCAAATCTTCAATTAATAAATCCAAACGTGGTTTTAAATGATTGTTCATTTTATATTTTATGTAATTCTTCTATATCTACCTTTACAACATCATTTATTTTTTTGCCAAGGAATAATTCAGCAACTTGTTTAAAGGTGGTTGGAATATCACTTACATATACATCCAAATTGCCAGGCACAGCTGAGTTTGTCTCTAATCCGATTCTTGCAATTTCATTTCTAACAACCTCGGCAGTCGCGATTCCGGAATCAATAAGTTTAACATTTTTGCCAATTACTTCCTGAATTACATCAGCGAGTATAGGATAGTGAGTACATCCTAATACTAAAGTATCAATATCTTTTTCTCTCAATTCTTTTAAATACTCTTCGGCTATTTCATATGTTGCACGATTGTGAGTCCAACCCTCTTCAGCAATTGGCACAAACAATGGACAGGCTTTTTCAAAGATTTCAATCCGATTATCAATTTCTTTAATTGCATTTGAATAAGCATTATTGTTTATCGTAGCACGGGTGCCGATTACGCCGATCCTTCCGTTGCGAGTTTCTTTGTAAGCCATATCCGCGCCAGGCAATATTACTCCAATTACCGGCACGGAAAACTTTTTTCTAAGTTCCGGTATTGCAATAGATGATGCAGTATTGCAGGCAACAACAACGGCTTTTACATTTTTGTGCAATAAGAAATTAGTATCCTGAATTGAGTACTCAATAACTGTAGCGTTTGATTTTGATCCGTAAGGAACGCGTGCCGTATCTCCAAAATAAACAATACTCTCTTTTGCAAGCACTGATGATAATCTTTTAACAACTGTCAAACCACCAATACCGGAATCAAAAACTCCGATTGGTTTTTCTTTTTCCATAAAATTCAAATCACACCTATTATCTTAAATATGAGCAATTTATTCCATAAATTTCAAAACTGAAGTACTGAGCTACAGTATTTGAGTTATAGTTTCAGTTAATTCTGCAATGATTAATTTATAATCATTTTGTTTTACCTTATTACCGTTTCTATCCAGCACATAAAATGAATCCACAATGTCATCACCTTTAGTTGATATCTTTGCGAAGTAGATTATCAATCCTAGTTCATTCATTTTGTTTGTAACATGATACAAAAATCCTAACCTATCCGGTGAGTGAACATCTACAATTGTGTAACGATCATGTTTTTCAAAAGTAATTTTTATCTGCCCGCTCCGTTTAAATAATCTATTTTCAATTCGCCACCAACGAGATTTTAATTTTGCAACCTCTACATGTAATTGTAAAAATCCGTTTATAACTGAATGAAAATCTTCTTTAATTTTTGAATACTTTGTTTCTTCAACCGGCTTATGAGCCCTGAAATCAGTAACGAGAAACGTATCAATAACAATTCCATCTTTGCGTGTAAAGATATTTGCTGAATGAATATTTGCATCATTTATTGCAAGCACACCGCAAAGTTTAGAAAGTAGTGAAGGAAAATCTTTTGTAATTACAGTAACATTAGTAAAATCATTTAGTTCTTTAAATAGAACGGAAATACTATCGCCCTTTTCAATTTCCTCAACGTGCGAGATTATTTCTACATCACTAAAATGATTTGCGTAACTTAAATCATCATGCAAAGAATTAAAATGATCCTGCACATGGCTTTCATCAATCTTATCTGAGTATTTAGAAATATTTTTTGGGATGGAATAAATTGTTGAATAGAGAAGATCTTCACCAGAAATTTTATCCTGAATCATTGCCTTGCTTTTTCTATAAAGTTCAGAAAGAAGATCAGCTTTCCAGGAAGTCCAGACTGCAGCGTTAACTGCAGAAAGGTCAGCATAAGTTATTAGATAAAGCAAATCCAATTCTTCAATAGAACTAAACTTTGCAGAAAAGTTATTTAGTGTTTCAGGATCGTTAAGATTTCTTCTAAACGCAATTTGTTCCATCATAAGATGATTTTTAACTAAGAAACAAACTTTGTCAATTTCTTGCTCATCATACCCAAGCCTCATCATAATTGATGAAGCCATTTCTGCTCCGATAATTTCATGTCCGGAAATATCAATTGGTTTTGCGATATCGTGTAGAAGTAAAGCCAGATTTAAAATCTCTTTATTTTTTATGGTATTATAAATTTTTCCATAAGTAGAATTTTGATTATAAAGTTTTTCTAAATTTTTAATTGTAATTAAAGTATGTTCATCGGCGGTATAACAATGATAAACACCGTGCTGCATGTAGCCATTTAAGTCCCCAAATTCCGGCAAGAATACACCAAGCACACCAAGCTCATTCATTATTGATAAAGTTGCGCCAACATTACGAGGCAGTTTTAAAATCTCTCTAAAAAAAACTGATGAATCAGATTGCGACCAATTATTTTCTAAAGAATTTTCTGTCGCATCTATGATTTGTGACCTAAGCTTGTCATCAAATCCGGCATTGTGAAATGCTCTGTAATAAAAAACTCTAAAAACATCTGAGAGAGTTAGCTTGTCTTTCTTTTTTAAAAAGATAACTTTGTTTTTTATATAAAAGTCCGCATCCAAATCATACGAAAGAGAGTCGGGAACAGGATTAACGTACTCTACTTTATATTTTTTAATTATAGAATGGCTGAATCGATATATGATATTTGTTGCTGCAAAATAATTTTTCATAAAACTTTGCAAATCAATTTCAGCATATCCAAATATAGCCGCAAGTTTCATTTGATTAGAAAATTCAAATCTATCGGTTTTGGATTTTGTGGTGATGTGAAGAAGATGGCGAATTGATAAAACTAATTTATAACTATCAATCAATCTCTTACACTCGGTGGGTGTGGCAAGTTTATTACTTTTTATGTAATCAATAAATATTTCTGCCTGCGTAAGTTCGTGCTGAGATTTTAGCAACTGCTTGCTGCTAACCATCATCATCCACTCAGTTGATTGAAAATCACGAAGACCACCAGCAGACATTTTAACATTTGGTTCAAGCATCTTTGGTGAGTCACCGTATTTATCGTTGCGCTGTCTTACGTCTTCAACAAAATCAGTTATTAATAATTTCTTTGATTTTTCATCAATTGCGTTTAACAAGTCAGCATTCCATTTATCGTAAAGTTTTAAATTGCCACTGATAAATCTTGTTTCAAAAAATTGCGTAAATGCATGTAAATCGGAAGATAAAAATTTTTGTATTTCATTTATTTCGCGTACAGTGTGTGATGCTTCAATTCCGCCATCCCAAAGATTTGTAATTAGATCTGAAATTTCTCCACTGTCTTTTTCGATAGATTCAGAAATAATCATCAAGTCAATGTCAGAAAATGGGGAAAGTTCTCGCCGACTAAAACTGCCTGCAGAAGTTAAGGCAAAGGAAAATTTTTTATCAGCCAGAATTATTCTAATTGTATCTTCAATCAGGACACTATAATTTTTGCTAAACACAAATGCATCTGTTTTCCCGTTGTAATCCGAAAACAGAAGTTCTCTGTCTTTAAGAAATCCTTTTTTAATATCTAACAGGTGCTGCATTGTTTAACATTTAATTAAAATGATTTTCTAAATCTTCTTCATCATCAAAATCCCAATAGTCTTCGTCTTCATACTCAGCTTCAATAAAGGATGAAATTCCACCGCGAGTATTAAACTCAGCGGTAACTTTCATAAAGCGAGGCTTAGTTACTTCAACAAGGTCATCAAGAATTTTATTTGTAACACTTTCAAAAAAAATTCCATCGTTGCGGTAAGATTGAAGATAAAATTTAAAAGATTTTAATTCCACGCAAAGATCACCCGGAATATATTCCAGAGTAATTGTTGCAAAATCAGGCTGCCCGGTTTTGGGGCAAAGCGAAGTAAACTCAGGCGCGATGTGAGTAACAGTGTAATCTCTTTCCGGATATTTATTTTCAAAAGTTTCTAACAGTTTTATTTTGTCTTCCATTTTTCCTCTTAATTTTTTTTTAATTCCCATCTGTATAGGAATGACTTCTGATAATTTCAATACTTAGGTTTAATTTTATATTTAATCGTGTCCTCAAATCCTGCCTGCTGAAAGCCGCGTAAACGTAATGCACAGCTATCACAAACACCGCAGGCTTCATCTTCATTTTGATAGCAGCTCCAAGTTAGATGAAGAGGAGCGTCTAATTCAATACCCTTTTTAACAATTTCTGCTTTAGAAAGGTTTATAATCGGAGTAATAATTTTAATTTTTGTTTCAGGCCTAGTTCCAAGATCAATCATTTTTTCATATGCCGAAAAAAAATTCGGCCTGCAATCAGGATAACCGGAAGAATCTTCATCAACTGCCCCGATAAAAACTGCGCTTGCATTTAAAACCTCTGCCCAGCTAACGCAAGCTGAAAGTATGTTTGCATTTCTAAATGGAACGTAAGAAGATGGTATATTTTTATTATTCTAAATCAGCTTTTGTTACTTCAATATTTTTATCTGTAAGAGATGAGCCGCCGATTTTTGCAAGATGTGTGTAATCAATTACTAATTTTTCTTTTACTCTATAATGATCAGCAATTTGGTTAAAGGATTTTAATTCTCTGTTTACTGTGCGTTGGCCATAATTAATGTGTGCGAATGCAAGATTGTAATCCAAATTTGCAATCGCGGCAGTAACGCAGCTATCCATTCCTCCACTTAGAGCAATAACAGCAGTATTATTTTTGGATGATTGCATAGATGAAAATTTTTGTTTGAAAAACTTTATGCTAAAATACTAAAAAGGAATAAAAGATTTTGAGGGGAAATATTAGCGATTTATCGCAAATTCGAACGACTATGAATTAGTAAAACATTCAAATAGTCATTTTGATAGAAGGTAGAAATCTGAAGATATTACTATAAAAGATTTCTCTCTCGGAGACTCGTTCGAAATGACTATATAAAATTGGTAAAGAAGAATATAATCTATTTGTTGATTTTTTTATTTGCTGTAAAAAGAATTGTAATTCCAATTATCAAACTTATTACTGCGGAAATGATAAACGGGATTTCTGAACCAAATTTATCCCACAAAACTCCTGTTAAAAAAGAGCCGAACATAATTGCAAAGCTGGAAAGCATTGTAAGTAAACCAATTGCGGAACCGCGCTGTTCGTTGGGAATCAAATCTGAAATCCACGCTTTTGAAACCCCTTCGGTTGATGCTGCGTAAATTCCGTAAAGTGCAAAAAGAACCCAGATGAAATTTATATTTGGAACTAAAGCAAATCCAAAATAAACTGCTGAAAAAATTATCAAACCAAAAGAAAAAACTTTTTGTTTACCAAGTTTGTCCGATAATCCCCCTAAAGGATAGGACGCTGCAGCATAGATAAGATTGTAAAAAACGTAACCAAAAATTGCCAGTGAACTTGATTGTGAAACATCTTTGGATTTTAAAATTAAAAAAACATCACTGCTGTTTACTAAAGAAAATGTTGTGATAAGTAATAAGATTTTTTTGTATTCCTTCGGTGCGGATTTCCAAAACTCTATATAATTTTTTTTGCTTTTTACTTTTGAAGAATCAGGTTTGTCTTTTACAAGCAGAGTAAACGCAACCGCAATCACAGATGGAACAAAAGCCACTAAAAATATTAATTGAAAATTATTTGGGAAATAATATAAAAGTATAAGCGCGATAACTGGGCCAATTGCTGCGCCAAGTGTATCCATTGCGCGATGAAATCCGAAAACAGCCCCGCTATTTCCATCGCTGTAACTTGCAAGTAAAGCATCTCGCGGAGCTGTTCTAATTCCTTTACCAACTCTGTCTGAGACTCGTGATGTTAAAACAATTGGAATGTTTTGAAAAATTCCGGGTAAAGGTTTTGCAAGTGCAGAAATTCCGTAGCCCAAAACAACAAAAATAGAACGCTTACCAACTTTGTCTGAAAGATTTCCGAAATATCCTTTTAACAATCCGGCAGTAACTTCTGCAATTCCTTCAATCACGCCCACAACAGCCATTGATGAGCCTAAAACCGCTGTTAAGAAAATGGGAGTAACAGGATAAAGCATTTCACTGGCAATGTCTGTAAACAGACTTACCATTCCAAGAAGAAATACTTGTTTAGATATTTTTGATTTCATTATTCCAAAAATAGTTTTAATATATTTAAAACAGATAGTCATTTCGATCCCGATTTATCGAGGGAGAAATCTGGATTTAATAAAAGGAAAGATTTCTCCTTTTAGTCGAAATGACAATTTATTAATAAGAATTGGATTTAAAAATCAAACCAGTAGATTGTTTCACTTTTTTTTCTTGCGTAATTTTACAAAGAAATTTTATTAAACCTTTGAGGAAAAAATGCGCAACATAGTTATTGCCGGCAACTGGAAAATGAACAACGATTTAAAAGAATCAGAAAAACTTATCGTTGAATTAAAAAATCTTTTACTAAATGAAAAACCAAATTGTGATGTAATTGTTTGTCCGCCGTTCACTTCACTTTCTGAAGCTTCAAAACTTCTAAAGGGAAGTGCGATAAAACTCGGTGCACAAAATATGCACTTTGAAGATAACGGTGCATTTACAGGAGAAGTTTCTGCATCAATGTTAAAATCTGTTGGATGTGAATATGTAATTATTGGTCACTCAGAACGCAGACATATTTTTGGCGAAACTGATGAAGTGATAAATAACAAAATAAAAAAAGCATTGGCTGCGGGATTAAAACCAATTTTTTGCGTAGGTGAACTTCTTGAAGAAAGAGAAAACGGAACAACTAACGATGTTGTTAAACGTCAAATCTTAAAAGGATTGGAAGGAGTTTCTTCCGATGATATGAAAAATATTATTGTTGCTTACGAACCGGTTTGGGCTATCGGCACAGGTAAAACTGCAAGTCCTGCACAGGCTCAAGAGGTTCACGAGTTTATTCGTGATTTAATTGAAATAGGTTTCTCTTTAGAAGTTGCAAACGATTTGGTTATCCAATATGGCGGAAGTGTAAAACCTGATAACGCAAAAGAACTAATCTCACAAAAAGATATTGATGGTGCACTCGTTGGCGGCGCTTGCTTAAAAGCTGATTCTTTTATAGGAATAATAAAAGGCGCATAAAATATTTATTTTCTTTTCAAAAGCCTGATTTTTAATCTAAATCGGGCTTTCCCTTCATTGCAATCCCTTCGATTTGAGGTTATATTTGTAGCTTATTTTCCAGGAGTTTTTTAGCAAAGAATGATTTCCCTCAAAAGTTTACTTTACAATCTATTCGTAATCGCAATAGTTTTCTCTCAGACAACTTTTTCTCAGGTTATTTTCAGAGAACTTCCTAATTATAAAATAAATACATCCGATCAGCTTTTTTTTGATATTACAAATACCCGCGATGTAATTTCGTTAAACGGAAACTGGAAAGTTTATCCATCTGATGATGAGAAAAAAGAAAAAGTTAACATACACGTTCCTTCGATCTTTGAGGGGAACGGAGAGTTTGTTTTTGAAAAAAGCTTTCCACTAACAAACGATCAGTTAAACAATCACAAAATTTCTCTTGTCTTTTTTGGATTAAATTATTCTGCAGATATTTCCATAAATAAAGTTATTATTTATCGACATCCCGGTGGGGAATTTCCATTCACTGTCTCACTTCCAAGAGACATTCTAAAATCTGATAAAGAAAATGTTATTTCTGTAAAACTTTCGTACGAACTTGATTCAAAAAACACAATTCCGCTCAAGCAAAGATTTTTATTTCCTCAAAACTTTGGCGGGGTTATACGAGATGTCTATCTGCACCTTACTCCAAATGTAAGTATAGAAGATTTTCAGTATAAAACGGAAATAGATTTAAAATCAAACAAAGCGGTCATTTACTTACAATCAGTTATTGATAACAAAGAGTTTAAAAAGATAAACGATACACTTGATACGCAAACAAATTTTACTTTGCGTACACAAGTATTTTATCCTGATGGCAAGACAAGCGTAAGCTCAGGTTCAAGCTCAAGCCAAAATGACAATAACTTTGTTTTAAAACAGAACAAGCAAATTGAAATTAAAAATAGTGTTACAATTTCTTCGCCCATATTATGGAGCCCGGATTATCCAGCAAACTATATAGTAAGATTAGAACTATGGCGCGCTGATCAATTGATCGATAGGCGGGATCAGAACATCGCACTTTTAAAATTTGAATCATCAAAAGAAAATTTTACTTTAAACGGAAAAGAATTTGAGTTATTTGGTGTAACCTACATTGCATCATTTTTTCAATACGGCAGTCTTTCTTCCTATGAACGGATGCAAAGTGACTTGGAAAAAATTAAACAAGCGGGATTTAATTCAGTTAGATTTTCAAGATCTCTTCCTCATCCATATTATCTGAGATTATGTGAGCAGATTGGATTATTAGCTTTTGTTGAACTGCCAATAGCCAATCTGCCTGAAGGACTTGCCGCTTCGCAAAACTTTGTGGTTAGGAGTAAAAATTATCTTTCGAGTCTATTAAAAGCATATAAATATTACTCTGCAATTGGTGGTGTTGGATTTGGTTCATCTTATCTTTTTAGCTCGGATGAACATAGAGCATTATTAAATGATTTATCATTACAAGTAAAGAAAAGTAGAAACATTTTAACTTATGCATCTTTTTTTGACTTTGAATATCAACCAATAGAAAATCTTGATTTAATTGGAATAGAATTTTTAAATACTACTTCAGCTGATAGACAAACTGAAATATCAAATATCATTAATGTAATAGGCAAAGGTAAGCTATTTATTGGGGAAGCAACATACACTGTAAATATTGGCCAAACAGATGGTTATGTGAATAAGTTTTCCTACGAAGCACAAGCTAAATTTTTTGATGATATTTTTACAATTACTGAGAACAATAAACTGGCAGGATTTTTTGCAAACACAATGTTTGATTTTCGTGGTGATTATCCTTCTATAATCTGCGGATACAAGGAACAAGATATTTACAACATTGGTCTGGTTAGCGAGGAAAGAGATCAAGATAGACTAGCATATAAAGTTCTCTCTGCTCGTATGCGTAACACTGAAAAAGTAACAATACCGATTGGCAGTGATAAAGATGATGCGCCAATGATTTTTATAATTACCGGGTTGATTCTCGCCTTATTAATGGGTGTTCTTGTAAACTCAGGAAGAAAATTTAGGGAAGATGCGTCCAGGGCTCTGCTGCGACCATACAACTTTTTTGCAGATGTCCGCGATCAGAGGATTATATCTGCCTATCACACATTGTTCCTTTCAATTATCATTGCCCTGGTTATTTCGTTAATGTTTTCTAATTTATTTTTCTATGTTAAGAACAGTGTATTGGTAGAAAAAATATTTCTTTCATTTGGAAGCCCGGGATTAATTTCGGGGATAAGTTATCTTGCCTGGAATCCAATAAATGCATTAGTCTGGTTGTTTGTTTTAGCAGTTATTTCTATGCTGATTCTTACAATTGTTATAACGTCGCTTTCATTTTTTGTAAGAACAAAAGTTTACCTTTCAAGTGTTTTCTTTACTGTAGTATGGGCAATGCTGCCGGTAGTACTTTTAATTCCTGTTGGGATCGTGCTTTACAGGTTGCTTAATGCCGGGGTCGGAAATATCTACGTTTATATCTTTTTGATAGTATTTGTTTTTTGGCTTCTTTACAGATTGTTAAAAGGTATCTCTGTAATTTTTGATGTAAATGCAGGCGGTATTTATTTCTATGGATTGATTTCAATCGCACTGATAAAAATAATTTTCTTATTGTACTATGAGGTTAACAACTCATTGTTCCAATACTTAAAGATAGCTCTAAAACAATTTAATATTTTTGGATAAAATTTTTGTATTTATCAAAATTAGAAATACTCGGATTTAAATCTTTTGCTCAAAAGACTCAAATTAATTTTAATCAGGGAATAACATCAATAGTTGGACCCAATGGTTGCGGTAAAACTAATGTTGTTGATGCGCTTCGCTGGTGCTTGGGTGAGCAGAAAAGTTCTACGCTTAGAAGCGACAAAATGGAAAACGTTATCTTCAACGGTACTGCGCAGCGCAAACCAATGGGAATGGCAGAAGTTTCGCTTACAATTGAAAATACAAAGGGAATTTTACCAACCGAATATACTGATGTTACAATTACTCGAAGAATATTCAGATCAGGTGAAAGTGAATATCTTCTCAATAAAAATATTTGCCGCCTAAAAGATATTACCAACCTTTTTATGGATACAGGAATTGGTGCAAACGCGTATTCTGTTATCGAGCTGAAAATGGTTGAAACAATTCTTAGTAACAAAGCAGAAGAACGTCGAACAATGTTTGAAGAAGCTGCTGGTGTTAATAAATACAAATTACGCAGAAGGCTTGCTCTAAGAAAACTTGATGAAGTAAAATCTGATTTAACCCGTGTTAATGATATTGTGTCTGAAGTTGAGAAAAAAGTTGCATCACTGGAAAGACAGGCTAAACGAGCCGATAAGTATAACGTATTGACATCTCAGTTACGAGAGCTGGAAATAGATTTATCAGAACGTGAACTTGCATTATTTACTTTAAGAATAAACGAATCAAAAATCAGCAAAGAAGAAAATTTTAAAAAGAAAATTCAGTTTGAGTCTGATATCTCAAAACTTGAAGATGAAATTAAAAATTCACGTGAAAAGCTTGTTGAAATTGAAAATGAGTTAAAAGAAAAACGAAACGAAATCACTCTTCAAACAGAGAAGATATATAATGTCCAAAATTCATTATCGCTGAACAACGAAAGAAAAAATTCGCTGACTCGAAATAAGGAAAGATTTTTAACTGAACTGGATGAACTTAATATCCAGTTAAGTGAAGCAAAATCAATTACAGAGAGTGGCAGCACATCGCTTTTTGATTTTACGCAGCAAATTTCTCTAAAGCAAAATGAAAAAATGTCCTTTGATCATAAAGTTGATACGCAGTTAGAAATTCTTGAACAAAAAAAGAATGCGCTTAGGGAACATTCAGAAATTCTGCTTGAAAAGTTTAAAGAAATTACCGGAAGGGAAAATGAACTCAGGAATACGATTGCAATTCTGGAATCAAAACAAGTAAATATTAAAAAGTTAAACGATAAGATTCAAACTCTTACAAATAATATTGCCAAAACAGTTGGGTTTATAGAAGAGCTTGGCAATGATAAAGAAGAAATCCAGAAAAAAATTGCTGATGCTGAATCAATCTACTTAAGTAAGCAAAGTGAAAAAGAAAAACTTGAACTTGAATTAAATAAACTTAAAGAGCGCGAACTTGAAAAACGCAGTTTAATAAAGTCCATAAAAGATAAAATTACTTTTATCCAAAATCTGATTGATAATCTTGAGGGTGTTTCTAAAGGCGCAAAAGCGCTTCTTGATAATAAAGACTGGTCTAAAAAAGGAAGTACAATTCTTGCCCACATCGGCGACTCTGATGAAAAGTTTAGGTTTGCTGTTGAGGCTGCTCTAAAAAATAATCTTAACAATGTTCTTGTAGAGTCTTTAGAAGATTTAAAACGTGGCATCGAGTATCTAAACTTAAATGATATTGGTAAAGCTTCATTTTATTTCCCGCACTTTGAAGAGATGAGCAAAAAAGGGTTGCTTAATAAAATTGAAAACTTTATTGAAAATAGAAAATCAAAAAAACTTGAGAAGGAAAACGGGTTTATTAACTGGGCCAGCAGTTCAATAAAAACAAAAGATAAGTGGAAACCTTTTTTTGAAAAAATATTAAAAAATATCTGTATTGTAGAAAATCTTGATACTGCTTTTGTATTGTTTGGAAAATATAATTCGTTCAGCTTTGCCACATTAAATGGCGATTTTGTTTCTAAAGATGGAATTATAGAAGCTGGATCAGTGCCTCGTTTAGATGATTCGTTGTTTGGTAGAAAACAGCTGTTAGAAAATCTTGCAACTGAATTTCCTAAACATGAAAATGATTTGACTCAAGTTCAGAAGAATATCGCTGAAAAGGAAAATCTTTTAAGTTTAATTGATTTAAAAATATTATCAGAGCAAGGCAGATTGCTTGTAAATGATCTGGCAAATGTTGATAAACAAATCGGCCAATTTGAGTTTGAAAAGAAAAAGGCTGATGATGAAATAGAAAAAATTCAGCACGAAATAAAAGAGCATGCTGCAGAGTCTAATCTTTTTGATAATAAAAAGATTAAACTTGAATCATTGCTGAATACTGAAATTGCTTTGCGCGATTCTGAAGAAAGAAAAAAACAAGCCCTTGATGATGAGTTTAAAGAAATTGAAAAAGATTATAATCAAATTCTAACGCAGAGAAATAACCTAAGTTTAAGCATTGAAAGACTTGAAGGCGAAAAACGTAATACAGAAAATGCTATAAAAAGGGCTGAAGAATCAATTGTAGTAATTGCTAATTCTCTATCAAAACGAAAAGAAGACATTGAAACCGCTGTTGATGAAATAAACAAAATCGATAATGAGGTTTTTACTCTTCAGGATAATTTTAACAAACTTGATGAAGAGAAAAATGTTCTAAATGTACAGTTGGAAGAAATCGAAACAAGACACAGAGATCTACGAGAAGAAGTAAGTCAAAAGGATTCTTCATTACGCGGATTACGTAAAGAACGTGAAGCTGTTTCTGAAGTAATCCATAATATGGAAATGACGATTAAAGAACTTGATATTAAAAGTGCAAACTTAATTGATCACATAAAAGAAAATTATTCTCTAACACTTGAGAAAAAAGATTTTGAAGATTTACAGTCCTTTGATTTTAGACAAAGAACCGATGAAGTGGTGGACCTTAAAGCAAAAGTAAAAAACTTAGGCCCCATAAATCTTGTAGCGCATTCTGAATATGAAGAAGAAAAAGAAAGATTAGATTTTCTTCATAAGCAGCGTGATGATTTAGTTGAATCTGAAAAAGATGTAGTTAAAACTATTGAAGAAATAAACAATACCGCTCAAACACAATTTTCTGAAACCTTTGAAAAAATCAGAGAACATTTTGTAAAAATATTTAGAACGCTTTTTAACCCTGGTGATGAAGCAGATCTAAAGATCGAAGAAAATGCCGATCCACTCGAAGCTAAGATAGAAATAATCGCTAAACCGAAAGGTAAACGTCCAACATCAATAGAGCTTTTATCAGGTGGAGAAAAAACATTAACTGCAATAGCACTTCTATTTG
This sequence comes from uncultured Ignavibacteriales bacterium, assembly GCA_963706055.1. Classification (GTDB taxonomy): domain Bacteria; phylum Bacteroidota; class Ignavibacteria; order Ignavibacteriales; family Ignavibacteriaceae; genus IGN3. The sequence continues at coordinate 91,947 of CAVPND010000022.1, read as the reverse complement.
CTATTTATCTTGTTAAGCCTAGTCCGTTTTGTATCCTGGATGAAATTGATGCTCCACTTGACGATGCTAATATTGATCGCTTTACAAGAATTTTGGATGACTTTAGTAAAGACACTCAGTTTATAGTTGTAACGCATAATAAGAGAACCATGGAGTCAGCAAATACTTTGTATGGCGTTACTATGCAGGAAGAAGGTATTTCTAAGTTGGTTAGTGTTAGATTTAATGAAGATTTGGATGTTGTAACAAATTAGTATTGTAAGCTGTAATGGTCATTCAGTTCTCTCTAATCAGGAACGGAATCTTTAACTCTACTATAAATTAACAAAGGATTAGATTCCGATTTACTGGAACAGGCTGACAAATAAAAAATTATATAATTAATGAAATATTGAAAATAAAATTATTACATATTAAACGTGTTCTTTTAATTGCATCAGCAATTTTATCCCTGTCAAATGTTACTTTAGCACAATGGGTTAATGATCCATCTTCAAATACTAAGCTGGTTATTGATCCCGTTGACCCGATTAATATTTCTGCGTTAAAAGATTATGGCGGAGGTGCTTATGTTTTTTGGGAGGATAAAAAGGGGAGCTCAAATAGTGATATTTATTTTATCCATTTTGATAAGCATGGGGATGTAAGTTTTAGAGCCGATGGTAAGGCGGTTTCTACAAGAAGCGGGTTAAAAGAAAATCCAATATCATTTGCTGATCTTTCGGGTAATTCAATAGTTATGTGGAAAGGACTGGATAAAAAGAAAAATTCTGAATTATATATTCAGAAACTTAGCAGAAGCGGATTAAGACTTTGGAAAAATGAGGGTCTTCAGTTAACCGAGTCTAGGACTGAAAAAGTTGATTACTCTTTGCGTGTTGATAAAAGAGGATATGCCTATACATGCTTTATAACGAAAAGTTCTCCTTCTGCAAATAAGTTTTCCGTTAGATACAATACAATAACCCCGAACGGTAAAATATTAAATGATGGCGTTAAAGATGGCTTATATACATCAAACAATACATTAAGCGAAACAGAAATTATACCTGATAATAAAGGTGGTTCATTTATTTTTTGGTTAGAAAGTCTGGATCAAAAAATGGTGTTGAGGTTGCAATTTATTGATTCCACGGGTTCTAAAACCTGGGGAGCGAAGCCGTTAACTATATCTAAACCAAATCATAATGTTCTAAATTACACTATTGGTAAACTTGGTACTGGTGTTTATGTAGCAATTACTTATCAAGGAACAAATAAAATTGTATATCAGCAGTTGATTTCTGATAAAGGTATGTTGCTTTGGGGCAAAGATGGAAAACTACTTACCTATCAAAAAGGTAGTCAGACAAATCCTCAGTTTGCTTTTGTCGATTCAAGTGTTGTGGTAAGCTGGACTAATGAGTTTGAAAAACTTAAAGATGTATTTATTCAGAGATTTGATGTCAAAGGTGATAGGATGTGGGGCAACAATGGTAAAAGAATTATCAATGTTAGAGGAAATCAGTTTGGTCAACGAATTGTTTATGATCAAAAAAATGGAGTTGTGATTGCATGGATTGATAAGCGTGAAAATTATTTTGATGCCAATTTATATATTCAAAAAGTTGATCTTAATGGTAAGTTTGTTTGGGATTCTTCTGGGGTAATGATCTCATCTTCACACGATATGCAAAAAAGTTATCTTAATCTTATTCCTGATGGTGATGGCGGCGCAATTGCCATTTTTAAAGGATCAATTAATAACAAAAACAATATTTACGGACAGAAGATTTTTAGTACAGGTACTTATGCTTCTCAAATTCTTGGTTTTAATGCAGATGTGGTAAGAGATTCTGTTAAAATATCATGGTATGCAGCAAACGAAAATGATGGAACAACATACATTATCTATCGATCAGATAAAGATAATGCTGAAGAGGGTGATTGGAAAATGGCAGGATCGGTAAAGAAAAATAAAAAAACAGATACAAATTATTATGAGTTTTATGATTTTCCTGATGTTAGTGGTTCAATCTATTATCGCATAGTGCAGAAAAATGAAAAAACTCAATCACAGTATTCAGGAGTAGAAAAAGTAGACTACTTCCGGGATATGGAAATAATAATGCTGGGGCAAAATTATCCAAATCCATTTTCTTCTTCAACTTCAATAAGTTTTTACCTGCCTGAAGATGAAACTTTAACATTTGAGTTTTTTAACAGTACTATAGAAATAGTAAAAAAAATTGAAGATGTAAATTATCCGGCAGGAAAGAATGAGATAGAGTTCAGTGCAGATAATCTTCCACCGGGAATTTATTTCTATCGATTAAAAGTAGGAAAATTTGTTGATGTTAAAAAAATGATTATTGCTGAGTAATGAAAAGTAAAAAATTAAAAGCTTTTATTGATTTTGACGGCACCATAACACTTGAAGATGTGGGTGAGAAAATTTTTCAAAGGTTTGGGAAAACCGAAAAAGTGAATCAAATAATTGAAAATCTTTTGACCGATAAAATATCATCTAGGCAATGCTGGGATGAACTTTGCAATTCTGTTGGTTCAGTTAGTAAAAATGATCTGGATGAGTTTATTGATAGTATAGAAGTTGATTCAACTTTTATTGCTTTTGCAAAATTTTGCTCTAACAATGAAATTGAAATGATCGTTCTTAGCGACGGGTTTGATTATTATATTGAAAGAATTTTTTATAAGGCAGGATTAAAAGAATTAAAGTATTATTCCAACAAACTTTTTGTAGATGAGAATGGCTGTTTGAGAGCTGAATATCCGCACTTTGATAGTAATTCACCGACTTCTGCAAATTGCAAAAGAAATCATATAATAAATCACAGCGCTGATGATGATTATACAATCTATATCGGTGACGGTAATTCTGACAAAGAGGCAGCGCAGTATTGTGATTTTATCTTTGCAAAGAGAGATCTTGCAAGATTTTGTTCTGTTGAAAGAATAAGTTTTTATCCGTTTAAAAATTTTAATGATATAACAGAGAAATTGATTGAGTTAATTAGTAAAAAAAATTTAAGAAAACGACACCAAGCACAATTAAAAAGAAAATCAGCCTATATGGCGGAGTAAAAATGAATAACATCGTAACAAAAATATTTAAATACAGAAGCTATACTCCAATTCCTTTTCTTATACTAATGCTGATATTTGAAAATGCAACCGTTACCAGTTTAATTATTGGGTTTTTAATTGCAATAATCGGCGAATTGATCAGATTATGGGGAGTAAGCTGGGCAGGAAGCGAAACACGCACAACTGGAGGTGTTGGTGGAACTTTTTTGGTTATTAGTGGTCCATTTGCTCACGTTAGAAATCCTCTTTATGTAGGAAATATTTTAATGTATCTGGGGCTTGGCATTATGTCTATGTCTTTATTCCCTTATTTGCAGATTGTTGCGTTACTGTTTTTCGTAATGCAATATCAATTTATAGTAGGAGAAGAAGAAGGATTTCTAAAGACAAAGTTTGGTAGCGATTTTAAAAAATATTTAGAAAATGTACCAAGATTTTTTCCAAGAATAAGCAAGTATACAAATGATTCAATTCCTCAACCGAATTTTAGCGTAAATGCTGGCTTAAAATCAGAAACCAGAACTTTACAGGCGTTTGGTACGGCCGCATTGTTAATTATTCTTAAATGGTATTTAAGTTCTGTAAATGTTTTGTGATGAACAGTAAAACGATTTTAATGGTTGCAGGTGAGGCTTCAGGTGATTTGCATGGTGCTTCATTAATTAGAGAATTAAAAAAACTAGATAGTTCTTTGAAAATATTTGGAATCGGTGGCGATAAAATGCAGGCCGAAGGAATGGAGTTAATTTATCATATAGATAAAATGGCTTTTCTTGGTTTTGTTGAAGTGATAAAGCATTTGCCTTTTATAAAAAAGGTTCAGCGTGATTTAATTTCTGAAGTAAGAAAGCAAAATGTAAAAAAAGTTGTTCTAATTGATTATCCGGGCTTCAACCTAAGCATCGCAAAAAAACTAAAGGCGCTTGAACTTGAACTAATATATTATATCACTCCGCAAGTTTGGGCATGGGGAAAAGGCAGAGTAAATAAGATTAGAGAACTTTTCAAAAAGGTTTTAGTTGTTTTTCCGTTTGAAGAAAAATTTTTTAACGAAAAGAATGTTGATGCTCAGTTTGTTGGCCATCCTTTAATACAGGAAATAAGAGGATACGATTTTATTTCACGTAATCTTCTGGATAATAAATTTGATTTAGATCCTGCAAAAGAAATTTTACTGATTTTACCAGGTAGCCGGAAACAAGAAGTTAAAAGTATTTTCCCGGAAGCAATAAAGGCCTCCATCAAACTGGCATATGAACTCGATATGCAAATTGTTGTTGCGTGTTCAAGTAATCTTGATGAAAAAATGTTTTATCAATTAACTGATGTGAAAGATTTTAAAGTTATAAAAGATCATACATATGATTTATTAAAACATGCAAAATTTGGAATTGTAAAATCAGGAACCTCAACACTTGAGGCGGGTTTGATGGGGCTGCCAATGGTTATTATTTACAAAACTAGTTTTATGACTTATGCGATTGGTAAAACCCTAGTAAAAATTAAAAATATCGGAATGGCAAATATAGTTTTGGATGAACAAGTAGTACCCGAGCTTATCCAGAACAAGGCTAGCGCAGAAAATATTTATGATGTAGCAAAAAACATTTTATCTGATGAAGATTTGCTGAATCAAATAAAAATAAAATTAAGTAGGATTAAAAAAGTTCTGGGAGAAAAAAACGCTCCTGAAAATGCAGCAAAAATTATCTATACCTTTTTGAATGAACACGAAGCAAGTTAAACAAGATACATTAAGATTTTTAGGCACTTACTTACTTAAGCACAGTCTTGATACGTTATGTAAAACTTTGCGTATAAGCTATAAGAATAAAAAAGTAATTGAGGAACTAAAAAAAAATAATCAACATTATGTATTAGCCTTTTGGCATGGTACAATGCTTTTACCTTGGTTCTTAAACAGAAATAATGGATTTGCTGCACTTACAAGTAAAAGTAAAGATGGCGATTTGTTAGCAAAGCAGTTAAAACATTGGAAGTACAAAGTTGTACGTGGATCAAGTAGTAAAGGCGGTGATGTTGCGCTTGGTATTATGGTTGATCACGCAAAAAATGGTTACTCAATTGCAATAACACCGGATGGACCGCGCGGACCCGAAAATGAATTTAAAGCTGGCGCAGTTATCACCGCAAAAAAAAGTGGCGTTCCTGTTGTGTTAATGGGCATTGGAATAAAATCTAAAAAGAAGCTAAAAAGTTGGGATAAATTTCAGATTCCCAATCCATTTACCAGTGTAAAGGTTATTTATTCAGACCCAATTTATGTTGATAGTAAATTAAGTTATGATGAAACTTCAAAAATTATTGTTGAATGTGAGCGCAAATTGAAAGAGCTGCAAAAAGAAGCTGAAAATTTTTAGGTATTGATTTGATGAAATTATTTAAAATTTTGTTAACACCATTAATGCTTGTTTATGGATTAATAATATTTATAAGAAACTTGTTCTTTGATAAGTCTGTTTTTAAATCTGAAAAAGTTAATGCTAAAGTTATTTCCATTGGAAATATTAATATCGGTGGGTCAGGCAAAACACCGCTTGTAATCTATGTTACTAATTTACTTAAAAATTCAAGCTACAATGTTGGTGTTTTAAGTAGAGGTTATGGAAGAAAGTCTTCCGGTTATAAGTTAGTTTCAAAAGGAGATGAGATTTTAATATCAGTCGAAGAATGCGGCGATGAAATTTATCACACTGCTTTAGAATGCAAAGTTGCTGCTGCAGTTTCTGAAAATCGTGTGAAAGGTGCAAAAAGATTTATTAGTGAAACCGGAATAAACACGATAGTGCTGGATGATGCTTTTCAGCATAGATGGATAAAACGCAATGCAGATCTTGTAGTGATTGACCAGAGCTTTGTAAATAATAAAAGTTTTTATACTCATAGTCTTTTGCCTTCTGGTGATTTGAGAGAAGGTTTTAATTCATTAAAAAGAGCTGATGCTATCATTCTTAACAGAAAATTTCTTGATCGGCAAGAAATTAACCGAGATATGAAAATACATTTTGAAGATCAGAAAATATTTACGGCATATTATAAAGCCATAAATTTTGTAGATGCCATGCGAAAAATTGAATATAGTATTGAAGATTTTAAAGGGCAGGAAAGTCTGGTTGTTTCGGGTATAGCAAATCCGGTTTCTTTTTTAACCGTTTTAAATATGGTTCATGTTAACACACAAAATAAATTGATATTTCGCGATCATAAAAACTATACATTGAAAGAAGTTCAGCAAATAAGAAAACAATTTTATACAACTAATTCGCATTCAGTTGTTACAACTGAAAAAGACGCTGTAAAGCTTATTAATTTTAAAAGAGAATTTGATGACATTGAAATTTTTTATCTTAAAATAAACCTATGTATGGATGATGAAAATTCATTCAAACAATATTTAATTAATAAACTAAACAATGCTTCGTAAAAAGATATTTTGATTAAATATTCTTATAACGAAGGAAAGGACATTATGGCTCAAACAAAATATGTATACTACTTTGGCGGTAAAAAAGCTGAAGGGAAAGCAGAAATGAAATCGCTGCTTGGAGGTAAAGGTGCTAACCTTGCAGAGATGGTTAACATTGGACTTCCTGTACCTGCAGGATTTACAATTACAACAGAAGTATGTACAGCATACTACAAGAACAAGAAAAAATATCCCAAGGAACTTGAAAAACAAGTTAAAGATGCTCTTGCAAAAGTTGAAAAACAAATGGGTGCTAAATTTGGCGATTTAGAAAATCCATTATTGCTTTCTATTCGCTCTGGTGCACGTGCTTCTATGCCTGGTATGATGGAAACAATTCTTAATGCAGGATTAAATAATCAAACACGTGAAGCGCTAATTAAAAAAACTGGTAACCCAAGATTTGTTTATGATTCACACCGCCGCTTAATCCAAATGTACAGTGATGTTGTTATGGAAAAAGCTGCAGGTATTGAACCTGAAGAAGGCAAAGGCGTTAGACAACAATTGGAAAAAGAACTTCACAATATGAAAGAAGCTCGTGGAGCTAAGGCTGATACAGATTTAACTGCTGATGATTTAAAAGAATTAATTGAAATCTACAAAGCAAAAGTGCAGGAAGTTTTAGGAAAACCTTTTCCTGAAGATCCGATGGAACAACTTTGGGGTGCTGTTTCTGCTGTATTCCAAAGCTGGATGGGTAAACGAGCAATATCTTACAGAAGAATTGAAGGAATTCCAGATGAATGGGGAACTGCAGTAAATGTTCAATCAATGGTTTTTGGAAATATGGGTGATAGTTCTGCAACTGGTGTTGCCTTTACACGTAATCCTGCAACCGGAGAAAATTATTTTTATGGTGAATGGTTAACAAATGCACAAGGTGAAGATGTTGTTGCAGGAATCAGAACTCCAAACCCAATTAACGAAGTTGGTAAGAGTGAACATACTGCTCATCTTGAATCACTTGAAACTGCAATGCCAAAAACTTATAAAGAATTACATGTTATCCAAAGAATGTTGGAAAAACATTATCACGATATGCTTGATGTTGAGTTTACAATTCAGGACGGTACACTTTATATGTTACAGTGCCGCGTTGGTAAACGTAATGGCCCTGCAGCTGTAAAGATGGCGCTTGATATGTACAAGGAAAAAATAATTACAAAAGAAGAAGCTGTTATGCGTGTTCAACCTTCACAGCTTGATGAACTTCTTCATCCAATTATAGATCCTTCAGTTGAAATTACAACTAAAGCCGTTGCTAAGGGTTTACCTGCTGGACCAGGTGGTGCATCAGGACAAGTTGTATTTTCTGCAAATGATGCTGTCGCTTGGGCAAAACAAGGTAAAAAGGTAATTCTTGTTCGCGAAGAAACAAATCCTGAAGATATTGAGGGAATGCGTTCAGCACAGGCAATTTTAACCGCTCGCGGTGGAATGACTTCGCACGCAGCACTTGTTGCACGCGGCTGGGGCAAATGCTGTATCGTTGGCGCAGGTTCAGTAAAAATGAATTACAATGAAAAATATTTTACTGTCGGCGATGTTAAAATTAAAGAGGGGGACTGGTTAACATTAAACGGTTCAAAGGGAACAGTTTACTTGGGCGAGCTTCCAATGATTAAAGCTGCTGAAGAAAATCCTGATTTCCAATCATTTATGAAATTATGTGATGATGTTAGAAAATTAAAAGTTAGAACCAATGCTGATACTCCAGAAGATGCTGCACGTGCAAGAGCGTTTGGCGCAGAAGGTATCGGATTGTTTAGAACTGAACATATGTTTTACGGAAAAAATTCTGAAGAACCATTATTTAAACTTCGTAAAATGATTCACTCTAACACTCTTGCTGAAAGAAAAGCAGCTTTGGATGAATTATTTCCACACGTGAAACACGATGTTAAAGGAACAATGGCTGCAATGGACGGATATCCTGTTACATTTAGAACTCTTGATCCACCGCTTCATGAATTTGTTCCTACAAGAGTTGATGAAAGAGAAAAGCTTGCTTCAAGTCTTGGAATATCGCTTGAAGAATTAAACAAACGTGCTGATTCATTGCACGAAAACAATCCTATGATGGGACATCGTGGTGTGCGTTTGGGAATAACTTATCCGGAAATTTCTGAAATGCAGATTCGTGCAATCTTTGAAGCAACTGCTGAGTTATTACAAGAAGGTAAGAAACCTTTCCCGGAAATAATGATTCCTGTTACTTGTCATGTAAATGAAATCAATCATCAGTATGAAATTGTAAAAAAAGTTTATACAGAAGTTTGTGAGAAATTTGGATTGAAAAAAATTCCTCACTTAACCGGAACAATGATTGAAATACCACGTGCTTGTTTAACTGCTGATAAGATTGCTGAAACAGCACAATTCTTCTCATTCGGAACAAACGATCTTACACAAATGGGATTTGGATTTTCACGTGATGATATCGGAGGATTTTTGCCAGAATATCTTGAAAAGAATATTCTTCCTGAAGATCCATTCCAATCAATTGATCAGGAAGCAATTGGTAAGCTTATGGAAATTGCTGTTGAAGGCGGACGTGGTACAAGACCGGATTTAAAGATTGGTATTTGCGGTGAACATGGTGGCGAACCAAAATCAGTTGAGTTCTGCCATAAGATCGGATTGAATTATGTAAGTTGTTCACCATTCCGTGTTCCAATTGCAAGATTAGCTGCTGCACAAGCTGCTGTTAAAGATATGAAGAAAGCAAAACCTGCTAAAGCTGTATCTAAAAAAACAGTTGCTAAAAAAGCTGCACCTAAAAAGAAAGTTGTTGTAAAGAAAAAAGTATCTAAGAAGAAATAAATGATTTCATATGTCATTTAAATGAGTAAAGCGAAGAGGGATCAGTGCTACTTGATAAACTCTTCGCAATGCTCTGAGTGACAAAGTGAAAATTAAAATAATAAGAGAAGGTAGAGATAAATGAAGCTATCAGATTTCAAGTATAACTTGCCCAAAACTTCCATTGCGAAGTATCCGGTTAGTCCACGTGATAAATCAAAATTAATGGTTGTTCATAAAGACACCGGTGAGTTGGAGGATAAAAAGTTTACTGACGTTATTGATTATATGGAAAAAGGTGATGTACTTGTTGTAAATGAAACAAGGGTCTTTCAAGCAAGACTGTTTGGAAAAAAAGAAAAAACTCAAGCAAAGATTGAAGTTTTTCTTTTGAGAGAATTAAACAAAGAAGATTGCATCTGGGATGTAATTGTTGATCCAGCAAGAAAAGTTAGGATTGGTAATAAAATCTATTTTGACAACAATCTTTGGTGTGAAGTAATTGATAATACAACATCAAGAGGCAGAACAGTAAGATTTAATCAACCTGGAAACGTGTTTCAGGCAGTTGAAAAAATTGGACTAACTCCGCTTCCACCTTACATTAAACGTGATCCAGAACCAAAGGATAAAGAAAATTATCAAACAGTTTATGCCAAGGTTGATGGTGCTGTGGCTGCTCCTACTGCAGGATTGCATTTTACAACCAAGCTGCTAGAAAAGATTGAGAAGAAGGGTATTCATATTGTTCCAGTAATTCTACATATTGGATTGGGAACATTTAGACCAGTCGAAGTTGAAGATCTTACAAAACACAAAATGGATTCAGAATTCTATGAAATTTCTGCACACACAGCAGATGTTGTAAATAAGGCAATGCATGCAAAGCATAATGTTATTGTTGTTGGCACAAGTGCTTGCCGTGCTTTGGAAACAAGCACAACTGCTGATGGATTCTTAAAACAAGGCAGAGGCTGGACTGATAAATTTATTTATCCCCCTCATGTCTTTCATATTACTCAAAAACTTATTACAAACTTTCATTCACCAGAATCTACCCTACTAATGCTGACAAGTGCGCTAGGTGATACTGAATTAATAATGAAAGCTTACAAGAAAGCATTAAAAGACAAGTATCGCTTTTTAAGTTATGGCGATGCTATGATGATTGTATGACAATAATAGCAATTATTCCTGCTGGTGGAAGAGGTTTACGGAGTGGCTTGGCCACTCCTAAACAATATTTAAAAGTAAATGGAAAGCCGATAATTGCTTATACACTTGAAATCTTCCAAAAGAACAAGCTAATTGATAACATAATCATTTCGGCAGCGCCCGAATATTTTAATCTTTTAATACGACTTATAAAAAAATATAAAATCAATAAAGCAACACTTATTGTTGAAGGTGGAAAAACAAGACAGGACTCTGTTTACAATGCTGTTCTTTCTGCTGATGCCGACCCAAATGATTTATTGGTTGTTCATGATGCTGCCAGAGCTTCTTTACCCGATGCTGTTCTAACAAATGCGATTGTAGCTGCAAAGAAAAAAGGTAATGCCTTAGTTTGTCTTAAAGCAAAAGATACTTTGATAAGAGGAAATAAAACTGTTAATGAGTATTTAAATCGTGAAGAAGTTTATAATGTGCAAACACCACAAATTTTTAAGTACAAAGAATTGCATAGCGCTTTGAGCAAAGCACATAGGGAAAATTTTATTGGTACTGATGAATCAATGCTTATTAAAAGAACAGGCAAAAAAGTAAATATTGTTGAAGGATCAATTTTTAATTTTAAAATTACTACTAAAGAGGACGTTGAGTTTTTCAAAAAATTGAAATATAAAAATATTTAATATTTTGATTATAGAATTAAATCAGATTAACGTAGTTCCCATTAATAATTTTAACTATATCATCCGAACTTAATTTTATTTGCATTCCTCTTACACCTGCACTTACACAAATCTTATTAAACAATTGCGCAGATTCATCGATGTAAGTTGGGAAAAGTTTTTTCATCCCAATCGGTGAACAACCACCGCGAATATATCCCGTTAAGGGAAGTAAGATCCTTTAATTTAATCATTTCAACTTTTTTATTGCCGCTTACAGAAGCTGCTTTTTTAAGATTAAGTTCTTGAGTAACAGGAATGCAAAACACAATATGACCGGTTCTATCTCCAAAACAAACAAGAGTTTTAAATACGGATTCGGGTTCAGCTCCAACTTTTAAGGCAACAGTTTCACCAGTTAAATCGTCTTCATCCACTTCATAAGAAATCGTTTCATACTGTACTTTGTGCGATTCAACAATTCTTATTGCGTTAGTTTTGCTCATAGTAACTATGGAAGGATTGAATCTCTTCTTCTGTAAGATTAAGGGTCTGTGCACTCAGTAAAAATTTTGTGTATCTATTTTTAGGCTCTTCAATCAAACTTTTAGTTGTTCCACTTTCCGTAATCCTTCCATCATACATTATTAAAAGATTATCTGAAAAATGTTTTAAAATGTTTAAATCATGTGAAATACAAATAATTGTAAGATTGAGTTCGTTTTTGAGTTTGTTGATAAGATTTAAAATGCTCCATTGGGATTCAACATCCTGCGATGAAAATGGTTCATCTAAAATTAACACTTCAGGTTCTGCAATAATAATTCTTGCAAGTGCAATACGCTGCTTTTCACCACCACTTAATTGTGATCCTGTGCTATCACCTATTTGCGGATTAAGACTGAATCGAGAAAAATTGTCACTAATTTCTTTATCATAAAATTTATTTTCGTTTAGTTTTAATTCAAAAGATTCATTTAACACATTTTTTATTTTTCTAAAAGGATTGATCAGTTCACCATCATTTTGAAATAATATTTGCACAGGTTTTGGTGATGATTTGCTCCAATCCTTCTTAAAATTATTTTTAACTGTACCGGCTGTTGGTAAAAGTACTCCCGCTAAAATTTTTGCAAGTGTAGTTTTCCCGCTCCCTGATTGCCCGGCAATTCCTAGAATTTTTCCGCTTTCAACTTCAAACGAAATACTATTTAGTATATCTACTACTTGATAACCTGAAAAACTAGATTTCTTTCTGACGGAATAAGAAATATTATTTATATTTAGAATTATTTCCTTCATTGAAACTCATTAAAGGATTGAAGAAATTTATTATATGGTTTTTGATAGGCATCTTTAAAAAAATCTTCAGGTTCAACAAATTCACTTAATTTATTATCGTACATAAAAGAAATTTTATCAGAAATTTCTTTTGCAAAATTAATATCCTGAGTAACTACAAGTACAGAACTTCCGGCTTCAATGAAATTTTTTAACTTAATTTTCATAAGATTCATATTCACGTAATCAATTGCAGAGGTTGGTTCATCCAAAATTAGCAATTTTGGATTGGTCAGAATTGCCAGCATAAAACTTAGGCGTTGTGCCATCCCGCCGCTAATTTCATAAGAATGTAGGTTTGATATTGTCTGGTAATCAGGCAGTAAAAACTCCTTTAACTTTATTCCAATTACATTTTCATTGATTGAATATTTATCAAAATAATATTTTATTTTTTTGAGTGGATCAAAGTTATTGGTTAAATCCTGCAAAACATATTTAATATCATTTTTCCGTAATTGAAGCATTTCACTTGTATTCATTTCAAAGATATTTTTATCAAACCAAAAAACTTTTCCATCAATTATATATCGCTCTTCATTTAATAATCTGGTAATCGATTTAATAAGTGTGGATTTACCACTTCCGTTTTTACCAAGAATAGTATAGATATTGTTTTCAACGATATTAAATTTAATATCACTAAGAAGCACTCTTATACCAGAGTTAGTTTTGATCGTAATATTTTTTATATCAACATTAAGCATATTTAATTTTTTGTATTTGTTGTTCAAAATAATAAATTAACCCAATATTTATTAGCATTTAAAGATACTTATAAGATAAAGGATAAATACTTCTATTTAATTGTTGTAATTTTAAGTTACGGATGAAAAAATATTTTTACTGGGCCATCACAAAAAGAATTGCAAGCTCTATACTTGTACTATTTTTTTTAGTTACCTTTATTTTTCTGCTTATTCGTTTGGCACCAGGTGATCCAATACAAAAATTTATTTCTCCAAAACTAAGTGCTGAACTTGCTCAAAAAGTTACACATTCGTTTGGTTTAGACCAGCCAATTTACATCCAATACATATCGTTCGTAAAAAATTTAATTTCAGGAGATTTTGGGATTTCATATAATTATCGAAAACCCGTGTTCGAGGTAATAAAGAACTACTTCCTGTTTACTCTTATTTTCTCAATTATCAGTTTTATGTTACAATTGCTGCTTGGATATTTATTAGCAAAATATTCTTTCAGAAAACGGGGTAAAGCGATTGATAAAATACTTTCTCAATTCTCAATTATTGCTATCTCGCTACCAACATTTGTTGTGGGTTTAGTTCTGGTTTACATCTTCTCAGTTAGCTTAGGTTTTTTACCCACATCTGGAATAAGTTCCATATTTAATAATGATTTGAATTCATTTGAAAAACTCCTGGACTATATAGTTCATCTGATACTACCAATGATAACAATTTCTTTTGCCGGTGTTGCTATATTTTATAAATATCTAAGAGATAACTTAAGTTCTGTTGAAAGCTCCGCATTTATTACAAATCTAAGGGCCAATGGATTTACAGAAAAAGAAATATTCAAGAATCATTTACTGCCGAATGCGGTTCAACCAATGATTTCTATTGCTGGAATTGAGTTTGGAATTTTACTTGGTGGCGCTTTGCTGACAGAGGTTATTTTTTCTTTACCCGGTATGGGTCGGCTGACGGTTAATGCTATATTTAATAGAGACTTTCCACTTGTTACAGCCTGCAGTTTTATCGCTGGCCTTATGATGATCCTATCCAACTTAGCTGCTGATTTAATAAAAATAAAGTTGGACAAAAGATTTGTTAATGAGCTAATAAATTAATGTTCTCTAAAATTAAAATATGGCATTTTATTCTCTCGATTATTTTAATATTAATAATTGCGAGATTTACTTATTTATTAAAATTGATTACTCTTTTATTTTTAATTGTTAAATCTGTTTTCTCAGAAATAGATACTGTTATTTCTCAACTTAATTTTTCAGTTATTGACAGTTTGATTTCTTTATTACTAGTTTTACTTCTTCCAATCTTGATAATCAGTTCAAAAAAAATAAAAAAATTACTTTCGGCAAAGTTAAAACCATCACACTCTGTACTAATAACACTTGCGTTGTGTTTTATATTTGCCCCTATTTTAACGTTGCAGCATCCGGATTTTCAAAAAAACATTGCATTAACAAAACTTCTACCCCCTTTATCATCGGCGTCGTATATTGAAATTAATCAACAATCGGTTAAAACAAATGATAATGAAATCAATCTCAAAGATTTAATTGATGAAGTTATACCGAAAGCTTATAATGAAAGTATGATATTTGTTGATAGCATATCGGTAGAATCACCATTTAAATATTATCAATCAGGGGTTGAAGTAGAAATAAAAAAAAATGAGTCTCAAGATTTTTTTTTAATACCAATAAAAAAATCCAAAATATTTTTATTAGGAACTGATGAATTTGGAAGAGATGTATTTACAAGAATTGTATATGGATCCAGAATTTCTTTGCTTGTTGGATTCGGATCAGTCCTTATCTCATTCGTGTTGGGATTAACACTAGCTTTTGCAGCTGTCGACAGAGGAAAATTTATAAATCTATTTTTAACCAGACTTGCAGATTTGTTTCTTTCCTTTCCCGCAATATTTTTGGTTATTCTTATTATTGCTTTATTTGGCAGCAATATTATTTCTATTGTTATAGTTCTGGGTTTTTCAGGTTGGATGAGTCTATTTAAAATTGCCAAGAGTGAAATGCTAGCTATAAAAAGTAAAGAGTACTATCTGTCAGCAAAATTAATTGGATTAAAGAACATCAATTTGTTGATTCGAGAAATATTGCCTGTTATACTTATTCCAATAAGTGTTAACTTAATATTTCAACTTGGTAATGTTATATTAGCTGAATCTGCATTAAGCTATCTTGGATTAGGTGCAGGCACAGAATATCCATCCTGGGGCTCTATGATTGAAGCGGGCCAAGAATATATTACACAATCCTGGTGGTTAATATTTGTTCCAGGATTAGTACTAGTAATTTCTTTATTAAGTATTAATGAAATAGGCAGGGATATAAGCAGTCGATATAATGCAAATGTAAAATGAAATGATAAACAAGAGATACATACTTAGTAGAAAATTAGGAGAAGGCAGAAGCAAGGTCTTTGGTGTAATAGATACTGAATTCCCTGAAAGGGAAGTTGCTGCTAAATTTCTCCCTGTATCTGCGTCGTACGAAGAAAAAGATTTTTTTCGTGAAGAGTATTTTATTCTGCAAAATCTTGATCACCCCAATATTATTAAATCTTTTGAGCTAAGTACCGTTTTTATAGCTGATGAGGATGAAGATATTGAGGTGGAAAAATTTTCTCAATTCATAACAATGGAATATTTTCCACCGAATGCACTATTAAACTATTCTGGACTAAAAGAAGAAAAAAAACTAAACCAAATAATTAAACAAATTTGTTCAGTTCTTTATTACCTGCACCAATCTAACTACATATACTACGATCTTAAAGCAGAAAATATTCTGGTATCAGAATCAGATGGTAATCCAATTATAAAAATAATTGATCTTGGTTTTGCACGTCATACGAGTTCTGAAAATTTAGAAAGTGTTCTTGGCACTCCATTTTATATCGCTCCAGAACTTTTAAAGAAGGAATCGCACGATCATAAAGTTGATTTTTATTCTTTGGGAATGCTGCTTTATAGAATTGTGTACGGTAAATTTCCGTTTGTCGGTAAAAATGAAATAGATATATACAAGGCCCAGATTGAAGAAGAATTTGATTTGGGGACAACTATTTATTCAAAAAAGATAGTTAATGTAATCTCAAAATTGATAAAGAAAAATCCGGCTGATAGATACGAAAACGCTCTGCAGATTATTTTAGATTTACAATTGCCGATCGATTTTGAAGTTGTAAAAGATTTAGTGCCAGCTAAAGTATTTAGTGATAGAAAAGATGCATTTAATATCCTTACTACTTACATAAACGATAAAACAAGTAATGAGGTTTTTTCGGTTACTGGATTTGATGGCTCAGGTAAAACTTCTTTAATGTTAGAACTTTATCGTAAACATCAGTTTTCTGTCTACGTGGAAAACTCCAAAATAAAAACGGGACTCGAAGCAGTTAAATATATTTTTCATAAAATAATTTTAACGGAAGCTGTTTATAATGAAAAGCAAGATAATTACGATCAGATAATTAATGATATTTTTAAGAATTCTTCGTTAAATTTTCTTGATTCAGTCAAGAAGATATTTAATACACTTCCATCTTCAATAAATTTTACGGTAATTTTAGACGACTATAATTTATATGACGATTTCACTAAAGATTCACTGACTGAAGTCATTAGGATATTTCAGGTTAAAGGTATTAAAATTATTTTAACTGAATCATCTGATTTTGATCACTCTTCAGCCTCATTAAATAATTTATGTGACGTTCAGCTAAATCAGTTTACTGACCATCAACTAACGGAGTTTTTAGATTTAAGTTATTATTCGTTATTTCCTAGAAAAGAATTAAAAAAATACATATTACTTTATTCTGATTTACAACCTGGAAACATCAAACAGTTTATTAAAGATTTAATTCTGCTTAATGTAATGAGGTTTGAAAATGGCGATGTAAGTTTTCAGTCTAGCGAGGAAATAATCCTAGCTCTGCAAAGTTCACATGAAGAGCTTTACCGAATGCGATTGAGTAATCTAAATAGTAAAGAATTGAAACTTGCACAAATAATAGCTTCGTTTGATATCGCTGTTGAACAAACAATATTGGCTGCACTTCTAAATGTTTCACACGATGGGATTAAGTTAATTCTAAATGAGTTAGAGAAAAAAAATATCATTGATCCCCTTAACCTGAGTAATGCACCTAAGATAAATTCATTTAATTTTAAGAAGTATATCTATTCAACAATTAATAACCGAGTAAAATTTCATTTAGTTCTTGCAAATTCCATTAAAAAATTATTTGCAGATTTTAATGTAATGGAATTGGCAAGACAGTTTGAGCTTGCTAATGAATTTGAACAATCTGTAGACTATTTAAAAAAGGAGATGGTTCAGGCTGAAAGTATTAGTGCCTTTACTTATAAGCGCTCATTATTAGAGAGGGCTTTAAGATTAAATATTAAAGATAGGACTTTTGAAAATCTTAGCTTGGAGCTTGTTAAAATTCTTTATAAGATTAGTGATTATAAACTAGCATTAGAAAACATTTATAGATTAAATGCTAGTAAATACTCAGTTGAGGAAAATAGCCAAATACAATTTATAAAAGGGAGCAGCTTAATTGAGCTGAGAAAGACACAGGAGGGTATAGCCACTTTATCTAATTTGAAACCATTAATTAAAGATAATTGGCTTAAAAATAAAATATTAGTAGAAATATCATATGCAAAATTTGATCTTGGTGATTATGAATCCGCAAAAGAGTATTCAAATATTTTACTAAGTGAACACACTGCTACGTTGGAAGATCAAGGCAGAATTTTAAATTTATTATCGCTAATTGAATATCACCAAAATGGTTTAAACAAAAAAGTTATAGATTTTGGATTGAGTGCACTAAAAAAATATGAAACTGCTCAACTGCCAAGCAGAATTTCCGGCATTCATGTAAACATTGGAGCTTTCTTTGACATTTTGGGTGAAACAGAAAAAGCCGATAATCATTGGAAAAAGGCAATTGAGATAAATTCTTCAATCGGCAATCTTGAGCAACTTGGCACAATTCTAATTAATTATGGAGTGTTTCATCACGCACAGAATAAGTATGAGTCAGCAATTGAAGATTGGCAAGAAGCACAAAAAATTTTCAGCTCAATTGGAATGCAAAATAATCTTGCTATTGCAATAGGAAATATGGGAGAAATTTATCTTCAGACTTGCGATTACCAAAATGCTTATGATTCTTTAATTAAAGCATTTAATATTTTCAATCAGTTAAAAAGTAAAGAAGAGGCGATCAACATTTTATATTTTTTAGGAAAATATTGGTTTGCCATTGGAGATTTGGAAGAATTGGATAAAACTGTTAACCAATTTGAATACTTTTTATTAACTGAAGAAAAACCATCCGAAAGAAATAACTTACAGTTTATTTATTTAAAATTTTTGAAAGGACTAATTGCAAACAACTCTTCTGAATTGATTAATCAAGTTGCTTTATTATTAAATGAATCAAAAAAATTATCTGACTCAAATATTTATGTTGAAGTAAATAATAAAATATCAGAGTATTTAATCAACTCAAAAAAAATAAATGATGCATTTACCTTTCTTTCTGATGAAGATTATATAAAATTTACAGATCAAAATGTTATATTCAAGGCACAGAGAGAATATTTATTTGGAAAGATCGCATATTATACTCAAAATGAAAAACTGAAATCACCGATAGATTATTTTGAGAGCGCATATTACCTTATTGAAAATGAAAGTATCAGTGAACTAACATGGAAGGTTCTTTATACAATTGCAGAAATCTATTGGGAACGGGGTAATTTTCACAAAGCTAAAAAACCAAGACATTATGCTTATGAGTTGATAAATATGATTGGCGAGAATATATCTAATAGTAAAATACGTTCAACATATTTCAATCAGCCAGAAAGAAAGCAAGCAATTGAAAAACTATTACTAATTGGGACACAAACGCAAATAAATGAATTCCAAAAAAGTTAATATAAAAATTTATTCTGATAGCGAAGATATAAGTTCTATCAACTCCGGTTTAAGACAAGTGGAGTTGGAAAGTATTCCAATCGCTTTTACAAATCCAAAATCTTTTTCTGCTGAAGAAGATACAATTATTGTTTTGCAGATTGATTCATTAGGATCTGGTTTGCTGGCTGAAGTTGCGAATGTAAAAAAAGAAATTCCTAATAAAATTATTACAGTAATCAGGAACAATAATGCATTACTAGTTAGTACAATTGCCAAAATGGGGCTGAATGATATATATGTTTTTCCTTATGAAATATTAAAGTTTACATCTCACATTAAAGAGCTTATCACTAATGGCCTATATAAAACTACATCAAATACTCAAAAAGATGAAGATAGTATCAGGTATAATCTTTCTAAAATAGTTGGAAGCTCTCCAAAGTTTTCCCGAACAATTGATCTTGCTAAAAAAGTATCTGAACAAAGCGCATCAAATATTTTGCTTTTGGGTGATACTGGCACTGGTAAAGGATTATTCGCCAGAGCTATACATAACTATGGAAAAAACCGAAAAGACCCATTTGTGGATATTGTTTGTACTGCGATTCCTGAAAATCTTCTTGAATCTGAATTGTTTGGATACGAGGCAGGAGCTTTTACAAGCGCAAGGACAAGAAAGCTCGGTCTGTTTGAAATTGCAGAAAATGGAACATTATTTCTGGATGAGATTGGCGATATGAGCTTGAATTTACAAGCTAAACTATTAAGAGCGATTGAGAAAAAAGTTATCAAGAGATTAGGCGGTATTGTTGACATTCCGGTTAATGCTAGAATTATTTCTGCTACAAATAAAAATATTGAAGAAATGATTGAGGAGGGTTCTTTTAGAAGAGATCTCTATCATAGATTAAATGTCGTAACAATAGAGCTACCGCCTTTAAAAGAGAGAAGTGAAGATATAATCAGTTTAGCAGACCATTTTATTGAAGATTTCAATTTTATTTTTAATAAATCAGTAAAAAAAATAAATAGAGAATTAAGACATTTTTTTCTTGGATATCCTTGGCCTGGAAATGTTCGTGAATTGAAGAATGTAATTGAAAGAGCCGTACTGTTATCTGAGGATGGTGAACTAAAATTAAGTGATTTTGCAAGTCTGATTGATTCTGTACCAGCAGTGATGCAATTAAATAAGATGGAGGAAGGTATTCCTGAAAATGTTATACGTCTGGATTTAAATTATGGCACTACAGATATAAAAAAACTGGCTAAATACTATGCAATTCAAGTCATGGAAAAAGTTGGTGGAAATAAATCTCAAGCTGCAAAATTGTTAGGGATATCTAGACCAAAACTTGATACTTTAGTTTCCAAAAAGAAGTAATTATTAAAATTAAAAGCCTACTAAACCGCCAATTTTATGTAAAAATATTTTACATAAAACACATTATTCCGTCCCAAATTCGGTAATAATAACCGATTATTATTAAATAATAAGCAAAATTTTTTATTTACATATGTTCTTCTATGGCACTGGCATTGCCCTATAATATCACTTATTAGAGGGCTAACTCCAGTTATGCGGAGTTAAATTTAATATGAAATTCAGTGTTAAATAATTATTTCATCATCCATATGGTGGGAGCTATGCAAAAATACATGTTACTATTTCTTTTGCTGACGGCTCTAACTGTAACTTCTTTCGCTCAGGTTGAAGAAGCAGTTAGATACAGAGTGCAGGGCGATGCAACTCTCGTTGAACAGCAAATTAGTGTGTCTACTTCCGAAGAACCAACAGGTAATTTGGTCTTTCATAATAGATCAGGTTCACAATTGGATGAACTTGGCAGCAGATACGCATTTGTAAGATCAGGTTCACAATTAGATGAACTTGGCAGCAGATACGCATTTGTAAGATCAGGTTCACAATTGGATGAACTTGGCAGCAGATACGCATTTGTAAGATCAGGTTCACAATTGGATGAACTTGGCAGCAGATACGCATTTGTAAGATCAGGTTCGCAATTAGATGAACTTGGCAGCAGATACGCATTTGTAAGATCAGGTTCGCAATTAGATGAACTTGGCAGCAGATACGCATTTGTAAGATCAGGTTCACAATTAGATGAACTTGGCAGCAGATACGCATTTGTAAGATCAGGTTCACAATTGGATGAACTTGGCAGCAGATACGCATTTGTAAGATCAGGTTCACAATTGGATGAACTTGGCAGCAGATACGCATTTGTAAGATCAGGTTCGCAATTAGATGAACTTGGCAGCAGATACGCATTTGTAAGATAATTACAAGTTTTCAATTCTTTATTAAAGGCCTTCAATTATTTGAAGGCTTTTTTTTTAAATTACAGCATAAAGAAAAAATTTATAGTTAATCTTCTAAGAAAAGTTTCTGATGAAAGTTATTCATTTCGTTGTTCTGATTATAGTATTAAATATATCAATATACTCTCAGGATGCAACAAAAGTTGCATTGATCCACCAAGATAGTTATGAATTGATCGATGCTGAAAATCAGGCAGGTGTGGTTTATATTTCTTTAATTGATTTACTAAATGCGCTTCCAATTTCTTATTCAAAGGATCCCAAATCTGGTGATGTCTGTATAAACTTTGAACAGAATAAAATTATTATTACTCCAAACAATCCATTTGTTTTTATTTATGATTTACACGATAGTCTTTTAAATTCTTTTCAATTAACCAGCCCTCCTTACACCAAAAATTCAAATATATATATATCAACTTTATCGATTAATAATTTGATAAATAAATATTGGAATAAAGAGTTATTACATCTTGCAGCTAATAGATTAAAAATTATTGAAAAAATAAGCGAGGTTAATCAATTTGAATTTCGAGAGGAAATCCAACTTTCAAGTATCGCAATTGAATATCAAGATGAAAGTATACTGTTTAAGCTCAGAACAAATAGGGCTGTGGAAAATTTTTATAATTTTTACAGAGCTCAAAACTTACATTTAGTTTTATGGAATACCCGGATTTCAAATGATTCTATTCTCTCTCTTTTCCCAAACGATATAGCAGATAGATTAGAAATTAATAACGGGTTAGAATTTTTGGAATGCAAATTTATTCTTTCTGAAAAAGAAACTGTGAGTGAAGTCTATAAAGGTAAAGAAAAAACCGAACTAATCTTAAGGGTCAGTAAAAGAGAGTTTGGTGACTGGTATACAAAAGAAAGCGAGCACTTTAAAATTATTTATCGTGATGCACATTCGCATTTAGTAAATCACTTGCTATCATCAGC
This sequence comes from uncultured Ignavibacteriales bacterium, assembly GCA_963706055.1. GTDB lineage: Bacteria > Bacteroidota > Ignavibacteria > Ignavibacteriales > Ignavibacteriaceae > IGN3. The sequence goes on along the minus strand of CAVPND010000022.1, from coordinate 69,422 downwards.
AGAAAATTCCTTAGCACAATTAAAAAAACTTTTTGATTATAAAGTAAAAGAGAAAATAATTATTAATACTTACGATGTTAGTGATTATGGATTCGGAGCAACGACAACAATTCCTGAAAATTACATAAGAATTGAAATCGAACCATTAGAACCCGGTTATGAAGTTGTCCCTTATTCTGAAAGACTGCAATGGCTTATCAGTCATGAACTTGTTCACATAGTTATTAATGATATGGCTGGGGATTTTGAGTCATCACTCAGATGCATATTTGGTAAAGTAACACCGGATAAAATTCAACCTTTAACTACTTTTTATAGCATCTTAACTAATCATAACAGATATACGCCTCGATGGTACCAAGAGGCTATTGCAGTATTTATTGAAACATGGTTTAGTGGTGGTTATGGTAGAGTTTTAGGAAATTTTGATGAGATGTATTTTAGATCGTTAGTTAATGATAATGAACCCTTTGCGAGCGCTTCAGAAATTGAAACATTAACATCTCATCAAAGTATAATGTTAGAAAATATACTTTACTTATACGGTACAAGGTTTATAGCCCATCTCGCTAATAATTATGGCGTACAAAAAATGTATGATTGGTTCTCACAGAAACCAGAAGAATTTTATCCGGGATTAGAATCTAAGTTTGAAGAAGTTTATGGATTGACGATGTCTGATGCCTGGGAAAACTTTATTTCAGCAGAAAAGGAATTTCAAAAATCAAATATTTCATTAATTAAAAAGCATAGATTAACAGATTTCAATGAGCTTGCTTCTGAACCGTTTGGCTGGGTTACCCACACTGTATTTGATTCCAAAGACAATTCTTTGATATTCGGATATCATCGCAAAGGTGAGCTAGCTGAAATCCAGAAATTTGATTTGAATACAAAAAAGTCTGTTAGTATTACTACGCTCCCAACTCCAAGTCTTTTGCAGGTTGCTGCCGTTGCTTATGATGAAGTTTACCAAAAGCTATTCTATACAACCAACAATAACCAGCTTTATAGAGATGTTTGGGAGTACGATATGAATAGCGGCAAAGAAAAGTTGTTATTCAAAGATTCTAGAATAGGACAGCTTACTATCTCTCAGACTACACATGAACTTTGGGGCATTCAACACTTAAGCGGTAAATCGATTTTGGTTAGATCAAAATATCCATATTTGGAAGCCCAATCACTAACTGTGTTTAATGTTGGAGATGAATTTTTTGATTTATCAATTAACAAAAAGGGAAACCTACTTGCTGCTGTTATACACAGATCCAGTGGCCAGCAATCCATAATTATTTCAGATGTAACTGTTTTAGATAAGGGAAATCCTTTTCAATTTAAAACAATTACTTCGAGTGGATCTCCTGAAAATCCATCCTGGTCATTAGATGGAAAGCATTTATATTGGAATGCATATACTAATGGGGTTTCTAATATTTACAGATATGATTTACTTACTGGAGAAATCATTCCACTAACAAATACTGTAAAAGGTCTATTCAAACCTGTAGAGGTTTCCATTGATTCAATAGTTGCAATGGAATTTAGTATTGATGGTTTTACCCCTGTAAAATTTGCAGCTACAAAGACAGAAAAATTATCAGCAATAAATTACTTTGGACAAAATATTTTAGATAAATCTCCAGAATTGTATGATTTAAATCTAAAACCTGCCGCTGAAGTAATTGATAACAGTCTTTTTACAGAAGAAAAATTATATTCTTCTCTTAATAGTATATCTATTAAAACATTTATTCCAATTATTTCAGGATTCCAATCACGAAAAGTATTGGGTTTATTTACTCAATTAAACGATCCGCTTCTTAATCAGGATATTATTCTTGAGGCAGGAATATCACCATTTAAAGAAACAACAAATGATATAAAATTCCATCTTCGTTTTAAATATAGTTATCATCAGAAATTAATTTTAAGTATTGAAAAAAATGCGGCTGATTTTTATGATCTTTTTAATAAAAGAAAGAGGGGAATGCTTGGTGAAAGATATTCAGTAGGATACAACTATTATTGGATTTATGATAACCCGTTAAAAGTTAAACAAACTACTGAACTTTCTGTTTATCGAGGTATAAAGTTCATCAATGATAATCGAACGGAAGTTAAACAGGCTGATTTTGCTACATTAAAATCTGATCTTGAAATAAGAGATGTTCGGAAAACTATAGGCAGTATCGATTGGGAGTCTGGAGATTTGTTGAAGTTTTCTATACTCGGTTACACATCAAATCCAGATAATCCACAATTCTCCGGACAGCTAATGGGTGAATGGGATAAATACTTTATTTTTTTAGCAAAACATAATGTGCTGCATCTGAAGGCAGCAACAGGATATCATTTCATTAATGACAATTTACCTGAAACAATGTTTTTCTTTGGAGGATTTGGTAATAGAGAAATTGAAAATGAACCAGTAAAACAATTTGAAAAAATGTTTCGTTTCCCTGGTGTGCCAATCTATAGTATAACTGCTGATAAATTTCTAAAAGTGATGGTAGAAAATTCACTTCCGCCGCTGCGTATTCCCAATGTATCGTTAGGAACTATTGAATTAAAAAATATAAATTTTTCATTTTTCACCCAGGGATTAATCTCTGACTCTCCCGAATTGGAAAAAATAGTTGATGCAGGTTTACAACTCAATATTATGTTTCAGCATTGGTACAATCTTGAATCAACTTTTTCTGCTGGATTTGCTAAAGCCTGGTGGAAAAATGGAAATGATACAGAATGGTTCATTTCTTGGAAACTGCTAAGGGATTAGTTCTTTTTTAAGTATTATTTACATTAATCCTCATAAAATTCAATTATATTAAATCTATAAAACGGTATAATTATTGCACAATTTTAAGCATTATTAATAAATTGAAGACAGTTTTAGATAGATGAAATTTTCTGAATTCAAAAAAAACATAGATAGTGGAATAAAAACTACGCTGGATGCAGAGCTTGGGTCAGAAAAAACCAAGAATCTAGAAGTAATCTTAAATATTCTAAATAGTATAAACCGCTCACTTATTCTTGATGATGTTCTTGAACTTGTATTAAAAAATGCTATTCGATTAACAAACTCTGAACGGGGTTTTATAGTTTTAAAAAGTCAATCTGGTAAATTAGAATTTAAGCTTGGGTTAGATTCAAATGGAAAAGAACTTCCAGAAAGTCTTTTTCAAATTAGCAACTCGGTAGTTGAAGATGTTTTTTATAATGGCCAATCCAGATTTATTGAAGGTGCTCAGAGTGATGCGACTTTAGAGTCTAGTAAAAGTATTCTTCGATTAGATCTTCAAACAATCCTCTGTTCTCCGTTAAACACTGATGGGAATAAAATCGGTGTAATTTATGTAGATAGTAAACATCTTCATCGAATAAAAGAAAAAGAGACCACAAGTACTTTTGAAATTTTAGCTGGACAGGCTGCCGCTGCAATTCGAAATGCGCAATTATATCAGGGTCAGCTTAATGCAAACACGGCTTTGCAAGAGGCAAACTCCCAACTTATACAAGCAGAACGGAAAGCACTAAAAGCAGGCATAGATTCTGAAATAGGTCAATCATTACAGGGGCTTGTTCATTTAGCATTACTGGAAAACGAAAGTTTACTAAGGATGTTGGAGAAATTAAAAAAAGAGACAGAAGATTCTGGAATTGGCAAAGAATCACTAATGTACGATCGTTTAAAATTAAAATCGAAAGTTGCAATTGACAGTATAAGAAGCATACAAAAGTATGCGCAGGTGCTGATGGAAACTGCTATTATGAATCTTAATAAAGATAGCGGCGATTTAAACAGAACGATCCAGTCAGTAATAAAATATATTTCGCCAATGAAGAAATATCAGTTTGCAACTTTTAAAACCCAACTTAATAATATCCCGCTTTGTAGTTATGATTCAGAGCAGATTCAACACTTACTCGTTCATCTATTTACAAATACTATAAATGCAAAAAAAGATGCTACAATAAATATTCAGTCTATGGCTGATGAGAAATTTGTCCATGTTATTGTTGAAGATAATGGACCGGGAATTCCTGAAGAAGTTAGTAAAGATTTGTTCGTATCTTATACCCCAAAGAAAAACAGCTATGGATTGTTCTTGTGTAAAAGTATAATTGACAGACACAATGGTGAAATTAAATTGTTGAATTCAGAAATAGGAACTAAAATAGAAATATCACTACCAATCATATAAAAATGGTTACAACAGATTTTTTAAAATATGTAAGTCTAATGTATGATAAAGTCCGCTTTCCTGTTCAAGTAGTTGAGCAAAGTGGTAAGATAATATACATTAATGAAGCCTTTACAATTTTATGGGGATATCATCTTGATGAACTTGCTGAGTATTCGATATTTAATGACAGTGTGCTTAAAGAAAGTAATACTGTTGAAAAAATAATGGAAGTACTAAACGGCAAAACATATACTGCAATTGATTATTATGAGGATTCATTATTACGATCCCGCGAGTACGCTATTCCGATTCTGAGAACAAACATTTTTGTAATTAATGATGAAGATGAACCTTATATTGTTATGTATCACGAGGATCAAACAGAAATTCTTTTAACTGAGGAAGAAGTTAAAAAAGCTCGTGATGCTAGTTATGAATCTGAAAGATTAAAAAATACTTTTTTAAATGTTTTATCACACGAATTAAGAACTCCCTTAAATATTATCCTTGGTTATTCATCTTTGATTAAGGAAAATCTTACAGATAAGATTGGGGCCGAGGATAAGATATATCTGGACAATTTGCATAGTGGTAGTGAAAGATTATTTAAAAGCATTACCCAAATGCTGGAATTTGCTCAAATTGAAGCTGGTAATTATAGTCTAAACACGGAGACAACCGATTTAATTAGTGTTATTCAAAATTGTTTATCAGAACATAAAAAAAATTCAATAGAAAAAAATCTTGAGCTGAGAACTAACTTTTCACACAAAAAGATTTATGTTGATGTTGATGTACAGTGTGTTGAAAATGCACTTAATAATTTAATTAGTAATGCTGTTAAATTTACACACCAAGGTTATGTTGAAATAGAAGTAAGTATTTTACAAGAAAAGGGGTTAGCTATCTGTAAGGTTAGAGATACTGGTATTGGAATTTCCACTAAATATTTAGACCATCTGTACCAACCCTTTAGTCAGGAAGATTTAAATGTTGGTAGAAATTATGAAGGTAACGGACTTGGGCTTGCACTGGCAAAAAGATATATCGAAAAATTAGGTGGATCTTTACTCGTGGATAGTATAAAGGGAGTTGGATCAACATTTACATTTACTTTGCCTCTGAATCAGTCTAAAGCATTTTCCTCTATAAGTGATTCGGATGAGCAAAAAAGTGGTTCTAATAAAATTTTGATGATTGATAACTCCGGTGAAACTTTTGAGCTTGTTAAAGCATTTCTTAAAAACTCATTTACATTGTCTAATTATAGTATTAGAGAATTCAAACTTGAATTTGTTCAAGATAGCTCTTTTAGTCATTTTATTTTTGATGTAGATAAAAATTATTGGCAGCAGGGGATTTTTATTTGTAAAGATATCAAAAGACACGATCCATTTAAAAGACCAATCATTATTATCTCAAGCGAATATATTGAAGATAAAATTAAAGAGTTTTATCAGGCTGGTGCAACTAAGTTTTTAGTTAAACCATTCGGGAAATTAGAGCTCACAAAAATTATCAACGATACAATAATATCCTAGCACAACTTACTTATTTTTCAACTTATGTAATTTCCACCAGGGTGTAGCTGGGGAATTATGATGTTCATAATGATATCCAAAAAAATAACAAGATAACATTGCCCATAAATGATTTTTGTTTTGTGTTCGTGCATTGTGTGGTTTCATTTGTTCTAAATGTGGATATTTATGCGGCAGGTAAGTTCCAAAAAAAAATAATTGAAATGTTCCCAGAAAAGCAGGTATTACCCAAAATATTAGGATAGAATTCTCATCAAACCAGATTTTTAAAACATTGAAAACAACAGCCATTATTATTAGCTGCACAACTGTTGTATATCGCAATAAGAAAACTCCCCACCAAATAAAAAAGTTTTGAGATTTAATATAAAAATCAGGGTCAGATTCCTCTCCAGGATTTTTGTGATGCTTAAAATGGTTTTTAATTAATTTACTATAAGACAATCCTGCAAACAGTAAAGAGGAAATCCAACCAAATAATTTGTTTACCATTTTATTGCTTGAAATTGTTCCATGCATCGCATCGTGTCCGGTTATAAATAAACCGGTATATAAATATCCTTGAAATAAAATATGTAAGTATAGAATTGGGTTTGTAAAATCTAAATTCACACTACTTAGAGAATAAAAAAGATGTGAAGCCCATAAAGTAATTATAATAGAGGCGATTAAAATTCCAATCATAGTCTTATCTGTAAAAAAATAATAAAATTAGAAAAAAAACATACTGAATTAATAAGTAATGAATACTAGCTTTAGATTTCACATTAATCTGCATAGTCATAAAGATTGATGCCGCAAGAAAAGCTATTACGAACCAAGCCACAAAATTTTGAATAGGAATTACACCTTCATTCCATTGCCAATAGTTTAATTTTATGGCTACTGGTTCCAGAACAAAATCAAAAATAAGTGAGATCAAAGCAGAAAGGAGGACAATCAATACTTTTTTATCTGTAATAATTAATGAAATAGAGATAGAACCAAGAATTACAAAAACCCAATTAAATCCAATTATTAGTGGAACTTCAAAAACTTTAAAACCTAAAGAACTACCATAAGAATATTCTCCAAATACTAATCCTGATTTTACACCTATTACCTCAAGAGCGAATGTAATAATATATGTCAGAATCGTCCATATTAAAAATTTTCCATTAGAAGTTTTGTAAGAATAAAAGAGCACAACAGTTCCTGTGATAAGTAAGGTTATAGGAGTAAGCGCAATCATATAATCTTTTATTTGGGGCAATAAGTGCCCAAGTATCCCAACAATAAATATTATATAAAGGAACACAATTTCTTTACTTGATATTAAATTTTTCTTTGTTTCCATTCTAAATTCTTTGTGTGAAACTTTACTACTGAATTTATTGCTATCCAGATCATTAACAGCATTTGAAAAGGGTGAAGTAATGCTGTTAATATCAAACTCTGCTTACTTTTTATTGCTACAGAAATTCTAATTAGAAAAAGTAAAATAATTATAATTACAATATTAATTGAGTAAACAAAGTTTATAAAAGGCGAATTAAAAATCAGAAATAAAAAAAGTATAAAAACTAAAAAAGCGAATGGATTAATTGTAAAACCAGGGTAGAAGTTTTTTGTAAATCCATTGTAAGATTCTTTAAACGAAGAATACATTCTACAGAATATTAAATTACCACCTAGCAAAGTCAATATTTTCAAACCATTTAGCTTACATAATCTTGCAAGTTCCATATCTTCTACAATTTTATTTTTTACCATCTTGTGTCCACCAACTAAAAAATATGAATCACGATCCCATAGCATAAATTGTCCATTAGCTGCCACTAATGCTTCTTGTTTAGATGTGTGAACTAGTTTTAAGGGTAAGAAGGTTAACAATAGCCAATTCATCAATGGCACAATTAGATGCTCGCCTAATGATTTAATTATTTGTGTTGGAAAAACAGAAAGTAAAGATGATTTTGAATTTTCTATTTCATAAACTGCTGATGAAACTGATTCAGGTTTTAATATTACATCGGCATCAATAAAAAGCAAAAAACTGCCGTTTGCAGATTGAGAAAGTTGATGACACGCCCAATTTTTACCAAGCCATCCTTCAGGGAGTTGTTCGCCTTTAACTACTTTTAGATTATCGTGTTTAATTGATGATGCAATTTTAAATGTATTATCTGTTGAGCAATCATCAAGAATTATAATCTCTTTGTTATTATAATTCTGAATCAAGACACCATTTATACATTTTTCAATATTCTTTTCTTCATTTCGAACAGGAATTAGTATTGAAACCAATTTATCCTGGGGATTAATATTTAAACTATTCTGTAATACAGGTGCGGTAAAAAAATTAAAAACGGAAATAATACTAAAAATACTGAGCGATATTATTATTAATACTTCTATCATTGCAATTAAAAAATACTTTTTGTCGGAGCATTTTGATACTCCTGATCTAACAAATCTATGTTATTTTTGAATTCATATTTAAAGAGCTGTTCATCGGAAGACATTGATTCTGAATTTAGCAGATGCCCAAATCGAGCATAAATTGTTGGAAGTTTTTCACTTGAATAATGTATTTTAAAAGCAATAGGCAATATCTGAAAATCTTGTTTGCTTTTTTGTGATAAGAAATTTATTCCATTTTTAATTTTTAGTGGTCTTTGTTCAAATGGCTGAATTTCTCCTTGCGGAAAAAGAGTAATAAGGTTGTCCGGTTGTGCTAATAAATCCATCGTGTATTTTAACGAGGTTATTGATTTGCGATTATCTTCTAAATCAATTGAATAACAACCAATTTTCTGAAAAAACCAATATCTTTTTAACTGATCTTCAAGCATCATAATAAAAAGTTTTTTGTTTAATACTTTTTTATTTAGCCAATAAACAAAAAAACCATCCCACCAGGAAAAATGATTAGGAGTTATTACTAAACTTTTTGTTTTATTTATATCGGAGGGATCATTTACTATTATAAAATCATGAAATGATTTTATAAATAATCGCTTGAGATAAATATTAAAAATAAACTCAGCCCACTTTTTGTGATCTGCTTTAATCAATTATTATCTTCTTTCTTAATTAGATCAGCAACAATTTTGCCCGATAAAATTACAAGAGGAATGCCACCGCCTGGATGAGTACTCCCTCCGCAAAAGTAAAGATTCTTTATCGATTTAGATTTATTTGATTGACGCATAAATGCCGCAAACTTGTCATTGGAGGCGATTCCATATATACTTCCTAGATAACTGCCAGTTCTATTTTGAATATCATTTGGAGTTAAGATATTCTCAAACTCAATATAATCTTCAATACTGGTATTTAAAGTATTATTTATTTTTTTCACGATGTTTGATCGACTTAATTTAACCTCTGATTCCCAATCTTGATTATAAATATGTGGTGCGTTAACCATTACAAACCAGTTTTCCTTTCCGGTCGGTGCATCAGCCGTGATTAACTTTGAAGAAATATAAATATAAATGGTTGGATCGATAGGAATTGTTTTAGCTATGAATAAAGTATCAAATTCTTTCCGATAATCTGATGAAAATAAAATATTATGCGTTTCAAGTTCAGCAAATTGATTATTTACTCCCCAATAAAAAACTAAACCTGAAAATGATGCTTCCTTTTTTTTATAACTCCTGGATTCATTGCTGCTAAAATTCTTTATCAAATTCTGAAAAGTAAAATTAACATCAACATTAGAGATTATTTTATCATATTTTTCAATCCTGTTATTAACTTTAATGGCTGTTGCTTTTTTTTGTTCAACAACAATTTCATTAATCTTTTGATTTAGAAAAATATTAACTCCTTTTTTCTCAGCCAATTTCCATAGAGCTTTTGTAATTGAGAATATTCCATCCTTAGGAATAAAACTGCCCAAACTATATTCTACATGTGGAATTATATTTAAAGTTGCCGGTGCTAAATATGGATTTGAACCACTATATGTTCCATATCTGTTGAATAATTGAACTAGTTTTGAATCTTCAAAGTAGCTAGAATTTGCCTCATTCATTGTTCTAAACGGATCAATCTTATTTATGTGCAGTAAAGTATTTAAGGCCTCTTTATTTAAATATGTAGATATACTTTTGGGACTCTTAGTTAAAAAAAGATCACCCGCAAAATCATATATAGTTTCACAATAATTAAGATATTTTTTTAATGAATCTAAATTATCAACTGTATTTTGTTCAATTTCATTACTAAAATCCTCAACATTAGCAAAAGCATTAATGATTGAATTATCCGGATAAAAATACTTGCAGATTAAATCTAATTTAATTAACTGAATGTAGTCATCAAACTTCTCACCACACTCATTAAACAAATCTTTGATAACATCTGGCATAGTAAGCAATGATGGTCCTGTATCAAATCTGTATCCGTTTTCATTTATTTCGGATGCTTTTCCCCCGGGAGTGGTATTCTGTTCATAAAGATCAACATCAAATCCAATGTTTGCTAACCTAATAGCTGCTGATAAGCCACCAAGTCCCGCGCCAATTATACCAATTCTTTTAGGCATTTTTATTTCTAATCCTTTTGGCAAAATCATAAAACAAAATCCATAAAGAAATCATTGAGAATGAATATAAAAAATCTTCCAATGGAATTGTTATAAACCTTTTACCACTAAAAGCTGCTTCATTGTATGTGACAACAGGAATTGATGTTAGAAAATAATTTACTATCAAAAACGGCAGGAAAGTAATTAGCATTGTTATCCAAAAATTACTTGATGTGAGTAGTGGAGATTTGAATAAGATGGCACAAATAAAAAAAACAGCTGAAAAAAAAGAAACGGTAAAGGTATAATCCTGATCGTAAAAGATTACCCCAGCTGTTATTAAAATTACTGGTGGAATAATAAAATATTTATGGTTCAGCTGTATTTTTTTTTCTTTAAGATAAAACAATACGGTTTCATATATAAAAATACATGAATAAGGGACTGTAATAAAAAATAAAATTTCCTCAATAGGTAAACTAAAAAAGTAAAAACCAATCAAGTGTTCGGGATTAAAAGCCCAGTCACCTCGCTTTGTTGCAACTACGTCCCAAATGATATATGCTGTGCTTACCATTGCAATTGATATTAAGACAGACGAGACTTTTTTGTAATAGTTAAGATTTTTATCAAACGACAAAACTAAAGGAAAGAAAATGATTAAAATATTTATTAGTAAGTATGTGCTCATATAAAAGAAAAGCCGGTATTGATACCGGCAAACTTAATTAAAAATTAATATTGTTTCATGTTAGCTTGAAAACTTTTATTTCGAGCAAACCTCTTAGCAATAGCGCAAGTTTTGTAGTGTTGGATACCCGCACTCGCTGATTCATCAATTCCTTAACATTTAATTTTTTTATTTTCTTGAATAATCCTTTATAATAAAGATATGCCGAGTAAACACCTAGCTTAACTCCCACCGGTAACTTCTTGATTCCATCTAAAGCATTTCTAAATTCCAACTCAATTTCTTTTTCTAAGTCTCTTTTATGAACATCATCTATTTTAATTGCATGATTAACGCCGGGCAGATAAATTCTTTCTCTTTCTTCCATGTCGCTTTTTATATCTCTCAAGAAATTAACTTTTTGAAAAGCTGACCCAAGACTTCTTGCCGGCCCAACGAGCTGATTAAATAATTTGGTATCGGTACCCGTAAAGATCTGCAAACACATTAAACCAACCACTTCTGCTGAACCATAAATATAATCTTTGTACTGCTGTGGTTCATAATATGAGTTTGTTAAATCCATTTCCATACTGCTCAAGAAGGCATCTATGTATTGATAATCTATTTTATATTCTTTAACAGTGTAGATAAATGCCTGTAGAATTGGATTAGTTGAAATTCCGGTTTTTAAAGCTTCTTCAGTTTCAATTCGGAATTTTTCCATCAGTTTTTTTTGATCAAACTCATTGAAAGTATCAACAATCTCATCAGCAATTCTTACAAAACCATAGATGCCGTATATAGCATCACGATATTGTGGAGAGAATGCAGATATGCCAAGACTAAAAGAAGTGCTGTAACTTTTTGTTACCACTTTGCTAATTTTAAACGATGTTTTATTGTATAGATCCATAATCACTCCTTATTCTGTCTGTAACCAGTTTTGAACTGATGATGACCATTGGTAGGCCCGTACCTGGTGTTGTAGAGGCACCCACATAATATAAATTTGAAAATTCTTCGTCTTTATTTTTAGGTCTGAATGCTCCAACTTGATTTATACCGTGAGCTAAACCTAAACCTGAACCTTTGTAAAGATTAAACATATTTTCCCAATCAACAGGAGAATAAATCTGCTTAACTAAAGTGTTATCGTTAAGGTTATATCCAACCCTGTCTGATAAATCTTTAATAATATTATTAGCTATTTCTTCTTTATCATCCCAATCTTTTTTAAATCTTCTGTCCGGTACGGGGCAAAGAATAAAAATATTTTCAGTTCCTTCAGGAGCACATTCCGGATTTGATTTTGATGAAACATTAACATAATAATATGGTTTTTGAGGTATGATTGAAGAAGTGAATATCTTATCAGCATAGCCTCTAAAGTTGCTACCAAGAAAATAGTTGTGATGCTGCAGTGAGTCTATTTTACCTTTTACTCCAAGATAAATTGTAAACGGCGCAAGCGTCCAATCCATTTTGTTTAATTTTGCTTCAGTAAATTTTTTTCTTCCTAAAATTTGTCCTCTAAATGAAGCAGCATCTGAATTGGAAATAAAAATATCTGCATTCCAGATTTTACCTGACTTATCCATTAAGGAATTTAATTTTCCGTTTGAATTAGCAACGGAAATAATTTCTGTATTGTATACAAATTTCACTCCCCTTGATTCAAGGATCTTAATCAACTCTTCAACAATTTTATACATACCGCCTTTAACTTTCCAGTATCCATCATGCTTCATTTCTGTGTAGTTAAGTAAGGAATAAATAGCAGGAGTTTGAAATGGTGTTGATCCCAAAAAGAATGCAACCAGGGAAAAGATAACTCGTATCTGTTCAGATTCAAAATGCTTTTCAACTTCACTCCACATATTTCTATAAAGATATGGAAGGTGTTTTAAAGGAACTCGAGTAAGTTTTAAAATGTAATCAAGAACATTATCATAATTGGATTTAACAACTTTGTCTTCAGTATCGTGAAAGAATTCTCCAGCACGTGATAAATATTTTTCAACTTTTGCGGCAAGATTTGGTTCGATATCTTTAAATTCTTTTTCAAGATTATCTAAAGTTTTCCAGATTTTATATGGTTTCTTTTCGTTTTCAAAATATACTTGATAAAGTGGATCTAGTTCTTCTAGTTCTATAGGATTTTTTATTCCGCAACTTTTAAATAGTTCTTCAAGCTCCCAGCTCATACTCATAAACGATGGGCCAACATCAAAAGTAAAGTCATCAAGTTTAAGCTGGTTTAATCTGCCTCCAGGTTTGGAGTGCTTTTCGATTACAGTTATATCATAACCATCGGTAGAAAGTCTTAATGCGGTTGACAATCCGCCAAGTCCACTGCCAATAATAACTGCTGATTTTGTTATTTTATTTGTCATATAAATAAAACCAATTTATCTTATATTTAGTTCCATAATTGAAAGCAGGTACCTGAAGTTGCTCAGTTGAAAACAGGTAAATTTAATAAAAACATTGTAAACTTTTTTTTATAGATTAACAAATAGAGCATAAATGATAATTGGAGCAGGAATAATATTGCTCAACAGCAATAATCAAGTATTGTTATTATTGCGTGATAATAAAATTGCCATACCTTTCCCTAATATGTGGGATATTCCTGGTGGAATAGTTGAAAAGTATGAAACTCCCGAGCAAACAGTTAGGAGGGAAATAATGGAGGAACTTGGGATCTCAGATCTAGGAGAAATTAAATTGTTCAAAATTATTACATCAGAAAAAATTACTGATAATATCTTTTGGAAAAGAATTGATTTAAATCCTTCAGAAATAGATTTGAAGGAAGGGCAATGTATCGAATATTTTGATCTGGCAAGAAGCAGAAAAACGAAATTAGCTTTTAACTATAATAACGTAATTGAAGATTTTTATAATGAAATTGTATATCAAAATTAATTTAGCTAAACCATTTCTTTGGTGAATAACAGATAAAAAATTCTTAGGAATAAAATCATGATTAAATATACTGCTTTTGTTTTTGTACTTTTAGTAAACATTTCAACTTTTTCACAACAGCAAAATTTAGAAGGAATTTGGACTGGTAAACTTGCATTGCCAAATTCTATGGAGTTAACAATTGTATTTAATTTAAGTAAAGATGATGCTGGAAAATATTCAACAACTTTAGATAGTCCTGATCAAGGCGCGATAGCAATTCCAACAGAAAGTACTACAATTAACGGCGATTCTATTCTTATAAAAATCCCAGTTATACAAGGATTTTATGCTGGCAAAATATTTTTTGACAATATGGAAATTGTAGGCAAATGGTATCAAGGCGGAATGAGTTTAGATTTATCGGTTAAAAAAGTTGATAAATTAGAAGGTCCCAAAAGACCTCAAGAACCAAAAGAACCCTTTCCATATTATTCTGAAGAAGTACTTTTTGAAAATGAGTTAGATAATGTTGTCCTTGCCGGCACTTTAACATTTCCTAAGCAAGGAAATAATTTTCCTGCCGTTGTTATGATTACCGGTTCCGGAGGACAAAATAGAAATGAAGAACTGCTTGGTCACAAGCCTTTTTTAGTTATTGCAGATTATCTAACTAAAAATGGAATTGCAGTTTTAAGGTTTGATGATAGAGGAATTGCTCAATCAACCGGGGATCATAATGCAGCGACTAGTGAAGATTTTGCGCGAGATGTTTTATCAGCTGTTGATTTTTTGAAAACTCGGAAAGAAATAAATCACAGTAAATTAGGTTTAATAGGACATAGTGAAGGCGGATTGATAGCCCCGATGGTTGCGGTTCAATCTAATGATGTAGCATTTATTGTGCTAATGGCTGGTACAGGAATACCGGGTGATTCGATCTTATATCTTCAAGGCGCATTGATTCAGAGAGCGGAAGGTACAAGTGAAGATGAAATACAAAGATCAATCACTCTTCAAAAAGAAATATTTTCAATTGTAAAGAATACGGATAATGATGAATTATTAAATAAAAATTTGGAAGAAAAATTTCGATCAGAATATTCTAAAATGACAGAAGATGAAAAAAATAAACTTGGTGATCCGGAAGTATATTTGAAAATGCAGATGCAAACAATAACAAGCCCCTGGTTTAAGTATTTTCTAAGATATGATCCTGGCCCGACTTTAGAACAAGTAAAATGTCCTGTACTTGCAATAAATGGAGAAAAAGATTTACAAGTACCACCCAAAGAAAATTTATCTGCAATTGCTTCAGCATTAAAAAAAGGCAACAATACAAATTTTGAAACTAAAGAGCTTGCTGATCTGAATCATCTATTTCAAACTTCAACAACAGGGAAAATTTCCGAGTATGGAAAAATTGAAGAAACAATTTCACCAGTGGCTTTAAAAACAATTTTAAACTGGATAAAAAAAATAACAAAGTAAAATTATATATCATTTCGAATTAAGGGAGTAATCTTTAAGTGAGCCTATTAGAAATTAGAAAAAAAATATCAGAGCAAAAAAACTCCTCGCAAGCGATGATCCTTCAAAGATTTTTTAAAACAGGGAAAGGAGAATATGGTGAGGGCGATGTTTTCTATGGGATCAAAGTGCCTGTTCAAAGAAAAATTGCAAAGCAGTTTATCAATTTAGCATTAGCTGATATAAAATCATTGATTCATTCCAAAGTACATGAAGAAAGACTAATTGCCGTTTTTATACTCGTTGAACAATTCCAAAAAGCCAATGAAGGCGCGCAAAAAACTATTTTCAATTTCTATATTAAAAATAGAAAAGGTATTAACAATTGGGATTTAGTTGACCTTTCGGCTCCTAAAATTGTTGGACAATATCTTATTAAGAAAGACAAAGCATTACTTTACAAGTTTGCACTTTCAAAAGATTTGTGGGAAAAGAGAATTGCAATTTTATCTACATTTACATTTATACGGCAGCATTGGTTTGAGGATACACTTAAAATAGCTATGATTTTATTAAATGATAAACATGATCTAATTCACAAAGCTGTTGGATGGATGCTAAGAGAGATTGGAAATCGTGATTTAATGCTAGAAGAAGATTTTTTGAAAAAGCATTATAAAAATATGCCACGAACTATGCTTCGTTATGCAATTGAGAAATTTCCAGAAAAGAAAAGAAAGAGTTATTTGGAAGGGAAGATATGAAACGAAAAAACATTTCATCCGGAGCAAAGTGGGAAGATATTGTTGGGTATTCACGTGCGGTAAAAATTGGGAATATTATTGAAATAGCCGGAACAACCGCAGTTGAAGATGGAAAAGTTGTGGGAATAAATGACGCTTATCTGCAAACAAAAATTATTATTCAAAAAATTGAAAGGGTCTTGATTGAAGCTGGAGCTACTTTGAATGATGTTGTTAGAACAAGAATGTTTGTGACAAATATTTTACTTTGGGAAGAAATTGGAAAGGCTCACGGAGAGTTTTTTAGAAATATCAAACCTGCCTCAACTATGGTTGAAGTTAAATCCTTGGTGGATTCAAATATGCTTGTTGAAATAGAGGCTACAGCAATTATTTCTCCTTAACAGAACATTTTTTGCAAAATATAATTGTAAATTTCCACCCAATTTTTTAATAAAAAAGTATAGAAATTATGTTAAAAAGGTTTTTCCTTGTTTCTTTGATCAGTACTCTCAACTTATACGCTCAGGTTTCTGTTAATGCTGATTCAGTCGCTTTTCCTCAAACTTTTACCGGCAATGCAGATAGCTTTTATGTTTATGTAAAAAACCACAATTCTCAATCTTCAAACATTACTATTGGCAATTCTAAAGGCGTCTATGGTTTATCAGACACTCTCTTGTCAATCCCTGCAAATGATAGCACGATATTATGGATTAATTATTTGCCGACTCAAAACGTGATTGATAAAGATTTGGTTTTTATAATGAGTGATGACAGCACTGTTGGTGCAGTAATCAGAGTTACTGGCTCTGGAAAATTTGGTGATAGTTATGATGCCACTACATTCAATAAGTATGATAATGAATTGAAATCTATTTTGACATCTTTAGTAATTAATCATAATTCACTCGGGTACAACTTAGCACGCGATAAAATGTTTATGGAATTTGATAATCAAAAGGTTAATGGACAAGGCGCAGCACAAAACACATTGGAATGCGTTTATACGGGAAGACTAGCAGTTGGTTATACAAGCCGAACAATTGCTCAGGGCGCTCCATATAACTTTAACACGGAACATACCTGGCCTCAATCAAACTTTGGTGAACAAGAACCGATGAAATCGGACCTTTATCATTTATTCCCAACCGACATTACCGCAAATAGTATTCGTTCAAATTATGCTTTTGGAAAAGTTGTTTCAAATATTACCTGGCAAGTGGGTGGAAGTAAACTAGGAAACAACAACTTGGGGCAATTAGTTTTTGAACCAAGAGATATTCACAAAGGTGATGTTAGCCGCTCTATGTTTTATTTTGTTACCCGCTATCCAGTTAACTACGGAAACTTTTTAACTCTAATACAGGAAAATGTTTTTAGAGAATGGAATAAGATTGATCCGGTTGGCGTGATTGAATCAAATCGTAATAATGCAATTGCATTGTTGCAATTAAAAAGGAATCCATATATAGATCATCCGGAATTTGTGGATAGGATTTATAGTTTTGTTACAAATAATACTCGTCCGGTAATTGCAGAGTTGGCAGTTCTACCACTCAAAGTTAATTTTGATTCAACATTGATTAATTTTCCAAGAACACAGAAAATATATATTGCCAATAGCGGCAGCGCCCAACTGGTTGTTGATTCTATTTCAATTTCTGATTCAAAGTTTACAATTGCAACAAATAATTTTTCTATCGAACCATATTCTTACTCAAAAATGGATGTACTGTTTAGTCCTGATAGCGTGAAAAACTACAATGCGATACTTAAAGTATTTTCAAATGCTGGAATGAAATCAATTGTCCTAACAGGTAATGGGAAAGATGATCCAGTTTATGTTGAAGATGATGTGGAAATTCCCTTAACGTTTTCTTTAAAACAAAATTATCCGAATCCATTCAATCCAAGTACAATAATTAGCTGGCAATCTCCAGTAGGAGTTTGGCAAACACTAAAAGTTTATGATGTTCTAGGAAATGAGATCACAACTCTGGTTGATGAATATCGGGATGCCGGACACTATGAATTTGAATTTAATCCTATGTTGAGCAGAATCAATTCAGCATCTGGAGTTTATTTTTATCAACTTACGGCTGGCGGTTTCATCCAAACAAAAAAAATGATTTTGATGAAGTAGAACTGTAAAAATTTTCACATTCATAATTTGACTCCTGGTATTAAGGTCTAAAAATTATTTCCTTAATTATTAATAGTTTTTTTAATTCATAGATAATACTTTTTATTTGTAAACACTTTGCAAAGCGCAATCGATAACTCTTGCTTCTTAACTTTTTTCGATTTACGTTTCAATTAGAAAAGCAGAACTAATCCGGCCGTTGAGAAAAGATTTGTTTCCAGACTTTTCAAATCCACAGAATATTACACCAAACCTTTTCTTCCAAGAATTGTCATAGTAAGTAAAAAGCATCAAACAAAAATTATAGATATGTTTTAAAACAGTGGTGGTCTAGTTACTAATATATCAAATGATTTATTTGTGTAAGTAAAATGAGTGGATCCTTAGTAAATATTTTTTTTAAGGGAAGAATAAGAGATTGGTCATTTATAAGGTCAGTCTTACTTTCATTTACTATTATCTCATTCCAGTTTAGCTTACATTCACAAGCAAATGATATTGTATTCGAGCATTACTCTATTAACGATGGGTTATCAGCATCCATAGTTCGGTGTATGATTCAGGATAAAATTGGTTATATGTGGTTCGGTACTTATAGTGGATTGGATAGGTATGACGGCATATCCTTTAGATCATATAAAAATATACCCGGTGATACTTCAAGTTTGATAAATGCGTTTGTTCAATGTTTATTAGAAGATAAGGCGGGAAATTTATGGATTGGTACAACTAATGGGTTGGAAAAATTTGATCCTTCAATAGAAAAATTTACTCATTTTAATCTGTTTGATGAAGATGAAGCTAATGAGTGGAATAATAATATTTTTTCAATTTGCGAAGACCAGTATGGATATTTGTGGCTTGGAACAGGGGATGGGTTAAATAAATTTGACCCCGCGACCGGAAACTTTACACATTTTCGAAACGACAGAGCTAACATAAATAGCTTAGTTAACAATGTAATCAATGTTATCTTGGAAGACAGTCGAGGCGATCTGTGGATTGGAACGGGAAACGGACTTGATAAGTATATTCACGAAACTGCATCATTTATTCACGTTTGGCAAGACTCATTATATAGAGAGGGATTATTATGATGGCGGTATACGTAATAAATATAAAATAAATGCAATGTATGAGGATATAGATGGTAGACTTTGGATAGGCACGCAGGAGGGTTTACTAGAATTAAATTATGATAGAGATAAATTTACTCTATATGAATATGATCCGGAAAATTCCCAGTCTATTAGTTTTTATGGCGTAACCTACATCTACTTTGTAAAGAAGATAACATCTCTCATTTGGGTTGGTACCTGGAACGGATTAAATCTTTTTAATAAATCAACAAAAAGATTTTCCAGGATTTATCATGATAGTAAAGTATTGACAAGTTTAAGTCATAACAGTATAGCGGATGTTTTCAGAGAACGATCCGGTACATTATGGGTTTCTACGTATGGCGGCGGAGTTAATAAAGTTAATCGCACTACTTATCCATTTAAGCAATATTCTGAACAAACCTGGAGAGAATCAAAACGATTCTCTTCTGCTTCAATAATGGAATATGAGCACTGCACGAGATGGCTCCATCTGGCTCGCAACTCCCACTGGGCTGTTAAACTTTAATCCTTATCAGGAAATATTTCAGAATTATAAGATTACTCAGAATGTTAGATCAGTTAAAGAGGATAAAAAAGGAAATCTATGGATAGGGATTATAATAATTCATCTGGCCGTGGGTTGATTAAATTTGAGAAAAATGGAAAAATAATAAACATAACTGATTCGTCCGACAATAAATTTCCCTGGTTGGTTAATCAAATAATTGAGGATAATGACAGCACATTATGGATTTGTACCGGCGATCAGGGTGGTATAGTAAAAGTAAATACACACACTAATAGATTTACAATTGTGTATAAATCAGTTACAACTATAAACACAATTTATAAAGAAAAAACTGGTTTAATTTGGATAGGAACCAGAGAAAACGGCCTTTTGAGTTTTGATCCGGTAAAAAATAAAATTACAAATCATTTTCTTTCAAATCATCATAATTCTCAAAGCATTAGTGGAAATTCGGTGATAACTATTTTTCCTGACGATGATTATAATTTATGGCTCGGAACAAATATGGGTCTTAATAAATTTAATAAGAATAAAAAAAGTTTTATACATTTTACTGAATTGGATGGTCTACCGCATAATTGGGTGTATTTAATATTTAAAGATTCTAAAAAGAATTTATGGGTAAGCACTCACAAAGGAATAACAAAGTTTAATCCAAGCACAAAGACGTTTAGTAATTATGATGTACTTCATGGGCTAATTGCAGCAGATAGAGTAGGCGTAGGATGTCAAACGGAGAATGGCGAAATTTATTTGGATAGTCCTGGTGGACTTACTCGTTTTCATCCTGACAGCATATTAGACAATCATTACATTCCACCAATTGTTATAACTAATGTAATAGTTGTTGATAAGTCTATCCCTTTAAAGGATACTCTTGATTTACCTTTTTCTTCTGATCATCTTTATATTGAATTCGCGGCATTAAGTTATATTCGACCTGAAAAGAATTTATACGCTTACAAACTTGAAGGAATTGACAAAGATTGGATTCACTCAGGTACACGTCGTAGTGCAACTTATACTAATTTAAATCCAGGCGAATACACTTTTAAAGTTAAAGGCTCTAATAATGACGGTATCTGGAATGAGGCAGGTACATCAATAAGATTAATTATTCATCCCCCCTGGTGGCAAACAGCCTGGGCATTTACTGGATACGGAATATTAGCATTACTATTTATTTACTCAATTAGAATGTATGATTTAAAGAGACAGCGTCTAAAACATCAACTTGAACTTGAGCATGAGCACGCTGAAAAACTTGAAGAAGTAGATCGAATAAAATCCAGATTCTTTGCAAATATTTCTCACGAATTTAGAACACCGCTAACATTGATTCAGGGACCAGTTGAACAAATTCTATCGAATAATCTAAATGAAAAAATAAATAAAAATGCTAACCTAATTAAAAATAATGCAAATAATTTGCTTAACCTTATTAACCAGTTGTTAGATCTATCTAAGATAGACTCCGGCAGACTGCAATTAAATTCTGCTCGATTAAATATCACTTCTTTTATAAAAGGAATAACAATGTCTTTTGAATCACTTGCAATCCTTAATTCAGTAAAGTTACAACTTAACCTACCTTCTGAAGAAATACAGGGTTGCATTGATAGTGAAAAACTTCATACAATACTTAAAAATCTTTTATCTAATGCATTTAAATTCACCCCAGCTGGAGGTAAGATTGAAGTTTCAGCAAAACAGAACTTAAATGATGAAGTCGAGATAGTTGTAAGTGATAATGGAATAGGAATGTCTGACGAGGAACGAAAAAAAATCTTTGATAGATTTTACCAGGTTAATAGTAATCATACATTAGAACATGGCGGCACAGGCATCGGCTTAGCGATTGCAAAAGAGCTGGTTGAACTTCATAAAGGTCAAATCTCAGTTAAAAGTAATCTTAATCTTGGAACTGAATTTAAAATTACACTTCCTCTTGGATGCCAGCACCTTGATCCAAGTGAAATTGTGGAAAGTGATGATTTACCTTTAATTAAAAAAATAGAAATAAATGAATCTGATTTAGTTCATACCTCAAATAAGTATCAGGATAAGAATGTTAACCATTCTAACAAAAATATCATTCTAATTGTGGAAGATAATGTAGATGTTAGAAAATTTATAAAAGATTCACTAGGTAGCGACTATGAATATTGTGAAGCTGAAAATGGTGAAACCGGTTTAAAGAAAGCCTATGATATAATTCCTGATTTAATAATAAGCGATATTATGATGCCTAAAATGAATGGCAATGATATGACACGAAAATTAAAATCTGATCAAAAGACAAGTCACATCTCCATAATCTTATTAACAGCTAAATCCGGGCAGGAAAATAAAATTAAAGGATTGGAAACCGGTGCAGATGAATATTTGATAAAACCTTTTTCTATAAAAGAATTGCAGATAAGAGTTTGTAATCTGCTTAATCAAAGAAAGAGATTGCAAGAAAAAATAATTAGGGGTGATCTTTCAAACATCAAGGATGAGAAGAAACTCAGTTCTATTGATGAAAAATTTATAATAAGAATAAAAGAAGTAATTGAAAAGCATCTTTCAGAAGAAGAGTTTAGCATAGAAGCATTTGCTAAAGAAATTGGAATGAGCAGAACACAATTACACAGAAAAATAAAAGCGTTGGTGGGAAAATCTGCGAGTCAATATGTAAGATCAATTAGATTAAACAAAGCAAAGAAAATGATTGAAGAAAAAAAAGGTAATATATCAGAGATAGCATATTCAGTAGGCTTCTCAAGTCCATCATACTTTACACATTGCTACAAGGAAGAATTTGGTCATCCACCGAAAGAAATTAAAAAATAGCTTTAATACATTATATCTCTTAAAAACTAAAACCCCTAATAAATTCCTGTTTTATCCTCTGTTTTCACAATATGTAACATAAGTTCAAGTCCCAGTAACATAATTGATAATTATTGGAACATATATGCAATCCTTAGTTACATAGTTGATATGTAGTCCCTTCGTTTATTTTGTTTATTTGTGGGAGTACTTTTAATAAATAGACAACACAAAAAGTGAAAAATCAAAAATTCATTGGTTATAAAAACCAATGAAAACAAATAAACATTAATCATTTTGGAGGATCTATGAAAACTGTATTTGGTAAACTTACTTTCATAATGCTGTTAGTTGTTTTAACAGCAAGTCTTAGTGCACAGTGGCAGCTTATACCTACTCTATCTAAAACCGATTTTCACTCTGCTGTTCAATTAACTGATACAAAAGCTTTTGTTGTTGGTGATAAGGGAATGTTGCTTACTACTAATGACAGAGGCTCTACATGGCATACCATTAATCTTCATATCGGAACTAACTTTAATTCAATTAAGTTTGTTGATGGTGATACCTATTATAATTCTTATATAGTTGGAGATTTGGGTGTGATTTTGAGAACAGATTGTCGGTGGAGAAGCTGGGAAATTATTTCTGTTGCCCCAAACTACAACAACAATGATGTATCTTTTGTGAATGAACTTAATGGTGTAGTAGTTGGGTATAAATACTTAACTATTGGTGAAACACCAATATCATTTGCAACTTTATTGGTTACACATGATGGAGGATTAACTTGGACTGACAAATCGCCTATGCTTATGGGCAAATTTAATTCAGTTAAATATTTTGAAACGGGTAAAGCAGTTGCTGTAGGTGATGCAGGTCTCGTTGCCTTTACAAATGATGGGGGTGAAAATTGGTATTTCAGAAGGCTTACTACCTCTAATTTAAACGAAGTTACGATTTGTAAAATAACTGGTATCAAGATGATTGTTGGGGATAAAGGAGCTCTATTTGTATGTAAAGATGAAGATCGATACAGATGGGTTGATTGCTCTATTAGCAGTTTTTATAATCTTAATTCTCTTTGCCAGGTCGGTTTGACATTTGTTATTGCTGCTGAGAAAAAATTAGTAACAGAAAGTGATCAGTTAAGAAAATCTGTCATTCTTGAATCAAAAGAACTTAACGGTCCCTGGAAAGAAGTATTTGGCACAACAACTGGCGCCTTTAAGTGTGTTAATTTTTGTGGTAAAAATTCAGCAATAGCTGTTGGGCAAAATGGAACAATGGCAGTTTATTATAGAGCACTTTCTCAAGACACTGTTATTTGTGTTGACTCCCCGAAAAAAATTGTGACGCAAAATTATCCAAACCCATTTAATCCCAGCACAAAAATAGGTTTTAATCTCATAGAACAAAGTAATGTAGAGCTAAAGATATATGATGTTTTGGGAAATGAGGTGGCTACGCTGGTTAATGGAGTTAAACCAGCTGGAAGTTATGAAGCAGAATGGAATGCCTCTGGTTTACCAAGTGGGGTGTATATATATCAACTAAAGGCTGGTAACAATACTCAACTGAAAAAAATGATTTTGATGAAGTAGGACTAAATGAATTCAATCATACAATAAACCCAATTCTATTCTGGAATTGGGTTTGTTTTTAATCATCATTCAACTACAATTACGCACTTCAATTCTTAAATTCTTTAAGTAACAGACATATTTTAATTTTGTATTAAAATCGAATGCAACTAAATTTGCCGCAACATTTATTGATATTATATCATAAGGAGTTTGCTTTAAATGGCTAAAAAAGAAAATGAAACAATATTTTTTACGGATAAAGAAGATCCTGCCAGCTTTTCATTATCAAATCAATTTGCTGAACATCTTGAATTTACATTAGTTAAAGATAGGAATACAGCTACAGCTGCTGATGCCTATACAGCTCTTTCACTTGCTGTTAGAGACAGAATGGTTAGAAGCTGGTTACGTACTCAAAAAACTTATCATGATAAAGATGCAAAACGTGTTTACTACCTTTCTTTAGAATACCTGATGGGAAGAGTTCTTGGTAACGCATTAATAAACCTGGATTACTACAATGAGTGCAGAGTGATTCTTGATCGGGATGGATATGATCTTGAGGAGATAACAGAAACTGAACCTGATATGGGTTTAGGTAATGGCGGTTTGGGTAGATTAGCGGCATGTTATCTCGATTCTATGGCAACGCTTCAGCTGCCTGCATTTGGTTATGGAATTCGTTATGAGTACGGAATTTTTGAACAGGACATTGAGAATGGTTATCAGGTTGAACGTGCAGATAACTGGCTGCATGATGGAAACCCATGGGATTTATTGAGAAGATCACTTACTTACAAAGTACAGTTCTATGGTAAGACAGATTCGTATGATAAAGGTAATGGCGAGCTAGGATTTAAGTGGGTTGATACAGAAAATGTTTTTGCGGTAGCCTATGATGTTCCGGTTCCTGGTTACAAAAATCAGACAGTAAATAATTTACGTTTATGGCAGGCAAAAGCTGCAATAGATTTTAAATTCTCTGATTTTAACAAAGGTAATTATGTTGAATCAGTGGCGAACAAAAATGATTCTGAAACAATTTCTAAAGTTTTATATCCAAATGATACATACGTAGAAGGTAAATTTTTAAGACTTAAACAACAGTATTTTTTCGTTTCGGCTACACTTCAGGATATTATAAGAAAGTATAAGATAGGGCATACAACATTTGATAAATTTGCAGAAAAGACATGTATTCAATTAAATGATACCCATCCTGTTGTAGCCATTCCTGAATTAATGCGCATACTTATTGATGATGAAAATCATAGCTGGGAACAGGCCTGGGAAATCACCTCAAAAAGTTTTGCTTATACAAATCACACCGTAGTACCGGAGGCATTGGAAGAGTGGTCTGAACAGATTTTTGGTGAACTGCTCCCAAGACATCTCCAAATAATTTATGAGATAAATAGAAGATTTTTAGATGAAGTAAGAGAGAATTATTCTAAAGATCAAGCAGTTTTAGAAAAACTTTCCATTATTTCTGTTGGTAAAGATAAGCGTGTTAGAATGGCAAATCTAGCCATAGTTGGCAGCTTTGCAGTTAATGGTGTTGCGGCCCTTCATACAGAAATTTTAAAGAAAAGAATATTTCCGGATTTCAATAAAATCTTTCCTAAAAAATTTATTAACGTAACAAATGGCATTACTCCTAGACGATGGTTGGTTACAGCCAATCCGCTTTTAGCACAATTACTAATTGAAAGAATCGGACAAGATTGGATAAAAGATCTTCCACAAATAAAAAAGATTGAAAAATTTGTTAACGATAAAGATTTTATTGAGTACTGGCAACGAATCAAATGGAACAACAAGCAAATATTAATTGAGTTAATAGAAAAAGAACATCACATCAATATTAATCCGGATTCGATTTTTGATGTTCAGATAAAAAGATTTCATGAATACAAGAGACAGTTATTAAATGTATTTCACATTATTACTCTTTACAACAGAATAAAAAGAAATCCTAAAATTAAGATGGTTCCGCGTACAATTATTTTTGGGGGAAAAGCAGCACCTGCATATCAGGCTGCTAAAATGGTTATAAAATTAATTAATTGTGTTGCTGATGTTGTAAATAATGATCCGGATGTAGGAGATAAATTAAAAATTGTTTTCCTAAAGAATTATTCTGTTTCTCTTGCGGAAAAAATAATCCCTGCTTCTGATCTCTCAGAACAAATTTCTACTGCCGGATTGGAAGCCTCTGGTACTGGTAATATGAAGTTTGCTCTTAATGGTGCACTTACGATTGGAACTATGGATGGAGCAAATGTTGAAATTAGAGAAGAAGTTGGCGATGATAATATTTTTATATTCGGCATGCTTGCTGATGAGGTAGTAAAACTTAGATCTAATGGATACAATCCAAGAGATATATATGAAAAAAATACTGAGTTGAAAAAAGTTGTTGACATGATTGCAACAAACTTTTTCAATCCAAAAGAATTTGGAATATTTGATGATATGATTCGTGGATTGATGAATGTAGATTATTATTGTCTGTTTGCAGATTATCAATCATACATTGATGCACAGGACAGTGTTGCTGAATTGTATAAGAATAAAGAAGCCTGGACAAAAAAATCTATTTATAATGTTGCACGAGTTGCAAAGTTTTCCAGCGATAGATCTGTAAAAGAGTATTCAGAAAAAATATGGAAAGTAAAATCCGTAAAAGTTAATCATAAATAATTATTGGAATTAAATGGAATACGAGTTAAATCCCAGAACACGAATCGGACACGTACATTTAACGGTGGCAAATCTTGATAAGGCACTTGCCTTTTATAGAGATTTACTTGGATTTCAGGTAACTGCCAGGTTTGGAAAGAATGCAGTATTTCTTTCATCAGGTAATTATCATCATCACATAGGCTTAAATACATGGGCCGGTGAAAATGCTACCCCTGCACCCGAGGGACATACAGGTCTTTATCATTATGCTATTCTTTTTCCTTCAAGAGAAGATTTAGCAAGGGCTTTTAAACGATTATGGGAAGCAAATTATCCGCTTCAAGGTGCTTCTGATCATGGAGTTTCAGAATCAATATATATTAAAGATCCGGATGGAAACGGCATTGAATTGTATTGTGATAAACTTGTTGAACAGTGGCCGAAAGATGAAGACGGAAATCTGATTATGGTCACCAAACCTCTGGATGTTCCTGATTTGTTAAGTGAATTAGATAGGATGTAATGATATGCTTGAGTATTTAAGAAAACTTTTTTCGGATAACGAAGCATCAGCAAACACTAATGTGGATAAACCAGAATCCGATAAAAATAATCGGAAGGTTGAAATTGCGGCTTGCGCTTTGTTTATTGAGATGGCAAAATCTGATGGTGAATATTCTGATGATGAAAAAGAATTTATTATAACAGAAATGAAGTCAGTTTTTAATATAAGCGATGAATATGTTAGTGATCTGATTCATCTTGCTGAACAAAGGGTTAAAGAAAGCGTAAGTTTGTATGAATTTACAGGAGTTATTAACACTACATTTACCCATAACGAAAAAATTGAATTGATGGAAAGTCTTTGGAGATTAATTTACAAAGACAAAAAACTAAGTGCTTACGAAGATCATCTAATTAAAAAAATAGGTGCAACTATTAACATAGAGCATAAAGAAATAATAAATTCTAAACTCTTGGTAAAGGAGCAAATGGGATTAAGATAAAAGCTGCCCATCGAATAGTCTATTGAAAGTAAGCATCCGCGCATTTGAACACACTACTTTTAACTAACCAAGGGCAGCACTAAAAATTATTCAGCAATCGCTTTTTTGATTGCAGATATTAATTTATCACTGGTTGGCTCAATCTTGGTCGGAAATCTTTCAACTATATTCCCGTTCTTATCAATTAAAAACTTTTCAAAATTCCATTTTATATCGGCTTTACCCGTTACTTCGTTATCAGTTAAAATTGAATATAAAGGAGACTTATTTTTGCCATTAACATCAATTTTATCAAATAATTTAAATGTTACATCAAACTTTGAGGAACAGAAATTTTTAATCTCTTCATTGGTTCCGGGTTCTTGTTCTCCAAATTGATTGCACGGAAAGGCTAATATTTCAAATCCCTTATCTTTATACTTTTTATAAATTTCCTCCAAGCCGGCGTACTGTTTAGTATAACCGCAATAACTTGCAACATTTACAATTAATAAAACTTTACCTTTAAAATCAGATAAATTAACAGATTTTCCATCTATATCTTTTACTGATATTTTACTTATGTTTTTATCCATTTTAATCCCTTTTGAGTTTTGAATTGCTTCCGCGGGTGCTAAATATAAAACTGCGGCTATTATTATTATATAAGCTGAGTTGGCTAAATATTTAAACATAATTTTCTTTCATTTAATTGTATAACTTAAAGTTGATTTAAAAAGTTCAAAACAAAAAATAT
Source organism: uncultured Ignavibacteriales bacterium (assembly GCA_963706055.1). Lineage (GTDB taxonomy): Bacteria > Bacteroidota > Ignavibacteria > Ignavibacteriales > Ignavibacteriaceae > IGN3. The sequence continues at coordinate 40,770 of CAVPND010000022.1, read as the reverse complement.
TATTTGTTGCGAACCAAATCCATAACAAGGCAGGAAGTAATTGGGGATAGACCAAGAATTTTTCTTTTGGTATAAAAATATTTACCAAAATATTGACCTAGAAAAAATGCTCCTACTAAAATAGGGTAAGTGTAAAGTTCAAATCCTAAATTAGAATAAATCCTAGCTGCAATTACAAAAGGAACAGGAATATGAATTGCCAAGCGCCCATTGAATCCTGTATTTAGGCACGTTTGCACGCCAATATCCAAACGGAAGATTTAGATAGAAAAACAAAAACTGTTACAAATAATAAATTCATTTATTGGATTAGTTTTTTGATGGACGAACATAAGAAAATATTTGTGTGCTGACAATTGAAAAAATGTGATATTAATCGCTCAAAATAGTAAACCCAATTTCTTTTTGAAATTGGGCTTGTTAAAAAATACATTAATCATTGTAAGTACGGTATGTTATTACTTCATAAGTAACATTTTGCGAGTTTGTGAGTATGACTTCCGGCATTTATGATGTATAAGTACACATTCCTGAAGGTAAATTTGAAGCATTAAAACTAATTTGATAACTACCAGCCTCTTTTTCTTCATTAACAAGTTCTGCAACTTGCTGACCTATCAAATCAAACACTTTGATATTGACGTGACCGGCTTCTTTAATGCTAAAACTAATATTTGTTGCATGGGTTAAATGGATTTGGAAAGTTAGCTAATGAATTTTCAAGTTCCATTTCTGCAACAGATGTTGAATCAGAAGTTTTTGGCATCAATACACCAAATACAGCAAACCAATCATTATCTGAGTATGTACCTTCAGTGGAGTAATAAGGTCTTAACATCATAATACAATAAATCATTTGTAGTAGCTTCTTGTTAAATTGTAGTCGTAATCAACATAGCTGGTTGTTCCTCTGTTTGCTGTAGCAATTAATTGAGCAACTGCCCATTACTCCGTTATGTTTCACCTGTCTCCAAATATTATACTGCGTTACATTCACATTTGGATGTTCATTCCAGTATAAAACAATTGGCTGATTGTAGAGTAGTGCTGGTATGAAGAGCCCTATTTGTTGTTAAAGGTTTGCCGGTGTAATAAGCAGTATATGTTTGAGTAATATCCGGGGTTAAATGTTTTAGTTACTGTTGTAGAATTATCACTCCAATGATGAAAACTATAACCAATTTCATTAATAACCTGGTAAACAGCGGTTCCGGTAATTGGGTTTAATTCAACAACATCAAATTGAGAGGTTGGAGAGTTATATTGAGTGTTGTTTACTTTTATTACGCCTCCATTACCAACACCTACAAAACTGTTTTGGAAGTTTGGCTTGCAGATTTTTCTTAAGCCTGCTATTAGCTTTGTACTATTATCATTAGATTGAACAATGTAATTAGTATTTCTTGAATAGGAATAGTTTGCAGGGTTCTGATTTTGAAGTTGTTTTTTCCATTCGCTATTATTAATACCCGAGCTATTCCAGACCCAGTTATATCCAACTGCGTATTGATCTATTGCACCAATTGCATAGTTATCAGTCGAATTTGATGATCTATCATAAGGCGAACTTTTGGAAGCATAATAATTATCCACATAAATACTACCGATTGTAAAAATGTTTTCATTTCTAACTGTAAATTTTGGTGTAACACTGATTGTTGTTATTTGCCAAATGTTAGCCTGTGTACAGCTGTTTGACCATTGCCCCAGATCAGATAGTTTCAGTTTTATTGTATGCGTACCGGGTGTCAAATTAAAAGTATAGCTTGATGGTAGATAGCTGTCGTTTCCTTCGCATATAGCTCCAGCTATTGTTGTTCCGTCTAATTCAATTGAAAGTCTTGGTCGAATTAAAGTAACTCCTTCCCAATAATAATTAAATGTATAGGTAGCATTTACAGAATTTGCACCATAAGGAATAGTGATTGAGGATGGAGTACCATATGTAAAATAGAAGTCTTGAGAAAACGATTCTGACGACACAGAAACAAAAAGAACTGCGAATATGAATACTTTTAATAGTTTCATAATAACACCTTTACTTTATATTGTTACCGCCAATTCTTAAATTAGAAGCGCAAATAAAAAGGTTAGTCCCAAGCAGGTGAGCAGCCTGTAATTTTTATTTGCATTCCCGGGTAATGGTGTGGCTGCACCATTACCCATTTTTGTAAAATAATATTTCTTTACTCAACCCTCCTTTGATTACTTAATTTTCCATGAACGACGAATGTGTTGTATGAGTCTTCCCATATATAGAACAAATCACTTTCATAAATTATAGTGCCAATTCTATTAAGTTCAGTATTCCATTTAGGATAGATTGTTATTAAGTCGGCCCCATTATAGTGCCCAATACCATCATAATTGGAAGTGATAATATCCTTTTCATTTCTCCCTTGAGCAAATCCAGCAATATTCGTAGATGAGAAGTCAATCAGTATTTCCGTGGCATTATTTTTTATATTATAAATTTTGGTACTATTAACTAACACTATTATCTCATCACCAATATGGCTTAAATAGAGGCCGTTATTTGAACTAAGAATTTGATTCAAGTTGGAACCATCAAAACTATAAATAAATTCATCGGACTGATTAAATATCCAACCTGAGATAATGAACTTTCCCGAGTTTTTATTATAGAAAATCTGATCAAAAGAATTTTTGATATTTGGTGTATTAACAAGTTCCCATTTGCTGCCATTAAAATGCATTACAATTGCTTTATACGTATTCCCACCAATTGAATCGGCGAAACCAACAGCGTAAATATTGCTTGGACTGCTACCGTACATAGATTGAATGATAAACTGTTGATAATTTGGGATAACTGTTTCGAAAAACTTGTTCCACTTTATTCCATCATAGTGCCAGAAAGCACCATCCGAACTTCCAATCCAAATATCATTATAAGCAGCTCCCCAGATGCAAGTTGGGTTTATGTATTTATCAGGGGTATAGTTAGACCAACTATTTCCATCGAAATGCCAGATACAATAAGCATTAAGATAAGATAGGCCAACAGCCCAAACATCATTCTCGTTCGCACCCCACATACTGTATGGTATCGAACGACCTTCTGGCACTTTTAATGTATCCACTGTCCAGGTATAATCACGCCTACCTGGTTTAAGTTCATCAGGTTCTGTTGTGTTGCAAGTGTTAAATAAAAAGAAGATGATAAAGGAAGATGTAAGAAGTGCAAGGTAGAAGAAAATATTTTTTTTCATTTTGGTTCCCCGGCTAAGTTTTATATTAATTTATTAAATGGTTGGGGTTGTAACTGGTGTAAAATTGATTTGGATAAAAATCCAAAAGTCTTGAATCCAACTTCATTGGAATTTTTAGAGAGAGAGAGAGAGCTAATAATCGTGCCAAGATAACCCATACTTGCCTCGATTTTAATAATATTTTATAAATGCTATTTCAAACGTAAATAAAGAAAAAGATTCTTTCAAGTGGGGTAATCAAAGATTTTTTGAAAAATAGAACACTACCAATGAGCAAGACTTGAACATCAAACAATCAACGCTGCAGTGCTGTCTAAATGTCAATAATATCTTGTCATTCCCACGAAAGAGACTGTGTGAAGATTAATTAAAAGTCATTTCGAAGGAGTTTGCGACTGAGAAATATGTGTTTTAAAAGACTTCTCCCTTCGGTCGAAGTGACAAAACTAGTTATCACACAAATTCGAAAGTGGGAATCCATTATACTTAATATTATATTCCCTTTTTCACGGGAATGACAGATAAATCTATAATTATTAGTCAACCTTTTGGCTGTGTCTTTTTATCCCATCAAAACATTTATTGATGCTGTGTTTACAATATCATCAACACTGCAGCCGCGACTTAAATCAAAAAATGGTTTTTTCAATCCTTGTACCATTGGACCAACAGCTTCAGCTCCGCCCCAGCGTTGAGCAATTTTGTAACCAATATTTCCCGCATTCAAATCAGGAAAAGCTAACACATTTGCTTTGCCTGCAACTTTACTTTCAGGTGCTTTTTTCTTTCCAATTGATTCAATAATTGCAGCATCAAACTGAAGTTCACCATCAACATTAAGATCAGGTCTTTTTGTTTTTACAATTTCTGTTGCTTTAATTACTTTATCAGCAAGCTCGTGTGTTGCGCTGCCCTTTGTAGAAAAAGAAAGCATTGCAACAAGCGGTTCTTCACCAGTTAATTTTTTATGATTATCTGCAGTTGATATTGCAATGTCTGCAAGTTGTTCTGAATCTGGATTTGGAACAACAGCACAATCTGCAAAGCTATAAGCTTTATCCTTAAACAACATCAAAAAGAAACTTGATACGATTGAAATTCCCTGCGGCATTCCAACTATTTGTATTCCTGCTTTCATAACATCAGCTGTTGATGCAAATGAACCCGCGACGCTTCCATCAACCAAACCTTCTCGCAGCATCATAGCAGCAAAAAAAAATCACGTTGCATTACTTCGCTTGCCTGTTCGGGAGTCATTCCTTTTTTCTTACGCAGTTCATAATAAATATTAGAAAACTCATCAAACTTTGGATGAGTTGTATGATCAATTATTTCTACTCCTGTTAAATCAACTCCAAGTCTTTTCGCATCTTCATTTACTTTTGCAGGATTTCCAAGAGTAATTACTTTACATATTTTTTCTTTGGTTAAAATTTCTGCGGCTTTAAGAACTCTTTCATCGTGGGATTCTGGAAGGACAATCGTTTTATTTTTAGATTTTGCATTAGCTTTAATTTTGTCTAATAATTCGTAACCCATAAATTCTCCGGAATAAATTGTGAATAATAACAATCAAAATTACTAAAATTTCTAAACAAGCGATTGTGATTGATTTGGTTGGAACAAAAAAAGAGCTCCGAAGAGCTCTTTTTATCTGTTTCTGAAAAATTACAGTTCTTGAGGCTAAGAACTGAATCAGGATACACCCCAGTTGTAATTCATTATCGAAAATTATCTTATAAAGTTTAGCTTTGTGGTGGGATTATTTCCATAAACTAGAGGGATAATTATGAATACCAATAAGATTACTAATCTGATGAGTTTAGCCCAAATTTCACTATTTCTAGCTAAATTCTAGTGTTATTCCATAAAATCAGTGTAATATTTTTCAGCACTTCAATTAAGTTAAGTTTATATTTGCACTGCTAAATAATATGATTAATAAAATTCCCGTTAAATTCTTTGTTTTTTATGATTTATCAGGATAAATTCACGACTTATTTTTAAAATGATTGCTCAAAATTTAGCCGTTTTAAGGCAAAAAATAGAAGAAGCTTGTAAGAGATCAGGCAGAAAATTTGAGGCTGTAAAGCTTATTGCAGTTTCAAAATATTTTGGTATTGATACAATTATTGAGGCAAAAAATTGCGGGTTAACAGATTTTGGTGAAAATCGTGCACAGGAACTTACTCTTAAGTATGAAAAACTTAATGATGAAGTAGTTTGGCATTTTATCGGTTCGCTTCAAAAGAATAAAGTTAAATATGCTGTAAAAGCTGCTCAGTTAATTCATTCAGTTGATTCACTTGATCTTGTTGAAGAAATAAATCAAACGCGCAGAAAAATTTGGGAAAGTGCAAAATATTTTGTTGGAGGTTAAAACATCTGAAGAAGAAACTAAATCCGGACTTGAATCGGAAAATGAAATTTTAAGTTTAGTTAAAAGATGTTCTGAGCTTAAAAACATCAATCTAAAAGGCTTAATGACAATGGCGCCATTAACTGAAGACACCAAAATTATTAGGAAAAGTTTTACGGATTTGCGTATTTTGAAAGATAAAATTAACAATAATGGTTACAATCTTACAGAGCTATCGATGGGAATGACAAGTGATTTTGAAATTGCGATTGAAGAAGGTGCAACGATGATTAGAATTGGAAGCGCGATTTTTGGTGATAGAGATTACTCAAAAGATTGGAGACAAGTATGAAAATTTCTCCTATAGAAATTCGGCAGCAGGAATTCACAAAAAAAATACGTGGGTTTGATCCTGAAGAAGTACAAAATTTTTTGGAAAGTCTGGCTGAAGAGTTTGAGAAACTTAATTCGGAAAACGAATCTTTAAAAGAAGAACTTGAATCCTTAACCGAACAAATTAATGAGTATAAAAAAATAGAAAAAAATCTGCAGGATACATTGCTAAAAGCTCAGGATAGCTCTGCAAAATCTATGGAAGCTACTAAAAAACAAACAAGTTTAATGATTAAAGAGGCGGAATTAAAAGCCTCTCAGATTATTGAGAAAGCTCGTGAAAGCACAAATGATATCCGCAATGCGGTTGTTAATCTTAGAGAAGAAAAGGATTTGATACTAGCAAAATTAAAAGCAATTGTTAGTTCACAAGCAAATTTATTAGAACTAAAAGTTGAACGTGCCGGCGATGAAAAAACGTACAGGTAAAAAAATTGAAGAAATCAAATAAAATGGATATTGATATAAACGATATTCTGAATAAAATTTTATGAGTGAGCTAATCCAAAAAATAAATGAAACTTTAGAAGTAATTAGGAAACATACTTCTGAAAATTATCCTGTCGGAATTATTCTCGGAACCGGTTTAGGCGGACTTGTAAAAGAAATTAATATTCACATCCAAATCGATTATGCTGATCTTCCGCATTTTCCACTTATCAACAGTAGAATCTCATCAAGGTAAATTAATTTTTGGCACTATAAACGGACAAAATGTTGTTGCGATGCAGGGTAGATTTCATTATTACGAAGGCTACACAATGCAGCAAATTACATATCCTGTTCGTGTGATGAAATTTCTTGGAGTTAAGACTCTTGTTGTTTCAAATGCTTGCGGCGGAATGAATCCTGCTTACCGTAAAGGCGATTTGATGTTAATGCAAGATCATATCAATCTTCTTGGTGATAATCCGCTAATAGGAAAAAATGAAGATGAACTTGGGCCAAGATTTCCTGATATGAGTGAAGCGTATTCGTTGGATTTGATAAAGATTGCTGAAGATGTTGCTAAAGAAAATAAAATAAATGTTCATAAAGGTGTATATGTTGCAGTTCCAGGGCCAAATCTTGAAACAAGAGCTGAGTATAAATTTTTGCGAGAAATTGGTGCCGATGTTGTTGGAATGTCAACTATTCCAGAAAACATCGTTGCAAACCACATGGGAATGAAAGTGCTTGGAATGAGCATTATCACTGATGAATGTTTTCCGGAAACTTTAAAAGCTGTTAATGTTGAAGAGATTATTGCAGCAGCAATGAAAGCGGAACCTAAAATGACTTTAATAATGAAAGAAGTAATTAAGAGAATAAAATGAAATTCTCACCTAAAAGATTAATTGTTAATTACGGCGCGGCAATTTTGCTGGCGGCGTTTTTATTTATATCAAATTTTTTAAACACAAATTTGTTTGATTTTGGACAGCTTAACTTTGCTGTTTGGTTTGTGCTTTCAATATTTAGTTTTAGCTGCGGATGGTTTATTAACCGTGTTTTAGGCTGGCATCACGGGGGCAAAATTGTTTTTGCAATTATAATCGGAGTAACAATTGTTAGTTTGTTTGTTATAATTTTTTTCAACGAATATTTTGCAGCTTCTCAGTTACTTACAGAAAACATTATTCTTTACAGTTTAAGAAATATTACTCTCGGCGCAATGGGATTTTTTGGAATGGCCTTGCAGGAAGTTCTCGGCTCCGAACGAGAAAGTGTTGTGCTTAAGGAAAAGATAAAAGTTTATGAACAAACAATGCTTGATGCAAAGAAAGAAGCTGAGTTAACTCTGCGAGAAGCAAAAGTTAAGGCAGAAAAGTTAATTAATGATGCTGAACTTCATGCAAAAAATACGATTTTGAAAAAAGAAAGAATTGAAAAAGAACTTAAAGAGTTCATCCACACTGAACGAGAATTAATTAAAAAGTACGAAGAATTATAGTCCACTTACACACTACAATAATTTACAATGTTTAAGCAAAATTTAGAAAAAATAGGTTATCCTCAGTTAGAACAAGAAGTTTTAAAGTTTTGGGAATCCCACAAAATTTTTGAAAAAAGTATTACTACTCGCGATGAAGATAAATCGTGGACGTTTTACGAAGGACCGCCAACCGCAAACGGCAAACCTGGCATTCATCACGTTATGGCAAGAACCTTAAAGGATTTAGTTTGCCGTTACAAAACATTACAAGGTTATCGAGTAAACAGAAAAGCAGGTTGGGATACTCACGGTTTGCCTGTAGAAATTGAAGTTGAAAAAGCTCTTGGTATAAAACATAAAAGCGAAGTACTTGATTACGGTGTTGAAAAATATAATCAAAAATGCCGTGAATCAGTTTTTACTTACCTTGATCTTTGGGAAAAGATGACAACCCGAATGGGTTACTGGATTGATTTAAAATCTGCGTACATAACTCTTGATAATAATTATATAGAATCGGTTTGGTGGGCATTAAAAACTTTATTTGATAAAGGTCTTATTTATAAAGATTATAAAATTGTTCCGCAGGATCCTAAGTCTGAAACAGTTTTATCCTCTCACGAACTTGCACTTGGTTACCGTGAAACAAAAGATCCATCTGTTTATGTGTTATTTAAACTTGCTAATGCTGATGAGCATTTTCTTGTTTGGACAACAACGCCATGGACATTGATTTCAAACGTTGCACTCGCTGTTGGTTCGGATATAGATTATGTAAAAATCAAAACAGAACATACAACTATGATTCTTGCAAAAGAAAGATTGTCTGTTGTTGATAAAGAATATCAAATTCTTGAAGAGATGAAAGGGAGCGATCTTGCAGGAATTGAATACGAACAGTTGATGGATTATTGTGATGTTGATAAAAAAGCTTTTTATGTAATTGAAGGAAATTTTGTAAGCACTGAAGATGGTTCCGGTATTGTACATATTGCTCCTGCTTTTGGTGCTGATGATTATGAAGTATCAAAAAAATATAACTTACCGATGCTGCAGCCTGTTACTCGAGGTGGTTTATTTACTGAAGAAGTAACAGATTTTGCAGGACAGTTTGTTAAAGATGCTGATGCAGGAATTATTATCAAGCTAAAAAAAGAAGGCAAACTTTACAGAAAAGAAACAATACTTCACACATATCCTTTTTGCTGGCGTCATCCGGAAGTACCAGTAATTTATTATGCACGCGAATCCTGGTTTATCCGCACCACTTCAATCGCTGATAGAATGGTTGAATTGAATAAGCAAATCAACTGGCAGCCGCCGGAAGTTGGAAGCGGAAGATTTGGTAACTGGCTTGACGAAAACAAAGATTGGGCTTTATCACGAGATCGTTTTTGGGCAACACCATTACCGCTTTGGGTTAGTGAAGATGGTGATGTTTTTGCGATCGGAAGCATTGAGGAAGTTAAAGAAGGTTTTATTGAAGAAGATGGGAAGAGAATTTCATTAAAAGATATAAATGAAATTGATCTTCATAAACCGTTTGTTGATAAAATACTTTTTGAGAAAAACGGAAAGATTTATAAACGAACACCTGAAGTAATTGATGTTTGGTTTGATTCCGGTGCAATGCCATTTGCACAGTATCATTATCCCTTTGAAAATAAAGAAGAGTTTGAGAAAAATTATTTCCCATCACAATTTATTTGTGAAGGAATAGATCAAACACGAGGATGGTTTTATACTTTACATGCAATAGCAACAATGTTGTTTGATAATGTTGCATTTAAAAATGTTATAGTGAATGAACTGATATTGGACAAAACCGGAAGAAAAATGTCTAAATCAGTTGGCAATACTGTTGATCCATTTTTACTTTTTGATAAATATGGTGCTGATGCAACTCGCTGGTATTTGGTTACAAACTCACCGCCTTGGCGCCCAACATTATTTGATGAAGAAGGCTTGGTTGAGGTACAACGTAAGTTTTTTGGAACTTTAGTAAACACATATTCTTTCTTTGCCCTTTATGCAAATATTGATGGATTTAATTTTAAAGATGCTTTGATTCCGTATGAAGAAAGACCTGAAATTGATCGATGGATAATATCAAAACTTAATGCACTAGTTGAAGAATACGAACAGTTGATGAATGATTACGATGTTACAAAAGCTGCTCGTGCTGTTTCTAGTTACACGATTGATCAGCTTTCAAACTGGTATGTTAGAAGAAGCAGAAGACGTTTCTGGAAATCAGAAATGAATAAAGAAAAACTATCTGCTTATCAAACGCTATATGAATGTTTATCAACTCTCTGTAAGCTAACAGCGCCATTTGCGCCATTTATTTCAGAAGCAATTTATCTTGATCTGAATAATGAAACAAAACGAGAAAAGTTTGAATCTGTTCATCTTGCTGAATTTCCTAAAACAACTTATCGTGATAAAGCTTTAGAAGATAAAATGGAAGTTGCTCAAAATGTAGTGTATCTAACACGAGCAATGCGTGCAAAAAATAATCTAAAAGTTAGACAACCGTTAAAGAAAATTATGGTTGCGCTTGATAAGAGTAAACAAGAAGCTCTTTCTAAAATGAAAGATGTAATTTTAGAAGAAGTAAATATTAAAGAGTTGCTTATTTTAACAGATGATTCTGAAATTGTTACTAAATCTGCTAAGGCAAACTTTAAAACAATTGGGCCAAAATTTGGTAAAAAAGTAAAATCAGTTGCTGAATTAATTAAAAACTTTTCAAAAGAAGATATATCTAAAATTGAAAAAGGTTCAGAGATTACACTCAACATTGAAGATGAAAATCTAATAATATCAAAAGAAGATGTTGAAATAATAAGTTCGGAAATTACAGGCTGGGTTGTTGAAGCAGAAGCAGGAATAACAGTTGCGATTGATGTTGAACTTGATGAAGCTTTAATTGATGAAGGATTAGCTAGGGAATTTGTTAATCGAATCCAGAATATGAGAAAAGATGCCGGGTTTGATGTAACTGATAAAATTATTATTAAATTTACGGGCTCTGAAAAATTTGTTAAAGCTATTAACAATTTTAATCAATATATTTCAACTGAAACTCTTGCAGAAAAACTTTCTTTCGAAAAAATCAGTAATATAGGGTTTACACAAGAGTTTAAAATAGGTGAATTTGATTGTTCAATTAATATCGAAAAGGTATAATCCTAATTAGAGGAGGATCTGGTTATGGCAGCAAAAAAAACTGTTAAAAAACAAGCAAAAAAGAGTTCTGTTAAGAAAACAACATCTGTTGCTAAAAAAGAACTGAAAAAGAAAAAACCTGTAAAAGCTGCAGCAGCAAAGAAATTTGTAAAAAAAGAAGCACCCAAGAAAAAGGAAGTGAAAAAAGTGACTGCAAAGAAAGTAACTAAGACTAAAACAGCTAAAACAAAATCTGCTCCAAAGAAAACAGCGGCAGTTAAAAAAGTTGTTGAAAAAAAACAGATCGTAAAACAAAAAGTAAAACCTAAGGTTTATAAGAAAAAAGAAGAAGAATATATAACACCTGAAATGACTGCGGCAAATCGTGCTGCTGCATTGAAAAAAATTAAAGGTTACAGCAAAAAAGAACTTGATCATTTTAAAGAAATAATTCTTGAAAAGAGAGATGAGATACTTGAACAGCTTCAGAATTTAAGAGAACAAATGCTTGATCCTACAACAGGTGAATATATTAATGAAAATTCTCCTTACTCACTTCATATGGCTGAGCAGGGAACGGATGCGATGGAAAGAGAAAAAACTTTTCTTTACGCTCAAAGAGAAAATAAGTTTCTAGGTTACCTTGAAGATTCATTAAAAAGAATTGAAAATGGCACATATGGCATTTGTGTTGAATGTATTGAAGAGCCACAAAATCTTTGCCCTACTTGTCCTCTAATTCCAAAAGCAAGATTGGAAGCTGTTCCACACAGTCAATTATGTTTACCAATGAAACAGAAACAAGAGAAAAAATAAATTTAAAAGATGACATCTTTATTACGAATACAGTTTATATCATTGTGCAAATTCGTTCAAAAATAAAATAATTAATTAAAAAAGATGTCATCTTTCATTATTAGGAGTTTGTAGTAGTTGAAAGCATTGTATTTATCATTTGCTGTTGTAGTTATTGATCAGGTTACGAAATTAATGGTTAAAGGATTCTCGATTCCATTTCTTAATATTAATTATGAGGGAATGTATCTTGGGCAAATGATACCTGTAATTGGTGATTTTTTTAGATTTACCTTTGTTGAAAATCCTGGAATGGCATTTGGCTATGACCCCGGAAGCAGTTTCAAACTTATAATTTCAATTTTTTCACTCGTAGCTAGCATTGGCTTGATATTTTATCTCTATGTTATTCGTGATAAAAGCTGGAGCCTTAAAATAGCAATTGCATTAATTCTCGGTGGCGCTATTGGAAATTTAATAGATAGAACCTTTTACGGATTATTTTTTGATTACTCGCCTCTATTTTACGGAAAAGTTGTTGATTTTTTTGATGTCGATTTTTTTGACTTCACTTTATTCGGCAGAAGCTACGACCGCTGGCCCGTATTTAATATTGCAGATGCAGCAGTAACAATAGGAGTCTTGATTTTAGTCTTCTTCTATAAAAAACATCAAGATGAAGATGAAAAAATTGAAAATAAGTTAGCAGTTGCAGACACATCAGAATTAGTTTCAGGCTCAGAAATATCAAGTACAGAAATAAAAAATAATGGTTCAGATTTAATGAAAGAAGGCTCACATAATGAGCAAACTGATATCCGAAAAGAAATTTCTGATTGATGTTCCCGAAGGAAAAAGAAAAGAACGCATAGATACATTTCTTACTCATCATATCGAAAATACAACTCGCTCTAAAGTTCAAAATGCAATTGAAGCCGGACTCGTAAAAGTTAACGGCAAAGTTGTTAAAGCAAATTACAGTGTAAAACCATTTGATAAAGTTGAAGCAATTCAATTAATTTCACCAAGACCCGAAGATGTTGAGGCTGAAGAAATTCCTCTTGATATCGTTTATGAGGATGAGTATTTCATCATTGTAAATAAAGCTGCGGGAATGGTTGCACATCCTGCTTATGCAAATTATACAGGCACCCTTGTTAACGCTCTTTTGCATCATACTAAATCTTTAAGTTCTGTAAATGAAGTAGGAAGACCTGGAATTGTTCACCGCATAGATAAAAACACCAGCGGTTTGCTTGTCGTTGCAAAGGATGATTATACTCACGCAAAGTTAGCAGCGCAGTTCTCAAAGCATTCCATAGAAAGAGAATATCACGCAATCTGCTGGGGCAAGTTAAAAGAAAAGGAAGGTGTGATCAGCACAAAGATTGCTCGCAGTAAAAGTGATAGAAAAAAATTTACTATTAGTGATAAAGAAGGAAAAGATGCAACTACATTTTATAAAGTAATTGAAGAGTTTGAATTTACATCTTATTTAAAACTTAATTTAAAAACTGGCCGTACCCACCAAATACGCGTGCATCTTTCAGGAATGGGTAAACCAATTTTTGGTGATCCAACTTACGGTGGAAATAAAATTCATTCAGGTTATGAATTGCCAAAATTAAAAAGCCGAATTACCAATCTTTTAGAATTAATGCCAAGGCAGGCATTACACGCAAAAACATTGGGGTTTATTCATCCTCACTCAAATAAACTTGTAAGATTTGATTCTGATTTACCGGAAGATTTTAAACTGCTCTTAGAAAAATTAAAACAATAGCAGGAGAAAAACTTTCTCTGTCATTTCGAAGGAGTCCTCGACTGAGAAATCTTTTATCCAATAATATTCAGATTTCTCCCTTTGGTCGAAATGACAATTATTATAAATCAATAATCAATCTCTCATTTTCATTATATTTGCACAAACAATTACCAAACAAAAAACAATTATTATGTTAAAACTTTATAACACTCTAACAAAAAAAGTTGAAGAATTTATTTCTATTGTTCCAAATGAAGTTAAGATTTATATGTGCGGACCAACTGTTTATGATTACTTTCATATCGGTAATGCACGTTCTTTTGTTATGGCTGATATTGTGCGAAGATATCTTGAATACAAAGGATACAAAGTAAAATTTGTTATGAATCTTACCGATGTTGATGATAAGATTATTAAAAAAGCTAATGAAGAAAAACGAAAACCAAACGAAGTTACTAATGATTACATCAATGCTTTTTTTGATGATATAACAAAACTAAAAATTAAAAAAGCAGATGTTTATCCAAAAGCTACCGAGCATATGGGTGAGATAATCGATTTGATTAAACAGCTTGAGGATAAAAAGTTTGCTTATAATAAAGATGGAAATGTTTTTTATGATGTAAAACATTTTAGTGAATATGGAAAATTAAGCGGAAAAAATATTGAAGATCTTGAATCCGGTGCACGAATAGAAATTAACGAAGAGAAATCTAATCCGTTAGATTTTGCTTTATGGAAAAAAGCAAAAGAAGGTGAGCCTTACTGGGAAAGTCCGTGGGGCAAGGGAAGTCCGGGCTGGCATATTGAATGCTCTGCAATGAGCTGCAAACATCTTGGAGAAACATTTGATATTCACGCCGGCGGAAATGATCTGATTTTTCCTCATCACGAAAATGAAATTGCACAGAGTGAAGCCGCAAATGGGAAACCATTTGTAAAGTACTGGCTTGCATTTTGGTTTTCTGAATATCAACGAAGAAAAAATGTCTAAATCTCTTGGTAACTTTTTTACAGCAAGAGATGTGTTAAAAAGATATTCTGCTGAAGCAATAAGAATGTTTTTTGCTCAGGCGTACTACCGCGGACCATTAAACTTTACTGATGATCTTTTAACCGGAGCAGAAAAAGGTTTGGAAAAGATCACAAATCTTGTTGATAAGGTTAATGAGTGAGATAAAGAAGAATAATTCTCGCCTGCCTGCCGGTAGGCAGGGTGTTAAAACTGAATTTGATTTCAAATCTTTCTACCAGCGATTTGAAGAAGCGATGGATGAAGATTTAAATACATCGCAAGCAGTTGCGGTTATTTTTGATTTTGTGAAAGATGTTAACAGAATTATTGCCTCCACAGAAAATGTTGATATTAACTTTTATAATGATGTAAAAACATTTCTAACAAAAACGGCAGAAAATGTTCTTGGCATTGTAGATTTTAACAAAACAACTACTGGTGATGATAAACTTGTAAATGATTTAATTGAACTGCTTATTACTCTTAGAACTGAAGCAAAGCAAAATAAAAACTACCAGCTTTCAGATACAATTCGTGATAGACTAAAAGAGCTTGGTGTTGTTTTGCAGGATAGTAAAGAAGGTACGAGTTATAAGATTGGAAAGTAATTGTCACACTCAGCTTGTCGAAGTGTGACATAGACTATCTTCCGTGATAAATAATTCCATTTTCTGTGTCTGAAATAAAAACCTCCTTTCCATCTGTCCAAACACCCCAAAAAAGGGCTAAAGGATCGACAGTGTGATTAGGAACATTAATATAAATCCTACCCAATCTGTTCCATTAAATGATAAATCAAATTCCATTGACCAACAGCAAATACATTTTTGATTGATTGGATTTGATAAGCACCCCTTCCACCGAGAAAAGTTAATGTCGTAATTTCACGATACCAATTATTAGTACTAATTGTTCCATCTTCTTTTAATGAGTTTGAAATTATTCCATCAGCAAATGTTTTGATTTGGTTTTGTTTTATCCACAACCCTAACCCAAATTTTATTGGATAAACCGGAGATTGGTCAATAATTAAAAAATATTCTTCTTTGAATAAATAGAGATTATGTGGTGCATTGTCACTCCAAGGACTAAAAGTAGTTAAATATAAATATTTGTCATTTCCAGAAATTGAACCAACAATAATGCTGTCAGCAACTTTGTAGGTATTCCAATTGCTTCCATCGAAATGCAAAGCATATTCATAACCACCAACCCAAATATTATTTGCTGCTGTTCCATAAACACAATACAGATTTATATTTAATGCAGAGATATTTGCTAGGAGTTACCTCAATCCATTGGTTTCCATTGTAATGCATAATAAAGGCATTAAGGTACCAAAATTTATTTTTCTGCCAAATGCCCAAACATTGTTTTGTGCCGTTCCCCAAACAGAATAAACAACTTTATTACCATTACCTGCGGTAATTGGTGTACCTTCAGTTGCTCTTGACCATTTAACACCATCATAATGCCAGAGGCAATCTCTTACATCAGATGCATCACCGTTAACACCCCAAACATCTGTCGGAGAACTTCCCCAAATAGATTCTAATTGGATAAGACTTGGAAGATTCCCATAATCTACACTATCGATTGACCAAACATAATCTCGTTTTCCGGCAGGTATATTATCAACGATAGGCGGTTCTGTTGTGTTACAACTAACTGCAATCACATAAAGTGCAATAAAGATTGTTAGTCCATGTAAATACTTTTTAAACATTAGATTAGATATTTTTCATCAAAAATATTTCCAATTCCAAGTACAAGATTTGGATCTAAAGATTTTTTAAGTGCTGCCATTTTTCGAATGTTAGTTTCTCCGTACATCATTAAAAGATAATCGCGTTTAGCTTTTCCAATTCCGTGTTCAGCGGAAATCGTTCCTCCAAGCCTTACTGCTTCTTCACAAATTTGTTTGTAAAGTTTTTTGCCTTCGTTAAACTCATCATCATTCTTTGGTAAAAAGTTTAAGTGAATATGCGAGTTTCCAAAATGACCATAAGCAACAAAATCAATATTGCTTTGCTTTGCCCAATTTTGCAGAGTAAAATAAAACTCACGGAAAACTTTATCAGGAACAGCAACATCAGTCCCAAGTTTTCTAAAATTATTTCTTGCAACGTACTCATTAACTTTCCAGGAAATTGCGTGACGAAAATCTTTTATCTTTTCTTTATCTGCATCACTAAAAGCAAACCAGGCTGTTTCTTCATTTACGTTGTGCGCTTGCATTAACATCATTCCACGCTTCAAGAATAGTATCAAAAGAATTGGAAGTTGATTCCTGCTCAAACCAAATTGCGGCTTGTGCATTTTCCGGAATTGCAGAAAAATCTTTTGCTAAAAACTTTAATGCACGTTCATCAAAAAACTCAAGTGCAAGAGCGTTAATGTTATCGTTAACATTGTTCTTTTTATTTTGATATGAATTGTCTCTTGCTTCTTCAAGAAAATTTAGAGCAGTAGTTTCATCTTCAAAAAATAAAACGCAGGAAATTGTATCTTCAGGTTGTGGAAGAAGTTTAAGTTTAATCTTTGTAATAATACCAAGCGTACCTTCAGAACCGATAAACAGATCAATCGCATCCATATCTTTTTTTACAAAATAACCGGAAGCATTTTTAACAGCAGGAAAAGTATAATCAGGAATTTGCAGAGAAATATTTTTACCAGATTGAGTTGTTAAAGCTAAATCATAACCAACTGCTTTTTGTTTTCCTCGTTCAAGATCAATCACTTCACCATCAGGAAGAATAATCTGCAAACCAATAACATAATCGCGTGTTGGTCCATACTTAAATGTTTTTGCGCCGGAAGCATTTGTTGCAACTGTTCCGCCGATGTAGCAATTAGTTTCAGTTGGATCCGGAGGATAAAAAAGATTTTGCTGCTTTAGTTCTTTTTGAAAATCTGAAAGCAAAACTGCTGGTTCAATCAAAGCATAAAATTCTTTTGGATTTATTTCGAGAATCTTATTCAGTTTATCGGTTGCGATAACAATTCCGTTTTGTGGAACACGCGCACCAGTAAGTCCAGTTCCATTTCCGGCAATTGTAACTTTGGTTTTATTTGTGTTTGCTTCTTTAACAATCGAAACAATTTCATCTACAGTTTCAGGAAAGTAAACAGCTTCACAGTTTCCTTTAAAGTTGGAAGCATCAAGAACAAAATTTTCAAATTCATCCGGATTGGTTTTAATTATCATTTTAACTCTGAATTTTTCTGAGCAATAATAAATATTCTCTTTGGATTTCTAAATCTGGAACAACAGAGTTTCTTTTGATAGAACTATTAATATTCATCAATTTAAAAAGTTCATCAAGCGCATCAAACATATTTATATTTGGATTTGCCGTCATCACGAAGATAATGAATTAGTTTTAATGTTTTAAAGGCATCAAACCAGAAATGCTTTTGTTTTTCAATTTCAGCTGGATTACTGTTATTAATTATCACAGTATTTATAAAATATTCTAAGTCCTGTTGCGCAAGAAATTGTGATAATGCAGGATGAATATTTTTGGAAATCTTAAATAATGAACTTTGGTTTTGTACTATGTCATTCCGAACTTGTTTCGGAATCTCCTCGTTCGTATCGATAAATTCTGAAGAACCTGAAACAAGTTCAGGTTGACTTGAAGACTTGTCATAAAAAACTTCTAACCAGGTTTTTAGTACTGCAAAACTTTTAGGATCATAGAGCAAATATTCATCTTTAGTATTCATCAAAAATCTATCAACACTTCTACCGGTTCCAAATGGTACACGCCACGAGCCTCGCTTAGAAGGATGAACAAATGTTGTTTTAATCTCACCTATTGGATAAATCTTTGCAAGTTTTTCTAGAAAATAAAAGTCTTCTGCAGCTTTGCGCTTATTCATACCTTCTACCTTAACGTAAGCTTCTGGTGTGCAAAGCATTGTCGAGCCAATCGTATGGAAAGCATAATCTGATTTAGCATATGCTAATCCTAGAACATAGTATCTCAAAAATATTTCGTAACAGATTATAGCTTTTGTTTCCTCATCATTACCCGCAATATCATGTTCAAAATTTACAACAGCTGCTTCATAATTATTTCGGTTGAATTCCTGCGATATTTCAGAAAGATAATTTGAATCAACTATGCAATCAGCATCAGTGCATATTATAATTTTTTTATTTATTGAGCAGTAATCAAATTTAGTAAGCGCCAGATCCATTCCTATTTTTCTAGCTAATCCAACTCCTGCAAATTTGTACATCCACTTCTTTACGAACACTTGCAGCGTCAATAAAGGAAATTTGTAATTTTGATTTTAACTTCTTTAAATAAGCTAAACTATCCTGATTATCTTTTTTAGTCTCTGCTGTTGCTGCAAAACTGTTGTTGATCACTATTAATAAAAGAGTATTATGTAATTCAAGCTTATCATTTTGCTCTAAAGACCTGATAAAATTTGGAAGGTTATCAGATTCAGCAATGGAAGGAACAACCATTATCATTTGAAAATGTTTGGGATAATCATTTTCTATTTGCCAAATACTTGATGCTCTTTTATTTAAGTATGCAGTAATCTTATCTGGGATTATCATAGAGGTTATAACTGTATTTGTACATTATGATATTAACTAATTAAAAATAAATAGACATAAATCATTACCTAAATATAAGGATCAAAAGGAATTATCAAGAGTTTTATTTAGATTAAATAAAATGCTAAGAATGAATAAACAAACTGACATGTTGTATTATTTGTAATTCGCTATCACATTAAAACAAACTTACCCGCAGCACTAATAACAGCTTGGGTGGCTTGCCGTTATTTGGTACGAGCGGGTAAATTCTTTGCGGAAAGATCGATCAAAATTCCGCATACATTATTTAATAATATTTTTAAAAATATTCGCCCCAAAAATTTTTCTCACATTTTTTAAGTCTTAATTCAAAAATCTCATCGCTTTCCCTTAAGTTTGTTATATCAAAAAATATTATTGTGGAGTTATGGAATCAGTTTTCAAATATTATTTCTACCCCGATTCAATATGCATCGTGGGCGCATCTTCAAAACCTAAAAGTCTTGGTTACGAATTAACAAAATCTGTCAAACAATATGGTTATACCGGCGATCTTGCGCTTGTAAATCCAAAAGCGGATGAAATTCTTGGATTTAAATGTTATCCGAGTATAAGTGATATTAATTTCAGAATTGATCTCGCGATTGTAATGGTACCCAAGCAGTTTGTTGAAGAAACAATTAAAGAATTAATAATTAAAAAAGTTGAAGCAATAATTCTTATAACTGCAGGATTTAAAGAAACCGGTGAAGACGGAGCTGAGGCGGAAAAAAGGCTTCTAAAACTTGTTCGTGATTCTAATGCTCGAATGGTTGGACCCAATTGTATGGGTATTATTAACGCTCTACCTTCAGTTAAAATGAATGCAACATTTGTGGCCGAAGAACCAAAAACTGGAACTATGGCTTTTTGTTCTCAAAGCGGGGCTATTGGTGCAGCAGTGCTAAATTCATTACGTGAAACTGATATTCGTTTTGGGCAGTTTATTAGTGTTGGTAATAAAGCAGATGTTAATGAAAATGATTTACTTCAGTTCTGGCAAAACTGTGATGATGTTAAAGTTATTACTTATTATTTAGAGAGTTTTGTTGATGGTGAAAAATTCATCAAATATTTTGCTAATGATGAGATAACAAAACCCGTTATTGTGTTAAAAGGTGGAAGAACTTCGAGTGGTATAAAAGCAGCTTCATCACATACAGGAGCACTTGGCAGTAGCGATAAAGTTGTTGATGCAGTATTAAAGCAATTCGGAATTATTCGTGCTGATGATTTAAATGATATGTTTAACACCGCAAAGGGTTTCGAAGACTTTCCGGTCCCGAACGGCAATCGGGTTGCAGTTGTTACAAATGCTGGAGGACCAGCAATTTTAACCGTTGATACTTTAGAAAAAAATAATCTTGCATTAGCAGAATTAACTGAAGAAACAAAATCAAAGTTAAAAGTGATAGTTCATCCTGAAGGAAGTGTAAACAATCCTGTTGATCTTCTTCCAGGTGGAACTGCTGAACAGTTTAAAGCTGTAAATGAAATTCTTGTTCAGGATAAAAATGTGGATTCTGTGATTTCTGTTTTTGTGGAACCGATTATGGTAAAGGCACTGCCTGTTATCGAAGGTATAAATGAAATCAAATCTACAAAACCCATCTTTCAAGTTGTGATGCCGTTGCCTGAATTTTGGCAGGAGTATAGAACTAACTCTGTAACTAAGTTAGCTTTATTTAAAAAACCCGAGGACCCTGCTGTTGTTATTAGTAATATGTTAAGTTTTAATAATAAAAAATCAAATGCCAATAGAATCAAACTTGAAGAATCAATCGAAGACTTTAAACTAGTTGAAAAATTTGGAAGATTTTTATCTCCGAACGAAGTAGCACAATTGTGCAATCATTACAAACTCCCTTTAGTTAAGGATGAAATCTTAAGTATACAAGAACTCTCGAAAAAAGAAATTCATTTTCCAATAGTCTTAAAAGCTGTGGGTGAAAAAATTATTCATAAAACTGATTTAAAAGGTGTTGCCCTTAATATCAAAACAAAGGAAAATCTTATAAAAACTGCTGAAGAGATGATTTGGAATTTCAGTTCGAAGAATATTCAACTCGATTCGTTTTTAGTTCAGCCATTTTTACAAACAAAGTTTGAGTTATTAATTGGAGCATTTCGTGATCCAAGTTTTGGCCCTATGATAATGTTTGGATCGGGTGGAAAATATGTGGAGTATATTGATGACACCGTAATGAGATCAGCATATTTAACAGAAAATGATATAGATGATATGATTGATTCAACAAAGATTGGAAAAATTATTAAAGGTGTACGAGGAGAGGAACCGGTAGATATAAGCGCAATAAAATCAGTAATAAAAAATCTGGCACAAATGATTGTCAACTATTCGGAAATAACTGAAGTTGATTTGAATCCTTTATTGATTACTGCCGATAATAAAATCTTTGCTGTTGACGTTAGAATAAAATGCTAGTTAAGAAAAGTAAATATTAATGAACCGTAAAAAATTTATCAAATCAATTTCTGTTGCCTCGGTTGGTGCGGCTGTAATCAGTCCTTTATCCGTTGCAAAATCAACTTTACTTGATGAACCAGCAATTATCAAACCTCCAAAATTAAAAAAGCGGGGATAAACTGGCGATTGTTGCGCCAGGCAGTTACATCTCAGAAAGCGAACTTCAAGATTCAATTAATAATATTCAAGCATTAGGATTTGAAACTACCTATTCTGAAAAAGTACTTTTACAAAATGGATATTTTGCTGGAACAGATGAAAATCGTGCAAAAGATTTAATGGAAAAGTTTTCTGATAAAAGTGTCAAGGGAATTGTTTGCGCTCGCGGCGGTTATGGTTGTGCGCGTATTTTACCAATGTTGGATTATGATGTAATTAGAAATAATCCCAAAGTGCTTATTGGTTATAGTGATATAACAGCACTTCTATATAGTTTCTATCAAAAAGCTGGTTTAATCTCTTTTCATGGCCCTGTTGGAACATCAACTTTTAATGAATTTTCTGTAAACAATTTTAAAAAAGTTTTAATGAGTCCTGAGAGTAAATCAAGTTTTATAAATTCTACAAGCGGCGATGATGAAAATGTTTATGGTGTTACAACTATTGTAAAAGGAAAAAGGAAAGGAAGACTTGTCGGTGGTAACTTGTCAATAATGGTTTCTCTAATCGGGACGGAATTTGATGTAGATTACTCAAACAAGATTGTTTTTATTGAGGAAGTTGGTGAAGAACCTTATCGTATTGATAGAATGCTTACTCAAATGATACAAGCAGGCAAGTTTAAAAACTCTGCAGGAATTATGATGGGAATTTTTAGAAAATGTGAAGTGAAAGAAGAATCTGCACTAACTTCAAAATCATTTACCTTAATGGAAGTTCTTAAAGATAGATTTAGCAGCTTAAAAATTCCTGTTGTGTATGGAATGTCTTTTGGTCATGTAAAAGATAAATTTACAATTCCTTTCGGAGCACTTGCAGAGCTCGATACCGAGAAACAGACATATTATCTACTAGAAAGAGCGGTAAAATAAAAATTAAAATTCTCTTAGTTTATCAAGGTTGGCTTCTTCACCGATTGCTATGAGTTTATTCCCTTCATCCACAATAGTATCTCCTTTGGGATTATATATAAAGAGTCCTTTCTCTTCATTTTGAATGGCAACAATAATTGTATTAAACTCTGTTCGTAAAGGAAGTTCTGCTAAAGTTTTTTTATGCATTTTTGATCCCTGTTTTACTGTTATTTCTTCGATGTGGATATCAACTTTTTTGCTTCCGTAAACCACATCAATAAAATCAAGTACACCGGGTCTTAAAACGATTTCTGCCATTCTGCTGCCGCCAAGTTCGTAAGGCTTAACAACACGATTTGCGCCTGCCTTTATTAATTTTGATTCTGTATCTTCATCAATAGCCCTAGCCACAATAAAAATAGCAGGATTAAGTACACGGGCGGATAATGTTGTAAAGACATTTTCAGGATCAGTAGATAAGACAGCGACTAGACCTTTAGCCTTTGCAATTCCAACTCGAAGCAACGTATCGTCGCTTGCTGCATCACCTTTATCATAAATATGTCCTAAAGCATCAAGCTTAGGAAAATTTGCAGGATTATTTTCTAGTACAACAAATGGAACTTTAGCTTCTTCAAGTTTTTCACAGATGTGTGATCCCATTCTGCCAAATCCACAAACAATATAATGGTCTTTAAATTTCTCCATCTGTTTTATCATTCTGCGTCTCCTGATAAATTTACTTTCTATTAAATATTGAACTCCGGTTCCCCCAATAAAAAAGATTGTACCTACACTTGTAATAAGAATTAAAACCGTAAAAATGTGTCCTGCATCGGACAATGGATGAACTTCCTGAAATCCGGTTGTTGTTATGGTTATTACAGTCATATAAAGTGAATCGGTTAAACTCCAGCCTTCAATCAGCATGTAGCCGAGTATTCCTGTAAGTATTGTAATAACAAGAATTATAATCCCTGCAAAGAGTTGTCTTATTGATCCATCATGACTTTTTAGAGAGGTAAATTTCATATATTAAAATATAAAACAATTAAGTAATTTGCTTTGATTATATGGTGCTTTTTTTAATAATTAGAATCAAATTTTGTTTAAGGCTCTAAAAAACAATATAAGTGCACCTCTACTTTGTTAATTGATCTATGTTTTTAACACAGAAAAATTTAAGGGATAAAAATGAAAAAAATATATTATTTCATAGGGTTAATATTAATTACTCAATTATATGGATGTATTGTCTTCAAATCAGTTTCTTATGAAGTTAATGTTAATGATGATGGTACAGGAACCGCTTTAGTAATTGTAGAAGACATCAATACTGATGCTTCATCTAAAGATTTAATAGATGCAGATGTAAAAAGTATTTTAGAGTTTGGATTAAAAAGTTCAGACTTTGTAAAAGAAATGGAAACAGAAGGAAAAAAAATAACTTCAAGAAATATTACAGTTGAAAGAGAAAAACTAAATGCAATTGTTCATTATGAATTTTCAGATATTAGTAAAGTTGAAGGATTGCAATTTGAGGATCCATATTACTATTTGACAATACCTGTTGAAGACAGTATTATCTCAACAAATGGGCAAGTAACAAAAACAGAAGAATATCAACGAATTATTTGGGATAAATCCATAAATACTTTAAAATTTAAAATGTATAGCGACGATACAAATAGAGAAGGTCTGAAATCTTTAGCACCGTATTATCTGAAAGAAAACTAATGTTTGTTGAGATTGTTTTTCCACTACCTTTCAGGAAATCTTTTACCTACTCAGTTTCTAAGGAATTGCAGGAATTTGCTAAAGTTGGAGTGCGGGCTGTTGCGCCATTTGGAAAACGGACATTAACCGGTTTTATAATAAATGTTCCTATTTCTGTTTCATTAAAAAAGGATGAAATAAAAGCGATTACTGATATTCTAGATGATAAACCAATCTTTACCAGTAAAACATTAAAGTTTTATAATTGGCTTTCAGAATATTATTTATGTTCACTTGGCGAGGCTTTAAAACTATTAGTTCCACAGGGCACAGATGTTGAAACAAAAAGAAAAATTGTTGTTGATAAAAACTTTGTTACCAAACTTCTTAATTCTGAAAAGAAAAAAGATTCATTAAAATATAAAATTCTATCAGAGTTAAGTAAGCGTGAAGAGTTGAGTTTCTCTACTCTGCAAAAATCTGTGAAGAAAAAAAATATCTATTCACAAATTCGTTCATTGCATAATATTGGTGCTATTACAATCGTTGATGAAGTTCATGGGGTAAAAGTAAAACCTAAAAAAGTTAAGTTTGTTAAGCTTGCAAAAGAAATAGCAGATATTTATACAAGTTTTCCGGAGCTTGATCGTAAATCGCCGAAGCAAGTAAAAATTTTACTAAAGATGATTGAAGCAAGAGGTGCTTCTCTTCCGGTTGCGGAATTATTAGATAAAACAGAATCCTCAAAGTCTTCTTTGGATGGGCTCGAGAAAAAAGGATTTGTGAAGGTATTTGAAAAGGAGATTGATCGAAGATTTAAAGAGCATTATGAAGAAGAGCATCTAAAGCTTTCTCTAACCAAAGATCAACAAGATGTTGTAGGTTTAGTTTCAGAAACAATAAATGTAAACAAGTTTTTAACATTTTTGTTACACGGAATAACAGGAAGTGGTAAAACTCAAGTATATATTGAACTTGCAAAACAAACTCTATCAAAAAATAAAACTGTTCTAATTCTAGTTCCTGAAATTTCCCTAACTCCCCAAATCACTTCAAGATTTTTTAACAATTTTGGAGACACAGTAACTGTAATTCACAGCCGAATGTCTGCTGGTGAAAGATACGACTCGTGGCGACGAGTACTAAATGGAAAATCCAAAGTGGTTATTGGTGCACGTTCGGCTTTATTTGCTCCATTAAATAACATCGGGTTGATAGTGGTTGATGAAGAACATGACGCAAGTTATAAAAGTGCAGATATGATTCCCAGATATAATGCAAGAGATGGTGCAGTAGTGCTTGGGAATATATTTAGTTGTCCTGTTTTACTAGGATCAGCAACTCCCTCCATTGAAAGTATGTATAATGCAGAAACAGGGAAGTACAAACTGCTTTCACTTCCTAAAAGAATTGATGATGCAAAACTTCCTAAGATTACCTTTGTAAATATCGCTCACGAAAAAAATAAAACTAAATCTGAAACCGTATTCTCTAAAGTTCTTATAGATAAGATAGAAGATCGTTTAAAGAAGAAAGAAGGCGTAATAATACTTCAAAACAGGCGCGGATTCTCTACACAAATATTTTGCAATGATTGCGGTGAAGTTGAGATGTGTGAAAATTGTTCAGTGCCTATGACATTTCATATCAATCAAAATAAAATTAACTGCCACTATTGTGGATTAATAAAACCTGTACCCGGCGCATGTACTAATTGCGGATCCATAAATATTAAATATTTTGGAACAGGAACAGAACGAGTTGAAGATGAACTTCAGTTTTATTTTCCGAATGCAAGAATTGAAAGAATTGATTCTGATTCTATAACAAAGAGATCTTATCTGAGCAATTTGCTGTTGAATTTTAGTAAAGGTGATATCGATATTCTTGTAGGAACTCAAATGGTTTCTAAAGGCCTTGATTTTTCACGTGTTACTTTAGTGGGAGTTATTTCTGCAGAAACCACATTATGGCTACCTGATTTTAGAGCAGATGAACGAACATTTCAATTGCTTACACAAGTTGCTGGCAGGGCTGGTAGAAGCAAGGTTGAAGGTGAAGTTATTATTCAGACTTTTAATGAAAAACACTTTGTATTGCGTAAGGTTATTGAAAATGATTACAAAGGTTTTTATACAAAAGAAAGAAACGACAGGGAGCAAATGGATTATCCGCCATTTACGAGAATTGCATTGATTGAGACTAAAGACACAAACATGGATAAAGCCAAAGGGGCAGCCTATGATTTTTATAAAGAAATTATCAAATATAGAAATTATCTAAAAATATCAGACCCAACCACAGCGCAAATATTTAAACTATTAAACAACTATCGGTACCACATTCTAATAAAAGGTAATAAAGAAAAAGATCCGGGTGGTGCAATATTAAGAAAAGCCATTTTAGATTCGTGGACTGAGTTTAATAAAAAATCAAGATATAGGGATGTAAAACTTTACTATGATGTTGACCCGCAAAGTATTATGTAACGTTTACTTTATTTACTCTTTGGCAATGTAAAAAAGAATGTTGATCCAGCACCAACTTCACTTTCAATCCAAATTTTCCCGCCCTGTTTTTCAACTAATTCTTTACAGAGGATTAGTCCGAGCCCGGTCCCTCTTTCTCCAGCGGTACCCACAGTTGAATATGAAAGATCTAGCTTATATAATTTTGAAATTTGATCAGCATCCATCCCAACGCCTGTATCTTTAATTTTAACGATCATGCTGTCGTCCATATCATCAAATGAAACAAGAATAATTCCAAACTCGGGTGTAAATTTAATTGCGTTAGAAATTAAATTTCTTAAAATGGTTTCAGTTATTTGCAAATCGGCATATGCAAAGTATTCTTTTTCAAATTCAAAGTTTAGTGAGATCCCCTTTTCCTTAAGTTTTTGGTAGTAAAGATTTTTAATGCTATTTAATACTAATGTCAGTGAGATATTTTGTGGTTCAAAACTCATTTTACCAGTTTGAACTCTAGACCAATCCAATAGATTTTCCATTAAGGTAAATGTGCTTTTTGAAGTTTTTGCAGCCTCAATAAGAATTTCTTTTTTTTCATCCTCATCCAAAGTATCATAATCAGTAACAATTATATCAAGTAAAGACATTATTCCGGAAAGCGGACTTCGTAAATCATGTGAAATAATAGAAAAAAATTTGTCTTTGTTTTTTGTGGCATTTTCAAGTTCATTATTAATTTTTTTGATATAATCTTCATTATCTTTTTGATTAGTTATATCAATGCAGGTTCCAATTAAACCTAAAAAATCATTATGATCACTAAATCTCGGGATGCCATTAATCATAAGCCATCTGTAAGAGTTATCACTTCTTTTAAATCTAAACTGATGAGAAAAAGAATTTCGATTTTCCAGTGCCTCTGTATAAATCGCCATAAAGCTTTTTACATCCTCAGGATGTACATCCTGCACCCAATTTAATCCTAATTCCTCACCAATTGTTCTTCCAGTAAAATCACACCAGATTTGATTAACAAAATTAAATAACCCGTTTACATCAGTTATCCATATCATAACAGGTGCGGAGTTGGCAATATTTTCAAACCGAACTTGATTTTCTTTTATCAGTTCTGTCTGCATTTTTTGACTGGTAATATCTACTAAAGAAATAATAAAATTAGTTTGATTAGAATCCTCATTCTCTTTGCTAATTGAAAGAATTGCATGGACCGATTTACCATTCATTCGCTTGAATTTTACTTCAATAGATTGAGGAAGGTTTTGTTGATTAGATTTTTCAAGAATTAAGAGTAGTTTGTTTTTATCTTCAATAAAATCTAAAAAAGTTTTTGATAAGCAACGCTGTTTATTCTCTCCAGCAAATATAGATGCTTCGTCATTTAAATATATGATTCTGCCTTTTTTATCGATTACAAAAATTACGATCGGTAGTTTTTCTAAAATGTCCATAAACTTTTTTACGATTTTAAAGCAAGATTCTAAAATGGTTATCTATCTAATTTACAAAAATATGAATTGCCTTCTCATATTTAGCTCAACCAAAAAGTTGTTGCTTAATGATACAAAATAGAGTTCTGTTTCAAGTTGGAATACGCGATTATTTTATAATCAGCTAAAATTTTAAATAAAAGCAATTCAGCTCAATGTTTAGCAAATGGCACAATTAGTGAAAAACTGAGCTCACGTTTGGGGAAAAGTTTCATTGGTGGTGATTTGTTAAGCTTAAACTATTTCAAATAAAGTTTAACATTATCCGGGAATTGCAATGAAATTTATAAGTTATTTAGTTCTGTTTATCTTTTCGATTTTTCTTTCCGGTTGCGAATCCTCCGACGATTCTGTTTTATCTGCAAATAATTTGATTAAAGTATCTTCTGATTCATCTAATATTAGATTTGATCGTTGGAATAGATTTGCTTGATTTAGATGATGTTTTTGTTGCAAATAAAGAAATTGATGGCTCTGTTGGTGGTGAAATTACTTTGGATACAGTTTTTACTGATCCAGGTGGTAATTTAATCTCAATCCAAACATCTTTAACTATTAAACCCAATTCTTTTAACGGAATTAAAAATATAACAATTAGCCCCGATCCAATATCAGGATCAATTAGATTTTCGCCTGAAATGACATTCGATTTACCATTAGAATTAGATCTTAAATATACTGGCATTAATCTTTCCAGATTAGGTTTTGATGCAAACGCAAAGTACCGATTTTGTTTACCAAGCTAATGATGGAACAATCCAATTTATTCTTTACGATGAATGTAAAATAAGATGGAATGAACAAGAAATAAAAGTGAAAAAAGCAGAATTACCACATTTTTCTAGATATGTATTTGTAAGAAAAAGTTTATAATAAATTATTTATTCTCTAACACATAAAGGATCAACAATGAAAAAGTTCATAACAATTAACCTGATAACGATAGCATTGCTATTGGGTTGTAATCCGGATGCTAATGTCACTGCTCCGGAAGGAACAGCAACAACACATCAGTTAAAACTGATACAAATGCCTGCTCCTAAGGGACTGTCGGTAGAGACGGTATACACAGAATCAAAGTACATTAATGGTTATAACGGGGGTACTTTTGAAGAGCAATTTACTTATCAAAGTTCAATTGGTACTGTAACAGTTAATTCCCAGTTAGTATTTCCGGCTTACGCTTTTAGCGGTGGAAAGACAATCACCCAGACTTTTAATACAGAAACAGCATCCTTAGAGTTTGGTCCTGCAATGCAGTTCAATAATCCTGTTAAATACACCTTAACAGTCTCCGGTTTGGATTTATCAAACGTAAACCCTAATACCTTAAATTTCGTTTATGTAGCACAAGATGGTTCCATCACCGGTGTTATATACGATTCAATAAATATGAATGTATCAACTGGCACACTACAGGTTATCAATGCGCGACTAAATCATTTTTCACGTTATGGTTTTGTTAATTAAAAAATCATTAAAAATGCAGGGAAGTCAAATAATGAAATCCATAATTTTATCAATAATTGTATTATTATTAATTAGTATTGGTTGTTCAGAACAAGCAAGCCTAAATTCTCCAGAACTAACAGTTCAGAAACAAGAACCAAACTGGTTGGTATCATTACCCGATAATGGCTTTAAGCTTAGTAAAAAATATTCAGCCTCAGAATTAATTGATGGTTCTAAGGGCGGGGAAGTTAAATTGAAAGATGAAATAGATGGTGGACCTTTTGGAAAAATTAAAGTGGATTCAAAGCTAAAAGCGAATAAAAATTCATTTACAGGCACTTTGACTATATCCACTGAAATTGATGATATTAATCTTTTAACCACATTTGGTCCAGCGTATGTTTTTGACCAGCCTCTTGAATACGATCTTAAGCTGGAAGGTATCGATTTGAAAGGAATTATTAGTTCTAATGACTTAGACTTTGTTTACCAGTCATCCAATGGAACTATTCATCAATGTGAATATGATAAAATTGATGTTGATCTTAATAAAGGCAAAATAGAAGTTAAAAAAGCAAAATTGCCTCACTTTTCACGTTATGGTTTTATAAGAAAAAGTTAATTAGAGATATAAAATGCAAAACTCAGTAAATACATATAACGGCGAGATTCAAAATCTCTTGAGGGAATATTTTGCTGAAGGGGATTTTCAAAATTTAATGTTTGAGTCAAATCATTTAGTCTCAAACACAAATTTCTCTGCTCAAATTAGTGATTTGTACAAAAAGCAACTAAATATAAAAATGGAAGATACCTGCAATCGAATGCAAATTGACAGGACAATTACATTTGCTCAGAAGAGATTAGAATTAGAAGATTTTTTTGAATTTATATTTAAACTTGGTCAACTTTGTAAAGATTCTGGTCAGTATTATTTAGCACAGGAAATCTTTAACAAAATATGTAAGAGAGCTAAAAACAAAACATTAAAAGCAAAAACTCTCATTAGTTTAGCTGATATCTACAGTCGTAGAGCAAATTGGACCCAAAGTATTTCCTTAGTAACTGAGGCAGAATCGATTTATAAAGAAACCAACGATAATGTTGGGATCTCAAACTGCTTTAATATGTTAGGTTCAATTTCCGGTGAAATGGGAGATATAGAAAGAGCCAAAACATATTTTAATCAAAGTTTACTCTTTGCAAATAATTCAGATGAAAAGGAATTATATGCTAAGATAGAAGCAAACCTTGGAATTGTTAATAGTATACTTGGCAACGTTGATGAAGCGGTGGAGCACTTAGAAATATCTTTAAATATTTATAAAGAGATAAATGATCTGAAAAGAGTTTCGGAATTATATCATAATATCGGAACAAATTTTTTGCAGTCTGATGATACTAA
This sequence comes from uncultured Ignavibacteriales bacterium, assembly GCA_963706055.1. GTDB lineage: Bacteria > Bacteroidota > Ignavibacteria > Ignavibacteriales > Ignavibacteriaceae > IGN3. The sequence goes on along the minus strand of CAVPND010000022.1, from coordinate 9,468 downwards.
ATCAGCTTTATCTGCTTTTGATATGGGAATTGAAATTGCAATTGATAATCAATACTGGAGCTCACTTGCACTATTATATTTAGCAAAATCTCAAGTGCTTATATCAAAACAAGAACTAAGAATTGCAAAAGAATTTGCTGATAAAGCATTATCAATTAGTCACAATTTAGATGATAAGTTGACCATTGCAGAAATTTATCGTGTTAGAGGAATGATTGCAAGACAACTTAACGATACGCAAACAGCAAAATCTTACCTTATGATAAGCTTAAGAATTAATACTAAACAACGCAACGCATTAAATATTGCAGAAACATCTGAAGAACTTGCTTCTATATACAGAGAAGAAGGAAAATTTGAGATAGCAACTAACTATTTAAATCAGGCACTTGATTATTATAAAAAAACAAACGCGAAGGAAAAAGTTTTAATGATCGAGCAGATTTTTGGTGTGGATACTGTTCACTCAAATGCCGCAGAGGTTTAAAATGAACAATAATACTGAAAAAATTCTTACACATGTAAAAGATGTTTTAATAAATTTTCTATCACAATCAGATGCAGACGAATTCATTAAAGCTGTAAAAGTCTATGCAAAATCTTTTGAGAAAATTGATGCTGATATCTCTGATCTAGATCAACAGCATATAAACTATCAATTGCCGGATGGTGTTGATGAAAGAGTTATTGTTGATAAGATAATTACTCTTTCAGAAAGACTTTTACTGAAGGAAAAATATTATAGTTTATTGTTAGAACTTGCGCAATTGATGATTAAAATAGGTAACCAGGCTTTTGCGTTGGAAATATTAACTGATCTTAAGAATTCAATAGGCAATAATCAAGAATTTAAAATTAGCAACGGCGAGGCAAATTTACTTATTTCAAAAATTTATTGGACGCAGGCACAATGGGAAGATTGTGAGTTTTATCTTGAAGAAGCATACTCATCTTTCAAAAGTGTAAACTATACAAAAGGCTTTGCAAAGTGTGAAAATATGCTCGGTACTTTGTTTGGCGAAAAAGGAGAATTCAAAAAGGCTATCGATCATTTTGAATCAGCTCTCGTAATGCTAAAAGAAAGTGATGATCTTTCTACACAAGCTATGATTTTAACTAATATAGGTATTATTAACACTATCTATGGTGAGTACGAAAAAGCAATCTGGAACTACAAAGATTCAATCGAGAAATTTAAAACTCTAAATGATAATAGCAGAGTTGCAAGAGTTTATCACAATATTGGAATGCTTTATACTCGGATGGGAGAATACTACTTAGCACTTGAACAGTTTAATAGCTCCATCACACTTTCAATTGAAAATAATTATCAGTCCAATTCAGCAGTCTCATATATCGGAAAAGCATATGTTTATACAAAACTAAAAAATCTACAATTAGCAGATGCATTTACAGATAAAGCTATGGAGATTGCCTGTAAATTGAACGATACTCTATCAATAGCGGATATTTATAGAATAAAAGGCATAATCCAATCCAATCTTAATAACTTTGAACTTTCTGAAGAATTATTTGAAAACAGCATCAGATTAAATGATGATTTTGAAAGCAAGTATAACAAAGCAGAAAGCACACAGGAACTTGGAAATTTGTTGAAGCAAGATCATAGAAAAACTGAAGCTGAAATTCATTTAAAATCTGCCGAAAAGATTTTGAAGGAATTTAATAGTAAATAATCTTTAAGCGTAATTATTCCACAGGGGGCTTTGTCTTTGTTATCTAGGATATTAATAATACTATCTTTTTAATCCGTTCACTGTCATTTATAAATAATAATTCTTAAACTACTAATTAACTATTAACAATGGTAAATTTAAACTACTATTAACAAAATATTATTTTAAAAATGAAGTTAATTATAAGTTCATCTCCTAAAACAAAAACATTTCTTTACTTAACAATACTTGCATTTTCTTTTTTCTGTCTGAGTATTATTTCTGGTTGTTCTCATTCATCAGAGAAGAACAAAGATATAATAGTTGTTGGCACTACATCAGATGTTGCAACAATAAGTCCGCTTTTCGCATTTGATCTGCAGGAAGGGCATTTGATGGATTTGCTTTTTCTTAAACCTGCAATTGAAAGTTGGAATGACTCCTTGGGAATAATTGAATTTGAACCTATGTTAGCGGAAAACTGGGAAGTGAATAAAGACTCAAATTTTATAACACTAAACATTAGACCTGATTTAAAGTGGTCGGATGGCAGATCAATTACAGTTGATGATATAATTTTTAGTTTTGATATCTATTCAGATCCAAAAGTTAACAGTAGATTATTTGGATTGTTTGATAATTTTTATTCTACTGAAGATCTGCACATCGATCTTGAAAAAACTTTTAGAAAAAATTCACCAATAAGTGTTTCAATATTTTTTAAGGATTATAAAAACTTTACGCTGCTGGATATTAATCACGCAATATTACCAAAACATCTCTACGGTAATATAAAAAGAGAGGATGTTGAAACATCAGAAGTTAATTTTAATCCAGTAACAAGTGGACCATTTAAACTTTATAAATGGGATAGAGATCAAAAAATACACCTTCAGGTAGATAGCTCCTGTTACCTATTTAATCCTGATAATATTCAACAAATAATCTTTAAAATTATTCCAGATGAATATTCTTTACTAACCCAACTGAAAAAAGGCGAAATTGATATTATTGAAGATGTTAAATCTGAAAGGGTCAATGAGCTAAACAATAATAGTAATATCGAAATTGGTTCTCTAAAAGGAAGAGATTACGATTATGTAGGTTGGAATCATATTGATCCCGAAGCAAAATTAAAAAAACAAAATAAACCCAGTAGATTTTTTTCTTCAGCTAAAACACGTAAAGCATTATCACTTGCTATAAATCGTGACGAAATATTCAAATCAATTGTTGGAACATATGGTGAAATTTATGATTCACCGATTTCTCCGATATTTAAATCATATATTAATGACTCGCTCAGAAATGTTGAATACAATCCATCACTCGCAAAAAAAATGCTTGAAGAAGAAGGATGGAAAGATTTAAATGGGGATGGGATACTTGAGAAAAACAATCAAAAATTTTCGTTTAAAATATATTCGGCAGCAGGAAATTCTAAAAGAGAATTTGCAGCAACAATAATCAGGAATAATCTTAAGGAAATAGGAATTAATGTAGAACTTCAATTTGTCGAAAGAAATGAATTTATTGATGGTTTGCTTTCCCGTAAATACGATGCTTGGATTGCCGGCTGGAGCATCGAAATACCACTTAAACTTGATCATTATTGGAGTTCTGATCCTGATAAAGGGATGTTGAATTTTTCAAGCTTTTCTAATCCGGAACTTGAGCTATTATTAAACGAAGTAAGCCCGTCACTGGATGAAACCAAAAAAATATCTATTTATAAAAGCGCTAGTAAAATATTTAAAGAAAATGAACCAGTTACAATTCTTTTTTGGTCGGATAATATAATTGCATACAACAAACGGATCAAAAACATTAGTTTTTCTCCGCTAGGTTTATTCTATAGTGCTTGGGATTGGAAAACTGAGAGGTAAAAAATAAGGAACGACTTATGCCGTTCCTTGTTAAAAATTAATTATTAATCAACCGCCTGTGAAACTACGTAAGAATGGGAATGCCTGACCCAGGAAGAAAAAGATTAACCCACCAATAATCCAGAGTGAAAAAACAAGAACTATATAATTCATTGTATTTTTTGATTTGAACATTTTTGCTAAACCAATTCCAAGAACGGAATAAGACCAAATACTGAATGGATCTATTTTTGCGAGTACAAACCCTAAAATAGTTGATCGTTCTGTTCCGGCAAAAGCAGCAAAACTAGTGTCCATAAAAATCTTACCCATCATATATGTAAGAACGCCGGTAATAATAATCTGAATTGTTGAAATATACATTGGTAGTGCGCTTGCTACCAAAGCACTCTTATAGTTGCCATCACCCTTTAAAAATAGTTTTACGCATAAAAAGTATATCCCGACTATTATAAAGAAAAAGATTGATCCAAATATTACTGTGGTAACAATATTAATTATCCATCCAATAGGCCCGCGCATAAACTGCATCTGAGAATCTATTCTATCTAGTGCAGAATCAAGTTGATCTTCAGGAAGAGTTCCATTTTTCACCATGTCTTCCATCATTTTAACCTGCTGCTGTTTCGCCTCAAAGTAAACATCGTCATTAAGCATTGCAACGCTTCTGATAATTCCCGCAATTGCAAAAACGATCAATAATGGAATCAACCAGTCTTTTGTATTAATAGGAAAAAGTGAAGTGATGTGAAAGGTTTTTGATGGTTCAGAAAAGATGCCTATAACCTTATCGGAATGTGAAAGTTCCTCCATTTCGGTTGTTGGTTCTTCAGATTGAATTGTATCTTCAGTTTCCATTGCTTCTCCTGTTTATTTTTGAAATGACACACAGAAAACTATTTATCATTTCCTCAAAAGGCAATAAGAACATTTAATAAACCAAAATTAGTTTTCATCTAAAAAAAATATTTCTTCTACTCTTTTATTAAAAATTTTCGCAATCTTTAATGCTAATGGCAAACTTGGATCATACTTTTCTCGTTCGATAGCATTAATAGTTTGTCGGGACACATCAACAAGTTTTGCCAGATCATCCTGGGAATATCTTTTTTCGGCTCGTAAAATGTGTAGGACATTTTTCATTTATACCTTTCCTTTACAAACTCAATTCCAATTACATATGCCACAATTGCTACAACGGCAAGGATAATTATTAAATAATTAAGCATTGTTGGATAGAAGTTTAGGAAAACAAAAATCAAAGCAAAAAGAAAAACTAGTGCTGTTGTAAAAGATATGTTCAAAGCTTCCAAATGGATTCTTAGTTTAAGTTCATCCCCACGCAAAATTTGAAAATGATAACCGAGAGTACAATAAATAAAACCTATAGCAGCAAACAACGAAGGAATAAGAAAGATCAATCTCCCCAGTATTGGATTTATTTCTGTAATATTCTTAAACCCTATAATGTTGAGGATTATCATTGGAGAGAAAATCATTATAGCAGAAAAAATTAAAATGCCGGTTTTATAAGGAAAAGAAAAGTTTTTTATTCGGTCTTTCATTTTGGTGATTCCTTCATTTTATTCTCAAGCACAATTTATAGTAAGCTTTACAAAAAGTCAAGTATACTTTACATATTATAATAATTGATAAATCAGCATTTTCTAGATAAGATCATTAAATTACGATATAATTTTTGCAATTCTTTAATAAATGAGTTTATTATGCAACCCAAGACAATCATCGAACCATTCAAAATAAAATCAGTTGAACCAATAAGATTTACAACTCGTGAAGAAAGAGAAAAGCTTCTTAAAGAAGCGGGCTATAATCCATTTCTACTTCCAGCGGATGATGTACTTATTGATTTACTTACAGACAGCGGAACATCTGCAATGAGTGCAAAACAATGGGCTGGAATTATGGAGGGTGATGAATCTTATGCTGGCTCAAAAAGCTTCTACAGATTCGAGGCTGTTATAAAAAGTATAACGAATATGAAGTTTATTATTCCTACTCATCAGGGTAGGGCTGCGGAGAAAATTCTTTTTTCAATTGTTGGCGGAGCCGGAAAATATTTTCCGAACAATACACATTTTGATACAACTCGGGCAAACGTTGAGTTTAGCGGCGCAGAAGCAGTTGATTTATTAAATGAAGTTGGTAAACATCCAGAAATTCGTGCGGACTTTAAAGGAAATATGGACGTTGAAAAACTTGAAGCATTCATAAAGGAGAAAGGCGTAGAAAATATTCCGCTTTGTATGCTCACAGTTACAAATAATTCAGGCGGCGGTCAGCCGGTCTCAATGCAGAATATTAAAGATGTAAAAGCAGTCTGTAATAAATATGGTATTCCACTTTTTCTTGATGCCTGCAGGTTTGCTGAAAATGCATACTTCATAAAAATGCGGGAAAAAGGATATGAAGATAAAACACCATTAGAAATTGCACAGGAAATGTTTTCATATGCCGATGGAGTTACAATGAGTGCTAAGAAAGATGCACTTGTAAACATTGGAGGATTCTTAGCACTGAATGATGAACAACTGGCAATGGAGTGCCGTAATCTTTTAATAGTTACTGAGGGATTCCCTACCTACGGTGGACTTGCTGGACGTGATCTTGAAGCTGTGGCACAAGGCTTATTAGAGATTGTGGATGAACATTATTTACAATATAGAATACGAAGTGTAGAATATTTGGGAGAAAGACTGATTACCGCGGGTATTCCAATAATTGAACCACCAGGCGGACATGCAATTTATATTGATGCAAAAAGATTTTTACCGAATATTTCTGCGGATCAATACCCGGGACAGGCAATTGTTTGTGAACTTTATTTGGAGGGCGGAGTTAGAGCCGTTGAAATTGGAAGCGTTATGTTTGGTAAGTATGATAAAAATGGAAAACTCATCCCGGCAATGATGGAACTTGTTAGAATGGCAATTCCACGCAGAGTTTATACTCAAAGTCATATTGATTATTTGCTTGAAGTTATAATTGAAGTTTTTAAGAATCGTGAAAAACTAAAAGGATATAAATTTACTTATGAAGCTCCTATGCTTCGCCATTTTACAGCACGATTTGAACCGATAGGATAGAGATTAGTAACTATTATTTAAATTTATTACTTATTTAAGTTAGTCATTTCGAGGGAGTCCTCGACCGAGAAATCTATTAATTATTTAGATAAAGATTTCTCCCTCCTGCATACCGCAGGCAGGTTGGTCGAAATGACATTTCTCGATTGTTAAATAGTTAAAAACAAAGTTTATACTTGCTTAGAATTTCTTTATTGGAACTATGAAACTAAAAAAACTATACAAACACGATAACAAAAAACAAATCTGGAGGATTCTTCCAACAGCAAATAAAAAACTAGTGATTGAAGAGCGTGATCCAAAAACAAAAGAAGTTTTTTTTAGCTGTTATGAAATAGAATCCGGAAATAAATTATTTAAAGACTTTCAGCTTGATGAGAAAAATTGGATTGGAATTGAAAATATATACAAGGATATAATTTTCTTTCACAACTATACAAAGCCCGATATGCCCGTTCATAAAAGTATTATTGCTTTTGATGTTTTATCCAAAACTATACTCTGGCAAAATAATAATTATGTTTTTTCTTTTGTAAATGATGACAAAGTATATTGTTATCAACAAAGGTTTGAATCAAAAGTATTTTTTAGCTTGGATTATTTAAATGGAAGTATTTTAGAAGATTTTGGTAATGATTATAAAGTCATTAATCAGTTAAAAGAACAAGCTGAGAATCAATTTACAGATCAGAGTTATTTATTCCCCGAATATTATAAGCGTACGAATTTAGGTGAAGAAGATTATGATATATATTTACAACAAATATTATCTGAAAATATAATTAAAGGCGAAGTTAGTTACTTGAAAAAAGAAAATTTGTTACTGTTTAATTATCACGAAATTTCAAAAACAAACTTATTAGATAATGTATTTATAGCTGTTGACTTATTAAAAAATAAAATCATATTAAAAGAAACATTGGATAAAAATCTTGGTAGTCTAATGCCTGATTCGTTTTTTGTTAAAGATGATTTTTTGTTTTTAATTGTTGATAAGACAAAGTTATTAGTTTATCGGTTTAAATATTAGAAATGACATCTTTCAGAAAGATGTCATCTCTTAAAACATGAGTATTTAAATATGAACATCTCACAAGAAGAAAAGGACATTCTTCTAAAAGCCGCTCGCCAATCAATAGATTCTTTATTTGATGGGAAGGAACCCGAACAACCAGATTATGAACAGTATCCCTTATTGAAAGAAAAGTTGGGTGCATTTGTAACATTAACAATTAATAATGAATTACGCGGCTGTATTGGATATATTATTGGAAGAGAACCGTTGTTTGATACAATCTGTTCGGCTTCTATTCATGCTGCTGTAAACGATCCAAGATTTTCGGCTTTAAAAAAATCGGAACTGGAAAAAATAAAAATTGAAATATCAATTCTTTCAAAGTTCATTTCTATTACGAATTATGATGAAATAATTATTGGCAAACACGGTTTGTATTTGGATGAGGGAGGTGGAGGATTATTGCTTCCTCAGGTTGCAACAGAGCATAAAATGAATCGCGATCAATTTCTATCAGCTCTTTGTAATAAATCAGGGTTTTACAGTGAGTTTTGGAAAGAACGCATGTTAAAAATAAAAGTCTTTACTGCTGAAATATTTTCCGAAGAAGAAAAGGAGAAAGGGAAATGAGAATCAGACATCAGCAAGTCGCCGGATATTTTTATCCTGCTGAAAAAGATAAATTGCAAAAAGATATTTCTATAATGCTTCAATCTGCAAAAACAGAAAAAAGATTTAGTAATGTATTTGGAATTGTTTCCCCGCACGCTGGATATGTTTATTCAGGTAAAACAGCTGCTTATGCCTATAATCTACTAAAGGACAAATCATATAAAACAGTAATTGTTATTTCGCCAAGTCATGCTGAGTATTTTCCAGGCATATCAATTTTTGATGGTGATGCTTACGAAACTCCTTTAGGAATTGTTGAGATAGATAAGGAATTGGCTGATAGATTAATTGAAAATAGCAAAACAATTTTTCGAAGCATCCAGGGACATCGACAAGAACATGCACTTGAAGTTCAGATTCCATTTCTACAATCTGTATTAAAGGATTTTAAAATTATTCCAATAGTTATGGGCGATCAAAGTAAAATGTTTGTGGATGAACTTGCTGAAAAAATATCGAAGATTGTTAATGATCAAACTCTTGTTGTTGCAAGTTCTGATATGTCGCATTTCTATTCATCAGAAGACGCGGATCGATTAGATTCAGTTGTAGAAAAACGGATAAATGATTTTGATTATGACCAACTTTTAAAAGATCTCGATAACCACAATTGTGAAGCCTGTGGCGGTGGTCCAATCGCTGCTATGATGAAGGCTGCGTCACTAAAAAATATAAACAAATCTTTTGTATTAAATCGAAGTGATTCCGGAGATATAACCGGAGATAAGTCTGAAGTTGTTGGTTATTTATCTGCAGTAATATATTGAAATTAAAACCCCTCGATTTTTAAATCTTTTCTAATCTTAACAATTAGTTAACAAACTCATAACATTCCCTTAACATTCCCTTAATATTCAAATTATAGTTTTCAGGCGTCGAAGAAAACAAATTTATATAGGAGAGAGAATGTTAAAATCAATTTACAACGGTTTAATAATATTGAAATCAAAATTATCATTTTTCATATTTCTAGGTTTGTTGCAAACTAGTTTATTTGCGCAACAGACAGGAGAAATTGCCGGAAAGATTACCGATAAAAGTAATAACGAAGAGTTAATCGGATCCAATGTTTTAGTTCTTGGAACAACTCTTGGAGCATCATCAGATATTGA
>CAVPND010000021.1:0-90878 GCA_963706055.1 uncultured Ignavibacteriales bacterium | reverse complement strand
TGAACTTTCATTTTCGGTCCTTTTGTTTGATAGTAAAATAACCCACATATATTTATTCTCCAACTTCAATGTTTAATTATCTATTTTTGCTTATCAAAAAATCCGAAAGTTAAAAATGGAAGAATTAGTTTTAACCGATAAAAACATTTATCCCGCCGAAGAAATTATTTTCACGCACATTAAAAAATCCAAATCAAACTGGAATTCAATATTCAAATTCATTCATACAAATCACCCTGAACTGAACGAAGAATGGAGATATTACAACGATGGCAAAAGCTGGCTGTTAAAGGTTACACTTAAAACAAAAACAATATTCTGGCTTGCTGTTGTTGCAAATGCATTCCAAATAACTTTTTATTTTAGTGAAAAAGCAGTGCAGTCATTTTCAAAACATACCATTTCAAAAGCGCTCGATAAAAAAATTAAAGAAAGCAAAAAGGTTGGTAAATCTATAGCTTTAACTTTTTTGATGAACGATAAACAGAACATAGAACTTGTTAAAGAAGCCATCGAGTTAAAAATAAAAACAAAATAAAGAACTACACACTGCCCACAAAAGACTTCAAGTCCTAATTGTTAATTTTTCATTTTTAAAGAGATTCCCGCTTTCGCGGGAATGACATTATAATTCCTTTCCCTATTTTTACACATTACGAAATCAAAAGAAAGCATAATGAGCAACGAACCAAATAAAATAATTTACTCTATGGTTGGGGTAAGTAAATTCTATAACAACAAACCTATTTTAAAAAATATTTACCTTTCGTATTTCTACGGAGCCAAAATTGGTGTTATCGGTTTAAACGGATCGGGTAAATCATCACTGCTAAAAATTCTTGCGGGAGTTGATAAAAACATAAACGGAGAAACTGTTGTATCTCCTGGTTTCACAATCGGCTATCTTGAACAGGAACCAAATCTTGATGATACAAAAACTGTTAGAGAAATTGTGCAGGAAGGTGTTCAGCAAGTTGTTGGTCTTCTTAAGGATTATGACGAGATAAACGCAAAGTTTGCAGAACCGATGGATGATGATGAAATGACAAAGCTTCTCGAGCGGCAAGGCGAAGTGCAGGAAAAATTAGAGGCAATGGGCGGATGGGATCTTGATGCACGACTCGAAATGGCAATGGACGCTTTACGATGTCCGCCATCAGATACTTTGTGTAAGGTTCTTTCCGGAGGAGAGCGAAGACGTGTTGCGCTTTGCAGATTACTTCTTCAAAAACCGGATATACTTTTACTCGATGAACCGACAAACCATCTTGATGCAGAAACGGTTGCGTGGCTCGAACATCATTTGCAAAAATATGAAGGCACAGTAATAGCGGTAACGCACGATAGATATTTTCTTGATAACGTTGCGGGCTGGATTCTTGAACTTGACCGCGGCGAAGGAATTCCGTGGAAAGGAAATTATTCATCGTGGCTGGAACAGAAACAGGAAAGATTGCGCGTTGAAGAAAAGCGCGAAACCGACAGACAGAAAACTTTACAGCGCGAACTTGAATGGATAAGAATGAGTCCGAAAGCCAGACATGCAAAATCTAAATCAAGAATTACTTCCTATGAAAGTCTGCTTAAAGAAGAAAAAGAAAAAGGACAAAAGGATCTTGAGCTTTACATTCCCGTGGCAGAACGTCTTGGTGATATCGTAATCGAAACAGAAAATCTTAGTAAAGCTTATGGCGATAATATTCTGATTGATAAGTTTACTTTTTCAATTCCACCCGGAGCTATTGTTGGAATTATCGGGGCAAACGGCGCAGGTAAAACAACTTTATTCAGAATGATAACGGGATCAGAAAAACCTGATAGCGGAAATATTAAAATCGGTTCAACCGTAAAGATGTCTTATGTTGATCAATCAAGAGATGCATTAAACCCGGATAAGAGTATCTGGGAATTAATATCAAATGGCGAAGACACAATTATGCTTGGTAACAGGCAGATAAATTCTCGGGCTTATGTTGCACAGTTTAATTTTTCCGGTGCAGATCAGCAGAAAAAAGTTAGTATGCTTTCGGGCGGAGAAAGAAACCGCGTGCACCTTGCAATGATGTTAAAGCAAGGTGCAAATGTTATTCTGCTTGATGAACCTACAAACGATCTTGATGTAAACACTCTGCGTGCGTTAGAAGAAGGAATAGAAAAATTTGCGGGATGTGTTTTGGTCATTAGTCACGATAGATGGTTTTTGGATAGAATAGCAACACATATTTTAGCGTTTGAAGGTGAAAGCAAAGTTGTTTGGTTTGATGGTAACTACACCGAGTACGAAGAAAAACGCAAAGAAAGATTAGGTGTTGAGGCAGATCAACCTCATAGGATTAAGTACAGGCATTTAACTAGAGGTTAGAAATCTAAAAATAAATATTATAGATCGCTCCGATGGAGCTGGTTTCTGTTTTGCATGAATTACAAACAGTCCGTTCCTACGGAACTTGTGATGAAAAGGCTAAGTTCTTAAAGAGAATTGAATTTGCTCCGTTAGGAGTTAGCTGTTTGTAATAAAGAATAACAGAAAGATAATAGTCCCGTCGGGACGACCTGTTTAATAAATAATCTATTAACTCCAGGACGCTCCGATGGAGCTAGTTTGTGTTTTGTAGTTTTTGAATTACAAACAGTCCGTTCCTACGGAACTTGTGATGAAAAGGCTAAGTTCTTAAACAGAATTGAACTTGCTCCGTTAGGAGCTTGCTGTTTGTAATAGGATAATAAAAGCAAAACAAAAGTCCCATCGGGACGGCCCATATTTAGCTATATTATTACTGGAGATTTAATTGGCTAACACATATTCACAAGTTTACATCCACATTGTCTTTACTGTAAAAGGAAGACAAAATCTTATTCGCCCAGAAATAAGAGAAGAACTTCACAAATACATTACAGGCATCATTACAAATCGTGATCAAAAACTGCTATCGATTTTTTGCATGCCCGATCATACACATTTACTTATTGGGTTAAAACCATCAATCAGTATTTCTGATCTTGTTAGAGATATTAAGGCCGGTTCTTCAAAATTTATTAACGACACAAAACTAATTAAAGGAAAATTCAGCTGGCAGGAAGGCTTTGGTGTGTTTTCCTATTCACGCAGTCAGATTGATACCGTAATTAAATACATTTTAAATCAGGAACAACATCATACCAATAAAACATTTAAGGAAGAATATTTAGAGTTTCTTAAAAAATTTGCAGTTGAATATGATGAAAAGTATTTGTTTGAGTGGATTGATCAACCAAAAGAGTAAAGTTAATGAATCAGGTTGCTCCGATGGAGCTATTTTGTATTTTGTAGTTTTTGAATTACAAACAGTCCGTTCCTACGGAACTTGTAGATGATATTGTTAGGTTTTTAGAGAGAAATGAATTTACTCCGTTAGGAGTAAACCGTTTGTAATTAATAGTCAAACAATAAGTATGAAGTCCCATCGGGACGACTTGTTTATTAATTAATCTGTTAATCAGGCGCTCCTATGGAGCTGGTTTCTGTTTTGCAGTTTTTGAATGACAAACAGACCATTCCTATGGAACTAAGAAAATATTTGCACGTAACTGAAATAATATGAAAAAGATTTTTTAACAAAATCACTAATTACATCCTATTAAGTAATACCTCACAGAAAGGTTCGGGTTACATTATGAAAAAATTATTATTCACATTATTTGCTCTTTCTTTTATAATTGCTTGTTCAAAAACAGAAGAACAAAAAGTTGAAAGTGCTGATCAACAAACTGTAACAACAGAAGAAGTGCCGGTACCTGTGGTCAATCATAGATATGGAATAAAGTCGGGAATTATTTTTTATAACGCACCAATGAACACAACCCAGGAATTATACTTTGATGATTATGGTGCAAAAGAAGTTTCTATTACATCAATTGATCTTGGAGTAGCAAAATCAAAATCTATAGATATCAGAAAAGATGGCTTCAGTTACACATATGAAGAAGGAAAAACAGAGGGAACAAAGAGGGCATGGTATGTTACAAATACAGATTATTCAAAGGCAGATCCCAATACTCTTGAGAGATATAAAATAAAAGATCTTGGAACTGAAACTATTGCCGGGAAAGAATGTAAAAAATTTAGTGCCGAGTTTGGAAATTCTCCCATGGTCAGCTGGACATGGAATAACATTCTAATAAAATCTTCAACCAAAATGGGTGGTAATGATTTTGTAATTGAAGCGACAAAAGTGCAGGATGGTAATGTTGATTCTAAAATGTTTGAACTGCCGGCTGGTGTAACTTTTAAAGATATGTGATTTTAACTTTGCGTCTTAGTGTCTCTGCAAAAAACAAAAATCTTTCACGCAGACCTGCCTGTCGGCAGCCAGGGACGCTAAGTCGCAAATAATTAATCTATTTTCTATACTGCTTTATAAACTCTTCAACGTTAGGAATCATATTAGCCTTGGTAATAAAAGAAGCGACTCTCTAACTATGACCCGAGCCAATCGCCCATTAATGATACTTCTGACAAATCTTGTTTTGATTTATCATTTCGTCTGTTTATTTTTATAAAAAACAAATACTATTCCATAAACCGCTGACAGCGCCGATGTTTTTGTCTGTTGTTGCACTTCATAATAATAGTCTCCTTGTGCAGACTATTAAAAGGAGGAGAAATGAAGAACATTTTAAGATTAAGCCTCATCTCAACATCCATTTTTTTTATTCTTATAAGTTGCTCTGATGACCCTGCGACGGCACCGGATGATAAAATTAACCCGGGTGTAACCGAAGTTATTGGTTCAAGCGGGGGTGACGTAGTAAATGATGAGCTTACATTAAGTATTCCTCCTGGCGCTTTTAATGAGGATCACAGTATCAGTATAACCGATGTTGCAAATGATGGTTCGTTTGGCAGTAATTCTGTGTCAAAACCTTACAAAATTAGTGGGCTGCCTGTTGGTTACTCCAAGCCAATAAAGTTGAAAATAAAATATAACAAACCTCTTTCCGGAGTTAGTTTAATAGCTGTTGGAGAAGAGGTCTTTGATAGCTTGAGCGGAACTGCTTCAACAAGTTATAAACCGATAGAGGCAACGGATTCTGCAGGCTATATTGTTGCAGATTTAAAAGGCACAACCACCGGATTAGGAAAAATAAATGGTACTTCTTTAAATACTGTAGACGATTATGATAAAATTATTGAGGGAGTTTCCAGTTATGCTATGGCATTATCTAATCATTACATTATTACTTACCCTACCTCTCTTGCCTCAGAAGTGGTCGATGTTGGTGCCAAACTTGATTCGGCGTATAATATTTTTAAAAGATTGAATCTGAATTATTATGCAGAAGGTGATACTGAATATGTATTGATAAAATTTCAGAATAGAGTTTTATCCAGGCTTTTGAGTCCAAGCCAAATATCATATAATCTTAGCTGGGGTCATGTACAACAGCATAAATATTCCGAAATTAAAACGGCTATGGGTGATGAGCTACTCGAAAGAGGATTTGAAAGTTTTTATCCAAGAGAAAATAGATGGTGGCTGGATGCTGCTGTGATTTATTATGCTGAAGAATTATTTACAGAAAATATAAATTTTAAGTATCCGGCCAATTTTGAATCAAATGCAATGGCTCCATTTAAAGGAATTCGGGCCGGTGGTGGAATAAACAAGCAGCAACAGATTAGTCATGGCTCTGGTTTATCTGGTGTAATAAAATACTTGGTCGACGATGCAGCATTTGGTATGCAGGGTATTTCAAAAACTTATAATAATATTACAATTTATAGCGATCCAATGGAAGCCCTAATCCAAACTGTAAACAAGCCGCTTATTGAATGGCATCCTGATTTTTTCAAAAAGTATGTAAATAATGAGGTGTATGATCTGCCAAAAGATTATTTTATTAATAGTGCCCAGCATGAATGGACGATAAGTTCTGATGTTGATACAGAAAAAGTTTATTCATCCAATAATTTATTAGTAGGAGATTATCCGGACCTTTCTGCAAAACTCTTTAAAATTAATCTTAATTATCCGGGTCTTACCGAAACGCATGATATGCGGCTCAGTATGAAAGGAATTGGAAGTGAGTTGGGCTTGTCTTTATTGGTATTTGGGATTAAAAATGGAAATACTGTTTTTCTTGGAAGTTCATACGCCCAGGATTTTGAACTTCAAAACTTATCTGGCTTTTATTCTGATAACATGAGACAATTTCTTGTAGTACTTGTAAACTCCAATGGGGTCTCTCCCTTCTTAGGCAAGACCTCAATTGATTTAACAATTAAAGTAAATAATGGCTCTCAAGGCGGCAGCTCATTTGATCTAACAAATAACAAATGCAGAGTGTCTTTAAATGTTCTTGCAGATTTCATTTATCAAACAGCAGACACAGCTTATTTTATAACTGAACCTTTATACACTGGTTCACAGTTGGTTTCTGGTTCCTTTACGGGGAATACTTTTATCGGTATTTTTGATTCAATCGGTTATACAGGAATTAGTGATACGTTCAGTTTTCATGATACCATAACAGTTACCTTAAATAGTGCCCTTAATATGGTTACAGATATACAATTTTCCGGGCTTGTAACAAACACATTTCCGAATATTATTTGGAAAACAGGTTTTACTGCAGCCAACATTCCAATAAATGTTAGTGATAACACTGTTTTTGAACTTTCCGGGCCCGAAGTGTGCAATTCTGTGACCGATGTAGTTTATAGCTACGAAAACTTTAACTCAACGAAAGATATTGAAGACTTTCGCTGTGATGGAAACAGTTCTATTTCATTATATATAAAATTTTTTAAGGAGTGATGACTTTCACATCAGGTGTGGATGAATTTATACTTAAATTAATTGAGAGTATTCATCCACACAAAACTCCGTATTGCACATTAACCTGATATAATTTATTAGAACGGAATTTTATTAGTCCTATTTTCTATACTGCTTTATAAACTCTTCAACCTCCGGTAATCCGCCTTGATAGATTAAGTAACCGTTGCTTGGCTCACGTTCTGTTATTTCACCGTTAATGGGGTTTAGCATTATCTCTTTTACTTTTTCTAAATCACTTGTTTGCCCAAGTGCCCATCCAAGTTTTACATAAGCAACTTCCGGTAGCATATTAGCGGCGGGAATAACGCCAAGCTCCATCATATCTCTTCCGGTATCATAAACGTACATTTGCACATATCCCCAGAGAGTTTGAACTGTCATATAAACTGCAACATTTTTTTCTCTTGCGCGTTTCAGAGCAGGATACATTGGTTTGTTAACATGTCCTAGTCCGGTTCCTGCAATTACAATTCCTTTATAACCATTATCAATAAGCGAATCAATTATATCAGGCTGCATATTAGGATAGTAATAAACGATAGAAACTTTTTCTTCAAACACCGGATTGATTATTACCTCTTTATCATTTCTTGTTCTTTTGTAATCTTCGCGGAGCGGAGTAATTTTTTCATTGCTAACCGTTGCAATAGGAATATCTCCAATCGTTCTGAAAGTTGAACGATAGCTTGAGTGCATTTTCCTTACGCGTGTTCCTCGATGCAGTAAGCCGTACATATCGGAAGTTGGTCCGAACATACAAACCATTACTTCGGCAATATCGCTTTCGGATGCTGTTTTGACTGCGTGGATTAAATTAGAAGCTGCATCTGAAGATGGGCGGTCGCTTGATCGTTGGGATCCTACCATTACAATCGGCACTGGAGAATTCTGGACCATAAAAGATAAAGCGGCAGCTGTGTGATGCATAATATCTGTTCCATGTCCGATTACAATTCCCTGAACGCCCTTTTCAATTTCTTTTCCTATCGCCTGTGCAATGCCTATCCAATGTTTGGGTCCTATGTTCTCGCTGAACTCACCGTAAAGTTTTTCTGTTTCTAGATTGCAATAATCAGCAAGTTCGGGAACTGAACCGTAAAGTTCACCCGGTGAAAAAGCAGGAATAACCGCACCGGTTCTGTAATCTAATCGCGATGCAATTGTGCCTCCCGTTCCTAATAGTTTTACTCTCGGTTTTTTAGGATCATAAGGAAAATCTTTTTCGGGGATTTTGTACTTCGCTTCTCGCCTTCCAAATATTTTTACGTCCTTAATTTTCTTTGCTGCGATTCCAATGTTATATCCGATTGGCATTTTAAGAACCACATGAAATTCGTCTGCAGTTTCTGAGCGAGGTAAAATCAATCCTTTAAAGCTTCCGTCGTCTGTCAGAATTTCAACATCACTCCAGATTGGTGTTTTAAATTTTTGTAGTGTTGTTAATGCAACTCCGCGGTAACCTTTGTAATCTTCTAAATTTATATCAGCCATTATTTTAATTTCTTTTTATCTTTTAAATAATTTTTAGCGTTTTGTTTTGTTACAACTCGTTTACCTGTCTTCTCTTCAATTTCTTTGCGAGTGTTGCCTGCAATAGTACCACCTTGATTTGCAATGGTTTTATTTTCATCAAATGTTTTTGGTTTTTTTTCTTTACTAATTTCAGTTGTAGTTGCTTCGGCAAGCATATTTAGAACCAGTTCTAAATTGCTCATGTTATCTCTAAGATTTTCCTTTTTCAATCCTTTGTAAGATTTATAATGCTTGACAGAAAAACCACTCCAGGCTTTTGTAATTTCATCGGTAAGGATTGCATATTCCTGTCCTTTTGATACGCCACGTTCTTCCCATTCATCAGTTAGATCTTTACGTACTTCAATGCTTTTTAGTCTTTGATTGATCCATTCTTTGCTATATCCTTTTTTAAGATAAGTTTCCATTAGGCGGTCAATTCCGATTTCTGGATCCTCAATCTCATCAATTCTTTCTTTAGCTACTTTTGCTAACCATAATTTAAATGGTTCTGCTTTAGGTGATGGCACACTTTGAATTAATCTGAATAATTGCTCAGTATCTGCAACATCTGTTTTGTAATATTTGCCGTCACCAGAAATCATTTTCAGTTGTCCCATGTTTTGGGACAACTCACTACCTTCAGTTTTAAGTTTGGTTTTAAGTGCATTCCAGTACTTCCGGGGTCGGGGACTTTCTGTAAGAACTTGAATTACATCAATAATCGAGAAATACCATTTTTCTCGCTCATCATCCCAATGTGAGCGTATTTTTTTCTGCTCAAATATTTTTATTGCTGTTTCTTTATTCATCTCTCTTAATACCCTTTTTTACTTAAACCCGATCTTATCTGCAACAATTTTTGCAGGCACTTTGCCACGAAGCTTTTTCATTATCATACCCATTAATAAAGCGTTTTTATTTTCAGGATTAAACAGTTTAATTTTTTCAAACCCGGACCCTAAGTTTTTAATTATATCATTAATTTCTTTTTCATCAGCAGGATTTGAAATTACTTCTTCTGTAAAAGCGCCAAGCTCTGCTGTAGTTCTTAATTTTATTAGTAAAGCATCTTTTGGGATTCGGCCGTCTGCATAAGATTTGAGAATATTTTCTAATAAAGTTTCGTTTAACCACTCTTCTAAAATTCCATACTTCTTTAATCTCTTTGGAAACTGAATTAAAAATACTGCCGCAGTTGTTGGATTTATTTCCCATTCATTAACTGCTTTTTTAAAAAGCTCTGCATATTTTGAAACAGAAAGTTCTTCTACTGTGTCTTTAGGAATTCCAAGTTTGCTGTACCATTCTATTCTTTTCCAGAATTGCTCTGGCAGCCCTTGCTTGATGTTGTCTAATTTTTCTTTAGTTATTTTCTTTGGAGGCAGATCTGTATCCGGATACATTCTATCGGCACCGGGCAAAATCCTTTCAAACCCATTGGTACCATCGCTTAGCGCCTGTCTGGTTTCAGATGGAATTCCGATTGTTGCTTCTCTGGCTCTAATGATGATTTCATTAACAGCAGTTTGAACATCTTCTTCGCTGCCCCAAACAATCACCATTGTATCGCTATCTGTAGCGTTAGTAAACTTTTTCACTTTCTGCCAATCTGATGAAGTTATTGTATCGCTTTTACTGTCTGAGTGAATCACGTTTGGAATATTAGTCAGGCATGCAATAACTCTTACACGATCTGAAATTTCTTTTGAAAAGTATGTATCCGTTTGTGTCTGCCAGTGTAGTAGATCTTTAAATCCCCTTAATACAACGGCACTAAGTTTCATTCCCGAATCAGCTGCACTTTTTAGCGGAGCGTAATGAACTTTCTTTAATAGTTTTGTGATGTCGTAAGATTCAGCTTTAAATGTTTCGGGTGTTATTCCGCGTTTTTTTAGTTCTTCTCTTAAACGTAAAAGATTCCATTGCCTCATCGCTTCATTATAAGTAAGTAGTGGAATTAAAGAGATTTGTGGTACGCCCTTAATTTCAACACGTGTACCTCCTTCAACACTAACATTAACATCTTCACGTGCAGCGCCCATTCCCCGTCTTACCTTTTGGGTGCTTCTTACAAGTTTACTGCATTGCCATGCAACCTCTGCAACTTCTTTGGGTGTTTGCATTGCTGGTTCTGTTACAGTTTCAATAAGCGGCATTCCAAGTCTGTCGGTTAAATAAACTCTTTCATGGAATATATCTGAAACTTCTCTGCACGAATCTTCTTCAATTGACATTTGAACGATTTTTATTTTTTTATTCTTGTATGGTATCCAACCATCAAGCGCATAAATAGCTGTGCGTTGAAATCCTGTGGGGATGCTTCCATCCAAATATTGTTTGCGCGCTATGTGAAGTTCATCAACAAGATTACAGTTATACAACATTCCAATTCCTATGGCAATATCAAGCGCATCATCATTTATTAGAAAAGGCGGAGTGTCGTCCATCTCGTATGTACAAACGGTTTCTCGTTTTATATGATATATAATGTTTTTCTTTGTTTTGAATTCCATCAAAGCTGTACCGTCATATACTCCCATTTCAGAAAGTGTGGGGCGCATATGGCGCAATATTTCTGCATCGTATTCTTTACTGTATTTACCCGCAGGACAGCGGCAGAAAAGTTTTTTTTCAGTCAATAGTTGCTGATGGATTTCTAATCCAGATTTGAATCCGACTTTCTTATAGTCGTCTTCAGTCATTTCGTTGAAAGGTTTGAAGATAAAATCATACATATGCGAACCGCGATTTTCTATTTTTATTTCTAAGTGTTTCTTAGTGTGCTAAGTGTCTTGGTGGTAAGGAATAATTTCACCACTAAGACACAGAGACACGAAGTTTCACCAAGTTTATTTAGTGAATTTAGAAAAGTAATCTTTAAACATATCTTTATGAACCATAAAGTCCATTATCTTAAGTTTTACGTAATCCTCGTGATAGAAATAATATCCCTTGTCTCCTGTATTGCGTGAGCCAGCGCCGGAATCTTTAATTAAAAACCATGTTTTGCCGTCTAATTCTTCATATCCAACCAAATGAATGCCGTGATCATCAGTCGTGGTTTCATTACTGAAACGAAATTGTCTTGAGTTCTCATCAATGTATTCAGAAGGAATATCAAAAGTTGGAACAACGGCACACTTTGTCCAGCTGTCGTAACCAGCTTCGCTAACATCACCACCGATTGCAAGAGTGTAGCCATTTTTAATTGCGCTCTTTAATATTTTCATAAAGTCATCAAGGGGTACATTATAATAATCCTTATTGTGCCACCAATTATCAGGAACTTCGTACTCAACTTGCTTCCAATAAGGCTTCTGCAAATAAGAAAGCACATCAACATAATCATCAACGTTTAGTTTAAGATAATTTGTTAGATATTCTTTTGGCGTGTACTTCTTTCCATCAACAACAACTTCGGTTGGTGGTGTTCCGAGATAATAATTTAAAATTGATTTTGTAACCGCAACAACTTCCTCTTCATTCCATGCATTTATTGCTTTTACATTTTTAAGATAGGTCTGAATCTCATTAACCATTTTACTGTGGTCATGAAATTCCTGACTAGGAAGTAGGCCAGTACAAAAATCGGCAGGAACCACGCCGTACATTTTATAAATCCTTGTAACTGCATTTGCCTCCGACCCTTCTTCTACAATTGATTTACCGCGTGATTGCACAAACTCTTTTACTTTTTCAACGTACTCCCAGTATGCTGTATATATTGGCGAAAGGCTAACTTTTTTTCCTGTTAAACGATAAACTTCAGATTCAAAAAATGAAGTAGTAGAAAAACTCCAGCAAGTTCCGGTTTGCCCTTGGGAAATTGGATCATTGTGCCAGTAGTATTTAAACTCTTCTTTTGATTGCGGATAATTCATTCCGGAAAAATCAAGCTTAAATGATTTCTTCTTTGTTTTTGTTGGATTATTAAACTCATCAATTCCCTTTTGAATTTCTTTATAAAATCCTTCTTTGGGTTCTACAAAAACACCTTTGTTTTTTTCTTGTGGTTTAATAACAGACGCTGAAAGAAAAATTAGAATTGCGAGAAGCGATATTGTAAATTTCATACCCTTGCCTTTAAGTAAGTGATTCAGAATAATTAAAACTTAACATTCAAAATTAGGGATAATTGGAAAGAGGTTGAAACGAACAAATAAAAAAATTCCCGGTCAGATTGAAGGAGGCAACAAACAATCCGCCGGGAATATAAAGCGACGCGAACAGCTTTACTAATACGAGATATCGCTTATTTCAATCATCTCAGTTTTTTTATCATATTTTTTTAGGTACGCAACAAATTCAGAGTTTAAAAACTTTTGGTGAGTTTTTTCATATGCCTTAAGATATTTTTCAACTTGTTTATGCGTTAATCCGCTTTTCATATAATTCTTTTTTTCATTATCATCAAAAAAGATGCGATAATAAAAAAGCTTTGCGGGTTTTGATTTTGCTTTAGCCGCAACGGGTTTTTTAACTGATTTTTTTACCGGCATTTTTTAACTCCAGATAATTTTTAGTGATTAAACTTTTCCATTTTTCTTAATTACTTCGCGTGCAATAATTCCTTTTTGAATTTCATTAGTGCCTTCAAAAATTCTGTTAATGCGGCTATCACGGTAAATACGTTCGATTGGAAGCTCCTGTGAATAGCCCATTCCGCCGTGTATTTGAACTGCAAAATCAACAACTTTATCTAAGGATTCTGAACAATAATATTTTACAATAGCCGATTGTCTTGAAATATCTTTCTTTAGGTCATAATCAACCGCTGTTCGGTAAACAATTGATTCCATATTATAAATCATCACTGCCATCTCAGCCAGCATA
Source organism: uncultured Ignavibacteriales bacterium (assembly GCA_963706055.1). GTDB lineage: Bacteria > Bacteroidota > Ignavibacteria > Ignavibacteriales > Ignavibacteriaceae > IGN3. The sequence continues at coordinate 77,709 of CAVPND010000021.1, read as the reverse complement.
AATTGTATCGCCTGAAAATGTGAAATCGGGTGATCAAACTGAACCCGCTCTTTTGCATATTTTGTGGATAGTTCAAGTAATTCTTTTGAAACGCCAAGACAAGCTGCGCCAAGTCCAAGTCTTCCGGCATCTAGAGTTTTCATTGCATAAATAAATCCTCTTCCATCTGTTCCGATTAAATGGTCTTTTGGTATGCGTACATTTTCAAAACTTAATGCGTTTGTTACACTTCCTTTAATACCCATTTTCTTTTCAGGCGGACCAACTTTAAAACCCTGAACATTTGTATCAACAGCAAAAAGACTAATTCCTTTTTCTGTTCGTGCAAACAAAGAAATAAAATCGGCAATACCGCCGTTAGTTATCCAAAGTTTTTCTCCGTTAATAACCCATTCATCACCAACAATATCAGCCTTTGTTTTTAGATGAAAAGAATCTGACCCGGCCTGAGCTTCTGTTAAACCAAATGCTGCAATCTTTTCACCAGATGCTAGCGGTGGAATAAATTTCTTTTTTTGTTCTTCGCTTGCGCCGTTAAATATTGCATTTGTTCCGATTGATTGATGTGCACCTATAAATGTTGCGGTGCTCATACAACCGCGAGAAATTTCTTCCTGCATCAAACAATAACCAACTTCACCAAATCCGCCGCCGCCGTATTCTTCAGGAAATGAGATTCCTAGAAAACCAAGCTCGGCCATTTTTTGAATTAATTCTTTGGGGATTTTTGCTTCTTCATCAATCTTGGCAGCAATGGGCTTGATTTCATTATTTGTAAAATCACGCACCATTTCTCGGAGCATAATTTGTTCTTCAGTAAAGCTAAATTCGAACATAAATAGTGTGCCTTCTTTTTGTTTTCGCTTGATAACGTCAAATAATATTCCACAAGATTTTTCTTGGTATTTGTTGAAATATTGGACAAAAAGGGCGGAGTTGAAAATCAACTTTTCATATCAAAGAAGGGAAATAAACTGCGTTCTTAATTGTGAGAAGAACAGGATATAATTTTAGTCTCTGTGAACTGTTTCCAAAGAAAATGCCGGCAAACAAACCGCAACATATTCCGCTCCACCATCATATGGAGTAGAGTACTGAATCCACTCTCCTTTTTTAGTTAGAATGGCTGAACCGGCATTAATATCAATCATTTCTTTTTCGGTTTTCACTTGCAAAGTTCCTTTTAAGACAACCGTATATTCATCAAATTGAGGTCTCTGCCCGGGTTCAATCCAGCCTCTTGGGCTTGTCATCTTTGCAACACTTACTTCTGATGTCTTTGAATTTACCCGTCCAAAATATTCTTCAATTATCTTGGGTTTGTTTCCTGCGGCTTCTATAATGGTTGGTGATTTTATAACTATCGGCATATTGTTTCCTTTAATTCTTTCTAGCACTTGTAAGATAAAATATTATAGAGGTTTTAAAAATTGTCCCGGGATCTTTAATTATTTGATTTCTAATTTTCTCTATCCCGATATGATATTTTTCATCGGAAAGATTTGCAAGCTGTGAGCAGCTATGTTTCTGTAAAAAAGGATCGTTAAAAATATCAGAACCTGTTCTTGCGTTGTTAACCACTTCCACAACTTTTGTTTCAACATTTACAAAATTTTCAGTCTCAAGGTTTTTTTGAAGAACTTTTAATGTGGGAAATCTTTTTAAATCATTTTCATATACTGAATCAAAATAATTATAAACGTACCAGTTTTTATCAATGCTTGGATCAACACCAAAAACAGAAATCATTCCCTGGCTTTTTAAAACACGCTTACTTTCACTGATAAATTTTTCTTTATCAGGAAAATGATGAATCGCGTTTACACAAAATATCAGATCAAAAATATTATCCTTAAATGGAATATTAACCGCATCTGCATTTACAAGGTTTAGATATGGATTTGCTGTTTTAGGAATTTTTATCATTTCAAATGAATAATCTAAACCAAAAATTTTTTTAGTATTCTTTTCTAAAAGACTTATCCATCTTCCGGTTCCACATCCGGCTTCCAAAATTGTACTGTGTTTATTAGAACTAACAATTTCTGTTAATTTATTTTCTATTCCAATTAAGTAATCTGTTTTATAACGAGTGTTATATGTTGGCGCTATTTGTGCGTAATCTGTTTTTTGCATTATCGCTTAATTCACTATTATTTCATTCTCAAAGTAAAAATTAGAATCATCACTTTCAAAATATTATTTCAATTTTGTTGTAATCAAGTATTCTCTTTTTTACATTTAAGCGAGCACGAAATCAATTAATTATACTTTATATATAGGAGGTAACATGAACAAACTATTTTCATTTTTCATCGTATTCTCAATTATTTCTTCATGCATTTTTGCTCAAGATATGACAAAAGTTAAAGCAGAGATTGAAAAACTGAATAACGTATTTACTCAGGCGATGATAGATAATGATACTGAAAAGATGATGACCCTTTACGCAGATGACATAATTTCAATGCCAAGTTATCAGCCCATGGTAAAGGGAATTGCAAAGGTTAGGGAATTAAGTGAAATGCAAGCTGGTTCTGGCTGGAAGACAACTCATTTTGAATTAAAGATGACCGATGTGATTGTTGCGGGAAATCTTGCAATTGAAGTTGGAACTTATGACATGAAAATGACTGGGCCGAACGTACCAGAGTGGGCCGATTATGGTAAATACATTACCATTTGGGAAATGCAAAAAGATGGTTCAATGAAAATGAAAATTGAAACATGGAATACCGACACGAATCCATGGGAACAGATGAATCAAAACAAAGAAGAAGAAATTCAAAAAATGGAATAATCTTTTATATAATTAAGTTTTTAACTGACCCAATTATAATCAATTGGGTCAGATTCATAACTTGATAACGTTTATTTTCTAAATTACTTATGCTTTTATCCAAACATCTTAAAAAGTACTTCTTTTCTGTAATTAAAAATTTCATTTATCTTTTTTGAAATTACTAGCGAGTTAATAATCCTTCCAATAAATCCAAACGGAACCACATAGCTTACAATATCTTCCATCATTACTCCGCCATCTTTTTCCTCTTTAAAAATGTGTTCATGGTGCCACATTTTATATGGACCGAATCTCTGTTCATCTACAAAATAGTTTGGTTCATTAACTTGGGTTATTTCTGTAACCCAGGTTTGGGGAATATTTAGCATTGGGCGAACAAAATATGTTATTATCATTCCAGCATACATTTTTTTTGGTAACTCGGATTTAACCTCAAAGTTTAACCAGGATGGGGTTATTTTAGATAAGTTTGCCGGATTAGAGAAGAAATTCCAGGCAGTTTCTTTCGATATTGGTAATTTTTGTGACGCTTTTAGTTGATAAAGTTTCATAACCTTTTCATATTATTGATAGAGATTTAACAAATTATAGAAACAAATAATTCCCGACTTATGAATATTACTTCAATCGGAGAAATACTATATGATATTTATCCGAGCCATAAAAGACTTGGTGGGGCTCCGCTTAATTTTATCTATCACATAAAAAAACTTACAGACAGCGGTAACATCATTAGCCGCGTAGGAAAAGACGTACTTGGCAATAAAGTTATTAATGATCTTAAGCATTCTGGTCTTTCGTTTGATTTTATTCAACACGATAATCTTCACCCTACTGGAATGTCAATCGTTCATCTAAATGATTCCGGAGAACCAGCCTTCAAAATAGATACTGACAGTGCATACGATTTTATAGAATTGAATGACGAGAATGAAAATCTTTTAAATTTTGATACGGATTGTCTTTATTTTGGAACTCTTGCACAGCGCTCAGAACTTTCGCGAAAAACTATTCAGGCATTTTTTAATCGCGGGTTAAAATACTTTGCTGATATTAATCTGCGCCAAGATTTTTACAACGAAGAAGTTCTGACAGCATCACTTAAAGCTGCTGATTTTGTTAAAGTAAATTATAATGAAATGCACGTTCTTAATGAATTATTATTACAGTCAGAATATTCTACAGAACGCGTTGCCTTAGAGCTGATGGACAAATTTGAAATCAGTATGATTGCCGTAACACGTGGTAAAGACGGCTCATCTATTTTTGAAAACGGAAAAAGATTTGATCATTCCAATGTTGATGTAAAAGTTGTTGATACAACAGGCGCTGGTGATGCATTCGCGGCCGTACTTTGTGCTGGTTATCTGCACGGATTGGAAGTTCCTTATATAAACAAACTAGCAAACGATTTTGCTAGTGAAATATGCCAGTTTGAGGGTGCGCTTCCTAAGTACGATAGAATCTATGATAGTTTTAGGGAACAGATGGGATTCCTTTAAATCCTATGTCTCTCGATTAACTCATCAGGAATTCTTGTCGGCCGACCGGTAGCAAGTGAAACAAGTGTGTAAAGCATTTCTCCTTCAACAGCAATTTTATTTGTAGCTTTATTATACACCCAGACATTAATAGTAACCTGCGCTCCGCTCCACTGACCAACTTGTGTTTTTACTAACGCAACATCGCCAAATTTCAATTCTCTTTTATATTTAAGATGAACTTCGCTTGCAAACCAATTTAATCCATTCCCAAGATATTCTTCCATAGGAACTTTATAGTTGTCTCGCATTTGAATAAATCTTGCGGTTTGGATGTAATCAAGGTATTTAGAATTGTGAACATGATTGTTCATATCAATATCATCAGGACGGACAACTATTTCAGTTTCAAAAATTGAATTTGGATTTGTACTTTTTTCTGTGCTCATAAATTACATTTCAATAAAATTTTTAAGAAGCTTTAATCCAGCGTCGCCAGACATTTCTGGATGAAATTGAACGCCGTAACCGTTATTATTTTGTATTGAAGAACAAATGCTTATTTTATTTTTACAGGTAGATGTGGTTAAATTATTTTTGGGAAGATAATAATCGTTGTTAAAATAAAATTCTGTGTTATCATTAATTCCATCAAATAATGAGCTTTGTTTGCAAAATTCAACTTTATAAAATCCTTTATATTCAGATTCATTTGTTGCGTTTTCAAACTTAACGGCTGTACCTGGAAAAATTCCAAGACAAGAAATATTTCCTTCTGTTGAATAATCGGCCATCAATTGCATTCCCAATCCTATACCAAGCATAGGTTTTTTAATAATGCGGAGAACAGAGAATAAGTTAAGCAAATGGATTTTTTTCATTGCTTCTGCTGCACTTCCGCATCCAGCAAATATAATTTTATCGGAACGGCAAATATCAACTTCGTTACGAGAAACAATAAAATCACCAGTTATTTTCTTTAAAGATGCCTCAACATGATTTATACAAGGATCTCCATAATCTATTATTGTTACCATTTTATTCTTTTATGTTCTTTGTCCATTTTGGTATCGTTGGGAAATATATTAAAGTCATCCACAAAAAATAACAATGATTAAATATTTACTCTATCACAAAAGGCCTTTGCAAACCTTAGCGGGGAGTGCTCATCTTTATTTAAATAAAGCGAAGGCTCAATTAGCTCCAATTCCATAAGCGCAAATTCATTTTTAGTCGTTCTAACCAAATCCACTCTTCCGTATAAAGGAATTGTTGAAAGCTTATTAATAATATTTTCAGCTATTGATATCATTTCTGCTGGTACTTCTTTAGGCTGAATGTTTCCGCCATGCTCTTCCTGCACGCGAAAATCTCGTTCTTTCGGTTTCTTTAAAACCGAATGACTGAACTTCCCATCAAAAAAGAATAAAGAATATTCACCCTCGTTTATAATATTCTTCAAAAACGGCTGAACCATAAATTCTCTAGCTGCAAATACTTTTTCCAGTTGAGAAAGATTGTCCTTCAATTTTTCTTTAGTTAACCTAAATGTGTTGTCTGCATTAGCACTTACATTTGGTTTGATAATGATTTCATCTGTATCTAATCTTGAAAAATAATCATTTGCTAAAATAGAGTTAAAACTCTTCTCCCAGATAGTATCAACTATTGTTACGCCCTTTAGTTTAAGTTGAAATAAATAGTTTTTATTCATGTTCCATTTCATTAAATCAAGGTCGTTTTCTAGATGAGAAACACTGTTTATCTTTTCTAAAACCTTAATAAATTTTTCGGGATCATTTTGATAATCCCATGTAGATCTAACAATCACAGCATCATAATCAGCCCAGTTAATTTTTTCATTTCGCCAGGAAACTTCTTCTGCAATCCAGCCAAGTGATTTCATTGGTTCGATTAATAGTTTATCATAAGTGTGAAAATTTTCCAATGAATCCATTGAAAGCAGTGCGACTTTTTTATCCATAAGTATTTTCTTTAAAAATAAAGATTAAATTTCAACGCGGAAAATTACACCACTATAACTGATTTACAAAAAATAATTCTTTAACTTTGCGCGTCGAAGAGAAAATAGAATTAATAGAGAAAGAAAATCACTGTGGAGTGGATAATATTAATTATCTGGCTTTCCATAATTAATGGCGGGCTTGGCGGACAGTACGTATTAAACTGGATGGCGAATCAACCCAAGTTTACGGGTGGAAGCAAAGTTGATATATCTGCCGGTGTGATGACGTGGTGGAGAGAAATTTCTAAACTCGTCTGGGCTGTTATTGCAGTTATAATCGAATTGCTTCGAGGCAAGAAGCCAAAATATTTGTGGCCCGGTATGGTTTCTCTATCAACAATTATTGTTTGTGCATTTACGGGTGTTATAGAAAATATCGGATTCTTTTATCTTCCAAGAAATTATTCGCCGCACATTTTTGCTCCCTATGTAAATGTTTATCTCGCATTTCTTCCCTTCTTTGGCAAGATGATGTTTAACGCGCCAATACGCAAAGAACATTGGATTGGAATATCACTTGTAGTTGCTGGTCTTGCAACGCCACACATTCCGTGGTTATTAGGTTTTGCACAAGACAGCCACAACGCTCTTGATATGAATGCTGTTATCTGGATATTAATCATTAATGGCTGTTTGCTTTCTCAGCAAGTTCTAAATAATAAAACTGTTCAAACTGCTTTGCCTGGCGTTGGGCCAAATGCGCTTGTGTTGTGGAGAGAAATTTGGAAAATGATTTTTATTTCTTCCGCAATATTTATTATTCCAATTATCGGGAATGCAATAAATGCAAATATGCCTGATAAAGTAAGTTCATCAAAATTTGAAACAAGAGTTTTAAATAAGGTTGATGAAAACAAAAAAGATTATCTGCTTAATTATTATACAAAAACAGATAACAATTATGTCTTAACGTCTGATGTACCCGAAAAAGATGAAGTAAAAATAAAAGAGATTATTAAAGCAGCAGAATATCATCAGTTCTTTTCATTGTTTGATGGAAGCATCATCCCAAATAACTGGCTGCCAATACTTTTTGTTATAGCTGCGGGATTAACCGGATATATTTACAGCTTTGGATTTTTTAAACTATCAAAATTCTCAGCACATTTTTGGGTTCCATATACAAACGTTTGGTTAGCCCTGCTTCCGTTTGTTATGTTGTTATTCGGCAAAGATGTTACCGGATATCAAATTGCGGGCGCAGTGGTTGTAACTGCCGGACTAATGATTGGTGTTATGGATCATAGAAAAAACAAAGTTGCGGAGATTGAAAAAACAAATAAGTAGTTAATTGATAAAAATGAATTCGCAATTAGGCTGACTTGTCCAAGTCTTTAATCTTGATCTATAAAATCTAACAGATTAATTAAAGAATCGTATTATGGTTTTTCGATTGTGTACAGAACCTTTTGGTTTCCATCTATCCGTTTTCTTTTTATCAAATAACTGTTATGACTTTGCCGGATATAGATTTTTAATTTCTTTAACTGAATGAGCAATCATTTCCTTTAAAATTTTAACATCAATATCTTTTAAAGATTTAAAGTATAAACACGCTTTGCTTGTTTTATATTTTCCCAGTTTTTTAAGCGTTTCAGTTTGTTTTTCAAAACCCGGCATAAGATAGACAGTAAGATTCTGCTTACGAGGAGAAAAACCGGTTATACACATATTGCCTTCTCTTCCGCTTGCGTATTTGTAATGATAGGACCCGAAACCAACAATACTTGTGCCCCACATTTTGGGCTCTTTTTTCGTAACTGATCTCATAATCTTTATTATGGCATTGCAATCAGCGCGAATGTTTTTGTCTTTTACAGAGTTAATAAATTTTTCAACACTGGCTTTTGTTTCTTTGGTTTTGTTTTCTGCCATAAAATTTTCCTTAAATTGTTTTATTGGATTACCACTATTTTTAATTAATATTTCTTACAAAATATAAATCTTTTTAATACGTTGTGCTGTTCATTTTTAATTCTTGATCAACACTAAAGAAAACGTCTTGCAATATGCCTAATACAAAAAAATCTTTGTCACTTTCAAAAGATAAAATAAAAATCCTTTTGCTTGAAGGCTTACATAAAAACGCTTTACAGCTTTTTAATGATAATCAATACGAAACCGTTGAATACCAAAAGAGTTCACTTGAAACTAAAGAACTGATTGAAAAAATAAAAGATGTTCATCTACTCGGAATAAGATCCAAAACAAATATTACGAACGATATTTTAAAACACGCGAACAAACTTATCGCAATCGGGTGTTATAGCATTGGTACTAATCAAGTTGATTTAACTGCTGCAAAGCTGCGCGGAATTCCGGTTTTTAATGCGCCGTTTTCAAATACACGTTCTGTTGCAGAACTTGTAATTGCAGAATGTATTTTTCTTATCCGCGGAATTCCGGAAAAAAACTTTGCTGCACACAATGGTATTTGGCTTAAAGATGCTTCAAACTCTTATGAAGTTAGAGGAAAAAATTTAGGAATTGTTGGATATGGGCATATCGGTTCACAGGTTTCTATTCTTGCTGAATCATTGGGAATGAATGTTTACTATTATGATATTGAAAAAAAATTAAATCTCGGTAACGCAAAAGTCCTGTTCACAGTTGCAGGAACTTCTTTCTATTTCTGATATCGTAACGCTTCACGTACCGGAAACAGAGCTTACAAAAAATATGATTTGCAAAAAAGAATTGGAGCTTGATGAAAAAAGGTTCATATCTGATTAATGCTTCACGTGGATCTGTGGTTGTTATTAATGATCTTGCAAAATCTTTGGATGAAAAACATTTGGCTGGCGCAGCAATAGATGTTTTTCCCGAAGAACCAAATTCAAATAAAGATTCATTTAAAAGTGTTTTGCAAAAATTCCCGAATGTAATTTTAACTCCACACATTGGCGGCAGCACATCTGAAGCACAAGCGAACATTGCGCTGGAAGTTTCTGAAAAGTTAGTAAAGTATTGTGATGTTGGAACAACAATCGGTGCAACAAATTTTGTGGAAGTTGCGCTTACACCAAATTTAAATAGGCAAAGATATCTTCACATCCATAAAAATCAGCCGGGAGTATTAAACAAAATCACAAAAGTATTCACATCAAGAAAACTTAACATTGCATCTCAATACTTGCAGACAGATGCACACATTGGTTATGTAATAATTGATATCGATCAAAAAAATAATTCTGCTGAGATAATGAAAGAGCTAAAAGCAATTCCAGAAACAATTAAAACAAGAATGCTGCTTTAGTTGCTATTTATTCTCCTTCTTCATCAAGCTTATCTTCCCAGAGATATTTTTTTGTTTCGCTTGCTATTACTCCGCTTAACAAAATTAATGAAACAAGATTTGGTACTGCCATTAGTGCGTTTGTAATATCTGCAAAAGTCCAGACAACATTTAAAGACATAACAGAGCCAATCATAACAAACATTACCCAAAGATAGCGGTACGGTTTTATAACTTTGTTACCGAAAAGATATTCTGCGGCTTTCTCACCGTAATAAGACCATCCAAGTATTGTAGAAAAAACAAAAGTTAATAATCCAAGTGTTAACACAATCGGACCGATAATATGAAAATCACTGAATGCTTGTTTTGTTAATGCCGCACCTGAAAGTCCTTTCATCCACTCGCCGGAATTTACAATTACCAATCCTGTAATTGCACAAACAACAACTGTATCCCAAAATGTTCCTGTTGAAGAAACCAATGCCTGTCTTACAGGATTTTTTGTTTGTGCAGCTGCAGCAACAATTGGCGCACTACCCAAACCGGATTCGTTAGAAAAAAGTCCGCGTGCAATTCCAAATCTTATAGCTTCTTTCATTCCCGCACCAAGAAAACCGCCAACAACTGCGTGACCGCTAAATGCGCTGTTAAGTATTAACATAACTGTATCGGGAATTCCGTTAATATTCATTCCAAGAACTATTAAACAGCCAAGCACATAAGTAATTGCCATAAAAGGAACGAGACGTTCACAAACTTTTGCAATAGATTTTATTCCGCCTATAATTACAAACGCTGTAAGCGTTGCTAATACTAATCCTGTTATCCATGTTGGAACCTGAAAAGCTTCATTAACTAAGGTAGAAATTGAATTTGCCTGTACCATATTTCCAATTCCAAATGCAGTAACAGAAGTGAAAGCCGCAAATAAAACCGCAAGCCATTTCATATTTAATCCGCGTTCAAGAACATACATTGGTCCGCCTGCCATAGAACCATCCGGCATTTTAACTCTGTATTTTACTGCAAGCAAAGCTTCGCTGTACTTAGTTGCAATTCCAAAAACACCTGTTAGCCACATCCACAAAACAGCGCCCGGACCGCCGGCAGCAACAGCGGTAGAAACTCCAACAATATTTCCTGTTCCTATTGTTGCGGCAAGTGCCGTGGTTAGCGCACCAAACTGACTTATATCTCCGCTTGCCTTCTTTATCTCTGCGTAAAGAAATTTTTATTGCTTTGCCAATAAATCTTTGAATTATCTTTAGTCGGAATGTTAAAAAAACGTGTGTGCCGAAGAGAAGTATGATAAGCGGATAACCCCAAAGTAAATCGCTGATTTGTGTAAGAATATTTTCTAAAGCTTGCATAAATCTCCTTTAAACTATAAGGTATTTATAAAGAAGTGCTGATTTGTGTTTCAAAGATATGTTTGTAAAATTTAATTTCATCACAAACAACTAAAAATTTCTTTTGTGTTGATATTATGATAAAATAAAAAGCGGTTCTTTTAAAAGGCGAGATTTATATGTCTTTCGCCGTGAAAGAATCTGTGTGAAAATTTGGAGCAAGTCATTCCGAAGCCCCCCGCGGCAGATTACGACTGAGAAATTTGTTTAGATTTAAAGACTTCTCTCTGCGGTCGAAGTGACAATTATAATTATCACACTATCTCAAAAACGGGAATCTAAATGTTTAAGTTTTAAAAAAGATTCCCGCCTTCGCGGGAATGACTTTTTTTATCAATTTTTAGACAACTTTAAATATCTTTGGTAAATATATTATAAGCTAATTTTATTCCAGTACATTTACTTTTACCGGCCCATCATCAGAAAATATTTTCCACTGAACAAATGCCGCCGCCAAAAATAAAATTATTGAAAGCCAGTAAGCAAATTGATAATCGAGCGTAATAACGGCTTGTCCGCTTAATTTAACATCACCATCCATATTGATCTTAAGCAGAATTAAAAAGATTGCACCCAGAATCGATAGCACAATATTTACAAGAGACATTGTTCTCATCTTTACAAAACTTATTGCCAACGCAATAACAGCAGAAAGTAATGCAAACAAAGCTAATGGCTGCGAATCTACTTTTTCATTTTCCTTAGCTTCGCTTGTGGTGGTTTCACCAAACATACTATTAGCTTTATAATCTGCGCCCGTAATAAGCTGGAAACCTGATAAACTCATAATTGTTTGTCCGCTGCACGAAAGATTTACAAAGGGAAGAAAAAACAGAAGAATAATAATTCCATAAAACCCGGGTGAAAATTTTTTTAACGGCTCCATGCTTACCTCTTTTAATAATGAATAAAGAAATAGTTACTCGAACCTTTACACATCCCAAATTATTAATCTTACAAATTTCTTGCGTTGAATGTATCGCCCTGGCTTATATCTCCGGAAGTAAACCCTTTATAAAACCATCTTTTTCTTTGCTCTGATGTTCCGTGAGTAAAAGATTCCGGAACAACATATCCTTGTGCTTGTTTTTGAATGTTATCATCACCAACGGCGCTGGCTGCTGTTAAAGCTTCTTCAAGATCACCGCTTTCAAGAAGATCTTTTTGTTCTGTATAGTGCGCCCAAATGCCTGCATAAAAATCTGCTTGTAATTCTAATCTTACAGAATATTTATTATACTCTTCTTTGCTTACTTGCGAGCGCAGTTCGTTCATCTTATCCATTACTCCTGTTAAGTTTTGAATGTGATGACCAACTTCGTGAGCAATTACATAAGCCATCGCAAAATCACCCGGTGCTTTAAAACGTTTTTGCAGCTCATTAAAAAAACTTAAATCGATGTACAGCTTTTCATCACCAGGACAATAAAACGGACCTGTAGAAGCGCCGGCAACACCACAAGCTGACTGAACCTGTCCGCTGAATAAAACTAATTTTGGTTCACGATAGTTTGCCCCTTTATCTTTAAAGATAGCATGCCACACATCTTCAGTTTCAGCAAGTACAACTGAAACAAATTGTGAAAGCTCTTTATCCGCAGCGCTTTCTGTGTAATTGGAATTAGTTGTTTGTTCCGTGGTTTGTACATTTTGTAGAATTGATGTTGGATCACCGCCAAGCAAAAGAACAACAAGTACAATTGCAATTGTTCCAATACCGCCAACCATTCCTTTTCCTCCCAGTGATATGCCGCGTCGGTCCTCAACGTTTGAACTTTCTTTCCTTCCCTTCCAGCGCATTTAAATCCTTTCCTTTTAATTGCAAATATCTTTTAAGTAAAAAGATGTTTCCATAAAAATTTACGGTTAAAGATATTTTATATTTTATCAACTATCAATTAAAGTCATAAATGTTTTTATAAGAAATTTAACTTGGCAGATATTCTCTTTTTGATTATAAATTTCAGCCGCCTATCAAAATAGGCTTTATAAACAAATTACTATTTGTATTTTAGCTTATAACATTTAATTAATATTTTGGATTAACTATGAAATACATTTTAATTTTTCTCATCTCTACCGTTTCCTTGTTTGCGCAGGTTAAGGCAGATGATGTTAAATCTTTTACTCTAAAGAATGGGATGGAAATTTTTGTACTTGAAGACAGTTCGATTCCTAATGCAAATATGTATTTATTTTATAAAGTTGGATCACGCAATGAATACATTGGAATAACGGGCATATCTCATTTCTTTGAACACATGATGTTTAACGGTGCAAAAAAATACGGACCTAAACAATTTGATCGTGTTATGGAGGCTAATGGCGGATCGAATAACGCTTACACCTCAGAAAACATTACCGCCTACACAGATTGGTTTCCTTCAAGCTCTATAGAGGTTATGTTTGATCTTGAAGCCGATAGAATTGCAAACTTAAACTTTGATCCTAAGATGATTGAAAGTGAAAGAGGCGTAATATTATCCGAAAGAAGCACGGGATTAGAAAATAATCCGCTTGAAGAATTATGGCAGCAGATTTTAGGCGTCTCATTTTTTGCGCATCCATATATGTGGCCTGTAATTGGATATGAATCCGATATTAAAAACTGGACAAAAGAAGATTTAGAAAATTATTTTCACACTTACTATGCACCAAATAATTGTGTGGTTGTAATCAGCGGTGATGTTAAGCTTGCTGAAGTTAAAAAACTTGCCCAAAAATATTTTGAACCAATTCCTGCTGGTCCAAAACCAAGAGCATTGCATACTGTTGAACCCGAACAAATGGGTGAAAAAAGACTATTTGTTAAGCGCGAAGTTCCCACTCCATATTTAATGATAACTTACCACGTTCCGCAATCAGGCAGCGAAGATTATTATGCGCTCGACCTTTTAAACTCAATTCTTTCAGAAGGTGAATCATCAAGGCTCTATAATTCAATCGTTGAAAATCAGCAGCTTGCACTTGAGGTTGGAAGTTATTATCCCGAAGCTTTTGATCCGACATTATTTTTCTTTTATGGAATTTGTAATGATGGTGTAACCGCAGCACAATTAGAAAAAGCTGTGCTTGATGAGGTTGATAAAATAGTGAAAGAAGGAATTAGTGAAAGCGACCTCCAAAAAGTAAAAAACCAAAAACTAATGGGTTTTTATAAAACAACAGAAACCATAAACGGGATGTCAAACACTATCGGCACTTATGAATTGTTTTTTGGTGATTACAAAAAAATGTTTACCGCACCTGATGATTATAAAAAAGTTACTGCCGAAGACATTAAAAATGTTGCGGCAAAATATTTTACAAAACAAAACAGAACTGTTGGTGTTTTGAATACGGAGGAAGCACAATGAAAAAGATTTTATCAACAATAGTATTTAGCGTTTTTCTTTGCTCAATTGCAAGCGCACAATTCAAACTTCCAAAATATGATGTGACGACTCTTGATAACGGTTTAACAATCTATTTAATGGAAAAGAAGGATGTGCCTATCATATCATTTTCCACAGTGTTTGATGCCGGGGCAATTAGAGATGGAGAGAAAAATGGTTTAGCATCTTTTACTGCGGAAGCGTTGAAATTTGGAACTGCCAACTATACAAAACCACAAATAGATTCTATCTTCAATTTTTACGGAAGCAGCTTAAACACATATGCCCGTCTTGATTATTCAGGTTTAAGCTCTCAGTTTATGAAAGAGGATTTAGAAAAACTGTTGCCAGTGATAAAAGAAGTAATTACAACCCCAACCTTTCCTGAAGAAGAAATCGTAAAAAGAAAACAACGCTGGATTGCTGAACTTGAGCAGGCAAAAGAAAGCCCGCGCCAAGTTATCGGTGCATACTATAATAAATTTTTATTTGTAGATTCTCCATATGGAAATCCAGTCAACGGAACAAAAAAAACTGTTGAAGAAATTAGCCAAAGTGAAATAAAAGACTTCTATCTTAGGAACATCAGACCAGAAAATATTGGAGTTGCCGTTGTTGGTGATTTTGATTTGAATAAGATGAAATCAGAATTAACAAGGCTTTTTTCTGATTGGCAAGTAACTGTACCAAGATTAATTGATGATTCAAGATTTACAAAACCAGATCTGAAAGAACCTGCTGTTTATCTAATTAATAAAGATAACGCAACCGAAACTACTTTTATGATTGGCGGATTCGGCACACCAATGAGCAATCAAGATAAAATCCAAATTGATGTTATCAATACAATTCTTGGCGGCAGATTTACAAGCTGGTTAAATGATGAACTCCGGGTTAATGCGGGCTATACTTACGGTGCGGGCAGCCGGTTTGCATCATACAAAACAGCAGGAACATTTTACATAAGCACTTTTACGGCAACAAAAAATACAGAAGCTGCAATCGATCTTGCATTAAAAACTTACAACAGACTTTTTGAAAAAGGTATTGATGAAGCAACTTTAACATCTGCAAAAAATTATGTTAAAGGGCAGTTTCCACCTGATTATGAAACCTCCGGCGCGCTTGCTGGGTTTTTAACACAAAAATATATTTATGGATTGGAGGATTCCTACATCAACGATTTTGAAAAAGCTGTTGACGGAATGACAGTTGCAAAAGCAAATGAAATTATCAAAAAATATTTTCCAAAAGACAACTTACAATTTGTTTTGGTAGGCAAAGCGGATGAGATACGTACGATCGCAAAAAAATATGGAAAGGTAATTGAGAAAAATATTAGCGAGGATGGTTTTTAGGTTTATGTAGAATTAACAATGTATATAGTATAATTAAAGCACGATTGATGAATACTCTTTCGTGCTTTTATTTAAAATAAAAAGTAATCGAATCTACATACACTTTTATTTTATTTAACACAGAACTTTTTGTAGAAATTATTTTATCTCCAACAATCTGATTCCATTCGTTTTCAAATAATTCTTTATAATCATAATAAAGACCAACGGAATAACAGTCTGATTCTAAATTTCCTTTTTCAAAATTTACGTAACCACCGTAATCCCAATCAAAACCTGAAAAAGTAAAATGTTTGCCATTTAGCTTAACCAAATCTTTTAATTCAGCACCAATTTTAATTCCGTTATCAATTTCCCAAACTGATTTATCGCCATGAATTTCAATCCATTCAGGATTTTTAAAATTAACAGTGTCTTTCCATTTTATAAAAAAGGATTGCGGTGTGTCTTTAAAAAAAACCGAGCCAACTATTCTTTCAGAACCTTCGGCGTACCAACGCTCAACTCTTTCAGCATTCTTTTTACCAACAATTTTTATCAAATCATTTTCTGATGTTTTTAAATTTAAAATACTGTTGCCGGTACATGGAGTTAAGACAAAATCACTTTTAGGTTGAGAGAAAATAGTTTGAATGAATAAAAAGAAAAGAAATGCAAAAATATGTTTCATAAATAATCCCACATTATTTAATCTTATTAAAAATATATCCGCCTTTTTCAGCACCCCAAACCTGATCGCCTTTATCGTTATAACCGCGGTCCCAGCTTATTAGAGTAGTCTTTGTAATAGTAAAATCCGAAGTTGCATAACTTGCACCACGTAAATTACTTGTACAATTATTTGAAATGGTACTTCCGGCAAATGTGTCTTTATTCTGTCTTTTAATTATAACCTCACAACCTATTCTTTCTTCTAAAGAATCTGGTGAAAAAGAATCAAACAGTTCTGTATTATTATACCCGCCTATAAAATTGTGTTCGTCTGGCAGAGAGAAAATAATATTTTTAATACGACCCTCTTCTAGAACCAAATGAGAAATTCTTTGTCGATAAGGTTTTGTAATGGTTTCCAAGGCTGCCTGCTCAACATAAAACCAATAACCATCGGTTCTGTCCTTCCATATTCTGATCATCTTTAGAGAAATGCTGTAATAATCAGAATCGTTTTTTGATTGTTCTTCGCTGGTGTAGGTTCCTTGCATCCAGTTGGCAAGGGTTTCAATATCTTTTTCTGTTTGGGCAAAAACGTTTGATGAAATTAAAATCAAAAAAACAAGAAATGCTGTTTTCATATAATATACATATTGTCCATTTACTTTTTGGGAGCCCATTTGTTTAAAAACTCTATAAATTTTTCTTTATCGTAATCTTTGTCTTTTTCTAAATCGCCGGTGTTTTGACTGTGTAAAAGTTTTCCGTTTTTATCCAAAACAAAAAAGTGGGGATAGCCTTCTACTTTAGGGTATTGAGATAGAAAATTTTCATTTTTGTTTTCTTTACTGTAGTTGATTTTCAAAACAATAAAATTTGTTTCAAGCAAAGTTTTTATTTCTTCTGTCCCGTGCATAAAAGCATCAATTCTGTGGCACCAAATGCACCACTCGCCGCCAACATCCAAAATTATTGTCTTGTTTGATTGTGCTGCTTTTTCAATTGCGATTTTTAAATCATCAAATGGATTTCTTGTAGGATCAAATTTTTCAACGGCGTCTTCCGTTTGGGCAAGCATTGAAAACGACATCATTAATAAAATAAAAAAAATGTTTTTCATAAAAATCCTTATGTCATTTTATATTATTCAATGTGGATGACTTGATGCAGAAAATTAAAAGCTATTTCGAAGGAATCTTCTGCCATCGGCATCCCTTCGGGAGACTGAGAAATCTGACTGATAAGAGGTTCAGATTTCTCACCGACTAATGCCGGATTCGAAATGACAGTTAAACCTTTCATCAAACCAGATATTTTATTGCCACAAATCCGCCTATAAGTAGAACCGTAAACACAATTGCAAGCCAGTTAAAATACTTATCAATAAATGTTTTTATTTGCGGACCAAATTTCCAGATCAAATATGCCACAAGAAAAAATCTTGCGCCGCGACTTATAACCGAGGCCAAAATAAACATTATAATATTAATATTAAATGCGCCGGAAGATATTGTAATAATCTTATAGGGTATCGGTGTAAAGCCTGCTGTAAAGATTATCCAAAAATCATACTGCTCATACATATTTTGAATTTTAAAAAATGCTTCCGGTGTAAACGATGGAATATTATTAAAAAAGAAAGTTGCAATTCCTGTAAACTCATTTGTTGGTGTCCACCATAAAAAATGTCCGATCGCATAGCCAAACAGAGCACCCGCTACCGAAGCGACGGTACAAATTGCTGCAAACTTAAATGCCTTTTTCTGCGAGCCAAGAACAAGCGCAATTAAAAGAGCATCCGGTGGAATTGGAAAAAATGATGATTCCGCAAAAGCAAGAACAAACAGAGCAACTGCCCCATATTTTGTATCAGCCCAGTGAAGGACCCAATCGTAGAGTTTTCGAATAATTTTCATAATTAAGGCCAAACTTAAAGCATTTTAATCGAATCTAAAAACCATTTTCTGCCCTATTTAATATTTACAAATTTTAAATGAGCCAATTTAAACCGCTTTTACGCATGTACAGATAGAAGTCAAAAAGTTTTTTCTATCAAACCAAAAACTACAGGTTTACGTAGTGCGGCCAGCAAAAATAGATTTTACTTTTTGAGTGAAAATTGAGAAGATCTTAACTAACAAATTCTACAAACAACAAAAAGAGGCGTAAAATGAAAAAGTTCTTTTTTCTGTTCTTAATGATGGGTGTTTTACTCGTGGTTGGGTGCAGCGATAATGCAACGGCACCAACAGGCGGTGGCGGATTTGGCGGTGGTGGTGGTAATACCGGTGGTGTTACTTATACAGTTTCACTTGCTCAGGATCAGCAGCAACAATATTTTTTTGAATTTAAACCAAGTGTTGATGCAGTGATAACAACAATAACAGGAAATTGCGCAGCAGCAGGCATTAACAATGAACAGGTAACTGACGATGGAACGACTGTTTATAATGCCAACAATCCTGCATATGTTGGCCCTATTACCGTTTTAGCACAGGGACAACAATGGACATTTACAATCGTGGGCAAAGTCGGCAGCAGTACCGGTGCGGCTTATACCGCGACAGCAAATTTCACAGTACAATAATTAACCATAAACTAATTCGGAGAGAATAATGAAATCGTTCAAACACTTACTTACATTTTCAATAATATTTTTACTTTCATCTTCAATCTTTGCACAAACAACCGTAAAAATTGGACCAAGGGTTTCTGGCAACTTTAATATATATAATGCAAAAGCTTTGCAAGGCACATGGAATGGTATTGGGGTTGGAATTGGTGGTGCTGTTGATGTTACGTTTGGCAAAACAATTGGGTTAATGGTAAACCTAACTGCGTTTGACATGAAGAATTTTTCTAATTCTCAAACCTTTGGTAACACAACAGTTGATAATTCCCTTTCGCTTGCTTATTTAACTATCGATCCAATGTTTAAAGCTGAATTCAGTGGATTCTATATGGTCGGTGGGCCATCCATTGGAATTAAGCTAAACTCAAGTGGCGAGACCACACAATCTGGCAATGGTCAAAATCAAGTTCAGCCAATTAATCCGGAGACCAAATCCATTAGGTTTGACATTGCCGTTGGAACCGGTTATAATTTTAAACTTTCATCAGATATGTCATTAGGAACAGATTTTATGGCCCATATCCCCATAACAGATACTTATAACTTTCCAGGAACAAGCAATAGCATCTTTTCTTTAAAACTTGGCGTGTCGCTAAGATTTAAAATTTAGCTTTCTCTCCTCGTTAGTTAAGACCCCCGCAAACCCCCGAAGAATTTTTTCGGGGGTTTTTTACAATCCGTAAAAATTATCCAAGACAAAAGGTTATTTTTTCTTTAAAATGCAGCTAGCTTTGTTTTTAGTTAATAATTGATGATTTAGAAAAATCTTTAAATGGCACAATATCTGAAATTATATATGCAACTTCGGGCTTATAGTATAACTTAAACTACATTCCATAACTTGTTTACAATAAGGTTCTTAATTTTCTAAAACAGGTTGACATTGTATGATTTTTGTGTACTTTTGGGTGTCCGAAAAAAAAGAGGTCTTAACTAACAACAATTTAATGGAGTATTTATGAAAGAATTTTCTTCTTTCTATAGATCAAACCTTTTAATAAAGGTTTTTGCGCTTACTTTTATTTTTATCTTTTCTTCTACGCTACTTGCCCAAGATGGGGAAAAGAAAGATCCGCGATATGGTGGATATGCAAGATTATTCAGCATGGGCGATAACCCGTTCATTGTTGATCCGGATAACATAAAAACCAACCCAGCATATTCATCAGTGTATTCAAATTTCCTTTGGGGCGATATTGGCAGCAACAATGGTATTGCCGATGAAGGTAATGGACAATTTGCTGGTTTTAATTATAGCCTTAATAAAGAATTTACTTTAGGTGCTTTGCTAACCAGAAATGATTTTATGTCCAGCAGCTCTATTAGTTCTCTTGATCCTGGTGGACTAGTTAATCAGATCAATACAAATGTACCAGGTGCGGATGTTGTTCCGCTTAATAATAATTTAGAAATTTTAAGTTCGTATAGATTTGGAAATTATGTTCTCGGTCTGGGTGTTTCTTATGCATCAACAAAAAATGACTTTACACCTGCAACCGGAACCGGAGATAAAAACAGTGCAATGCAGCTTGGTTTTAACGTTGGTTTTATGGCAGATTTATCAACCAGCTTTAAATTTGATGTTGATTTTGCATTCTTAATGCCTTCTGCAACTTATGAACCCGGAACAGGTGATAAAGTTGAAGCTTCTAATACATTTATGGCGGCAAATGCCCGTGCATTTCTTAAGTTATCAAATAAATTTACATTGGTTCCCATTGTTGGATTTTACAATGGTTCTGGTAAAGTAGATGTTGGGGCACAATCTACAGATCTGCCATCAATGATGAGGTTAGGCGCTGGAGTTGGACTTACCTATCAGGTTGAAAACTTAATAATTTCTGGTGGACCTTCTTTTGTATATGAGAGTATGACTGTAGCATCTGTTGCAAACGTATCTCCAGAATTAAAAGATTCAAGGTTGGTCTTCCCTGCTTGGAACTTAGGAGCTGAATGGTATTTTACAAACTGGTTAATTGGTCGATTGGGTTATGTAGCAAGTACTTTTTCTGAAACAAGTCAAAATTTTGCAAGCTCAACCACAGTTGATGAAAATAACAGAACGGGCTTTAGCAACGGAGATGTTAGACTTGGTGTTGGTTTCAGATTTGGTGGATTCAATTTAGATGCAACAGTTAATGATGATGTCTTAAGACAAGGCCTCAATCTTATTGGCGGCGGCACAAGAACTTTTGCTTATTTATCAGCAAGTTACGGGTTCTAGTTTTAGAATATAGGGCTGTCTGTAAAATGGCAGCCTTTATATAAGATTTGTGAATAGTCTTTTTTTTTTAATAATTTTGCAGTGGTCTTAATTAACTAATCTAAAATAAACTAAAGGAAAACTTATGAAACAGTTACTTTCTGTTCTCTTATTTGCTGTATTATTTACAGGTTTCATTAATGCTCAGGGTAAAATGGCTGTTGGTGTTCAGGCCGGCATTACATTGCCAATGGGCGATTTTGGTGATGGATATAAAATGGGCTTTGGCGGACAAGGTACTTTTGCATACCACGTTAATCCAAATTTAGATGTAACCGGTTCTGCCGGATACCTGACTTGGAGTGGTAAAGAAGGTGATTATACTTTTAGCAGCATTCCCGTTTTAGCTGGTGTCCGTTATTATTTTGGTAAAGGTAAATTCAATCCATATGCTGCCGGAGAACTCGGTGTTCATTTCTACACATTTGACGTACCAGAAATAGTAATCCCGGGTTTTGGTACCATTGGAGGCGGCTCAGAATCATCTTCTAATTTTGGATTCGGTTTTGGAGCTGGATTTTTATATCAGTTAAGTCCTAAAATGGATCTTGATGTAAACGCTAAATACAATAGCATCTCTGGAGAAGGCGGATCATCAAATTATATTAGCGTTATGGCTGGCGTGCTTGTAGCATTATAATTTTATTTTTTTATTAAAATAAAAAGCAGCGTTACTTGGCGCTGCTTTTTTTTTAATTTTTTAAATGAGTTAATATTTTTATACAATTTCGCTAAACTTTGATATAAATTCGCTATTTCTTATTTCTTTTAAGACATAAATTTACAAGCGATTTTTTAATAACTAATCTATAATATTATGAGGATCTTTTATGAAACAGTTACTTTCTGTTCTCCTGCTTGCATTACTATTTACAGGTTTCATCAACGCTCAATTTACTCCAAATAAACATTATTTAGGGCCAAGCATTGGGCTCTCTTTTCTTGGATCGGCCCCGCAGTTTGGTGCAAATTATGAATACGGTATGGATTTAAAAGATTTTGGAAGGGTTGGTATTGGAGGAATTATTCGTTATTGGAGCTATAGCGAAGATTTTTATGATGGTGGATGGAAATACACAGATATTCTAATTGGTGCACAAGGTAATTATCACTTTAAATTAACGGAAACTAAAGTTTGATCCATGGGTTGGTCTTACACTAGCTTATGATGCGGGATCAGTTTCCTGGGATGGACCATCCGGATCAAGCTATTCTTCACCAACTTATGGCGGTTTCTTTATTGGAATTACTGCGGGTGCAAGATACTGGGTTTCACCTACATTAGGGGTTTCTGCTAGAGTTGGATTTGGTTCATTAAGTTATGGCGGACTAGACCTCGGTGTGGATTTTAAATTTTAGTCCACATTATTTTTAGATCACAATTTTAATTGTACTTGTCTTTTTATAAAAGCAGCGCTATTTGTGCTGCTTTTTTGTTTTAACTCTTCTTTTTTTTCTGATTCATTCCTTATTTTTCCGCAATAATTTTTTTGAGGTTTAAATGAAGTTCGAACGTAATGCAGGAGTTTTACTGCACCCAACTTCTCTTCCCGGTAAATACGGAATTGGTGATCTGGGTGATGAAGCTTTTAAGTTTATAGATTTTTTAGAAAAAGCTGGACAAAAACTCTGGCAGGTTTTTCCGCTTGGCCCTACGGGTTATGGGGATTCACCCTATCAATGTTTTTCTGCATTTGCTGGAAATCCAAATCTTGTTAGTCCCGATAAATTGATGGAAGATGGTTTGCTTCGTGATCATGATTTACAAAACATTCCACACCACAATCCAATAGCAATAGATTACGGCGAAATAATTGATTATAAAAAATCACTACTAAAAAAAGCTTTTATAAATTTCAAACATTTCCAAGAAAAGTTTGAAAAAGATTTTAATATGTTCTGCAAAGAAAATAAAATCTGGCTTGATGATTTTGCTTTTTTTATGGCTGCAAAAGAAGCGCATGGCGGAATTGTCTGGAGAGATTGGGATAGCGGTTTAGTTCTTCGCAAGAAAAAATCTTTGGATGAATGGAAAAAGAAATTATCCGATGATATTCTTTATCAAAAATTTGTTCAGTTTGTTTTCTTCAAACAATGGACTTCAGTCAGAGAATATGCTAACAGCAAACAAATAAAGATAATTGGCGACATGCCTATTTTTATTGCTTACGATAGTGCTGACCTTTGGGCAAACAAAGAACTTTTTACGGTTGATGAAAACGGAATTCTTGAAACAGTAGCCGGCGTTCCACCGGATTATTTTTCTGCAACCGGACAGCTCTGGGGAAATCCGCTATACAAATGGAAGGAAATGGAAAAAGATGATTTTCTGTGGATGAGAAATCGTTTTGAACAATTATTTAAAATGGTTGATATCGTTCGCATAGATCACTTTAGAGGGCTTTGAAGCATTCTGGGAAATTCCCGGCGACGCAAAAACTGCTGAAAACGGAAAATGGGTAAAAGCACCGGGACACAAATTATTTAAATCTATAAAAAAACATTTGGGCGATGTTCCAATTCTTGCAGAAGATCTTGGCGTTATTACTCCTGCTGTAGAAAAGCTTAGAGATGATTTTGAATTTCCGGGAATGAAAATTTTGCAGTTTGCATTTGGAACCGACATGGAAACAAAATTTCTGCCCCATAATTTTGTTCAGAATTGTGTTGTTCTAACAGGCGCACATGATAATGATACAACTCGGGCTTATTTTGAAAATGCAAAACAAGATAAAAATTCTGATATTTATGATCACGTACAGAAATATCTAAACTATTTTGGTGATAATATTGTTTATGAATTGATAAGGCTTGCATACAGGTCCGCCGCAAATATTGTAATTGTTCCAATGCAGGATATTTTAAATCTTGGTGGTGAAGCAAGAATGAATTTTCCAGGTAAGCTTGGCGGCAACTGGATGTGGCGTTTTACCTGGGATCAAATTACGGATGAACTTCACTTGAAATATTTTGGTTTAACACAGCTTTATGAAAGACCACCAAAACCAAAAAAAGTTGAAATAGATGTGGTATAATTTTACTTTGTCATACCGTACTTGTTGCGGAATCTATTTCTCAAAAAATGAATCAAACTGTATAAAAATTAAAAGGAGTATGAATTGAAGAAAATAATTTTATCAGCCATCTTATTAACTGCAATATTAATCGGATGCAGCAAAAGTGGTGCTAATGATAATCTAAATTGGGAAGAGAATCTTGAAACCGCTTTACAAAAAGCAAAAACAGAAAATAAAGCAGTGCTTGTTAATTTTACCGGCAGCGATTGGTGTCAGTGGTGTATTAAACTTAGCAATGAAGTTTTTTCAAAGTCAGAGTTTAAAGAATATGCTGATGATAATTTAATTTTAGTGCGATTAGATTTCCCACGTAATATAGAACAAAGCGCTGAAACTAAAGCCTATAACAACCAGCTTGCTCAAAAATATGGTGTTCAGGGATTTCCTACTGTTCTTTTATTCAATTCATCTGGCAGCTTGGTAAAAACAACCGGCTATATGCCTGGCGGACCAGTAACATACGTTAACGATTTAAAAAGCGCTTTGTAAACCATAATCTTTAAAAGCCCAGAACATTTGTGATCTGGGCTTTACTTTTATCTATTCCACATTATTCTACCTATTAAATTCCTTGCCCTTTTACTAAATTTGACCACTAACATTCAAATAAATAGAATTGGTTAAATGAGTAAAAAAATAATTGTAATTGGTGCTGGAATTTCCGGACTAACCGCCGCTTATCTTTTGTCTAAAAAAGGATTTGATGTTAAAATTTTAGAAAAAAATAATTCCGTTGGCGGTTCGATTGAAAGTGTAATTGAAAATGGTTTTCTTTTTGATCGTGGACCGAATAGCGCATTAGAAACAACTCCTGTAATTGCACAGCTTGTTAGTGAACTTAAACTTGAACATGAACTTCTCTACGCCAGCAAGCAGGCAAACAAAAGATATATTTTAAGAGATAATAAACTTCACGCACTTCCAATGTCTCCACCCGGACTTATAAAAACAAAACTTTTTTCTACAAGTGCAAAGTTTCGTTTAATGGCTGAACCATTTATCGGAAGATCGAAAGATGGTTATTACCAAAGTCTTGCTGAGTTTGTAAAACGAAGATTGGGGCAGGAGTTTTTGGATTATGCTATCAATCCTTTTGTTGCGGGTGTTTATGCCGGCAAACCAGAGGAGCTAAGTGTAAAATCCGCTTTCCCAAAATTGTATGCCTTAGAAGAAAAATATGGCGGATTGATTATCGGAACTGTTCGCAGCATCCGTGAAAGAAAAAAACGTGCTGAGGTTGCTAAGCAATCAGCAAAAATGCTTTCATTTAAAAATGGCATGGCTGTTCTTCCAAAAGCAATTGAAAAATATTTTGGCAGCAATGTTTTGCTTTCCAGCGAAGTAACTTCTGTTGATAAAAGTGAAACCGGATATTCTGTTTCATATCAGCAAAATGGAGCTACAAATAAAATTGATTGTGATATTCTTCTATCTACAATTCCAGCTTATACCGCAAGTAATATATTTACATGTTTCGATAAAGAATTTAAAACTCATGCAGATGCAATTTATTATCCGCCGGTTTTGGTTTATTATTTGGTTTATGATAAAAAGAATATCACGCAGGATTTAGATGGATTCGGATTTTTAATTCCGGAAAAAGAAAATAAATCTTTTCTTGGTGCCCTTTGGAGTTCAATTATTTTTTCCGATAGAACTGATGATACAAAAGCCGCATTTACATTGTTTGTTGGCGGTTCACGTAATCCGGGATTTGTGAAAGAAGACAGAACATTTTTACTAACAAAAGTTAGAAAAGAATTTGAGGCGTTAATGTCAATAACTGCCGAACCCATTTTTACATCAGAACGATTTTGGGAAAAAGCAATTCCCCAATACAATTTAGGTTATGTTGAACACGAAAGATTTTTTGACGATTTTGAGAAGCGAAATCCCGGAATATTTATTAGCGGTAATTACCGCGGGGGAATTTCAGTTGGGGATTGTATTAAAAACGCGGATCTTGTCGCGGACAAGATCAATGAACAATTAAAAATGAACAATTAAAAATGAATTTTAAAGTTTCTGAGAAATCTCAACCTTACAGTAATGCTATAAAAGATAAAAGTTTTGATTTTGCAATTCGTATTGTTAAACTTTATAAATTTTTTAGAAAGAAAGAATTTTCAATTGATCCTATTTTAAAACAATTACTAAGATCAGGAACTTCGATTGGTGCGAATGTTCATGAAGCACAAGGCGCAAATACAAAAAAAGATTTTACTTATAAATTACAAATAGCTTTAAAAGAAGCTAACGAATCTGAATATTGGTTAAATTTATTAAATAAAACCGATTATCTTAGTAACGAAATGTTTCAAAGCATTCAAAATGATTGTAAAGAAATTATCAGACTTCTTACTGCTATTTTAAAAAGTCTAAAAACAAAAACTTAAATTGTTAATTTTTAATTATTCATTGTTAATTTGAGGAATTATGTCGACTTACCCAACAATTCGTCATCGTCGTTTAAGATACAATCCTCTTGTACGAGATTTGGTTAGAGAAACGGTGCTTACAAAAAATGATTTGATTTATCCGTTGTTTGTTGTGCCGGGAACCAAAATTAAAAAAGAAATTAAATCAATGCCTGGGGTATTTAATTTATCGATAGATGAATTAGTAAAAGAATGTAAAGAAGTTCGTGATTTAGGAATTCCCGCAGTAATATTGTTTGGAATTCCTGAACACAAAGATGAAGTTGGTTCCGAGGCTTACGATGCAAATGGAATTATTCAAAAAGCAATTCGTGCTATAAAAGCAGAGGTAAACGATTTACTAATCATTACTGATGTTTGCATGTGCGAGTATACGTCGCACGGACATTGCGGAGTTTTAAATGGTGAAGAAATTCTAAATGATGAAACTGTTTCGCTTCTTGCAAAAGAAGCCGTTTCTCATGCAGAAGCCGGCGCAGATATGATTGCTCCCTCTGATATGATGGACGGACGCGTTGCAGCAATCAGAAAAGCTTTGGATTATAAAGGCTTTAATAAAATCCCGATTATGAGTTACGCGGCAAAATATTCATCCGGTTTTTATGGACCATTTAGAGATGCTGCGGATTCTACTCCGGCTTTTGGAGATAGAAAATCCCACCAGATGGATATTGGAAATGTGAACGAAGCAATACGTGAAGTTGCCGAAGACATTGAAGAGGGTGCGGACATAGTAATGGTAAAACCTGCCGGCGCCTATCTCGACGTAATCAGAAAAGTAAAGGATACATTTGGAATGCCGACTGCAGCGTATCAAGTAAGCGGCGAGTATGCAATGATTAAAGCAGCTGGCGCAAACGGCTGGATTGATGAAGAACGCGTTATGGTTGAATCCGCTATTGCAATAAAACGTGCTGGTGCTGATATGTTTTTAACTTACTTTGCAAAAGATCTTGCTAAGTGGATTGATAAAACAAGAAAGTAAAAATTAAAATCGAACTTCCGGAAAAAGTAAAAGATATTCTTGTTGTGCGTCAGCATAATCAGATTGGTGATATGCTTTGCTCACTTACTCTTTATAAAGCTTTAAAGAAAAAACATCCCGATGCACACATAACTTTAGTAGCGTCAAAAACAAATTACGAGATTCCCTTTTTTGATATTAATCCTTTTGTTGATCGGGTTTTAATTTTTGATAAGTCATCTCTTAAAACAATTTTAAAATTTATTAAAGATTTAAGAAGCCGAAAATATCAAATTGGAATTGTGCCCTCAACAATTGTGCTTTCAAGAACATCGCATATAATTAATTTTATTTCCGGTGTAAAAATACGAGTGGGTGTAAGTTCTATTGATGGGAAAATAAATGAGTCGCAAAAGTATTTAAATGTAAGATCAGATTTTATTTGGAAAGATTCTCATCAAACACAGCGCAATTTGGATGTTGCAAAACAAATCGGCTGTGATTTATTTTTAGAAGAAATCAATTCTATAAAAATAGATTTTAATGATTCAGATTTAGATTATGCAAAGGATTTTATCACAAAATGTTTTCCTGATAAAAACAAAAAAGTAATTGCGTTTCATCCCGGAGCAGGAAAAGAAGCTAATGTTTGGGATAAAAAATATTTTATTAAGCTTATCAAAAAACTTTACAAACAATTTGGCAATTATGTTTTAATAACTTCCGGCTGGACCGATGAAAAGATTGTTGAACCTATTTGCGCCGAATTATCTAAGGAAAATATTGAATATAAAATTTTGCATAACGCTCCTGTAAAAAAACTTGGCGCAGTTTTATCATTTGTTAATCTTTACATTACAAACGATACCGGCACAATGCATATTGCAGGTTATTCTGGAGCAAAAATAATTTCTCTTTTTGGTCCAACAAATCCAAACGAATGGGCACCAAAAGGTAAAAACCAGAAATATATTAAGGCCCACGATAATAACATTAATACTATTAGTTTTGATGATGTTTTTGAGTTGGCTAGATCTTTTATTTATGAAACTAGAAATTAAAGTAAAAATATTATGTGGATAATTGTTCGGGTCCTAATTGGCGTAGTAATTCTCTTTTTGTTAGAATACTATTTTACCAGAAAATTAAATCGTGTATTCAAAACTCTTTTTCCTAACTACGATACAAAGAAAAAGAAAATAATTATTTACTCCTTTCTTGTTATGTTAAACCTTTATCCTGCTATTTTAATCTTCAATGCAATTTATGCAGCAATTACAAAACAATCTGTTTCTTTTCCTCAAAACATTTATGCAGATTATCTATTGCTGTATCCATTTTGGGTTTTAATAATTCTAATTTTACAAGTTAGTGTTCTCTTTCTGTTTGTTGATTTAGTCAAATTGATTTTTTATCCTATTTATAAAAAACACAAGGAAAAATTTTATCCACTTCAAGTTAAATTGTTTTTAGCTCTTGTATTGTTTTTTGTTTTTTATATTCCCGCAAGAATGATTTATGATTACAATGCCGTAGATGTGCGTCACGTTGATTTTATGAAGAAGAGTCTTCCAAGCGAATTATCCGGATTTAAAATTGCTTTTATTTCAGATGTGCAGGCAGATAGATACACGGATGAAAAAAGACTTTCTAAATATGTTAATAAAATAAACGAGGCTTCCCCTGATTTAGTTTTGATTGCGGGTGATGTGATAACATCAACTCCGGATTTTATTGAAACCGCTGCAAAATATCTTGGAAAAATTAAATCAAAATACGGTACGTATTCTTGCGTTGGCGATCACGATAACTGGGCTTACAGAAAAGATTATGTGAGAAGTTTACGAGAGGTTGAAGCCGCATTAAGCAAATACAACGTTTCCATGGTAGATAATCAAATAATTTATCTTGGGGTTGATTCTTCAAGGATAGGAATTACTTTTATAACCAATACATATGTTTCTGATATTTCAGAAACAACGCTTAGAAATATTACTTTGTCCAATATGGCTGACTTTAAAATATTTTTAACACATCAGCCGCAGCAATTTTTAATTAACAGCGCTATTAAAAATCAATATGATCTGTTTCTAGCCGGTCATACACATGGCGGACAAATAACATTACTATTTCCTTTTATTCAACTTACGCCAACGCTTGTTGAAACAAAATACGTTAAAGGTGATTTTTATTTTAACAACATGCTTGCGGTTGTTTGTGGTGGATTAGGGATGTCTCTTGCACCTGTCAGATATAATTCAACTCCTGAAATTGTTATTGTCACATTAAAAGAAAAATAATTTTTATGTTAAAACTTTCAGAAATATATGTTTATCCTATTAAATCTCTCGGTGGAATAAGTCTTCAATCAGCAGAAGTTATAGAGCGCGGATTAAAATATGATCGACGCTTTTTGCTGGTTGATGAAAGCTCTGATTTTATTACCCAGCGCGATTATCCACAAATGGCTTTTCTAAAATTATCATTCGCTGAACATGGTTTTGAAGTTGTGAATATTAAAAACAACACTAATATTATTATTCCATTTGAATCTACGTCAACTGAAACTATCAGAATAAAAATTTGGGATGATGTTTGTACTGCTGTGGTTGTAAACAAAGAATTAGACATATGGTTTTCTAACGCAATCAATAAAAAATGTTCGCTTGTTTATATGCCAGATTCTGAAAAAAGAATAGCAGAAAAAAAATATACAAAACAAGAACATCTTGTGAGTTTTGCAGACGCATATCCTTTTTTAATAATAGGGCAATCATCGCTGAATGATTTAAATTCCAGATTGCAAACCCAAATTCCAATGAATCGCTTTAGAACAAACTTTGTTTTTACTGGCGGCAAACCATACGAAGAAGATAATTGGAAAGATTTTAAAATTGGTGCTGCTGAATTTAATGCTGTAAAGCCATGCGCAAGATGTGTAATCACAACTACAGATCAACTAACGGCAATCAGAAAAGATGAACCGTTAAAAACTTTATCAACATATAGAAAAGTAAATAATGGTGTTATGTTTGGGATGAATTTGATATGTAAAAAATCTGCCCCCATTGCTGTTAATGACAAAATTGTTCTTTGCTAATCAAAATACATTCTTATTGACGCAATTATTTGCTGTTATCTTACTCCCAATGTAATGTTTTCCTTAATCCAATTTTACCTTTTATCACCAAATCGTTTTGTGCTTAATTTTTAAAAGCCAAGTTGCTTACAAATAACTTATGCAAAACGGGTTGCAAGGATATTATCATGAAAGCTTTTTTTTATCTTATAATACTTTTAGTCTTTCTGTTCTTGAGAAACGATTTGTTTTCAAAGCTCGTGCCTGGGCTTAATCAACAATTTAACTAGAATCATTTTTTTGAAAACTTAGAGAGTGGATTAAATTCTTGAAATGGTATTCTTTGTGCATCAAGCGCCTAACTAATTGGAGAGCATTTTGAAGTATTGGTGTAAATATACTCTGCATATGATGAATGAGAGCGTACAAAAACATTATTGAGGGTTTTTTATACAGTTTTACTAACGAAGAAGATTTTAGTGTTATCGTTTATAATATCCTTTAATATTTAGTTTAATGCTTTTAACTTAATATCAATAAATTATTAATCTATATTTTTGTTTGATTGTTAATGAAGAGAACATATAAAGTTTTTTTGATAATTTCTGTCTTTTTTTTCTCTGCTCTTACCTTTGCACAAAGAGCAAATGAATGGGAAAGGCTTTCTTCACCTACCAGTGACGTACTAAGAAAAATTTATTTTTATGATCAGAATAACGGATGGGCAGTAGGGCTATCCGGCGCTATTGTCCACACAAGCAATGGCGGACTTACATGGAATTTGCAGAATAGTAACGTAACAACACCGATTGTTGACGTTTTTTTTGTAAATAAAAATTTAGGCTGGGCATTAACATATCCACAAGCCCCTCCATTTGGAACAACTGTATTAAAAACAACTAACGGCGGCAATATCTGGTTTAAGGATTCAGTTTTTTTTCAAAACGAAATTATGCTTACTGTTCATTTTTTTAATGATACTGTTGGATTTCTTGGCGGCAATGGCGTAAAGAAAACTCTTGATGGCGGAAAAACCTGGACTAATTCTTACATCGAACCTGGCGGTGTTTCCACTCTTCCAATTAATAATTTTTCTTTTTTCAGCAATATCTTTGGATATGCCTGTGGGGGGAGGGTTGATGTTGCCGGGGTTATTTGGAGAACAACAGATGCTGGTGATACATGGTCTTATCTGGGATTAAGTCCTGATCAAATATTTGATGTTTTCATTTTTGATTCTTTAAATGCTCTCGCGCTTTCCGGAGATCCCGAGGGTTTTTATCCTATTAGCAATCTTAAAACAACCGATGGAGGATTAAGCTGGTTATCTTCTGAGCTGTCGTTTTTCGGGTTATCATTTACAATAGATTTTCAAGACGAACATGAAGGTTGGTCTGCTTCCGGATATAAATTTTTAAGGACTGGTAATGGCGGAGAAACCTGGATTGAGGAACTAACACCAGACAGCACAATTATTTATGATCTTCAATTTGTTGATAAGTTTACCGGTTTTGCGTGTGGAGAAGATGGTGTGTTGTTAAAATTCACCTCTTTTAAAAAACCATTTGTTGATAAACCCGTTTTTGAATTATTACAAAATCATCCAAATCCTTTTTCAGAAAAAACGACTTTCCGTGTTACGGCAATTACTCCTGATTTTGATATACCTTCAAGAGCACAAATTAAGCTGTTTGATATTCTTGGAAATGAACTGCTTACTCTAGTAGACCAGAATTTTAATTCGGGAAGTTACGAGTTTATATTTGATCCCGCCCACAACAACAGAAGTATTTCAAGCGGAATATATCTCTTGGTATTATTTTCAGACGACGAAATACAATCCAGAAAAATAGTTTATTTAAAATGAGGCAATAATGAAAAACGAAATTTCATTTCCGCAATCAACAGTAAAATTTTTAACTGCTCTATCTAAAAACAATAATAAAGAATGGTTTGAAAAAAATCGCGCCAGATATGATTTTGAATTACTGGAACCCGCGATTCAATTTGTAATTGATCTGGGTGAAAAACTATCTGAGCTATCTCCAAACATTGTGGCAATTCCTAAAATTGATAAATCAATTTTTCGACTTTATCGAGATGTTCGATTCAGTAAAAACAAAGCACCTTTTAAAACTAATCTAGGTTTGTATTTTTGGGAAGGACGCGGAAAGAAAATGGAGTGTTCTGGTTTGTACTTTCATATCGAACCTAAATCTTTTTTTCTTGGCGCTGGAATGTACATGTTCACCAAAGAACAACTTAAAGAATATCGAACAATTGTATCTGATCCGGCAAAAGGAAAAGAAATAAGCGAAATAATAATAAAGCTGACGAAGAAAAGGAATTATACGCTTGGCGGAAGAACCTACAAAAAAACTCCACGAGGGTTTGATCCCGACTACAAATACCAGGAATTACTCTTACACAGCGGGCTATATATTTCTTATGAAAGCAGCAATTTTAATGAATTGGTTAAAAAGGGACCTGTTAACTTTGCACATAAAATATTTAGAGAAATATATCCAATACATAAGTGGTTTGTAGAAAATCTTGTTTAGACTTGATTTTCGGGATAAAAATCTTATCTTGCAAAAACTTTTTAAAGAAATCCTGTCTAATTCGTTAGTTAGTCATACAAGTCAGAAAGGAGATGTCGCATGAAGTATGGTTCATTTATGCTTCACAACTTCAGAAACATCCCCCAAATACAATCTATTTCTTCAGACATTATTGATGCAATTGAGGTTGTGGGTTCTGTTCTGCCATTTAAAACAAATAATTATGTTGTAGATAATCTTATTGATTGGAACAACATCCCTAATGATCCAATGTTTAAACTTACCTTTCCACAAAAAGACATGCTTCTGCCTCATCATTACGAAACGATGGAGCTGGTAATTAAAAGTGGCGCTGACAAGAAAAAAATAAAAGAATCTGCAAATAAAATTAGATTGCAGCTTAACCCGCATCCAGCAGGACAACTGGAACATAATGTACCGATGATTGATGATGAAAAACTTTACGGCATGCAGCATAAGTATCGCGAAACCGTTTTATTTTTTCCAAGCCAGGGACAAACCTGCCACGCTTATTGTACCTTTTGTTTTCGCTGGCCTCAGTTTGTTGGAATGGATGATTTGAAGTTTGCATCTAAGGAAGCAGAGCATTTAGTAAAATATGTTCAGAGCCATAAAGAAGTAACAGATGTATTGTTCACCGGCGGCGATCCGCTGATAATGAAAACAAAGCATCTGGAAGCCTACATTAGACCTCTTCTTGATGCTAACATTGATAACCTGAAGCATATAAGACTCGGAACAAAGGCTCTTGGTTATTGGCCTTACAGATTCTTAACCGATGATGATGCAGAGGATTTATTAAAATTATTTTCTGATGTTAAAAAGGCCGGAAAGCATCTTGCGTTTATGGCACACTTCAATCACCCAGTTGAACTTGAGGGTGATGCCGTTGCAAAAGCCATAAAGAAAATTCTCGATACCGGTGCAGTGATCAGAACTCAGTCTCCTGTGCTAAAACACATAAACGATGACCCTACATTATGGGCAGATATGTGGAGGAAACAAGTTCAGCTTGACTGTGTTCCTTATTATATGTTTGTTGCACGTAATACGGGCGCACAACATTATTTTTCGATTTCACTTATTGAGGCATGGGATCTTTTTAGAAAAGCATATCAATCTGTAAGCGGTATTTGCAGAACTGTGCGTGGGCCTAGCATGTCTTGTTTTCCGGGTAAAGTTCAGATGCTTGGTGTTAGTGAAGTTAAAGGCGAAAAAGTTATGGTATTCCGAATGATACAAGGAAGAGATTCAGATTGGGCAGCACGTCCGTTTTTTGCAGCATATGATGAAAAAGCTGTTTGGTACTCAGATTTAAAGCCGGCTTTTGGCGAAGAAAAATTTTTCTTTTCAGATAAACTAAACTCTATTGTCAATCCTTTAGAATTTGAAGCTGAATATGAGTAAAAATGGAAAAAACGGTAACAATGGTTTTGATATTAGTTTAAATTTAAACGTTAGGGGCACCCCGCTGTCTGCAACACTGCTGATAAATGAAATATCAAACAAGTTAATTGCCGAAGGTAGAAAAGTCTATAAGCTTGGTCTTGGTCAATCGCCATTTCCGGTTCCACAGATGGTGGTGGATGAATTAAAAGTAAATGCACATCAAAAAGATTACTTACCGGTTAGGGGATTAAAACAATTAAGACAAGCTGTTGCTGATTATCATTCTCGCAGGAATGATATTAGGAGAAACGCTAATAATGTTTTGATTGGGCCGGGTTCAAAAGAACTTATGTTTCTTTTGCAATTTGTATATTATGGTGATCTGGTTATCCCTACTCCCAGCTGGGTTTCCTATGCTCCGCAAGCAAAGTTTATTGGTAGAAATGTTGACTGGCTAAATACTTCAGAAAAAAACAAATGGAGAATAGCACCACAGGATTTAGAAAATCTTTGCAAAGACGATCCCGAACGACCACGGCTGGTAATTCTCAATTATCCTTCAAATCCAACAGGTGCAACGTATTCTATTTCGGAATTAAAAGAACTTGCACGGGTGGCAAAAAAATACAGACTTATACTTCTTTCCGATGAAATTTACGGCGAATTAAATTTTGAAGGAAATCACGTTTCCATTGCA
The DNA here is from genome assembly GCA_963706055.1 of uncultured Ignavibacteriales bacterium. Lineage (GTDB taxonomy): Bacteria > Bacteroidota > Ignavibacteria > Ignavibacteriales > Ignavibacteriaceae > IGN3. Next base: position 42,248 of record CAVPND010000021.1, on the reverse strand, counting down.
AAGTTTTATCCGGAGGGAACTATTATTTCCAGCGGCTTAAGCAAATGGTGCGGCGCCGGTGGTTGGAGATTGGGAACATTTAATTTTCCAAATTCCCTTAATTGGCTGCTTGACGCGATGTCTTCAATTGCAAGCGAAACATTTACTTCTACAAGCGCACCAATTCAATATGCGGCTGTCTGTGCTTTTAATGGTGGAATTAGTATTGAAAGATACTTGTGGAACTCAAGAAAGATATTAAAAGCACTTGGATTGCATATTCACAAAAAATTAGAAAAAACCGGCATTACCTCTCCTAAACCAGAGGGAGCTTTTTATCTTTTCTGTAATTTTAACAAGCATTCTGTAAAACTGAAAAAAAGGGGAATAAAAAACAGTCCGCAGCTAGTTCAAAAACTATTAGAAGATACTGGCGTGGCATTACTGCCGGGCAGTGTGTTTGGAAGACCAGAAGAAGAGCTTACTACACGTTTGGCTTATGTAGATTTTGACGGCTCAAAAGCATTAGCCGCAATAGAAACATTACATCCTCACAAGATGCCAAATGAAACTTTTCTTGAGACAAATTGCTCACATATGATTGAGGCAGTAGATTTGATTTGTGATTGGGTAAAAAAACAGTAAGTGCATTAAGCAGGTTATTAAAATTTTTAATACTGCCCAGTTTAACCGGATTTTTTGTACATATTACTGACCGTTTATTAAAATATCCGTCCGTTTACATAGCCGTTAATAATATTCAATCAATTTTTATTTAACTTCTGGCATAGCTTTATCTAAAACAATTTTTTGATCAATCTTTATATCGAGGGATTATGAAAAAAACATTAATTTATTTTTCAGTCTTATTTATTTCTATTCTTGGAAATATTTCCGCACAGGTTAATGCAAGGATGATGCAGTTTCCAGATGTTTCCGCCACTCATATTACTTTTACTTATGGCGGTGATATTTGGGTTGTTGCCAAAGAAGGCGGAACCGCTTATAAATTAACATCAGCAAAGGGAACAGAATTATTTGCTAGATTTTCCCCCGATGGAAAACAAATTGCTTTCAGCGGTAATTATAATGGCAACGTTGATGTTTATGTTATGCCTTCACTTGGCGGATTACCTTTAAGAGTTACTCACCACGGAATGAGCGACAGGTTGCTGGATTGGTATCCGGATGGAAACTCACTGCTTTTTGCATCTTCACGAGAAAGCGGCAAGCAGCGTTTCAGCCAATTTTATAAAGTATCAAAATCCGGCGGACTTCCTGAAAAACTTCCCGTTCCTTATGGTGAGTTTGGCGTTCTTTCTCCAGATGGAAATCAAGTTGCTTACACTCCAAAGTCCCGCGTATTTAGAACCTGGAAAAGATATTTAGGCGGAATGGCAACTGATATTTTTATTTTTGATCTTAATAAAAAAACCGCAGAAAACATAACCAACAATATTGCAAATGATGAACTTCCTATGTGGAGCGGCAATAAAATTTATTTTCTTTCGGATCGCGGCACGAACAAAAGAAATAACATCTGGAGCTATGACCTTTCATCAAAACAAACAAAACAATTAACAAACTTTGATGATTTTGATATTCACTTTCCATCAATCGGAAATGGCGAAATTGTTTTTGAAGCCGGCGGACTGCTTTATCTGCTTGATCTTACAACGGAAAAATACAAAGTAATAAATATTAATGTTGTAACTGATGAATCAACACTAATGGCAAGAAACGAAAATGTTGAAAAGCTGATTCAAAGTTTTTCATTGTCCTATAACGGCAATCGAACTTTGTTTGAGGCAAGAGGTGAGGTTTTTTCTGTTCCGACTGAAAATGGTCCCGTAATTAATCTTACACAAACCCCGGGAGTCGCAGAACGATTTCCTGCTTATTCGCCAAACGGAAAATACGCAGCTTACTTTTCAGATAAATCCGGCGAATATGAGTTAACTATCCGGGATTTGGAAAAACCATCGCAAGAAGAAAAATTAACTTCTCTTGGTGCAGGATATCGATACTCGCTATTCTGGTCACCAAACAGCAAAGCACTTGCTTTTATTGACCAGACAATGACGATTTATATTTATGATATGAGCAAGGACAAAACCATAAAGGTTGATAAACAGAAGTGGATGTACGAGGGTAGTCTACAAAACTTTTCTGTAAGCTGGTCATCTGACAGCAGATATCTTGCCTATGGAAAAGAGCTTGACAGCAGAACAACGGCAATTGCTATCTTCGATACAAAAGAAGAAAAGGTTCATCAGGTTACTTCGGGATATTTTAGTGATGCAAGCCCTGTGTTTGATCCTGCTGGTAAACATTTGTTCTTCTTAACCAACAGAAACTATAAACCTGTTTATAGCGATTTTGATAACACTTGGATTTATCCAAATTCAACTCAAATTGCTGCTGTTACTTTAACAAAAGATGTTTTATCTCCGCTTGCGCCAAAAAATGATTCAAGTATTGTGAAAAAAGATGAAGATAAAAAAACTGATGAAAATAAAGATCAAAAGAAAGAAGAAAAAAAAGATGAACCAAAAGTAAAAGAAATTAAAATAGATTTTGATGGTTTTGAGAATCGTATTGTAATCCTTCCGCCATCAGCAGGTAATTTTGCAAGCTTACATGCTGTTACCGGCAAAGTTGTTTTTCATCGTATGCCAAACAACGGCTCTGATGAAAAGAAAAAACCTGTTGCATATTTTGATTTAGATAAGCGTGAAGAAAAAACAATTGTTGATGATGCTGACGCATTTCAAATTTCTGCTGACGAGAAAAAAATACTCGTTTTAAAACAAAAGGGATATTCTGTTGTAGATGTGGCACCCGATCAGAAGCTGGAGAAAAGGCTTCCGACTAATCAACTTGAAATGACTGTTGTTCCTCGTGATGAGTGGAAACAAATTTTTAATGATGTTTGGCGATTGCAGAGAGATTTCTTTTACGATAAAAATATGCATGGCGTAGATTGGACTGCAATGAAAAAACAATACGGCGCATTGATCGATAATACTGTTACAAGATCTGATGTAAATTATGTTATTGGAGAATTAATTGCGGAACTAAATGCATCTCACACTTATCGCGGCGGTGGTGATGATGAAACTCCTCTTCAACGACAGGTCGGTTATTTGGGTGTGGATTGGGAGCTAAAAGACGGCGCATTTATGATTAAAAGAATTGTCCGCGGTGCACAATGGGATTCAGAAGTACGTTCGCCTTTAAACGAATCCGGGTTAAAAATTAAAGAAGGCGATTATGTGCTTGCTGTAAACGGTGTTACTATTGATGTTACTAAAGATCCATGGTCGGCATTTGAAGGGTTGGCTGACAAAACAATTGAACTAACCGTTAATAATAAACCATCACTTGATGGGGCACGGAATATTTTAGTAAAAACAATGAGTGATGAAACAAGATTGAGAAATCTTGAGTGGATTGAATCGAACAGAAAAAGAGTTGATGAAGCAACCGATGGAAAAATAGGATACATTTTTGTCCCAAGCACAGGCATTGATGGACAGGATGAGCTAGTAAGACAATTCTATGCACAATCAACAAAAGAAGGTTTGATAATTGACGAGCGTTTTAATAATGGCGGTCAAATTCCCGATCGCTTTGTAGAACTGCTGAACAGAAAACCACTCAATTTCTTTGCTGTAAGAGATGGAAACAATTGGCAATGGCCGCCTGCGGCTAACTTTGGTCCAAAGGTTATGCTTATAAACGGCTGGAGCGGTTCCGGCGGTGATGCGTTTCCTGATTATTTTAGAAAATCCGGTGTTGGTCCGCTAATCGGAACAAGAACATGGGGCGGATTGATTGGGATTACCGGCGCTCCTAATTTAATTGATGGCGGCGGGGTTACTGTTCCAACTTTTAGAATGTACAATCCTGACGGCAGTTGGTTTAAAGAGGGTCACGGTGTTGATCCTGATATTGAAGTTCCAGAAGACGCCGCACAACTATCAAAAGGTGTTGATACACAGCTTGAAAAAGCTATTGATGAGGTAATGCGGTTACATAAACTAAATCCGCCAATAAATCCGAAACAGCCCTCATACGAAAAAAGGTAAACATAATTATTTTGTCATTCCGGGCTTGACCCGGAATCTGTTTTATAATTAACCTATTTAAAAGCGATCAGAAATGGTCGCTTTTTTCTTAATCTATTAACATTCATTTTATTATCTTGCGGACAAAATTTTATTGGATGTTAACGATGATAAAACGCTTTTTTCTTCTAATAAGTGTATTTTTTTTCTATACCGCTGTTTCTTATTCACAAACCGTAACGGTAAAGATTGTTGAAACAAGTGATGTACATGGTGCAATCTTTCCTTATGATCTTAAAGAGAATAAAGAAAGAAACTCTTCTCTTGCAAGAGTTACATCATATCTAAAAGAACAGCGTGCTGATACCAATCAAATTATTTTTCTGTTGGATAACGGCGATATACTTCAGGGAGACCCCGTTGTTTATTATTATAATTTTGAAAAGACAGATACTATTCATCTATATGCTGATGTAATGAATTACATGAAATACGATGCTGCAACAATTGGTAATCACGATATTGAAACAGGACACGATGTGTATGATAAATTTAATAAAGAAATAAATTTTCCATGGCTTGCTGCAAATGCAATCAACACAGAAACAAATCAACCTTATTTTAAGCCTTATACAACAGTTGAAAGAGGCGGAGTTAAAATCGCAATCTTAGGTTTGATAACTCCTGCTATTCCTCAATGGCTGCCCGAAAAAATTTGGAGCGGAATACGTTTTGATGATATGGTTGAAACCGCACAGAATTGGGTTAAAAAGATCAGACAAACTGAGCAGCCTGATTTAATGATCGGTTTGTTTCATGCGGGTGTTGACCATACTTATAATGATCAAAATGAAAACACACCAAAGAATGAGAACGCAGCCCGGCTTGTTGCTGAAAAAGTTGATGGGCTGGATTTAGTATTTGTCGGACATGATCATGCCGGCTGGAACTTCAAAACAAAAAGTCCATCGGGAAAAGAGGTACTGGTACTTGGCACAACTGCCGGTGCAAGAAATATTGCCGTTGCCAGTTATGTTTTGAAATATGATAAAGTGTGTATGATCTACGATAAAAAAGAAATTACCGGTGAACTTGTTGATATGAAAAAATATATTCCGGATCCTGAATTTATGAATCGTTATTCCGGAAATTTTGAAGAAGTTAAAAATTATGTGTTGCGTCCTGTGGGAGAATTTTCAGAAGCTATTTCTTCCAGCGATGCTATTTTCGGACCTTCAAAGTTTGTCGATCTCATTCATTCCATTCAATTGGAACTAACAAATGCAGATATTTCTTTTTCTGCTCCTTTGTCTTTCAATGCAAAGATAGATAAAGGAACAGTGTATGTTGGCGATATGTTTGATCTTTATAAATATGAAAATCTATTATACACCATGGAGTTAACAGGACAGGAGATTAAAGATTATTTGGGGTATTCCTGTTCTAACTGGTTTAATCAAATGAAAGATGAAAATGATCATCTGCTGAAATTTAAGGTAGATGAAAAAGGAAATCTTGTTTACTCCGAACGAACAAAATCACCGGAACTTGAAGAAAGATATTACAATTATGAGTCCGCAGCAGGAATTAATTATGTTGTTGACATAACAAAACCCGCTGGCTCAAGGGTAATAATTAACTCTCTTTCAAATGGCGACATGTTTGATTTAAACAAAACCTATAAAGTCGCTGTAAACTCTTATCGCGGAAATGGCGGCGGTGGGCATCTGACGAGAGGCGCAAAAATTCCGCAGGAAGAATTATCAGCCCGCGTAATCAACTCCACAGAAAAAGATTTGCGATACTATTTGATGAAGTGGATTGAAAAAGAAAAAATGGTTACACCAAAATTAATTGGCAACTGGAAAATTGAACCTGAAGATTTTTGGAAGGCTGGAAAACAAAAAGATTATAAATTACTTTTTAACTAAGTATTCCTGGATTTTCTTTGTGCCTGCCTGTCCGGTAGGCAGGTCTTCGTAGAAAATCTTTTTTCACCAAGACACTCAGAGCACTAAGTTACACTAAGAAATATCTAACAATAAGGTTTATCATAAATGAACACAACAAAAAGCACACAGTTATTTGCAAAAGCAAAAAAATATATCCCCGGTGGAGTCAATTCTCCAGTAAGGGCATTTAAATCCGTTGGCGGCGATCCGTTATTTATTCAACGTGGAGAAGGTTCTAAGTTTTATGATGTTGATGGAAACGAATACATTGATTACATCGGAAGCTGGGGACCGCATTTGTTCGGGCACAACCCTCCGTTTATAAAAGAAGCGTTGATGCACGCATTTGAAAACGGAACAAGCTTTGGGGCACCAACAGAATTGGAAGTTAAGATGGCGCAGCTAATTACTGATCTGGTTCCATCTGTTGAAATGGTTAGAATGGTAAACAGTGGAACAGAGGCTACAATGAGCGCTGTTCGAGCTGCGCGTGGATATACCAGCAGAGATAAATTTATAAAGTTTGAGGGCTGTTACCATGGGCACGCTGATTACTTTTTAATCAAAGCGGGAAGCGGTGCGCTTACTCTTGGAGTTCCAACTTCGCCAGGGGTTACAAAAGCAAATGCTGCCGATACTTTGCTTGCAGACTACAATGATATTGGATCTATAAAAAAACTTGTTTCTGAATACCGCGGACAAATTGCGGCTGTAATCATTGAGCCAATAGCCGGAAATATGGGTGTTGTTCAGGCTAATGAAGATTTTCTTGTTGAGCTAAGAGAAATCTGCAACGAAGAGGGTATAGTATTAATTTTTGATGAGGTTATGACTGGTTTCCGAGTTGCTGCCGGCGGAGCGCAGGAAATATTAGGTGTTAAGCCGGACTTAACAACATTCGGAAAAATTATAGGCGGAGGTTTACCTGTTGGTGCTTTTGGCGGTAAGCGAGAAATTATGGAAATGCTTTCACCAAGCGGTCCTGTTTATCAGGCTGGAACTTTAAGCGGAAATCCGCTTGCCATGGCGGCAGGATTTGCAGCACTATCTTACATTAAAGAACATCCTGAAATTTATGTGCAGCTGGAAAAAGCTTCGATGTATTTAGAAAATGGATTTAATGAAAATTTAAAGTCATTTGGAAAAAATTATGCAATGAATCGTGTTGGATCTATGATGTGCATGTTCTTTACGGAAAAACCGGTTAATGATTTTAAATCCGCTTTAACGTCCGATACTGCATTGTACGGAAAATATTTTCACGAAATGTTAAATCGTGGTATCTATCTTGCACCAGCACAGTTTGAGGCTTTATTTGTTTCTACTGTTCACAGCAAAGAGGATTTGGATAAGACTATTATTGCACACAAGGAAAGTGTAGCACACCTTTAAGGTGTACTATACTTTGTGGTTTTAACTCGCGGCATCTATCTTGCATCTGCACAGTTTGAGGCTATATTTGTTTCAACCGCGCACACAAAAGAACATATTGATAAGGTCATTGTCCCTTAGAAATAATCATTAAAAGCTTTGAATAAATAAAAGAACTATTTCATTTTTATGTGATTGCAATCCCGATTCTGGGAGTATAAAAGTTTTTAATCCTGCTATGTGGTTTTGTATGAAAATGACAGCAGTTAATTATATACGGTTTTCAAAACAGTGGCTGGATTAATAATCTTACTTATCAGTGACTATTTTAGTATTCAGAATTCATTTCTCTATTGGACAAACTTCGGTTTTATAAAATAATTTTCCCACTATATTCTTATTAAAATATTTTTCTTTTCGGCACATTACTTGGGTAGAACATAATGTAATTCAAAAAAGTTTTATCATATAGGGGCGCGTTATGAAAACCAGAACTATTCATATGGCAATGTTCTTTGTTGCTGCTTTTTTAGTCGTTTCTTGCGATGTTGATTCACCAACCAGCTTGCTGTTTAATTCTCCTCGCTGCAGGATACAAAATATTTCGGCGGTTGAGTTCCCCGCTTTTCCACATTTTCCCCAAATGACAATCACAGTTATTAATGATGGTGATGGTCCAACAGCTTACCATGTAGGCTGCATTTTAAGACTTAAAAATGGAAATCATATTTTAGATGACGGGTTAGCCCTGTTTGGAACCTTATATAATGGGGAGTCGAGATCTGATGAAATTTGGTTTAGCGATTTAAAAGAATCTGATAAGATTTCAAGTAAAGAAATTCTTCTTTACTGGTACGATGCCGAGGGCAATTATTATGAAACAAGTCCTTATTAAGGAAGTGCCCTTGATTCCCGAATCTGTCTATATGCTTCTGCATAGATTTATTTTAACAGAGTTATGTCTAGAATAAAATTTTTTGTGCTATATTTTTTAAATATTTTTGGTCATAAATAAGATCAATTAAATATTTTACTTGGGTTTTGGATAAAAAATAAGTGAAGCGGAAAACAACGATTGGTTGGTTACATTTTAAAAACAAAAGAAATTGGTGATGCTGAATTTCATAACAAAGAATCTCATTCGTTTGGCGTTTTAACTAAAGAAAAGTGGAATAATATGTTTTATAAGTATTCCGATCACCACTTAAATTAATCTGATGTGTGAAAGCAAAAGTACTAATAGTAATATCCTATTGAAAAATAAAATAAAACATCACCCCAACTAATCGGATTATCCGGAATATCTTTTTGAAGCAAAAAACTTCGCCCAATAGCAAACTCTGCTGGCCCTATTGGTGTATCAAAAGCGATGGATCCGCCAATACCGTGTCTTAAATCTTTAAATCTTATCTGTTCTTGTTGTGCCCACATAGAGCCCAGGTCATATCTGAATTTCAGATAAGTATCAAAAAAAATAATGAACGGCAGCTTATATCTATATGTTAGAGAGGCAAGAAATATTTGTCTTCCTCTAAATTCAAAATCATTCATTCCAAAAAAGGATTCTTGTCCGCCCAAAGAATATTGCTCACTTAATGGTAAGGTTTTGTCCGCAAACCCAAATTTAATCTTAGGTGAAACAACTGATCGATTAAATACGGGAACATAATTTTTATACTCAAAACCGAGGTTACTGTAGCCAACTTCTCCTCCCAAAAACGACAAGGCAGTTTCATAAAAGCCAGAGAAATAAACGCCTTTTTCTGGAAACGGATATTTGTCTTGCGTGTCTATTGTGGCTGAAACTTTTAAGCTTACAATTTTTATTTTGTATGGGTCTACTAAACTATTATCTGTGTTTTTTACTTCATCAAATTGATATCTTCCTTCAAAAAGCATATTGCCAAAACGACCAACTTGAGCTCCAACGCCAAGCGAAAAGCCGTAGAATATTTGTTTATACTTTCCTATTTCTTCACGAGAAAAGCTATTCGACTTTTCTGTTATTCTATCTCCATAAACACGCACAACATTAAATTTATAGAATGCATTTATTTTATAAGTAAGGTATGTGTCAAAAACTCTATTTGCTTTCTGTTCCAGTATATATGCGCGGTTATCAAGACCTCCAAATAAAATTACCCCTAGCTCTGTACCAGTACCAAATAAATTTTCATCTCTTAAATCTAAACCAAATTGAGTACGATATTCGTTGTCACTTCTAAAGCTTATTCTGAGAAGTCTCGATGGTTTTTCGTCAACTTTAATTATTAAAATATTCTGGCCATTATCTTCTTTTACGACAAGATCAATATTATCAAACAGCTTAGTGCTTCTAAGATTAATCAGACCCTGTTCAACCTCTTTAATTCGAAAAAAATCTCCGACTTTAAAATCAAACTCTCTTGTAATTACGTTATCGTTTGTTAATTCGTTTCCTATAACATCAACGCGTGAGATTAGTCCTTCATCTATATAAATTTTTAGTCGTTTTTCATCTAGATTATATTCAATGCTTTGAATTTCTGCAAGTGAATAGCCCTCTTCGCGATATATTTTGATAAGTTCGACTACTTCTTTTAGAATATGTTTTCCTGAAAAGGGCTTGCCTTTTAAACGAAAAAATATTTTGCTGATTTTATTTGATTGAATTAATGAAATTCCTATCAAATCAATATTGTTTATAACCGGGTTTTCTTTTTTAATCAGATCAAGAGTACTTTCTGTATCAGTAACAATAATTTGCGCTGAAAGACTGTTGTAATGCCCTGTTTCAAAAAGCTTATAAAGATCGTAGTTTATTTTTTTATTAGACACTGAGTCCAATGATTCATAATCCAAAAAGAACGCTTTCTCTTTTTCGGTTAGATTGTCGCTTAGTCTTATGTTGTAAAAATATTTTTCGTCTGCAGTAAAGGAATTATACTCTACTGAATCAATTTTTGCTTTAATAATATGTGCCAATGGTTTTGTTGATTCGTATCCAAGAAAAATTAGACTATCAACAAAATTAAAATCATTTAAAAGTATGTCGTTTAACTCAGGGGCAACAACAAAGTCTGCGTTCTCAAGTTGATCAATATTGTTTAGCTTCATTGGAATGCTAATTATCTGGTCCGCAACAATCCATGGGGTAGAAAGATTTTCTTCCGGCCAAAGATGGCTGGTGGTGTTAACTGCAATAACAAAATCACCGCCGTTATTTTTTGCGATATCGACAGGTATATTGGCAACAAGTCCGCCATCAACCAATAACAACGAATCCATCTTTATTGGTGCTAAAAAAAAAGTGACGCTTGAGCTAGCACGTAAAGCATTGCTTAGAGATCCTTTATCTAATAAAACCATTTTTCCGGTAATAAGATCTGTACAAACAGCTCGGAATTTTATGGCTAGTAAATCAAACGAACCTCCTGAATGAAGCGGAGCATTAAAAGCTAAAATGTTTAAATAGTTTGATAGTTTCTGACCATCATTAAATGATGTTGGCAGTATCGGATTTAGACCATCAAGTCGTAGCGAAAAGATAGCCCTGTCTTCGGTAACTTTCTGATCAACAAATAAATCTCTTCGATCGTTTTGGGTATTTAGCGTAAGCAGATCATTCCAGTCAGTATGTTTTGCTATTGAGTCAAGTTGATTAACTGAATATCCAGCAGCATACATTCCTCCCACGATGCTGCCCATACTTGTTCCTACTATCAGATCAGGCTTAATTCCTGCTTCTTCAAATGCTTTTAAAACACCTATTTGGGAAAGTCCTCTTGCGCCCCCTCCGCTGAGAGCAAATGCAACTTTTGGTTTCTGTGCGGGTACAAATTCAGTTAATCCAAATGGAAGTTTTTTTTCAACAACATCTAAAGACAAGGTATATATTGATTGGCCGAAATTATTTGAGAGAAATAAAACAAACGTTATTAAAACTATTTTTATCTGTTCTCTCATTTAATTAATTGTCTTTCAAAAAACAGAGTTTATTAAAAAACTACTTTTTCTTCTTTTGTTGTGCCTTGGTTTGTTCTTCTGCTGCTTCCATAAGCTTTGACATAAAACCCTTTTTCTTGTTTGGATTAGCAACCGGTACAAGTTCAACCGTTCCGCCTTGATGGTTTATGTAATATTGTTGTGCAATTGACAATACGTTAAACATAAAATAGTAAAGATTTAATCCTGAAGGGAAACTCATAAACAGAAGAGTAAGCATAATAGGCATCATATAAATTAAGGCTTGCTGTTTTGGATCTTTAATAGTCATTTTTTGTTGAACAAATGTTGTAATGCCCATTAGCAAAGCTAATCCACTTATTTCTTGAATTCCTATTAGGGGTAGCTTGGTGCCCAGGTGAAAGATAACATCTGGCTGAGAGAGATCCGTTATCCAGGCAACAAATGGCTGTTGTCGCAAATCTATTGCTGATTGAAACATTCCCCAAAGCGCAACAAAAATTGGCATTTGCAATAACATCGGTAAGCATCCACCGGCAGGATTTATGCCATAAGTTGAATAAAGTTTCATTGTCTCTTTATTCATTTTTTGTGGATCATCTTTAAGTTTTTCTTTAAGCTCAGTTATTTTCGGCTGCAAGGCTTGCATTTTTTTCATTGATTGATAGCTGGATTTAGTAAGAGGATAAACCACTATCTTAATGATTATTGAAAAGATGATTAAAACAATACCATAGTTAGGAATAAAAGAGTTAATAAACTGAAACAATGGTAGCAATAGATATTCCGCAATTGGTCTTACTATAAACTTAAGACCAAAGAAACTTCCAAAGTCCACAATCTTTACCAGGTTTCTTCCGTACGCTTCTAACTCCTTATAATCAACGGGCCCAATAAAAAGAGTAAAGGATTGTGTTTCTATGGCCTGATTTTGAAATGGAAGTGTTAGTCTAGCGTCATAAGTTTCATGTAATCCATCTACACCTCTTTTTTCCTGTATTCCTTCAATATATGCGCCTTCAACTCTTTTGGGGTCATCTGGAATTATAACAGCAGCAAAATATTTGTTTCTAACGGTAAGCCAATCAACTCTGCCGCGGAATTCTTTAACCTCTTTCTCGCCAACCGTAGAAGCATTAACTATAACCTGCTCATCTCCGTAATAAACACTGGCATTAGAATAGTTTGCCTCATCAACGGAGTTCTTTTCAACCGATCGAATTCCGTTGCTCCAAACAAGATCGTAAGAATTATTGCTTATAATATTATTGAAACCAGAAAAAGTAATTTTGCTTTTTACTTCATACATGCTTCCATAAAAGGTGTATGATTTTGTTAGTGTTTTCCCTGGTTCTAATTCAAAGGAATAGTTAACAATTAAAGAATCATTTTTACTTATTTTGTAAGTGCCGCGGGTCTTATCTGTTGTAAACATAATTTCTTTTGTATTAATGCCTTTTCCTTCTGTAGAAACAAAAGAAATATCATACGAACCACCCTTTTTATAATCAATTAGTTGAACATAGTCACTAAAGTTTGTTTTTCCATTTTTATTTGCTGAATACCAGTTTTTAAATTTGGATAAATAAATTTTTCTGAAATTTGCACCTTTATTTGAAAGTTCAAATCGCGCTAATTGGGTTTCTATAACTAAATATTCTTCTGCAATCTTTGCATCATTTAAACTGATATTTTCTATTTTAATTTCTTCAGTGATTGGTTCAGATTGAAGAATAGAGTCTCTGGAAAACTTTTGAACAGAATCTTTGTTTTGCGATGTTTGGTCAATTTGTTTTGGCTGTTGTTTAGGATCAGGGGCGCTTATATAAAGCCATAAAACCAAAATGGCCCCAATTAAAATAAATGCAATTGTTGTTTGCTTATCCATCTATAAAACTCTGTTATTAAATTACGGTTGAAGAAAACTTAATTAATTCCGGGGTACTAAGTGGTGTAGTTTTTTTTAGAAGTTCTTTTTCCAAAATAACCTATTAAATCTGTTGTATGATTTTATTCATCAATTCAACAACACTTGGAGAAATATCTCTTAAACATATTTTCTTATTACTTGTCTCTGATAATCTGTATGGAGAAAACACTAAAAATACCAGAGTTCCTTTCTCTAAAATTTTTTCTAACAAAGGATTCTTATTAATTCTGTAGGCCTCTTTAATTAATCTCTTTATTCTATTTCTCCAAACAGCCTTGCCGGATTTTTTTGATACTGCTGCAGCTATTTTTATTCCTGAAGCACTGCTTTCAACAACCAAAAAATGCAACTTTAACAATCGGTCCGAACTAAACAGAACATTAGCAGCACTATAAATTTTTTCAAAATCACTTTTCTTTTTAACTCTTTCATTTTGAGTTAAAGAAAATTTTTTCAAAATAACTACATCTCATCGCTTACGGTAAGTTTTTTTCTACCTTTAGCTCTTCTGCTTGCTAAAACTCTTCTACCGTTTTTTGTTTTCATTCTTTCTCTAAAGCCGTGCTTGTTTTTTCTTTTTCTATTGCTTGGCTGGAATGTTCTTTTCATTTTGTTACTCCTTTTTTACATAAAGTTTGCAAAAATATAGATAGATTCAAATTTTTCCAACAAAAATGGACAATTAGTTTGAGTTAAATACAAAGAAATCTCTTCAATTATATAGTTTTGATGACGTTACACAAATATAAACTCTTATTTTTTATTTAAAATCTTTATTTTTAATGATTTTTATAACTATTTAGTAAAACAAGAATCCGCTACTTGTATTAATTTTTATAATGAACAAAATGAAAAAATATATTTAAATAAACTTGCCGATATAATGTTTTGTGTCTATTTTTTACTAAACTTGGTGGCGTTCTTTTTGTGTTTATAACCTGTGGATAACTCAAAAATGTGGAAACGTTTCACACCCAAAAGTAAAATCTAAATTAGGTAATTTTTACCTTAGCTTGTTTGATAACATGAAAAAAATCCTTGTAATTTATTAAAAAACATTACTTTAACTGTTGTTTAATAATGTTAATAACTTGTTTATATTTTTAAAAGTCCAAAAAATTCTTAAAATATTTTTATTTAATAATCGCTTTTTACACTTACAACTATTGTGGATAACCTAAAATTTATTAACCTAGAAACCTCCAAAACCTCAACCAATAACGAGGCTAACCTGGTATGGAAAAACTGCTTAACCCGCATCAAAGAGAATGTTACTTTAATGACTTACAACACATGGTTTTTGCCTATCAGACCAGTCAGCATTAAGGACAGCAATTTAAAAGTTCAGTTGCCGAATCAATTTTTTTGGGAGTGGATAGATGAGCATTTTAGTACAATTGTAAAACGAACTATTTATGAAGTACTTGGTGAAGATGGAAAACTTTCTTATATAATTGCTGATGAGCAAGAGCAAAAAGAAGAAAACATCAAGGATTCTCCTGTTATTCGAGAAAATAAAATCAAACCTGTTGAAGCTAAGCGACCGGAACATGAGACAAATCTAAATCCTCGTTATAAATTTGAAAATTTTATTAAGGGTGAAGGAAACCAACTAGCCAGGGCTGCCGCAGGTGCAATAAGCGATAATCCGGGTGGAACTTCTTTTAATCCATTTTTTATATATGGTGGTGTCGGATTAGGAAAGACTCATCTTATACAATCTATTGGAAATAGCATTATTGAAAAATTTCCTGAAAAGAAAGTAATTTATCTTTCTTCGGATTCGTTTACTGTAGAGTTTGTAGAAGCAATACAAACTAACAAGGTTAATGATTTTTCAGGATTTTATAGAAATATGGATGTTTTAATCATTGACGATATTCAGTTTCTAATGGGGAAAGAGAAAACACAGGATCTTTTTTTTCATATATTTAACACACTTCATCAATCCCGCAAACAAATTATTCTATCAAGCGATAAACCGCCAAAAGATTTAAAAGGATTGGATGATAGATTAATTTCAAGATTTCAATGGGGACTTTCTGCTGATATTCAACCGCCAGAACTTGAAATGAGAATAGCCATTCTTAAAAACAAAGCAGAAGAATATGGAATGGTTGTATCAACAGATATTCTTGAGTTTATTGCAGGTAGCATTACATCAAACATACGTGAACTTGAGGGCTGCCTAATAAAATTACTTGCAAATGCTTCTTTAAACTCTAAAGAAATAACTATTGAACTTGCTAAAAGAACAGTTAAAGAAATTGCTACTGATAGAAAAATTAATATTACAATTGATGATATAAGCAAAGCTGTTTGTCATTATTTAAACATTGCCGAAAACAAGATAAGAGAAAAGACAAGAAAAAAAGAAATAGTTCTTGCAAGACAGCTGGCCATGTACTTTTCTAAGGAGCTTACAAAATCTTCTCTAAAAACAATCGGACTTCATTTTGGGGGAAGAGATCACTCAACTGTAATTCATGCCTGTAATAGCATCGAACAAATGAGAAATAATGATCTTTCTATGAAAGAACTAATTGATAGTATCAGAAACAAGATAGAACTTAATTATTCCTGAAATATTTACATGACGACTATTAGGCTCTGTTAAGAGCCTTTGTTTTTTTAAAGAATTTGAACTTTTTAGTATGTTAATAACATGTGAACGAATGGTATATAAATTGTTAACTATAACTGATTTTTATAGGTTGTGTTGTTAACCACTATTTAATAAGGTCTATAATTAACTTTAAGTGTTAGTTTAATAATTTGATTAATGTAAAAAAAGAAGAGATACTGGGCTTATCAACATATTAACATTATTATAATTATTATTAAAGAATACATGTATATATATTAATTATTAATATTGTGTTAATTGATTTATAATTTGAAATACTTAAATTTTAGAAACAAAAATATCTCATTAGTTAAAAATTGAAATGAGAGAGGAAAAAATGAAAAAACAAATAGTAATTCTTTTCACATTGGTTGTAATATCAATTATATCTTTTACAAGCTGTGAACCATTTATTGTAAATAAAGTAGTTGTAAAAAATCGTGCATTAGCTGATGTACAATTAAATATTAGAGGACAATCTTATGACATTCCTGCTGGACAAACAAAAGTTATAAATGACATCAAAAAAGGAACGTTTGAATACGAAACTATTTATACAGTCCCAGCTGGTGCAACAGACTTCAGTGCAGAAGGAGAGGTTTCTGGAACAATGGTATTTTATGCTGGAACAGAATTTTCCCTTATTTATACAAGTACTTTTGTAGAAAACTCATACACTCTTTATGGATCTCTTACATCATCAGATGACATAAACAGAGTTGATCCTTTTGACGATGGCGGAACACCTTAGTAAATAATATATTTCTTTTTATAAGGAGTTAGACGTAAAGTTTAACTCCTTTTTAGTACTTCCAACTCCCATCATATTTAAAATTTAATATCCTATTTTTCATTGAAATTACCTCTATTTTTAGTATTTTTATGCGCTTCAAAAGGAGATATTTTTATATGGAATTCAAGATAAACAGCAAAATTTTAGAAAAATTATTAGCCAAAATTATTCCCGCTGTTCCTTCACGCACGCCAATGGCAATATTAGAAAATTTTCTGTTCGAAATAAAAGATGGTTCACTTACAGTTAGTGCTACTGACCTTGAAATCGCTTTGCGTTCTTCTTTAAATGTAGCAGCGGAAAAAAATATTAAAATGGTAGTTCCTGCCAGGTTGCTTTATGATATTGTTCGCTCCTTAGAAGATACCCAAGTAAATTTTTCAGTTGATGGAAAAGGAAAAATTAAAATTACTACCGATAAAGGTGTTTATGGCTTAAGCTATTCACCTTCAGAAGATTTTCCCGAAATAGCAACCGTATCAAAAGAAAAAGAAGTTATTATAAATGGCAATGACTTAAAAAAATCTCTGGAACAAACCTCTTTTGCTATGAGCAAAGAAGATATGCGTCCTGCAATGACTGGAACATTAGTTGAGTTTGCAAAAGAAGGTTTAAGATTTGTTGCAACAGACGGGCATAGATTAGTTAAGTTTATAAATAAATCATTTTCATCTGAAGTACAGGAACAATATATAATTCCTGAAAGAGCTATTTCTGTTTTATTAAAACAATTAGGCGATGCTGATGTTAAAATTTATTTAAGTAAAACGTATGCTTCATTTATTATTAATGACCTTGAATTTATTAGTCGTTTAATCGGTGAAAAGTATCCTTCTTACGGCAGCGTAATACCTTTGGAAAATGAAAATTTTTTAACTGTTAACAGATCCGAACTGTTATCAGCAGTAAAAAGAATGATGCTTTTTTCTACATCAAACTCTAAGCAGGTTAAATTTTCGATCAGTGAAAATTCTTTAGAAGTATCTGCAGAAGATGTTGATCATGGCTCTGATGCGAAAGAAACAATTCAGTGCGAATATAAGGGCGACCCAATGGACATTGGCTTTAATACAACTTATGTAAACGATATTTTATCACACCTTATGGGCGACCAAGTAATATTTAAACTTCATTCTCCTACAAAAGCCAGCATTATTGAGCCTTTAAAAAACGAAGAGAATGAGGATATAATGATGTTGCTTATGCCGGTGCGTTTGAACAATTAAAATGATCCTGTCCCGTTTGTCTCTAAGGAATTTTAGAATTCATAAGAATATTAACCTTACCTTTTCTGATAAATTAAATTATATAGTGGGGGGTAACGGACAAGGAAAAACGTCTTTACTTGAAGCCGCGTATTATCTTTGTACTACTAAAAGTTTTAATGCCAAAGATATTGAGACTGTTAGGTTTGGTGAAAATGATTTTGAAATTAATTGCATTTTTAATGATATCACAGAAGATAAGATTCGGATATTTTTTTCTGTACCAGAAAACCACAAGTATTATTTTCAAAACGATAAATTGATTTCAAGAAGTTCACAAGTAATAGGAAAATTTCCAGTTGTTATATTAACCCCTGCAGATCATGCTATTACCCAAGGCTCTCCAGTAGAACGAAGGAAGCTAGTTGATTCTGTTATTTCTCAGGCAAGCAATACGTACTTAAATATATTGCTGGATTATAATAAAACGCTTAAACATCGATCTGTTGTGCTTAACAGGTTAAAAGAAAACTTTACAAAAAGCGCCATGGCTGAACTTGATGCCTGGACAGAAAAGCTAATTGTTAATGGAGTTGAATTAATTATTCATAGAAATAATTTCGTTAAAAACTTTAATGGATATATTGCAAATTCTTATAAAAAAATTATAGGCAATAAAGAGAATCCTTCTATACAGTATTATTTTCTTGATGGGTGCAGAGAAGATGAAGTAGTTAATAAATTCCAGTCGCTGATTAAAGATAAAAGAAGTGAAGAAATAAGGCGAGCCGTAAATCTTGTTGGACCGCATAGAGATGATTTTATATTTACGATAAACGATATAAACTTAAGAACATATGGTTCTCAAGGACAACACAAGACATTTCAGACGGCATTAAGATTTGCAGAATTTTTTTATTTGAAAGATACAAGCGGTAAAACACCGATTTTTCTTTTGGACGATGTTTTTGGTGAACTAGATGCACATCGGGCCGGAAAAATAAGCGAGTATCTTAAAGAGGTTGGACAAGCGTTTATAACACTAACTGATTTTGCTGATTTTTCATTTCTTAAAAAAGATGAAAAGGACTTAATAATAAAAATAGATAACGGAAATATTGCTTATGTCTGATGGTTTTAAAAGCCTTAAGGATGTTTTTAATAGTGATCCGGCATTAAAAAATATAAGAAACGTAATTATTGAAAACGACGTAGTCAATGATTTTGAAAAAATATTTCCAGAATTTACAAAAGTTGCAAAAGCCAAAAGCGCACAATTTTTAACACTGACCCTTAAGGTTGAAAACTCAGCATGGCGAAACGAATTAAAGTTTAAAGAAAAAGAAATTATAGAAAAGATAAATTTATTTTACGGTCAAGAAAGAATTAGTAAAATTAAATTTTCTGCCAAGTAAGAATTAAAAGGAAAAAAAGTTAAATGGCCAAAACGCAAAACAATAATAATTACAGTGCAAAAAATATAAATGTTTTAAAGGGGCTTGAGGCTGTTCGAAAGCGCCCCGCAATGTATATCGGAGATGTTAGCTCCAGAGGACTTCATCACCTTATCAACGAAGTCGTAGACAACAGTATTGATGAAGCCTTAGGCGGATACAATGATCGCGTTATAGTTACTATTAAAAAAGATGGAAGTGTTTCAGTTGAAGATCGCGGAAGAGGAATACCGGTTGATATGCACCCAGTTGAAAAACGCTCTGCACTGGAAGTTGTTATGACGGTTCTTCACGCAGGTGGAAAGTTCGATAAAGATTCTTATAAAGTATCGGGTGGATTGCACGGTGTTGGTGTATCTGTTGTTAATGCTCTATCCGAAAAGCTGACAGCGGAAGTTAGACGGGACAACAAAATTTATTTTCAGGAATATCACAAAGGAATTCCGGTTGATAAAGTAAAACAAACCGGAACATATAAGGGAGAGCAGACCGGAACAGTTATTACCTTTAAACCCGACGGCGAAATATTTAAAACAACAAAATTTAATTTTGAAACTGTTTCAGAAAGATTGCGTGAACTTGCTTATTTGAACAAAGAAGTTACTATGATTCTTAAAGATGAAAATGATGGCCAAGAAGAAACCTTTAGATTTAAAGGAGGGCTTATCGACTTTGTTAAATATCTTGACGAACAAAGAACCACAATGCATAAGCCTGTTTACATCGAGGGGGAAAAAGAAAACACCCCGGTGGAAATCTCTTTTGAATACAGCGATTCATATACCGAGAATGTTCACTCTTATGTTAACAACATCAATACAATTGAAGGCGGAACACACTTAGTTGGGTTTAGAACGGCTTTAACAAGAACGCTAAATAATTATGCCTATAAAAATGGTCTAATAAAAGAAAACAATAAAATTACTTTAACAGGTGATGATTTTCGCGAAGGTCTTACAGCGGTAATTTCTGTTAAAGTTATGGAGCCTCAGTTTGAAGGGCAAACAAAAACAAAACTAGGAAACAGCGAAGTAAAATCGATTGTTGAAACAATAGTTGGTGAAAAGCTATCTGAATATCTAGAAGAAAATCCCTCTGTTGGAAAAAAGATTATTGAAAAATGTATGCGGGCCGCAGAAGCAAGGGAAGCGTCTAGAAAAGCACGCGATCTTGTTAGAAGAAAAAATGCGCTAGACTCTATGCACTTGCCTGGAAAACTGGCGGATTGTTCTATCAATGATCCTGAGCATTGTGAAATATATATTGTTGAGGGTGACTCTGCTGGCGGATCGGCAAAACAAGGCCGAGATAGAAGATTTCAAGCAATTCTGCCAATAAAAGGAAAAATCCTAAACGTAGAAAAAGCAAAGCTTAATAAGATATTGGAAAACCAGGAAATTCAAACAATGGTTGCCGCGCTTGGTGCGGGAATAGGAGAAGAGTTTGATGCTGCAAAATCTCGATATGGAAAAATTATTTTAATGACTGATGCCGATGTTGACGGAAGCCACATTCGTACATTACTTTTAACTTTCTTATACAGGCACATGAAAGAACTTATTACATCCGGAAAAGTTTATATTGCCCAGCCGCCCCTTTACAAAGTAAAGAAAGGAAAAGAAGAACATTATGCATTTGATGATGAGGAAAGAGATAAAGTTTTAAAACAGTTTAGAAAAGATATTAAAGCAAAAGCAGGGGTAGTTGAAGATGATAGCGAAGTTGATGAAGAAGGACAGCCAAAGGGCGTTACCATTTCTCGTTATAAAGGATTGGGAGAAATGAATCCAGAACAACTTTGGTCAACAACAATGAATCCTGAAACTAGAACGGTTTTACAGGTAAATGTAGAAAGCGCAGCAGCAGCAGATAAGATTTTTGAAACACTTATGGGTGACGCTGTTGAGCCGAGGCGCGCATTTATAGAAAAGCATGCTAAGTATGCAAATCTTGATATTTAATTAAACAGAATTTTTATAAAAGTAATTATTTAAAATTATGACCACAATATTTGAAAAAGTAGTACCCGTTACATTAGAAGATGAGATGAAATCATCATACATAGATTATGCAATGAGCGTTATTGTTGCACGAGCATTACCTGATGTGAGAGATGGATTAAAGCCTGTACACCGAAGGGTTTTATTTGGAATGCATGAACTTGGTTTGCCGCATAACAGACCATATAAAAAATCCGCAAGAATTGTGGGAGAGGTGCTTGGTAAGTATCACCCTCATGGTGATAGTGCTGTTTATGATTCAATGGTTAGAATGGTGCAGGATTTTTCCCTTCGCTATCCTCTTGTTGATGGACAAGGGAACTTTGGTTCAGTTGATGGCGATTCTCCCGCTGCAATGCGTTACACAGAAGCAAGGCTGGCAAGAATAGCCGATGAGATACTTCGCGATCTTGATAAAAATACAGTTGATTTTGTAAACAACTTTGATGAGTCGCTTCAAGAGCCAACAGTAATGCCCTCGTATCTCCCAACTCTTTTAATAAACGGCGCTAGTGGAATTGCAGTCGGAATGGCAACAAACATTCCACCTCACAACATTAGAGAAGTTATCGATGGCTGTGTTGCAATGATTGAAAATCCAAAAGTGACTGCCGCTGATTTAATGAAGCATATTCAGGCCCCGGATTTTCCAACTGGCGGAATTATTTATGGATATGAAGGTGTTAAAGAAGCTTTGCTTACGGGCAGAGGAAGAGTTGTTATCCGTGCAAAAGCAAATGTTGAAACGTTAAAGAACGACAGAGAAAATATTATTATAACAGAACTACCTTACCAGGTTAACAAAGCGTCACTAATTGAAAAAATGGCTGATCTTGTGCGCCAGGGAAAGATAACCGAAATATCAAATATAAGAGATGAATCTGATCGCGATGGAATGCGAGTTGTAATAGAGCTTAAACGAGATGCACAACCAGCTGTTGTTCTTAATCAACTATTTAAGCATACGCAAATGCAAGTTACTTTTGGCGTAATTATGCTTGCACTAGTTCATGGCGCCCCAAAGGTACTTAATGTACAGGAAATGATTAAGCACTTTTTAGATCACAGAATGGAAGTGCTTATCCGAAGAACAAAATATGAATTAGAAGCTGCTGAAAAACGAGCTCATATTTTAGAAGGCTACATAATTGCTTTAGATAACATTGATGCGGTAATTGAGACCATTAAAAAATCCAAAGACACCGAAACAGCCAAAAATAACTTGATGAAAAAATTCAAGTTAAGCGAGATACAGGCAAAAGCAATTTTGGATATGAGATTACAGCGCTTAACCGGATTAGAGCGTAAGAAAATAGAAGATGAATACAAAGAAACAATTAAGCTGATCGAAAGACTTAGAGGAATTTTGGATAACGAAAGAACAAGAAATAAAATTATTAAAGAAGAACTTCTTGCTCTTAAAGAAAAGTATGGTGATGAGCGCAGAACAGAAATCATTAAAGATTATAAAGAATTTGCCTTAGAAGATATTATAGCCGAAGAAGATGTTGTTGTAACAATATCACACGGCGGATTTATAAAACGTTTTCCTGTTAGCGGATATAGACGCCAGGGACGAGGCGGTAAAGGTGTTACCGGCGCTGGAACTAAGGAAGATGATTTTATTGAGCATATGTTTGTTGCATCAACACACCAATACATTTTATTCTTTACAGATAAAGGAAGATGCTACTGGTTAAAAGTTCATGAAATTCCAGAAGGCGGAAGGACTGCCAAAGGTAGATCAATAGTAAACCTTCTAGATAAAGATAAAGACGATAACATTACAGCATTTGTTGCTGTTAAAGAATTCCGCGAAGATCAATATCTAATAATGGCAACAGAAAAAGGAACGATAAAAAAAACAGTTCTCTCAGCATACGGTAATGTTCGCAAAGGTGGAATAAACGCCATCAACCTTGCTGCTGGAGATAAATTGATCGAAGTGAAGATGACCGATGGAAAAAATGATATTGTAATCGGAACGAGCAATGGTTTTGCAATTCGCTTTAACGAAAAAGATGTGCGTGATATGGGAAGAACCGCAACCGGTGTGCGCGGAGTAAGACTCGGCAAAGGCGATAAAGCGGTTGGTTTACTCGTTATCAGAAGTGATAAAGCAACTGTGCTAGTTGTTACAGAAAAAGGTTTTGGCAAGCGTTCAGACATCGAAGATTACAGAATCACAAAACGCGGCGGTAAAGGCGTTATCACAGTTAAGACAACGGATAAAGTTGGAAAGCTAATTGCACTGATGGAAGTTGTAGATCGTGATGAGCTTGTAATTATTTCTACACAGGGAATGGTTATTAGACAGAGCGTTAAAGATTTACGCGTTATGGGAAGAAACACACAAGGCGTAAGAGTAATCAGACTGAACGAACACGATTCAATTGCAGATATAGCACGTGTTGTTCCGGAAGATGATGAAGAGATTAATGGAAACGGCAACGGCAAAGACCTAGAGCCGTTGTTGAGTTAATATTCTTAGTGTTCTATTAGCATTAACTTCGCCCCAAATTAGGGGCGATTTTTTTTATAATCGTATTAACTCTTTTTGTATTTTTAACTGCAAAGAATTTTAAACAGATATATTCCAGACATGAATAAAACAATAATATTTATTACAATAATATCCGTAAGTTTTTTTGTTAACGCTCAAAACTCAACCGGTCTTTCAGAGATTACCAAAGAAAATCTTATTAAGAATGTAAGAATACTTTCTTCACCAGATTTTGATGGAAGATTGCCCGGCAGCGAAGGATACAATAAAGCAGCACAGTTTGCGGCAGACAAGTTTTATGAACTGGGATTATGGTACGCCGGTGATAGACAGTATTTTCAAAACTTTAATATTGAGTATAATAAAATTGAATCGCCAGCAGTATTTAAATCGATTGTAGAGGGCGATACTATTGATTATAAGATTGGAAAAGATTTTGTTCTTAGAGGATTTACAGGATCTAATAATCTTACACTTCCCGTTGTATTTTGCGGATATGGAATTTCTCGTCCTGATTTATATTATGATGATTATGCCGGAATTAATGTAAACAATAAAATTGTAATGGTTTTCAAACAAAATCCAACGTGGAAAGGTGACGACAGAAAATGGGGAACAAATTATCCACGTGAAAAATCTCTTGTTGCAAAAAAACATGGCGCAAGGGGAATTTTATTTATTTCGCTTCCAAATGATAAAAAACCGCAACCACTTATCGGCAGCGTAATGCATGGTGAAGGCGAACAGCCAATAGATTTTGCCCAGCTTCAGATTTCTCTGGAGGCAGCAGATAATTTGCTAAGCAGAACAGGGTTCTCGATTAGTGATTGTCAGACAAAAATAGATGAAAAGAAAAAACCACTTTCTATGAACCTAGCTGTGAGTGCACAAATAGAAGTGAAAGCTGTTTATGAAAACAAGGCCATGACCATGAACGTTGTGGCAATGATTGAAGGAAGCGATCCAAAACTAAAAGAAGAATACGTTATAATCGGTGCCCACCTGGATCACGTTGGTTCTCAAGCCGGATTATTATTTCCCGGTGCAAATGATAATGCCTCGGGCTCGGCCGCGGTTTTAGAAATAGCAAACGCATTTATTAAAGGCGGAATAACACCCAAACGATCTATTGTCTTTGTTTTGTTTGCTGGCGAAGAACAAGGTTTGAACGGCGCAAAGCATTTTGTGGAAAGCTGGAAAAAAGGATATGATAAAATTATTGCTATGATAAACCTTGATTGTGTTGGATACGGCGACAGCATACAGGTTGGAAATGGTAAAAGCGCACCACGCTTATGGGAAACAGCAAACCAGATTGATGAAACAAGTTTTAATTCTATGGTAGATAGAACCTGGGGCGGCGGCGGAGCGGACGCAACACCATTTCACGAAAAAGGTATTCCGTGTTTGTACTTTGTAACGACAAACAGCTATGATCATCTTCATCTTCCAACAGATACTTTTGATACATTAAACCCAACACTATATGAAAAAGTAGTTAAACTAGCACATCTAACTGTTCTTGAAATTGCAAATGGAAATTATATTAGGGAAGAAGTAGTAAAATAGCTGGCTAAGTTCTTTGTTCTTAAAACGATTATGTTTCTTAGCCTTGTTTAAATTCTATTTCTTTTCTTAAGATAATAATACCATAGAAAATAAGCGGCTAAAGATCTATAAGGTTTCCACTTTTGCGTAAGGCGAACAATCCCGGATTTTGTTTTTACTTCTGTTAATTCTTTTATTGTGTTGATTAGGGCAATGTCACCCAATGGAAAAATATCTTTAGACTGCAAACAAAACATTAAATAAATATCTGTCGTCCAATCACCAATCCCTTTTATACTTGTAAGTTTTTTCCTTACTTCCCCGGGACTAAGTTTTTGAAGCTCTTCAAAAATCAATTCTTGGCTTATTACAGTATTAGAAAGCTCACGAAGATATTTTGCTTTTTGTCTGCTAATCTGGCAAGCTCTCATTTCTTCATCTGTAAGTTTCAGAATCTCTTTTGGAGTAAAGTTTTTTATATATCCATTAAGCTTATTAAAATGTGCTTCTGCAGAGGTAAGACTAACCTGCTGCTCTAAAATTATTCTTGATAATGAAACAAAACCTTGTGGTCTTTGCCAGCTAGGCGGAATTCCATACAAATCTTTTATATTAGAAAAGATTTTATAGGAGGCGGTTAGTTTTTTTATATCTTGGCTGTTAACTATCACTCAATTGATTTTATACTTGCCAACTTTTAATGCGGCTTCCAAATATTGAGATAATGCTGCGGAGCCATACCAGTTATATAAATCTGCATCAAGCAGACCAGAGTTGATGGCGGGGTCTGTTTGTACAAGTTCTTCAGCTTCTTCGATAGAAACAACATTAAAGATGAAGATCCCGCGGTAAGCATTATCATTTTTTCCCAATGGACCAGCAACAATTAACTTTCCCTCATTTACAAGTCGGACGATGTTTGCCATATGCCCGCTAAAACAACTATCTATAAAAGCTTTGTCCGTGGTAGTATTGGTTCCGGTTTTAAGGATTGCAAACACGTAGCTCTTCATTCCATAATCATCTGCGCCAAACTTTTTTGCAAGTGTAGAATCATAATCAGGATTAAGGGTTTGAGAAAAAACAACTGAACTTAATATTACCATGGAAAGTAAGACATAATAAAACTTCATGTTTTTTTATCCTCTCTTCTCTTTTGCCAGTTTATAAAGCTCCATATACTTTTCTGCTGATCTATTCCAGCTAAAATCTAGTTTCATTCCGTTATGCTGGATTTTTTTCCAGATATCTTTTTGTTTATAAACATTTACTGCACGCTCAACGGATGATGCCAGCGCAAAGCTTGTGTAATCATAAAAAGAAAAACCATTTCCGTGATCAAAACCATAATAATTCTCTTCATCCCAATCTTTTACCGTGTCTGCTAGTCCGCCCGTTTTTCTAACAACGGGAACAGTTCCATACTTTAAGCTGTATATCTGGTTAAGTCCGCAAGGTTCATAACGCGAAGGCATTAAGAAAATATCTGCGGCAGCCTCAATCAAATGAGAAAGTTCGTTGTTGTAGCCAATGTATGTTCCTATCTTTCCCGGAAAATATTGTGGTAATCCCCGGAAGAATGTTTCGTATTTGTCTTCACCGCTTCCAAGAATTATATATTGTGCGTCAATATTCATTAAGTCATTAATTGCGCCGGAAAAAATATCAAATCCTTTTTGAGCTACAAGTCTGGATATAATTCCGACCAATGGCCTGTTTTCATCAAACGGAAGATTAAAATGATCCATTAAGAACTTTTTATTTTTTGTTTTGCCGGATAAATCTTTTATCGAAAATTTATATGGCAAAAACATGTCGGTTTCGGGATTCCATTCGTCGTAATCAACCCCATTTAAAATTCCGTAAACATCCTGTTTGCGGGAATGAAGAATGTTGTGAAGTCCCGCACCGTACTCATCCGTTAAAATTTCGTGCGAGTATTTATTGCTTACAGTGTTAATCAGATCAGAAAAAACAATTCCTGTTTTCATAAATGAAACAGAGTTCTCAAACTCAACAGGACCATTAGGATAATAAAAATCGCCGCGTATCTCGGCTGCAAACAACGCAGATTTAGAAAACCTTCCTTGATACCCAATGTTGTGAATTGTAAAAACTGTTGCGGTGTGGTCAAACATTCTATCCCAGTTGTAATTGTCTTTTATAAAGAGAGGAATCAGCCCTGTTTGCCAATCGTTACACTGAATAATGTCAGGCGCCCATCCAAACCTTTGCAAAGATTCAATAACGGCCTTGGAGAATAAAATAAACCTTTCATCCTCATCCATATCATTTGTATAAATTGCATCGCGATAAAAGTAATGCGGGCAATCAATAAAATTAACCTCTACTTTTGATCCGGGAAGTGTTGCCTGATGAAGATGAACAGATCTATCAATACCGTTAACCCGAACAAGCATTTCTCCAATTGTCCAGTTGTATCGCAAACCGTGTTTCGACTCATCTATAGAATTATATTTTGGAAGAAATATTTTTACTTCGCACCCAAGCTTTTCTAATGCTTTGGGCAATGAGCCTGCAACATCTGCAAGGCCGCCTGTCTTTGCGTACGGAACGCACTCTGTTGTAATAAAGGCTAGTTTCATCTTTTTACTTATGTTTATAGTAATTAGTAATATTAGCTAAATATAAATTTTAGTACATGAATAATAAGCTTTAATGGTTTAAATTTCACTTAAAATTAATAATGATTTGAAAGGATGAAATTATGAAAGAAACAATTAATGGATTATCCGTTTTTCTTGAGGGCAACAATAAAAATAAATCAATAATATTTTTACACGGATTTCCATATGATCACACAATGTGGATGGCGCAGATAAACGAATTCAGCAAAGACTATTTTTGTGTTAGTTATGATATTCGTGGGCTTGGAGAATCTCCAGCCGGCAATGGACAATTTACAATGGAATCTTTTGTTGATGATTTAGAAATAATTATTGATGAATTAAAATTAGATAAACCCGTATTATGCGGACTGTCGATGGGCGGATATATTGGATTGCGTGCTTTAGAAAGAATGCAGGAAAAATTTTCTGCAGCAATTCTTTGCGATACAAAATCAGAATCAGATGAATGATGATGGAAAACTAAAACGATCATCGCAGCAATAAAAAGAATAAATCACAGAGGGATTAACTGTTTTATAAAAGATTTTATTACTAATTGCTACGGAGATTATTACAAACAAAATCATAAAGATGATTTTGAAAAAAGAATAGCAAAATCATCAGCATTTAATCCTGTTGGAGTTAAAGGAAGTTTACTTGCAATGCTTGGAAGAAATGATACAACAGAATATTTAAATAAAATAAAAATTCCTGTTCTTGTAATTTGCGGTGAGTTTGATGCACTAACTCCACCCGATGTAATGCAACCGCTTGCAGATAAAATTAATGGGGCTGAGTTTGCTATAATTAATAATAGCGGACATATGAGCCCGATTGAAAACCCAACCGAGGTAAATGAAACAATTAAAAAGTTTTTAACAAAGAATAACTTGTAAGCCACTTAAAAATAAAGCAATTTATTGTCTACTGATTCGACGGTTAAACTATGTGCTTAAGAATTATCCAAGTATTTAAGTTCTAAATCATCAACACGTTTTTGGTGTTTTTCAAAATTGATAAATCTGATCAGGATAAGCATTACTCCTGCAAAAACTATATAGATTAGAATTACGTATTCCCAGTTAAATAAATCTTTTAATGGTCCAAGTAAAGCTGCGCCTGCCGCAAGACCAAGATTAGAAATTGCCATATAAAGTGTAAACTGAGTTGCAGCAACTCGTTTCCAGCAGAGCTGCATTGCAGAAGCAAATATTGCTATATAAGTAAAAGTTAACAGGATATAAAAACCTATAATAAATGTAATTACTATAATTTCATTCTGCCATAAGTTCTTAAGAAAAAACAGTACAGCTACAACTAAAATTAATAGGCTTATGTAAATAGATATCATTTTAACCTTGCCAAAAAAATCAATCAAGAATCCTCCGATAATCATTCCAAGTATACCGGCAATCATATTTGCAGTTGCAAATATTTGAGAATAGTGTGTATCTGCCCATCCAAGTCCCTGAACCGTAAAAACCGGCAGTAAAGTATCTATTAAACCCCTCCCAATAGAAAAACTAAACACGGCAACACCCATTATAAAACTGACTGGTAAGAAAAATACTTTGTATAAACTTTTAAATATGCTTTTCCAACTATGGAGCTGAATTTTTGCTGCAGTTTTGGAAGTCTCCCCCTCTGTCCATGGTAATAATTTTTCGCCCGGCCGTTCTCTAAGTATAAGCGGAATTATAATAATTAAAGAAATAATTATTGAGAATGATACAATAGCATAGAAATAACCATAGTTACTCATTATCCAACTTCCGGAGGCTACAGAGGCTGAAATTCCTAGTGTCTTGGATCCCCACATCAATCCATTCGCCCTTGCCTGCTGGTCAACAGGTAAAATATCAATAGCCATTCCATCAACAGCAATATCTTGTGATACTTCGAAAAAGCTAACTATAAATCCCAGGGTCATTAGAATCGGAAGATTATTTAATGGATCTGTAATGAACGACATTGATAAAAAACTTAATATTAATCCAAGCTGACCAAATAACACCCAGGGTCTTCTTCTTCCCATTGCTAAATAAGTAAATCTATCCATTACAGGAGCATTAATTATTTTTAGACTCCAAGGAATACCTATCACTGCAACATATGAACCAATTTCTGCAGGACTCTTTCCATTCATTGCCAACCATGCTGGAATTGCATACCATAATAATCCTTCGGGAATTCCTTGAGCAACATAGAGAGCCGCAAATGTAAAATACCGTAAAAATGTATTTTCGGATAAAGAAGGTAGCGACTTATGTTTTGATGGATCGGATTTTACAAAAAGCATCTATTAGTGTCCTTTAGAAACATTTTTTAAGATTCTGTTAACTGTTTAAAAAAATGGTGTCACCTTTTAAAGATGACACCATTTAATAATTACTTTGCCTTATGAACTTCCAATTCTATCTCTATCAGAAATTCGGGCAGCGCCAATTCTTTAACTCCAAGCCAGGAGCCGGTTGGAAATTGTTTGGTATAAATTGTATTCCGATAACCAGCTTGACTTAGGAATTCGGGCATATTAGTAGTAAATACATTTTCAACAATAACGTCATCAAAGGTACAACCGTAATGTTTTAATACTTTATCCAAATCCGAATAACAATTTTTCATTTGCTGTGCTAAATCACCCACAGCGGTTGGATTGCCCTTTTCATCCATACTGACTGCGCCGGATATTTTAATATCTTCTCCGATTTTTACAGCGTGCGTATAACCGTAAGCTTTTTCAACTTCCGGTCGAAGATAAAAATACTCAGGCGTTTCACTTTCTTCATGCTGCATATCATTATCGTTTTGTTTTTGCTGGCATCCATTTGCATAAAGAATTGCGACTAGTAAAAAGAGCACACTTGTTTTAAAGCAATTTTTAATAAATGTATTCAAAATAATTATTCTCTTAGATTGTGAAATATATTTAGTTGGTATTATTTTTTTTCCATGGCTTCAACTGTTTGGTAAGTGTCAGAATATTGCTGAAACTTTGTAACTATCCCATCCTGCAAAGACCATAAATGTACAAACTGAGCGTTTATTTCTTTGGCGGTGACTTTGTTTTTTGCTTTGTAGCGCCCAGTAACAATTATTTCACCGGAGGTTGCTTCATAATAGGTTTGATCGGTTAAATTCCAATATTCCCATTCGGAGCCAAGCCGCTTAAATACGCCATCAAGAACAGCGTTGGGTCCTATGTATGGATTGCCGTCTGCATAAGGAAAGTTCTCTGCCTCGTTCCATTCAATTTTTGGATCGAACTTTTGCAGTACAGCAGGAATGTTACCTTTTGAAAAATCAGAATAAATTGTTTTTATAACATCAACATTCTTGTCTTTTGTTGGTTTATTGTTAACATAAAGAGAGCTAAAATATTTTGATTCTAAATCAGTATTATTTTTTGGAAGTGTTTTTTCAAAGTTAATTAAGCCCAAAAGTTTGCCCTGCTCACTTTGTGCCTTTAAAAAAGGATTTTGCTGTAACGTAAAAAACAAAAACAGAAACATTATTGTCGTTTTCAATCTGAAACTCCTATTTATTTAAATTTGGATCAGTTAGTTTGATAGAACACACTAATCGTTCTTCTTAATTTCACCACCGTGGTCACCTACAATCATCCAGGTGCCATTCTTTTTCATTAAGATATCGGTCCAGCGACCTTTCGCGGTATTTGGTTTGCCATCATTACTTTCACTAACCTGAGTGTAGTAATAATGGACAAAGGCAAAATCGCCATTTACCCATATTCTGGCGGGTGTAGTAATATTAAACTTTTGTTTTCCTTTTGTATTGAAATACTTGCTTGATTTCACCGCGTCCGCTTTTGTTCCCGGAGCTTCGTTATCGTAAGACCAACCGAGATATGAATCGTCAAAGTACTTGTAATAAGCTTGTGGGTCATCATTGTTTATTTCCCAATACTTCTGAACACCAGCCCAAACATCTTTTTGTTCAGCTGTCCATTCTTGAGCCTGAACATTAAGAGCAAAAATCATCACAAATAAAAATGATGAAAGACAAAATAATTTTTTCATTTTAAATCCTTTTGTTAAATCTTTAATTTGATAAAAAACGGCCCAGAATTTCTGAGCCATATAAAAAGATCTATCTTACTTTCTTGTACCAGGAACTTCACGATAAATTTCATCTGAATGCATACCAACGTATTTCATCCAAAGATTATTAAATTTTTCATTTTCTTCTTTAGTAAAAGCTTTTTCGTATGCTGCATTCATTTCACCACTGAATGTAAACAGATCTTCAAGATTTTTAAATTCAGTAATTATAAGCAGATCACGGCTGTCAGATCCCCAATTATGTCTTACTATTCTTTGACTTATCAATTTGGGATTGTTCCTCAAAGCATCGGTTTGCTTTCTGAGCATCTCACCAAATGCCTTACCGTCATCGCCGGTTGGAAGAGATAGCATTTTCCAGGTTTGGATGTATACGACGTGAGTATCATCTGCACTTTGGGCAGATATATTTGCGGAAGAAAGTAACACTGCAGCAAAAAGTAAGATCGGGATTAGTAGTTTGTTCATAGAGCACTCCTGTTGATTATTGATGATAGTTAGTTATGTATTGAGCTAATTCTCAATTCAATTAAAATATTTAAGCTATTTTTATTAATGACCGCTAAGCCAAAGTTCAAAACTTTTATTTTTTTCTCCTTTGGGATAGGCCCAATCCGGTTTTAGTCTAAGTCCATTACTACTTTTCCAGATAAAATCAATAGCATCGGCAACATCAGGTTCATTGTTAACTTTCAAAATCAAAACAGTTTTATCTCCTAAGTTTATATTTTTGATCTCAGTGCTAATCTGCTGGGCAATTAATGCCGCTTGAATAATTTCTGCTTGCCTTACATCATATGTCGCCCAAACAATTCCTGATTTGCCAGAAAGAAAATCATTTTCCTGAAAAGAAACAGAAACCTCAACGCTGGTTCCAAAAGGAATATCTGGAGGCAAATCATCTGTAAAATTTGTCCAATTCACCACTTTTGCTGTTTCAAGCTTTATCATGCCCAAGTCCGAGTAAACGCCTTTTATTTTTATTACTATCACGTTGTATCAAATGGATTATGAAATAATTAGAAAATGCTTGCTTGCACAAAGGTAGAGCATTGGGCTTCCGATATCATGCACTATTAGCGCAATTGTTTGGATTTTTGGATCATTTTATTCTTTTATGAAAGAGAATCGAAACCAATTAATCTTTTTCAAAATAGATGGGTAGAAAAAGAAAGGCAGAATAATAGAAAAATTTTATAGTCAATTCTTCTTAAAATCAGTGGGAGAACAATTAAATTGTTTTTTAAATGCCCTTGAAAAATACGCCTGATCATTAAAACCAACTTTGTAGCAAATTTCAGCAACAGTGCCGGCATTTTGTTTTAAAAGATCAGCGGCTCTTTGAAGACGAAGCGAGCGAATTAGTTGCCCTGGCGGCTGATCAACAAGAGCGTTTAATTTTCTGTTGAGCTGAGAAACACTCATATTCATATTGATTGAAAGTGCTTCAACATTGAATTTATAATCTTCATAATGAGACTCAATTGTTTTAATTACTTTTTGTAAAAATTCCTGATCAACAGAAACAGCAGTAACCTCCGAAGGCCGAATAATTGTTACTGAGCCAAATCGCTTTCTTAATTGTACACGTTGGTAAATTAAATTGCTAACTCTAACCTTTAATTCTTTGGCACTGAAAGGTTTTGTTAGATAGTCATCAATACCAGTTTCAAGACCTTCTATTTTATCATTAAGACCGGCTTTTGCAGTTAACATTATTATTGGTATGTGGCTAGTCTTTTCATCACTGCGGATTTTTTTCGTAAACTGATAACCATCCATTTTGGGCATCATTACATCTGTAATAATTAAATCAGGAATTTCAATTTGTGCGCAATGCAGCCCATCTTCACCATTGCCCATCTCAATAATTTTGTATTTGTCTTCAAGCTGTTCTCTTATGTATGATCGCACATCGTGGTTGTCTTCAACAATTAATATAATTTCTTGTTGCTTGGTATTTGTTGATAAATCTAAACCATCATTTTGCTGATCAACTGTGAAGGACTCTGAATTATTTAGATTGTCTTCAAAAGCAAAATTATCTTCTGTTCTATTGTCTCTTGTTTTTTTATCAGATAAGACATCACCAAGAGGGAGAATTATAATAAATTCAGTTCCTACCCCCAACGTACTTTCAACAGAAATTTGGCCCTTGTGTAGCTCAACTAATTCTTTTGTCAGAGCCAAACCAATTCCAGTTCCCTCATGTTCGCGAGTCAAAGAATTATCAACCTGATAAAATCTATCAAAGATATGCTTTCGCCTATCTTCGGGAATTCCAATTCCCGTATCCTTGATTCGGATTTCAATGTTAGAAAATCCAAGTAACTTAACCGAAACATTCACTTCGCCCTTTTCAGCAGTAAACTTAATTGCATTCGAAAAAAGATTACAAACTATTTTTTCCATTTTATCAGGATCAAATGCTGCAGAAATATTATTTGACTCAGACTGAAATATGAGAGAAATATTTTTTGTCTCCGCCAAAGATTCAAATGAATAAAATGAACTTTTAAGAAACGAAACAATGTTTTGTTGTTCTGCCTTTAGCGCCATACTTCCGGCTTCAAGTTTAGAAAGATCCAGCAATTGGTTTATTAGTGTTAACAATCTTTTTGCATTGCGATTTGCTACTTGTAATTTTCCTTTTTCTTTTGTGGCAAGATCTGAAGACATCACGCTTTCAACCTGTCCTAATATCAGGGTAAGCGGAGTTCTAAATTCATGAGATATGTTTGCAAAAAAATTAGATCGCATCTGATCAAGATGACGCAAAGTATTCATTTCAACTTTTTCAAGCCGAAGCTGATTCTTAAGCTTAAGTCTGTTTAATTCGTAACGTCTTATAACATATAAGCCAGACATAAAAACAGAAGCGTACAAAAGATAAGCCCACCAGCTTATCCACCAGGGAGGCTTGATTGTAAAATAAAACGAAGCACCTTTTTCGTTCCACTTGCCGTCATTATTGGAACCCTTAACACGGAAAACATATTCACCAGGCGGCAGGTTTGTGTAGGTTGCCGAGTGGATTGTTCCCGAATGAATCCAATCATCATTAAAATTTTCAAGCTTATATGCATATTGGTTTTTTTCGGGGGACGAAAAATCCAAAGCAGTAAATTCAAACGTAATAACATCGTTATCGTGAGATAGAATTAACCTGTCTTCTTCCTGTTTGGAATTCTGTTTGCGAAGATTGTTAGCTGAGATTACAGCAGAAAAATTACTAACGCTTACATTTAAAATTACAATTTCAGGCACAAACGGATTGTCGATTATATTTTTAGGATGAAAATAGTTTAATCCTTTTATACCGCCGAAGAAAAGCTCACCGCGCTGACCTCTGTAATATGCGCCGGTGTTAAATTCATTGCTTTGCAATCCATCATAGACATCATAGTTCCTAAATGTTTTTTTAACCGGATTAAACCGCGACAAACCCCTGTTGGTACTCAGCCACAAATCTTCGTCATCATCGGGTAAAATTCCGTAAACAACATTATTAGGCAACCCATCTTTTTCCGTAAAGTGGGTAAAAGTTTTTTTGACTTTATCAAAACGATTTAAACCGCCACCAGCGGTTCCAATCCATAAAATATTTTCAGGATCTTTTGGGTCTGGACAAATTGATTTTATCAAATTGTTATTAAGCGTAAACGAGTTTGTCGGATCGTTTTGATAGTAATTGAATTCATTAGCGTATTCGTCAAAACTAATTAATCCATCCTTGGTACCTAACCAAAAAATATTGTTTTTGTCTTGGTAAACTGGCACTCTTACAGGCTCAGTATAAGGGGGCGTTGGTTGGTAGCGATAATTTTTAAATATACCTTTTTGGGCATCAATTAACTTGCATAGAAAGTTTGAGGCTACTACCCAAATACTGCCATGTATATCCTGAAAAACCGCACTAACATTTTTCTGTGGTAATCCTAAAGAATCTTTAGAATTAAATTTATATTGTCTGTACTTGTCACTTGCTGGATCAAAATTATAAAGGCCCTCGGATGTTGCTGCCCAAATATTGCCGTCGGTAGATTTAATCATTGACCAGATTCCAGTATTTCCAAAGGCATTTAGTTCAATTGAACTTTTTTCAAAACTTTTAACTTCACCAGTTTTACGATTCCACCTAAACAAAACATCAGAACTAACCCAAACATAACCATAATCGTCTTCTACGATAGATCGCACACTAAAGCCAGATATTCGGGAGGTGGCATCTTTATTTGTTATAAATGTTGAAAAACGAGTAGCCTTATGATCATAATAATTAATTCCCATTCCAGTTGTGCCAATCCACAATATGCCGGTTTTATCCACACACAAACTAGAAACGCTATTATAACTCATTGTTTGTGGATTAAATGGATCATTATTAAAATAGTCGTATGTAAACGAAGCGGGATCGAATTTCATTAGCCCGCCGGGAGTTGCAAGCCACAATTTTCCTGAAGTATCTTCAACAATCTTTGTAATGTTTCCCCAGCCGTAACGAAAAACAGCATATCGATGAGGATATAATTTATATGCTTTTGTTTTTCTGTCCAGTTTTATCAAACCGCTTAATGTACCAATCCAAAAATCACCGAGTTTAGTTTCGCAAATCCCATGTACACCGATATTAAAAATACCAGGGGCAGCCTTTGGGTTTTGTGTTTGAATGTTGAATTGTAAAAACTCTTCATTTCTTTGATTAAATTTATTTAATCCTTTTAGTGTGCTTATCCATAATTCTTGTTTAGAGTCGAGATATAAATTAGAAACAATGTTATTGTTTAAACTTTCCGGATTATCAGGTGAGTTAATAAACTGCTTATAGTTTATTTCTAAAGTTTTATTTTGTTTAATTGATAATCTGAATAAACCATCGCCCTTAGTTCCAATCCAGATATTACCAATTGCATCTTCTGCTATTGAACTGATTTCCAGCCGGCTTTTTTTTCCAGTCAATGATGATTTATAAATTATCTTTTCAAAGGAATCGGTTTCACTGCGGTAGATATTTAATCCGCCATCTAAAGTGCCGACCCAAAGAATACCGCGGCTGTCTTCAAATAAAAAAGTTATATAGTTAGCTGAAATTGTTAAAGTGTCAAATGGATTATTTTGATAAACCCGAAAAGAATAACCATCATAGCGATTCAAACCATCTTTAGTACCAAACCACATAAAACCTTTACTATCCTGCAAAATAGCAAAAACTGCATTTTGAGAAAGACCATCATCTATTGTGAGATGTTTAAAATTAATATTCTGCGAATAAGTAATTGGTAGAAGCAAAAAGACGATAATCAGAAACAATATCCCGATATGTTTAGGAATGTTATAAATATTATTTAGCAGAAATGTGCTTATTTTCAGCGCCATTACTATTGGTTAAATTATTAAAGATAAAATTATTTTAAGGAGAAACACTTAATCAGAATGTATTATTCTCAAACCGAATATAAGGAATATTTTTCTTAAACAATCTTCAGGATTTGAACTAGAGATGGACAAACAAGTATAGGCACGAATGGTTATTTTAAAAAATCACCATCAATGATTAAAAGCTTAACAGTTGTTTTTGCAATTGAACGATGTGAACTCAACTCATCGGAAACTATGTATGTCATTCCTTGTTTTAGCAAATGTTTTTCGCCGTTTTCCTGTTCGTTTATAACTTCACCTTCAAGACAATGTACAAGGTGTCCCTTCTTACACCAATGATCAGCAAGATAGCCAACTTTGTATTCTACAATGCGGACTCGCAATCCGTCAAATTGTAACGTTTGCCAGAATGATGTTCCGGTGGTTCCTTTGTGCTCCTCTTTGGAAATATTTTGCCAGTCTATTAGTTGAAAGGGTATCTTGCTCATATTTTATTTCTTTCCGTAACTCATTGCTTTTATTTTTTTACCAGCGGCACAATCTCGCATTAGCTCATCTAATCTTTTTAATCTTGTTTTTTCTTGCTTTGCGCTCATAACCCAACGAGTTGTTGTCTTTTGGTATGATGGCGGCATTGATTGAAAATGCTTCCAGGCTTGTTTGTTTGCCTTAAACTTTTTCTTCAATAGATTTATCAAAGATTCACACGAAGGATTTTCATAACTATAAACTTTTGATCTGTTTTCCTTTCGTAAACTAAAAGCTTTTAATCCTTCGGGTTTCATTAAACCAAGTTTTGTAAGTTCTTCTGCTTTTTTAATGTTTACAGCGCTCCAGTTACTTTTGGGGTTTCTTGGAGTAAACCTTATACAGTAACTTTCATCATCAATGCTTCTGCGGATTCCGTCAATCCATCCAAAACAAAGTGCTTCATCTACAGATTGTGACCAGGTTATAGATGGTTTGCCCGATGATACTTTATAAAATCCAATCAGAAATTCTTTTTCTTTTTTATGATTTTTTTGAAACCACTTGCGCAAATCTTTTTTAGTAGTAAAAAATACGGGCTTATTCGAAGTCATCGGGATTTTGTCTTATTTAATATCTTATAAAAAACAATAGGAGAAATTGTTATCCACAACAAAAAGAAACTCCAATTTCGGCCATCTGCAAGATTGTAATCGTGTAAAAGTTTTTCATAATTATTTCGTGGAGCCTATCTCATCGATAGACTCCACTTTTTTAACTACAATTTAATAAATTCAACTCTTCTGTTTTTAGCTTTATTAACAGCGGAATCATTTTTTACTACTGGTTCGGATTCTCCTTTGCCGTCAGTTTCAATTCTTGTTTGCTCAATTGAAAAATCTTTTACCAGAGAATTTTTAACAGATGCAGCACGTCGTTTTGATAAATCAAGATTTGATTTGTCATCGCCATCAGAATCGGTATGACCAACAACTTTAATTTTAACTGTTGGATTATCTTTTAATACTTGAGCAATTTCTTTAATCGTTGCAAAAGATTCTGGTTTAATTTTGTCCGAATTAACATCGAAAGTAATTCCGTAAGAAACCAGTTTGCCCTCCGTAATTAATTTGTTTCGCATATCCGGCAAGCCCGCGGCAATTCTAAAATTACTTATTATTGGATTAGCGTCGTCTGTAGTTTCAATGCGGAAAATGTTGTATTTGTAATTAGCCTGCAAACCTTTAGGAACATCTAATATTTTGTTTTCATTTACATAAATTCTAACACGCTGTTTTTGCACCCAGAAAGAAAGATGATATTTTTCATTTGCATTAAATGAAAATGCAACCTGACCATCATCGCCCTGCCATTCGCGTGCTTCAGACCAGTTATTCCAGAATACAACGTCATAATCCGGTTTCATTTTGAAACCTGCTTGTCCGGGCTGTCCACCGTAACCAGGATTGTCCACATCTCCAGATAAGAAAAAGAAGTCTATTCCGACGATAGTTTCAGAATTCACAATATTAATTGGAACAATATCAAACTCAATGGTAAAGTTATCTGTAAAGTCTTCTTTTGTGTATGGAATGTAATATCCGCCTTTTGTCATTTGAAACCATCTGCCCTCATAATTGCTTGCTGTAACAATTTCGCCGCTGCCGTTTGTATTCCATTGAACAGGAAAATCACCAATACCCTCGGCAGTAAAGTCATCGTAGAAAATAACTTTTTCACCGGGAATAAAATCGTACTTAGAGTTTATTTTATTGCCTTCTTGGGCGAAAAGCATATTAAAATTAAAGAAGCTTAAAAAAGCTAACATCATCGAACTAATAATCAGTCTTTTCATTTCAGAACTCATTTTATAAGATTAAGAAATAGTTAATTATAATTTTAAAAACTCAACTCTTCTATTTAATGCCTTGTTTACTGTGCTATCATTTTTTGCAATCGGTTCAATTTCGCCCTTGCCGTCTGTTTCGACTCTTGCTCCATCAATTCCAAATTCTTTAACCAACACATTTTTAACTGCTGCTGAACGGCGTTTTGATAAATCTAAATTTGATTTATCATCACCATCTGAATCAGTGTGACCAACAATTTTAATTTTAACAGCCGGGTTTTCATTTAATATGGTTGCAATTTCTTTTATTGTCCCATAAGACTCAGATTTTACAACATCTTTGTTTACATCAAAGTAAATTCCATAACTGACAAGTTTACCCTCCGTTAATAGTTTGCTGCGCATATCCGGAGAGGCATCAGTTATTCTTAAGTTAGAAATGTAGGAACCAGAAGAAGCGCCACGACTTAATCTAAAACATAGCCTGCTTAGTTTAACGCCATCGTAGATGTTTGTTGGTATATCAAGTACTTTGGCTTGCTGATGATAAATCCTTAATCTTCTTCCCTGAACCCAAATGATAACATGATTTACTTTTTCAGCAACAACTGGATTAACATCAGATTTACCAATTATTTTTTCGGTTTCGCCAGATTTATATCCCCACGTATTCCAATTCTGTTTTTCAATTGAGATCATTATGCCGCCATTACCGGGCTGAGGCCCATTATCCATTTCTTTTCTCTTGTTTTCTCCATAAAGCAAAAGTCCGGCGGCAATTCGTCCGCCAGTTTTCTTTGGAACGATATCAAACTCAATTATAAAGTTTTTAGGAAAGTTTATATCGTTTAGAAGAAAATAATTTCCGTCGGTGCTGTTTAAGTTGAACCAATTTCCTGGAGCTATGTTTATGGTGTTTATTTCACCCGCAGAATTAGTTGTCCAAAGTGCAGGAAAATCTCCCACTGCATCCTGACTAAAGTCATCGTATAAAATAACTTTATCACCGGGAACAAAATCATATTTTGTCGAGCTTGAAAACTGTGTTTCACTTCCAGACTCTGTTGTAGATAATTCATTACCCTTATTATTCTTTACACTTGTGTCATTTGTATTTTTATTGTACTTAGTCGAATCTTGTTTCGCATCTTCCGAATCATCACCAGCATCCTCAATTCCTTTTTCTACTTCATCATAACCCTTTTCAACACCCTTGTTTATTTTATCTTCAACTCTTTTTTCGCCTTCCTTTTTAATTTTTTCTTCGGTTTTTTTCTTGATCTTGTCCAGGAACTGTGCTTGTGTATTTTGATAGAAACCAAAAACAAAAATGATCAACACAAAAAATGAAATCTTTTTCATTATGCCCGTCCTTTGTTTTTTTAATCTTTTAAGTGAAACTATTAAGTTCTTTTGGGTGGATCTTTGAGAAATGGAACGCATCACTTTCATGGTGATACAACATTCAAAAGTTTGATTTTTAAAAAATATTTTTTAGCTCATTCAAACTTGAATAAAAATAGGATAATTAGCAAAAGTGATTTTTAGTAGAAAAACACCTCGTGGTTAATATACTTTCCGTTTTCATAATTAAACTTTGCACTAAAATATTTATCATTAAACAGCCAGGGAATAAATATTTTATCACCATCCCATAGATTCAAATCTGTTAGTTTGTTGTTTTTTATCCAGGCAAGATTTCCTTCGTTAGAATCAATTAATTCACCGGTAAAGTCATTTGCAGTAAAAAGAAAAACATACCAATCTTCTTTTCCATCAAACATAGGAAAGGTTATAAATCCTTTCATCGTAACGGATTTAACCCTTAACCCGCACTCTTCCTCAATCTCTCTTATTGCGCAATCTTCAGGTGATTCGCCTTGTTCAAATTTGCCGCCAAGACCGTTCCATTTTCCTTCGTGATAATCATTTTGTTTTTTTACACGATGAATCATAAGCGTGGATTCTGTTTTTCTATCCATTACATAACAAAGTGTGGCAAGTTTCATTTAGTATCCTGATTTTTCCTCTAAAAAATTATGCTCTTGCAAAATATACTAAACCATTTTATGTTCTAATCGATAATAATTCAAAAAAATTATTTTAAAGATTTTTAGTTTTTTATTTGCAGATTTATCGAACACATATAAATTAACACATGTAATTATTAAGTTTTATCGGAGAAAATTTATAATGGAATCAAAAGAGTTAAATATCCAAACAACTGAAGAAATCGAAAACTCTATAATGATTGGTAAAGAATATTTATTTGTTTCAGAATCTCTTTTTGCTGCAAAGAAAAAAAAGAAAAATGAAGATGACGACGATGATGATGATCTTGATGAGAAAGATGATTATTATGATGATGAGGAAGAAGAGGACGATGATTTATTTGGTGATGAGCCCAAAAGCAAAGATGATTTAGAGGATGATTTTGATATTGATGAGTTAGATGAAGATGATC
>CAVPND010000020.1:0-122671 GCA_963706055.1 uncultured Ignavibacteriales bacterium | reverse complement strand
ACACCACTGGTTAATTTGGAAGCATCATATTTTATCTCATAACTTCCTGCAGGTTTTTCTTCGTTAACCAAAGTTGCAACTTCATTTCCTAGTATATCGTACACTTTTAATGTTTGATGACCACTGACTGGAGATTGCCAACTAATTGTTGTACTTGGATTAAATGGATTTGGAAAATTTTGCGCTAAAAGAAATGTGCTCGGGTTTCCGATTTCAACTTCAACAATCTTTGAATACTCAAATGTTCCATCGAAATCAACTTGTTTTAATTTGTATTGATATTTACCGCTAATTAAATTTTTATCTTGAAAAGAATAGGAATTGGATTCAGTAGAGGTTCCTTTTCCATTTATAAATGCGATATTTTGCCAGTTTTGGGATCCATCATCCTTTAAAATTTCTAATCTCTGGATTTCAAAACCGGAGTTATTTAATTCTGTAGCTGTTGTCCAATTAAGGTTAACATTGTTATCCGTAACTGCAGCCATAAATGATGTTAATTCGACAGGAATTATAGAATTAAATATTTTTAGTATGGTGCCTTTATTTCCTGATATATAGGCTACTGTATCGGTGATACTCATGCTGATTAAATAATTATTGGTACCAGATATCTGATTTATCCAGGTATTTCCTGCATCAGTTGAATAAAGAATTTTTCCACTATCTCCGATCGCTATTATAGATGATGGATTTATATATTTTACACTAGTTAATGTAGCTCCATATTGAACACCATATACGGAATTCCATGTCGTACCGGAGTTTGTGGTTTTCATTATTGTCGATTGCTCCCCTACTAATACACCATTATTCTGATCAATAAAATCAATGTCTAATAAATATTTATTTGTTCCACTTACCAAATTGTTCCAGTTTAGCCCCCCATCAGTTGTTTTCAAAATAGTGCCGTTGGAACCGCATACAAATCCAAGATTCGGATCTATAAAATCAACACCAGATAATAATTCGCTTGTTCCGGATATTTGAGTAGTCCAGGTATCCCCACCATCAATTGTTTTTAAGATCTTCCCTTGAAATCCAACTGTATAAGCAACATTATCATTTACAAAATTTAACTTTTCAAGAGCTGCAAAAGGACCACTTGGAAAATAATTCCAATTTTCTCCACCATCGGTTGTTTTATAAATCCATCCATTCCAATCAATTGCAATTCCATCATTAACATTTTTAAGATGAACATCTTTAATTATTGGATTGGTGATTACATTTATACTTTTGTCTGACCACGTAATTCCACCATTGGTCGTTTTTAGTATGGTTCCTTCAACTCCCG
Organism: uncultured Ignavibacteriales bacterium; assembly: GCA_963706055.1. Classification (GTDB taxonomy): domain Bacteria; phylum Bacteroidota; class Ignavibacteria; order Ignavibacteriales; family Ignavibacteriaceae; genus IGN3. Next base: position 121,374 of record CAVPND010000020.1, on the reverse strand, counting down.
TTGCAATTCCAAATAATGGGGTAACAAAATCGATTGAGGTCAAAGTTTTTTCGTTTCCATTTGTATATGAGTTCCAGGTGGTTCCACCATCAGTTGTTTTCAAAAGTTTTCCACCAGAGCCGACTATAAAACCGATATTAGAATTAAGAAAGTAGCCGTTTAACAAATCCATTTTTGTATTAACAGGTATATCTGTCCAGGTAGATCCTGCATCTGTTGTTCTTTTTATATTTCCCTGATCGCCAACTGCAAATCCGTTATTTGCATCCTTAAAAAATACGTTTTGAAAAGCTGATTGATTACCTGATATAATGTTTACCCAATTCTGCCCTCCATCAATAGTTTTATAAATCACTCCGCTCCCGGAATAACCGCCTACTATATATCCAGTTAAGGAATTGGTAAATAATATGCTGTTTAAATTTGTAATTGGAGATATACTCATACTGTACCAAATATTTCCACCATCCGTAGTTCTTAAAGCTGTACTTGCATCACCTACTATGTACGCATTATTTATATCTACTACTGAAATGGATTTATGATTATAGTAGAATACTTTTTTATTCCAACTTGCTCCTCCATCTGTGGTTTTTATAATAGTCCCAAATAAACCGACTGCATATCCTATATTTTGGTCAAGAAATTTTATGGATGTGAGGTTTGTATCTAAATTACTATTTAATGTAAACCAACTTGAACCTGTATTTGTAGTTTTAAAAATTAATCCATTATCACCTGCTATGAAAGCGGTATTTGAATTAACTATACTGAGCGCATTAAGATTTGATGGAGCTTGTAAAAATACATGTTCCCAATTTACACCACCATTTGAGGTTTTAAGAAGAGTTCCATAGTTGCCAATAGCAATACCATCATTTGGATTGAAAAACCCAACAGCTTTTAAATCATTGCCTTGTGGTTTTGGATTTTGCCATTCATAATTATTGGTCTGCGGTATTGAATAATTTGATAGCAGTACAACAATAACAAATGCTATAATTTTTTTTGTAATCATGTTTTTCCTTTAAATATTACACAGGATTGTTAATAACACCGTAGAGCTTTTGTACTCTACGGCGCTTTTCAAGGAGACCACGAACAATGCTTCCCAAGTCTTGTCAAATATAAGTTTATTTAATTAATGTCATTTTTTTTGTGTCAGTATACTCACCTGCCTGAAGGGTATAGAAATAAACCCCGCTTGTTAATGAACTTGCGTTAAATGAAAAGGAATAATTTCCCTCAGGTTTAGTTTCCCTTACCGGCTCTGCTACTTCTTCTCCCAAAGAATTGAACACTTTTAATGAAACTAATTCTTCTTTAGGAATAGAGAATGAAATTGTTGTTGTTGGATTAAAAGGATTTGGATAGTTTTGTGATAACTCAAATTTATTTGGAACTACCTCAACATTGATTTCATCTGAATAACTAAATGTTCCATCATTATCAATTTGTTTTAACCGGTATGTGAATATACTTCCACCAATTAATTTAGTATCTGTAAATGAATACTCCTTTGGAGAACTTGAATTTCCATTTCCTTCGCTAAATCCAATCTTCTCCCAGTTCGTACCATTGGCCGGAGTCGAAGTTTGAACTTGTCGTTGTATCTCAAATCCGTAATTATTTATCTCAGTCGCCGTAGTCCATTTTAATTGCACAGAGTTATTTTTCATTGAAGCAGTGAATGAAGTTAACTCAACTGGTAAAGCAGCTTCATTTTTTCCCATAGTAAAATCTGAAAATGATGTAACACCGGATATCGTAATATTTCCTCCATCGTTATTTCCTCCTGGATTTCTGGAAGTAATAGTTGGAAACGTCCAGCTTGTATCATATTTGCCAACAACCATTACAGCCTCATCTGTTGCTTCAAAAAACGCAGTGTTAAAATCTGCTGGTAAGTATTGAAAGTTTATTGACGTATTGGTAAATGTAAGCGCGCTGTCTTTAGTGATCTTCCAGTAACGTTTCATTGACTGAGCAAGTGTAACAACATTTGGATGCTCAGTCTCAAATGCTCGTACAGTTATTATATTTGGATTAGTTACACTGCTAAAACCAAATGAGACAGGTGAATAACCATTTGTTGTACCCACTGGGAAATCAACATTACCATTAGCTGCCCATCTAACTAACTTACCATTAACGTATCCAGATCCCGGACGCGTAACCACAGCACCCTGATTCACTCTAACAGAGAGAGCGGTATCAATCCGAATTGTATTAATGTTTCCATTCTGAAGTGTCAATGATTGGTTTATCGTTATATCAGAAATAAGATCAATATTTCCAAAGCGTGTAGTTAAATTTTGAAATGGTGCAGATGTGTATATAGAGCCGGAACCAAATGCTAAATCAATAACTGTTGAATGACCACTGCTAAAATTTAAGTTTGCTCCATAAGTATTTGTCTGATAAATATTACCGCTAACTTTTAATGGAACATTTCCCGGGAAATTAATATTGCCATCCATATGAAGAAGACTTACAAGCTTTACAGAATCGGGATTTGTAAATGTTAGCGTTCCTTCATAAACAACAAGTTCACCATCAATATTCCATTCACCACTGGTTCTGTTTATAGAAAAAGTCGGAGATGTTGGAAAAAATGTAAAATTATAACAATTGAAAGCCCCATAGTTTGAGAAAGAGAGACCAATGTGGGTATAACTAGCTCGCGTAAAAGGAAAACTATATACTGATGAAGGATAATACCAGCTAAGGTCATCAGATATTCCTGAAGGATTAGCATTATTAGGTACACGTGAAGTTATATTCCCGCTGTTTGAAAGAAAACCTAACCAATTAAACAATTGTAAAGGATAATTATAAATGCTTGTTGAAAGTGGTAAGCTTGATAGCGGAATTGCAAATTCTAAAACATTACCGGGATCATTGTATGATTTAATAAAATTATTAGCAACACTGTCCATCCAACCACCGAATTGATTGGAATGTCTGTATTCATCATATGCTGGATTTACATAAGCAAAAAAGTCTGCACTAAAAGGTAAGTTTGTTGATAAACCATCTTTACCAGTTCCTGTTTGCGTACCATAATAATCAAAATAAAAATTTACAGGAGTTATTCCTGAGTGATCCAGGTAAATATTTACTGCATCAGAGCTATCTATGTAGTTACTGATTCCGAAATACATATAATAATCATCAGTACGCATATACCAGGTCTTACCATCACTAGTCTGCTGATTTTGTCCTTCAACGTGATTAACATACTCACCCGGATCGATAAATCCATCAACAGTGCTCGGTATACCAATAACAAACTCTCCGTAACTGTTGAGAATAGCCCATAACTCATTTGTATTATTATCATATTCGGTGTATAATGCATTAAACTGTCCGCTGCCCGGAGTTTGTCTATGATAAATTTGAACAGTATATGGATTTATGATTCCAGAACTATCTGCAAAATCACTAAACTTTATTCTGATAACATCAATAGGATTTACAGTTGGACCAAATCCGGTATTTTGGATTATCCAGCGATGGTTAGAAACCGGGAGGATTGTACCACCTTCAGGTTTGTCCTCATAACAAAAGACATTAAATATTCCATTCCCTTTTCCTAACTCATTCAAAACAAGTGTAATTCTTGTGCTATCATCAAACGTATTAAATTCAACTGAACCAGAACCGGATGCAGCAGACTTTTGTACTCCTGCATATAATCCTTCAGCATAAGCGCCAAACCATCTGCTTAATCCAAAAAATCCACCAGCAAATACATCAGTGCCGGATAAAGCAAGTGCAGAACATCCACCAGATAAACTAGAACTTAAATCACTCCAAACTGTTCCGTTCCAGTATGCTATATTATTAAAATTTGAATTCCAGCCATTGTAAAAAGGTCCTCCAACATAAACATCATCACCGTTAACAGCGATTGCTTCAACAATACCATTAGGTAACGCATCATCATTTATAATACCATTTCCCAGAGCTTGCCAATCAGCAGAAGGTATCGAAAGATCTAAATATGCAACAGCATCTGCATTTGCATTGCCACCAGCATCTTTGAATACCCCGCCGATATATAGATCAGAACCAGAGATTGCAATTGCTTGAACACCACCATCTAAAGGAGTGGTGCCTAAGCTCCCCCACGAAGAACCATTATATGTGGCAAAATAATCAAACTCTGTTGAATTGACATAATTAAAGTAACCACCAACATATACATATGAGCCGTTTACTACTATAGCACTAACAGAACCATCCAACTGCCCCATAGAATTCCAGCTGCCGTTCCATCTGGCGATAAAATCAGCTTCGAATATTCCGCCTGCACTTGCTAAAATCTCCTCCTACATATACATTACTTCCACTAATTGCGATTGCATAAACAACATCATTCAATCCAACATCAAAAGCATTCCAATTACTTCCATCCCATCGGGCAATACGGTCTGCATTTGAATTTCCTCCGGCGTCAGTGAAGGCACCGCCAACATATACATCACTACCGGATACTGCAATTGAATAAACTGCACCATTTAAACCTGAACCTAATGGATGCCAGGTATTATTTTTTTGGTTATAACGAACAATGTAATTTGAACTTGGATCCCCCATAGCATCAGTAAATTCACCACCGATATAAACATCTGAGCCTGATACAGCAATTGCATTTACTGTATTAGATCCGGATGAATAAAAACCTAGACCACCGTCCCAGCTAAATGGTGTACCGATTGGAGCATCGTTCTCAGATTTTTTGTTTTTTAACGTATTCAGATCATAGTTGGGCTCAATAATACTCCCATCTATTCTTGACATTAGTTTTCTCATCCGGTGTTATTATCATATCTTTACTTTTATCAGGTCGTTCCTGTGTAAAAGTAAATCCGGTTAATAATATTAATGCCAAGAAAAGTTTAGTTAAGTTTTTCATTTTTACCTCCATCCTTGCCTTAAAAGGATTAATATGATTAGTATTATTGAATAAATAGTTATTAAAAAATGTTATTATTTAATTCTTAAAAAGTACTCACCAGGCTTAATATCAGCCATTAATGTTGCAGTACTGGTGAATGAAGAATAATACGTTTATTACAGAAGTTAAAATTTTTTCTTTCTTCTGCATCTGTTGAAATGTTTTTTCCATAATTGATAAACTCCGTTTTTTATTTTACAAGGATCATTTTTCTAGTCTGGATGAAATTACCTGCTGATAGTTTATACAGATATATTCCTGATGATAATTGTGAAGCATTAAAATCAACTTCATAACTTCCTGCTGGTTTATCTTCGTTTACTAATGTGGCTACTTCATTGCCAAGGACATCAAAAACTTTAAGTTGTACTCGTGACCCTTCGATGGCATTGCCACTCAGGGAGACACTTGGAATTGAGTAACGAATTTTTGTACTTGGATTAAATGGGTTTGGGTAGTTTTGTTCTAATGAAAATTGAGTAAGTTGAGTAATAGTTTCCTCATTAATATCAGTATAAATTTGAGATAAAGGACGACGCCAAATGCTTGAGGAAACTGTTCCCGCAAATAGATACTGATCATCAGCACCTAAAGAAAGCACATTGTATGCTCCACTGCCTAACCCATCATTAATTTGAGTCCAGTTGTTCCCATAATTTGTTGAACGCCATACTCCGTTACCAACACTTCCAACAAAAATATTGGAACCAAGAGTTAAAAATGAATTTATCCATGCATCGTTCAGACTCAGAGTCCAGTTATTTCCATTATCAATTGATATGTATATACCACCGACAGATCCTTGGCTTGTTCCTGCAAACAAGTAGCCACCGAAGCTTTTAAGTGAAATAACATTTGAGTTTGTCAACCCAAAATTCTTTTCATCCCAGTTAAAACCATTGAGCTTAAAAACTCCGCTATTAGTTCCTGCAAAAACTTCTCCATTATTTTCTACAATCGCTCTTACTTTAGTTTCAGCCGAGGGTAATCCAGTGTTAATGGGTATCCACGTAGAGAGTGGATAAAATTGAGGTAAAAGATATACTCCTCTCTCGGTACCTACTAAAAAATTTGAACTATTACTCCTTTCCAGAATACAGTTAATATCAGCTAAAAATGGGAGCTGCTCTGATTCCGAAGGAAATGCTATGAAATTATCTCCAAAGTTTGTGGACATTGAAATTCTACCAGAAACCATGCCTGCTAATAAATTAAATGGATATGACTCTACTCTCAACAATGCACGAACATTTGAATATGGTAACCCTCCCCCTGTATTAGTCCAACTTTGTCCATTATTTGTAGAAAGAACTAATCCTCCATTTGTTCCAGCAAGTACCGATAAGTCTTTTTTCACAAAACAAAGAATCTGTCTGCCGGTTAGTGTTAAATCAGGGTTTGTCCATTGAGCAAAGTTTATTTGAGTTAAAACAACAAAAAATGTTAGAACCTTTAATAATTGCATTTAGCACTTTCATTTAAAGAACATTATTATTTTAAAAAGTGATTTGATTATCTAAGCACAATCATCTTCTTTGATTCTACAAAAGTACCAGATTGAAGTTTATATAAATATACGCCACTTGATAAACTTGAAGCATTAAAATCTACTTCATAATTCCCAGCTGGTCTTTCTTCATTAACAAGAGAAGCAATCTCATTCCCTAGTACATCATATACTTTTAATGTTACATTGCCTTGTTGTGGAATTGAATAACATATTTTTGTACTTGGATTAAATGGATTTGGGTAATTCTGCTCGAGTTGAAATGTTAGTGGCTGGAATTCATCTTCAACATCAGAAACCATATCCATTGAAAGCTCAAGATCATCAATGTACATTTCTGAGCCCAGTGTAACATTAATTCCTCCGACTGGATTAAGAATTTGAAAAGATATAATGCATTTATTCGGTGTTGCCGGATCGATGTAAGTAATAGGAATTGCAAATTGAGTATAAGATGCTGCACTGTTTAATAAAATTGATCCAATGCCTATTCCCACAGTATCTAAAGTAACCCATAAAGAAATCAATACCTGATCACCACCTTGAGGATTAAATTTATAAAACCCCTTTAAAGAATTAAATCTAAACTCAATTGGAAACCCTTCATCATCTATGCCCGCACATATAGCAACCGGGCCCAGCACCGGTAAAAACGGCGGTACAAAAGGAATACATTCCCCTTTTAGTGCTGAAGAACCAGTATGAGCACTGTTAGATTGTGTAATTGTAAAGTCCGGATCAGAATTATTCGTAGTCCAGAAATCCGGTTCACCAGCAGTCCAGCTTTCAAATCCTTCGTTCGGAACCTGAGCATTGAGGAATGAGAAAGATGTAGCAAGTACAAGAAAGAAAGTGTACAAATTATTTCATTTGAACCTCCTAAATAATATTGTGTGACACACGTTTTTAAATCTTAAAATCGTATAAAAAAATTTTTAAACACTCTATCTATAAAATCAAGAAGACTGCTATATATGCAGTCTTCTCGATTGATAAATCAATTACTTTAATAAAATAAACTTCTTAGTACTTGTGAATTCTTTTGAATTACTTGAAGAGACAGCGTTTATTCTATATAAATAAACTCCTGATGATAAGTTTGAAGCATTAAATGTCACTTCGTGATAACCAGCAGGTTGGACATCATTAACTAATGTTGCAACCTCTTGCCCAAGTAAATTGAACACCGATAATGGATACTTTGCTTTCATTTGGTACAGCATACCGTATTGTGGTACTTGGATTAAATGGGTTTGGATAATTCTGACTTAATTCAAAATCAGTTGGAGTTATTCCTGCAAAATCGTCAATTCCTGTCCAACCTGTTGAATCAGCAATTGTTATATCATCCAAATAATATGTATTTCCATAAGGAGAGTAGCATCCAATTCTTACTAAGACATTATTCTGTCTGTAGTTTGCAAGTGAATAAGTATAGTTTATATAGTTAGCACCATTAAAACTTGGTTGACCTAATGGAGTCCAAGTTAATCCACCATTATTTGATGCTTCAACACTTAGAGCACCTGTTCCTCCATCAGCTTTTTTAACCCAGAACGAAATAAAAGGATTTGGAGCATTTGTTAAATTTAGCAATCCGGAAAGTGTAAGATAATTGTAAGATCCTCCCGATTGTGGTAATGCCCAAACCTGTGCACCACTATGTGCATTTGCGGTTCTAATATCATATAAACCTGTGATCCAGTATTGCTTTGATATATTGTCAATTTCAACATCATCAAATAATGGGATACCAAGTGTTTTTGTATTATTATAAATCTCAACATCATCTAAGTGCCACCCGTCTAATTGTGTGGCTCCGTTAGAGATTGTTTTAAATCTTACATAGGCTGCATTTAAACTTTTTATCGGAGTAATGTCAAATTCTTTGGATACCCATTCTGTGTTTGAATTTCCGGTAATTCCGGTGACAGTGTTCCAGTTTACATTATCAACTGAATACTCAATAACTCCAAAATCTGATCCAGTCTCAAAAGCATATTTATTATTGAATCTTAAAATCGGTCTTGTAACTGCTAATGTATTAACTTGAAATACTAGTCGTCTATCTGAATTCTCCGAATAATTGGTTCCCGGACTATCCTCCATTGCGTGTGTTGCGCTGTGCCCAGGGTCTCCTGCATCATCAGTAGTAACCGCCCAGGGAAGGTCGGAAGCCCAACCAAACGTACTTTCAAAATCCTGAATAAAAGGAGCGGTTTGCGATATTACATTAAATGCTGTTGAAAGATCTGCTCTGTCAGAACCCTGATTAATAAGTAGTTGTGTGTCTCTTTCATAAATTTTAGCGTAATAGATTGTGTTCATAAATGTCAAATCAACCAGTGTGGTTTCGATTGTAGCTTGATTAAATATATCAAATACAATTGTCTCTGTATGATTTGATAATGATGGACTGCTAAAATAATTATTTACAGTATTTTGATCAGTTGACAATACTACTCGATAACTTCCAAAATCTGCTGCGGTTGATATTCCCCATCTAACTTTCATTCCATTGTTAGTAGGAGTTAAAAGTGTTAGTGCTCTTGGTGTCGGGGCATTATCAATTAAAATATCATCTATATAGTATGAGGAGCCGTAAGGAGCATAGCATCCAATTCTAATGAGTACATTTGCTTGTCTAAAATTGCTTAGTGAAGCTTGATACCAAACATATTGTGTACCATTAAAACTTGGTTGTGACAATACCGTCCAGGTCAACCCACCATCATTGGACGCTTCTATACTCAAAGCACCGGTACCACCATCAGCTTTCTTTACCCAGAATGATAGATACGGGTTAGGTGCAGATGAAAGATTTATTTTACCGGCTAAGGTGAGATAATTATAAGAACCACCTGAGGGTTTCAGTGACCACACTTGAGCACCGCTGTGCGCATTTGCAAGTTTTAAATCAAAACTGCCGGCAATCCAATGATTTTGAGAAAACGTATCCACTTCCACATCATCATAAAATGGAAATGATTGTGTTTTTGCATTGTTAAATATTTCTACGTCATCCAAATGCCAGCCATCTTGTTGATTAGCTCCATTTGATAAAGTTTTAAATCTAATGTAACCAGTGGTCTGTTGTTTTAGGACTCCCACATCATAAGTTCTTGATTCCCATTCACTTGCAGTATTACCGGTAAATCCATTTAGAGAAGTCCAATTAACATTATCAATTGAAATTTCAACAACCCCAAAATCAGATCCTGTTTCAAAAGAATATTTATGATTAAATTTTAATGTGGGTCTTTGAACACCGGATAAGTTGATCTGAGCAGTTAATCTTCTGTCAGCATTTACATCATAGTTTCCTTGCGGACTATCTTCAAAGGCGTGTGTTGGGCTATGTCCGGGATCGCCTGCATCATCTGTTGTAACTGACCAGGGAAGATCTGCTACCCAATTAAAAGATCCTTCAAAATTTTGAACAAACGGAGTTGTTTGAGGTGTAACATTAAAAGTAGTCGAGAGATCAGAACGATCAGAACCCTGATTCACTAAGTTTTGTGTATCCTCTTCGTAAACTTTAGCGTAATACAAAGTGTTAGAAAAAGTAAGGTCAGTAAGTAAAGTATCCAATTTTGTATTAGTGAAAATATCGAAAACCTTTGTTTCTGTCCTATTAGTTAATGAGGGTGATACATAATAATTATTTACGCTATTTGCATCGGTTGAAAGAATAATTCTATACTTGTAAAAATCTGTTGCCGTAGATTGATTCCAGTGCACATTCATTCCATTATCCGTTGGGCTCGATAAAATTATCGGTTTTGGAGTTGGTGCGTTGTCAATGAGAATATCATCAATGTAGTAAGTATTTCCATAAGGTGCATAACAGCCAATACGGACAAGCGCATTAGGTGTAAGAAAATTACTCAAAGGAACTTGAAATCTAACGTATAAGGTACCATTAAAGGAGGGCTGGCTTATTGCAGTCCATGTTGTTCCTCCATTAGTTGAGGCTTCAATACTTAAAGCTCCTGTTCCCCCATCGGCTTTCCTAACCCAGAAAGAAAGATATGGGTTTGGTGCTGAGGATAAATCAATTGCTGTTGCAAGAGTTAAGTAATTATAGCTGCCAGTCGATGGAAGCATACCCCACACCCTAGTACCACTATGAGATGTAGTTTCAAGGATTTTATATATCAGTGTATCTCGTTGCCAATAAGAGGATGAAGTTGTAGGATTTTCAACATCATCATAAAATGGAAATGCTACATTTATTCCGTTTGACTGCGGTAATATTACTCCGCTTAAAAACAGAACTATCAAAAGAAATGATGAAAAATTTTTCATGTTTTGCTCCTTTTTAATTATGAAATTTCTATAGTTCTCTAATTATCAGGTGCAAATATATTTTTAATGGGTAGGAGTAAATGTCGTTAGTGTGTCAATGTTTAGCGATATTGTATCAAAAAAGAATAAAAAGATACTTTTGCAAATTTGAATATATTAAGAATTGCTTTTATCTATAAATTCTGATGGCAAACATCCAAACATCTGTTTGAATGCCTTGGTAAAGTGTGAAGGACTATTAAATCCAACCTCTAAAGCGATTTGAGTAACAGACAATTTCTTTTCTAATATCAAACCTGCGGCCTTTTTAAGTCTGATAGTTCGAATAAATTCACCCGTAGATTGATCAGAAATGGATTGTATTTTTCTGTGTAACTGGCTTCGACTTAAAAACATTTGATTTGCAAATTCGTCTGAGCCAAATTCGGGCTTCAAAATATTTTTTTCAACAATATTAATGGCATTCATCAAAAACTCCTGATCAGCTTTATTAGGAGTTATATTTTCTGGTTTAAATATTAAATTTTTACCAAACCTTTCACGCAGTTGTTTTCTTTGAGTGATAAGGTTTTTAATCCTGACTGAAAATTCCTTATAGTTAAAAGGTTTTGTAATATAATCATCTGCACCGGTTTCTAATCCTTCTATCTTGCTTTCTGCAGATGCTTTTGCCGTAAGTAAAACAACGGGTATGTGAGCTGTTCTCCAATCCGATTTTATATTTTTACAAAATTCAATCCCATCCATAATTGGCATCATTACATCACTGATTATCAAATCGGGAAGTTTTTCTAATGCTTCAGATAATCCCCTTTCGCCATTTTCAGAAACGATTAAATTATATTCGTCCTTAAGAATATCATTCAAATAAATTCTCACATCTGCTGAATCCTCAACAATTAAAAGTGTTGCTTTTTTTTGAAGATTCAACTTTGTGGAATTAGATCCTTTTAAATTAAAATTATCTTCACCATTTGTTTTACTAACTGAGTGTGTTAAAGGACCACCATCATAATCAACAACCAAATTTTTCTCAAATACTTTTTGAGATCCGCTTAAATAATCTTCATCGAGAGGAATCTGTAAAATAAACTCAGTTCCAATTCCAATATTACTATTGACAAATATTTTCCATTTATGAAGATCAACGAGCTCTTTTACAAGAGATAATCCAATACCCGAACCGCTGTATGCTCGCTTAGTAGAATCATCAACCTGGTAAAAACGATCAAATATTTTATCAATCTTTTCTTCCGGGATTCCGATTCCAGAGTCTTTTATTGATATTGTGGAATAATCTTGATTATCACTTGAAGTAATAAGAATTTCAATATTTATTTTTCCATTATCCGGAGTGAATTTAAATGCATTAGATAAAAGATTATTTAAAACCTTTTCAAATTTATCGCGATCAATCCAGGTGATAATATCATCTTTTATGCTATTAAAATTTAAATCAATGTTTTTTCTATGTGCTAATGCAGTGAATGAGGAGTAAATTCCGCGTACAATAGAAACTATATTTTCTTTTTTTGCTTTCAATTGAATTGTTGCAGCTTCTAATTGAGAAAGTTCCAACAACTGATCAATTAAATTCTGTAGTTTCTCACTATTACGTTGGATTAATTTCACCTGTTCGGATTGGTTAACATTATTTCCGCTTAATAATTGTTCAACCGGGCCTTTAATAAGCATTAAAGGAGTACGAAATTCGTGAGAAAGATTAGTGAAAAATCTTGATTTCATATTTTCAATTTCACGAATTTTTTTAGCTTCTAAATCTCTTAACTTTAATTCATTTCGTAATCTGCTTCTGCTTAATTCAAATTTTCTAATTGCAAACAATCCTGCTATAATTAAACAGACATAAAAGAGATATGCCCAAATAGTTCTCCATAAAGGTGGAGCAATTACAATATTTAATGATGCTGACCTGTCACTCCATAGTCCGTCACTATTAGTGCCTTTAACTTTAAAAGTATAATTGCCAGGATTTAAATTTGTATATGTAGCTGATCTGTTTAATCCGCTTTTAATCCAATCTAAATCAAAACCTTCTAGTTTATACAAGAACTGTATTTTATCAGATGAGTTATAATCAGTCGAAGAAAATTTGAACGTAATAACATTTTGATTAAATGTTAAATTAATTTCATTTGAGAGTGTGATGCTGGTTTTAAGTGGCGAGTTTTCTCCTGGAACAACCGTTTCATTAAATATTTGAAAATCCGTAAAAATTATTTTAGGTTGATATTCTGATAATTTGATGTCTGGAGGATTAAATATTACCGGTCCTCTAGTTGATCCAAATAACATTACTCCGTTAGGCGACTTACAAAATGAACCTGGATTAAAGATATTACTATTAAATCCATCTACTTTACTAAATTTAGTAATTGAACCATCTGTCTGATTAAGCCTCATCAAACCGGAATTGCTGCTTATCCATAAAAATCCCTGCTCATCAATCAAGGCACCGCTAATCGATTTATCAACTAACCCTTCAAGAGTATTATAATTATTAAATTTTAAACTAACATTATAAATATTGCTCTTATCATTATTGATATGTACTTCACTTAAACCGTTTTCAGTTCCAAGAAGTAGAATAGTTTCAGAATCATTTTCAGATTTTTTTTCACTTATAGACAATATTGAATTGTTAACAATAGAGTTTGATTTATCCTGTTCAACTTTCCAATGCTTAAAAGAACCATCCGCTGATGGTACATATAGATTTAATCCTCCTCCGTTTGTGCCTATCCATAATCTTCCTAGTTTGTCTTCGTATAGTGCCCAAACATCATTATGGTTTAGACTATTCTTATCGGACTCATCGTTAATCCATATTTTATATTTATTAGTCTTGGTATCATATGATGCTAAACCACCGCCCCAAAAACCAATCCATAGATTTCCATTTTTACTTTGGCGCAATGATTTTATATAGTTAAATGCTGAAGTTTTAAATGTTGGGCTTTCGATGGTTATAAAAGTCAATTTAGAAGTAGTTAAATCAAAATGGATTAATCCATTGCCATAGGTTCCAATCCATATATCATTTTTTAACCCTTTTTCTATTGACCAAGGATTTAGATTGTTAAACTCATCTATTATTCTTAATTCTGATTTATTAGAATTAAGATTAAGCAGAAATAATCCTTCAGAAGCGGCTATAAAATATTCTTCACCCCTAAAATTTAAAATAGCTTTAATATCGGAATTATTTAATTCTTGGAATATTCCATTATAAAAGTTTTGTGAAAGTTTATTATTAAACTTTTGATTTTTCAAAGGATGATAATTCAACCCTTTATCAGTTGCTACCCATAACACTCCTGATTCATCTATTAATAATTGGTCTATTTGATTGCCAAGCAGACCATTTGAAAATTTTTTATCGTCAATATATTGTTCAATTTCATTGTTGCGTAAATTAATTCTAAATAAGCCGCCGTATGTGGCAGCCCAAAGAATTATGTCACCATTAATACTTTGTTCCGCCATAGATGCAAAACTATTGCTAAACTGTGATGGAAATTTTGCATTAACTTTGAGACGTGAAAATGTTTGTTTTTTAATATCAAATTTACAGATTCCATCAGCCGTACCTATCCATAATAGATTTTTATCTACAACTGATTGATTAACCCTCCATACTAAATTATTACTAATTGAATTTTCATCAATATTATTTTTACTATAAATGGTAAAACCATCTTGCAGCTTTTTAGGATTAATTTTATTCAGCCCGTTGTATGTACTAATCCAAATAAATCCATCACTATCTTGTAAAAGAGAGGTAATATAATTGTTACTCAATACGTTTTTTAATTTAGGATCATATTTCCAGTTTTTTATTTTACCTGATTTTTTTTCGTACCTAAATAAACCCTGAGAATATGTTCCCACCCAAATATCCCCGACCTTGTCTTCCAGAATAGCAGTTATACTATTTTCAGCTAATTTATTTTCACTAAGTCTTATTTGATTAAATGATTCAGTTTTAGGAAAATATTTATTTAATGTTCCGCCTTTCGTTCCGATCCAAATATTTCCGTCCCGATCTTCAAACAGAGACCAGATACTATTATCAGAAATACTTTTATTATCGTTTTGTTTATTCCTAAATATTTTAAATTCAGAACCATCGTATCTGTTAAGTCCGTTATCAGTACCAATCCAAATAAATCCCATTCTATCTTGAATAACGCAGTTTACGTCACTGCTGGAAAGACCATCTTCAACAGTAAAAGATTTAAATATTTCATTTTGAGGATATAGAAATGAAAAAGAATAGATTATTAACAAAATTATTTTGGGGACAGTCTTCAATTAGATAATAAGATATAAATGTGATTAAATAATTTTAATTTCAATGAAAATCACCCTCGTTTACATAGAACTTAATCTTTTTATTTGCGTTATTATTTAGGTTTGATAAATTTTTAATTTGAATTATAAAACTAGGGTGTATTTAACTAGTTTTTTTTGCCCACTTGAAACTACAATCGTTATATTTACAAAACAATATTATTTTTTTATTCAATTTCACATTAATCATCATTTTTTATTAAGCATTTATGAGAATACTAACTTTATTTATCACAATATTTTTGTCTAGCATATTTATTTTTCCACAACAATCCAATTTAATAATTAAGGTTATAAATGCGGATAAAGGTGATCCTATCATTAATGCGAACATTGCATTATCAGAAAAATATTATGGAACAACTAATAATTTTGGAGAGTGTGTTTTTAATAATTTAATGAATAAAAATTATTCATTAACAGTATCACACGTCAGCTATAAAAAAATAACCAAATCAGTTACAGTATTTTCGGATACATCTGTATTCATTCAACTCCATCCGGTAGTGATCAATCTAAATGATATAGTTGTAACTTCCGGAAAATATGAACAAAATATCCAATTTTTACCATATTCTGTTTCAGTTGTTAGCCAGAAAGAAATAAAATTAAATCCATCAATAACGGTTTCAGATTTATTAAAAAATGAATCAGGCATTTCATTATTAAGAGATGGGATTTGGGGAACTGAAATCAGTATTAGAGGATTAAGTCGGGCAAACGTTGTTACTTTAATAGATGGCAACAGAATAGAAACATCAACCGATCTGAGTGCCCGTTTATCAATGTTTGATCTAAATGATGTCGAAAGAATTGAAATAATAAAAGGTTCTGCCTCCTCGCTATATGGATCCGGAGCAACAGGTGGTATAATAAATGTGATTTCAAAATCTGGTTATTACAGCAGTAAATTTAACCTAAGAGGCAACTATAATTCTGGCTATAATTCCGTAAATAATTTTTACTCAAACGGCATAAATCTAATTGCATCAGGTAATGAATGGATTCTAAAATTTAGTGGAATATATAGAACAGCGGATAATACTAAAACACCATCGGGAGAACTAAGCAACAGCCAGTTTAAGGATAATAGCTTTAGTGCTCTTGTTCAACTTAAACCATTTGAAAATCAAGAGATAAAGTTTAATTATCAACAGTTTAATGCCACTGATGTAGGTATACCTGGTGCTGCTCCACTTTTCCCTAATACAGCAAAAGTTAGTTATCCTGAAGAGCTTAGAAGGTTGCTTAGTGCGGAATATAAAATAAATAATCTTAGCCGTTCCTTAGTAAAATTATCAGCAAAATATTATCATCAGTTTATTTCAAGAGATGTTGAAAATATACCAGGGATAGTTCAGTATGCACCCGCTGGTAATGGTCTGCCTTTACGTAGAATTAGCGTTTTAAAAATAAGTCCTGGCGCTGATCATAAAGTTGATGGATTTCAATCTCAGGCAGACTTTAGATTTGATGACCATTTTATAATTGCTGGAATTGATTTTTGGACAAGAAATTATAACGGCCTAAGGACCAGGGAACAGAAAATTGATATTTTAAATTCCTCAGATTCTTCTTTAGTTCGTACAACATTTAAAACTACTTATGAAAAACCTTTGCCAAATGCTGATTTTAGCAGTGCAGGAATTTATCTGCAAGATGAAATTAATCTTTTTAATAAACTCAATCTAACCATTGGTGGCCGGTATGATTTTATTTGGTTAAGTAATTCAGAGACACTAAATCCATTATTTGAAACTAATGATGGAGTTGTAAATAATAACCCTACAGGACAAAAAATAATTTGGAAAGCAGAATCGACAAAAAATAAATCTTATGTATTTAATTTAGGGTTGCTTTACTCGTTAAGCGATAACTTCAACCTCAGCTTTAATGCTTCTCGTTCATTTCGTTCTCCATCACTTGAGGAAAGATATCAATACATAGATTTAGGAAGTGTTATAAGAGTGGGTGATCCAAATTTAAAACCTGAGCAAGGTTATTTCTTTGATCTAGGATTTAGACTATTTCCTAATGATTTTAATTTAACAACAAGTCTGTTTTTTAATACACTGAATGAACTCGTAACAGAAATTCCGGGCACTTATGAAAATAGAAATGCTCTAATAAAAACCAATATCGGTGAAGCACATTTATACGGATTTGAATATTCGATAAGCATAAATACATTGGAACAATTTAGTATTTATAACACTCTTTCGTTTGTTCGCGGTTTAAATAAAAAGGATGATCAGGATCTTCCACAAATATCACCATTAAATGGAGTTATCGGTCTGAAATATTATCCACTGAATTGGTTGAGTGCGGATTTTTCTACTGTCTTTTTTACTGAACAAAATAAGGTGGCGCCAGGTGAAATTAAAACTCCTGGCTACGTCACATTTAACTTTCAATTAAACTTTGTCAGTTTAATTTATGATGATATTCAAACTGCATTTAGTTTAGGAATTGAAAATATTATTGATAAAAACTATAGAAATCATCTTTCTACTAATAGAGGTTTTATCATAAGTGAGCCCGGAAGAAATATATTTATTCGTGCTAATGTTGAATTTTAAGACAATAAGTATTAAACAGAAATAATATTATGACATGGTTTGCGGTTGCCATTGTTTCGGCTTTTCTTTCTGCATTTGCAGCAATAACACAGAAGAAAGTCTTATTTAATCTTGGGGCTTTGCAATTTTCGTTTCTATTATCAATAGTAAACTTACTGTTCTCAATCCCCTTTTTCTTTTTTATTGATTATGGAACAATAAATAGTGTAAACCTATTAATTCTTTTTGCTAAATCCATAATCGGTGTGGCGGCATTTTTTTGTGTTATGATTTCACTCAAAAATTTAGAAATTAGCAATGCATTACCTTTGCTTGCACTGACACCAGGATTTGTAGCTGTCTTCGCTTTTATTTTACTCGGTGAGTCCTTAAAAAGTATTGAAATAATCGGCTTGGTATTTTTAATAACCGGTACTTTTATTTTAGAGAATAAAAATTTAAAAAACTTTTTTTCTTTTAATATAACTTTGCAATCAAAGTACCATCGATATATTATTCTTGCTTTATTACTTTTTACAACATCATCTATACTGGACAAATTATTACTTATCAAACTTAATCTTACTCCTGTTTCACTAACTGCATTCCAGCACGTGTATTTTGCAATATTGTTTACAATCAGTTATTTCATTTTTAAACGAAAAGAAGTATTCATCATCTGTTATTGTAATAAAAAATAATCTAGGCTGGATAGCATTAATATCTATTTTAACAATTGGATATCGTTATACTCAAATAGTCGCAGTTAGTCTTGCTTCTGTAGCATTGGTACTTTCAATTAAACGTACATCAGTATTTTGGGCTACTATTATTGGAGGTAAATTATTTAATGATAAAGATCTACTTAAGAGAAGTATTGCAGCTGTTTTAATAATTATTGGCGCGATACTTATTCTGAGGGAATAAGTGTTTTCATTAATCTGAAAAATTTATATCTGCTATAAAGGAAAAATAAAAATGATTGTCTCAGCTATTCTAAATATTAATTTTGCGTTTGTTTTTATTAGACTTATTTCCCCATCGCTTTTTCTTGTTTTTAAAATATCCAGTTGAACCGGATTTCTTTTTCTTCGCAGATTTCTCATTTTTTTGTGATTCAATATTTGTGTGTTCAGTTTTACCAGATGTTGTTTTATCCATTTTGTATGGGTGATCATCAATAACAGGCACATGGATTTTTATCAATTTATTAATATCTTTTAAATATGTTCTTTCCTCTTCATCACAAAAAGAAAGCGCAATGCCATCAAGACCCGCTCTTCCAGTTCGACCGATTCTGTGGACGTAAGTTTCAGGAATATTTGGGATATCAAAATTAATAACGTGAGATAATCTGTCTACATCTATACCCCTTGCTGCAATATCTGTGGCAACAAGCACTTTAGTTTTTAATAACTTAAAATTATTTAATGCACGCTGCCTAGCATTTTGTGATTTTCCGCTATGTATTACATCAGCGCTAACATTGTGACTTAGCAAATATTTAGTAACTAGATTTGCACCATGCTTTGTTCTAGTAAAAACAAGTGCCGAAGCTATTTTTTCATTCCTTAGAATGTGATATAATAATTTTTTCTTATCAGATTTAGTAACAAAATATACAGCCTGTTTAATAGCCTCAACGGTTTTAAATTCAGGAGTAATATCAATACTAACCGGGTCTGATACTATAGATTTTGCTAGTTTTATTATCTCCGGGGGCATTGTGGCTGAGAAAAAAAGAGATTGTCTTTTTACAGGAAGCTTGGCTATTATCATATGTACGTCGTGAATAAATCCCATATCAAGCATTCTATCTGCTTCATCCAGGACAAACAATTTTATATGATGCAGTCTAACAAATTTTTGCTGCATAAGATCAAGCAACCTGCCTGGAGTTGCAATTAAAATATCAACTCCATCTATTAGTTTGTCTGTTTGTGCCTTCTGAGAAACTCCACCAAATATCACAGCATTTTTTAATCCTGTGTGTTTACCATATGCATTAAAACTCTCGCCAATCTGAATTGCAAGTTCCCTTGTAGGCGTTACGATTAATGCCCTAATTACTCTTTTTGATTTCTCATCTTCTTTTTCTTCGGTTAATATTTGCAATATCGGAATTGCAAACGCAGCTGTTTTACCTGTTCCAGTTTGCGCACATCCAAGAATGTCCCTTCTATCAAGAATTTTTGGTATGGCTTCATTCTGAATTGGAGTTGGGATTTTATATCCTTCATCTTTAAGTGCCAGCTGAATTGGTTTTATTAGATTTAATTTCTCGAATGACATATTATTCCTGATTTATTTCCGAATCATTTTAATTGATTCAGCTTAATGTACGGAGTTTTACCAACAGATTTACTAATTCTATAAGATCTGGAAATGAATTAAAATTCATCTCCACCATTATTTTGATTTTCCATTTGACCGTTCTCACGTTTAGCTTTGTAATTATTGAAGTTGATCCTTGCATTTAGCATTACCATCGGTGATTCACGTTCAAAGTAATTATATGAATAAAAATCCGGGCCAGAAGAAGTAAATTCGTGTTTCGCTGTTCCAAATAAGTCTCTAATCTGGAGGGTTAAAGAAAGTAGTTTTTCAAACAAATCCTGTTTTACTGAAATATCTGTTGAAACAAATCCTTTCCAGGTTCCCTGAGACGAAACACCAGGACTATTGTAATTAAAATTAACTTGCAGTTGAGAAGTTGGAGTAATTTTAAACATATTATTCAACCTTGTATTCCAATTAAAGCTTTCCCTTTTAAATGATTGCTGATACAATTCACCTTCAATTCTATAATTATACAAATTTGCCATTGCATTTACATTCCAAAACTCAAACGGATCCAATATTATCATAATCTCACCACCTGTTGAGAAATCTTTTCCAATATTTAATACTGAATTTAATGTTACATTCTCTGATTCTGGATAAACAGAACGGATTCGATCAATCTTATTGTTTGTTAATCGATGATATAATTCAAAAGAAAGAGAAATATTTCCTACGTAAGTTTGGATTCCTGCTTCGTATGAATCAATCAATTCAGGTAATAAATCAGGGTTTCCAATTCGGATATTATTAGCGTCAATCCAAGTAAAAAATGGTTCAAGTTCCCAGCCTCTTGGTCTTTGAATTCGACGAGTATAACTAGCCATCATTTGGGTACCCTCAGCAAATTTAAATGATGTATGTAATGTTGGAAAATAATCCCAACGGTCTATTTTAGATTCTTTACCAATTTTTAATAATTTTATTGTTCTAAAAGTGTATTCTGTTCTCAGCCCGCCCTGTATACCAAAATCACCAAATTGGTCAGAATAAGTTGCGTAAAAAGCCTGATCATTATCTAAATAGTTTACTGAATTGCTAAACTGATTTTGTAACAAGTATTCGGTACTCAAAGAATCATATAGAAATAATTCATTATTCTCATCTGAATCATCAATTTCCATTTCATAACCAGCTTCAAATCTTCTTTCATCAGTGAAAGGAAGTGTATAATCTATCTTTGCTTCGTAATCTCTGGATGGACCAAACTCTGTTGTTCGTTTACCATCTAATATTAAACTTCCATTTAAAGATTGTGTTAGAGTTGATTCATCGCCATCATTATACCTAAAATTAAATTCACTTTTAATTTCGTGTCCTTTGCTTCCAAAATTATGAATGTAAGTAAAATTGGCACCGCCATATTTACCATCCCGACTTCTATCGCTTAAATTTTTATAGAAAATAATATCCGGTGCATTAGTCGACCAATCACTGTAATTTGAAATAGAATTTTGTTTTCCCTCACGAGTTCCATAACGCGCGGTGAAGTTAATAAAATCATTTTTACTGAAATTAAATTCTAATCCAGCACGCAGTCCAAATCCAGTTCTCCCCCACTCGGATTCTCCATTAGAGTTTAAATAAGAAATTGCATTTTGTGAAATATATTTGTTTTCTGTAATTGAAGATCCGGGAAAGATTCTTTTATTGTAATCCAACCCGAGAATATATACTAAATCACTTGTTCGATACTGAAATAGAAAATCACCACCGTAGTTTTCATTTATTCCGGCATTAGCATTAATAACACCACTAACACCTTGGTTTTCATTTTTCTTTAGTAAGATGTTTATAATTCCAGATGTACCTTCAGGATCATATTTTGCAGATGGATTAGTTATTATTTCAATATTCTCTATTGAAGTTGCAGGAATTTGCTGAAGAGCATCCTGTGCATTCATAATTGAGGGTCTACCATCAATTAGAACAGTAAAATTTGTACTACCGCGTAAACTAACATTGCCTTCAATATCAACTGTTACTGATGGAACATTTTGCAGAACATCTGCTGCATTACCAGATAATACAGTTTGAATTTTATCTACATCAATAACTTTTTTATCTATTTGATATGAAACCGGTGATCGTTCGCCTTCAACAACTACATCGTTAAGTTCTAACGCATTTGGTTTAATACGTATATCTCCAAGATCAATAAATTTATTATCAGGAGTGATTTTAATATTGTAGTTCTCACTTTTGTAACCGATGAACCTTACCTCAAGAAAATAATTACCCTGTCTTACTTGTGATAAAGTAAATATTCCGTTTGCATCAGTTATTGTTCCGTTAATTAAAGCGGAATCTTTATCAGATAATAAAACTATATTTGCGTATTCGATTGTATGCCTTGATTCAAAATCTAATACTACTCCTGTAATACTCCCAAAATTAAAACCATTAGGATTTTGTTGTGAATAATTTTGAATACTTAATAATGATAGTATAACTAATAATAGTCTTTTCATATGTTAAAATACTTAGTCTGAGATTGTTGAAAAACAATTTTATTTTGTTTGTGATTTATAATACCCGTTATGAGCACTTTACTGAATATTAAATCCAGCATCAAGCATGAGCTGTTTTGCATTATCAGCATCGGATCGTGATTCAAAGTAAAATTTAAAGTTTCCGCCGGTTCCTTCACGAATCTTTAACAGTTCAATATCTTTTATATTAATTTTATTTTCAAATAGTAGTGTTGATATTTTGCTGATCATACCTGGTTCATCTTTTACAAATATTGTTATATCAAATAGCTGATCTATAAAACCTTTTGTATTTATTGGGATTTCATTTCTGGTGATTCGTGCTCGTTCAAATTGATTATTGATATTCTCATAATTATCATCTGCAATCAATTTGATTAAATTAGAAATCTGATCATTAAATAATTTAAGAGTTCTCAACAGTTCTGATTTATTAAATTGTAAAATAGACTTCCACATTAAAAAATCACTTGAAGCAATTCTTGTCATATCCCTGAAACCACCGGCCGCATAATCTAGCATATTTATATTGTCATTTGTATTATTCACCTGATTAACTAATAAAACAGATAGCAATTGCGGAAGGTGAGATACTTTTGAAACAATCCTATCGTGAAGATGTGCTTCTAATAAAGTAACACGAGCTCCAGTAAGTTTTATAAAATCTATAAATAATTTTAATTTCTCGTCGTTTTGATTAGTAGTACATGTTATAAAAATCGAGTTCTCAAATAACAGAAGATCAGAATTATCAAATCCACTTTTTTCTTTTCCAGTCATTGGATGAGAACCAATGTAAAAACCTTTACTATTAAGCGATTGCCACTCATCAGCAAAAATTCCTTTAACACTGCAAAGATCGGTAATAATCTGATTCGCATTAAGTTTTGGAGAAAGCTGCTTGAATATTTTTAAGCTATGCTCTATTGGAAATGCTATAACAATTATGTCGCATGTTAATGATTCTTCAACATTTTTAATGGAAAAATCAATAACTTTTTGAGCTAGTGCTTTTTCAAGGACTTCAGGCCTGTCAAAAGCGTAAATAACAATACTGTCCTTAGAATGTTTAATTGCCTTCGCGAAGGAACCACCAATTAATCCTAAACCTAAAATTGCAACCTTAGAAATTGTCAATTCATTTTCTCAAGTTCTTGAGTCATCAATCTAAACTGATCAAATCGCATTGATTGTTCACCATCACTTAAAGCTTTTTCAGGATTTGGGTGAATTTCAACCATAATTCCATCAGCGCCAACAGCTTTAGCAGCCTTGGCAAGTGGTAGAACTTTATCTCTCTGTCCAACAGCGTGAGATGGATCTACTATCACAGGAAGATGTGTTAATTCTTTTAGAATCGGTATCGCACTTAAATCTAATGTATTACGAGTTGCTGTTTCAAAAGTTCTAATACCTCGTTCGCACAAAATAACTTGTCTGTTTCCACGAGAAAGAATGTATTCAGCTGCATTAAGAAGTTCATCGATCGAAGCCATCAATCCGCGCTTTAACATTACAGGTCTAAATGACTTTCCAACAGCAGAAAGCAACGAAAAATTCTGCATATTCCTTGCACCTATTTGAAGTATATCAGATTTTTCAGCAACCTTTTCAACTTGGTCCACCGATATTACTTCTGTTATGATTGGAAGATCATAATCATCTCCGGCCAATTTTAAATAATCTAGTGCTTCATATCCTAAACCCTGAAATGCATATGGAGATGTTCTTGGTTTAAAACATCCACCACGTAAAATATGCCCAAATCTATTTTTCACTTCTTTTGCACAATCAACTATTTGATCGTATGATTCAACAGAACATGGACCCGCTATAATAATAAATTTTCCACCGCCAATTTTAACATCGCGTACAGAAATTATTGTATTTTCACTTTTATATTCCCGGCTAGCAAGTTTGTAAGATATTTTTGAAGATGTTTTTTTTGTTACTACAATTTCTGATGATTGACTGTTTTCTTTTAATTCATCCGATTGAATAGATAATTTTTCAACCTTAGTTTTTTCAACATCTTTGGCAGGATAACAACCAAGAATTTTTAAATATCGAGTATGTTTACCTACTTCATCGAGTAGAGATTTAACTTTCTGATCTAAAATGTTTCCTTGAAAGTCTAGATAAAACATTTCTTCCCATGGATTTCCAATTATCGGTCGCGATTCAAGTTTTGTCATGTTTATTTCATAGTCGCGAAAAACCGAAAGAGCATCAACAAGAGAACCAGGCTTGTGAGCGGTTGCAAGAATCAAGGATGTTTTTGCCGGAATTCTTTCATCAACTGTGATAGGAGAACGAGCACAAATTAAAAATCGTGTAAAGTTACCCTGCTGGTTTGCAATATCTTGACGTAGAACTAACACATTAAAAATATCTGCGGCTTCCCTGCTTGCAATAGCAGCAAATGTTTTATCCCCTTTTTCCTTAATATACTCAACGGATTTTGCTGTATCTGAAAGCAGTTCAACTTCAGCATTCGGAATTGATTTAAGAAATTTACTGCATTGTCTAGCAGCTTGATAATGTGTAAATATTTTTTTTATCTGATTGATGGGTACATCTTCAACAGACAGGAGACAATGTTTTACGGGAAAGATTTCTTCACCAATAATATGAAGATTACTACTAGTTAATGAATCGTAAACATCATTTATACTTCCGCTTGTTGTATTTTCTATAGGAAGAATGGCATAATCAGAAGTTGAATCTTCAACCGATTCAACTACTTCATCAAATGTGTTAAACTTTTTAAAATGAATGTCTTTTCCAAAATCACTAAAAAATTGCTTTGTAGCCAAATAACTATACGAGCCTTCAATCCCCTGTATTGCTACTCTTAATAAATCTTGATTACCTGTCTGGTTTGAAGAATCCAGAACAAATCTATTTTGAATGCGAATTGAATCACTTATGATTTCTTGAAATATTTTTGAAACATAATGTGTATCTAAATTAAAATCTCTTCCGGCTTCAATTAACCTGGTAAGCAACTTTTTTTCTCGGTCACGATCACGAATTGAAGTTTTATCTTCATTCTTTAATTTAATTATCTCTATGCTCAGTTTTCTTCTTTCAGAAAGGAGCTTAAGTAGATTATCATCAATAAAATTTATTTGTTCTCTTATTTTTTGCATCAAAAAGCTTAAATTTGTTAAGTAATTTTTGGGAACGAATATCGGCTAATTTTAAATGGCAATCAAGATTAGTTTTTGTACAACTTTGAACAAATTATAGTAAATAGTAATTTTGTATATGCGCCCGTAGCTCAACTGGATAGAGCATTTGACTTCGGATCAAAGGGTTGAGGGTTCGAATCCTTCCGGGCGTACTTCTTTTAATTAACTAGTTACAGTTATCAATGTACAATTCAGTACAAGATCTGAATTGTACATTTTTGTTTTTAACAATGCTTTTTTCAGAAAATAAATATCGTTTTATGTATGCTGCACTTCAGGAGGCTGAAAAAGCATTTGAAGAGGATGAGGTTCCTGTAGGTGCAGTTGTGGTACACAATGAAAAGATAATAGGCCGCGGCTATAATCAGATGGAAAAATTGAATGACGCAACTGCCCACGCTGAAATGATCGCTTTAACTTCTGCATCAAATTATTTGAAAAGCTGGCGTCTGCAAGAATGTTCAATCTATGTTACACTTGAACCCTGCATAATGTGCGTAGGTGCTTTGCTTGCATCAAGAGTTAACGAACTTTATTTTGCTGCATGCGATATTAAGTTTGGTGCTTGTGGCAGTATTCATAATCTCGCAGAAAATTCTAAAACTAATCACACAATTAAAGTGTATAGCGGAATTTTAGCCAAGGAAAGTGAAGATTTACTCAAATCTCTTTTTAATAAAAAACGAGCAAAGTTAAAAAAATAAATTAACGATTTTGAAACCGCTAATCTTGTATAAGTTCGGTTTTACTTCTAACTTGCAATAAAAAATGAAGATTATATGCACTTAATACTATTCGGTTCACCTGGGGTTGGAAAAGGGACACAAGCAAAAATCATTTCAAAAAATCTTAACATTCCTCACATCTCTACTGGTGATATTTTGCGCAAAGCAGTGAAAGATCAAACAGAGCTTGGCAAAAGAGCTGGTGAACTTATGGCGCAAGGAGAACTTGTTCCTGATGATTTAATGATTGGAATGATCAAGGAAGTATTAACTTCTGATGAATGTAAAAAAGGCTTTATCCTGGATGGATTTCCTCGAACAACAATTCAAGCTGAAGCCCTTGATAGATTGTTTGCTCAAATTGGATATTGACAATGCCATACTTATACATATAACTGCTGATGAAAATGAAATTATTAAACGATTGAATAACAGAAGAGCATGCAAGGAGTGCGGAAATATTTTTAATCTTAAAGAGATTGAGGGATTGGACACTTGCCCTAGTTGTGGTGCGAAGAAAAGTTTTTATTTAAGAAACGATGACAAAGAAGAAGTTATTAAAAACAGGCTGGATATCTTCAGTTCATCTACTATGCCTGTACTTGGTTATTATGTAAATAAGGATAGAGTAATTGATGTTAATGGTTTTGATACTATTGAAAATGTTAATAAAAAAATTGTTGATTCACTTAAAGAAAGAAATCTGTATCACTGATCTTTCTGTTTTAAGAACCCCTTAAGAATTTTTTTATCTTCAATTTTAAATATTCTGGTATTTCCTTTGCGTACCATATCGTAGTTATGTGTTGCAAATAGTACTGCCGTACCGCGTTTATTAATTTTTTGAAGCAAATCTAATATTTCACCAGATGTTTCCGGATCAAGATTTCCAGTTGGCTCGTCTGCCAGAATAATTAACGGATCATTTAAGATGGCTCTTGCAATGGCAACACGCTGTTTTTCGCCTCCGGACAGATTTTCAGGATTATTTAATCTTTTATGTGATAACCCTACTTCATTCAACACCGCATTTACTCTCTTCTTAATTTCCTTTTTAGGAGTTGCAATCACTTCAAGAACAAATGAAAGATTCTCAAAAACATTTCTATCGGTTAGCAATTTAAAATCCTGAAATACAATTCCAATTTTACGTCTTAACAAGTGTAGCTCATTTTTTTTAATTGTTTTTGAATCATAGTTTCCGACAGTAATTGAACCGGTGTGCGGAAGTAGATTCATATAGATCATTTGCAGCAATGATGTTTTTCCCGAACCGCTTTTACCAATAAGAAATGCAAATTCTCCAACGCCAAGTTCCAAAGAAACATTATCAAATAATATTTGGTTATCATATTTAAAACTAACATTCTGAATTGATAACATTAGGATTTCCTCTTCATAATAAATTGTACTCGATCTGAATTTCCTTTTCCTTTCTGATAGGAAAAAGCTTTAAAGCAATTTACAACATATAATCCGGATTCTTCTGCCAATTCAAAAAATGTAGCAAAAGGATAAATTTTTTGTTTATGAGTTTCTGTAAATACATCACCATCTGGATAGGTTATTGTAAATATATTTTTATGAATTTTACTCTTTGGTAAATAAACGCTCATTCTGTGATAATGAAATCCTTTGGATCTACCTTTAGAACTTGCAGTCTTCTGGTGTTTATAACTATTACTTTCGAGTGCGGCATCAAAAGTTAGTACACCATTTTCTGAGAGGTAAAACTCCACTTCTCTAAAGAATTTCAGTAATCGTTTCTTACTGAGTAAATAATTTACGCTATCAAATGAAGTCAAAATCAAATCAAATTTTTTATTGAATGGTATAGCGGTCATATCGCAGCAAACTTTAGTAATAATTTTATCACCGCAATTCAGCATCTTTAGGGAAATGTCTGTTGATAAATAATTTTTGTAAAGTTTGGATAAATGTTTAGCTAATTCGCAATTGCCGGCTGCAAGTTCCAGTACAACAGGATTTTTACAAATATTATTTTTGCTAATCGAATAAATATATTTTGCCCACCATTTGTAACTAACAAAACTCATTAAATGCGGATAAATATTCGCGACGTGATAATATGGGTCAGTATTACGTTCCTGAAGCAAAGACATTTTTCCTGTTATTAAAAATCTTTATAGCATATTTATAAGCTTGAATAAGGCTTGATTCATCCGATTTATTCAATCCAGCAATATTGTAAGCAGTTCCGTGATCAGGAGAAGTACGAATCAATTTCAAACCGGCTGTAAAGTTTACTCCTGAATGAAAGTTTAATAATTTAAATGGAACTAATATTTGATCGTGATACATACCTAAAATAACATCAAAGTTTTTATATGATTTATTACCCCAGAAAGCATCTGGTACAAAAGGACCAAATACTTTTATCTTCTTTTTTAATGATTTAATAGCAGGTTCAATTATGTTAATTTCTTCATTTCCTATTAATCCATTTTCTCCTGCGTGTGGATTCAATGCTAACACAGCAATTTGTGGATTATCTTTTTTTAAATCCTGCTTGGCGATTAGATTTAATAATTTTATTGAATTTACAATTTTTTCTGTGGTAATTAATTTCGATAATTTAGAAATTGGCGTATGAATAGTTAACAACCCGGCATTAATTTTATCAGAAAGAAACATCATAATAAAATTATTATTGTTTTCATGTTGAGCTAATAATTCAGTATGACCAGGAAAATCAATTTTCGAAAGATGAAATGCCTCCTTAGAAATTGGTGCAGTGACTAATACATCGGCATAATGATTATCAATTAAATTCAATGATTTTAATATTGATTGAAAAGCAGTACTACCGGATAATTTTGTAGGATAACCAAATTTTATATTAGTATCGTTTAACGGAACTAAATTAAGATAATCATTTGAGTATATATTATTTTGAACTATGTGAAATTTGAATGAAGATTTTGTTAGCAGGTAGTAATAATTAAAAACATTCTTTGGGCAAACAAATATTATCTTGTTTCTTTGTTTTTTCTTAAAGAGGTTGTTAAAAACCTTTACAGCAATTTCAGGCCCGATTCCATTTATGTCTCCGCAAGTAAATACAACTCGTGTCATTGTCCATTCGCTAAGCTAAATTTCCCGGTCCCATCTAAATCAACAAAGACAAATTTCTTTTTGATTCTACCGTACACCCAAGTTTCAACTACCTTATCATTATTATCTGTATCCCGTTCAATAGAATCAGGTGATCCAAATCTTATATATGTTCTTCCCCGGTCCGATTTTGCTCCCCCATTACCGGAGAGTGTTTTAAAGTTTATTTCACAATAATCAACACGAGAATAAAATTCATTCATCAATTCATTGTATTTTGTTTCTGGGGTAGGATCTTGCATCTGCCAATAATTGTATAGATTTTCTTCATCACTTCCATTTTCACTTAAAATATTTGAAACCGCTTCTTTACTCTCAATAATCTCTATGTAATTTATTGCTTTTTCAGGTTCAAGTAATGAATAAGGTTTTCCAATCCATATTACATTTAGATTAAAGATTTGTTTTAACTTCGAGCTATCATCAGGATAAATTTCTAATTGTATTGGGCCCTCAGTTAGTCTTGATGAAAAATCACGCATCAGAAATATTTTTACTAATGTGGAATCAATGCTTTTAGCTATTACAATTTGATCACCACAAAACTTTATTTCCGGATTTATAAGAAATGACTCAGTTAGTTTTTCACCTGAAATAAATAACGTATCCCCTCTTCTAACATTGATATTCAGCGAACTTATTCCTGGATCAAGAACAGGAATCACTATATCATTTGTTGGTTTATTAAATGGAACTGATGATGAATTATTTGTTAGTACGAATACATCAAGATTGTCACATATAATTTTTTCTGGTTCAAAAACGATCGGAGGTAAAATTGAATTGGATTTATCTATAGTCAGTTCAATTGGAGGAATTCTTCGTTCACGTTTTGATAAACGATCTGATATCAGCGTAAAAATACTATAGTTTCCTTCATCTAAGGTAAATTCGATTAACCCTTGCAGAAAAGTATCTTTAGAATTTGTGACTTCAAAGTCTTTTACCGTTATATTTTTTTCATCAAAAGCTCGTTCAATAATATTGCCAGCCGAATCTTTAATCTCAATTTTTACATCAAAGCCAGCGTTAAAAACTGCATCATTCTTTTCAAAAAATAATTGGGAATATGATATTTTGTAAGAATAGTAAACCTTATATCTTTGGTTCGCAGGGAAATAATGAAGTTCAGAATTAAAATATTTTCCTGATTGAATGATTTCACGTTCAATCACAAAGTCAGGTTGAGCTAATAATTGTACAACAAGAATTAATGATAATATTAATATTTTCTTCAATTTTTAGCTCAAACTTTTTAATAGTTTAAATAAAATTCAATCGGTTTAAATTAACCGGAAAAAAATTTACACTAATTTTAAAAAGACGAACAGCTTTATTAGCTGTTCATGTTATTTAAGAATTCCTTATTGTTTTTGGTTCCTCTTACTTTATCAAGTAAAAATTCCATTGCCTCAACAGGACTAAAATCGCTGAGTATTTTTCTAAGTATCCATACTTTAGCCAGATCATCTTCCTTCATCAAGAGATCTTCTCTTCTTGTACCAGAGCGATTTACATCTATTGCGGGGAACATTCTTCTATCGCTAAGATCACGATTAAGAACCAGCTCCATATTACCTGTACCTTTAAATTCTTCAAAGATAACGTCATCCATACGACTGCCTGTATCAATTAATGCAGTTGCAATAATTGTTAAACTTCCGCCATCTTCAGTATTTCTAGCAGCACCAAAAAATCTTTTTGGTTTGTGTAATGCATTAGAATCAACACCACCTGAAAGAATTCTACCACTATGTGGTACAACTATATTATGAGCACGTGCCAGCCTTGTTATACTATCCAACAGAATAACAACATCTTCTTTAGCTTCTACAAGTCTCTTAGCTTTTTCAATAACCATATCTGCAACCTGTACGTGTCTGTCTGCAGGCTCATCAAAAGTAGAGCTGATAACTTCTGCTTTTACAGATCGTTCCATATCTGTTACTTCTTCAGGTCTTTCATCAATTAACAGAATAAGTAGTTTTACTTCTGGATGATTACGAGTGATTGAGTTTGCAATTTTCTGAAGTAAAACAGTTTTACCACTTTTTGGTGGAGAAACAATCAAACCTCTTTGTCCTTTACCAATTGGTGCTAGCATATCCATAATTCTGGTTGAGTATTCACCAGGTACAGATTCTAATAATAGCTTTTTGGTTGGATAAACAGGTGTTAGATTATCAAATAACGTACGGTTTCTTATATGTTCAGGTGAAAGACCATTAACAGCCTCAACCCGCAATAATGCAAAAAATCTTTCACCGTCTTTCGGTGGCCTTACCTGTCCGCTTACAAAATCACCTGTTCTTAGACTGAACTTCTTAATTTGTGAAGGTGAGACATATATATCATCTGGCGAGGGTAAATAATTATAATCTGCAGATCGTAAAAATCCGTATCCATCAGGAAGTACTTCTAATACTCCCTTTGAAAAAGTTAACCCATCTTTAACGCTCTGAGCCTCAAGTATCTTAAAGATTAATTCTTGTTTTCTAAGATCACTATAACCCGCAATATTTAAGTCTTTTGCAAGTTCGTTTAATTCTACTATCTTTTTGGATTTGAGTTCAGAAATGTCCATCGGCATTTGGGGTACCTATTATTTGTTTGTTGATTTGTTTTGAATTTAATTTGTTCTCAATTTGGTTGCGTCCTGATAAGCTCTCGTGGAATTTCTTAAATGTATGAAAGGATCTCGAGGTCTTATCCAAACTTACATACTTTGATTTATATTGTCAAGATTTAATAGTGCTTAAAATTGATTTTATTTCTCCCAACAAGTACATACTTCCAGTCACAACAAGGCAGTTTTCCTTGTCACCGCTAAGTTTAGCTTTAAAAAACTCATCTAAATTCTTAACGACGGAATACTCAATATCTAATTTTTCCGCCATCTCGATCATAAATTTTGTAGAAGCTGATCTTTCATAATTTATTTCATAAAAGAATATTTTATCAAAAAAAGGTTTTACCAGAAATAACATTTCTTCAATATTTTTATCCTTCATAGCACCAAATAAGAGTGCATTTTCCTTATACTTATTCTTCTCATCGGCAAACTCATTAACCAAACAACTAATACCTTCAGGGTTATGAGCGGAGTCTAAAATAATTCGTGGTTTTTTAGATATGATTTCATATCGGCCCTGTAACTTAGTATTTTTTACAACCTTTTTTATTCCATTCGTAATTACTTCCGGATCGTCAATACTAAAAGTTTTTGCTACACAAAGTGAAGCAAGAGCAGCGTTATATTCTTGATGTTTACCCGCTAACGGAACTGCCCAATCATCAAATTCTAATTCTTCGGTATATAAATCTATTGATTTGCCTTTAACTGTAATATACTCTTCTAAACAGTACATAGTCGAGCCTATTTTATTACATTTATTTTCTATTACCTTGATTGCTTCTTCTGGCAACATTCCAATAAATGTTTTAGAACCTTTTTTAATTATTTCCCCCTTTTCAAAGGCAATCTGCTCAATTTTGGAACCCAATATATCTGTATGTTCCAGACTAATAGATGTAATAACACATGCTAATGGAGAAATTACATTCGTGGCATCAAGCCTTCCGCCTAAACCAGTTTCAATAACTGCAACATCTACATTCGAAAAAACAAAATACTCAAAAGCCATTGCTGTTGTAACTTCAAAAAAAGTTAATTCAAATTCATCAATATATTTCTGATGCTTCTCAATAAAATGAGCAATAAAATCATCCGGAATATATCTACCATTTATTGAGATGCGTTCATTAAACTTTACAAAATGCGGTGATGTGTATAAGCCTACTTCATTTCCATGTTCCATAAGTATGCTTGCAATAAATGAAGCTGTACTTCCCTTTCCGTTTGAGCCGGCCACGTGAACTGTTTTTAACTTTTTTTGTGGATTACCCATAGCATCTAAAAATTTTTGAATATTCTCTAAACCAAGTTTTACTCCAAATGTATGAAGCGCAAACAATTTATTTAATGATTCTTGAATATCCATTTATAAAATGTAAGATGCGGTTAAATCAGACAATTTTTTCAATTTACTTGCTATGCAATAATCTTCGAGTTCCTTCACCATTTTTTCCGGAGCAGTTGGATCAATAAAATTTAAGGTTCCAATTTGCACGGCGGAAGAACCAACAATCATAAACTCAATCACATCTTTCCAGTTCATAATTCCACCAATGCCGATGATTGGTATATCAACTTTACGCGATATTTCTAAAACTTTTGCCAGTGCAACAGGTTTTATAGCTGGACCTGAAAGCCCCCCATTTACGTTAAATATTTTTGGCTTTTTTGTAAAGATATTAAATGAAGTTCCGACCAAAGTATTTATTGCTGAAACTGCGTCTCCGCCTTCATCTTTTACAACTTGCGCAAATTCCGAAATGTATGAAACGTTCGGTGATAATTTAATTATTACAGGTTTGCTTGTTTCGGCACGTACCTTAGCAGTAACTTTCCCAACAGCATGCACATCATTACCAAATTGCAGACCGCCCTCTTTAACATTAGGGCAAGAAACATTAATCTCAAATGCTTTTATAGTGTCTTCGGTTGTAAGGATTTTTGTACACTCAACATATTCTTCAATAGAGCTTGCGGCAATATTGCAAATCAATGGTACATCATAACTTTTTAGAAAAGGAATTTTCTCTTTTAAAAATTCATCTACACCAACATTTGCTAAACCAATTGCGTTTAACATTCCAGCAGCAGTCTCAACTATCCGTTGCGGCGGATTTCCTTTTCTAGGTTTAAGGCTTAAGGATTTTGTTACAATCGCACCAAGTTTATTTAGATCAGAAAATTCTGATATTTCGTTTCCGTACCCAACAGTCCCAGAGGCCAACATAATTGGATTGCGTAGTTTTAATGAGCCGATGTTTACAGATAGATCGACTTTGCTCATATCAAAACATCCCTTACATTAAATACCGGACCATCTTTACATACCAAAAGATATTTGTCAGATTGCTCAGTTGATTCAATTGGGCAGCCCTGGCAAATTCCGAATCCGCAAGCCATTGCACATTCAGTTGAAACTTCACAATCTAAATTATGCTTTATGCAAAAATCCTTTAATGCTCTTAACATTGCAGTTGGTCCGCACGCAAAAACTTTTGAAGTTGTGATATTTATTTTATCCAAATTCTGTTCCAATGATTGAACTACATTTCCCTTAAATCCGATTGAACCATCATCAGAAGATAGCACAAAATTTTCTAATCCATATGTAATTACGTCTTGTTCAGTCCTGCCGCCAACAAATGTTAAAATATTTTTTTTATTTTTTATTGAACGAGTGACAAATGGAAAAGGAGCAGCTCCCAATCCACCAGCAACAATTATTGCTAATTCATATTTATCATCAAGATTAAAACCATTACCAAGCGGACCAAGAATATCTACTGTTTCACCATTAATCTTACGGGCCAATATTTTTGTACCTTCACCTAAAATATTAAACATAAGATAAATGTTCTCACCTTCAACATCACAAACACTAAATGGTCTTCTAAGTAAAGGAAAAGTGGTTTGAGAAACTCTAATATTTAAAAATTGCCCCGGTTTTACTTTTTGAGCAATTTCAGGAGAATGAATTTTTTGGATAAAAATATTTTCGTGAACTTGTTTGGTTTCTACAACTGGAGAATTAACTATAAACAATCTATTTCCTTTTTAATACGATTTCAAATTCTTTGGTACACTAAATAAATGATGGTTAACTAAAATTTGGAAAACTTCTTTGTAAAATTATAATGTTCTAAATAAAAAACCGAACTGCTATAAATGCTCATCCATTTTATTAATTTTTAAATATTCGACTATCTCTTTTACATCCTGAGCTTTATCTCTTCTGCAAATCAACAAATTATCATTATGATTTATTACAATAATGTTATCAATTCCTATCACTGCTGTAACTTTATCGGGCGAGTAAACATATGAATCATTAACCATATTTGTATATACATTTCCAATAGTTGCATTGCCGTTTTCATTTTTTTCACTCAACTGATAAACTTCTTCCCAGCTGCCGACATCACTCCAGTTAAATGAGCCTTTGGTTAAAAATACTTTAGAAGATTTTTCCATAATCCCATAATCAATGGAAATCTTTTTTAACTGTGCGTAAACTGTTTTAAGTTCTTCTTTAAAATTTGGACTTGTTAAACTTTTTTCGATTGAAATTAATCCTTCATACAAATCCGGCATCAGGTTTTTTATTTCATCTAAAATTGTATCAGCACGCCAAATAAACATACCGCTGTTCCATAAAAAATCTCCACTTTCAACAAATCTAACAGCAGTACCATAATTCGGTTTTTCTGCAAAAGTTAAGACTTTAAAAATATTTTCAGTAACTGGCTTATCATTAATTTGAATGTAACCATAACCGGTTTCTGGACGAGTAGGTTCAATTCCAATCGTAACTAATCCTTTTGATTCATTTGCAAACTTTGCTGCATTTGTTAAAGTTTGTTTAAATTTTTCTACATCTTTTATAATGTGATCGGCAGGTAAAACAACAGTTACAG
Source organism: uncultured Ignavibacteriales bacterium (assembly GCA_963706055.1). Taxonomy (GTDB): domain Bacteria; phylum Bacteroidota; class Ignavibacteria; order Ignavibacteriales; family Ignavibacteriaceae; genus IGN3. The sequence goes on along the minus strand of CAVPND010000020.1, from coordinate 85,229 downwards.
CATTTGGATCTTTTGCTTTTATAATTACAGAAGCTAATCCAATACAAGCAGCAGTATTTCTGCCAAATGGTTCTTCAATTATATTTTCCGCAGGCACATCATTTAATTGATTGATAACTTCTGGTCGTTGAAGTTCATTGGTTATAACATAAATATTTTCCTTTTCTACTAATCCGGCTAAACGATTTACCGTAGCCTGAATCATAGTGTCATCTCCAAATATTTGTAACAATTGTTTAGGCAGTTTCTTTTTACTTCGCGGCCAAAAACGTGAGCCAACCCCACCAGCCATAATAACAGCATATAGCTTCATTAAATGTTTTCCTTACTTATTATTGTTGCTAATTTATTTCCAAATTCTTCTGCTTTGTTTAAATAATTATTTATATCAACATCTTTACCACGCACAACTGCAACTATAACTATTAAACAAGCGCGTAAACTTTCGATGACATCTTTACCCGGCATTAACTCTCTATTTTTTATAAGAATTAATGCTTTAGAAATTATGCGATGCATTCCGGATAGAATCTCAAATCCTATTTTTCTAGATAACGCAGCATTCTCATCCATTATTTTTGAATACTTAATTAGTTCTTCATAATCTATTTCATTATTGGAGATTTTCTTCAAGATATTATCCAAAGGCTTGATGGGACTAAGAATTGTCGGTTCAAAATTCTGTATTATTTCTTCATCATCATTTTTAAAATCTTCATTAAAAATAATTTCTTCTTTTATTTCATCAGTAGTTACCTGTACAAAAGGTTCTTCATCAGGAACTCGTTTTGATAAATCAACTTTAATTTCCTCTTTAGGAAAAACTATTGAACCCTTTAATTTTTCTATCGCTGCTTTAAATGTTTGCGGGGTTGATATATCCAGCATATGTCCCAAATCTTTTATAAGATATCTGCTATGCTCTTTAAACTGATCTGATATTTTTAAAAAATCTATTTGATTTTGAGTTAATGAATTATAAATCTCATTTAACCTTATCGCAAGAGTGGAAAGCTCAGTAATCCGTTTCATATTAATTAAATCATCACTAAGATTATCTGATTTGGTAATCGCCTCTTTTAACAATGCAACAACTTCAATCTGCTGATTATTTAATCGCAAATTATTTGCAGCAATAGTAATGCTTTGATTTATGTAATGTTTAATTAAATCCATTAATTTTTTATAACTCTGGGCACACGTTTACTTATTCCACAAGTAACTTCATAAGGAATTGTATTTATTTTTTTTGACCAATCCCATGCATCAATTTTTAATTTACCTTTTTCTCCAATTAAAATAACATCATCATTAATTTTTATTTTATCGTTTCCAACATCAAACATAATTCTATCCATCGTTACAGTTCCAACTTGGTTATAAATTTTTCCATTTATAATTGCTTGAGCTTTATTTGTCAATGCTCTGGTAAAACCATCCGCATAACCAATTGGAACGGAAATAATATTAGTTTCCTTCTTTGTAAAATATCTTCTACTGTAACTAACCGATTCACCTCTTTTTAATTTTTTAACTGATGAAACTTTAGAAACCAAAGACATTACAGGATACAATTTAATAGATTCTGAGGTTTGAAGCGAAGGATAATAACCATAAAGTGAGATTCCCGGACGAACCATATCGTAATATGCTTCTGGAAAATCAAGTATAGCTCCACTATTTGCTGCGTGAGCTAAACCAAAATTTATATTATCCTCTTTAAGTGATTTTATAACTTCATCAAATCTTTTAATTTGAAGTTTTGCATATTTACTTCCCACTTCATCAGAAGTTGCAAAGTGTGTAAATATTCCATCTATATTAAAATTATTATCCAAAGATAATTTTTTAATAAACTTATAATGCTTCTTTGTAATCAACACCCAATCTATTCATTCCTGTATCAATTTTAACGTGAACTAAAATCTTCTTGCTTGATTTTAATCTTTTCTTCTCCTTTAAAAGAATATTTAAATGTTCTTGTGTAAAAACTGATGGAATTAAATTAAACTTCAAAAAACTTCTTAACCTGAAATTTATCCAACGGATCAAATATCAAAATCGGTTGTTTGATTTTTAATTGTCGCAACTCAGCGCCTTCATCAGGAGTTGCAACAGCAAAATATTCTGGTTTTTGTTTACCAAGAGAATTAAGAGCATCTACAGCAGTTTTAACTCCGTGTCCATAAGCATCTGCTTTAACCACTGCCATAATATTAGCTTTTCCAACTTTTTTTCTGATATTCAGAAAGTTTTTTTTGAGATTGGAAGTATTGATAATCGCTTTAGTAAGACGCATATAAATAATTATGAGTTCAAATTATTCGAAAAATGGTTAAAACTGTGGCTGAAAGTTAACTAATAATCAAAAATATTGCTATAACCAGTTTTGAGAGATTTGAACATCAATAAGCTGGTAAAAAATCCTGAAAGTAAAAATCTTTTTTATTTACAAATTTAAATTTGATTATCATATTTTAAAATATTTTTCTGAATTAAGTATCTCAAATGTTTTTATTTAGGAATTCTTGACATTCCACAAATGCTGTGGTAATTTTGGTTCAAAATTTTTTAAAGATAATGCTGACAGAATTCGGAAAAGCTCTAATCTTCATATTAACCGCAGGCGTGTTTGTCGTTGGTATTGTTTATCTCGCAAAACTCATTCGCCCGGCAAGACCAACCCATGAAAAATTAACCACATACGAATGCGGCGAAAATCCGGAAGGTTCTCCTTGGATTAAATTCAACATAAGATTTTATGTTGTTGCACTCATCTTTTTAATTTTTGATGTTGAAGTTGTTTTACTGATTCCGTGGGCTTTGGTTTATAAAGATTTTGGAATGACCGGATTTTTAATTGGTGGAATATTCTTGGTTCTTTTAGGTCTAGGAATGGCTTACGAATGGCGAAAAGGTGATCTTGAGTGGGAAAAACCAAAAGTTGTTTCTCCAACTTTTAATAAAACAAAAGCAGCACCAAAAGTTGAAAAAGAATTGGTAGAGGTTTGATTTAAATGGGATTTTTAGATAAAGAATTTACCGATGGAAATATAGTTGTAGCAAAAGCAGAAGATTTGCTCAACTGGGCAAGATTATCTTCACTCTGGCAAGTTAGTTTTGGATTAGCCTGCTGTGCAATTGAAATGATGGCTACATCTGCATCCCACTACGATTTTGATCGATTTGGTGTTATTCCCCGCCCTTCACCAAGACAAGCTGATATTATTATTATATCTGGTACTGTTACCTTAAAAATGGCAACAAGAATTAAACGTCTTTATGAGCAAATGCCAGATCCAAAGTATATTATTTCTATGGGAAGTTGCTCCAATTGTGGCGGACCATATTGGGAGCACGGTTATCACGTATTAAAAGGTGTTGATCGAGTGATTCCTGTTGATGTTTACGTTCCAGGCTGCCCACCAAGACCCGAGGCTTTACTTGAGGGATTATTAAAGCTTCAGGAAAAAATCCGTAACGAAAGTATGATAAAGAAATCTGCATGAAAAACGCTGAAGAAATTTTACAAATCTTAAAAGATAATTTTCCTGATTCCAATCTGGAATTAAAAACCGATCAACCCACAGAAGCCATTTTAATCGCTTCTCCATTAGAAATTGATAAGCTAAGTTCATTTCTACGTGATTCATCTGAATTATTATTTGATTCATTAATGAACTTATCTGGTGTAGATGAACCCAAAGATTCTTTATTGAGTGTTTACTATCATTTAGAATCAACAACATTAAAACACAAGATTACAATTAAAGTTTCTACAGATAGAAATAAACCTGAAATTCCTACAGTATCAGAAGTTTGGAAAGCCGCAGATTGGCATGAGAGAGAAGCATATGATCTGTTTGGTATAATCTTCTTAAATCATCCTGACTTAAGAAGAATTCTTATGCCTTATGATTGGGATGCAGGTTATCCATTAAGAAAAGATTATGAAAATCCTGAGTTCTATCAGGGAATGAAAGTACCATACTAAAATGGTTCAAGATTCAAAAATAAGTACTAAAAGTTCTTTAGTAAAAACTGAAGAAATGGTTTTGAATATGGGTCCTCAGCACCCATCAACCCATGGTGTGCTTCGACTCGAACTTGCCTTAGAAGGCGAAATCATTACTAATGTAATTCCACATATAGGTTACTTGCACAGATGTTTCGAAAAGCATTGTGAAGCAATGACTTATCCCCAAATAGTTCCTTACACTGATCGTATGGATTATTTAGCTCCGATGGGCAATGAATTTGGTTATGCAATTGCAATGGAAAAACTTCTTGGAATAGAATTACCTGAAAGAGTTGAATACATTAGAGTAATAATGGCTGAGTTACAGCGCATCTCTTCACATCTTGTTGCACTTGGAACTTATGGTGCAGATATTGGCGCTTTCACTCCATTTTTATATTGCTTTAGAGATCGTGAAAAAATTCTCAGCCTTTTTGAAATGACATGCGGTGCAAGATTACTTTATAATTATATATGGATTGGTGGTTTATCCCACGATTTACATCCTGACTTCGTTAGAAAAACTAGAGAGTTTATAAAAGAATTTAGACCGAATCTAAAAGAAGTAAATGATCTTTTAAGCCACAATAGGATTTTTATTGATCGTACTGCTAATATTGGAATTTTACCTATTGATACCGCAATTAATTATGGAGTAACAGGACCGAACTTACGTGCTTCTGGAATTAAATGGGATGTAAGAAAAGAAGACCCATATTCCTTGTATCACAAATTCGATTATGATATTCCAGTGGGTGAAGGAACTTACGGAACTACCGGCGATAGCTGGGATAGATATTACGTTAGAGTTTTAGAGATGGAAGAAAGCTGCAAGATTATTGAACAGGCATTGGATCAAATACCAGAAGGTGATGTTCAATCTGCAATTCCAAAAAGAATTAAACCACCGATTGGCCATGTTTACGCACGAGTTGAAAATCCGAGAGGTGATTTAGGATATTTTATTATTAGCGATGGTTCTACAAGCCCTTATCGTGTAAAAGTTAGAGCACCATCGTTTGTAAGTATGCAAATACTAAATGAATTGTGTAAAGGTTATATGGTTGCAGATGTTGTAACAATTCTTGGAAGCATAGATATAGTTTTAGGAGAGATTGACAGATGATGTACGATTTCTTAGTTGATCTTTTCGGTAACTCTGTTATTGCAGATGTAATTGCAGGAACTGTACAAAGCTTGCTTCCATTGTTTGCATTTATTTTACCGTTTGCACTTTTTGCAGTTTATCTAGAAAGAAAAGTTTCTGCACATATGCAGGATAGACTTGGACCAATGCGAGTCGGCTGGCACGGTTGGAAACAAACAATCGCAGATATTTTAAAGCTTATTCAAAAAGAAGATATTGTAGCAAAAGACAATGATAAGTTATTATTTAATCTTGCACCGATAATAGTTTTTGCAGGAAGTTATGCAGCATTTGCCGCAATTCCTTTTACAAGTATTTTTATCGGAACTGAAATTGATCTTGGTATCTTTTATATAGTTGCGGTAACCGGAATCGTAGTTGCCGGAATTTTAATGGCTGGCTGGGCATCAAACAATAAATATTCCCTGCTCGGTTCGATGCGATCAGTTGCACAGATTGTTAGTTACGAAATTCCAACTATGCTTGTAGTGCTAAGCTTAGTTATGATCAGCGGATCAATGAGTTTGCACACGCTTAGCGAACAGCAAACCGGATATGCATGGAACTGGTACATATTTGGTGGACCTGGTTCTGAGCTATCAAAGTTTTTATTAATACCATTTATGTTCATTGGGTTCCTAATTATTTATATAAGCACACTTGCAGAAGTTAACAGAACTCCTTTTGATATTCCTGAAGCGGAATCAGAACTTGTTTCTGGTTATCATACAGAATATTCAGGAATGAAATTCGCAATGTTCTTCTTAGCTGAGTATGCTAATATGTTTGCAGTTTCCGCAATTGTAGTTGCATTATTTTTAGGCGGATATCAATCACCTATCGGATATTTGGGTGATTTGATCGGTGCAAAATGGATGATACCTATCGAACAATTTTCTTGGTTTACCATAAAAGGTGTATTTTTTGTTTTTGTTCAGATGTGGTTAAGATGGACTTTACCAAGAGTACGCGTTGACCAGTTAATGACAATTTGTTGGAAGTATTTAATTCCAATTGCATTTGTTAATCTTATAATAATCGGATTGATTACACTTTTATAATGAAAGAATATTTCGGAAATATATACTCTGCGCTAGCAACTATCTTTATCGGAATGAAGATTACATTTAAGCACATGTTCGTTCCATCGGTTACAATTCAATACCCGGAAGTGAAACCTCAATTACCGGAAAGAGAACGTAACAGACTATATGTAAATATGGATGATTGTATTGGCTGTGATCAATGTTCAAGAGCTTGTCCTGTTAGCTGTATTGAGATTGAAACAACAAAATCAGTACCCGGTGAAGATCTTGGAAAAACATCAAATGGAAAAAAGAAAGCGCTTTGGGTTACAAACTTTACAATAGATTTTGCAAAATGTTGTTATTGCCAATTGTGTGTATTCCCCTGTCCTACTGATTGTATTTATATGACAGACGTTTATGAATTTTCTGAATGGGACAGAGATAAATTGATTTATGATTTTGCTACTCTTACTCCAGACGAAAGACAGGAAAAAAGAGATAATCTTGCAAAATTTAATGCAGAAAAAGAAGCTGAAAAATTGAAGGCAGCATCCGAGCCAAAAGAACCAAAACCTGAAATCAAAAAAGATCAGCAAGAGGAAAAATAAAGTGAACGTTTACGATTTAATATTTTACTTGTTCGCTGCGATTACTGTTTTGTCTGCATTCTTTGTTGTTACGAATAGAAATATTGTTTACTCAGCGTTTTTCTTGTTGTTCACATTTTTTGGTGTTGCTGGAATTTATGTTCTACTCGGTGCTGATTTTGTAGCAATCGTTCAACTTATTGTGTATGTGGGCGGAATTTTAATTTTGTTACTCTTTGGTGTGATGTTGACAAACAAGATTACCAATGTTGAAATAAAGACCGGTACAATAAATATTTATCCTGCTGTGATCGGTGTTGGATTGCTTTCAGGTTCATTACTGGCTGCATTAGTTTCATCAGACTGGAAAACATATGCAACCGAGGCTCCACTACCTACAACAACCGCGTTGGGTACAATGTTACTCCAAGAGTATGCACTTATATTTGAATTATTAGGGATTATTCTTTTGATTGCACTTATAGGTGCAGCATCGATTGCGAGAAGAGAAGCATGATTGAAGTTGGATTAAATCACTTTTTAGTTATAAGCACATTACTTTTTTCGATGGGAATTTACGCCATTGTAACCCGAAAAAATGCAATAATGGTTTTAATGGGTGTTGAATTAATTCTTAATTCAGCTAACATTAATTTTATTGCATTTACACGGTTTGGAAATTTTGGTTTACAGGGTCATTTAATTGCACTTTTTGTAATCGTACTTGCTGCTGCAGAAGCTGCAATTGCCTTAGCAATAGTTTTGAATATTTATAAAACACTATCAACCGTTAACATTGACGAAATTGATAGCTTGAAAGATTAGTAGATGACAGAAAATAGTATAATAAATATTTCACTTGCAATTTTATTCTTACCGTTACTTGGTTTTGTTGTTACTTTACTACTTGGTAAAAAAGTTAAATCAATTTATCTGTTTGAAGTATTTATTATCTCGACCGTGCTTATCGCTTCCATCGTACTTGCGTTTAATAAACTATCTTATTTTATAGATGATAAAATAGTTTCTGAACTTGAATGGTTTAGACTGACTGATACATTAGTAATTAAACTTGGATTTCTGCTAGACAACATAACAGTATTGATGTTATTTGTTGTGTCATTGATTAGTGCGCTTGTTCATTACTTCTCTATCGCGTATATGAAAGGCGACGAAAGATACAATCGTTATTTCGCTTATCTCGGAATATTTACTTTCTCAATGAACGGAATTGTACTTACGAACAACATTTTAATGATGTACATTTTTTGGGAGTTGGTAGGATTATCATCTTATCTATTAATCGGATTTTGGTTTGAGAAAAAATCTGCAGCAGACGCAAGTAAAAAAGCCTTTCTTGTAAATAGAATTGGTGATCTTGGAATGTTTGCAGGAATTTTAATTTTATTTCTTACCTATAATACTTTTTCCTTTGATCAAATTTTTGATTCCATAGGTGCAGGTCACCTTCCATTCAATTCTGATTTTTGGTTATCAGTTACAGGCATTTTATTATTCATGGGTGCTGTAGGTAAGTCAGCTCAATTCCCTCTTCACGTTTGGTTACCCGATGCAATGGAAGGTCCAACTCCGGTTAGTGCGTTGATCCATGCTGCAACGATGGTTGCTGCGGGTGTTTATCTAACTGTAAGAATTTTTGGATTGTTAACTGCTGATGCCATGATGTTTATCGCGGTAATTGGAATGATATCTGCCTTTATTCCGGCTACAATTGCATTAACACAAAATGATATTAAAAAAGTTTTAGCTTACTCAACTGTTTCTCAGTTGGGTTATATGATAATGGCTCTGGGAGTTGGCGCTTACAAATTTGCATTCTTTCATCTTGTAACACACGCATTTTTTAAAGCTTGTTTGTTTCTTGGATCGGGATCAGTTATTCATGCTATGCACCACGAACAAGATATTAGAAATATGGGTGGATTAAGAAAGAAACTTCCACTTACTTATGCAACATTTTTAATTGCTTCACTTGCAATTTCAGGAATCCCATTAACATCAGGATTTTTAAGTAAAGATGGAATTCTTGCCAGTTCATTTGCCTTCGGGTCACTTACTGGTTACTGGATTTTTGCTATTGTTGGATTTTTAGTTGCTCTGATGACTGCCTTCTATATGTTCCGATTAATTATAATTACATTCCACGGTGAACCAAGAGATCAACATAAATTTGAACACGCACACGAATCTCCATTTGTAATGGCAATGCCTTTGGCAGTATTAGCAACATTATCTGTTTTTATTTTTTATACTCCAAATCCGTTCAGTGCTGATCAAGGCTGGTTCTTTAATAAATGGATAAATGCTCCTGAACTACATGCTCCAAATGAAACTAGATTTGATTTTATGCGATCCGAAAATGTAGATGTCAATCACATTAATATAGATCAGAAATCATCTGCATCAGCTCACGGAGAGATTACTTATTCAGAAAAATACACTGAAGCAATGCACTCAGCTCATTATCCTGCAATGTTCTTGTCATTATTTGTAGCTGTTTTGGGAATAATAACTGCCTTTGTTTTCTATCAATGGAAAAAAGTTGATGTAGAAAAATTAACTGCTTCAATCAAACCGCTTTATAATTTCTCCCTTAACAAATGGTACTTTGATGAATTATATCATAAAACATTTGTTGCTGGATTGCTGGGGATAAGTAAAATCATATACTGGTTTGATTCGACAATTGTTGATGGAATAGTTAATGGTTCCGCAGAAGTTACTCGCAGAGTTGCATTCTTTACAGGCGGATTTGACAAATACGTAGTTGATGGACTCGTTAACTTAATGGCATACATCAGCGGATTTATCGGTTTAATTTTAAGAAGAGTACAAACCGGAAAAGTTCAGACATACATTGTACTCGTAATATTTTCGTTAATTATTTTGCTCTTTTTATTCTAAGTATAAAGTTTGAAAAACAGGTAACAGAACTATGAATAATTTTCCTATACTATCCTTATTAACATTCCTACCAATTCTAGGAATGGTAATCGTTTTAGTTCTTCCCAAAAAACAAGAGCTATCCATCAAGGTTACCACGCTTATTGTTACAGCGATACAAATAGTTCTATCAATAATTTTATTGATGAATTTTAATTACGCTGCCGGTGGTATAAACGATGCAAGTTCATTTCAATTCATAGAAAAATTTAGATGGATTGATATTCCAGGTTTTGCCTGGATTGGAAAAATTAAAATAGATTATTTCCTGGGTGTGGATGGATTAAGTGTTCCTCTTGTTCTCTTAACGGCAATTGTAACATTTATTGCAACACTTTCTTCCTGGACAATAGATAAATCAGTAAAAGGATATTTTGCAATGTTCTTGTTGTTGAACACGGGAATGATGGGAGTATTTGTTGCACTAGATTTCTTCCTGTTCTATATTTTCTGGGAATTGATGTTACTTCCAATGTACTTCTTAATCGGTATTTGGGGTGGACCAAGAAGAGAATACGCAGCAATAAAATTCTTCCTCTATACTTTGCTCGGAAGTATTTTTATTCTTTTAGTTATGATTGGATTGTACTTTAGTTCTATGGAAACACTTGCAGACGGAACAAGAGTGTTTACATTTAACTTGTTAGAATTGATGAATCACGCTAACTACACAGAAACAGGAATTCTCTCACCGCTAAATCCGAATAATTTAAGATTTATAGCTTACATAGGATTATTCATCGGCTTCGCTATTAAGATACCAATGTTCCCTTTCCACACTTGGCTACCTGATGCTCACGTTGAAGCTCCAACCGCGATAAGCGTTATCCTTGCCGGTGTATTACTGAAAATGGGAACTTATGGAATACTTAGAGTTTCTTATCCAATATTTCCGGAACTAACCTATCAACTAAGTTGGTACATTGCTCTATTTGGAATGATAAATATTATATACGGTGCGCTTGCGGCGATGGCTCAGAAAGACTTTAAAAAACTTATTGCTTATTCTTCTGTTTCGCATATGGGATTTGTAATGCTTGGGATGGCATCATTAAATACTATGGGAATATCCGGCGCCATCCTTCAAATGTTTAATCACGGTACAATTACAGCAATGCTCTTCCTTATTGTTGGAGTTATTTACGATCGTGCTCACACAAGAGATTTAGATTCTTTTGGTGGATTAGGAAAGCAAATGCCTATTTATACAGGTTTTGTAACTATTGCATTCTTTGCAGCAATTGGTTTACCAGGTTTAAGTGGATTCATCTCTGAAGCATTAGTTTTCTTAGGTGGATTTGGCAACGAGACCACAAGAATAATAGCTGTTATTTCAACTCTCGGTATATTATTAGGTGCGGCTTATATGTTGTGGACATTGCAAAGAGTATATCTTGGATCATTAAATGAAAAGTGGAAAGATTTAACTGATCTAACAACGCGCGAATATTTTATGCTTGTTCCTTTGACTATAATTGTGATTTATCTAGGAGTTAATCCTTCACCTATGCTTAATCTGATGAATGCTTCAGCAAATGCAATGGTTAAATTTATAAGTGATGCTCAAGGAATTTATAGTTCAATAAATGCATTTTAATTTTATTATAAAGTGATAACATTGATTTTACCAAACTTATCAGAAAATCTTCAGGCTATCTTACCTGAAATTTCTTTAGCTCTAACTTTAGTGGCAATAGTTGTATTTGATTTAATATTTATAAAAAATAAAAAGTTTTTGCCTTTTATCTCATTAATTGGTCTGATTGTTACATTTAGTTTTGTTGTTCTTCAGTTTGGTAATCCTAAATATGCTTTTTCTGTTTCTGAAAATTTATCTTTTCTCTCGTTGGATAATTTTTCATCCTTTTTCAAGATTTTAATTCTTATTACAACAGCTTTTATTGTTTTATTTTCAATTTCATCTAAGGAAATCAATTCTTGTCCCGATAGACATGGTGAGTATTATGCTTTAATATTCGGAATGGTAATCGGAATGTTCTTCATGGTTTCCGCTAATGACTTAATTTTAATTTATCTTTCACTGGAACTGCTTTCATTATCATCTTATGTACTTGCTGGATTTGTAAAAACATCTGTTAGAAATAGTGAGGCTTCACTTAAGTACATAATTTATGGCTCAGCGTCATCAGGAATTATGTTATTTGGAATTTCTATTCTATACGGCATTTCGGGCAGTACAAATTTATCCGAAATAAATGAATTGCTTCAATTCCCTTCAGGAAGTCAATTAGCATTTTTAACAGCTATCTTAATGATATTTGCAGGTATCGGATTCAAAATTTCGATCGTTCCTTTCCATTTTTGGACTCCAGATGTATACGAAGGAGCACCTATCTCAATCACGGCTTTTTTATCTGTTGCTAGTAAAGCCGCTGGATTTGCTGTCTTGATTCGTTTTCTAAAAATTACTTTTGCTCAGGAACTTGATAATTCCGGCTATTGGCATTTAATATCATTTATCGATTGGCAAATGTTATTAATCGCATTCTCGATAATTACAATGACATTTGGAAACTTTGCTGCATTGTGGCAGGATAATATCAAAAGAATGTTAGCGTATTCAAGTATAGCCCACGCGGGATATTTAATGCTTGGAGTTGCCGTTCTATCCGATCAAGGATTGATGGCTGTATTAATATATTTTGCCATTTACTTGTTTATGAATCTTGGTGCCTTCTACATCGTTATGTTAATAGCAAATAAAATTAATTCTGAAGAGATTGATGACTATAAAGGTTTAGGATACTCTTTACCGCTTCTGGGAACTGCACTTGGTATTTTCCTTGTGTCACTTACTGGTCTTCCTCCTACTGCTGGATTTATTGGAAAGTTATATCTCTTCATTGCTTTAGTTGATGCGAATATGATTACTGTTGCTGTTATTGCATTATTAAATACTGTTATCTCTCTCTACTACTATGTTCGAGTTCTTAAAGCTATGTTTCTGGTTAAAACAGAGAAACAAATCACTGTCCCTCTTACACCATTAAACTATATAGTTATTTTGCTGCTGATAGCTCCTGTTTTAATACTAGGTATTTACTTTACTCCGCTTGTAAATATTGCCAAAGAATCAGTTCAGCTTTTAGGATTATAATCACATCAAATTTGCAATTACAATCTTTTTCTTATAAGTTTATACCAGACTAATTTAGTCTTATTTATGCTTAAACTATCAAAAAAATCTGAATACGCAATTATGGCTGCCAGATATATGGCAATTAAAAACCATGGCAGTGCTGTTACTGCTAAGGAAATTGCGGATAATTACAAGATTTCTTTTGAATTAGTAGCTAAAGTTTTACAAAATCTTGCTAAAAGTAATATTGCTATTTCATATCAAGGAGTAAAAGGTGGATATACTCTTAAAAATAATCCATTTGAGATATCTTTAATTGATTTAATTAAGGCTGTCGAACCTAATTATCAGATTACTGAGTGTTTAAGTAATAATACGAATAAAGATGATTGTTCATATTTAGATTGCTGCAAAATTCGTGACCCATTGATTGAAGTTCAAAAGAAGATTGATAAAGTGTTTAATGAAACGAAGTTAGCACATATTATATAATGAAGATAAAAATACCAATATATTTAGATAATAATTCCACAACTCAGATAGATCCTAGAGTATTAGAAGTTATGTTGCCTTACTTACAAGATCGATTCGGCAATTCATCCAGCAATCACAGTTTTGGATGGATTGCAAAAAGTGCTGTCGAAAATTCTAGAGATAATATCGCAAATTTCCTGAAAGTTTCAGGTAAGGAAATCTTTTTTACAAGTGGTGCAACGGAATCAATAAATCTGGTTCACCTTGGATTAACAGAAAATGAAGATCCATCTTCTTGGAATATTATTTCATCAAATATAGAACATAGCGCAACAACCGAATCTCTGAATTATCTATCCCGAAAGGGATTTGATGTTACATATCTAGCGGTTGATAAATCCGGATTGATTGATCCAGACAAGATTGCGGACTCAATTACAAAAAAAACTAAACTTATTTCAATCATTTTTGCAAATAATGAGATAGGAACGATTAACGATATAAAATCTATTGGTGATATTTGTAAAGAAAAAGGAATTCTATTTCATGTTGATGCAACTCAAGCAGTGGGAAAACTTAAGTTTAATTTATCTGAAATTAGTTTAGATTTTATGTCCTTTACAGCACATAAACTTTACGGACCTAAAGGAATTGGAGCATTGTATATCAATTCCGAAAATACAAAAGCAAAATTATCTCCAAGATTATTTGGAGGGACACAAGAAGGAGTAATTAAACCGGGAACTTTAAATGTTCCATCAATTGTTGGATTTGGGAAAGCAATTGAAATTTGTGATGAGCAGATGGAATTAGATTACGAGCACACAAAATTTCTTAGAGATAGATTACAGAAAAATATAATTTCTAATCTTGACGGAATTTCAACTAATGGTTCAATGCAAAACAGGTTGCCCAATAATTTAAATTTTTACGTTGAAAAAGTTCGTGCTGATAAACTAATGCTTGAATTAAGAGATCTTGCGTTTTCGAATTCATCAGCTTGTGCAGCGGGATCTGAAAAACCAAGTAGAATACTCAAAGCAATTGGTTTAACAGATGACCAGGCTTTAAGTTCAGTCAGGTTTGGAATTGGGCGGTTTAGTACTCAACATGAAATTGATTATGCATCACAGCGGGTTGTAGAGGCAATTAATAAATTAAGATCTTCTAAAAACGGTAATTCACTGAATAATAAATAAAAAGTAAAACTATAATGACAAACAAAAATATCTCAGGCCTATATAATGACTTAAAAAATGAAAGTAAGATTTTTTTAAGTTATTTAAAAGCAACATTTCCAGTTTTTCACAATTCTAATTTTTTCTCAAGGGATTTTCAGTATGGATTAAAAAGTTTTCTTGATAAAAAAGGAATAAATTTAACAGATAATAGGCTATCTAGTTTAGCAAAACAATATTCTGAATATTACGAAACAGAAGGAATATTCATAAGAACTAGTAGTCAAGGTTGGAAAATTAACTATCCAGAGTTTGTTACTACAAAACCTGGGGACCCTTTTTCATTTTAATTAATATTTTTTAAAAGAGGTATGCAATGAGCAACACACAAATTGAATCTGAAATAACAATAACGGATAAGGCAGTTAAAGAGATTAAACGCATAATGGACGAAAATAAAATAACGCAGGAATTTGGTCTGAGAATCGGTGTTAAAGGCGGTGGTTGTTCCGGTTTAACTTATACCCTAGGATTTGATCCTGAAAATCGTGAAGGTGACTCCATAATTGAGCACGATGGCGTAAAACTATTTGTTGATGGTAAAAGTCTTTTTTATCTAACAGGTACTCAATTAGATTTTTCAGACGGATTAAATGGAAAAGGGTTTATTTTTAATAATCCGAACGCAACTAAAAGTTGCGGTTGTGGTGAGTCTTTTGGTGTTTAATTAGAAAGGATAATTTTATGCAAAGACGTAAGTTCATTTATGCATTGGGTACAATCCCTCTTGTTCAAGCACTTGGAAAAGCAGAAAATAAGTTAAATACAATTAAAAATCATATAAGGAGTACAAATACTATGGCAAAATTTGAATTGCCCCAATTACCATATTCATACGATGCATTGGAACCATACATCGATAAAATGACTATGGAGATCCACTACACTAAACATCACAACGGTTATGTCACTAATCTTAATAAGGCTGTTGACGGTACAGAATACGAAGGAAAATCTTTGTACGATATGTTTGGAATGATTTCAAAACTTCCTGTTGCAATCAGAAATAATGGTGGTGGTCACTGGAATCATTCTTTATTTTGGACTTTAATGAAACAAAACGGTGGCGGAAAACCAACTGGTAAAGTTGCTGATGCAATTAATTCCGCTTTTGGATCATTTGATGAATTTAAAACTAAATTTAGTACTGCAGCTGCAACAAGATTCGGCTCCGGTTGGGCATGGTTATTAGTTCAAGATGGGAAACTTGTTGTTAGCTCCACTCCAAATCAGGATAATCCTTTAATGGATGTTGCTGAAGTAAAAGGAACTCCAATTCTTGGTCTAGATGTTTGGGAGCATGCATATTATCTCAAATATCAAAACAAACGACCTGATTACATTGAAAACTGGTGGAATGTTGTTAATTGGGATAAAGTTAACGAATTATTTTCTAAAGCTTAAATACTTTAAGGAATAATGTAATATTGTTAATTAAGTTTAACAAAGAGATGACATCTTTTTCTAAAGATGTCATCTCTAAATTTTAATTCCATTTTTTCGTTATAGTTTCTGTTCAGATATATTGATATTTTATTACAAGTAAAATGCACACAATTCCAATATTTCCGTTAAACTTGGTTGTATTTCCAGACTCAAAATACCCACTTCATATTTTTGAAGAACGATATAAAATTCTTTTACAAAAATGTTTAGAGGAGAATTCAGGATTTGGAATTGTTGCTTCTATTGATAAACGAATTTCAGATGTTGGAGTATATGTAAAAGTAAGCAGTGTGCTTAAAACTTATATAAATGGTGAGCTGGACATAGTTGTTCAAGGATTAGATAGATTCATTATAAATTCCACATATCTTCATGAATCCGGTTATTATACTGCAGATGTTGAAAAATACCTTGATGATACTACTTTAACCGATGATCGACTTTCAATTAAACTGCAATCTGAATTTGTCGAAATAGTTAAATTAGCAAACTATAAGTTAGAAGAAGCATTTTGGAATAATCTTAAGGATCACAAAACTAAAATCATATAAGATTGCCGAAAAATCCGGTTTAAGTTATGAACAACAGCAGGAATTACTAGTTCTTAAAAACGAAAATGAAAGGTTAAATTATCTAATTGATTATTTCAGATCGATCAAAAATAAAGTAGATAGTGCAGCACTAGTGAAAAAGATAATTATGAATGATGGGTATTTAAATTAAAAAAAGCGAATCGATTCGATTCGCTTTTTTATTGTTCAAAATATTGTAACTCTATTTATACTTTTCTTTAGTTAATATTCTATTGTTAGCTCTTGCTAATGCGGCTTCAGCTCTTGTCAGGTTTACTCCGCTGTTCTTTTCGGCTAATCTTTCTTCAGCTCTTCGTTTGGCTTCTAAAGCTCTTTGTTCATCAATTTCTGAAACTAACTCAATTGAATCAGCAAGAACCAAAACTTTATTATCAAGCACCTCAATGGTTCCTCCCGCAGTTGAGTAATAATTAAATTTGCCATCGAGCAAATCTACTTTAATCATTCCAATATCAAATGTGCTTATAATTGGTGCGTGATTAACTAAAACTTGAAATCGACCTTCTGTTCCGGGAACAGTGATTGATTTAATCTCGCCACTAAAAGCAGATTTAGATGGAGTAACTATTTCTAAATTTAACTCAGCCATACTTACGCCATCTTCTTTGCATTTTCTATTACTTCTTCAATTCCACCAACGTACATAAATGCTGATTCAGGTATATCATCATATTTACCATCAATTATACCTTTAAAACCGCGAATTGTATCTTCTAACTTAACATACTTACCTGCTTTACCAGTAAAAGCTTCAGCAACGTGGAAAGGCTGACTGAAAAATCTTTGGATTCGTCTTGCTCTTCTAACAACTATTTTATCATCATCAGATAATTCATCCATACCTAGAATATTTATAATATCCTGCAAATCTTTATAATGCTGAAGAATTTCTTTACAATTTTTAGCAACATCGTAATGTTCTTGTCCAAGTACTCCCGGCTCAAGAATTCTTGAAGATGATTCAAGAGGATCAACAGCAGGATAAATACCAAGTTCAGATATCTGACGACTTAATACGGTTGTTGCATCAAGATGCGCGAAAGCAGCTGCAGGTGCAGGATCTGTTAAATCATCTGCAGGCACGTAAATAGCTTGTACAGAAGTAATTGAACCTTTATCTGTAGAAGTGATTCTTTCTTGAAGAGCACCCATTTCAGTAGCCAGGTTTGGTTGATATCCAACCGCAGAAGGCATTCTACCTAAAAGAGCAGAAACTTCTGAACCGGCTTGAGTAAATCGGAAAATGTTATCAATAAAAAGTAAAACATCTCTTCCCTCTTCTTCTCTAAAATATTCAGCTATAGTTAGACCTGTTAGAGCAACTCGTAATCTTGCTCCCGGTGGTTCATTCATTTGACCAAACACAAGTGCAGTTTTATCAATAACACCCGATTCTTTCATTTCTAACCAAAGATCATTTCCTTCACGAGTTCTTTCACCAACTCCTGCAAATACAGAATAACCACCATGTTGTTTAGCAATATTATTAATCAGTTCCTGAATAATAACTGTTTTACCAACACCTGCTCCTCCAAACAGTCCGGTTTTACCACCACGACTATATGGTTCCATTAAATCGATAACTTTAACACCTGTTTCAAACATCTGAGATTGAGTAGAAAGGTTTTTAAATAGAGGTGCAGGACGATGAATTGGATATCTTTTTTCAGATTTAATTTCTCCAAGTCCATCTATTCCATCCCCGATAACATTTATCAATCTACCAAGCGTAGCAGGGCCAACAGGCACTGTAATAGGTTTTCCGGTATCATAAACGTCCATACCTCTAACCAGACCATCTGTAGAGTCCATTGCAACAGCTCTAACTCTGTCTTCACCTAAATGTTGTTGAATCTCAACAATTAAATCTTCTTTTTTACCTTCTGTCGAAGTTCTTGGAATACTAACTGCGTTATAAATTTTAGGAAGATCTCCGCCTTCAAATTGAATATCCACTACAGGACCAATAATTTGTATAATTTTTCCTTTTAACTCACTCATTATGTTACCTTCATTAATAAAATTTTAATTGGTAAAATTAGCCAAAGAGGCTTTTTTTTACAAATATTTGATAAATTACTTTAAAAGAACCATCTTCTTAGAGATGGAAAAATCCTTAGTTTTCAATTGATAAACGTACATTCCGCTAGCTAAATCATCAGCCTTAAACTCTATAGAAATAATTCCAACTGGTGCAATATCATTATATAATTCCATAACTTTTCGGCCCAAAATATCGTAAACGATTAATTCTACTTTTTGCGATACTGGAACTTCAAACTGAATTTTTGTTGTGGGATTAAATGGATTTGGATAATTCTGCTGCAATGAAAACTTAGTTGGAATTTCAGCATCTTGTAAAACACTTGTTATAATATTTATTGAATCAGTACCACCAGCTTCATAATATCTTGCTGCAAATTCTTGAAGATAAAAATTTGCAATTTGATCATCTTGGATAATTACAGTGTTTTCGTCATTACTGTTTTCAGCTGATGAGGACCAATTGTGAGAACCTGTTATCACATAAGGTGTGTAACCAAAAGGTTCCGCATCAACAATAGCATATTTATGATGGAGTAATCCATTTGTAAATCCTTTTAACCGAATATCGACACCGTTCGATTGAAGATATGAAAACTGGGTACCTGTGTCAGTATTATTACTTAAAACCAAACGAGCTTTTCTATTACGATTTTTTACTGCAATGATAGTGTCAGCTAAATCTCTTCGTGTTAATGTCATTATAGAACCATTGATAGATTTTTCGGCGGTACCAAGTGTTTTGGCAATTCTGGAAGTTGTGCCATCACTTGGACTAAAATAACTTTGTACTTTAACGCCTCCAATTACAAAATTATGAGGAGTGTTATTGAATTTTCTTGACCCAAATCTTGAGTTTAGAGAATTCGGTGTATCTGTTGAGCTTCCCCATTCTTCATTAAACTCAACAGTATATGCGCCAGCTAAAGCTACATCTTGAAATACTACAAGGTTTTGTCTGTCATCATTCGTTCCGGGATCAGTTGGATTCCAAGATCCAGTGATCACCCAAACACTATCAGCGGCACCACCTCGATAATCAATAACAAAAAACTTATTATGATGCAGCCCGCTCCCATCATTGTTTCCATAAGCGTCGTTAATTAATGGAATTCCGTTATTGGAAAGTGTACTCCAAGGTGCAGTATTTCTATTATCATATTCACCGATTACTCTAACTTTAACACCGCGGTTTTTAGCACTAACTAATGTAGTTGCAATACTGGCTCCTACCGCACCGCTTAAACTATAAAGTGCAACATCTATTGATCGCTTTGCATTATTTAATTTTTGTAGAAGTATATCAAGAAAGTTTGTATTTCCATTTGCACTTACACCTGCAGAAACACTGGTGTTTATAGAATTATTAAAGTAAACATTAATTTCACCAGAGGTTGGGAAAGCAGATGTAGTACTTGAAATGATGTTTCCAGAAAAACTAGTATCAGAATTAGCAACCGAAAACGCTTGTAAATTGTAAATGGTAGCAACATCAAGTCCATCTACAGTTACATTATGCAATGTTCTTAAATCATTATCAGGTTCAATTACACCAAGCTCATAATTTGTTGTAAGTCCATAACGGATTCTGGAGGTCCCGGGATAAATTGTACTCCAATCAAGCGTAATTGAATTAGATGTTAACTCAATTTCTTCAGGAAATTTTTCTATTATTGGTCCATCTGATATTATATCACTGGGTATTCTCGGCATCAATTGATAACCACCTATAAATGGTAAAGAAGTTTTAAATTGACTTAAGACACCAACAACATCAAATCTGCCAGCAGGAGCGACCATACCGATAATTTGAGTATCATTATCAATCCTTATTTGCACTGTATCGGACGAGCTTGCACCTGTAAGCATATAATTTTTATAAGCCCAGTTACTAAAAGTGGTTCCGTTTAGTTCTTTTACCAAAACACCATTTACACGTACTAACCTTCCTTCATAATTTTCAATTCCCAAAGTACCATCACCACTTAAAATGGATGGTGTTGCGAGGAGAGGTTCAACTAAATTTCCCGTACTAAGAATTGAATGTAAAGTAGGAGATTCAAGTTGGTTTAATCCATTAAATTGAGTGATGTTGCCCGAAACTAAAACTTCATCGCCTGGTTGTACTGCACTTGAAAAAGTTGATCCATAGATAGAGATTCCACCACTATTATCTTGTATATAGCTCGGACTACCAAATTGATTACTGACAGTAACAACTCCTCTTAATGTAACTAAATCGCCTAAATTGATACCGATACCATTCTCATCATTAATTTTTGCCTCTGATATTGGTATTGGGGCACCAAATACTGTAAGAATTGGTAATGGAGTCACGTTTCCAAAAACTGCATCAATACCCGATTGAAAAATGAATTGATATTTACCCGTAAAAATTGGGGTAGTAACATCTGCTATTGAAATTATAACAGAATCATTTAGAAAAGTAACATTAGTAAAAATAATTGTATCATTAGAAATAATAGTTGAAGCCGTAAAATTTTCAATGGATAATTGCGCAATATTTTGTGACCAACTAAATCCCTGAGCAAAAATAATTTTTAATGCGTTAATATTATATTGCGGTTGCCTGATATAATTAAAAGTAAGGTTTATAATTGAATCACCACTTACAATTTGTGGTACTAAGCTTACGGTTCCGGAACCTTCTACTCTAGCTCTTAATGAAAGAATCCAACCAATATTAGTCGCAGTATTTCCAACGCCCATTGATGGACTACCATTTTGAGTCCAATTTGTTGTTGAAGTTAAATCGGCTACGTTGTTCCCATTAAAAAATGTGGAAGTATTACTAGAAGCTGCAGCACTAAAATGAACTTTTGGACTTGGTAAGCTACCTGCATTCGCAACACCCCAGGAAGCACCAAATATATGAACCTGAGAACTATTTCTTATTTGAATTGCTTCAGAGCTGCCGGCAATAGAAAAAGCATTTCCTGAGAAATAAAGAGCATTATTAGATTTTACAATTAATAAATAATCACTTGGGTCTAAATCTTCTGAAAAAGTATTTTCAGCCTTTGCTACAATTATAACTGTACCTTTTTTTAGGCTGCTCCACAAAGACTGATTTGAAAAGACGAGAGGCTGTTGTGCACTGCCACTGCTGCTAAAATCCCTAATATCCCAGTTACGTAAATCCACACTATCTTGTACGACTAATAATTCTATCCACTCATCATTACCGCTAGAATTATAAATCTCATTAATTATTACTGATTGGGCATTAAGACCACTGATAAAAAGTAGAGCTACAAAAAAATATTTAAAAGGTGTCATTGTACGTCCGTTGATAATATGAATCTTAGTATTCTGTTATTTCCCCTATCGGTCACATAAAGCACTTTATCAAAATAGGCTACCGCATAAGGTTCATCAAAAACTGATGGACCACCAAATCCAATAACTTTATCTCCAAACGAGTTAAATTTAAACACGCTATCTTTTCCTGCATCAGCAATAAAAATATTTCCACTCAAATCAATTGTACTACCTTCAGGCCGATCAAAAACATTTGGTTGCGAAAAAGCTGCACCATCGCTTGGCAGAAATGCACTTTTATATCTCTCATCCAAAGGTGTAATTACGTAATTCCACCATTGGGATTTAAAACTATTTTGCCCGGACAATGTGACAACAATATCAATATTTCTTTTATTAAAGGATGAAAGTGAGCTTATTTGAGTGGCCGAAACCAATCCCAAACTTGTGGGTGATATATTAGGTACTCTACCAATTAAACTATCTCCGGAATTAAAATTAGAAACATTAATTGGTCTAAACATTAATATTGAATTATCAGGATCGAAAATACTAGTATTATTTGGGCCTGTTCTTGCAACATAAAATGAATTATCAAAAAAAGTACAAACGGCTGTATATTTTCTAAACGGTTTATTTAAATCATTTACTCTGGGTAACAATCGTCTGATTGGTGCAGTTTCTAAATTATGATTAGATGCGACGAGATCTATTTTATAAACAGCACTAAATGTTTGTCCCAATGTGTCAAACTCTGCGCAAACAATTAGATTCAGTTTATAATCCTGTGCAATTGAAACAGGTCTTTTGATTGTCCGAGTACCTAATCTTTCACCATCTAAATTGAGCATTACAATTTGATCATTATCAGTATCAGCAATATAGACAAGTGGTTCCCTACCAATTATCATATCTTCAGGATGATTAAATCCTTCCCAATCAGGACTAAGTTTTATATAGATTGTATCACCAGCAATATTGCCCGGGTCATCAGTGTTAAACTGAGTTATATCAAACTTATCATTACATGATGTTATTATTAGTAGCAGAGTTACTGCAATAAATAATTTTATATATTTAGTTTTTATCATAAGCCAAGTATTATTGAAAATCTGTGAGCTGATCCAAGTCTTGAAAAATTTGCAAATGCATAATCTACACTTACATTTGCTATGCTGATAGGAACATTGACCCCAGCACCAAATGAATAATTTTGTTCATCAACATTAATTTTATATCCTCCGCGGGCAAAAAACATTTTGTTCCAAATGTACTCTACACCTAAAGAAACGTTTTCGCTATTATCGTTTGGATGATTAAGCTGAATTGAAGTTGTAACCTTGTGTTCTTCATCTTCATATGGTTCCATCGCAAAACCGATTCTGAACATAGTGGGCGGAGAAAATGACTGCCAATCTGAATTAGTTCTATTACCTACAAGCACAACTTCACCGTCAGGTGCAAGATCGTTACCAAAGTTAGTTACAGTGACAGCAAAACGTGAACTACCTAATCCGGTCCAGTAGTAGGTACCAAGGTCAATCATTATTCCACGCATTTTAAGTTTGTCTAATGATTCCTCAACATATCTAATAGTACCACCAAAACTAAATTGTTCAGTCATTTTTCTGGAATAAGAAACCGAAATTCCTAAATCACTAAAACCAAAATATTCTCCAGTACCAAATGGAGCATATTCGGTTGTAACTTTCATTTCATCCATAGAAAGTGAAGTAAGTGAAACACCAAAGGTATTAGTTTCATCTAGGTGATATACCGCGCCTATAAAATCATGGTTTATGTCTACAACCCATTGATTGTGTGAAAACATAACCTGGTTTTCGGCGAATTGTGTTAACCCAGCAGGATTCCAGTAAAGTGCGGACACATCATTTGCGACAGCAACAAATGCATCACCCATTGCAGTTGCTCTGCTGCCAACTCCAATCTTTAAAAACTGTGCGGTTGATATACCCGCTCGCTGCCCGCCAAGTACAGGAAACAATTGTGGTTTAATTTCAGAAAAACTTACAGCAATAAATAAAAATGTAATTATATACTTCATATTAAAATCTCAAACTCACGCCAAATTTTATATTTCTACGAGTTAAATATCTTGCAGGATTATATGGATAAGCAGAAATTGGTGCCTGTAAATCAGGGTACCGCGGATCATTCCAACTTGCAGGTACATCATCACCATATTCGTATGCTTTTCCTGTAACCGGATTAATAATTGCAGAATTTTTTGTATCTAGCAGATTATTAACCTCAACAAATACAGAAAACTTAAGATTCATAAGTTGAAAATATTTTTCAAAATTTAAATCTACCCAGAACCAATTATCACCAACCTCACTATATCTTGAATCTAAAACGTATTCGTATTCTGCTCTTCCCTGTTCATCTGTAGCACCCGTAAAGACCGCAGGTGTATATCTTTTACCTGATTGAAAGAAGAATCTAAGATAAAAATTATAATCATCTAATATTCCAGGTGCAAATCCAAATACAGGTGATCCGCTTTCAACATAAAAACTTGTTGAAAGGGATGCGGTTAAAGGTCTATCCCAAGGAACAAATTCTTCCTTTATTGATTCTTTTAGGTCCCCCTGTAATACTAAGACACCTTCATCGGCAGAAGAACTTTTACCGGTTACAATTGCATAAGTAAATGAAGCACTACCGTTGAACCATCTTCCAATTCGTTTTCTATAATCAAGTTCAATTCCACGGGAACGAGCATAATCAGAATTTACATATGTTATAAAACTTTGAGTTGAAAATCTTGCTGAAACAATTTTTGCCGTTCTAGTATTTACATAGTCAAAGATGTCTTTGTAGTAAGCTGTTACAGTTAAAACATCGTCGGATGTAAATTGAGTTTTTAATCCTAGTTCGTATGCAACAGTAGTTTCAGGATTCAAATTCGGATTACCAAATTTTTGGAAAGATGATTGGGCATTCAAAGGATCTAATTTAGCATAAATAAACTGTGGCTTTGGCCATTTACTAAAATGTCCGTAAGAGAAAAACAGAGTTTGATTATCAGAAACCGGATGCGAAATCCCAAGTCGTGGACTCAGCCGCGCTTTAAATCTTCTATCACCAAACCATGCAAATGTATCATCATTATAATTTTTTCTAACTTCATCCGGAATGGTAACAACATCAGGATTTTTCACGGCATCATCAACATATTTGCCAGGGAACCAATAATCCAAGCGTAATCCAAAATTCAAAATCATGCCGCTAAAGTTTATATTATCCTGAGCATAGAAAGAACCAATTGCAGGATAAACTTTATAAATATCATTGTTCAAACCCAGCTCGCCTACCCATGGTTTGTATATATCTATTACCTGCATTTCCTGAAACTGAAAATTAAATCCGGCTTTAAATTTATTTTTCTCATCAAAAAAGTTTGTTATGTCACCGCGTAATGAAAACTCTTGAACATAATGATCGCGCCATGTAAATGGATTTCCTACATCCCAAAATCCATCACCAGGAATCACACCAACTGTATCCCTGTTAATATTGTAATATTCAATAGGAAAGTTTACAATATCTTTAGGTTCATTATATAGATACCAATCTTTTCCATTTGCATCGGCCCGCAGATTAGTATAAAAACTATTTATTTTAAATTCATAAAACGTTTTTGAGCTTAAGGTATGAGTAATGCCAAAAGAATGATATTTATTATTATGCGTAAATGTGTTAGCATCATCCAGAATGTTTTGATAATTATACTGATATCCCGGACTGGGTTCAACATATTCAAGATTAGACTGCAGTGATTGTGAATTTTGATTTATGTTAACAGATTGGTTAAACGAATAATAAAATTTTAATGTTGGTGAATACTTGTATGTTATTTTTCCAAGCCAGAACCAATTATTTTCAGCCTTAGGGGCAAATCTAGTTCCGTAAAAGATTGATGAATTTAATTGATTAGCCGTTGGTTTATAATATCCTTGAGTTATACCATCAGTCAATCCTGTATAAAAGCTACCAAAAAAAGTAATTTCACCGGGAATATTTAATCCTAATGAAGGAAGAATTAAAGAAGTGAAAGGTTCTGGCCCGCTTAAATTTCCTTCTAAAATATCAATATTAAAGATATGATATGAAGATTTATCACCAAAATTATCTCTCTTATATGAAATGGAACCTGAATATTTTTGACTACCTTCCCTGGTTTTTACATTCACAATACCTGAAGTAGCCTGACCGAACTCAGCATTAAAACCACCTGTTATAACTTCAACTTCTTCGATTGCGTTTGCAGAAAGTTGTAATCCAAAACCCGTTCCCGCTAACGGATCCTGAACAGAAACACCATCTAATAAAAAAGCATTTTCATATGATCTGCCGCCCCGGATATGAATTGCGTTATCTGATTTGACAACGCCGGACTGCTGAGTGACGATATCAGATATATTTTCTATAACTGCAATATCAAGATCATCTTTTGTAATCGTTCTTTTACTTTGAGTTTCTTCAACATCCATCAATGGTTTTTCCCCAATCACTACAACATCCTGACCAAGTGTAAGAACAGTTTCTTCAAGTCTAACGGAAAGATCTTTATTTTTGTCTGCTTCAATTTGAGTTCCTGTATATTGAACACTTTTATATCCGATTAGAGAAATCTCAATATTGTAGCTTCCTACAGAAATATTACTAATTTTAAATTTTCCGTTTATATCTGTTGCCGCACCATAATAAGTTCCTTTTACAATAACATTCACACCCGGTAAAGCTTCACCGGAATTAGCATCTTTTATAGTTCCGGAAATACTTCCAGTCTCCTGCGAATAGATTATTAATGAGCTTAGAATTACTAATAATACTGTAAAAATCTTTTTCATGGTGTAACTCCAAAATCTTCAAAAAAGATTTTACTTAAAAGGCCTTTAACATTAGCAGCACCGCCATTGGATTTGCTTAGTGGTAATCCATAAAAGAATAAAGATTTTGTGTTATTAAAGAAACCAATAAAACCACTTAACTCATTGTTAGGAAAATAATAAATTGGTATTGCGCCATTAGGATTTAAATAAAATGATTTAAGTCTGAATAAACTAGTTGTAGTAGTTAATAAAGGATACGTTGAATCAGTCAACTCAGCTGATATAATTGTATTAGGCAGTAATGAAGTTCTAGTAAATAAACTATCAGCGTTTATAGGTAAAAATCCCTGTAATAAAACTGGATCTACTGTTTGAGGGAACTGCATTGAAAAAGCTATATGCCCACCAGCATCAATAAACTTGGGTACTGTAGCAGAAGCTAAATCGAGCGAAGGGTTATTATCTGTATACCAGAATATGTGTTTAAATAATTTAAGTGTTTGCAAAAAAGTAACATTAGTATAAGGAGGTTTTTGATTGTAAAAATCATAAACATCATACTTGTTGCTTAATCCTAAACTATCCATCATCAAATCGTAAAATTCAGCCGCACCATCAATTGTAGAATAATCATCCATTATCAGAACATCACCTTTGGGTTTTTTAACAAACCAGGTTTTTCCTGTATCAGGTAATGAGATGAATGGAGTTGTTGCACCGGAAATATCAACTGCCTGGACATAAAATCTGTTATAATCGTCAAACTTTAAACCAGATAATTTTTGAGTAGCAATATTTGTTTCAATCCCTTCAATTAGTACTTCCATTAAAGGATTTGAAGAAACAAAATCCTTAGTTCTAATTGTTATTGTTCTTACACCGCCATCTAATTCAACAAAACTGTTAATATCGTTAGTATCATTTAGAGCAATATTAATTTTTAGTATTGTTCCTATTCCATCAAGATCATCAACATTCCAACCGAAGGACATTGCGGGAAATGAGATTGCCGGAAGCGTACTTAATGAGTTCCACTGAATAGTAGGGGCCGTGTTTTTGAGAGGAAAATCTAATATTGCAGGAGTTGGATCAATTAAACCAATATCAAAAAACATCTCGCCATTGTTAAATATTCCGTCGTTATTAGAATCAATAAAGGGTTCAGGACCATATTCTATTCCATTTTGGAAAATGCGATTATCATAAATACCGTTACCTCCATTATCAGCTGAAGAAACTTTAAATCCATAAGTTGTATCAGCAGCACCAATTTGCAATGAAAATATCAACTCATTTTCAGAAGTGAATGTCCATGTTGTTCCATCCCACGTATAATAAAATCCAACTATTAATCCGTCAGAATCATCACCCCACCAGGCAACTTTTAATCTACTTGGCTGAGGTGAAATAGTTGAATCTGGAAATAAGGCTATGCTTGTGTCCGGTGGTTTGTTTCCTAACGGACTATCTATAAAGTCTTCTCCACAAGAAATTAAAAATATTAATGATATAATAAATGTGGATATGAGTATAAAATTTTTCATTTATTTAAATAAGTAACTATTGATTAGTGAATACTGCTGAACTATGAATCAATTAAAAATTCCTCCCCACCAAACTGGGGAGGAATCTGACTATTTTATTTAAGCAACATCATTTTTTTAACTTTATTAAAATTACCAGCTTGAATACTATAGAAATATATTCCTGAGGTTAACTCATTCGCCTTAAATGATATCGTATGAGTTCCTGCAGATTGATTCTGATTGACCAAAGTTTTAACAACCTGTCCTAAAATATCATAAACCCTAATTGTAACCATTTCCTCTTTTGGAAGTGAATAAGAAATGATTGTAGAAGGGTTGAATGGATTAGGATAATTCTGTGATATTGAATAATCAGTTGGTAAACCTTTTTCATCATTTACATCAGTAGCATAATTAACAAAATCATCATTTTTTCTTGGAACTAATTTGTAATTACTAAATGAATAGTAAAGCACACCTTTTAGAGCGTCAAAAGTATCATTTAACCCAACCAATATAGGTCTTGCAGGTATAGTTCCATTTTGATAAGGATGGTTTCCTTCTTCCAGCTCTACACGAGTATTTCCAGAGCCATCACTCACGTATATCTCACCGAAATTGGATGTTCCGTCTGCACTTACTGCAGTTATTGAAACATTGTTATATTGAACAAGAACACTTTCCCATTCTTCTTTGCCAATTGCATTATTCCCTGAAGTTCCGATAACATCAGTGGTTAATACCTGGGGTGCTGGTAATGGATTTCCAGTTGAAACGGTTGTAATTGCTGAGAGACTATCAATTCTTGTCACATCAAAAACTTCTCTAATTACACCACTAAGAGTTACTATATCTCCACGTCGTAAATTTAGTACTTGTGTTCCCATTGAGCCACTTGTTCCTATTTGGATACCGCTCCATGGTCCTGTTCCATCCTGCATATAAATTCTTAATGCGCTTGAACCAAAACCTATAATATCTGAAGAGTCAGATGTAACAACACCAGTTAAACTAATTCGATAATTATTATAAGCGCTATAACCGCCACCGAATGGGCTGTACTGAGCATCTTTTATTGTTAATGGTCTATTTAATACTAAATAAAAATAATTCTGTTTAGCAGTATCAATTGGTGTAATGCTTACTAAATCTTGATTGTCTTTTGCCCATATAAAAAAGTCGACCAAAGCAGAATCTGAAGCCACACCGGGAATAGTCGCTTTATATAATTCATCACTTGCAGAATAAGTCATCTGAATAGAATCTCTTATACCTGAATTAACAGAATAATAAACTCTGGCATCAGAAACAGTTCCATCTAAATCGGTAATTGATGCTGATATTTCTACGGATTGATTTGGCATTACTTCAGTTAAATCTCGTCTGATGTTGTTGACTACTGGAGGACTTTGAAGAACCGGACCAACATCTCCAGGATATACAGGAACGATATAATATCCATCAGTTCTAGTTGTAACTATTCCAGTTAAGTATTCAAGATAAGATCCATTAAGAGGCGGTTGATAACCTGGAATGATGCCGACGGCTCCGGTTTTAAAATATCTTGATTGATTATAAATGAAAGCGGAGTGTCCGTTAAAATCATTAATCTTAAAATTTCCGTTTGTATTCCTGTCAGAAGTAACAACATTTCTAAATGTTACTAACATTCCTTCATACTTTTCAGCATCAAAATTGTAACCACCTGAAGGAGTGAATAAATCAGAAAGTTCTAATTCAATAGGAGCAGGACGAGTTGGTCTGGTCTCTAAAATCTCCACTGGAATTGGCTGAGGTGCAGTAATTAATACTAATTCAGTTGTTGTGTTAAATTCATATACCCAACCAGTGAATTCCACAATTTGAGCACTATCAACCAAATCATAAAATGTTCCCTGAGCAGCACCAACTGTGTCGTTTTGAATAATATTTAAACCGCCCCATAGATTACTATTTGGATCCTGAATATAACTGGTCCATCTAGCACCTGCAGAAATTATGACACCACGATTTGTGTCAGGATCGATCACTGTACTAACAAGTGCAATTCCTCTAACTCTTACAGTATCTCCGTTTAATGGAGAAGGAGGATCAGTTCCGAGCAAAGAATCTGGAACCATCTGAATATCCTGCAAAGTAACAAGTGGATATTGCTGTGCAAAAACGTTCATCGAAAGAATGAACATAACTGCAAATATTGTAAAAATTTTAACTCTCATTTTATTCTCCTATTTATTTAACAATTAAAAATTTTCCAGTTTTAATATTACCAGATTTACTGTTTTTAACAGTAAAAAGATACAACCCTGTTGCGATTGCTTGATCATTATCCGTAACAAGATCCCAAACATGCTCACCACCGGCAAATTGCTGCTTTCCATCGCTGGCGTAATTTTGAAACCAGCGCGTCTCTGAACCGTTACTCTGCGAGTCGTGATATATCTTTTTTACAATATCACCAGCAAGCGTATAAATGGTTATTTCACATTCAGCCGGCAGATTATAAAAATACATTTTTCTCAATCTTTCAGAACTGCCATCCCAAACAGCATTTCCATAATATGGATTTGGATAAACACCTACTTCAACATTTTCTTCTTCTACTGCCTGAGTACCCGGAACAATTCTTTCATAGTTTGCAATTGAACTAGATTCTAAAACATCAAGTTCATTTTCCGGATCACCTTCATCAAATGCTGTTACAGAAAAGACATACTGCCAACCATTTAACAAATTGGGTATTTCGAATTTGTAAAAGTATTCGGTTGGATCATTTGAAAATGTAACAGGTTGGTCTAATCTAACTGCTGAAAACCCTGTGTTAAATCCCACTGAGTTGCCCGTGCTGTCAAATTCTGCAAGTACAACTAATGAATTTTGAAGATTTTGAGTTTGAGTTAAATCAAATCCCGCTTGAGTTCTATATAGTTTGTACCCTTCAAAATCTTGTTTTCCTGATATTGGGTCTATTGAAGATTCAGCTCTTCTATCCCAATAAATAGTAGCTTTTTGATTATCTGGTATTACCTTAACTTTTGGAGTTGTTGGAGGAGTTGGAAGAATATACCTTGTGATTTTGCCATTACCGTCCAAATCTTCATTACCATCTAGAACACCATTTCGGTTCCTGTCTTCACCAAAGTAAGCGCGTAATGCCCAGTCGGCATTGATGTATAGATTTGTTTTTTGTTCTTCTGAATCCAGGGCGGCTGGATCGTTACCAAATTTCTTTGCAGTAACAACAGCAAAAACTACATTAATTGAATCTCCGGGAGCGATGGTTGAGAAAGGACCATTTGAAATAAAAATCGATCTGTTAGATGGAGTTTTTAATGATGCTGGATTTATTCCACTTTTCCATCTATTAGTTCCTCCAAAATATCCCTGCATTTTTAGAAATCTACCTACGTCATTCTGTGGTGCAAAAAAGTTTGGATCATCAGTATTTCTAAATTGCCAGCTAACGAAATTTACGGTAGGAACCGAATCACCTTGTACAATAATCTTTTCCGATAATCTCGGTTCGGATCCGAGAAATTGTACCCCTAGATAACTGTCGGTAAAGCCGGGATCACCATTAGAATCAAACTCATAAGCAATTTTAATTGAATCGTTATAACCATTGCCGCCTTTATTAAAAAATGCGCTTCCGCTTGGTCTACCAGTAATTCTTGTATTACGCACAACAGCATCCGTCCACAATCCAACATATACGCTGTCAATAAATTTACTGGATGTATTTATAATGGTATAATTCATAATCACAAAAAAATCTGCGAATGGAAAATTCCAGGAATAAGCTTCGTGATTAACAACAATTTTAAGCGGATTATGATCTGTAATTGGTTCACCATTACTCAAAACTAAGTTTGAGTCTGTATAACTCATTACTAAATCCTGATGTGAAATAGCATCTGGTTGATAAAACGGTGAATCAAATAATGATGATCTTTCAAGAACTTTTTGCCCTATATCATTGGTAAATTCAAAACCTCCACCACGTGTAGAAACTGATGAAGCATCAACAGCAGCAGTGGTTACAAATGGTTCAGAATTACCACGGATTAATCCACCAATCCATAATCCACCGTCAAATATATGTTCTATCCCTGAACCTTTTGGAAATTCACAACTTGGCTGATCTGGCCAAAGTGAAAAGCCGTGGCCATAAGTGCCAAAATTCGTAATGGTTAAACCGATGTTTCCAATATTTGTAAATTTGGAATTATCATCATCTAAGGTTTTATGGAGATTATACTGATTTTCTTGAGCAATTGAAGTAATTGGAAAAGACAATAACAGTAATAACGAAAAGCATGCAGATTTTATTTTCATTAAGTATAAATATTCTAATATAAACTTTACTGATTTTTGAGGTGTTAAAATACGCAGATTAATGTTAAGAATAAACGATTATTTGTTTAAATAAACGTTATTAATCTGTACTAAATATTGCCCTTGCGTGTTCATCTGCGTGATAAGAACTTCGAACAAGAGGTGAGGATTCTACTATCTTAAATCCCAGCTTAATCCCCTCTTCTTTGAACATTCTAAATTCATCGGGATTTACAAATCTATCCACAGGTAAGTGCATTTTTGTTGGCTGCAAGTATTGTCCAATCGTTAAAATATCGCATCCGTTTTTTACTAAATCTTTCATTAAATCTAATACTTCTTCTGTCTTTTCACCTATTCCAACCATAATCCCGCTTTTTGTTTTTAGATTTTTTGATTTAAACCATCTAATCAATTCTAAACTTCTTTCATATTTGGCTTGCGGTCGAACTGCGTGATAAAGCCTTGGAACTGTTTCCATATTATGATTTAAAATATCCGGAGGGTTTTGCATGATAATATTAAATGCATTCTCTTCGCCTTTAAAATCTGGAATAAGAATTTCAATCGTGCAATCCGGTTTTTGTTCACGAATTAATCTAACACACTCTTTAAAGATGTTTGCCCCGCCGTCTTTTAGTTCATCTCGATTTACTGAAGTAATTACAACGTGTCGTAAATTTAATTCAACAACTGATTGAACAACACGGTTTGGTTCTTCAACATCAAGCTCATTTGGAATACCAACTTTTATATTGCAGAAACCACAGCTTCGGGTGCATGTATCCCCAAGTATCATAAAAGTTGCAGTGCGATGATTCCAGCATTCTGAAATATTTGGACACTTTGCCTCTTCGCAAACAGTATTAAGTTTTTGTTTACGCATTAGATTTTTTACATCAGAATAATTTTCACCGATTGGTAATCTAACTTTTAACCAATCAGGTCTTTTACCTAAATCTTTATTTGTTTTTTCTGCTTCTTCTTTAAATGTACGTTGATGTTGATTTATCATAATATTCTTTTTTAAAAATCATTTTCTATTTATTTAAATAATTAACAATCAAACTCATTTGAATATAAACTGAAATAAATGCAAGAAATGTTCCAGCTAATACTTGCGAAAGATTGTGACATTTTAATTTAATTCTTGACCATCCAACAAGCAAAACAATTGGCAGTAATAAAAATCCTATCCATCCAAAAGCAAAAACTACCGCGGCAAATGGTCCTGCTGCACCCATTGCGTGTGCGCTGATTTTCCAATATTTGTTTATAAATAATTGTAATAATTGTGTTAGAAATATAACAAAACCAAAAAGCTATTGAAATGATGTTTAATCCGTATTTTATCATCAAAAATAATCCAGTGATATAAAATACAATAGCAATTAAAAAAGGAAATGTGCGTTCTTCCTTAACAGATGCATCTTGATCAGCAAGTTTACCTTTACTTCTTAGTATTAAAAATAAAATAATCGGCGCAACAAATCCAAAAACAAGTGCAATCAAAATCGTTGCAATTCTTTTGATTGATTCCTTTTCCAACTCAAATGCAAAAATGGAAAATATTATTATCGTAAAAGCTGGTGGAACAAATATTGTAGAAATAATTCTAGCAATTCTATGTACGGATTCTCGTGACAATTAAATTTTTCAGCTATGATAGAAAAGTTTTAAAGTGAGTACTCAATTTTTTTTAGTTCATCTAAATATCTTAACAAAACATCACGTACTGGCGTGTATTCAAGATGCTGCATTAATTCATTTCTAATTTTTGAAGCGTGGTGCATTCCTTTTAGATAACCGGAATAAAATTTTCTGTGTTCTATCACTGCCCTGCGCTCACCTTTGATACCAATTGCCAAATCCAAATGACGTAAACAAGTATTAATTTTCATTTCATCATCAATTTTTGTTGCGATATATCCTTTTTCTAAAAGTTCCTTCGCTTCAAGAAAAATCCACGGATTGCCAATTGCGCCACGGGCAATCATAACAGCATCAGCGTTGGTTTCATTAAAAGCTTGTTTAACATCGCTTGCATCCATAACATTACCGTTAAGTGCAATTGGTATAGAAACCGCTTCTTTAACTTTTGGAATCCAACTCCAATCAGCATTACCGCTGTGGCCCATTACTCTTGTTCTGCAATGAACAGTTAATGCTTTTATTCCAACATCTTCAAGTCGTTTTGCAACTTCCACGATTTGAATTGAACTGTTATCCCAGCCAATTCTTGTTTTTACAGTTACAGGAAGATCAACTGCATCTACAACTGATTTTACAAGTTGAGTTAAATATGGTATATCTTTCAACAAAGCTGAACCAGCGCCGCACCCAACTACATTTTTTACCCAGCAGCCGGCATTAATATCAATCATATCCGGATTTTCAGCTTCTGCAATTTTTGCAGCACCGACCATAGACTCAATACTACTGCCGTAAATTTGAATTCCAACCGGTCGTTCTTCTTCAATAATTTTTAGTTTATTGTGTGTCTTTTGATTTGAGCGAACTAATCCTTCAGAGTTTACAAATTCTGTGTAAACGATATCAGCACCTAATTCCCTGCACACCAAACGGAAAGAAATATCTGTCACATCCTCCATTGGTGCGAGTAAGATCGCTTTATCTATTTCAACTTTTCCTACTTTGAACATATCATCAAACAATTTTCTTTAATCTAACTTAATCTTTTTTGGTAAATAAAAAACCGCTAATAAAAATATGATAAACGTAAATGCTGCACCAGTTAAAAACGGAAATGGATATCCTAAATATTCAAATGCAAATCCGCCCCAAAGCGGACCCAAAACTCTTGCAAAAGAGGCAAGTGATTGATTTAATCCTAGAGTAATTCCCTGTTCTGCTTCGGATGTAACTTCCGAAATTAAACTTAATACTGTAGGCTGGAATGTTCCTGTACCATAAGATAAAATTATAGATACAATCGCCAATCCTAAAAAAGTTCCTGCATAAGGCACCATTGCAAGAGCAGCCATAATTACAAAAGATCCGATAATCAATATTTTTTTCTTGGACATCAACTTGTTTATTCTACCAATCAAGCCACCTTGAACAATTGCGGAAGTTAATCCAACAATACCAAACATATATCCGTTTTGCATATCAGTGAAACCATAAACTTTTAATCCAAGCAGTGCAAATGTGCCGTAA
Source organism: uncultured Ignavibacteriales bacterium (assembly GCA_963706055.1). Taxonomy (GTDB): domain Bacteria; phylum Bacteroidota; class Ignavibacteria; order Ignavibacteriales; family Ignavibacteriaceae; genus IGN3. The sequence continues at coordinate 49,409 of CAVPND010000020.1, read as the reverse complement.
ATATTTGCAAATGAAAATGTGAGAATGAAAAACAACAAAACTAAAACTGCGAGATCAGGTTTTTGCAGAATTTTTTTCATTCCTGCAAAATCAAACAATTTTCTCTTCTTCGGTTGTAGTGATGATTCATCAGAAATATTTTTCTTTAAAGATTCAGGTAGAAAAAAAACTGTGGATAAAAAAGCAAGGAATGAAAATCCTGCCGCAACATATCCGGTAACGGCATAACCGAATGGAGATAATAACCCACCCATGAGTGGCCCAAATACAAATCCGAGTCCAAATGCTGCACCAATTAACCCCATACCTTTTGAACGATTTTCACGTGTTGTAACATCGGCGATGTAGGCTTGAGCAACACCAATACTGCTTCCACCGATACCTGCGATTACTCGTGATGCCAAAAGCATTACATATGAATGAGTAAAAGAAAAAACAATGTATCCAAGAGCATTCAGTAGTAAGCACACTACAATAACTGGTTTTCTCCCATACTTATCAGATATTTTTCCTAATACCGGGTTAAATAAAAATTGCACAAAAGAATAAATAGCAATTGCAATCCCAATTGCTGCTTCATCAATCCCAAGTTCTTTTACTGAAAATGATGGAAGGATTGGGATTAAAATTCCAAAACCAAGTAAATCAATAAACACAGTTAGAAAAATTAAACTTAGCGCCGATTTATTTTTCAATTAGAATCTCTGAACTCTCTTAATTTAGAATTTTTTGTGTACTTTGTAATGATATAACGTGTATCATCAAATGACTGATTCATTTTTATGTTTTCTGATTTTGATAAATTAATTGTTGTATCAGAAACTACTGTTGCCGGCATTAAAACATATTCTTTGCCGTTAGAAGTATTTCCTTTAAACACCCACGTTGGTAAATAGTTAACTTCACTTATCTCTAATTTATTATTCAATAAATCTTTTGTGATATTTATTGTTAGTATCATTCCTGCATCTTTATATCTGGCTTGCTGATTTGAGAAAAAATTTCCCATTGAATAAGCAACAAATCCCGAATCAAGTTTTTCATTTTTAGTTTTATAAAAATTAATAGGCTGCAGCACATGTGGATGGCCGCCAATAATAATATCCGCGCCAAGTTCAATTGTCTTGTTTACAACATCTTTTTGAAATTGAACTGGTTCACGCTTGTACTCTTCTCCAAAATGAAAATGAACTAAAACTAATTCTGCTCCGTTTAATTTTGCAGATGAAATATCTTTTTCAATTAAATCATAATTTATAAGATTAATTAAATAATTCTTTCCTTTTGGAATTGGGTTGCCATTAGTTCCATATGAATATGCAAGAAAGGCAATTCTAATTCCTTTAATCATAAAAATACGAATTGAATCCCTATCTCTTTGTGATGTATAAGTGCCAACGTAATTAATATTTCTAGATTTGATTTCATCAATTGTTTTTAATACCCCTTTTTCACTTCTATCCAAGGAATGATTATTTGCAGTTACAAGCAAATCAAATCCAACTTCTTTTAAAGCTGAAATATAAGAACTTGGAGTATTGAAAAATGGATAGCCAGTGTAGCCACCTTTTTCTTTTCCAGCAGTCACAGTTTCTAGATTTCCAAAAGTAAAATCTGATGAGGATAAATATTTTTTTACATTTCTATAGACAGGTGAAAAATCAAAACTATCTTTTGAAACTTGTGCATATTGAAATTGCGGTGAATGACACATTAAATCTCCAACAACAGAAATGCTGATGGAAACAGAACTATCCTGCAAAATCATAGCGCTTTTGCTCTCTTCAAATCTAAAATTAGAAGGAGTATTAAAAAAGAAGAATGATAGAAATGATAATGTGATAAATACGATTTTCATATAATACAAAATAAGGCTGGGCTATTACTAACCCAGCCTTCTTAAGTTTTAGCTAAAGATTGCTCTTAAACTTTAGGAGCTTTTCTTTCAGCTTTAACGTCTTGAACGTTATTTCTGATTTCCTGACATAATTTTCTGAGATCGCTTAGGCCTTTGCGTACACGTGTACCTGCAGCAGCTTGTTCTTTCACATAAAATTTTTGGAAATCACCTTCCAAACTTTGAACGAATTGAACTAGTTGATCGAATTTTTCCATGAGAACCTCCTATGAATGTGTGAATGAATTAATTAATGTTTTCCAGTATTATTTCTGCAATATCTTTTACAGCTACTTCTTCCGATTTCTCAAAATGTTTTACTCCATCCGTCATCATTGTCATACAAAACGGACAGGCTGATGCGATTGTATCAGCATTTGTACTTAATGCTTCTTTTGCGCGTTCTTCGTTTATTCTTCCGCCGCTTTCATCTTCTAAAAACATTCTTCCACCGCCTGCGCCGCAACAAAAACCGCGACTCTTATTGCGTTCCATTTCAACTAAATCTATTCCTGCAACCTCAGTTAATGATATTCTAGGCGAATCATAAACTTCATTGTACCTGCCAAGATAACAGGAATCGTGATATGTTACTTTATGTTTTTCAGTTTCTTTTTTTAGTTCGATTTTTTTATCAGCCAATAATTCTTCAATAAATTCTGTATGATGTTTAACTTCAAAGTTGCCACCGAATTGTGGATACTCATTTTTTAATGAGTGGAAACAATGCGGACAAGCAGTTACAATTTTTTTAACACCATAGTTATTTAGAACTTCTACATTTTCCTGCATCATCATTTGAGCAAGATATTCATTGCCAAGTCTTCTTGCAGTATCGCCGTTACATTTTTCTTCAGTTCCTAAAATTCTAAAATTAACTCCGGCTTTCTGCATTATAGTCGCAAAAGCTTTTGAAACTTTTTTGTATCTGTCATCAAATGAACCAGCACATCCAACCCAGAACAGAATTTCTCCATCTTTATCTTCGGACATCGATTTGATGTTCATTCCTTCAGCCCATTCAGCTCTATCTGCAGGATTGAATGCCCAGGGGCTAAAGTTAGTTTCTAAACTTTTAAATACAGGATTTAATCCAGCCGGAAATTCTGATTCAGTTAAAACTAAATTCCTTCGCATATCTACAATCGAATCAACATGCTCAATCATTACCGGACATTCTTGAACACACGCCATACAAGTTGTACATTCCCAAAGTACAGTATCAGAAATGTAATTGTGAACAAGTGTTTTTTCAAAAAGTTCACCTTCTGTTTTTCCTTCAACAAGTAATGGAGCTTTATCTAAGGTTCGCTTTCTGATATCAACAATAATTTCTCTTGGTGATAATGGTTTTCCAACTGTGTTTGCCGGGCAAACCGACGTACATCTTCCGCATTCTGTACAGGAATATCCATCTAAAATTTGTTTCCAACTAAATTGATCAATGTCTGCTACTCCAAATGTATCTGCATTTTCATCATCAAGATCTAACTTTTTAATTGTATTTCTTACAGGATCCAAATTTGCAAAAAATACGTTCGGTATTGAACTTAAAACGTGCAAATGTTTTGAGTACGGCAAATAATTTAAAAACGCAAAAATTAATATTATGTGCATCCACCAGAATAACTCATATAAAAAAACTGTCGTTGAAGTTTGCCCGTTAAAAATTAATCCACTTATAAAAGCAGAAACAGGTCTTAATTCTGATTCGTGATAAGCCATTCCATTATTAGCATATCCGGCAGCGTTTTGACCATACATCGAAACAACTATAAACATTATTAAAAGCAGAATGAATGCTGCATCCAACTTACCGTGCTTATCCACATCTAGTCTTGGTACTTTTAATATGAATCTTCTGTAAAGTGAAATTAAAATCGACAAGACTACCAAAAGCCCAAATAAATCCTGCACAACCGTTATCAGCGAATAAATAGGACCGAGTATTGAAAGAGAAAACGGTGAATAGAATCCTTGAATAATGGTTTCTAAAACAGCAAAAATAAAAAGAACAAATCCCCAAAAAATTAAAAAGTGTAATGTGCCTGCAACAGGATCTCGTAAAAGTTTAGTCTGTGCAAAAGCAATATTCCAAACGCGCTTTAGTCTTGTTGGAATATTATCAAATCTATCATCCTTCTTTTTAGCAACTTTAATATAATTAATAAGATTATTTACACTGTAGGCAAAAAATCCAAAGGTTGCTAAAAAAACTATGATAAAAATGATGTTCTTTAATTCCATATAAACAACTTATAAAACGTTCATCAATTTCTTTTAAGAAAAAAAAATAATTAAATGTCATTTCGACCAAAGGGAGAAATCTGACTCATTAGATAGACAGACTTCTTAGTCAAAGACTCCTTCGAAATGACAAAATGTACCTGTTTAAAAATTTAATACATTATTTAAATAATCTTCTGTTTTAGAAAGCACTATATCAAACTTTTTGTTACTCCCTGCAAAAGGATGAACAATATCAAATGTGTGTCCGGCTGCCGGAATAATTTCAATATTAGAAATTGCTTTATCACTCCAATTAAAAATCTGTTCACCTTCCTTAACAGGAACAGTTAAATCCTGTTCACCATGAACGATGAGTAAAGGTTTATCTAAATCTTTAACTGCATTTTTAATACTTAATGAGCCATTTTTATTTTGTTCGATATCTTCAAGCAAATCCAAATTCATTCGCATCATTTGATTTGTTCTTGAATTCAGTGCTTCAAAATATCCAGTCTTACGCCATTCTTTTTTTTGATGTTCAGTATATCTATCAAATTTCGCAACTGACGACCATACTACATATACATCAACTTTATTAATCAAACTACTTAAAAGTGCAACTCCGCCACCACGGCTGTGACCAATAAAACCAACCTTACCAAAAACATTTTCATTAAAAAAACCGTTGTGATATGCATTTATAACCTGAACAAGTTCCGATACCTCAAGCGAGACCGTGTTTTTCGCAAATTTATCTAAACTATTAAAATCAATACATTGATCATCAACACCGTTGTGCGAAAAATTAAAAGAAAGAACAAAATAACCTTTGTCTGCAAAGTGTTTTGCAGTGTATGGAAAGAAACCCCAATCCTTAAAACCTTTAAATCCGTGAACTAAAATTAAGCATGGTGATGATTTAATACTTTCAAAACCAAAGGCACTTATATTAAGAAAATCCCCTTCTTTCGTTTTTAGCCTAAAATCTTTGTTCATCGGTTTGAAATATGAGCAATTAAGTTAGAAAAGTCAATATTTTTAAAGATTTTGCATAAATATAATTTTGGGTAAAATATTGTTTGATTTTTAACGTATTTTCACATTTAGCAATTAAATTTTATCAGAATTTTAACTCTTAGAGGAATAAATGGACTTTAATTTATCAGATGAACAGAAAATGTTACGCAGTTTGGTGAAGGAATTTGTGGATGGCGAAGTTAGACCGCTTTCACAAAAAATTGATGAGGATGAAGAAATTCCAACTGCATTGATCAAAAAAATTGCTGAAATGGGTTTTCTTGGAGTAGCTTTTCCAGAAGAATACGGTGGTGGAGGTTTTGGTGAACTTGGTTACTGTATTTTACAAGAAGAAATGACAAGAGCTTGTAACTCAACAGCAACTTTTATTGGTGCACATCAATCAATTGGAACAAATGCAATTTATATTGGCGGATCTGAAGCCACAAAACAAAAATATCTTCCACAACTTATTGCAGGTGAAAAAATAGCTGCTTTCGCGTTAACTGAACCAGGTGCAGGCTCTGATACTTTTAATCTTTCCACAAAAGCGGAACTTAAGGGAGATAAATGGATTTTGAACGGAAGTAAAGTTTGGATTACGAATGCAGGTATCGCTAATGTGTTTTCCGTATTTGCTAGAACCGAAAAAGGAATAAGTGGTTTTGTTGTGGATGCTGACTCTCCAGGAATTATAGTCGGACCAAAGGAAAAGAAACTCGGAATTAGAGGCAGTGTAACAAACACAATTACTTTTGAAAACGTTGAAATACCAAAAGAAAACTTGCTTGGACAGGATGGAAAAGGATTTTTAATTGCAATGAAAACTCTTGATGCCGGAAGAATCGGGCTTGGTGCAGGATGTCTTGGCGCTTCCAAAGAATTGTTTGAGCTTTCTACAGTTTACGCAAAACAAAGGCAGCAATTTGGATCTGCTATTTCAAAATTTCAAGCAGTGCAATTTATGCTTGCGGATATTTCTGCAAAAATTTATCCGATGGAAAGTATTATTTACCGAACCGCAAATAATTATGATCTTAAAAAAGATATTGCAAACGAAGCGGCAATTGTTAAACTGTTTTGCTCTGAATCCATGGCTGAAATTGCAGACAAAGCTTTACAAATACACGGTGGAATGGGATTTAGTCGTGAACTGCCTCTAGAAAGATATTACCGCGATGCACGCATTCTAAAAATATTTGAAGGCACAAATGAAATACAAAAGATGATTATAGGCCGTTACGCTATTAAAGATAATGGTAAGTGGAAGGTGGATGAATAATATATTTTAAGGGATTACATTTTATTATATCTTTTACTTTCTCCATCTATTTAGTTATTTTTTAATTGGTTAATGTTTATAAACTATAAAAGAGATAACACCATTTCAAAAGATGTAATCTCTAAATAGATACAAAATGAACACAATAAAAAAACATCTTTTAGTTATTCCTTCTATTGATATTCAAAACCGCAAAACTGTAAGAGTTGTTCAGGGAATTCCTGAACTTGATTGCAAAGAATATGGTAACGATCCTGTAGAAATGGCAATGATTTGGCGTGCAGAAAATGCAAAGATGCTTCATGTTGTAGATTTTAACGGTGCTTTTGATCATTCAAAAGAAAATCACGATATAATAAAAGAACTTTGCAGCTCGGTAATCATCCCAATTGAATTTGCAGGAGGAATACGAAGTGTTGAAGATGCAGAAGCAGTTTTTGATTTAGGCGTTTACCGTATTGCAATCAACACAATGGCTTTAGAAAATCGTGCAGAGTTTATAAAACTTTTTGAGAAATTTGGGCCAACTAAAATTGTTCTCTCTTTAGATATTATCAATGGCGAACTAGTAACCCGTGGCAGGCAGCAAAAATCAGGTTTAAATTATCTATCTTTTACAAAGGAAATGGTTGATATTGGGATAGACAGATGCATTGTAACGGACGTAAGCCGCAACGGTTTATTGCAAGGCCCAAACATTGCGCTTTCAAAAGAAATTGCTGAAAATAGCAAAATAAAAGTTACACACTCAGGGGGTTTAAGAAACAAAGATGAGCTTTTAGATTTACAACAACTGCTTCCGATAGGTTTAGATTCAGTAATTATTGGAAGAGCTTTTTACGAAAACAGATTCCCTTGTCAAAAATTATGGCGCGTTGCCGAATCTGGATTATTTAATTAGAGGAAATTATGGAAAATGAAAAAGGAGTACATAGTAGTTTTTGGGTTAATTTTTTTAATTCTCCAACGGAAGAAACCGATTTAAAAAATTCCCTTAAGACAATACCGCTTTTTAAGGATTTAACGAAAAAAGATTTATCATTATTAATAACGATAATCCATAACAGAACTTTTGTTGCCGGGGAAATGATTTTCCATCAGGGTGACCCGGGAATTGGATTATATATTATTAGAGAAGGCGAAGTTGAAATCGAAAGAGAGATTGACAACTCAGAAAAAAAAGTGCTTGCAACTTTTTCTAAAGGTGATTTTTTTGGAGAACTTGCTTTAGTTGATGGTGAAAAACGATCAGCATCAGCTATTGCTAAAATACCCAGCAAGGTCTCTGTAATTTTTAAACCTGATCTTGATGAATTTATTGAAAAATATCCAAGAAAAGGAATTAAAATTTTAACGGGAATCTCAACTATCATTGCATTACGTTTAAGAAAATTAAATGAAGATTATTTTGATATAAAATTCAAATTATTAGATGAGAAAGGAAAACAAGATGGAAACAACAATTAACAAAGTGCTTGTACCAATTGATTTTTCTGATTACTCCAAAAGTGCACTTAGGTACGCTGTAAATTTTGCAAAATCTTTTAACGCAGAAATAATTCTTGTTTATGTTGTGGAGCCTATTATTTATCCTCCTGATTTTAGCATGGGACAGATTGCAATGCCTTCAATAAATACTGATTGGGATAGTCGAGCCAAAGAAGAACTACAAAAACTTGCAAAGAACGAAATAACTGGAGCAAATAATGTTAAAACAGTTATCAAAACAGGTAAACCATTTGTGGAAATAATCGAAACAGCAAAAGAAGAAAATGCGGATCTGATAATCATTGCAACTCATGGTCATAGTGGAGTTGAACATATTTTGTTTGGCAGCACAGCAGAAAAAGTTGTAAGAAAAGCTCCCTGTCCTGTTTTAACTTTACGTGAGCCAATAAAAGGTTTTGATTATAAGGAAGGTACTAAAAAAAGTTAGTTTAGTTTTTTCTTGCAGTTACAAAATCTACCAACGCTTGCATTGAATGTTTTGTTTCGGAATCTGGAAAGATATTTAGTGAGTCTTTTGCCTGATCAGAATATTTTTGCGCAACTTTAAGTGCATAATTTATTCCACCATTATCACTAACAAACTGCATCACTTCTTTAACTTTCAAATTATCTTTACCATTCTTTAATAACTTTCTAATTTTTGAAGCTTCTGTTTGAGAAACGCTGTTAAGGGCATAGATAAGTGGTAATGTAATTTTTTTTTCTTTAATATCGCCGCCAATAGGCTTACCAATTAAATTAGTCTTGCCTTCGTAATCAAGAATATCATCCCTTATTTGGAAAGACATTCCTAGTGAATGTCCATAATTTCGCATCGCTTCAATATGATCTAGATTTTCTGTAGTACTCATTGCGCCAATAGCACAACAGGTTTCTAGAAGAGACGCGGTCTTATCTGAAATAACTTTAAAATAGGTTTCTTCATCAATATCTAATTTTCTAGTTTTTTGTATTTGAAGGAGCTCACCTTCAGACATTCTTTTTACCGCGTTTGTTGTAACTCCAAGAAAATCGTAATCCTTATTATCTACAGAAATCATTAGTCCGCGCGACAACAAATAATCACCCATCAAAACAGCAACTTTGTTTTTAAACAAAGCATTAATAGACCACATTCCCCTTCTCTTATCTGCATCATCAACAACATCATCGTGGATAAGAGTAGCAGTATGTAAAAGTTCAACAAGTGTTGCACCACGGTAAGTTCTTTCTGTAACACCGCCTGATATTTTTGCGGAAAGCAAAACTAGAAGAGGACGAATCTTTTTACCTTTTTGACGAATGATATATCTTGCAACCAGATCAACTAATCCAACATTTGAACGTAATGCTGATTTGAAGATTTCATCAAAACGTTCAATCTCAGTTTTTATTGGACTACTTATTTCTTTTAAAGAGAGATTATTCAAGATTTTTTCTGGGATATTTTAGAAATTAAAATACTTATCTCATACAAAACCACCAAAGGAACCGCTAAAACAATTTGAGAAACCGGATCAGCGCCGGGTGTTAGGAATGCAGCTAGAATCATAATTATAACAATTGAGTGTCTTCTATACTTTTTCATAAAACTTGGTTTTAAGATTCCAAGTTTTGACAGAAAAAAAGAAATCATAGGCAGTTCGAAAACCAAGCCTGCCGCAAGCATTACACTTATTATAATTGACATGTACTCATCAATTGCAAATTCATTTTTTATCGATTCAGATCCAAACTGAGCGGCAAATTGCAACGTTAAAGGAAGCATTGCAAAGTATGCAAATGCTATTCCACCTAAAAAACAGATTGATGAAAATACAACAATCCAAAAAATGTAGCGCCGCTCTTTTTTTCTTAGAGCTGGGGAAATAAACTGCCAGAACTGATAGAAAATATTTGGAATGCTAATTATCATCCCCACCATGATGGCAATCTGCATGAATAAAAATAGTTGCCCGAATGGGCGTAAGTTTTGAAGAACTGCTCCTGAATCTTTTGCGGGTTTTAGTAAAACAACTTCAACCAAAAAATCAATAAATATCCAAGCAATAATTGTCCCTATTACTATACCTAGTATCGAATATATAATTCTCCATCTTAATTCCTCAAGATGCTCAAGAAAAGACATTTCCTTTTCAAGCTCATTTCCCCCATCATTAGCATCATCTTTTAATATATCTTCAGCCACAATTATTTTTTATTCTTACTTTCCTGCAAATAATGGGAATGACGCAGTAAACTTTTTAACATCTTCCTGGAGATTATTTAGTACTTTTTCATTTTCAAAATTGGAAATTGCTTTATCGATTATTGAAGCAATAGTTTCCATCTCTTTTTCTTTCATTCCTCTAGTCGTAAGGGCAGGTGTTCCGATTCTAATTCCACTTGTTACAAATGGGCTTCGTTTATCAAACGGAACCATATTTTTGTTAACTGTTAAACCAGCATGTTCTAGTGAAATTTCAGCCTGTTTACCAGTAATATTTTTGTTTGATAAATCTATTAACATCAAATGATTATCTGTTCCACCAGATACTACATTAAAATTATAATCCATTAACTTTGATGATAATGACTGAGCATTTTTTCTAACCTGCAAAACATAATCCTTAAACGAATCAGTTAAGCACTCACCAAATGAAACAGCTTTTGCCATTATTATGTGCATTAGAGGTCCGCCTTGAATTCCCGGCATGACCATGCTATCGATTAACTCAGAAAGCATTTTAACTCTATCGCCTTTTGGAGTTGTAATACCCCAAGGATTTTCTTTGTCTTTTCCGATTAAAATGATTCCACCGCGTGGACCACGTAAGGTTTTGTGAGTGGTTGAAGTAACAATATCGCAGTGTTCTATGGGATTATTTAATAAACCTTTTGCAATCAACCCAGCGGGATGCGCCATATCGCACATTAAAAAAGCTCCTACAGAATCAGCAATTTCTCTGAACTTTTTATAATCCCAATCACGTGAATAAGCACTGGCGCCTGTAATAATTAATTTTGGCTGTTCTTTTTTTGCCAGATCAGAAATTTTATTATAATCTAGTAAACCAGTTTCCTCATCGAGTTCGTAACCAGCTGCCTCATAAAGTTTTCCGGAAAAGTTTACAGGTGAACCGTGAGTTAAATGCCCACCGTGTGCTAAACTTAATCCTAAAAATTTATCACCGGGTTTTAGAAAAGTCATCAACACAGCCATATTTGCTTGAGAACCGCTATGGGGCTGTACGTTTACATATTCAGCGCCAAATAATTTTTTTAGTCTGTCTCGAGCAATATCCTCTGCCTGATCAACAAATTCACATCCTCCATAATATCTTTTGCCGGGATAACCTTCTGCATATTTATTTGTTAACACCGATCCGGCAGCTTCTAAAACTGCTGGACTTACAAAATTTTCTGAAGCAATTAATTCTAACTTGTTGGTTTGTCGTCCAATTTCGGATAGAAGAACTTTATAAATTTCAGCATCTTTTTTTAGATATGATTCCATATTTACCGCTTATTTATGTGAATGATTTAAACAAAATTAGAAAAGGTTTCCTGAAATCTCAAGAAACCTTTTCAAATTAAAAATTATGATCTAGAATTAGGGAGCAGTAACACTTTTGCCTATCCAGCCAACACATGTGATTGGCATCGATTGTCCTGATTTTATTCCTCTGAAGAAGTAATCTTCTTTCGTTGGAACTGCTCCGGAAAGGGCATTGATTCTATCTCTGGCTTCTCCCAGATTAGAATCCATACTCAGTGCTCTTCTATATGTGTTTTGAGCTAGAAGATAAACTACTTTTCTATCAAAATCAGTGCAACCACTGGCTGATTGCTCATATAAAAATCCTTCGTAAAATATTGGTAAGGCCCATCCATTTCCAACATCACTAGCTTTTAGGAATTGAGTTCTAGCCTGAGAATATTTTCCAGCATCCATTAAAGCTTTACCAAAATAGAAATAGTGGTCTTTATTCCCTGGTTCTAGTTTTATCAAACGAGCAAATATTTCTTCTGATTTTGTTGCATTATCCAATTTTGTATAAGCATTACCAAGCTGAGTTAAGTATCCAATATTTTCCGGATCTTTACTTATTAAAAACTCTAAAGGTGCTAGAGCTTGAGCCCATTCACTTGCTTGGATAGCAGTTAAAGCATAAGCCCTAGCTTTCTTTTCATTTTGTGGGTCTTTTTCCCAAGTTACTCTCAGGTATTCCAAAAGTGTATCTACACTTTCAAATAGATTTTTAGGAATTTCAGTCCAAACGGGATTTTCAGGTTCACGCTCTGCTAAAATTGCATAAATATCAATTGCCTTTTGCTTATACTCATTCATACCATCATCATTGTTAATGTAAAGCTGACCTAACCGATTATAGTAAAATGAAGATAGTTCCGGCTGCCATGCTATTGCTTGTTCGTAAAGTGGAATTGTTTCTTCCGCTGATTTAGCTAACCATAATTCTGAAACGTAAGCTTTACGTGCCTGGAAATAACCTTTATCTTCCGATCTATATTTTATAGCGATATCATAAAAATACAAAATGGTATCTTGAACAGATTCTACCAATTCTGAGGCAGTACTTGCTGAATCATGTAAAGACCAGAAACATTCTTCCATCTTGTAGTAAATCCATTTACTAAACCATGTAGGCTGTGATTCGATCACTTTCCACCCATATGGTAATGCGCTTGCAAAGTCTTTGTTTTTATGATATTCTGAAAACAAGCTATAATCCGTTAACACTTTCATAGAATCACTTGTTTGAGCAATATTTGAAGATGCAAACAGAACAAATGCAATAACGATTGTTTGTATTAATGTTTTCACTTTTTAACCTTTATGATTTAACAAGAACTATTTTTCAAAATTTAAAAACCAGAGTTCGCCAAAACTGACACCTAAATAAACTCTAATTGAATTTTCATTTATCAGATTATTTTCTGTTGTACCCCGATTTATATACTGTATGGCCAAATCTATTGTGTTATCAATTCCTAGTGGATATGACATACCGCCAAACAATGAATACTGATTTATCCCCTGTCCATTAAAAATATACTGCGTTTGTTCATAACTTAAACCACAGCGCCAAACTATTTGTTCCCAGGTGGTCATTCCCATTGTTCTTTTAGGTTTATATTCAAAAGCTGCACTAAATTTATTAGCGTCTCTCAAATTGGCATCATTTTGATTATTAAAGCTAAACTTACTCATTGGCTGATACATAAAATCTAAATTAAAATTATACTCATCTGATAGGACAAAACTTATGCCGCCATTAATTCTGGCAGGAATCTTCATTTCTGTTTGCGCAATCGAAATAGTGTCTAATAAAAAGAGCGAAGTTGAGGTATATATTGTATCCGTGTTTAATTTTCCAAAATAATTAAATGATAATCCAACTCTTAAATCACTAAGAAAATTAATATTAAGATCATTTGCAATATTTGAAGATATTAATCCAAGCGTAGTTCCAAATCCGGTTGCTCTTCTATTATTCTCATAAATTGTATTAATATTCAGATCGGGATCATCGAATTCAACTGTAGAAAGATAATTCTGATTGCCAAAATAATAATCTAAAGTTGCACCAGCAGAAAAACCAAACGGTAAATTTGCAGATGAACCAAGAAACACTTTTGATAACCCGCCTTTCCCTTCATAAGACACAGTGTAAGATGGGGTTAATGTATTTTGAGAAATAGTATTTTCTACTGCTTTATAGCTTACTCTTGAATAAGGTACTAGTCCCGCTACTACACCGATTCCATTTGATCTGCTAACAGGAAATCCTATAGTAAATCCTTTGAAATCAGTTTCACTGGTAAAATTTGATTGATTTGCATCTGAAATTAGAACACCTCTGTAACCAAAACTTAATTCAATTCTCGTTCTTGTTAATGCGGACCAGCTTGCTGGGTTTGAAACAACTAAATGATCGGGATCTAATTGAGCAATACCAAGTTCACCCATACTTATCATTTTAGGCGAATACCCAAGCTCAATATCACCTACACCATATCTTGAATAAACAGAACTGCTTTGAGCGCTAGTATTATAATTGCTGACAACTAAAATCAAAAATAAAAATATTAGGATATAATTTTTCATTAACGCTACTTCTTCCTCGAATAAACAATTTCTAATCTAGGTCTTTCTAAAATGTTTGCGGCATTGCTTCCTTTTATTGCAAATATTTCAACACCCCTTAATTCACTGGAAGCTTTTATCAACATACCCAAGTTATCGACATTATTATTCCAGGCACGAAATAAATTAGTAACCTCACCTGTAAATGTTGCTCCGTTTCTGCTCAGAGTATATAAATAACTATCACTGATTTCATTTTTTACTGAATCAGTTAAGAGATAAACTCTTAGTGAATTTATAAAATTGCTTCCCGTTTTAGTCTGAAGAGTATCTAGTGTTAAAGTAAGTTTAGCTGAATTAATTACGCAATCGTTTGGCAATACTGATAAATCATATAATAATTTCATTTCAGAAGTTAAACTTGATTGAATGTATAAATTTTCACTTACAGTATTCAGTAATTCACCATAAACAGCGCTTATATCTGCAGAAATATATCCTACAAGAGTATCGATGTAGGCACCGGGTTTTTGTACAATAATTCTTAACCTCGGATCATTTACACCATTTACATTAAATGCTGTAAAACCCAAAACTTTCTGTGAGTTAGAGGTTGGACTGATCATTATTCCATAATTTGAGGCAGCTGATGTATCTACGAAGTTTTGCAGCCATGCTGAAGCAAGAGTGGTATCTAAATTAAAGGAGTAAACTGAATCATTTAAAGATGTTCTATTGGAACTCAAATCAACCTCTTCAAATGTTAGATTTGAATCGGCAGTAAAAGTTGCAGATGACCAACCGCTTGTTATTTTAAAGACGTTATAGTCAAATGGGGCTATAGAATCACCGAAAGAATAATCCTTTGTCAGTTCTATATATGAATCAATAACTGTTAATGATTTCTTTTGTAATTCTGCTTTAATGGAATCCGGAATTAAAAAGGCAAACCTCATCAAGGTTTTTGCTGTAACGTTTTCTGCTTTACCGACTAAAAGATGATCTGATGCACCCAAATTAATAACCTTTTTGAAGTAATTAGAATGTTGAGGTATTGAATCTGTAGAAGAATCTAAAGTTAATACTTCAACACCGTCTTGCAATAGAAATCCAACTCCCAGATCTGTTGGATCATCATTGCAACCAACTAATAGAAATATTATAAAGATTGAAATGAAGGATAGAAAAATCTTATTACTCACTAAGTGTTACTCCGGTAGAATCTTTAATTATAAAATTATAAGCGTCAGTTAAATTTTCAGCTACAAAGCTTGGAAAATAATTATCATTTTGCAAGATAGAAATGCTTTCTGCACCATTACCTGTTTTAACTAATATTGTCTTAAGGTTTGCTGCCAATCCTGCCTGAATATCTGTTGAGCTATCTCCGATAAAATATGATATTGAAAGATCAATATTAAAAGCTTTTGCTGAATCAAAAATCATTTTTGGTGATGGTTTTCTGCAAAGAATTTCAGTATTGCTGCTAAAATCGGGATGAAATGGGCAATAATAAAATGCATCAATTTGTACATTAAAATCTAATAGCTTTTTATTCAACTCATTATTTACAGAGATTACTTGCTCCTCCGTAATAATTCCTCTTGCAATTCCAGCTTGATTTGATATCACTATTAATTTGAAATGATGATCGTTTTTAAGAGCGGCAAGAACAAATCCTGTATCAGAAAACAACGTTAAATCTTTTGGATCACTAATGTAACCCGGATCTAAATTTAATGTTCCGTCTCTATCTAAAAAAACAGCTTTACTTAACATCAATTAGTCAGAAGAAAGCATGGTCTTGTATAATTCAATATACTTTTTGGCTGAGGAATCCCAGCTA
This sequence comes from uncultured Ignavibacteriales bacterium, assembly GCA_963706055.1. Classification (GTDB taxonomy): domain Bacteria; phylum Bacteroidota; class Ignavibacteria; order Ignavibacteriales; family Ignavibacteriaceae; genus IGN3. Next base: position 33,562 of record CAVPND010000020.1, on the reverse strand, counting down.
AAATCTGATTTCATACCGGAACGCATAATCTTCTGCCAGATTTTAGTATCTCCAAAAATCTTTACTGCTCTTTTAATTTCTTTTAACATATCAGCGGAATTATATTTTTTGAAAACAAATCCATTACCTTCTTCGGTTTTATCGTTAAACCTTATTACAGTATCAGCTAATCCGCCAGTTTCTCTAACGATAGGAACAGTCCCGTAAACTAAACTGTACATTTGGTTCAGGCCGCAGGGCTCATATTTAGAGGGCATTAAAAACATATCTGAACCGGCTTCAATTAAATGTGCAAGTTCATCATTAAAGCCAAGATAACTAGCAAACTTTTTAGGATATTTTGAAGCCATCTTATCAAAGAAAGTATGATGTTTTTGCTCACCGGTTCCTAGTAAAATTATCTGAACATTTAATTTCATTAATTCAGGAAAAGCCTTTTGAATAATATCAAAACCCTTTGAATCATATAATCGAGATATTAAACCAATTATCGGAATCTTTTCATCGTATGTTAATCCAAATCTATCAGCAAGTTCTTTTTTATTAGTTAGTTTTTCTTCAATGTTTTTTGATGAAAAAGTTTTGGGAATGAGTTTATCTTTTTCTGGATTCCAAACATTCTTATCAATTCCATTTACAATACCGTATAAAGAATCTTTTCTTTTTGCAAGGATATCTTTTAATCCTTCACCATATTCTTCTTTGGTTCTAATTTCACTTGCATAAGTTTGACTAACTGTATTTATGACATCGGCAAACATCAAACCGCTTTTCATAAAATTCACTTTACCATTGTGAATTATTCCTTTAGAAACTGATTCCAGCTCTTTTGGTAATTCTGTTTTCTTAAAAGTTGATGCAGGAAACTCACCTTGATACGCTAAATTATGTACGGTAAATAATGTTTTAAATTGATCAAAACCTTCCTGATCTTTGTAAATAGTTTTTAAATACGCCGGTATTAAACCACATTGCCAATCATTAAGATGAATTACATCAGGAATCCATCCTAGCTTGATGATCAGTTCCATGACAGATCTACTTAATAAAATAAATCTTTCATCATTATCAGGGTAATATTTTCCTGTTTTTGGGTCGTCATATAAACTATTTCTGCTACCAAAATATTCTTGATTATCAAGAAAATAAATTTGAACCCTTACCCTTGGACCTGGCAGAAAACAGGATTTTAAAGAAAATACTACTTCTTTATCACCAATTTTAACTTGAAGATCTTTTAATCTTACAATTTCATGAATTTTAAATTTTCTATCGTCAACGGCACCATATTTTGGAATCACAATCCTAACTTCGTGGCCTAATTCTGATAACATTTGAGGTAAAGCAGATGAAACATCGGCAAGACCGCCCGTTTTTACAAACGGTACAACCTCGGATGTTACAAATAATATTTTAAGTTTTTTTGCAGCCATTTTGTTATTCTTTTATTAATGATAATGCAAAAATACGAAAAAATGCGTGAGTTCTCAAAAAAAAGCATAATATAATATTCAAACTTCAACTGCTAAATACTTATAGATTTTATATGATTTAATAGCTTTAGAGAAAAAAGGTTATATTTGTACAAGTTTAAATCGAAGAAATATCATGTATAAACCAATATTTATAATAAAAAGATTACTCCTAACCTTGCTAACAGTTTTAATTATATATGGTTGCTCAGCTTCGACAGGCAGCAGATATGATAAAGTTGACAAAAATAACCCGTCTAATGAATCAGATGAAAATAAGGACGAAAGTATTAAACCAATTATCGACGAAGATTTTGATATCACACCATACAAGACAAAGATAATTGTTCCCGAAAAGAAAAATAAACCTATTTTTAAAAATCAAAATATTTGGTTTGATTATGGCTCACCTGATATTGAAACTAAAACAAAATCTTTAGTTGGTACTGCAGATGGGTTTAGAGTGTTGGTCTTAACAACAGATAATATCGAAGAAGCAAATCAGGTTAAAGCCGATATTTATTTTAGCCAAACTATTTATGAAGTTTACATAGATTTTGAACCTCCCTTTTACAAAGTAAAAGCTGGCGATTTTGAATCACAGAAAACTGCGGATGATTTAAGATTTAAACTCAATCAGCTTGGGCATAAAGAAGCCAAAGTTGTTAAAGATAAAATAAATATTTACAAGTAATGAAAACTCTTTTAACCAACGTTTCACAAATTGTAACTTGTAACACCGATGGTAAAAATTACAAGCGTGGCAAAGATTTATCAGAGCTTGATGTTCTAGAAAATCATTCCATTTTTTGTGAACATGGAATAATAAAAGATTTCATTCCAAACCACTCTATATCTAAAATTCAATTTGAGAAAAAGATTGATTTATCTGGAAATATTATTCTCCCCGGATTAATCGATTGTCATACACACACAGCGTTCGCAGGTTCAAGAGCAAATGAGTTTAAAGAAAAAACTGCGGGTGTACATTATGAAGAAATTGCAAAGAGAGGCGGCGGAATAAACACTACAGTTTCTGCAGTAAGAAATTCCACCTTAACTGATCTTGTTGATTTGATGAAGCCAAGAATACAAGAATTTATTTCTCAGGGTGTAACAACACTGGAAATAAAAAGCGGTTATGGTTTAAATTTTGAAAATGAAATAAAGCTATTACATGCTATTAAAATAATTAATGAAATATTTCCAATAGATATAGTTTCTACCTTTCTTGGTGCTCACACCTTTCCAACGGAGTTTAATAATAATCAAGAGGACTATGTTGAATTGATCGTTGATGAAATGATTCCGCACATCGCCAAAAATAAATTGGCAGATTTTTGCGATGGGTTTTGTGAAACAACTGCATTTTCCTCAAAACAAATTGATAAAATATTTTCTGCTGCTGTTAAGTCGGGATTAAAAATCAAACTTCACTCAGAACAATTTAACAATGTTGGAGGATTGGACGTTGCCTTAAAACATAATGCAATAAGTGTCGATCACTTAGAGGTTTTACAAGACAAAGATTTGACAAAATTTTCAGAGAGCAACACAGTTGCCGTTCTTCTACCAGGAGTTTCACTTTTCCTGGATTATCAATTTGCACCTGCCAGAAAGTTAATTGAGAATAACGCAGTTCTCGCCCTTGCAACTGATTATAATCCTGGTTCTTCAAACATATTAAATTTACATTTAATTATGAGTCTTGCTGCTATAAAAATGAAAATGAAAATTGAAGAAATTATAAATGCTGTTACAATCAATGCAGCAAAAACTCTTGATAGAGAAAAAATAGTTGGAAGTATAGAGCTTGGTAAGAAAGCAGATTTTGCTGTCTTTAGTACTGATGATTATTCAGATATAGTTTATAATGTTGGACGAAATCTACTTTCTCATACTATAAAAGATGGAGACATAATATTCAAAAAATAGATTATTTCATCTAAGACCCTCCACAAGATTTACTTAAATTCAATGTTATAATCAGTTATCCCCCATCTAGGACGAAGTTTTATAGTATCAGGGACAACGTAAAATTCTTCTGATTTTCTAAATGGTTCCGGAAATCCCTTATTAAAAGTTCTGCTGCTGTCTGTATCAGAATATACCCATATAGTATATGTATCGGCTATTATCCTTTCAAAAGAATAAGTCATTGTTTTATCAGGTGATGCGGTAAAAAACTTTTTAGAATCTCTTGAATTTTCTAATACAACAACAACATTATCTTTTATTGTATTCACCATTCCCGCTATTCCTGTAAATTCAACACCCGTAATTGTCTGAAACTTGAGAATAAAAATTGAATCGACTTTATTTCCCGCGGCATCAGGATAATTATTTAAGTCAATTTTTATTTCATAATTTTTTTCCGGCTTTAAATCTATTTCGGGTCTAATTGAAAAAGTTGCATCATCAATTCGTGTCAAATTAAAATAAATTTTATTTCTAGCCGTATCTGTAAATTCAATCGAATTTTTAATTTGATTGTTATCTATGGCATCATCAAAAAAAAGAATTATTTGGGCTTCTTTAAAATCTGTTGAACCATTTCTATTAGGACTGGTTCGAATCAATTTAGGTGCAGAGGTATCTATTTTTTCCGAAACAACAAAACTGCTTAGTTCATTTTGATAAAGATTGCCTTCCAAATCACGTAAATTTTTAGCAAGTAAAAAATAATTGTTTTCCGGAATTAGTTTGCTTTTTTGAACAAGGACAAACTCTTCTCTTTTAGGCTTAGGATGATATGAATATTCAATTGGAATAATTGTATTTGTTGTTGAGTCGATAATTTGAAAATTTTCTGCCAGGTAAGTTATTGAATCGCACTCTTCACTAAGATTAATTACTATGTGATTCTCATCTGTCATTACAGAACTAAGCAGCCGTGGTCTAACTGTGTCAACTTTCATTAGAAAAAAATCTAACCCCGAATATGATGAATCTGATTTGGTCAAAACGATATCTCTACTTGGAATTCCAATCAAATCCTGATCAGCCTGATACAAAAAATCTCTAAACTGGTCTTTTACGGCAAACACTCTGTAAATTGATTCCGCTAGCCCGCTAAGTTTATAACTTCCATCATTGCCAATCTGAGAAAGATAGTCCGGCTTTTTGGAAAGATATTTTGTTGTGTCGTCAGAATATTTATAAGCAAAAATTAAAGAGCCTTCAGCATCTTTACCAAAAACTTTTCCTTCAATACTTCGTTTATCAATTTTATTACCTGTAGCAAAAGAAAATGAAAAAGAATTTTCCATCCTGTTTTTACTATTCAAATCAACAACATCAGTACCAACAGTAACAACATAAGTTAAACTGTCTTTCAATCCATTTGGGAATGCTATTTCAACAGAGGTACCGTTCCAGCTGATTTCAGGTTGTTCATCCAATGCGGGAGAAATAAATAAAGCATCCTTAAAAGATCGCTTATCCACATATTCTGAAAATTCAAACTCTATGTAATCATCATTAAAGTTTGTTGTTTCGTTTTCAGGATAAGAATAAATTATTTCTGGCGGTACTCTATCAATATCTCCGCCGCCTGGTGGTAATTGGTTTGCACAACTAGATATAAAATAAAGCGATGCACTAAATAAAATATATTTTATTGATTGTTTTGTTCTTTTAACCATTTTCGATAATGAATTACATTTTTTAGATGTTCGGAATATGTTTTAGCAAATCTATGTCCGCCTTTTCCATTAGCTACAAAATACAAATAATTATTCTTATCCGGATAAAGTGCTGCCAAAATTGCACTTGCACCAGGATTATTTATTGGTCCAGGAGGTAGACCGGAGTATCTATAAGTGTTGTACTTTGAATCAATTTTTAAATCAGCATATGTTAATCTGCGCCAACCATCCGGAAGCAAATATTGAATTGTAGGATCAGCTTGCAATCTCATTCCAATTCTTAATCTATTATGATAAACAGCTGATATTGTTGGCATTTCACTTACAAGATTTGTCTCTCCTTTAATGATAGACGCAAGAGTTAATACCTGATGAACTGTTAAACCAATATTCTTTGCTCTTTGAATTAACGTGTCTGTAAAGAAATCAGTAAAGCCTTTGTAGAATAATTTTATTGCTTCTTGAGGCGTTGAGTTTTCATAAACTTTATATTTTTTGCTGAACAAATATCCCTCTAAAGTCGGAACATCTAATCCCAGTGATTTTATAAACTCTTTATCTGTTGCAAGATTTACAAATGCAGCGGAATCAATCTTAACATCGCGTTTTACTTTTGCACCAAGCCATTTAAGAGTTTGACCGTCGTTTATTTTTATCGGTTTTAAATAATCAGCAGGACCATTTACGAATAAATCCAATAAATCTAGGTAGCTTAAATCATTTGGGATGTAAAATCGTGCTGCTTTAATATTTCTTTCGGCTCCGTAAAGGAATGCCGCTACTTTAAAGTTAAATTTATTGGGAATAATATTTTGTTCGAAAAGTCTTTCAGTAACGCTATTAAATGATTCCCCATCTTTAATTTCAAAAGTAAAGGGTGCCGGTTTATTAAAATGATTTGGAGTGAAAAATGTTAGAAAGCCAATAAAAACAATTGCAATAAAAAATGCTAATATGATTATATATTCTTTTTTACTCAGTAAAAATCTGATTTTAGTTTTCATTTACTATTTAAAATAATTCTTTTTTGTAACAACCAACAAGTTTTTTAAAACTCTAAGAAATGGTTTTCACTAAGAGCTGGAAATGGTTTGCAGGAAAGTGTATCTCTCACTCCACTTTCATAAAGTGATTTTCCCCTAATAGCAATCATTGCTGCATTATCACCACAAAATTGTAAATCTGGAATAATTATTGATTTACCAAATTCATTTGCAAGTTCTGTCACTTCGGACTTCAGATGCTTGTTTGCTGCAACTCCGCCAACCACTGAAATTGATTTAACATCAAATTTTTGCAATGCACGCTTTACATTTCTTGTTAATGCTTTAACCGCCGCTATTTGGAATGATGCAGCTATATCATTTTTATGCTGCTCATCCAGATTATCAACTCCGCCTTGTGATTGCACATAACGAAGAACGGCAGTTTTCAATCCGCTAAAGGAAAAATTTAATTTTTGTTTTAAATCAGAAACCGGAAAGTCTATCCTGTTACCATCACCAAGCTTTGCAGCGTTTTGAATTTTAGGTCCGCCCGGATAACCTAACCCTAAAAGTTTTGCAACTTTATCAAAGGCTTCGCCTGCGGCGTCATCAACTGTACTGCCAAGCTTATATATTTCTGTAAAACTTTTAACGAGCAGTAATAAAGTATGCCCGCCGGAAACAACTAAACACAAAAATGGGAATTCAGGTTTTTGAGTCATTAAGTAGCCAGAAAATATATGGCCTTCAATATGATTAACCCCAATAAACGGTTTGTTCGATCCAAATGCTAATCCTTTTGCATATGTTAATCCAACAAGTAATGCGCCAATTAGGCCAGGACCAGCAGTTGCGGCGATAAGATCAATATCTTTTAATTCTATTTTAGATTTATCTAGCGCAGATTTAACAAGTGGGTTTACCATTTGAAGATGGGCGCGGCTGGATAACTCAGGTACAACTCCACCATAATTTTTATGAAAATCCTGGGAAGCGATTAAGTTAGCGGTTAACTCATCATTCTTAATTATCGCAACCGAAGTTTCATCACACGAACTTTCAATACCTAAAACTATCATCTTCTTCCAAAAGTTAAAAAGCTTTTTACAATATGACCTGCAACGGAAGGATTTTCTTTCAATCGTCTTACCGAGTAGGCATACCAATCTTTACCATAAGGAACATAAATTCTAATCTTATAACCGTCGCTGTTTATCTTATCTCTCAAATCTTCACGAACACCAAGCAGCATTTGAAATTCAAATTTTTCTTTGGCAATATTTTGTTCCTTAATTCGAGTATAAGCTGCATCGATTAAAGGTTTATCGTGAGTTGCAATACCAACATAATTTCCATCTTTAAACATTTGATCAAGCAGTTTCATATAATTATCTCGAACTTCTTGCTTGTCTTTGAATGCAATTGCTGCCGGCTCAACATAAATCCCTTTGCACAATCTATAATTAGTCCCAATTTTGTTAAGTAAAATAACATCATCCAGAGAACGCTTCATATAAGATTGAATGACAACACCTACATTTTTATAATCAGCATAAATTTTTTTGTAAAGATTTAAAGTTTTGTCTGTAAATGGTGAGTCTTCCATATCGATGCGAACAAAATTTTTATACTCAGCAGCTTTTTTCACCAGCTCAAGTATTTGTACATAAGCAAACTCTTCATCAATCGCCAGCCCCATCTGTGTAGGCTTGATTGAAAGATTTGCCATCAATTTATTTTTCTCAATAGCATCTAAAACTTCTAACGCTTCTTTTTTGCACAGAATTGATTCTTCTTTATTTGCAACCGATTCACCGAGTACATCTATTGTAGCATAGATACCCTTAGAGTTTAATTTTTTTACAAAGTCAACAGCTTCTTGAAGAGTTTCACCCGCTATATATTTTTTAGAAAAGAACCCAACAACTGGTTTTGGTAATAATTTAACAATACGAACAATAAGATTATTGAAAGCATCCACAACAAACTCCTGAATTTTTGCTTTGTAAATTTAGTGTTTTTTATTGACGGAATAAAAATATTTTGGAAGTCGTTGCGAGTGAGTTTTTGAATGAAGAAATCAGTTGTAATACTATAAATGAAAAATATTTTATAAATTTTTTATATCGTCATTCTTGTAAAAACGGGAATCTATTTAATATCCAATAAAATTCGAACTTTCTGCCATCTGGATGCCAATGGCGGTGGGAATAACAATCCAAAGTTGGAACTATTTTATTCCCAGCGTTAGTAATAAAAGTCTAAATTTCATTCCTAATTCTTTAAGATTGCCATCATTTAAAAAAATAAAATCAGCACGTTTCTTTTTTTCTTCCTCTGGAATTTGATTTAATTCCCTGCTTACAAAATCTTCTTCACTAACTCCAGAGGCAATCTTTCTTGCAAGTCTTATATCTCTTTTAGCAGTGATTAAAATTACATAATCAAACATTGCTTCCATATCTGCTTCATAAATTAAAGCCGCTTCTACGAAAACAACTTTAGTAGATTTTAATAATTCTGAAAAAGAATTTTCTATAGATTTTATAACGCGTGGATGAAGGATTGATTCTAACTTTTGCAGTTTTTCAGGATTATTAAAGATTTCTTTTGCCAAAAAACTTTTATTTGGTTTACTATCTTTAAATGATTTTTCACCAAATTCTTTAGTTACTAATTTTTTTACTTTTTCATCAGATTCTAAAATATTTTTGGAAATATCATCCGCTTTTAAGACTATATATCCAGATTCTTCAGCAAAACCAGAAAAAGTACTTTTACCTGATCCTATGTTGCCGGTTATTCCAATTTTCATTAATGTCATCCTTAAAAAAAGAAAGGGCTTAAAGCCCTTTCATAAAATTTACTTAGCGTAACCTATTTTTCTAACTTCACGAATTACAACAACTTTAATCTGACCTGGATAATCCATTTCCTCTTCAATTTTTTGACCTATTTCCCTCGCCAGTCTATCCGCTCCTGCATCATCTATTTTATCATGTTCAACAACAACTCTAACTTCTCTGCCGGCTTGTATGGCATAAGTTTTTGCAACACCCTTCAAAAGATTTTGCTAATTGTTCAAGATTCTCTAAACGCTTTACATAACTTTCTAAAGGTTCTCTACGAGCACCTGGTCTTGCACCACTTATCGCATCTGCTGATTGAACAAGTGCTGCTATCGGATGTTCCATTTCAATATCTTCATGGTGAGACCCAACAGCATTAACAACAATAGGGTGTTCCTTAAATCTTTTTGTTAAATCATAGCCAAGCAAAGCATGCGGACCTTCAATGCTTTTATCAACTGTTTTACCAACATCATGAAGCAAACCGGATCTTTTAGCCATAACAGGATCTAGTCCTAATTCAGAAGCCATAATTCCAGTTAAGTATGCAACTTCAACGCTGTGCTGTAAAAGGTTTTGTCCGTAGCTTGATCGATATTTCATCTTTCCAATATGTTTAACTAGCTCACCGTGCATATTGTGTAAACCAAGTTGCAATATTGTATTCTCACCTTCTCTTTGAATTTCTTCCTCTAATTCCTGAGTTACTTTTTCTACAACCTCTTCTATTCTAGCGGGATGAATTCTACCATCAGAAATTAATCTTTCTAAAGATAATCTTGCAATTTCCCTTCTAAATTGGTCAAATGATGAAAGGATAACCGCTTCAGGAGTATCATCAACAATTACATCTACGCCTGTAGCTGATTCAAATGCACGAATGTTTCGCCCTTCCTTACCAATTATTCTTCCCTTCATTTCATCGTTCTGAATCTGAACAACTGAGACAGTAGTTTCAATAGAATAATCGGCCGCAGTCCTTTGGATTGCCTGAACAATTATTTTTTGTGCTTCTTTTTTTGCGTCTGCTTTTGCACGGTCGTGAATCTCTTTAATGGTCTGTGATGCGTCTATTTTGGCCTGGTTAACCATATTCTCGGCAAGCATTTTTTTAGCTTCTTCAGAAGTTAAGCCAGAGATTTTTTCAAGTTTATCATTCTGTTGTGCTTCAAGATTTTTAATCTCTATCGATTTTTCATCAAGATTTACTTTAAAATCCTGAAGTTGTTTTTCAAGTTTTCTTAATTCTTTTTCTTTCTGCAAAACAAGATCGAATTTTTTTTCACTGTTCTCTTCTCGCTGCTGAATCTGTTTTTCAAGATTAGAAAGTTTTTGTTTCTTCTGGTTTACTTCAGTATCAAACTCAATTTTCTTTTTGTACCACTCATCTTTTACTTCCAGAAGTTTTTCTCGCTTGGTGTTAGCAGCTTCCTTTTTAGCATCCTGGATTATTGATTCAGCTTTTTCTTCTGCAGCAACAATACTTTTTTTACCAACCTTTGAATTAAACATCCATCCTAAATAAAAGAACAATACAATTAGAACCACAACCATTGGTATTATAATAATCAAATCCATATTTCCTCCGTACTGTATATATTTTATAAATACCGACACTGCCGCGGCTAATAGGAAAAACCCTATTAATGCACGGTGGGAACGCGCTCGAAAGCTTTTTACTTCCACTGCTCCAACAAGTTAGAGACTCAAACTAGTTGAGTTGAGGCCTGTAATACGCTCCGAAGGTCACACTCCCTATTAATTCAACTGTTAGTTTTTCATTAAAAAACGGCAGTGCGGTAAACTTTAAGATGGGTCAGACATTTCAGGTTCTTTTAGCAGAAGCTTTATTCTCTTAATTTTATCAGTGGCTTGTATTAGAAACTCACGGTTTTTATTTTTTTCAATAAATAAATCGTAGGCAATATTTAAACAAGCAATTATAGCTATGGTTTGAGCAGGTTGATCGGGTAATTCGTCCTTGGTCTCTTCCATTACCTTATTAACATAAATTGCCAGCTCTTTTGCTATTTCTTCATTTTCTACAAGTAGAGAATACTCTTTATCAAAGATTTTTATTTTTAGCTTCTTTTTATCAGTCATTGAAATATCTACACCATCAAACAATCATTTTATTATTAAGAACTATTTTTATGAACTCAAGTGAAAATCAATTTTAGAAATTATATCCTGTAACTTTAACTTTAAATTTTCCTTCTCCTTGGTATTTAATGTATTGAATATATTACCCTCTTCATCCTGTTTGGACAATAAAATTTCTTGTTCTAATTCAATAATTTTTTTTTGTAAAATTGAATTATCCTGTCGAAGTTTTGCAACTTGAATTTCTAATTCAGTTTTTCTTTCTTCTGTGTCTTTAAGCTTATTGCCTAAAGTGGCAATTTCAGATTCGATTGCTGAAAGATCATGTATTATTGAGTCGTATTTTGCTAAGTCAACCAATTATTATCCTCGTAATTGAGCTTTAAACTCTTTGGTTATAAGTGCAATTAAATTGTTAAAATCTTTTTCAACTTCATCTTCTGTAAGAGTTCTGTTTTGTTCATAATACTCAAGAGAAAATGCTAAACTTTTCTTATCCTGTCCCAGTGTATCACTTTCAAAAACATCAAACAAAGAAACTTCTTTAAGAAGCTGTGAACTTTTCTTTTTTATAAAATCACTTACATCAAGATATTTAACTGATTTATCCAAAACAAAAGCAAAGTCTCTAATAATTTTAGGGAACTTTAAAGGATCAGTATAAGATTTTGGATTTGATTGAACGGTTTTTAACGCCGATAAATCAAATTCAAAACAGTAAACATCCTGATTGATATCAAATTGTTTAAGAACATCACTTTTTACTTTTCCGCCTCTACCAAACTCAATATCTTTAAAGCTTTTTGTTAAGTAATAGGCGTAAATTACATTTGCAGTCGAATAATATGAATCAATCAAAACATTGTCAAGCGCTATTTTGCTTAAAAATGAATCCACCAAACCTTTTAGGAGATAAAAATCTGATTCTTTTTCATCAGAATTCCATCGTTTAATCTCCTCTTTTCCGCTAATAACAAACAACAAATTTTGGGTTTCTCTAAAATCCGTGAAAGATTTTATTTCGTCCTCAGAAATTTTATTGAAAGTATCACCGATTTCAAATAACTTTAAATCTTTTACACCTTGTCTAATGTTTTTTGATAGTGTAATCAAAGCACCGGATAACAATGATGTTCTTAAACATTCCATATCAGCACTTAAAGGATTTGAAATATGAACCGGATTGCCCGTAAGTTTTGCATCATTTTCAGATTGAAGTGGATTGTTAATCATCTCAAAAAATCCAAGTGCGGTTGCTGCTTGTCTTATTTGTTCATCAATTTCTGTTTCGTCTGTTTTCTTTTCGAGGGTGATATTTATTTTTGAAACAGTAGGAATATTATCGTAACCATTTATTCTTGCTATTTCCTCAATCAAATCAATTTCGCGCTCAATATCAGGGCGGAATGTTGGAACCGAAACTAATAACTTGTCGTCATTCAATACTTTTGTTGCTAATCCTAATCTCGAAAGAATATTCTTTATTTTTTCAGATGGTACATCGTAGCCTAAAATTCTTGTTGTACGAGAAAATCTTAACTCAATTTCTTTTGGATAAATAACATTTGGATAAACATCAAGAATTCCTTTTGCAATTTTTCCACCCGCTAATTCTGAAACCAATTGTGCGCATCGTTCAGCGGCATATTTGGTAATATTTGGATCAGTTCCTCTTTCAAATCTGTAAGAAGCATCTGTACTTAACCCTAAAGCTTTAGAAGTTTTTCTTATACTTGATGGATTGAAATATGCGCTTTCAATCAAAATATTTTTTGTTGATTGACTAATTTCAGAATTTTCACCACCCATTACTCCTGCAATAGCAACTTCATTTTTGCCATCGCAAATCATTAATGTGTTTTGTGGTAATTTTCTTTCTTTTGAATCAAGAGTTGTAAATGCAGTTTCAGAGTTAGTGCTTTTTACAACGATCTTTTGGTCATTTAATTTATCAAGATCAAATGCATGCAGCGGTTGTCCGCATTCGTGTAACACTAAATTGGTAATGTCAACAATATTATTTCTTGGTCTTAAACCAATTTTTTCTAATCTATCCTTTAACCAGGCCGGTGATTCTTTAATCTGAACATCTTTGACAACTTTTGCGATGTAACGAGGACAATTAGTCTTATCTTCAATTACAATGGAGGCTAATTTATTAATATCTTCTTCAACCTCGCTTAGTTTGATTTCGGGAATTTTTAAATCGCGATCAAACAAAGCTGCAAGATCTCTAGCAACACCAATATGCGATAAAGCATCAGGCCGATTTGGAGTGATTGCAATTTCCAAAATTACATCGTTAAGATTTAATGCTTCTGATATTGACTTTCCTGCTTCAAGTGATTCATCTAAGATCATTATTCCATCGTGATTATCACTTAAAAGCAATTCATCTTCCGCACAAATCATTCCGTTAGATTCAGTACCGCGAATCTTTGCTTTTTTAATTTCAAAATTACCATTTGGAATTATAGTTCCGATTGGTGCAAATACGACTTTCTGTCCAGCTGCTACATTTGGTGCACCGCATATAACTTGTAAATCAGTTTTACCATCAAACACTTTACAAATAGAGAGTTTATCAGCGTTTGGATGTTTTTCTGATTCTTTAACAAGTCCAACAATAAAGTTTTTATAAAGTTTATTTTGATCAACAACATCTTCAACTTCTAAACCGGACATTGTAAGTTTTTCAACAATGTCTTCAGTGCTGATGTCATTCAAATCAACAAATTCTTTTATCCAACTAAGTGAGATTTTCATTTTCTTTTTTCCACATTAAAACTGTTTTAAGAATCTCAAATCATTATCAAAGAAAATTCTTATATCGGTAATGCCATATTTCAGCAATGCAATTCTTTCAATTCCCATTCCAAATGCGTAACCGGTATATTTTTCAGAATCATAATTAACAAATTTAAAAACGTTCGGATCAACCATTCCGCAGCCAAGAATCTCTAGCCAGCCTGAGTTTTTACAAATCTTGCAGCCTTTACCTTTGCAGAGATAACAAGTGATATCCATTTCGGCACTTGGTTCCGTGAATGGAAAAAAGCTAGGGCGAAATCTGTATTTCAAATCCGATCCATAGAACTGCTTAGCAAACGATACTAACGTTCCTTTTAGTTCTGCAAATGTTACATCGGTATCAACATAAATTCCATCAACCTGGTGGAACATACAATAACTTCTTGCGCTTACTGCTTCGTTACGATAAACTCTGCCAGGCATAATTGCACGAACTGGCGGTGCTTGTTTTTCCATAATTCTGATTTGCACCGGTGTTGTATGTGTGCGAAGTAAAAAATCCTTACTTACAAAAAAAGTGTCCTGCATATCGCGTGCAGGATGATCGGCAGGAAAATTTAACGTTTCAAAATTATAATAATCAGATTCCAGTTCAGGTCCGTTGGCAACAGAAAAACCCAATCCTTTAAAGATTGATTTTATTTCATCGAGTGTTTGAGTAAGTATATGTTTACTCCCGACAATATATTGATTACCGGGTAAAGTCAGATCGATTTGATTTTCATTACTTGATTGAGAGGAGGATATTCTGTCTTTTACTTCTTCAAAGTAGGATGAAACTTCGTTGCGGAGAAGATTTAATTTTTTACCGAGTATTGGTTTTTCTTCTTTCACAACATCTTTCAGGTCTTCAAAAAGTTGTGAAACAAGACCATTTCTACTAAAATATTTTAATCGTATTTCTTCAACATCTTTTAGTGAAGAAACAGATTTTATATCAGTGTAAAAACTTTCTTTAATTTCAGATATGTTTTTATCAAGCATAGATATTCTTTAAATAAAAAATACCCTCACAGGATAAAAATATTCGATAAATCCTAAGAGGGTATAAAATTAGTTGATAGAAAATTTAACTACTTCAGAAAAAGCTGTTGGATTTTCAGCAGCTAAACTAGCAAGAACTTTACGGTTGATATCAACACCTTTTTTATTTAGTGCATCAATCAATCTGGAATATGTTGTACCATTCATTCTTGCAGCAGCATTAATTCTAACAATCCAAAGCGATCTGTAAACTCTTTTTTTGAGTTTTCTATCTCTGTACGCATGTCCTAAACCTTTATCAATAGCGTTCTTTGCCGCGGTTAGTACGTTACCTTGATTACCCCAATAACCTTTAGCAAGCTTTAATCTGTTTTTTCTTCTTCTATGCGAAGCAACTTTATTTTTTGATCTTGGCATTTTTTATCCTTTAAATTATTGTACCATTATCCGTACACGTTTATGTTCGGCATCACTTACTAATGTGCCTTTCCTAAGGCTTCTTTTTCGTTTTGTGGTTTTAGAAGTAAGAATGTGGCTCTTGTAAGCTTTCTTTCTTTTAAAACCTCCGGATGCGGTCTTCTTAAACGATTTAGAAGCACCACGATTACTTTTCATTTTTGGCATGATATTCCTACTTATTTGTTTTTTTTATTTTCTTTGATTGAGGAACTAGTATGGTTGCCATATTTCGTCCTTCCAATTTAATTGGAGATTCAACTTTTGCAAGATCTTCCAATTTATCAATAAACCTTTGTAATAATTCTTCACCTTGATCTGTATAAGCCATCTCACGACCCTTAAACATAACACTAACTTTTACTTTATTTCCTTCTTCTAAAAAATTAGCTGCATGTTTAACTTTAAAATCAAAATCATGAACATCAGTATTAGGGTGCATTCTTATTTCTTTAAGAATAGAAACAACCTGATTCTTTTTCTGAATCTTATCGCGCTTTTGCTGCTCATATTTAAACTTACCAAAATCTATAATTTTACAAACAGGAGGTTCAGCTTGCGGGGCAATTTCTACAAGATCCTGGCCCCTTTCTTCAGATAATCTAATTGCATCTCTAACAGTGTAAACACCTAATTGAGCACCATCAACATCAATTACTCTAACTTTAGCAGCTCTTATCTCTTCATTTATGCGAACAGTTTGTTTACCAGCGATGCGAAACCTCTCTTATTATTTATAATTAAACTTTGTTTTTAATTTCTGATGCAATTTTATCAATAAATTCTGATAAAGCCAAAGAGCCTTTGTCACCTTCTTTATGTTTTCTTAAGGAAACTGTATTGGCCTCTTTTTCCTTTTCTCCAACAATTAACATATACGGAACTTTTTGAGTCTCCCAATCACGAATTTTATATCCAATTTTCTCATTTCGCACATCAACTTCTATTCTAAATCCGGCATTCTTAAGTTCTGATACAACGGTGCTGGCATATTCAATATAATTTTGAGATACAGGAATTACAGCAACCTGAATTGGAGCAAGCCACAAAGGAAAATCACCTGCAAAATGTTCGATAAGAACACCAATAAATCGTTCAAGTGAACCAAAAGGTGCACGATGAATTACGACAGGTCTGTGTTTTTGGCCATCACTACCAATATATTCCAGGTTAAATCGTTCAGGCATTACGTAATCTATTTGTACTGTACCGAGCTGCCATCTCCTTCCAAGTGCATCTTTAACCATAAAATCTATTTTAGGCCCATAAAATGCTGCTTCACCTTCTTCAATGGTGTATTTTAATTTCATTTCATCAGCAGCTTCTTTTATTTCTTGCTGCGCTTTTTCCCATTGAGAAATGTCACCGCCATATTTTTCAGCGTTTTCATCTCTAAAGGAAAGCTGAGTTGTAAAATCTGCAAACCCCATAACTTTAAATACATATTGAATTAAATCTATAACATTACACAATTCATCTTTTAACTGATCTTGACGAACAAACATATGAGAATCATCCACAGAAAAACATCTAACTCTTGTTAAACCATTGAGTTCGCCTGATTGTTCATACCTATAAACAGTTCCAAACTCGGCATAACGAATTGGTAAATCTCTATAACTTCTTGGTTTAGATGAATAAATCTGAAAATGATGAGGACAATTCATCGGTTTTAACAGATACTCTTCGTCTCTATCTCCAAATTTTAGAGTTGGAAATTGACTATCGCTGTAATAAGGATAGTGTCCGCTAGTTTTGTAAAGATTGATATTTCCAATATGTGGAGTTATTACAGGAAGGTAATCTCGTTTAGTTTGTTCTTCTCTTAAAAATCGTTCAAGCGTTTCTCTTAATATTGTACCTTTTGGTAACCATATTGGAAGCCCTGATCCGACACTCTGAGAAAAGAAAAATAATTCTAATTCTTTCCCAAGTTTTCTGTGATCTCTTTTTTTAGCTTCTTCAAGCAAAAAAAGATATTCATCAAGCATTTTCTTTTTGGGAAAAGTAATTCCATATATTCTCTGAAGCTGTTTATTCTTCTCATCACCTCGCCAATAGGACCCGGAAATATTTAATAATTTAACTGATTTAATCTTTCCAGGATTTGGTAAATGAGGACCGCGGCACAGATCAATGAAAGAACCTTCTTTATAAATACTTATTTTTTCCTTTGTCTCATCCATCTCAGAGAGAAGCTCAACTTTATATTGATCACCTTTCTTCTTAAAGAAATCTATAGCATCCTTCTGCGATAGTTCTTCTCTTTCAAATTTTGAATCAGTTTTTGAAAGTTCGAGCATTTTATCTTCAATAAGCTTCAAATGATCTTCTGATAGCTGAGTATTAATATCAATATCGTAATAGAATCCAGATTCAATAGCTGGACCTACACCAAATTTTGCTTCAGGAAAAATATCCTGTATTGCGTGTGCCATTAAATGAGAAGAAGAATGCCAATAAACTTCTTTTCCTTCAACATCCTCAAATGTTAAAAACTTAATATTCCCGTCTTCTGTTATCTGTCGAAATAGATCTATGATGTTATTGTTAAATTTTACAGCTAACACATCATCAGCCAATCTATTTGAAATTGATTGAGCAATTTGATATCCGGAAATTCCGTTATCAAATTCTTTAACCGCACCGTCAGGAAATGTAATTTTAATTTTATTCATAATTACTTTTAATAAAAAAAATCGGAGAAAACTCCGATGTATGATTCGATTCGTGGGCTCTAAAGGAGTCGAACCTTTGACCTTCTGCACGTCAAGCAGACGCTCTAACCAACTGAGCTAAGAGCCCAGAATAAAAATCTAAAATACAGGTGTCCTAAATCCTAAGTCAGGATTTGATTAAATGTATTTTGTACCGAGAGCCGGAGTCGAACCGGCACGTCCCAAACGGAACACAGGATTTTAAGTCCTGTGCGTCTACCAATTCCGCCATCCCGGCAAATTTTAGATAGCTAAAATATTTTTTAAGAACCACTAACCAGAATTAACTAAAATACTATCCGGTTATTCTCATTGTAAAAAAAACCTGCGAATAAATAATCAAATCTTAATTATTCTAAAATTAGCGTGTAAAAATAGAGAAAATGATTTTTTATTGCAAGAAGCTCTTAATAACTATTTTTCTATAGGATTAACACTAAATATAGAAAGATTAACTTTAAATGAATCTCTTATTTCTCACAACTAAGAAATCCGTAAATCTATTATATTAAATAAGAATTGATTAACAATTATCAAATTAGACTATTATCATTAAACAAACATTCTAATAAATTTTTAATAGTGGCATCAACTTTGCCAAAGTGCTGCGATTTATATTATTTCATATTAATTAATAATCAAGAATAACTACAATGAATATAACACACATAGAACACATCGGTATAGCTGTTAAAAATATCGAAGAAGCAATTAAATATTATGAAGGCGTACTTGGATTAAAATGTTATGCCGTTGAAGAAGTTGCTGATCAAAAAGTTAAGACAGCTTTTTTTATGGTTGGACAAACAAAAATTGAACTGCTTGAAACAACATCGCCTGAAGGACCAATTGGAAAATTTTTAGAAAAAAAAGGGGAAGGTATCCATCATCTTGCCTTTGCAGTTAATGGCCTTCAAGATTCTTTAGATGAAGTTAAAGCTAAAAATATTTTGCTGATAGATGAAAATGGTAGAAAGGGTGCAGAAGGATTAAACATTGCTTTCCTTCATCCAAAATCTACTTTTGGTGTTTTAACAGAGCTCTGTGAAAAACCGGAATAAGTAAAAAATTTAATATATGATATGAACAGATTGTTAAATGGCAATCTTCAATTAAATAAAATATACAGGTAATTATTATGGCAATGGAAGATAAAATAAAAGAGTTGATGGCACTTCGTCAGCAGGCTAAACTTGGCGGCGGAGAAAAGCGTATCGAATCTCAGCACAAAAAAGGAAAGCTTACAGCAAGAGAAAGATTAGAGCTTTTACTTGATGAAGGCAGCTTTGAAGAATTTGATATGTTTGTTTGTCATCGAAGTATTGATTTTGGTTTGGATAAAGAATCTTATTTATCCGATGGTGTTGTTACCGGGTACGGTACAATCGATGGAAGATTAGTTTATGTATTCTCACAAGATTTTACCGTTTTTGGTGGTTCATTATCTGAAATGTATGCACAAAAAATTTGTAAGGTAATGGATAAAGCACTTAAGGTAGGCGCCCCTATAATTGGTATTAACGATAGCGGCGGCGCAAGAATTCAGGAGGGTGTTAAATCTCTTGGCGGCTACGCTGACATTTTTCAGCGAAATATATTAGCAAGTGGTGTCATTCCGCAAATATCGGCAATATTCGGTCCGTGTGCCGGAGGCGCTGTTTATTCCCCTGCCCTTACTGATTTTATTATAATGTCAAACAAATCAAGTTACATGTTTGTAACCGGCCCAAAGGTTGTTAAAACTGTAACCGGTGAAACTGTTACGGATGAGGAGCTTGGCGGGGCAATGATTCACGGAGCAAAATCAGGCGTTGCTCACTTTGTTGCAGACAGTGAAGAAGAAGGCATCCAGCTTATAAGAAAGTTATTAAGTTATTTACCACAAAATAATTTAGAAGATCCCCCGATTCTACCCTGTGATGATCCAATAGACAGATTAGATGAATCTTTAAACACACTTATACCCGAAGCAACGAATAAACCATATGATGTTAAAGATGTTATACATTCTGTAGTTGATTACAATGAGTTCTTAGAAATACAAAGACACTATGCTCCAAATATTGTAACGGGATATGCAAGATTTAATGGTATTCCTGTTGGAATTGTTGCCAATCAGCCAAATTACCTTGCTGGTGTTCTTGATATTAATTCATCACGTAAGGCTGCGCGTTTTGTAAGATTCTGTGATGCTTTCAATATTCCAATTGTAACCTTTGTTGATGTACCCGGCTTTTTACCTGGAACCACACAGGAGTATGGTGGAATTATTATTCATGGTGCAAAATTATTATTTGCATATGGAGAGGCTACAATTCCTAAAGTTACTGTAATACTCCGCAAAGCGTACGGCGGTGCATATGATGTTATGAGTTCCAAACATTTGCGCGGTGATATCAATTATGCATGGCCCGGCGCTGAGATTGCGGTTATGGGTCCAAAAGGTGCGATTGAAGTACTTCATCAAAAAGAATTACAATTAATTACCAATCCCGAGGAACGAATTAAATTCGTAAAAGAACGTGAAGAAGATTACCGTAAAAAATTTGCAACTCCTTATGTAGCTGCCAAATACGGATATATAGATGATGTAATCGAACCAAGAAATACAAGGTTTAGAATAATTCGCGCGTTGCAATCACTTGCAACTAAAAAGGATGTAAATCCTCCCAAAAAACATTCTAATCTTCCACTATAAGAAAGGTGAAAAAATGTTTTTAGGATTAATTCAGCAAGCTGTAACTGATACATCTGCTGTAACAATTGACAGGAATTCAGATTTATTTTTAAAAATAGATCCCTGGGGAATTGGGATGACTGTAATTGGATATGTGGTTGTTTTTGTTGCTCTCCTTTTCTTGTATATCATATTCTCAAATCTTACTAAAGTATTAAATATTAATGTAAAAAGATTTTTAAAAAAATCGAAAGTTGAAATACCGAAAAAAGAGAATGTAGAAATTTCGGGTGAAGTTAATGCAGCAATTGCAATGGCAATTTATTTATACTACACAGAGATCCACGACAAAGAAAACACGGTTTTAACTATTGATAAAGTATCAAGAAATTATTCACCGTGGAGTTCAAAAATTTACGGATTAAGACAACATCCGAGACAATAGAGGTAAAAAATGAAAAAGTTTAAATTTACAATTCAAGGTAACAAGTACGATGTTAATGTTATAAATATTGAGGATAATGTTGCTGAAATAGAAGTTAACGGCGCTGTTTACAATGTTGAAGTAGACAAAATAATATCACAGAGTAAGACTCCAAAACTTGTTAGGTCTACCGCAGTTCCTTCAACGGAATCCGGAAAAAGTGAACAGAGAACAAGTTCACCAAACGCGCCAAAAGGTGTAGGTTTTGTAAAATCTCCACTTCCTGGTGTAATACTTCAGGTATATGTTAGAGAAGGTGACACAGTGAAAGTTGGTTCGAAACTTTTAATGCTCGAAGCGATGAAGATGGAGAATAACATCAATGCTGATAAAGAGGGTGTTATTAAATCCATAAAAGTTAAAACTGGTGATTCTGTGCTTGAAGGTGATATACTTATCGAAATTGGAGCCTAAGATATGGAACAGTTTATTCAATTTATGTCTCATGGCTTTGATCAATTTTTTAGGTATACGGCCTTTCCCAACTTTACTGTTGGACATGTGGTGATGCTGGCAGTTGGATTAATTTTTATCTACTTAGCAATCGCAAAAGAATATGAACCACTTTTATTAGTTCCGATAGGATTTGGAATTCTAGTTGGAAATATTCCCTATCTTCAAGGAGCTAATCTTCAAATAGGAATTTATGAACCCGGAAGCGTAATGGGATATTTATATTTTGGAGTACTTAAAGGAATTTATCCTCCACTTATATTTTTAGGAATCGGTGCGATGACTGATTTTTCTGCATTGCTTTCTAATCCTAAATTAATGCTTCTTGGTGCGGCTGCACAAGTAGGAATTTTTGGTGCATATATGATAGCACTATTTTTAGATTTCTTACCAGAACAAGCTGCTGCCATTGGTATAATTGGAGGTGCTGATGGTCCTACAGCCATTTTTCTTTCATCAAAATTAGCACCTGAATTAGTTGGTGCAATTGCAATATCAGCGTATTCATATATGGCTCTCGTACCGGTTATCCAACCACCAATAATGAGATTGTTGACCACAGATAAAGAACGATTAATCAGAATGAAACCACCGCGCGCGGTTTCCAGGACAGAAAAAGTGCTCTTCCCTATCGTAGGATTAATTCTCACAACTTTAATTGTTCCAAGTGCAATGCCATTACTAGGCATGCTATTTTTTGGAAATCTATTAAAGGAAAGCGGAGTTACAAAACGATTAGCAGACACAGCAAAAGGATCACTAATTGATATAGTTACAATACTAATTGGTTTGACTGTCGGAGCCTCAACTCAAGCTACAACATTTTTAACTGCTCAATCAATTGGAATATTTGCTTTAGGTGCATTCTCATTTATCATTGCAACTACAGGTGGAATTTTATTTGTAAAATTTATGAATCTTTTTCTAAAAGAAGGAAATAAAATTAACCCGTTAATTGGAAATGCCGGTGTGTCAGCTGTTCCTGATAGTGCTCGTGTTTCGCAAGTGATAGGTCTTGAATATGATAAAACAAATCATTTGTTAATGCACGCTATGGCTCCAAATGTTGCAGGTGTAATCGGCAGTGCTGTTGCCGCGGGCATATTGTTAAGTTTCTTTATGGGGTAGATGTGAAAAGTTTTTGGTTGGTAGTAAGTAGTAGGTAGGATTTTTTTTCTACCTACTATAAACTACTTCCAACTTACTATTTGGAATAATCTTCGTTAAATCGCTTTAATCTGTATTCTAAATCCTTAAACTGATCCCTTTTAACAAGTGATACACAGGCACGAATTCCTTCTAATCTTTCGCTACCAGTAATGGCTAGTGATATTGCACTAATTCCATAAAATAAAAGTTTATTCAATAATTCTTCACCGCTGTGACCAGGAAAAGAAAAAGTAAAATAAAATCCATCAGCAATTGGTTCATCTTCATCTTTATCATAAACAATATTAAATCCATTATCGGTAAAAATCTTTTTCATAATCTTTGCTTTTTCACCATATTCCTTAACCTGCTCAACAAAATCAAGTTTACCATCATTTGCCGCTTTAAAAATTGCTGCAAGAGCATATTGTGATGAATGAGTTATCCCGGCACTTAATGTATAAATGCTGCCGAATACCATTGAATATCCAAATAAATCCTTAGCATAATACTTTTTTAAATTGGGAAAGGATCGATTATATAGTTCATCTGAAATAATCATCATTCCAATTCTCTGACCCGCATAACTAAAAGCTTTAGAACTTGAAATAGTAAGAATAAAGTTATCTGTATATTTTGCAACCGTCGGCTGAAACGGCGGAACACCGGGTTTTGACATATCACGTCTAAAATCCATTGCAAAGTATGCAAGATCTTCAATTGCAACCACATCATATTTATTGCAAAGCTCTCCTATAATTTGTAATTCCTTTTCTGTAAAACATATCCAGGAAGGGTTGTTTGGATTTGAGTACAGCATACAGGAAATATTTCCTTTACTCATTATTGATTCCAGCTTAGCCCCTAGCTTATCACCTCTATAATTGTAAACATCAAAGCATTCCATTTTTTGATTCAACACTCTAAGCTGTTGGCGATGCACCGGAAATCCGGGATCAATAAGTAAAGTTGTATCTTTCTCGGGATTGCACCTATTAATTGTCATAAAAGCAGCAAAGCTACCCATCATTGAACCGCAGGTAGGAATACAACCCTCCGGACTAACATCGATATCCATAAAAAGTTTTATAAATCTTGAAGCTTCTGTTTTAAGCTGAGGAATACCATATATATCTGGATAAATTGCTGCCACACCGTTTTTAAGTGCTTCTATCTCAGCCTCAACTCCAACTTTTGTAGGAGGCAAACCCGGTATACCCATTTCCATTCTAACAAACTTTTCTCCTGTAGTTTTTTCAATTTCATCTACCAGCTTTTTAACCTCACGTATAGAAGCTTTGCCTGGACTTTCTAACTTACTGTCTTTAATCTTTTGGGAAACAATTTGATAGTTTATGGGAGTATTTTGAGTAGTTAAGTTCATTTTATACCTTACAGAAAAATTGTACAAAATTCTTTTTGTAAAATTAACTATCCAGCTAAGTCTAAACAAATAAAAGTATATTAAATAAGTTAACTACACCCAGGAACAATTTATTTTATAAAACTCATAACATAAAGATAGCAGGATCGGGGAATTTGAATAATCTCATTCTTAAATTCTATCTGTCCACCATACACTCAGAAATATTATATTCGCTAAAAATAATTATATTAAGACGGTAGAATAAAAAAGATTATAAAATTTAATGAGAAATAAATGCCGACTGCAGTAGTAACCGGAGGTTCAGGATTTTTAGGTTCACACCTCTGCGACAGATTAATTAACGATAATATTTCTGTTGTGTGTATAGATAATTTATTAACCGGCAGTTTAGATAATATTGAGCATCTCTTTGGTAATTCAAAATTCCGCTTTATCAATCACGATGTAACTAATTATTTACACGTTCCGGGTAACGTAGATTATATTCTTCATTTTGCTTCTCCGGCAAGCCCTATTGATTATCATCAACTGCCAATTCAGACTTTAAAAGTAGGGATCATTAGGGACTCATAAAGCATTGGGATTAGCTAAGGAAAAGAGAGCCCGTTTTTTACTTGCCTCAACTTCTGAGGTATACGGTGACCCGTTGATGCATCCGCAAAAAGAAGATTATTGGGGCAATGTTAATCCTGTTGGCCCGCGAGGTGTATATGATGAGGCAAAAAGATTTGCTGAAGCTATAACAATGGCTTATCAAAGATATCATAAACTAAGCACCAGAATAGTAAGAATATTTAATACTTTCGGACCACGGATGCGGCTTAACGACGGTAGAGCAATACCCGCTTTTTTTTCTCAGGCATTAAAGAATGAACCCATTACAGTTTTTGGGGACGGTATGCAGACCAGAAGCTTTATTTACGTGGATGATGAAATTAATGGCATATTAAAACTTTTATTCTCAGATGAAAATGAACCGGTTAATATTGGAAATCCGGAGGAAATCCCTGTAAAACAGATAGCAGAAGAAATTATTAAACTAACAAATTCAAAGAGTAAGATTATCTACAAAGATCTGCCGATTGATGATCCAAAAGTCAGGCAGCCGGATATAACAAAAGCTAAGCTAAAATTAGGATGGGAACCTGTGGTTGATCGAATAGATGGATTGAAAAAAACAATGGATTATTTCAAAGAAAAACTTAAAGATTAAGTATTTACCTATTAAATTAGTATTTTTGTATTGATGAGACATTGATAAGTGCTTATGCGGTAAAGTTTAACCCCTGAAGATAATTTTTACAAAATCTCACTAATCCTGAATTTTTTACCTTAAAATAAGATAAATAATTAGTTTTTATTCTGGTTTAATAATTGTACCATTTTGATGTATTTTTTATAAAAGAGGCTTATGAAATCTGTTAAAATTAACCTATCGATTTTTTTATTACTAGCGGTCTTTATTTCAGCTCCATTCTCAGCATTTGTCAATGCTCAGGAAGAGGAAGAACAAATATTATATTATCAGATGGAACCGCTGGATGACAGTTTATTTATTAATATTCAAGAATTGTTATTCATTGATCCGCCTGATCCAAAAGCTGAGATTGTAGTTGACTTACGTCAACCGACCGATCAGACAATCTCTGTTAAAGGAAATCTCTATCCTTTACTTGCACTGAATCCCGAAATACGTGCTAGAATAATAACTTATCCATTTAAACTTAATTTAGAAGAGACTATTAATTACGGAAGTATATTCACCAGAGTTCTGGATAAATTAAGATTTAATAATATTCTCAATCCCCCAACTGTATTTCAGATATCACCAACATTAGGTTATATAAATCCATACATACAGATAATGGGAGGAGAAAGATTCGGAATTCCAATAAAAAAAGATATAGGACTATCGATAGGATTTGGTACTCCATATTCAGGAGCACTGGAAACAAATTTTACAGAAGTAAATTTTCACATTTTGGGTGCAAAAGTAGGAGTTTTTCTTTCAGTGGATGCGATGGTTGAATTGAAAAGCTCAGAAAACCATAATAATCTCTATATATCCGATGGAATTCAAATGTCTTACACTGTTCCATTTGGAAACTTCTTTGAGATAGGATATTTAAATTCATCAACTGAGTTCAGCCAGACATTTTTAGAAAAGTATACAAAAAATACCGTTAATAAAAATAATATTGTGTATAATCCAGACAGCACAATTAAATATCAACCATATTTGCTTCAGGGCGGATTTCTTAACTGGGAATTCCGTTACCCTGTTAAAATCCTGGGAGCATTAAGGAGCAAGTTTTATTTTGCAAGGTTTATTGATGAATATCATGCCGGATTTGCAGGAAGAGAATTAACACTTGCAGGCAGCGTATTTGATTTAAGGATGGATTATATGTTTGATAGTCCTGTAAGACAGAATCAATTTGTTATGGATATAAGCGTTCAAAAGATTTTTGATTACTGGGCTTACAGTTCTATAGCCATTGGTCCAAGCGTAATCATCAGCAAACTTAAGAGCGGCGGATTAGGGTTTAATTCTTTCTTTGTAAATATAAGAGTTAAGGTGGGAAGCTCGCTTTAAGAAATTCAGTCACTTTGTTCTCTTGAAATGACAATGCTCTTTCGTCATTCCGATCCCGATTCATCGGGAGAGGAATCTTTCAAGATTTCTCGTCATTAAGTCTTCGAAATGACATACATTTTGTATGTCATTCCGCGTTTATCGGATCGATCGGGAGATCGATCCCTACAGGACAATTTACAAGGCCCACTTTTATTTTATATGGCAATTAGTGCTTTGATATAACGGTATGAAGGCAACAATTGATACCGTTGTGTTGTTCTTCTGAGGATTTCTCAGCCTGCCTGTCCGGCAGGCAGGTCACTCCGTTCCTTAGAAATGACATACATTTTGTATTGTCATTCCGCGTTTATCGGATCGATCGGGAGATCGATCCCTACAGGACAATTTACAAGGCGCACTTATACGATAATTGAATAACCTATAAATTTCTAAAAACACGCCTAAATTAAATTCAATTTTTAACTAAAATTTCTTTAATTTTATAATAATCAAAGAAAAGTCTATTATTTTAATTCATTAAGAGTAAAATATGTCCATATTAAAAAATATTTTATTAGTTCTTATATTATTCGGTGTTCTCACTTTTCTATCTGCCCAGACTTCTCAGCAGATACAGCAGAAACTTAAAGCAGGAAGGCATTTCAACCAAAACGGATGTTGATGAAGAGTTAAAAAAAAGGAATATGACTGAAGATGATGCACGACGTCTAGCGAAACAATATGGAATGGATTACGATTCATTTATTGCCACATATATAATGAGCGAAAGCACCACAACTTTACCTCCTGTAATTTCAAATGTTACGAATTCACCTGACACTTCGACTAAAAACATAACCAATGTAATTGTATCATCAGGGGAACAGAATAAAGCGCCGGTTGAAGAAATAAAAGTTGACAGGTCCCCTGCCCCGACAGAAGGCGGATTGGAATATTTCGGTTATAATCTTTTCAAGAATATTCCTTCATCATTTGAACCATCCGAAATAGGACCTATTGATCCCGGTTATATAATCGGCCCCGGAGACAATCTTCGATTATCTATTTGGGGTGCAGCAGAACTTCAATATCAATTGACTGTTGACGCACAGGGAAATATTTTTATACCTACTGCAGGACAATTTTTTGTGTCCGGTATTACTTATGAATCACTGCAGAATAAACTTACCGCATATCTTTCAAAATTTTATGAAGGTTTGACCTCTGAACCACCCACAATATTCCTTGATATATCACTAAGCAAACTTAAACCTATTAAAATATTTGTAACCGGTGAAATCGGACAACCAGGCGGATATAACATCAGCAGTTTTGCAACAGTTTTTAATGCACTTTATTCCGTAGGCGGACCGCTTACCTCCGGTAGTTTAAGAGAGATTAGAGTAATTAGAAACAATAAAGTACTTACCACAGTTGATATTTATGATTACATTTTGAAAGGACAGCTGATTGGTGATGTAAGACTTCAGAATAATGATATGATATTTATTCCCCCAAGAAAAAAATCCGTATCTATTACAGGAGAAGTATTCAGACCAGCTATATATGAATTGAAAGAAGGCGAGAATCTTCAAAAGATTATTGAATTTGCCGGAGGTTTAAACGCCACCGCTTATACCGGCAGGGTGCAAATAAACAGAATTATCCCGTTCGATAAAAGACAAAACACACAGATTGACAGAGAATACATTGATACTGACCTAAGCAGTGTTCTAAGTAAAAGTTCTGATACACAATTGTATGATAAGGACATCATAACAGTCTTCCCGATCCTTAATAAATTAGAAAACTTTGTTACAATTGAAGGTTCTGTATACAGACCGGGTACATACGAATCAAGTACTGTTAAAACATTAAAGGAGTTGATTAAAAAAGCCGGCGGTGAACTTCCTGAAACCTATTATGGAAAAGTTGATATCATTAGAACAAGACCGGATGAAAGCAACGAATTTATATCAGTTGATCTTTCAAAGGCACTGGCGGGTGATTCTGAAAATAATATTGGATTGCAGCCGCGTGATAAAGTTAAGATTTATTCAATTTACGAGCTTGTTGATAGAAAAAATGTTTCAATATCAGGATATGTAAAGCAGAGTGTAACACTCCCCTACGCCGACAGCCTGACATTATTTGACATGGTATTCAGGGCCGGCGGATTACAGGATCCGTTTTTCAGAGGCAGGGCTTTTACATTAAGGGGTGATCTTATAAGAGTAAACCCAGACGGAGTGAGCACACGAATTATACCTTTTGATTTGGAAAAACTCCTGCGTGATCAATCCTTTAATATGCAGCTGCAGCCGGGTGATAAAATTTATATTTACAGTGCAGATGTTGAAAAAGTGCTGGATAAATATGTTACAATTGAAGGCGAAGTAAATAATCCCGGTAAATTTGCGTTAAATTCTAATATGACTGTTATGGATCTTAATACTGCAGGCAGGCGGATTTAATGAGATGTCATTAAGAAACCAGGTTTATGTTAGCCGAATAAGACCGGGCGGTTATCCGGGTGATAAAATTTCTGAAACATATACAGTTGAATTACCATTGTTTTTTACAAAATCATCTGGTGAAGTTGGTGATACATCATCCAGATCAAATTTTTATCTTCAGCACAAGGATGTTGTAGTTGTTAGAAAAAATCCAAATTACACACCCCAACGGGTAGTTAGAATTATTGGTGAAGTTAATTATCCCGGTGCATATGTCCTTGAGAGAAAATCAGAAAACCTATTCGAGTTATTCAGAAAAGCAGGCGGACCAACAAGTGAAGCATTTCTTTTCGGTTCTACTTTCACACGTGATGGGAAAAGATTGATTATCGACTTGGAACAATTTGTAACAATGAAGATGAAGATCATGATGTTAATCTGAATAATAATGATGAAATATTTATACCCAGAGCTCCGAACACTGTTTTAGTGCAGGGAGAAGTTAATAATCCGGGTTTATATAAATATATTCCTGGTGATAATGTAAAAGATTATATAGATAAAGCCGGCGGAGAGACAGACAGCTCTAATTATATTTTATACAGCAAGGCAAATGGTGAAACAAATAAAGTCAGCTTCGGGTGGTTTTCTGGTAATCCAACAGCATTTGACGGTTCGGTAATTACTGTTACAAAGGAACCGCCGCCGCCGCCTGATAACAGTACAATTGATATTGGAGGAACAATAAAAGATATTTTTGCAATTGTTGTAAGTGCAGTTACTATTATTGTGCTGGCAAATCAGCTTAAGTAAATTAAATTGTCATTCTGAACGAAGTGAAGAATCTTAGAAATCAGTATTAATGTTCAGTCCCGGGCTGTCACTGACTCCTCCAGTTTTATCAGCCTCTGGCTGAGGCGGACAGGCATTCCGTGACAGAAATAACAGTGTCACGGTACGACCGTGACATCTGAAGAAAAGTGCCTTGTCATTTCGACCAGAGGGAGAAATCTTATTTACGAGACATTCAAGATTTCTCAGCCTGCCTACCGGACAGGCAGGTCGCAGGCTCCTTCGAAATGACTGAAGAGTTGGTTGTCATCCCGAACCTGCTTTGCAGGCAGGCTTGTTTCGGGATCTTGTTTTGTCATTCTGAATAAAATGAAGAATCTGTTTTCTCATTCAGAACACCTTCACTTTGTTCAGTGTAAACTCCGTGAGGAATCTTTCCTGTCATTCTGATCGAAGAGAAGAATCTTGAAAGACTAGCTGACGCGGACTATTCCGTGGCAGAAACGTAAAATACCACGGTACGACCGTGGCAGCTGAAAAAATCTTTTGTATTTTAAATAAATCTTTAAATAATTTAATATTTCAATTTTATAATTTCATTACATAATGTCAGAAAATATACAAGACCCTAAAACAGAAGAAGAAGAACAAGAAGACAACAGAACTTTTGAAGAAAAGTTTAAATCATTTATTCAAAAAGTAAAACCTTATTTTGACCAGGTTATGGGCTGTAACCGAAAAAAATTAGCCCTAGAGTAAATTTTGCGGTTTTAATACTTGCCCTTAGTGTACTTACTATTTTTAACTAAACCGTTTTTTGAAAGCACTGTTACCATACTGCCGGAATACGGCAGTAAATCATCCTCTATGCTTAGCCAGCTAAGCGGTCTTGCGTCTATCGCAGGAGTAAAAGTAGGTGAATCCGCCCCTACTGAAATTTATCAGACTTTAATTTCAAGCGAAACCGTGCTGCAGAATATAATTTATGGTAAATATTTAACTGAAGAATTTTCTGATTCGGTTAATCTGATAAAATATTTTGAATTAGATGAAAACGATAATAATCCTGTAATTCAAAAAAGAAAAAATTTTCTAAAACTTTATAAATATTAACTAAACAAGATATCATATCTACTGATGTTGACAGGATGACAAAAATATTAAATGTAACAGTTACAATGCCCGAAGCACAATTATCTGCAGATGTAGCAAATAAACTGGTTGAATCTCTTGACCTGTATATACGCACACAGCGCAAATCATATGCAACAGAACAGAGCTACTACATAGAAAAGAGAACAGAACAAATAAAAGATTCACTTGATTGTAGCAGAAAATAACTTAAAGAATTTTAGAGAGCAAAACAGAATTACCGCCCAATCACCTAATCTTCTTTTAGAACAAGGAAGATTAATGCGCAATGTTGAAATTCTTCAGACTGTATTTATAGAGCTAACCAAACAGCTTGAAATTGCAAAGATTGACCAGATAAAAGATGCACCGGTAGTGAATGTTAAAGAGTTTGCAAAAAATCCGGTTAAAAAAGCGGGACCCAAAAGAGCATCCTCTTTAATTATTATAATGTTTTTTAGTTTATTGTTAAGCGGGTTGTATTTTATTTTCAATCAGGATATTAAGAATTATTATAAAATTCTGAAAGGCTGAAAAGCCTACTGACTTCCATTTGAGCAGTTGATTTATTTTATCCCCTTCTTCATTGCTACCCGCCACATTTAATGTATTAGATTTCTCTCCCGATGAATCGGGATCGGAATGACAAAACGCTAAAAGTCATCTCGAAGGAGGCACGCCTGCAAAAAGAACTTGCTCTTGTAAAGATGACATCTTTAGGAAAAGATGTTATCTTTTTTTATTTATATTCTTTAATAATTTTCATTACCCGATTGATAAGGTATTGAAATGACAAGATTCCTCTCCCAATGAATTGGGTTCAAAATGACTTAAGACGCTTGGATGCCACGGACCACTCCGTGGCAGGCTGAGGGAGCTTGCACCTGTAAAGATGACATCTTTAGGAAAAGATGTTATCTTTTTTTATTTATATTCTTTAATAATTTTCATTACCCGATTGATAAGGTATTGAAATGACAAGATTCCTCTCCCGATGAATCGGAATCGGAATGACAATGCGAAGTATATGTCATCTCCGAAGCGTATGTGAGAGATCTTAAGAGATTATTCATTTAACTTTTCTTTGAAGAAAAGTTACAACCTGCCTGCCGGCAGGCAGGAAGAACTTTCACCTTAAAATAATATTACTATTACTTTTCTTAGCGTAAGAAAAGATAAAAGAAACACCCACTTAAAATAATCACTAAAATTAACTCCACTTCACTAGGATAAGTGAACTTTCACACGGATCTTCAACAGCATTTATTTTTTACGTTTGTTCTGTTTAATTTTTTACGAATTCTTTAATGTGGACTAAAAATATTTCATCTGACATCAAATAAATCGCGTTAAAAAATTTTGATGAGTGAAACGTATAAAAGCAAAATCTGTTCGAAGCCAGCAAAGCTGGCTAGTTATTTTGCTTTAGTGTTACGATTCAAATTTTAGCAGATTTATTTGGGAGTCTTGACGGTGCCTGTCCCGATCTTGAATCGGGATAACTTTCTTATCAAGAAGAAAGTTAGAAGTAATTTTATGCTTTTATAAAGATGACATCTTTAGGAAAAGATGTTATCTTTTTCGGGACAAACAACATTTCTCTTTTGTCTAAATTTCTTTATACGTGCATGTGTAAGACTTCTGTTGAATCTGTGTCACGGTTCGATCGTGACAGCTGATAAAAGCTCCTTCCGATAGGTTGGGAACGAAATGACAGAAGGCTTTTATGGATAACACGGACTCCGCCACAGGCGGACAGGCACTCCGTGGCGAAATAGTGCTTGTTCTTGTAAAGATGACATCTTTAAGAAAAGATGTCATCTTTTTTGGTATTAATAGGTTTACCGGAATAAATTCCATAGCAGTATTTTATAATATGAATCTCATAAAATAAATTGTTATTTTTAGAAAAATAAAAGATCAATTATGGTAAAAGAAGCAAAAGTAATATATCAATCAGACGCTGAAAAACAGGATATAAAATTTTGGAAGAATGTATCTATTGAAGAAAAGCTTTCAACCGTGCAATATTTAAGAGAACAGTACATTAAATTATTTAATAAACAGGATGAATATGCTGAAAGTCGAAAAAGACTTCGAAGATTTTATCGAATTATTAAATAAGAATGATGTTAAATATTTGATTGTGGGAGCGTATGCGTTAGCGCTTTATGCTAAACCAAGGAATACAGGCGACATTGATATATTTTTCCTGAGTGATGAAGAAAATGCTATCAAGATTTTAGATACACTTAAGGATTTCGGCTTTGGGGAAATAGGAATAAAAAAAGAAGATTTATTAACTAACGGGCGAATTATTCAATTAGGCATTAGTCCTGTCCGCATAGATCTTATGAATAGTATCGATGGAGTAGATTTTAACGATGCATACTCAAATTTAATACAAACTAATTTTGGTAATACCACAGC
>CAVPND010000019.1:0-295731 GCA_963706055.1 uncultured Ignavibacteriales bacterium | reverse complement strand
CAAGAGGTCAGCGGTTCGATCCCGCTTAGCTCCACTTTTAACCCACTTAATGTGGGTTTTTTCATTTAAATGAATTTTTATCTTATAAGCTATTAGCTATTTTAAACCAAATGAATTTATTACCCGTTAACAGTCATTATAAAAAAATCTTACGAGTAGCATTACCGGCAATTGCTGGTTTATCAACCCAAATGGTTGTTTCTCTGGTTGATTCTGCAATGGTTGGAAGATTAGATGAAGCTACTTATGCACTAGCTGCAATGGGGATTGGAGTTTTAGCTACATGGGCCTTGGTAAGTTTTTTTTCAAGTCTTGCAACTGGTACGCATGTTATTGTTGCAAGAAGATTTGGTCAGGGTAATTTTTTAGAGTGCGGAAATACATTAAACAATTCGCTTATAATATCGGTATTAATAGGAGGCATTGTAGCCGCGGTTGGTGCTTCCTTATCTGGACCTATTGCTCATTTTTTTGCCGCGGATGATACAGTTGGTAATTATGCTTCCGAATATCTCTTCTTTAGATTCCTTGGCATTCCTTTCTTTTTGATCTCAGTCTCATATCGTGGTTTTTTCTTTGGGATAAGTAAGACTAAAATTTTTATGGTCTCAGGAATTCTGACGAATTTTTTTAATGTTATTTTTAATTATATGTTTATTTACGGTACTTTTGGATTACCAAGAATGGGCCTTGCCGGTGCAGGATTAGGTTCTACTCTTGCTACTTTTAGTGATGTTATTTTTTACTTGATAATTATACTTTTACCTGCCTACAGAAATAAATACCAAAACTTTAAACATTTTAAAATTGATAAAGAAATCATTAAAGGTATTTATAAGATATCCTTACCGGTATCATTCCAAAATGTTTTTGTGTTAATTGGATTTTTAAGTTTTGTAGCAATCACTGGGATTATAGGAACAAAAGAACAAGCAGCAACTCAAGCAATAATTTCCACATTATTTATTTCATTTCTTCCTTTATTTGGTTTTGGAATAGCAGTTCAAACTCTTGTTGGAAATAATCTTGGGGGCGGGAAGTATCAACTTGCAAAACTTTATGGATTTGAAACCGCCAAAGTTGCCACAATTTATACAATATTACTGGGAATTATTTTTATTTCTATCCCACAATACGTTTTAATAATAATAACTAATGATTGGAGTATAATAGAGCTTGCTAAATCTTCTTTAAGAATTGCTGGTTTTGCGCAAATATTTTATGCAACAGGTGTAGTTCTGGCTAATGGCTTACAGGCAGCTGGTCGAACACTTTTTGTAATGAAAGCTGAAATGATAACAAACCTTTTTATTTTTGTCCCGATGGCATATTTATTTGGTGTCATTTTAAATTTTGGTTTAACAGGTGCATGGTTTGCTTTACCTGGATATATAATTATTTATTCTACAATAATATTAATTAAGTATCGATCTGCAGAATGGTTTAAAGAAATACCCTTAAAACTTGATTAATCTCTCAAGTTGAAATATCCAATCAGCGCAATCAAGACAAAGATAGACGCTGTAAATAAAAATGATAATGAAAATCCTATAGTTGCACCTGCATATCCACCTATCAACGGTCCGATTAGATTTCCCATAACCTGAAAACTGGAACCTATACCCAAAACTCCACCCCTTCTTTCTAAATTAACATTTTTACTAATTCGTGTGAACAGTAATGGCATTAATGCACCATAACCAAATCCTAAAGCAGTTCTTACAGGGATTAAATAATATGGATTTGTTATAACCGAATGCAGAAGATACATAATTGCAGTTAACAGGGAAGCGATTGCTATACTTTTTTGCAAACCGAAAGTTTCACTACGTTTACCCCACCAATAGGCTGAAAATATTGAGAATACTCCTACTATGCTGTAAAGTGCACCTGTGATTGTTGGTAGATAATTAATGTTAATTTCTAGAGTTTCGACATAAAGGACAAAGATGGGGCGCACAAATGAAATTCCCAGTGAAGTTAACATTATTAAAATTGATGGAATTAAAAATTTCTTGTTAAATAGAACGTGATTCCAGTTATCAAAAAGTGATATAGTTTTATTTTGTTTATCTCTTTTTTCTTCTCTTACAAAAGCAATGATTGCAAATCCAACAATAAATAACAATCCCGCAACCATAAAAAACACCGCTCGAAAAGATAAGAAATCAGAAATGATGCCTCCGAATAGTGGTCCCAAAACGGTACCCGCTGCTGTTGAAGATTGTAAACTGCCTAATGCATAACCAGTTTTTTCTTCAGGAGTGTTTGAAGCTATTAATGCCATAGCTGCTGGAAGAAAACCACTTAAACCACCCTGCAATAATCTTCCAATAAAAAGTTGATTAATATCTTGTGAAAACCCAATAATAATCTGTGCAATAGCTAATCCAAAAGTAGCACGAATCATCATTAATTTTCTGCCGTATTTGTCACCCAAATTTCCCCAGAGAGATGAGAGAAAGAGCGAAACAAAAAATGGTCCCGCAAAAACTAATCCACTCCATTTGGAAGTTTCTTCAATTGAGGTTACCCCAAGTTCCCTAACAAATAGAGGAAGAAATGGTACGATGGAACTCATCCCAAGCATTGCCAGAAATTGGCAAATCCACATTATGTAAAGATTTTTCTTCCAGTTTATCATTTGTTTAAGGACAAATTTACCATTATTAACTTTATGTGGAAATTTTATTTAAAATTTAGAGGTAATTCACTGAAAATTCTTTAAATAATTACTTGACAATCTTTATTATTGCGAATATATTAGAGCTGTGAAAATGAAATTAACCACAATAGTTATAACTTTTCTAATCATTGCAACAGTTTATGCTGGGGCTTATATCGAATATTTTCATGCAAGAAGTGAATCTGACGATATAAGACTAGAGTGGCAGACAAGCGAAGAAACTAATCTGCAAAATTTTGTTATCGAAAGAAAAACCCCGCAAAGTACTTTTACCGATATAGCGACAATACAACCTAAAGGTAGTAACTCATTTTATTCATTTACAGATCAAAATGCATATAAGACCAATGATATGGTTTTTGTTTATAGACTTAAGATCGTTGATAATAATAATCAAATTTCATACTCTAAGGATATCACTGTTACTCATAGTATCTCAAGTATTGCCAAAAGAACCTGGGGCAGCATCAAGGCCATGTTTCGATAATAAAGATAGTGAATCATTCCTTTCCATTACTAACGCATAAATTTTTCAACACTCCTAAAATTCCTAAATCTAAATTTTGTATAACTTTTGTCTTGATTCTTTTAATTGGATGCTCATCGACAAAAAGACTAACAACTAATAATAATGTTTTTACTACAAATGCAATCAGAGTTTTATTAGAAAATAGTTCATCTGATTTGGCAATTAGTGTAAATGATCTTCTAATTATTTCAGATGAAGAGAAAGTACTAGCCAAGGTAAAAGCCGGTAATAAATTATTCTTCAACATTAAATCGGAAAAAATAATTCTTAAAATTGGTGAAAGAGAATTTTTTTCTAAAAACTTTTTTATTACAGGCTCCGATGAGACTGATATATTAAAAATTAATAACAAAAAATATCGTGGAAGAATAGTAATCTCCATCAATAATTCTGAGATAAAAATTGTTAATCAAATAGGCTTGGAAGATTATGTAAAGGGTGTGATGATTAAAGAAATGCCGATCGGTAAAGGTCTGGAAAATTACCAGGCGCTTAAAGCTTTTTCCATTTGTGTTCGCACTTATGCTTTTAATAAAATGCAGGAAAATAAATCTTTTTTTGATGTTTATCCTGATACCCGAGATCAAGTTTATGGTGGAGTTGAAGGTGAATCGGAAATGACAAATCAGATTGTTGATGAAACAGATTCTCAATTATTATTCTTTGATAATAAACCGGCGATAATATTTTATCACTCTACGTGCGGCGGGCAGACCGAGAACGTATTTAATGTATTCGGTAAAAGTGAAATTTCTTACTTAGCTGGCATTAAAGATGGGGAGGAACCATACTGCAAAATATCACCTAGATATAAGTGGGTTGAAAATTATACTCAAACGGTTTTTATTAATCGCCTATTTAAAACAAAATTAATAGACAGTGAAAATTTTAATATAGTAGGGATTAATGTTAAATCCAGATTTAAATCAGGGAGAGTGGATGAACTTGAGATAAATTTATCGGATTTTGACGGAAATCCAAAAATTGTAACAATGCGAAGTAATCAGATTCGAAGTATTATTAGAGACTCCGAAGGCAAGTCAATTTTAAAGAGCACCTTATTTGATATAAGAATTGATGAGCAAAATAACATAATCATTTCAGGTAAAGGAAACGGACACGGTGTGGGGCTTTGTCAATGGGGAGCCATTGGCCAGTCAAGGAACAATATAGACTTTAGAAAAATATTAAATCACTATTATCCCGGCACAGAAATCAAAAATATTTATGATTAACAATTCAACCCCAATTTATCTTGCATCTAAATCTCCACGAAGAAGAAAATTATTAAAGCAGTTGAACTTAAAATTTAAATCCTTCAGTGTGGATATGGATGAGATAATCTATAAAAATGAAAAACCATCGAATGCGGTTGCAAGATTATCAAAAGAAAAACTTGGTCTTGCTAAAACTAAAGTAAAAGATGGTATTATTATCACTGCGGATACAATCGTTGTTTTGAATAAAACAATACTAGGTAAACCAATTAGTAAAAAAGATGCATTTAGAATTTTGAATTTACTAAGTGGAAAAACACATCTTGTTTATACCGGATACTCAATATTCAATTTTTCTAATGATAAAATGATTACTGAATATGAAAAAACTGAAGTAACATTTAGAAAACTAACAAACGAAGAAATTAAAGAATACATCGCTGGAGGCAGTCCAATGGATAAAGCTGGGGCATATGGAATACAGGATGATTTTGGTGCGGTATTTATTAAAAAAATTAACGGATGCTACTACAATGTTGTTGGATTACCTATTGCAAAATTTTATCATGCTCTTTTAAGGATTATATAATTGCTGCAAAAACTAAGAAATAAAATCTTTGTCTCAATTGCAATTGCAGCTATAATTTACCTTTCTTTTATGATATATGTTGATTTTGAAAAGGTAATAATTTCTTTTAGAGATTTTAATTGGTACTTGATACCAATTCTACTTGCGCTCTCTTTTGGCAACTATGTATCTCGATTTTTCAAATGGCAATATTACCTAAATATCCTAAATGTAAAACTTCATAAAGTAGATTCTCTATCAATTTTTATGTCCGGATTAATTATGAGTGTTACACCAGGCAAACTAGGCGAATTGCTCAAATCCTATTTGGTAAAGCAGGTTAATGGAACATCAATTAGCAAGACTGCACCTATTGTAATTGCGGAAAGGGCTACAGATTTTTTATCTTTAACAATTCTCGCTCTAGCTGGGGCTTATTTTTACGATTACAATAAAAATATAATTATAATAATCAGCATTATTATGACTATCGGTCTTTTATTAATATCTAATAAATATTTATTCAATAAGCTTTTATCCATTTTCTCAAATATTGGATTTGTAGCTAGGCACACTATAAAAATTAAAACAGCATATGAGTCTTCATCAAAATTGTTGTCTTTACTTCCTTTAGCGTATATGACTGCACTTAGCATTATTTCTTGGGGATTTGAGTGTTTCGGATATTATCTTATACTTACTAATTTTGAAATCAGC
Source organism: uncultured Ignavibacteriales bacterium (assembly GCA_963706055.1). GTDB lineage: Bacteria > Bacteroidota > Ignavibacteria > Ignavibacteriales > Ignavibacteriaceae > IGN3. The sequence continues at coordinate 290,014 of CAVPND010000019.1, read as the reverse complement.
ATAGATGTATTCTGGTCATTTTTTAGTTATAGTTTTGCAACTATCATAGGTGCACTTTCTATGATGCCCGGCGGACTTGGAGTTACCGAAGGCTCACTCACATTAATGTTAGTACAAAAGGGATTATCAGAACATAGTGCTTTTACAGCGACTTTTATAATTCGTGTTGTTACTCTTTGGTTTGCGGTTTTAGTAGGTGCTATCAGTTTATTATTATATCAAAAAAGATTTGGAAAAATAATTTTTGAATTAAAAGATAATCTAATTGATAACGACTAATATTTTGAGCAAAATGGTTGTCCTAATTTTATGTTTTTTTTGTAGCTAGGCTCTTTTAATGAAAAAATTCCATTTTTAGTAATAAATAATTCAAATCAGTTTATTTTAGAAATAACATATTCATGTTGATAAAATGTCCATTTCTCGTCCATAATTTCCACTTTTCCTTGATTTTAGAGCACTAAATTGATATATTTTAACAGTTGATAAATAATTAAATAAAAGGAGATTATAATGTCACAAGATAATAATGTAGCTAAAGGATTCTTAATTGGATTTTTGGCTGGCGGCGCAATAGGCGCTGTGGTTGCTTTGTTAACTGCTCCTAAAAGTGGTAAAGAATTACGTGCAGATATAAAATCTAAATCTGAAGAATATCTTGACGAGGCTGATAAATACCTTTCTGATGCAAAAGAAAAAGCTCGTGAATTAATAAACGAAGGAAAGAAAAAATCCGAAAGAATAATTCATGATGCCAGATCAAAATCTGAGGATATATTGAAAGATGCAGAAAAAGTTTTTAAAGATGCAAAAGTAAAAACTTCAGATGCTTTTGCTACAGGTAAAGAGAAATTTGAATCCGAAGCAGAAAGAATAAAATCTTCTGTAAAAGCTGGAGTTGATGCATATAAAGAAGCTAAAAATTCTTAGATAAATAATTATGAACATTACCGAAGTATTTACAATCGTATTACTGCTATCAGCATCGGCACTTTGTATTGCACTGATTTTCTATTTGCAAAAAATAGTAAAATCAGTGCAGTCAATTAATACCAATATTCACGATCTATCTGCTAATCTTAAGCCGCTTATTCAAACCTCAATAGAACTTTCTGAGAATCTCAATAAAATGACTTCTAGTGCAACAGAACAGTTGAACATTTCTAAATCAATTGTTAGTGATTTTAGAGAGCGTGCTGATAAGTTATTGAGTATAGAAGATAAAATTCGCAGTGGTGTTGAAGATACTGTAATGCCATTTGTTAAAAATTTGCACGCTGTTGGAAAAGGATTTGAGTCATTTTGGAGAAATTTCAAAAATAAGTAATCGTTTAAGTCTCACCTTTAAAATATTTAGGAGGAATTCCCTTGAAAGAGTACGCACCTGAATCAATACGTAATATTGCTCTAATCGGTCACGGCGGTGGCGGAAAAACTTCCATTTCTGAAATTATGTTGTTCACTGCTGGCGAAACAAATAGAATTGGTAATGTTTTAGAAGGAAACACAGTATCTGATTACACATCAAACGAAATAGAAAAACAAATTTCAATTTCAAGCTCACTAATGCACATCGAATGGAATAACAAAAAAATAAATATTTTAGACACACCCGGATATTCAGATTTTATTGGTGATGTTAAATCAGCTATGAAAGTGTGTGATACAGCGGTGATGGTCTTAAAATCTGCTGAGGGTGTTGAAGTTGGATCTGAAGTAAGCGGAAAATTTGTTGATGAATTTAAACTGCCATCGGCCATTTTAGTTAATAAGGTTGATAACGAACATTCAAATTTTGATGAGACTATCGAAAAAGCTAAGCAACGATTAACGAACGGAGCAATAGTAGTTACATTTCCAGCAATAGAAGGAATTGTTTTTGATACTGTTATAGATGTATTAAAAATGAAGGCATTTACTTTTGGTGACCCCGGATCAAAAATGATCACAGAAAATGAAATTCCGGAAAATTTAAAATCAAAAGCAGAAGAACTGAGAACTGAATTAATCGAAAAGATTGCAGAGACAAATGAAGTATTAATGAATAAGTATTTTGAAGATGGTTCATTAAGTGACTCAGATCTTGAAACTGGTTTAAAAACTGCAATTCTTGGTAGAAGTTTAACTCCCGTTTTTGCAATATCTGCAACTAAAGCTGTTGGCATTAATAATTTTCTAGATTTTATGGCTTCATATTTTCCTTCTCCGGTTGATAGAGGTGGTGAAGAAGCAACTCTCGCGGGTAAATCGGAAAAAGTATTAGTTAAACCTGTTGCAAGCGGCGAACCAGTTTTATTTGTTTTTAAAACTATTGCAGAACAGCATGTTGGTGAACTATCATTATTCAAAGTTTATTCTGGTACAGTAAAAGCCGGATTAGATCTCTTAAATGAAGCAAACAGTAAGACTGAAAGATTAAGTCAGTTGTCCGTGTTGAACGGAAGAAACAGAAAAGATGTGCCTCAGATTTCTGCTGGTGATTTAGGAGCTGTAGTAAAATTAAAAGATACCCACACAAATAATACTCTCGCATCAAAAAATCTTTCTGTAATTATTAGTCCGATTGATTTTCCAGAATCCGTAATTCGTAGTGCAATCCTTCCAAAAGCTAAAGGCGATGAAGATAAAATTGCATCTGGACTTCACACACTTCATGAGGAAGATCCATCATTCTATGTAAAATTTGATCCTGAAATTTCCCAAACAATTATCTCAGGTCAAGGCGAATTACAACTTTCACTTGCAGCAAAGAGATTAAAGGAAAGATACAAAGTTGATGTGGATCTGGTTGAACCCAAAATACCTTATCGCGAGACAATAAAAGGTAGATCGGATGATGTTGAGTACAAGCATAAAAAGCAATCAGGCGGAAGAGGGCAATATGGTCATGTTCACTTCAAAATGGAACCATTACCGAGAGGCACCGGTTTTGAGTTTGTTAATGCTATAGTTGGCGGTGTTGTTCCAGGTCGATTTATACCCGCGGTTGAAAAAGGAATAATTGAAACTATGCAAAAAGGTGTGCTTTCCGGAAATCAGGTTATAGATGTAAGAGTGACGCTGCATTTTGGTTCATACCATGATGTTGATTCTGATGAAATGTCCTTTAAACTTGCTGCAAATCAATGCTTTAAAAAAGGATTTTTAGAATGTAAGCCTTGTTTACTTGAACCAATCTACGAAGTTGAAGTGATAGTACCCGATGAATACATGGGTGATGTAATGGGTGACATTTCTAGTAAGCGGGGCAAAATATTAGGAATGGATTCTGATGGACATTTTCAGATTATTAAAGCTCACGCACCGCTTTCTGAACTTTATAAGTATTCATCACAACTTAGAAGTATAACTCAGGGGCGCGGAGTTCATAAACGTAAATTCTCACATTACGAAGAGGTTCCAAAAGAAGTTGAACAAAAGGTTATTGATGAGTATAATAAATCCCGTGAAGAGGATAAGTAAACTTAAGGCGGAATTTATTTCCGCCTTTTTAATTTAAGGCTAACTATGGAAAAACTATGGTCTCCCTGGCGGTCAAAATATATTGAATCTTTTAAGTCTGATGAAGATACTTCAAAATGTATTTTTTGTGGAATGTTGGATCTTAATCCAAACGATATTAATAATCTTGTAATTGATAAAGGAAAGCATACTATTACTGTTTTAAATCTATATCCATACAACAATGGTCATTTAATGATTGTTCCTAAGCGGCACACAAATGATTTTGCAGGTCTGAATGAAAATGAAATTTCAGAATCCTTCCAAAAGCTTCAGTTTGCTGAAAAAGCACTTCGTAAAGTTTTAAATCCGCATGGATTTAATATTGGTGCAAACATTGGACGCATTGCTGGAGCGGGAATAGAGGATCATATACATTTCCACATTGTACCTAGATGGAATGGTGATTCCAACTTTATGCCTGTTATTGGTGATGTAAAAGTTATTTCTCAAGATCTTGCAGACACTAAATCAAAATTATTAGAAGTTTATTCATCACTTATTAATACATAATTCTGTTAACTGTTTAAATATGGGTAGCCAATTGATAAAAATATTGCTTTCACTATTGTTAGTCGTTTTGTTTACCTCATGTGACAATACCAAAACCGAATATCTTTCACAGCCATTAGTGATTAAAGATGGATTGCTTTACAGTGATACATTGGCAACAAAGCCATATACAGGCAAACATAAATCGCGTATGCTTGATATGAAAATTGAATTTGAAGTTGTTGATGGTATAAAGGAAGGTGTGTTTATAACCTATTATTCTGATGATAAAGTGCAGATTTCTGGTACGATGAAGAATAATAAAAATGATGGTGAGTGGAAATATTATTTCCCAAGTGGTGCAATAGAAACTACCGGATACTTTGATAATGATATACCAACAGGCAAATGGACCTGGTTTAATCAAAATGGAAAAATTATTGAAGAAGGAAATTTATCAGAAGGACTCAGAGAGGGTGAATGGAAAAGCTATGATACAACCGGCTCACTTGTAATAGTTAGAAATTATAAAAATAATAATTTAATCGATTCAATAAGGATTAATTAAATATTTGAGCAATGTTAAATTTGGAACTTGCAGTTGGAAATATGAATCGTGGAAAGGGATAATCTATCCTGAAAATTCAGAGTTTAATTATTTAAAAGAATATTCAAATCATTTTAATACTGTTGAAATAGATCAATGGTTCTGGTCTTTATTTGCGCCCTCAAAAGTCTTATTACCTCAGAAAAAAATTGTAACAGAATATAAAAATGCTGTACCCAAAGATTTTTTGTTTACAATAAAAGTACCCAACTCAATTACACTAACTCACTATTATAGGAAAAATAAAACTGAGGAATTAAATTCGAATCCACATTTTCTTTCAATTGATTTATTCAACCAGTTTATTGATTCAATAAAACCTCTGCAAAATCAGATTGGCTGTTTGATATTTCAATTTGAATATCTCAATAAAGAAAAAATGAATTCGCAATCACAATTTCAAAATTTATTTTTTGATTTTGCAACAAAGGTCTCAAAAATACATATACCTATTGGGATTGAAATTAGGAATCCAAACTATTTAAATAAAAACTATTTTGCGTTTTTAGAACAACTCAAATTAGTTCCTGTTATGTTGGAAGGATACTATATGCCTCCTGTAGTTGAGTCGTGCAAGATGTTTATGAATAATTTTAATGGAAGAATGGTTTTTAGAATACATGGATCTGATCGGAAAGGGATTGAAAAAATCAGTGGTGAAAATTGGAATCAAATTTATATTGATAAAACAGCAGAACTTCAAAAACTTTCCGAATTATTCAAAGAACTGCTAAGTCGTAAAATTGATCTTTTTATAAACGTAAACAATCACTTTGAAGGCTCAGCACCATTGACAATAAAAAAGTTAAAGAATTTAATGGGTGAAAAGTTTTAATTTCTTGATTTAAGTAGAGATTAAGTACTATTTTTGAGCGCTTAAAATTTGGGCTCATAGCTCAGTTGGTTAGAGCATCTGACTCATAATCAGAGGGTCGGTGGTTCAAGTCCATCTGGGCCCACTTTAGACCTCAAAATCACTCGGTTTTGAGGTTTTTTTATTTATTCAAAATTAAATTTTCGGTAATACTTACTGGAAACCGCGTAAATTATTGGCAATCTACTTCAGTTACCACTTCAAAAACTACTTCAGTAAATCTATAAATTAAAGAATGTAAAAATGGAAGTGTTTAGATAAAAAGAATCGTATGAAATGTAGTAAGCCTCCATTAAAACGGAGGCTCACTAATTTTTGAATGGTTAGTCGGTTGACTGCTTGCAGATTTGTTTTTCTTCTAGAACAGGCATTCTAAATTTTTTCAATTCTTCTTTCATTGCATCGACATCAACTCTGTTGTAATACTTATCAGTAGTTGAAGTATGCCTGTGCCCTACTAACTCTTTGACAATAGTTTCATCCATTTTATAACGTGACCTTGAAAGTGTGATAAATGTTTTTCTAAATGTTTTTGCTGAACATTCTTTATCACTTAATCCTATCTTTACAAAATAACGGGTTACAGCTTTACCCAGATAATTATAATCTGCATAACCGAATAATGAACCTTCTTTTATTTTTTCTATTCTGCTATTAAGTATCGGAACCAAATCATTATGAAATGGAATCTCCCGGAACTCTTTTCTTTTTTGCGAATAGTATTTCACCATCTGATTCTTAATGTTGATATCCTCAGCCCTAATTTTATAAATATCAGACGGACGAAGTCCAGTATAGAATAGGAAATAAATAACCGTTTTGAAGTTGGAATTCTTTTTCTCAAGATTTGAGAAAATTGTCGCGATATCTGCATCTGAAAGAACGATCTTCTCCTTCATCTCAGCCTTTGTTTTTACATCACGGTTGATTTTGAACATCGGGATATAACTATATTCGAATAAGAAGTTTAGAAAATGGTTGAACTGCTTATAATAACCGTGAATAGTATTCTTGCTGAATGAGAGCTTCTTCAACTCGTTGATCCAGTTTTCTGCAGATATTTTATTAATAGTTGAACACCCACTATTCTCATTAAATGTCTCTGTAAACTTGCTGTAGAAACGATCATAATCTTTTATGGTTTTATAATGCTTCGTTGCATTGTTTTCCTTAAAGTGTTCGAATGCTTTTTTAATAGTTGAGCCTTTTGTTAATGCAGATTTGTTTGATTCGGTTTTCTGAGAATCCAATTCCTTCTGCAGTTTTTTTGCAAACACTTTTGCTTCCCTTCTATTGATAACACTATCTTTCATTTTCAGTGAACGATTCTTAGTTCTGTTCTCAGCCCAGTCCCACCAGGAAACATAGAGCACTCCATTTTTATTATATACACTCGCCATCAGTTCATTTCCTTTATCATCTTATCAAATATTGAATCAAGATTTTTTCCTTTCTTATCGTTTCGGTTACTAATAAATGACTTCACATCTTTATCAGTAAATTCTATAGCAGGTGATTGAATTTCTCTTACAGTATTCTCCTGCATAAAATGATCTAACTCATTGTAAGAGATTTTATTTCGCTTTAAGATCTTAATCGTACCAATTTTTCCCTGTGCGATTAAGCTGTTAAGAGTATCCCGTCCAACACCAAGCATTTTAGCAGCTTGAGCAACAGAATACAGTCGGAGGTTATTATTATTGCCGTCCATAATGTAGTTGGAAGGCTATATACTGACTTATACCATTTTAATTTCGGATTCGATGTGAATCATTTCGATGAGTCAAAAGACTCTGCAGAAGAGTGGATAATTTCTATTGCTAATATATGATAAAATAATTATAATGTCAAGACAAGATTATGATAAAGTTTGTTATAGGGATTATTAAGATGATATGTCTTGACAATAATATGTATAATACCTATTTTAGAAATACAAAAGGAAAAGAATATGAGACTATTAGATATCAGAAATCAAAAAGGATTAAATACTGCACAGATGGCAGATTTACTCGAGATTAGCCAAGGCCATTATTGCCATTTAGAAAAAGGCTCAAGAAGACTCACAGATTCCGTTGCTAAAAAGATTGAAGAAGTGTTTGGGATAAACAAGCAAGAACTTGAAAGTGATTTTGTATTAAGTAATCCATATCTGGGAGTGATCAATAATTGGATATGGAATATCAGGATAAATGAATTACCTGTAACTCAGGCTTTTATAAATGATATTGGTCTACTTAGGATATCAGATAGAAATGAGCATAAGCAAGTTCTGGAAGCATTTATAAGATACATTCTTTTTTCAATTGGCAGATCAATAGAAAATGAATTTACAAAAGATCCCAAGATGATGGAGTACCTGGTGTCACGACTCCAAAGGTAAGATCAAATTCTTTCTTTCTTTAAGAAAGCGAAACCGCATTAGCTGAAAAACAATTTAAGCTGGTGCGGTTTTTTTATTTAAAAAAAATATGAAAGTAAACTTCAAACAACCAACTCACCTTCGTGGTGAGGAAATAGTAAAGTTCATCAAGAATATTAACATCGAAGAGATTGTTGATAAGCTTGGTGGATTAGACCTCGTGAAAACCGGCAGCAGCCTTCAAGGCAATTGTCCTACCGGTCACAGTTCACAAGGTGAAAAATGTTTCAGTATAAACACAGAAAAAAACTTTTATTACTGCTTCCATTGTGGTGCGGCTGGTGATAATATCAATTTAGTAGAATTAGTAAACAAGACCAGCTTTGTAGAATCACTTAACTGGTTCAAAGAAAACTTTGATCTGGAACTTGATCAAATAAAAGAAGCAGAAAGCGTTCATAAAGAAGAAGACAGCAGCTTCTATATAAAACAAATGATGCTCGAAGACATAGTAGCAGCAGGACATCACTACCTGTTTAATGAACAAAGCAAAGATGCCTGCAATTATTTAACTGGTCAGAGAGGCTATGCTGTTGATAATCTAAAAAGAACCGAGTGGTTTTATTTACCCGATTCACAAAGAATAAAAGAATATCTCAATCAGAAATATCCAAACTATTCTAAAGAGATAGACGAGATTTCATTTAAGGGATACTACGGTGATAATTTTAGATTAGCATTTCCTTACAGAGACAGGTATGGAAAGATAACAGGATTTCTAAAAAGGTCTCTTAATCCGACTGGTGTTGATATCACAACATTCGATAAAAAAGAACATAAGAACGTCAGATGGGACAGCAGCAAAGGAACAACCAAGAAAGATCTTTTCGGAATTCATAAATGCAAGAAGCAAGAGACTCTAATAATATTAGAAGGATATCCAGATGCACTATACCTGCCAACACTCGGATTAAAAAATGTAGTTGCTGTTGGACAGGGACTTTTATCAGAATCACATCTTGAAGCTCTTAAAGAATTCAAAATTAAAAATGTAGTTATCTCTTTTGATAATGATCCGCCTAAAGCTGATGGTGAATTAACAGGCGTTGAGAATACTATTAAAGCTGTGGATCTGTTAACTAAAAAATCAGATATAAATGTATTTGTACTTGATCCGAGAAAACTAGGCAATCATAAAGATCCTGATGAATTTGTAAAAGCAAATGGAATAGAAGCATTCAGAGAATTAATTGATAATGCTGAGTTTGGATTAAGCTGGAGGGCAGAGATAATGCTCTCTAAATATGATTTATCAATTCCACAGCAATGGCAGAACGGACTTGAAGCAATTCTTAATTATGATTTATTAATTAAGGATCAGCTAAAGAGTAAGCAGCTAATATCAACAGCAGCCAGTATTCTAAAGGTTGATGAATCTATCATTGAAGAACAAGCAGTAAGCTATAAGCAGAAACTGGAAAGAGAGGCACTTACCAGTGAGTATACTTCATTACTTGAAAAAAGCAAAGCACAGTTAAGTTCAGGTAATATTGAAGACTCTGTTTGTAGTATGGAAAAAGATCTTCAACAGCTTCGTATTAAATTGTTTAAGAATACTCTCAATGATGAATCCGATCTTGCTTCACATTTAATGGAGAAGTTTGAAAGAGAGAAGAACCGAACAGCAGACTTGCTTGGCTACCGATTAACTAAGTTCAAAGAGTTATGTCACAATATAGACGGACTTCAATCTGGATTCTATTTTCTTGGAGCGGAAACAAATGTCGGTAAGACAGCTTTCACAACTAATCTTCTGATTGATGTGCTGGAATCAAATCCGAATGTAAAAGCGCTGTACTTGTCTTTAGATGATAACAAAGATGTAATCATTAACAGATTGGTAAGTATAAAATCAGGTGTTAAGCTGAATGCAATTCAGAAAAAGCGTGAAGATGTAAAAGATGAGATTGCAGTTCATAAAGCGTATGATGATTTAGGCAAGCTTGCTTCAGATGAAAGACTTCATATCTATGATATCTCCCAGGTAAATAAAATTGATGATGTTGAGGCACTAATTGCAAAGATAGGAAATGAAAATCTTGTAGTTATAATCGATGGTTTATATAATCTTGGTGTGGAGGCGGAGGGGGGCATCCGTATTGAAAACATCAAAAGAGCAAATACAATAAAAGCAATTGTTGATGTTTACAGAATTCCTCTTATATGTACCGGTGAATTAAGGAAAAAAACTTCAGAAGATTCAGCTAATAAGAAACGAACAACCGATGATATTATGGAATCGGGTAAGTTCGGATACAATGCAAATATTGTCTGGCTGCTTTCTGCGAGTAAAAACCAGGAAGGGTTGAATCTCGATGAAGAGTTGAAACTGAATATTGAGTTTGGTAAGAACAAGCTCTCTCATTTCAAAGGTTATCAGGAACTAAAGTTCAAGAAGTTCACAGGAACAATAGAAGAGATCAGAAGAACTGATCTGCCCTGGTAATAGCTAGTTAATGGGAGAGGTACATTCCTCTCCCGTATTTATAAATATAATGTCAGAAAAAAATAATGTTACTAATAACAAACCTGATTCTAAAGTTAGAGTCGGAATACACTCAACAAAATTAATGTTTGGTGAAGTACGAAAAGATGGTTCATTTAATTATGATGGGGTAGATTTATCACTCTCAGAAAGCAGAGCTCTATTTGCTATTCAGAAGATGCTTGATAAAACCAACTATGAAGGAAATGCAGAACCAATTGAGCTGCTGGCCCATCAGAGCTCATTCAATTATACCGGGAGATTACCAAGAATAACATTTACACCTGCTCAGTTTCTTGAGGCTTATGGATTGGGAAAAAGAAAATCTTCTCGCGGATATATGGAATACAGCAGCAGCGAAAGAACGGCTGCGCTTGATGCATTGCATAGTTTATCCAGAAGAATATTTAAGATTGTTTATAAAAGACAGAGCTTTGTTAAGGGTGAAAATAACAAGATTGACCGCATAGAAACTGAAGCCCCACTTCTCAGAATCTATAAAGGATACTTTGGGCTAACTGCTGAGGAAGATAAAAATCTTGATAATGGTGATGCCATAAATGTTGATAATAAAATGCTCATTGGTGTGGAAGTTTGTCCGGTTATTGTTGATCAGATTGATAGCTATTTCATTCTACTGGACCCCCACCTCCACACGATCACCAAAGGTAAAAGTAAGTATATAGATCTGTTTATAAAATGGATAGTTGTTCAAGATGAGATGCAGAGAAGGAACGAAACAAGTGGATATGAGATCAAGATTGGAATAAAAAAACTTGCCGGTAAACTCAGGATGTATTATCTGATTAAACAGTATAAAATAAGTAAGGTGAAAGCTATTCTTGAGGAGTGTTTTGTAGTCGGTAAGGGGTCGGGGCTGATAGAGAGTGCAGTTATTGAGGGTGAATTTGTAATAATTGCTCTACCCATAAAGAGCGGAAACTCTACCTATAAAAAGCGGAATCTCTACCCACAAAAGGCGGAACCTCTACCCATAAAAGGCGGATGTGAAAAATGACCGGTGCTGTAAACCATTAATAATTAATGACTTGCAGCGACATAATTTCAAAATGCAAATCGCTATAATTCTATTATAATTATTTATAATTATATAACTGATCCTCCGGCGCTGGCGCGCCGGGGATTCCTGGCAAGCACTCACACGACCTTATCCGATAAACTTCAATAACACCTATAGTTAAATTGTCTAAAGTTTGTGTACTGAGTTATTCAGACACAGTTCGGAAGTATGTCGAAGATAGCCGAAGAGTGGTTGAAAGATGTATTAAACATAGTCCAAAGGTTATTCAAACATTAAGCTAAGCTTGCCAAAAGCTACACACTATATAAGCATTTTGTCAGACACTTAACCCATTAAATTATAATGACTTATAAAATAAAAATTGAAAATTCCGGCAAAAGTTGAAAATATTTCTAAAAAACTCGTTAAAAATTGAAATAACTCTTTAAAATCTTTATCAAAAAGCGAGAATATTCTTACAAACTGCCTCGCTAATCAAAATAAACATCAAAAAGTTGATCAGAAAATGAAAACTCTTTAAGAATAAAATTGAATCGCGCTGAAAAATGTGAGCCGCGACGAGATATAATTTAAGGTTCCACTTTATGGGGTAGGCACTAACTCTGGGTCAAAAAAATTAAATTTATTTTTACCCTGCCGCCAGGTCGATGGTTATTTAGATTTTACACTGGAAAATTTATTTACAATTTTTTTTATTTAAATTTTTTTCAAGTCTAAAAATAAAAACCCTGCCAACTTAAATCAGCAGGGGTATGATAAGTGGAATGATAATATTTTACTTAAGAAGAATCATCTTCTTAGAATTTATGAAAGAACCAGCTTGTATTTTGTATATATAAACACCACTTGCTAATGAGCTTGCATTAAAGTTTACTTCGTACTTCCCAGCTAGTTTTTCTTCATTAACCAAAGTTGCAACTTCTGAACCAAGTATATCATAAATTTTTAGAGTTACAATTCCATCCTGGGGAATTTGGTAACGGATTGTTGTACTTGGGTTGAATGGGTTTGGAAAGTTATTCGACAGTTCATATGTAATAGGAATCTCGCTACCTGTAAAGTTTACTTTGTTATAGCTTTTCTTTGCAAGAGTTGTGTTTTCATTAAAGATGTTTGCAAGTGTATAGCTTGAATTTCCAATTACATTTGTTACTAATCGTAAATAATATTCACCAGCGGTTATTCCAGAACAATCAACTGAGTAATCTATGCTTGCATATTTTTCAACATTATTTTTATTATAAGTTACATTATCGAAGGCACCGACAACTTGATTTGTTATTGCATTAACAAGCTCAGCTTTAAAGTTTACAACATCGGCAGATGATAATGCTGTATCTGGATCAGATTTTTGAACTACGTGATAAATATTTGAAAAATAGAAATTGGTTGTAGGAGTTAAAGTAAAATTATTTGTTCTTGTATGCTGGTTAAGTTCATTTGTAGAGCTGTAAGAAATAGTGTCCGGGATTTCAATAAACTTAATTATACTATCACCAACAAGTATATCGCCGATCTCAAAAACAAATTCAATATCATTGATGGAAGCAACTCCGCTTCTGCCAAAAGTTATTATTGTATCTGCTTCGGTTATTTTACCAAGACCGATATTACCATTTCCATTCCAATGAGTACCAGCATCAGTAGAGTTTATGTTACCAACAAAATTTGTAGTGCTTGGGATAAAATATTGATAGTAAACCGCACTTGAGTTTAAAACCAATGCTTTTGGATTATTAAAATATCCATCCGTTGCTGCTTGAGTCCAAATTCCATTTATTGGAAAACCGTTATAATCCATTGATGCAGGAGTAGTATATGTTGTCCCTTCACGTCTTTGCCATTTAGATAAATAACTTGTTCCACTTACCGCTGACCAGGTAACCAAAGTTTTTTGAGGCGTTGTAGAATTTGAAGCATTGCTAACATTCTGAACCTGTCCTGTAACACTATTTATTGAACCACTGAAAACACCGGAACTTGAACCAATACGCGTAAAAACGTTAGTCGGGTAATAGCCACCCTGATAATTGTAAGTTGCACCAACCCAGCTTACTATTGGATACTGGCAATCGAGTAAACTAATTACCGGTTTTAAATTATAAACTGTGGAACTGCCTGCAGAAACTGTAGATGTTACCGCTGGGGCTGAACTCCAGGCATAATACTTTATATAAGTTTGATTTTGTTCATACACGAGATGAAATCTTTGACATCCTGCAGTTATAGATGGATTTTTGCAAGTTTGATCTATACTTGGTATAGAAAATTCCGTGCAATGGCTATAAGATTGATTAACTGAATTTGTATAAACGTTAAATGCTCTTAATCCTGCTGATGATGTTGAAGGTGGATTACATACAACTACACTCCAATCGCTCATCGAGGCAATAACAGGTTGATAGTCGTTGGAATAATTGAAATCATCCATCCAACAAATTGAAGATGACCAATTGGGCAAAGTGTTATTTGTACCGAGACCAAATTGTGTTACAACTAATCCATCATAAGGAAAACCATCGCTTTGATAGACAATATACAAGAAATAATATCCTGAATTTTCACATATTGCCGGTGACTTAGCATTACCGTATGGATTTATTGGTTTACCATTATTCATCAAAATCCAGGTCGTGCCGTTATCAGTGCTTCTTTCATACCATATTTTATTCATACTTTCATAAACGTTATGCAAATAACCATTAAAGCTATCTTTTAAAAATCTACGTTGACTGCTTTGCACATCGTTATATGGTTTATTTGTTAACTGTGTGCCTTTTAAGTTTGCTTGAGCTGTTGCACCGTCTAAAGTAAAAACTACCGGTGTTTCTAAATTATTTGCATTTTGAAAGTTTGCATTTGTTCCTGACCAATTTTGAAAATAGAATTTATGATTACGACCAGAACCGGAAGGATAACCAGTTGTTAATAAATTTACATCCTGCACTGCATCTACTTTTACGGAGTAATAAACAGGATTATCACCCGTATAAGGTTGATTTAAGAAGATACCTTGATAGATATCGCCATTATAACTTGTCGTAAAGTTTGGAAAGAAAGGCGAATTACGAATTTTGTAATCAAGCCTATCGACTCCATCATTATCCATTCCTCTGTTTCGTTTTATGTTGTTATAAAAAGGATCAGGATAATCTATAAGCCAAGGATCTTTGAACTGAATATTTCCAGATTCTAAAATATTATCAACTTTATTTTTTATCGTTATACCATTTTGAGTTGCATAGAAACGAGATGTGAGCTCAGTAATATCAGTTGATATTAAAAAACTGTAATGGTTCTGTATATTTTCTTGTATCGGTACTTGATTTTTTTCCCATATCCTATATTTCTCAGATGGAGATGCAACAATATCTTGGTATCCTTTTAATACTTCAGTGCTACTTGAATTAGGTGTAATCGTAGCTGGATTAGTTGTAATATTTAAATTAGAAAATGTTGATCCATTCCATCTACCGACAGTTGTACCAGAAAGACGTGTCCCATCATTTCTTTTCTGGTCAATCGTAATAGTAACAGGAGGATAAACAGCATTCCAAAAGTTGGGATTATATGCACTTGTACCGTGATTATATGAACCAGAGCTAGTACATCCAGCATTCGTATGCACTCCAATCGCAAATCCAGTACTTTCATCGATTATGGGGCTGCCAGAATTTGCAGGTTGGGTATCAGCTGTATGTCTAATAATGTAACCAGACGAGTTTACATTTGAACCTAAATGAGTTTGCTCTGTTTGACTATCTGAATTTCTTGGACCTCCATCCCCAAATTCAGGTGCTGGCCCATCAACACCATAACCAGTAACTCGTAATTGACTTGCTGTTAAATTTTTTATGAGTTTAAAGTAATCATTTTGTGCCTGGATCGGTTGTAGTCCAGTATTTGAATTGTTGAATACTTCAAAAACAGCCCAATCATATCCTAGGCTACCAGTATACTGATAAGTTATACTTTGTTGATTAACAGAATATTGATGATCTGGATGCGGATGTTGCATCGTTCCACTAGAAGTTGATTGTGGTACATTAAATTGAATAACACCAATAACGCCGCCATCGGCACAATGGCCTGCAGTAACAAGTTTCCCATTTTCAACTATCCAACCTGTGCATCCGCTACTTAGAGAAGTCGTGAGTAATCTTCCAACGGCTGGATCAGTTGAGGCCACTCTATTATCCTCAGTACCGCAAATACTCTCGAGCCCAGGATTATTTGAAGAAGAAGTTCCAACAAGAACATCTTTCAAATTTATAAAGACACCTTCATCTTTTTGATTAACAAATAATCTTAATTCAATTTTCCCGCCATTGAAAAATGCACTTGAATTGCGCCATTCACTTAAACTAACAGCATCGAATCGTTGTGTTGCACCATCGAGTAATGAAATAATTTCTAGAAAACTCGAATTGCCTAAATATCCATCTGCAAATTCAATTCTTATCCAGGGAACATCGCCAACATCTACAATTTCGTTCCACACCAGTTCAACTGAATTTGATTTATTATTGCCATTAAATAACCCCGAGTTAATTGTAAACTGGACAACATTAAATTCCAATTGATCAGGTTGTGCCAAAACTTTAATTGGAGAAATTGAAATGAAGATAATTAATGATATAAAAATCAATTTAATCGCTTTTAATAAAATAAAATTTTTCATAATTCTTATCCTTTGTTAAATACATTGTATTTCGATTTATTAGTTTTGTATTTTAATTGTACAAACAAAAAGGTGTACTTAACCAAATGTTTAGTACTGCATAGCCTATTTTGTTTGATTTAAACAGGCGGTATTGTTCTCAGCAATGCCGCTTGATTGTTTTTCCTAGGAGGCGATCTTCCATTGTTTTGTATTAGTTTCATTACGGTTATCTCTTACCTATTACAACTATTGCTTTACTACTACTTCCACCAACTCCAATGATTGTATTTTCTTTTATCTTAGCAGAGGTGAAAGAACCAGAATTAAGAGGGAAATATGTTTGCCATGTGTATCCATTATAGTGCGCTAACAACCAATAAGAACCACAAACAAAAATATCATTAAAACTTTGTCCACGGATGTGATTTTTATATAATGTCGGAAAGGAATTGTTCTTTACCCAATTTGTTGCTGGTATTTGGGATTCCCATAAGCCATCACCAACCGCAAAATATTTTCGGTCTGGTATAAACCAAACGCTCACCAATCCGTAAGGTCTTCCATCATTCCATATCGTTTTTGTAGAATTATTTGCAATTGAAATAATTTTGCTACCTTCGTTAGAATTATAACTATCAGCGACACATAAAATTTCATATTCATCCTCAAAATTTCCTTTTACACCATATATATCTCTAATTGGTAAATTTGTATTACTTTCAATCTTTGTCCAGTTTCCGTTTTGGTAGTGGGCTATGAATCCATTTCCACTAACAACATAGAAGTCGTTTTTCGATGTGCCCCAAATTTTATTTACTGACCCATTTAATTGTGTAATCAATGAACAATCATTTGTAAACTCTATCCCATTATAATAAGAAATACTTCCGTCTATATGAGCAAATAGGATATCATTCGTTGAAAATGAATAAATAGCTTTAATTGGAGGATAATCTACTCCGCCGCAAGCGTTTGTTTTTATCTTCCTCAATTTCCAGCTCTGTCCGTTCCAATGCACAGCATTATAACAAGTCGGGTCAGGATTACCAAGTGAATCATTCATATAAATCTCACCAACAGCCCAGATGTCGTTTTCATTTATTATTGCAACATCATAAAGTACGCTGCTGCTGTGCTCACCAAAAGTAAAAGTTTGCCAGGTAAAATTGTGAGCCGTGGTGTCCATTGTTTGCGCTAACACTTCGTTGGTAGTAGGTTGTGGGTTGTTGGTTGTATTAGCGACAACTTTAAATTTATAGTTTTGATTTGGTAATAAAGAATCGATATAGAGTAGTGAGTCTTGAGTGCTCAGACTGAAGGTCTGAGCTACGCTGCTATTTTTTAAAACATTTATTGTCGCTGGTAGTTGTATGTTGTTGGTTGTTAGTTGCAGCCAGGCTTCGGTGCAGGAAACATCTTTAAGTTCTAGTTTAAGATCGGGTTCAAGTTTGGGGTCGGTGGTGTTGCAGGAGGCAAAGTTCAAGATCAAGTTTAAGTTCAAGAAAAAGAAGAGAGCAAATAAAATATTTTTTTTCATTGGTTACCCCGGCTGTGCCTTAGTTTAGTTTTGTTGAGTGTTGTTTATGGGTAAATAGTTTTTTAGTTGAGTGAGAATACATAAGAGATGAAACTCTATTTTCTCCCGGAATTGCAGAGAGAGAGAGAGAGAGAGTAAACAATCGAGCCAAAGTTTTTATTTTCAGCTATCAAAAGTAACCCGATTAATTTTATAACAGATAATTTCTAGAGCAAACGTAAACAAAGAAATAATTTAATTCAATACAAGAGAAAATGTTTTTGCGAATAATTTTTGTTTGCGTGTTGAATTAATCCAAGCAAGTATTATTCCTAAAGCATTCTTTTGTTTTCAAATTGTTTTTTTATTCGGTTAGGTAAAAAAGAAATTTAAAATCAGATAAATTTCCCAATGTGTAAAAAACTTGACGAAAGAATTGACGGGGAAAATAAAAATGTGTGATAGAAGATGGAATAGTGGTTAGCAAGACGCATAGCAGAATTTTATTTGAATTAATAGTTAGCGGTTGTTCTTTAATACAGCTATGAAAAGTGAGAAGTAACATAAAAAAATATAAAATGTTTAAATAAAATATTTTTAATCTTTACTGTAGAAAGTATAATTTTAGTTTTTTTATTCTTGGTTTGGAATCCATAAGAACTCCACAGCTAAATATGATTCTTCGAGAAACACATTTTTTTGATGAACGCTCATTACTTGGTCACTGTAATGACTTTTGATGGGATGAGGAGAAATAGTATTTAATTAACAATTAAAAATAACCTTAAAAAATCTTTTTCAAGTTGAATTACACTGACTTATTTTTTACGTTTGTAGATTACTAAATCAATATAAATAAACTCACGGTGCGATAATGAGTTTTGATTCAACCTTCCACAAATATCAATTCTATTACTATTAATTATTAATGAATTATTATGATTTATAAGATGAGGAATTATATGAAACATTTTATTCTCGTCATTTTATTTGTATTAGCTATTAGTGACTTAGAATTTGCACAAGATACAACAAAACAAGTACAATACAGGCGAGGAATCGAATTACAATCTGGCTACCAGAGTTATGAAGAAAAGTATTTTGGAAAAAATATTTTAGAAGAAAAACGAAGCAAGTTTCCATTACAAAGCACAGGTGTATGGACAGAACTAAACCCTAAAGTACCAAGAGTAGATTATCTCGGGATTCATTTTGTTAATAAAGATACAGGCTGGGCCTGCGGTGATCTTGGTGCATTGATAAAAACAACAAATGGAGGAATAGATTGGACAGTAAGCCAAACGAACACAACAACACCACTACTTAAAGTAAAAAGTTTTAACGGGCAGATTGTTCTAGCAAGCGGATATGATGGCTTGATACTGCGCTCTGTAGATTGCGGTGAAAGTTTTACACAAATAACAAGTGGAGTAACCGGTGACCTTTGGGGTTTGGAAATTGTAAATGATACTTTAGGCTGGGCTTGCGGCAATTCAAACTCGCTCACAAAAACGACCGATGGGGGAATAACCTGGCAAAGAGTAGTTACACCAGATTACTCATCTGATTACTGGTGGATAGATTTCTTAAATGAGAGTTACGGATTTATTGCCGCCAATGGTAAAGTATTAAGAACCATTGATGGTGGAAATAGCTGGGAGATAATACAAGCCGGAGACTCCTACCCGTTGTTTTGTGTTGATGCGATAGACAGCTTACATATTGCTGCTGCAGGATATGGCGATGGAGTTTACAGAGCAAAGAATATTTATAGCAATGATGGTGGTTACACTTGGATAAATGGTGGCAATTTAACGTGGGATGTAGTTAATTGTATTCAATATGTAAATCCCGATACTGGTTATTTAATAATGAATGAAGTTGGATTATATAAAACGACTAATCACGGGCAAGATTGGACGCCATTAGACCTAACTGGAAGTGGAATCCCAGGATTATTTGAGATGCAGTTTCTTAAAAATATGAATTTGGGTTATGCTGCTGGCATAGGATTAAGGATTTATCAAGCATCAAATATTCTAGATGTTTGGAACAAACTTATAATAAACGACAACTTTGTTGATGTTTATTTTACTAATGAAACAACAGGCTTCGCAGCTGCGAATAGAATAATTTATAAAACAACAAATGCTGGATTAAACTGGTTTGTTCTACCCAACTTTCCATCTAATGTATTCACCGCTTCATTAAATAGTTTAACCTTTACAAATGATGATACAGGATTTGCGGGAGGATATCCTACTAGAATAGTAAAAACAACTGATGCAGGTGATAGCTGGTATGTAGTAAACAGAACTGGGCTTGCAGACACAATAGGTACAATAAATAAAATATTTTTTATTAACTCTGCTGCAGGTTGGGCAGTTACAAGCAGGGGCGGAATACTCAAGACTACCGATGGAGGAGATAACTGGTTTGCCCAGTTGAATGCGGGTGTTTCAGTTATTTTTGGTGGCGTTCATTTTGTCGATTCATTGTATGGGTGGTCAGCAAATAGTGACCGACCTTTCAGAACAACAGATGGAGGAACAAACTGGATACAGCAAACTAATTTAAATATTTGGCAATCACGTGATGTTTTTTTTAAAGATTATCAAAATGGTTTTTTGCTTGAAAGCAATAAACTCTATAAAACTATAGATGGAGGATTTACATGGATTCAGAATCAGAACCTTACAGGATTTAGTATTGCAAGACTATGCACCTATGAGGACAGCACTATTTTTATTATAGGATATAAAACCTATCGTACAATAGATGGAGGAGAAAGTTGGTTTGAGTTTGCAGAACTAAACGGTATCAGAATTAAGGGATTAAGTTTATTGAATAGTGGCTTTGGTTTTGGAGTCGGCGAATTAGGGCTGATATTGGAATATTTTGATGCAACTTATATCCCAGTTGAGTTAATATCATTTCAAGGCGAAGCGATTAATAATAAAGTAATTCTAAACTGGCAGACAGCAAGCGAAATTAATAACAAAGGATTTGAAATTGAAAGAAAGGAACCCGAAAATCAAATATGGGAAAACATTATTTTCGTACAAGGTATCGGAACAACAACAGAAGAACGCAGATATTCATACACAGACAAAATAGATAAAACGGGCATTTATTATTACCGGTTAAAACAGGTTGATTACGATGGAAGTTATGAGTACAGTAAGACTATAGAAGTAAATATTAGCTCACCATTACAGTATAGCTTATCACAAAATTATCCAAACCCTTTTAATTCTTCCACTTCAATAAAGTATCAAATTCCAAGAGATGAATTTGTAACAATAAAGATTTACGATGTTTTAGGAAATGCGATAAAAACACTGGTAGAGGAAAACAAAAAAACAGGTTATTATACAATAGCATATTTAGTTGATAATCTCGGCAGTGGGATCTATTTCTACAAATTAACAGCAGGTGATTATAACACAACGAGGAAGTTTATATTATTGAAATAAACCGCAATTATTAGGTAATTTACTAACCATTTACAGGGAGAGCAATAATGAAAACTATATTTTTATTCTTTGTCCTTTTCTATTGCGCAGCAAATTCTATTCATTCACAAGAACCAACTAATGCAGGCATACCAGATGCTAATCGCGTACTTGTTGTTTGGAATGGTAATTCATCAGTTTCTGATTCAGTTATGCAATATTAAGTTGATGCCAGAAATATTCCATCCTCAAACATTGTTCGTTTAGACCTTCCCGATTCGGCAGATATAACCACCATTGATGGTGTTATGCATTGGGTTGGCATAAGGCAAGGCACTGATATTATACGTGATCTTAATAACTATTATATTGGTACTTGGACGCCAACATTCCATGCTTGGAAGTATTATCTGGATCATGTTTATACGCCAATAAAAAACTGGATAACTTCTCATAATTTATCTTCAACAATTAGATACATTGTATTGTGTAAAGGAATTCCATTCAAAATACAAGCTGTTGGTCATGGAGGTTCAGCTAGTTATAATTATGGTAATTGTACAGTTGATGGATTATTGTGTATGCTAAATACTAATAATTATGATAGCTTTATAGAAAATTCTGTTTATCTCCATAATAAGTTAAACCCATACCATCATGCTGATCCTAATTTCACACTTGAACATAGATTCTTGCCAGATCATTATGTTACCGAAGAGTATAAGTTGTCCTATCTTGTTTCTCATCTGGATGGAATAAGTTATGACATTATCAAAGGAATAATTGACAAATCAATGGACCCTGATACCAGCGGAACAGCTACATGGATTTTAGATAACGATCCTGCTTTTGGATACTATTTCAAGAGCACAAAAGATAATTTAGAAGCTTTAGGGTTTAATGTTTTTGATGACTATAGCCATAATTGGATTACATCGTATAATGGTAATGTGATGGGATATGCTTCCTGGGGAACACACGCTGAAGATGGTAATGAATTTTGGAATGATTCAGCCTGGGTAAAGGATAGTTTACATTTTAGTTTATCTAATGGTTCGGTATTTAATACCAATGAAAGCTTTAATGGAAATAGTATGGGTACCCTAAAATGGCATTATGTTGTTCATGAATCACCTAATTGGCATCATACACAAGGTTTGGCAACACAATTTACTCAGATTGGTGGAACGGCAACTTTGGGTCACGCATTTGAGCCATGGACAGATGGTATAATTGACAATAGTATTTTTTTCCCGGCCTACGCAGTTGGCCACAATTTAGTTGACGCTGCTTATCAGGGTATGAAGTATTTAGCCCATGAAAATGTAATTGTAGGTGACCCACTTTTACGAATTGGGAATAGCTGCCAGTCAATGATAATTTCAAGCAATACAACTATAACTTCTGGCAATTATGATTGCAGTATAATTGTTCCGATAGGCAAAACTCTAACAATTGCTCAAGGTTCAACAATTAATTTTAATCGGAATGCAAATTTAAAAGTTTATGGAAATCTGATCATTGAAGATCAAGTAACTTTAAATTTCAATTCTTTCTCTATGTTTAGAGTATTTGAAGGAGGAAATATAACTTTACAAACTGGTTCAGATATTAACTTAAATGATATTTCAATTTTAGAAAATAAAGGTACGATAATTTTAAATCCGAATTCAAATTTGACATTTGACGATAATTCAAAATTTAATTCATCGGGTAAATCTAAAATATTTGCAGGCGTAAATATTGTTGATCATAGTTCTGAACAAATTACAATAACTGGTAGCTTGATAATAGATGGGGCTATAAACAATCATGCAATATTTAATTTCTCTTCGACGGATGATCAATTAAAGTTTGTAAATGGTGATACTCTTAAAATAAATTATTGCACATTTAATATTGGTAGTTTATCAATCGCTGCGGGTACAAATGATACAAAGTTGCTATTAATAGAAAACAGTATTTTTAGTAACTCAATCAATCCGATTACTTTTACTATTAATGATCCATTATCAGTTAATGTAAATGCCAGGTTAAATAATGTTACATTTACAAACTTTATAGGGGCAGGTATATCTTCGAATGGCTTAAATAATATCGAAGTGGATAATTGCACATTTACTTCACCATCTCAAAGTAATGTTGGAATAGAGTTATTATCAAACAGCAATACGCTTGTTAAAAATTCATACTTTACAGTTTCTTATGGAATCATTCGTGGTGGACGGGCTGATGAGATTAATCAAAACAATATTATTGAGCACATCACAATCAACAATTGTACATTTAACCCAAATCCCTATTTAGAATTGGGTAGTTCTACTGCTATATCCTTGACTAATGATGATAACAATGTAGCAAGTTTATCAGTCGTATCTTGCAGCATCTCTGGATTTAATACTGGTATAGGTCTTCTGAATCTACACAATTTAGAGCCGTACATAAGGAATAATGTTATTACAAATTTTAAATCGTTTGGCATTTCGGCTACTGTAGGTAATACTATAAGGATATTAGATAATAATATCAGTACTTCTACTACTATTTCATCCGATGCAAAAACGGGTATATTCATTTCGGATATTTCTAATCCTCTTTTATTCAGAAATACAATTCAGTTAACCGGCTTGACTGAAATTGAAGGGGCAGGCATCGGTCTGTTCTCTTCCAATGGTGAAATAAGAGCCAACACAATTTCTGGTTTCAAAAACGGTGCGGAGCTTGGCAGTTCATCTCCAAACATTGGTTCCAACACAATTACAAATAATCAAAATTATGGTATTTATATCGGTCCAGATTCATATCCTAATCTTTCAGCAACTTTTTTGAGCGAGGATAGATATCCGCTAACTGGATATAATACAATTAAAGAAAACGGAATGTGTAGCCCCTACCCAGGCTACAGCGAAATTTATTTAAGCAGTTCTTTTGCACAATTAAAAGGCGGCTGTAACATAATAGCAGACGATCGTGATGATCCTTCATTGCAATGTAATAATAATTATTTAATAGATGGTGATCACGTTGAAGAAACAATTGATGCAAGAGCAAACTATTGGGGTGAAACTAATCACCACAATCCCGAAGGAAGATTCGGTCAGAATATTTCCGTTAATTATGAAGATTATCTTCTAAGTCCTTGTCTTTATTCGAGAGGCTCTAACCTTTTGCTGTTTACAACCCCTATGGGTGAAGTTTTTGATTCTGTTTATTCAGACGTTGTTATTCCAACAGATTTAACAGAGATTGAAATTAAATATTCGGAAGCAAATGAATTTTATTATGCAAATCAATTCACGCAGGCAAAACAAAAATTCTTAGAGATTATTCAACTCTATGGAAATAACAGATTATGTTTGCAGGCATATACAAGGTTGTTAGAGATTGCGGGTGTAGAGAATAATTCACCGGAACAATTTCTGCAATTGAAAGATTTTTATATACAAAAAGCAGGCGCTCAGTTGGATAGTTTAATAACAAGTTCGTTAACTCATTTAAGTAATTTGTGTCTTGTATCGGCAAAGGAATATATCTCTGCAATTAATAACTTTGAAGAAATTGTTCAGCAAAACCCAAATACAGATCTTGCTTTCTATAGGCAAATAGATGCGTTAACAACTTCAGCACTATTAACTTCGGATAGCACACTTGGTAAAATGGTTCCCGCTAAATACAAAATAGAAGCTATTTCCGGTTACACAAATATGCTTGGTAATTTGTTAAGAACCAGGGGCAAAGAAGGGTTGAGTTTAGATAGGGAATTAATCCCCACGACTTATTGTCTATACCAAAACTACCCCAATCCGTTTAATCCTATAACAACAATAAAATTTGCTTTACCGAAAGACGGTTTTATGACTCTTGAGGTTTATGATATTCTTGGAAGAAGAATCACCACAATTGTAAACGAACAAAGAACCGCAGGAAGTTATGAGCAAGAATTTAACGCTTCATCACTTGCAAGTGGTGTATATCTTTATAAATTACAAGCTGGGGATTTTGTTTCTTCAAAAAAAATGATCTTGCTTAAGTAAGAAACTCAATGTTTGTTTTTATAAACCCTGATATTTTGTGTCAGGGTTATTTTTATTAATAGAACAGTTCAAATACTAACCCCCAAGCGATTAGCAATATTATTGAGTAAATAAAAGCAAGATACCATTTTTGATTCTTTATGAGTTTAATTATGCTTAGTAGTGATATTAAGAAAAGTGTTTTGCAGAGATACTAGCCATCAACGATCCAGCCAATTAAATATTTTTGTATTCTTCCCAGCCCCCACGAGATATACACGCGGTTCCCCTTTTTGCAATAAAAAAGTATAGTACTGGTACCGAAACATTAAACTTCATTTAGTGCACCCCTCCTCCCGGGTCCAAATGATTTTCTATATATACAATCGATTTGTAACTTTTTTTTATAAGATATTTCAGATAAAAAACCTTAACCACATTTGTGATTAAGGAAATACTAGTGCTTCCTCAGGTCGGAAATAATTCAGGAACAATTGTTTTAGTTTTAGGATGATGGTTCTTACGGCTTGATAAGTGAGCTGAAGGATATCCGCAATGTCTTTTGCTTTGTATCCCTGTATAAGATGTGAGAGAATATTTTTCTCTTCGTTGGTGAGAGTTTGTTGCCAATCTTTGAAATCTATTTTGAATGATATCTGTTCTTCAACTGCTTCCTTCTTCAATAGCTTTGATGACATCCAATCATCAAACTCAACAATCTCTGTATCCACATCCGGCCTTCTTCTGTAGAATGATAATGCATCAGTAGTTGAAGTGCCTCCATAACCTTGTTTACAAATACTCCTAACATCTACCTGCTTAGCACGTGATGTAACGAAATATTTGTAATCCTGTTTCTTAATTTCTTTTCCTTTAAGAAAATCATTTTGATATTTCTCATAAGCCTGGCAAACAAGTTCCTGAATTTTATCTTTTCTTCTTTCTGGTTCTTCGTACCTGAGCACAGCGAAATATGCCTGTGTCTTCACGACAGGGTATAGCTCTTCCCAGCTCATTGACCTCCTTGCGATTATTTGTTGTTATTAGAAGTGGTAAGTATAATTTTAAACGCAGCTTCAGCGACTATTAAGACAATGCCAATTATTTGTAACATTACTTTCCTCCGAAGATTAATTTCAACACACTTTTTACCAAATTACCAACCTCATCATACCATTTTGTTTTGGTGCTCATCGCATCCTCCATAAATATTATCGATAACTATTTACTTATAACAGAAAAGCGAATGAGTTTTTATTTTTTGGATGGGGTAAATTTTCTATCGTTCGGAAATTTCAGTTCGCAGCACAACTTCTTCATTGGCAAGAATAGTTCCCGTTGTAAAGAATATTACTCAATGTTTCAACGTAACAATTGCTAAAACCCAAAAATAAAAAAGGCGACCTTACTAAATCGCCTTTATTTAAGTGATGATCGATATGTTTATAGTTATTACTTCGTTAAAATCATCTTACGGGCCTGTGTAAAACCAGGTGTTGTTAGCTGATAAATATAAACTCCGCTTGGTAGTTCAGAAGCATCGAAATCAACTGAATAATATCCAGCTTCTTTATTTGTATTAACCAATGTTACAATCTCTTTTCCGAGAATGTCATAAACTCTAAGTTGAACTAACCCAGCTTCTTTAATGGAATAGTTTATTTGGGTAGTTGGATTAAATGGGTTTGGGTAATTCTGTTCCAGTGTAAAAGAATATTTTTTACCTTCAATGTTTTCTGCTAAGATTTTCCCCTGTCCCTTATCTGTCCATGTTGAAACAGTATTTGATGTATCAAGTACTGGATATTCATTGTATGCTAATACCTTATAAAATGTTTCGGGTCTGACCGGTAATGGGCCAACAAGAGAAATTTCAGTATCTGTATATTCTAAATCAGTAGTTTGTGCAACAAGCGTCCAATTATCTTGATTTATTTTTCGCATAACATTGTAAAAGACTGTTCCTTCTTTATCCGGGTGAGCACCCCAAATTAATCTCGGATGTTCAGAGTCATACGAAAGGAATAATGCTTTCTTCCAGTCATAAACATTAAATGTAATATTTTGACCTGCTACTATTACACCGTGGCCTGTTATAAACCCCTGATGCCTTAAATCAATATAAGAATCATCTTCAATGGTCAGGATTTTATCCGTCGAAATAAATATTTCGCCAGTTACTAAATTTGTACCGCTCCAATTTAAGTCTGATGTTAAAGTCTGTTTTCCCCAGGCTATTGTTGTAAGCGGATCACCAACAATAACGTTTTGCCAGGCTAAATATGGCATCCCCAAGTATGCTGCATCAATAAATGAATATCCTACTTGGTATGCTGGAAACATAACTCCATCACGAATAACTCCACCAGTTAATGGTTCATAAGCATGACCGACACCTAGAGTTCCGCCTTCCGAAAAAAATTC
Source organism: uncultured Ignavibacteriales bacterium (assembly GCA_963706055.1). GTDB lineage: Bacteria > Bacteroidota > Ignavibacteria > Ignavibacteriales > Ignavibacteriaceae > IGN3. The sequence goes on along the minus strand of CAVPND010000019.1, from coordinate 262,520 downwards.
AACAATCTGTCCCATCTCAGCCCCAGAATGCCTGTGTATAGAGCTTAATAATTCAGCATTATAACTTTCAGCAGTATTGAAAATTGCACCAGGTGCATAATTAAAATTAAGCTGTGATTGAATATAATCGGGATGTAATGTTTGTCCTTCACCAGTTAGAGGTGGTTTTGTTGTATGAACACCATTAGAACTGTAAGACATAATCGGTTTATTATGATAAGTGACAGTATCATTATCAGTATTAAAACTATAATTTAAAAAACCTATAGAATTTAATATTGCAGTAGTTGAATCTGCAAAATCAACCATAATACTTCCTCCATGACAAGGATTTGGATCTGCATCTATAAACCAATCATAATTATTAGAGTTTATTGCTAAAACAGATTTGTCTATCATTCCTTCAATCATATTATAACTTATGCCATCAAGATGAGAAACAAGATAATCAAGTTTTATTATATGCCCGTACCAGTTTCTTGTAAACACATTTCCTTTAAATCTATTTGTCATATCCAAATTTGAACTACTATTGTTACTGTAATATGGATTAGTAATAGGATTATAAAGCGATGATATCTGGCATGAGTAACAATAATTAGAACCAGAGACAGCGAATCTTCTGTAATTGTTATAAACTGAATCGAGAAGGATATCATAATTATTTGTGTTAAGCATACAAAGCAATCCATCAATACTCTGGTTACAAATTACTGAACCAGAATCTGCACCAGCTTGTATTTTATATGGTAAGCCTTTGCATAAAACAATGTATCTAATTGTTGAGGTTAAATTGTTATTGATTAAATACTCCTTTATAGGTAAAGCGATATATTGGTAAAAATATTTCCAAGCGTGCGGTGATGCATACCATGTTCCATTTAGATGATTTACAGAATCACGAATTATGTTCCCTCCTTCTGCAAGTGAAACACTATGGGTTGAGCCATTTACTGTTATATTATGGCCAATTAAACTATTTAAAGGGACAATATTTGAAGTGGGAATACCACGTGCATTAACATAATAGTTTTTTACCATTATTGAGGTATCTGAATTTGAATTATAAACCACGAGGACATTTTCTGGCCCAGAAATATTTGCATTTGTTTGGGCATCTATTGCATTAAAGAATAGAAGAATAAAAAAAGTGACAAAAATGAAATGTTTCATAACAAAGCTCCAAAGTTTATTGTTATTAAATAATTATTTAAATTTGGAGCAGGATAACATTACGGGTGCATATTGTTTTGTTATTCTGCATTCTGGAGGTAGCGTGTACGAGCGCTATCTCCGGTATTTAAGTACTACTTGGTTAAAATCATTTTTTTTATTTGAGTGTAACCTCCTACTGTTATTTTATAAAAATATACCCCACTAGATAAAAGAGATGCATCAAATTCAGTTTCGTATATTCCTGCTTCGCGGAATTCATTTAATAAAACTATTAATTCTCTACCAAGGATATCGTAGACTTTGAGGGTTTGCAATCCACTGATTGGAGATTGCCATTTAATATTTGTTGATGGATTAAAAGGGTTTGGAAAGTTCTGATATAATTCAAAGTTCCCGGGAATTAAAATATTGATCTCTATCACTTTTGAATATTCAAAGCTACCGTTATAATTAATTTGTTTAAGGCGATAATAAATATTGCGTAATTGATACTGATGAAATTCATCGATGAAAGAATAAAAGTTTTGTTCAGTTGTGGTTCCTTTGCCTTCAACAAAACCAATGTTTAGCCAATTTTTTTTATCTAAAGATTTTTCTATTTGAAACCCACTATTATTAATCTCTGAAGCTGTCTGCCAATTTAACACCGTTTTATTTTTTTCTAATTTCCCCTCAAAAGAAATTAACTCTACAGGAACAATAGAAGTATCTATAAGTTTAAAGATTAACCCCACTTGTCCAACTGAAAATCCAAGATAATTATTTGGTGCATGAAACTTTCTTAATCCTACATTTCTTAATTCTAAAAGTTCAAACCAGGTATTACCACTATCATTTGTTTCATAAACACCGTCACCAACTATAAATCCATGTGAAGTTGATAACCAACCCAGTACTCTAATAACATATTGCGATGTTAAATGATTAAACCAATTAATTCCACTATCTGTTGTTCTTAATAAATTGAAAATATCGTTAATAAGAAACGCATGTAATGAATCAATAAAATAAATGTCTCTACTCTCCCAAATGTTTAGATTTGTCTGTTGTATCCAGTTTACTCCACTATTAGTTGTTTTATAAGGCCTGCCACCTAAATTAGCAGTCCAACCATATAATGAATCAACAAAATGAATATTAAAAAACGTTATACTTGAAGGTGCAGTAAATTGTGTAATCCAGTTTTCACCCTTATCTGTAGTTTTATAAATAATATTGTTGCGTATTGCCCAACCTGTGGTTTGGTTTATAAAAGATATTTTGTCTGCACCCCCTTCGCCTCCATTTGGTATATACCAGGTTGTTCCACCATCTGTTGTTTTATAAATTACGTTGCTTCCAATAAAACCTGTTAGACTATCAAGGAATGAAATATCTTGTCCAGATGGACCCGGAACTCCATTCCAATTTACACCCCCATTGGTTGTTTTATACAGTCCTTGGAATACAGATAAAACTCCGCTTATTGCAAATCCTGTTTCTTCATTTATAAAAAATACATCAGAGAAATTGTCATTTATTATTAGTCGCTGCCAGTTTTCAAAACTGTTCTCAGTTTTATAAATTCTTAATCCTATTCCTACACTGTAGCCAATGTTTTGTTCTTTAAAGAACTGAATTTCCCAGTCTCCACCAACTGCATTTGGTGTCCATTGTTGTCCGCGGTTGGTTGTCTTAAACCCAATTGTATTATTCATTACTACATAGCCGGTATCTTTGTTTACATATTTAATGTCGTTTACAGGTTCAAAGGTTAATGGTCCGCCAGTTATCCACGTAAATCCGCCATCATTGCTATACATATTTTTTCCCCTATAATTTGTTCCGCCATAACCTGCCGCTGCTATGTGTAAGCTGTCTATTATATCTACAATGTATATGGCCTGGTTATCGCCGGCTTGTATTATTTGCCAATCAACACCACCATTTGTTGTTCTTAATACTTTCCCATCCGATGCAATAAAACCATAGTTGTCAGTTAAAAATTCAATTGCCCATAGATTTCCTGTGTAACCTGGTGTGTTTACAATTTGCCAACTTGCGCCAGCATCAGTAGTTTTAAGAAGTGTTGTTGTACCGCAAATCCATCCTAAAGTATCGTTTACAATTTCCAAACCCCAAAGGTCACCGGTTACTCCACTTGTTACTTGTGTAAAAGTTTCACCGCCATCAATAGAGCGCAGTATCAACCCATCATATCCGCTTGCTATAACTTTATTGCCGTTATAGCTTCTTACTTTAAGTATCGGTGTTGTTGTATTTGTTTGGCTTACTGTCCAATCTTGTCCGCCATTGGTTGTTTTTATCAATGCACCAAGATCACCACAAGCCCAGCCTGTATCTTTGTTTACAAAATGTACACCTATGTAATCAACTCTTGGCACTTTGGGATTTAACTCTTTCCATATTCCAGAGCTTTCAAGCGGAAATAAACTTCGCTTTACTTCGTTTAAATCTTTACCAAAATATTTCTGCTCATAGCTTTGTTGGTTTTCATTTGGTTCTATTGTTCTGCGGTATTGTACGCGTTTTGTTGTATCAGTATTGTGGTTGTTATCTGCATTTAAATTAAAGCCGTTATAATTTTGAGCGAATAAATTGTGAGGCAGTGAAATTAAGAATAGAAAGAGAATGAAGAACTGATTTTTGTTGAAGAAGGATAAATAAAAAAAATATAAATTTTGTTTTATAGTTTTCATAGCAAGCTACTCCTATATTTTACTCTAACAAATATTACGCCTGTAATATAAAGCATAAAAAATATTAAAAACACAGTGAGACAAAATTTGGCGGGAAAAATGTTTTTGTATTTAAGTAATAGTAACGGTAATGTAAAAATATCCCAATCACTTTTTAAAAATATACGTAGTAATGATAGCTAGATATGATATGAAACCCAGAGGCAAGTTTTGTAAAAAGCTTTGAAGATATGTTGGGACGTAGCATCTTTGAAAGATGGAAGCCATCGAGAAATATTAATCAACTACTTCATTTACTACTTCAGTTAGAATCTAAATTTTTTACTAAAAGTTAAACCATTTAAATATCAGTAGTTAGAAGCACAGAATTTCTAATTAAATATTGTATTACCTTCTCATAATCAGAGGGTCGGTGGTTCAAGTCCATCTGGGCCCACTTTTGGAAACCTCGAATATCTCTTTATTCGAGGTTTTTGTTTTTAATAGTTTTCAGTTTAAGAGATTATTTTCTATTTATTTAATCTTTGCTCATTAAAAAGTAAATATTATTTAAAATATTTAGCAAAAACTAAACTTTGTAGACAATTTCTTCGATAATCTTAATATACAGGTTGACTGGATCTGGTAATTTATTAATTATGTGATTATCCAAATTGCAAATATTAGATAAAAGAAAGCACAAACTATGAGTGAGAGAAAATCCTTAAACGAAATAAGAGTATTAATTGTTGAAGACAGCAAAACGCAGGCACTATTTCTGATGAATTTACTTGATGTTCGTGGTTACGAAGTAAAACATTCATTAAACGGAATTGAAGCTTTAAGATTATTGGAATCTGAAAAACCAGACATTATTATAAGTGATGGTGAAATGCCTCTTATGGATGGATATGATTTATGCAAAACTTTAAAAGCAGATAGCGATTTAGCTAACATTCCTGTTATACTTATTACGTCCATGTCAGATCCTCAAAATCTTATAAGAGCTTTGCTTTCTGGTGCAGACAGTTTTATATCTAAACCATATAAAATTCAAGCAGTCGTAAACTGTATTCAAACCATTCTGGCCAATACTATTTCTAACAGAATTTCAAATGATTCCAATATGATGGAAGTTGAATTTTTAGGGAAGAAGAAATTTTTAAAACCCAACATTCGGCAAATTACAAATTTTCTGCTTTCATCTTATGAAGCAACAGTTGAAAAAAATAGCGAACTTGAACGTCTTAATGATGAGTTAAAGAGTGCTAAAGAAACTATTAAAAATCTTAGCTCGATAAAACCTTACTGAATGGTTTCAGAACGAATATATCACTAATTCAAATAATAAAATATTAGTTTAGTTTTTATTCAGATGAATAGCCAAAATAGATTTATACTTCTTTTAATATTGTAAACCGCTTTAAGTTTTTCGATTACTCCCGTAAATTTCTTTACAGCATAAATAATAATTTTTTTCTTCTTGCAGAGGTAGTAATTTTATTCTTAATTTCTCAAAAAATTTTCTTAAGAGACATAGTGTATTTTAGTATAGTCTTAAAGGTAGATCAGTTGAATAATTTTAAGATTCCAATAACTATTTTTATTTAATTATTAAATAGTATTTAGCTAAAAATTGAATTATATAAAGTTCATATCAAATATAGCAGTAGATGAGAAATATATAATCGGTAGAGAGAAGTATGTTAATTCGGCTGTGCTTATTTCTATAGTTCGGATGAATGACGAAGAATTTATCTTGTTTCAGAAAAGATCAAAAACAGTTAGACAACCAGGCGAAGTTAGTTTTCCCGGTGGGCATTTTGAATTAACAAAGGATAAAGATTTTCTTTCTACTGCGATAAGGGAAACTTGTGAAGAGCTTGGAATTAGCAAACAAAATATCACTATACTTGGAAAACTTGGAACCCTTGTTGCACCAATGGGAGTTATTGTAGAAGCTTACATTGGAGTATTAAACATAAATTCTATAGAGGAATTAGAGATTGATAAAAAAGAGGTTGATAGAATATTTTTAATCCCATTAAAATATTTTTTAGATAACAAACCCGATGAATATTATACTAGTATTGAAATTCATCCGTTTACAATAAATGAAAGCGGAGATAGGATTGATCATTTTCCTGTTAAAGAATTAGGGTTGCCTGAGAAATATTCAGTTCCTTGGAAGCGTGGGAAACATAGAGTTTTGGTTTACAAAACTAGTGAAGAAGTTATCTGGGGAATTACAGCCGAACTTATTTTTGAATTATCACAAAAACTGAAAGAAGAAATTGATAAATAATTATAAACATATTATCTGGGATTGGAATGGAACTCTTTTAAACGATGTAGATTTTTGCAGAAAAATTATCAACAGAATTCTTTTTGATAATAAATTACCTGAACTCTCGTTAAAAAAATATCGTGAGATATTTACTTTTCCTGTTCAGGATTATTACACAGCTGCCGGATTAGATTTTAATAAAATCTCCTTTGAAATTCTCGGCAGAGATTTTATCGATGAGTATGAATCAAAAAAACTTTCTTGTAGTCTGCATCAAGATGCTGTCAATATCTTATCTGCAATACATAAAAAGGGGATTAAGCAATCTGTGCTATCGGCTTATTTGCATGATAATTTAGTGAGCATTTTAGATCATTATAACCTTTCGCATTATTTTGATAATATAGTTGGGTTGGATAACATATACGCCGGAAGTAAAACTCATCTCGGGTTAAAACTTATTGAAGAATTAGATGTAAATAAAAATGAAGTTTTATTTATTGGAGATACTTTACACGATGCTGAAGTTGCCGAAGCAATGGGAGTAAACTGTGTACTGATTGCCAATGGTCATCAAGTAAAGGATAAACTGGATATAAACGGGAATCTAGTTCTCAGCAACTTATCTGACTTTATGGTTTATTTATCACTTTAATACGTATTATCCATTTAGTTTCGTTCATCAAAATTCATTATATCAATTCGCCAAATAAATTATCATAAAAATCAAGCATTAATTAAATATTGAATTATTTACTTTGATTGGTTTTTTTGCACTCACTCTTTATATTTGGCAATCATTTTTTGAAGAAAATATCAGATTTAATGCAGAAAATTACAATAAGTGATCTTGGTAAATTCGTAGGGCAAGAAGTTACTCTCCGAGGATGGCTATTCAATAAACGTTCAAGCGGTAAAATAAAATTTATCATTCTTCGTGATGGTTCGGGTTATCTTCAATGCGTTTATTTTAAAGGCAATTTAACTGAAGAAGTTTTTGATAAAGCTGATAAGATTGGACAAGAGTCTTCAATTGAAGTAACTGGTAAAGTTAAAGAAGAGCCTCGGGCGCCAGGTGGATATGAACTTGACGCAACAGATTTAAAAATAATTTCAGAAGCACACGACTATCCCATAACTCCAAAAGAACATGGAATAGAATTTTTACTAGATAATAGGCATTTATGGCTGCGTTCAAGTAAGCAAGTAGCGATTATGAAAATCCGTCATCGTATAGTTAAAGCTATAAGAGATTTTTATGATGAGCGAGGATTTACATTGATGGACCCACCAATCCTAACTCCTAATGCTGTAGAAGGAACATCCACACTTTTTGAGACTCCATATTTTGATTTAGGCAATGCATACTTAACTCAATCAGGACAGCTTTACGCCGAAGCAGGAGCAATGGCACTTGGTAAAGTTTATACATTCGGTCCTACTTTTCGGGCAGAAAAATCCAAAACAAGAAGACACTTAACAGAATTCTGGATGGTTGAACCTGAAGTTGCGTTTAATGATTTAAACGATAATATGGATTTGGCAGAAGAGTTTTTGGAGTATATTGTTCAAACCGTGCTTTAACGGATATGACTGAAGAATTAAAAGTTCTTGAGCGTGATACAACAAAACTTCAAAAAGTTAAAAGACCTTTCCCTCGAGTGCACTACGATGAAGCAGTTGAGATACTGAAGAAAAATGGAATCGATTTTCAGTGGGGAAATGACTTGGGCGGAACGGATGAGACAGTTGTATCTGAACAATTTGATAGACCAATTATGGTTCATCATTATCCAGCCGAAGTAAAAGCATTTTACATGAAACGTGATCCTGAAAATCCAAAGTATGCTCTAGCTGTCGATGTTCTTGCACCGGAAGGTTATGGAGAAATTATCGGCGGCAGTCAGAGAGAAGATAATCTGGATTTTCTATTAGAAAGAATTAAGGAACATAATCTTCCGCAGAGTGCTTTTGAATGGTACTTGGATTTGAGAAGATATGGTTCTGTTCCACATGCAGGATTTGGATTAGGATTAGAGAGAACTGTTAGCTGGATTTGCGGATTAGACCATTTGCGCGAAGCAATTCCTTTTCCAAGAATGATTTATAGAAATACTCCTTAGCAATTAACAATGTACAATGTAAAATGTACAATTAAGAAGAAAATTTTTAAATGAGTTTAGACGTAATTTTATTTTTTGTTTTTGGTATTGTCGCAGCGGTAACCGCAGTTATAATGATTACCAGAAGTAATCCTGTTATTGCAGCATTATTTCTTGTACTAAACTTTGCATCTCTCGCCGGATTATATCTTACATTAAACGCTCAATTTATAGCAGTAACGCAAGTAATAGTTTATGCTGGTGCAATAATGGTTTTGTTCCTTTTTGTTTTGATGTTGTTACGACCTGAAAATGAACAGAAATTTTTAGAAGCGAATCCAAAAACTAAAATCTTTGCGATGTTTATTGCGGGTGTTGTATTTGTACAACTTGTTTATATGATTTTCTTTGCACAACCATCACAAAACATTTCTAAAGATTTAGCAAAAAGTGTTGAAGCCGGAACGATAGAAGCGATCGGAAGAGAATTATTTACTAATTATGTTGTTCCGTTTGAAGCAGCAGGATTTTTATTACTTAGCTGCTACAATAGGGGCATTAGTTTTAGCAAAAAAGAAGTTTGAATAAAAAGTTTTAATTATGAACATCACAATTGAATATTATTTAATCCTAAGTGCTTTTATGTTTATAGTCGGAGTTGCAGGCGTACTAACAAGACGAAATGCAATTATTGTTTTTATGAGTATTGAACTTATGCTCAACTCAGCTAACCTAACATTAGTTGCTTTCTCATCATATTTAGGAAATTCAATTGGTCAGTTGTTTGTTTTCTTTGTTATGACAGTTGCTGCTGCTGAAGCTGCTGTTGGACTTGCAATTATTTTAGCAATATTCCGTAACAAGCTTACTGTTAATATTGATGAAATAAATATTCTTAAATGGTAACTCATAGTTTTGTCATTTCGAACCTGATTTATCAGGTCAGAAATCTAATTGATATTAAGTGAAGATTTCTCAGTCGAAGACTCCTTCGAAATGACAATGAGAATTAAGTGTCTTTGAAATTGTAAATTTTTGAAATTTAAAATTATCTATGCGTGAATTAATTTATTTAACTGTTGTTCTTCCATTAGTTGGATTTTTAATCAATGGAATTTTTGGCAGTAAAATTAAAAATGAAAAAGTAATTGGAATCATCGGTAGCGGTGTAATTGGATTATCATTTCTAATTGCTCTTGGTGCTTTTTTTGAAACAATTGGTTTACCTGTTGATCAGCGGCAAAAAATTGTAACTCTGTTTAGCTGGTTACACGTTGGAAATCTAAATGTTAGTTTTGCATATCAAGTTGATCAGCTTTCGCTTGTAATGGCTTTAATTGTAACCGGAGTCGGATTTATTATCCATGTTTATTCAATCGGTTATATGCATGGCGATAAAAGTTTTTGGAGATTTTTTACCTACCTAAACCTTTTCATCTTTGCGATGATGAATCTTATTCTTGCAGATAATTTTGTGCTTTTGTTTTTAGGATGGGAAGGCGTTGGTCTATGTTCTTATTTACTAATTGGATTTTGGTACGATAGAAAATTTGAAAAATCCACTACTTCCGATGCTGGTAAAAAAGCTTTTATAGTAAATAGAATCGGTGATTTTGGATTTTTACTTGGAATGTTTTTAATCTACATGACTTTTGGAAGTCTAAACTTTAATGAAGTTTTTTCACGAGCAGTATCTTTTAATGTTTCCACTGCCACATTTGGATTTATAGCACTCTTTTTATTTATTGGAGCAACGGGTAAATCTGCACAGATTCCTTTATTCGTTTGGCTGCCGGATGCAATGGCTGGTCCAACACCGGTTTCAGCACTTATCCATGCTGCTACAATGGTTACTGCTGGAGTTTATATGGTTGCAAGAACTTCAATAATTTTTGCAAGTGCACCGGATATATTAATGGTTGTTGCAATCATCGGAGCCTTAACTGCATTCTTTGCAGCTACAATCGGAATCGTACAAAATGACATTAAAAAAGTTTTAGCTTACTCAACCGTTTCTCAGCTTGGCTATATGTTTTTAGCAATGGGAATGGGAGCATTTTCTGCCGGAATTTTTCATGTTATGACTCACGCATTTTTCAAGGCACTTTTATTCCTTGGTGCTGGTTCTGTAATTCATGCAATGCACGAAGAACAGGATATTCAAAAGTACGGCGGTCTAAAAAAATATATGCCGCGTACATATTTTACATTTTTAATTGCTGCACTTGCTATTTCTGGAATTCCACCTCTTTCAGGATTTTTTAGTAAAGATGAAATACTTTGGTATTCCTATGCCAATGGTAATTTATTCTTTTGGATTTTAGGTGCCGGCACAGCAATCATGACAGCTTTTTATATGTTCCGTCTTTACATTCTAACTTTTGAAGGTAAAGAGAGATTTGGGCATGATAAACATCCACACGAATCTCCTGCATTAATGACAATTCCATTAATGGTTTTAGCTGTTCTTGCCGCTGTTGGTGGATTCATCGGAATACCAGAAATATTTTCTGGTGAGCATGGAAATCAATTCCACAATTTCTTAGCACCAATATTTAAAGATGCAGATAGAAAACTTGCAACATTTAATATGCACTCGCACTTTGAAGAAATTTTATTAATGGTTCTTTCAGTTGTGTTTGCAATTAGTGCGATAGCATTTGCAAGATATGTTTACTTAAAGAAACCAAGCATCGCTTCAAACGCATCGCAAAGGTTTAAAGGATTATACAATCTTCTTTGGAATAAATACTTTGTTGATGAAACTTATGACACTGTTGTTGTAAATCCAATATTAAAAACTTCTCGTTCATTTTTATGGAAGATAGCAGACAATAAAATTATTGATGGCGTAGTAAATGGTGCAGCAAAACTTATTGATATAATTTCTATCAACATAAGAAAATTACAAACAGGCGTGGCTCAATTTTATGCATTAGTTATGATGCTTGGAATTGTTGCAGCTTTCTTCTGGATAATTTTAAGTTTATAAAATGGAACAAAATTCACTGTTAACATATTTAATTTTAATTCCGCTTATTGGTTCTTTTTTGATTTTGTTTATCAAGAAAGAACAGGCAAATCTTGTAAGATATGCCGCACTTGGAATTTCAACAATTGCATTTTTACTTTCGCTTGTAATTTATTTTCAGTTTGATTCTGCAAATTCAGATTTTCAATTCATTCATAAAATCCAATGGATTGAAGGACTAAACATACATTATCATGTCGGCATTGACGGAATGTCTATGCTGTTAGTTTTGCTAACAACTTTTCTAACTCCTCTAACTTTAATTTCAAGCTGGTCAAGTATAGAAAATAAAGTAAAAGAATTCACATTTTTCTTTTTGATGCTTGAAGTTGGAATGCTTGGTGTTTTTATTTCTTTAGATTTATTTCTCTTTTACATTTTCTGGGAAGCAATGCTGATTCCAATGTATTTTATAATTGGAATCTGGGGCGGAAAAGAAAGAGTTTACGCAGCAATCAAATTTTTTATTTACACAATGTTTGGCAGCTTGCTGATGCTTGTTGCAATTGTTTGGTTGGCTGTTTATGCAATCGGACCGCTCGGATATTTTACAACAAACTTGGTTGAACTTTACAAAGTTGCGCCTCAAATTCCGATGAACATTCAAATCTGGATGTTCTTAGCATTTGGATTTAGCTTTGCAATTAAAGTTCCTCTTTTTCCATTACACACCTGGCTGCCCGATGCACACGTTCAAGCGCCAACTGCTGGGTCAGTAATTCTTGCAGGAGTTTTGCTTAAGATGGGAACATATGGTTTGCTAAGATTCAATCTTCCACTTTTCCCGGAAGCTTCAATTGCCGCTGCACCTTACATTTCAGTCTTAGCAGTTATCGGAATTATTTACGGTGCGCTCGTTGCAATGGTGCAGACCGATGTTAAAAAGCTTGTTGCTTACTCATCTGTTTCTCACCTAGGTTTTGTTGTGCTCGGTATTTTTGCAATGACTCAGGAATCAATTCAGGGTGCAGTTATACAAATGATAAATCATGGTTTATCAACAGGAGCTTTATTCCTTTTAGTTGGAATTATTTACGAACGAACTCACACTCGTGAGATTGCAGACTACGGTGGTCTCGCAAAAATAGTTCCTGTGTTTTCCTTTGCATTAATGTTCGCTTCGCTTTCATCTGTTGGATTGCCAGGATTAAATGGATTTGTCGGAGAGTTTTTAATTCTTCTCGGTGCATTCCAATCACCAATCTTAAATAGCTGGTGGTTTGCAGCTTTTGCTTCAAGTGGAGTAATCTTTGCCGCAGTGTATCTGCTTTGGATGTATCAGAGAGTTGTATTTGGTGAAGTTAAAAATCCAAACTTAAATGGATTAAAAGATATGAACGGAAGAGAAATATTTGTTCTTGTTCCTATTTTTATTTTTATTGTTTGGATAGGAATTTATCCAAGTACATTTTTAAAAGTTACGGATAGATCATCAGCCAAAGTGGTTAAACAGATTTATAATCCTGTTAAAGTTAGTCCAGTTGAACTTGGCTTAAATAAATTATCAAAGTAAAAGAAGTTTAAAAGATAAAATTATAATGTTTAATAACTTTCAAGAATTTTGGAACATACTTCCACTAGTAATTATAGGAGCAGGAATTGTAATATCACTTTTGATCGAAATGTATTCTAATAAAAGTGAAACAATTCTACCCTGGTTTTCAGTTCTGCTATTTTTAGCTGCTGGATTACACGCATTATATTATGTAGGCGATGTTTCAATCGTATTGCAAAATATGCTTGTGACCGGCGGAATTGCGAATGTGTTTTATGCAATCTTTACTTTTGGTGCTGCGGTAGTTTGTATGCTTTCTATAGATTACATAAAAAAATACGGCACCTATTTCGGTGAGTATTATATAATTTTACAGTCATCAGTTCTTGGAATGATGCTGATGGCCGGTGCGAAAGATTTATTTGTAATCTTTCTTGGATTAGAATTAATGTCAGTATCGTTTTACATTCTGGCGGGAATGAATCGTAAGAAACTTAATGCTAATGAAGCTTCGCTCAAATATTTCTTGCTTGGTGCTTTTGCTACAGGATTTATTGTTTATGGAATTGCCTTAATATACGGCAGTGCACACACTACTTCTATTGATTTTATTACTTCAAATTTTACAGAGCTAACTAAAAATTTATTATTTATTGCCGGTGTGCTTTTATTCTTAATTGGATTTTCATTTAAGATTGCTGCGTTTCCTTTCCATATGTGGGTTCCAGATGTTTATGAAGGATCTCCAACCACAGTTGCCGCATTATTCTCAACGGGAGGAAAAGCGGCGGCATTCAGCGCAATCTTAGCAACTTTGTTTGCTTTATTTAATGGACCAGCAGGAAATTTATTCACACCATATCTTGCAGTTATTTCAGTACTATCAATGTTTTACGGAAGCATCGTAGCAATTGCTCAGGATAACATTAAGAGAATGTTAGCGTACTCTTCAATCTCTCATGCTGGCTATCTTGCAATTGGTCTGGCTGCAGGCAATCACGATGCCGTAGCTGGAATTGTTTTCTATCTTGCTGCATATACATTTATGAATCTTGGAGCATTTGGAATTGTATCTCTTATTGAAGGCAAAGATGAAACAAATCTTAATATTGATTCTTATGCCGGATTAGGAAATAGAAAACCACTATTAGCAGCACTGCTTGCGGTATTAATGTTTGCTCTTGCCGGCATTCCACCATTTGCCGGATTTTTTGGCAAATATTATATCTTTATAGCGGCTATAAAATCTCAATTAACTTGGCTTGCAATACTTGGTGTTCTATCAAGTGCAATTAGCGTTTACTTCTATTTAAGAATTGTAGTGCTTATGTATTTCAAATCATCAGATAGTGAAATTACAATAGAGGATAGCCGAAGTTCTATGCTTGCAATAATATTTTCGGTGCTGGTAATTATCTTACTTGGCATTTTCCCCGGTACATTTTTAGATTTAGTAACGAAGTTTATTTAATTGTTTAAACCAGTTATTATTTTTTGATTTATTCTGTCATTCTCACGAAAGTGGGAATCTCTTTTTTATTTGATTTTTGGATCCCAGTTTTCACGGTAATGACACACTAACTAATTCTACTATGATACCACTATACAGCACATCAGAAATCCGTAATCTCGATTCTTTCGCAATAAAAAAATTAAACGTTCCTGGCATTGTGTTGATGGAAAATGCAGCTATAGGAATTTATCAATCCATTTTAGAACGTGTTGAAAATATTAAATGTGTTGGTGTTATTTGCGGAAAAGGAAACAATGGTGGTGATGGATATGCTGTTGCAAGACACTTTTCAAATGCTGGATTCGATGTAAAAGTTTTATCACTCGGTTCTGAAAAAGAAATGAGCGAGGATTGTAAAATCAATTTCCGCATTTTGAAAAATCTTTCCGATCAAAGAAAAAATTTAATAATAAAATCATATAAGTCAATTAAAGATGTTAACTGGTTTAAAGATTGTAATATAATTATAGATGCAATTTTAGGAAGTGGGTTTATCGGAGAACTAAAAGAACCATATTTATCAATCGTCAAAGCATTAAATAAAATGTCTGCTTACAAATGTGCAGTGGATGTTCCTTCTGGATTGAACGCTGATTGTGGTGATGGTACAGAACTTTTTAATTCTGATTTGACAGTCACACTTGGCGAGTTCAAAAGAGGGTTGTTTATTAGTAAAGGATATGAATTTTGCGGTGAAGTTATTTTAAAGGAAATCGGGATTGGCACAGATTATTTTAATTCTATAAATTCAGATACATATTTAATCGAACCGGAAGATGTTTATTCAAATCTTCCCAAGCGAGGCAAATCTGTTCATAAATATTCTGCCGGAAAAGTTTTAACCATTGCAGGTTCTTATAAGTATCCGGGAGCAGCATCATTAACCTCACAATCAGCATTGATTGCTGGAGCTGGGGCATCGGTTTTAGCAATTCCAGAAAGCACAAAAAAACTTATCCACAAAGATATTCTAGAAGTTGTAGTTGAATCTTATGGAAATGAAAAAACAAAATATTTTGATAATGATGGCTTAAAATCATTGCAGCAAAAAATAAGTTGGGCAGATGTTGTAGCAATAGGACCAGGTTTAGGAAGAGAAGAGGAAACTATAAAGGCAGTTCAGAATTTTTTACTTAACCAAGATTTTAAGTTTGCAGTTATTGATGCTGATGCACTTTTTGCTCTTGATGAATCATTCTTAAAAAAAGTTAAACTTAAAAAGTGTATCCTGACTCCGCATATTTCAGAATTTTCTAGCATGATTGGAATTGAACCAGATCTTATTAAAAAAGATATTTTAAGATATGGAAAGGTGTTTGCACAGAAACACGAATGTGTATTAGTTTTAAAAGGAGCACCAACAACAATATTTAATAAGGATGGAGAAGCATTTATTAACTCAGTTGGCAATAGTGGAATGGCTAAATTTGGATCCGGAGATGTGCTTACAGGAATCATCGCCGGTTTGTTATCCCAAAATAAAAATCTGGAAAATGCTGCTATCCAAGGTGTTTATCTGCATAGCCTAGCTGCTGATTTGCTTCTAACAGAAAAGCCTATCTCAAATTACATTGCTTCAGATATTATTAATAATTATCCTAATGCTGTAAAATTTTTAGAGGATAGTTTTGTATAGTTACCTTTGGGCTCATAAAAAATATTTAATTCAATTACCTTTAATTTTGTATTGGATAATTTTATTCATACTTACTTCACTGCCAGCAACCTTAGCCATAACTACTAAAATTAGTGATAAAATAAATCACTTTGGAGCGTATGGATTATTAAGCGTTTTATTGTATCTAAATTTGTACTTCCAGTATAAATTTAAGCTTCCGAATAAATATCCTGCATTATTTACGGTTCTAATTGCTTCATTTTATGGATTCTTGGATGAAATGCACCAAATGTTAGTACCCGGAAGAAGTGCAGAGTTTCTAGACTGGTTTGCAGATTTTAGTGGTTCTTTGGTGGCGGTAATAATAACCAGTTATTTGATTAGAAAGCTTAAACAAATTGATTTTGAAAAAAGCAAATTAAATTCGGGAACTTTTCAAAAATAATATTGTAAAACACTTGAAAAATAATTTGACAATAGAGAATCACATTATTAAGTTAGCACCACTAATTGCAAGTTAGGAGAAAAAAGAATGGCAATTGTAAAAACAAAAAAAGCAGATCTGATGGCCAAATACAAAAGAGTATTTGAGATCAGTTTAATTGCAGCTTTAGCCCTTTTGATAGTGGCATTTAAATTTTTCCCGGAATTAAAAGGTCAAGCAAGTTGTAAGTGAAGGACCACAGGAATTATTCCAGGTTGAGCAAATTGATCAGACTAAACAAGAAAATAGGCCACCTCCTCCACCTAAACCTCCAATTCCAATAGAAGCTCCATCTTCTGACGTTTTAGAAGATATAGAAATTGGTGATACTGAAATAGACATTAATGAGCAGGTAGAAGCTCCACCACCTCCTCCAAAAGAGGATAAAAAAATTGTTGAAGAAGAACCTGTTTACTTTGTTGCAGTAGAAGAAATGCCAGAGCCAATTGGCGGAATAGGTGAGATTCAGAAAAAGATCGTTTATCCAGAAATTGCTAAAAGAGCTGGAGTTGAAGGTAAAGTTTATGTTCTGGCCTTTGTTAATGAATCAGGAACAGTTACCGACGCGAAAATTATTAAAGGAATTGGCGCTGGTTGTGATGAAGCGGCCTTAGATGCTGTTAAGAAAACTAAATTTAAACCGGGAAAGCAACGTGGTAAGGCAGTAAGAGTTCAGGTTTCAATCCCAGTAGTGTTTAAACTACAATAATTTTAGGGCGTCTATAAGACGCCTTTTTTTTTGAATTTTTAATTATCTCCAAACCTTTATAAACTAAATTCAAATTTTTTTAAGATTTTTAATTAGTATTTTTTGATAGTTAATCTATAAATTAGTGCTAATAATTATTCATTGAAATTATGACTAAGAATAAAAAAAGTAAATTATCCAGCCTCCCGGTTGTCGTCATAATTATTTTACTTAATCTGACATTTCTATTTTATATCAAATATAAAAACCAAAACCTTCCTATTAGTTCATTTAGCCTTACCAGTTTTGGTAATTTATGTAATATATTTTTTGCGCTTGCACTTATTTTCGGCATACTGTTATTGATATTTAGAAAGAATTTATTTCTTGAAACGAAAATTTTTTTGCCTCTATTCTTTTTTAATCAATTATTGATTATTACAGTTTATTTATTAAGTATTATTTCTTTACCCTTCAAAAATATTTATTACTTAGGACAGACTGGTGACGAGCTATTAATAGGCGGTATTTTTACATTATTTATTTTTACTTATTTGGTTTTAATCTATCTGGTTTGGTTGACTATCTTTAAAATTAAAGGATTAATCTCTCTAAGAGCATTGTTTAATGCCTCTCTGTCTATGTTAGCAATATTTTTATTTGTCTTTTTCTTTATAGTTGCAAAGGAAGCCAGCTTAAACGATGAACAACTAATTAAATCAAAAAATAATATTGGTGTTGTTCTTGGAGCAGCTGTTTGGTCCGGGAATAAACCAAGTCCATCCCTTGCTGGAAGAGTTGATAAAGCGATAAAATTATTGAACCAAAATAAAATAACTCAAATCTATCTTACTGGAAGTAATGCCCCAGGAGAATTAACTGAATCTGAGGTAGCCTTGAAGTATATTAAATTAAAAGGATTAAGTACTGCTGAGATTTTTCTTGAAAAAGAAACTACGTCTACTAATCAACAAATTCAGTACATAAAAAGAAAAATACTACCTAATTCCCCCGAAAATATTATAGTTATTTCAGATAGTTATCATTTGGTAAGGGTTTTAGAAATCGCAAATTTTCATAAAATTAAAATCCTTGTTTCATCATCCGAACTAACCCAAAGTTTTGAAAAAGCGTTATACAATAAAATTAGAGAATCGTTAGCATTAACAATGTTTTGGCTTTTTGCAATTTGATTTCATATAAAAGCTATTTAGGAGATAATAATGGCCACAGTTTTTAAAAGAAGAGTTGTTAGAGAAAAAGTACTTCAAATATTATACGCCTATGAAATGAATAATGAAAATTTAATGGCACTTACTAAAAGTATTCTAGAGGATGTTGAAGTTGAAAATGACAGAAAGTATGGTGAAGATCTTGTTAATAGAGTCTTGATAAATAAAAAAGAACTTGATACGAAGATCGAGGAACGAGTTAGCAATTGGGAAATGGGGAGGATTGCACTAATTGATAAACTTCTTCTTAGAATGGCAATTTGTGAAATATTATTTTTTCCTGACATTCCTCCAAAAGTTTCCATTAACGAAGCTATTGAGATTGCAAAAGAATTTAGTACCGCAGGTAGTGGAAAATTTATTAATGGAATTTTAGATGCCATCTTATCCGATGAAAAAGCAACTGGTAGATTAGCAAAAACAGGTAGAGGGTTACTTGATGAAACAATTTCTAAAAATACTCCTAAAAACAAATGATAAGTGATAGAAAAAAAATATTTGTCTGGAGTCTATTCGATTTTGCTAATACTTCTTTCTCCATTGTCGTTGTTACATTTCTTTATGCCGTTTACTTTAAAAAAGTTGTAGCACAGGGTCAGCCGATTGGTGATTTATATTGGTCTTTAGGGACAAGTATTGCGATGATAATTACAGCGATTATTTCCCCAATTCTAGGAGCTATAGCAGATTATTCTGCAGGTAAAAAAAGATTTTTACTTTTCTTTACCATTCTTTGCATAGTAGCCACAGCCTCTCTTTTTTTTGTGGATCGTGGTAATATATTCATGGGCGTCTTGATTTTTGTTTTAGCAAATGTTGGATTTGAAGCCGGACTAGTTTTTTATGATTCATTTCTTCCTGAAATAACCGAACCAAAGAATTTTGGCAGGGTTAGCGGTTATGGATTTGCTATGGGTTATTTAGGCTCACTGGCAACACTTGCAATAATATATCCTTTTATTAAAGCTGAGATGTTAAAAGAATCATTTCCTGTTGCAGCGCTTTTCTTTCTGATATTCTCATTGCCATTATTTATCTTTTTAAAAGACAATCGAAAAAAAGTTGTAGTTCGTGAATCATATTTTACGATTGGAATTACAAGAGTCTGGAGTACACTGTCTCATCTAAAAAATTATAAAAATCTTGCTTTATTTTTACTTGCTTACTTTTTCTACATCGAAGGTGTAAATACAATTATATTTTTTTCAGGAAATTATGCAAGCACTACATTAGGTTTTTCAGAAACAGAATTACTTATATTTTTTCTGACGGTTCAAACTACTGCGATAGCTGGTTCAGTATTACTCGGAATTATTTCTGACTCTATTGGTCAGAAAAAGACGATTATGATCACACTTGTTATGTGGCTGATTACCGTTCTAATGGCCTATCTTGTTCAAGATAAGAATGGATTTTACGTTGTTGGATTGATTGCTGGTGCTGCGATGGGTTCAAGTCAATCTACAAGTAGAAGTTTTATGAGCAAGCTTACTCCACCTGAAAAGAAAACTGAATTTTTTGGTTTCTATTCTTTTTTTGGAAAAAGTTCTGCTGTGGTCGGTCCCTTGGTTTTTGGGTTAGTAAGTTTTATTTCGGGAGATCAGCGTTTAGCAATTATTTCGGTTGGTTTTTTCTTTGTAGTTGGATTTTTGATTTTAACTCAAGTCAAAGATCCCGATGTTGTGAAAAATTAATTCTATAATTGGAATTAATTCTTTTTATAGATTGGTTCACCAATTAGTTTATTAACATTCCACTCAAATGAATTAGATTTATTTTCACTTCTAACATTGCACTCAGTATAATCACAAAAGCTGCACAATTGTGGAACACAATAATCAAGATGAACTTTCAGGTCAGCATGTGAAAAATCCTTTTGCAACTCTGCTTCAATAATGTTTTCTTCCTCGTGTGACTGCTTGATATTAAAATAGTAGGGAAGTATCAAATGAAAATCTATAAAAACTTTATCACCTGATTGCCAAAATCTTAGTTCATGTATATCAATCCAATAATCCTTCTTTATTTCAATAAGTTTTGTTGATAATTGTTTTAATGTTTCCGGATTCACTTCATTCATCAAACCACCGATGGATTCTCGAATTAATTTATAGCCTGTAAATAAAATATTAAGTGCAATCACAATTGCAATTATTGGATCAAGAATTTGAATATCGGTTATAATAACTAAAATTACAGCAGCAATTACTCCAAAACTGGTGATTGAATCTGTTAGAACATGTTTACCATCTGCGATTAAAGTTAATGAGTTGGTCTTTTTCCCTGTCTTTATTAAAAAATTACCTAGTAATAAATTTATAACTGATGCAAATGTTATAACAATTGCGCCAATACCTAATTGCTTTAATTCTGGACCCTGAATTATTGCTAATACACTTTCATAAATAATAAAAATTGCAGCGAAGCCAATCAACAATCCTTCAATCCCTGCAGAAAAATATTCAACATTTCCGTGTCCATAAGGATGAGAATCATCTGCTGGTCTTGAGCTTAAAATAATACTATAAAGTGCCATAGAAGTGGCCATAACATGTACAACAGATTCAGCTGCGTCTGAAAAAATTGCAGCAGAACCTGTTATAAGGTATGCCCCAATCTTGAAGAAGAACATACTAAACCCGACCACTAGAGATATAATTGCGGCACGTTTGCGTATCGCTATTTGATCTTTCAATTGTGAATTTGATTCCATTTGATTTATATCCGAATTAATTTTTCAGCAGCCTGTCTTAGTACATCATCTTTTTTTGCGAAGCACACACGAATTAAGTTGTCTTTGTAATTGTTTTTATAGAAAGGAGAAATTGGAATCACAGCGACTCCAATATTTTTTGTTAAGTATTCAGAAAATTCTATATCGTTTATATTAGAAATATTTGAATAATCTAATAGTTGAAAATATGTCCCACTACATTTCCGGAACTTGAAATTTGAATTTTGTAATAGAGATGCAAACAAATCTCGCTTGCTTTGATAAAAGTTCGGCAGTGTTGAGATATTTTTATCCTCCTTCAAAAACTCAGCTATAGCTAATTGTATAGGAGTATTAACTGCAAAAACTACAAACTGATGAATTTTACGGAATTCCGCTGTAAGTTTTTCTGGTGCACAGCAATATCCCATTTTCCATCCAGTTGTATGAAATGTTTTTCCGAAAGATGAAATAATAAAACTCTTTTCTGCAAGCTTATCGTATCGGGCAAAACTTTTATGTTTTTGTTCCTCAAATATAATGTGCTCATAAACTTCATCACTGATTAAAAAAATATTATTATTAGCAATTATATTTTCAAGTTGTTTAATATCATCTTCATTAAGAATCGCTCCTGTTGGATTGTGTGGAGAATTTATAACAATGCACTTTGTATTGATTGTTAAAGCCTTTTCAACTTTATCCCAAGGAATACTAAAATCACTATTGTTTAGTTTGATAGAAATCGGAACACCGCCATTTGCAATTATAGCTGGAATATATGAATCATATGCAGGCTCAAAAATGATTACTTCATCACCAGGAAAAACTATTGAAGAAAAGGCTGTAAACAATGCTTGTGTTGCTCCAGCTGTAACAGTTATTTCATTTTGAAAATTGTAAGTTCGACCATAGTATCGTTTAACTTTTAATGATATTTCCTTTCTCAAATCATCTGTGCCAGGCATTGGAGCATATTGATTATAACCTTTTTTCATAAAGTAATTAACAAGTTCAACCAATTCTTCAGAACAATTAAAATCCGGAAATCCTTGTGAAAGATTAATTGCATTATATTCGTTTGCCATTTTAGACATAGTTGCAAAAATACTTGTCCCAATTTCCGGTAGTTTTGATTTTAATTCTGTTATGTTTTTCATTCGCATCTTTAATCTATCTTAAATATTTTTTCTGATGGTCTAAGATTATCATATAAACGCTTTAGCTGTTTGTAAGCATATTGATTTCCACGTTGTGCAGAATTTCTATAAAACTCAACTGCACTTGGTATATTTTTAATTACACCAATTCCATTTTCATAACAATATCCTAAAGTAAACTGCGCTAAAATCGAGCCCTTACTTTTAAATTTTTCGAATAGAATTATTTCACTACCCAAATCATCTCCGCTTTTAGACTCAAAAACTTTGGCGGCAGCTATTCTAACAATTGCCTCATTGCTGCTGTATTTTTCTGCAAGCTTCCAATATTCTATACCTTTTTCTTTATTAATCTCAACATATTTGCCAGTAAAATAATTAAAACCAAGTTCAATTAACGCCGGAACATAATTTTGTGCGGCTGCTTTTTGCAATAGATTGAAGGCATCTTTTTCAGTCAATCGATTATCATATCCAAGTTTTTGTAATCCGTACCAAACAAACTGTGCGGTTGGATCAGAAGTTTGTATTGCCTCGTTTAATTTATCGTAAAAATCCTTTTCACGGATTAATTGCCATAATAAATAAGCAGCGCGACGTGAATCCAAAATTGTCGCTCGAATGAAATAGGCAGCTGCAAGTATTTTATTCACACCAACAAAATTACCATTTTCATATAATTTACCCAGGATTGTTTGTGCTTCGTGACTGCCTGTTTCAGCGAGAGTACTTAGTATTCTAATTTTTGAATTATCATCAAATGTTGTAAGTGAAGTATTATTATTTATAAATAATGAGTCTTTTACAATTGATATATTTAAATTATTTAAATCAGAAATTAGAATTGCATCAGTAATTTCTCTAACTGAATCTGATTGTGTATCAAAATCTATAAAGACTAAACTAAGGGAAGGATTTATTTTTGAATCATTATTGTCGTCCTTGGTAAAAAGATCCTTTGTTAATGCAAACTTATTTTGATTGACGGAATCTTTAAAATCAGATGAAACCTTAGAGGAAAGTTCCTGTAAAACATCTTTAGCGGGTTCATATCCGCCATCTGCAGATTTTTTAATCCAGTAATAAGCTTTTTCCCAGTCTCTTGCTACAATTAAATTATCAGTATGCAATACACCTACTACATATTGGGCCTGGCTCATATTTGATTCTGCAGCTAATATAAAGTTCTCATAAGCTGTAAACGGATTCCATTCAGTTCCCCAGCCATTCATAAGCATTATTCCATAGTTGTAGATTGCTGAGGTAAGTTTTTGTGAAGCCGCCCTTTTGATCCAATAAACTGCAGTAACAGTATCTGCGGCAACACCTTCGCCGGTTAGTAATCTTAATCCAAGTTCATGTTGTGCTAATGGATCTCCGCTGTTGGCAATTTGAACCAATTTAAATTGCTGTAATATTTGGTAAGATAAATCCGGCTGATAAAAATATGGATTGTTTCTATATGGTCTGTTTTTTTTGAAGGCCAAGCTTTTTGTTGAATCTTGCGCCGAAAGATTTGCCGGAAATATTAAAATAAGAATTAGGATTAACACTAATTGGATTTGATATTTTGTTTGCAATATTCTCTCAATACTTTTTATCTACGTTAGACGAATTAATATCTATTATTGTGCACAAAAATACGGTTTATTTACTTATTTATTTAGACATTTTCTCATAGAATAAGAAGTATAATTATGATAGATGAGGTGAATAACATCGTCATTTCACTCTTAGTGTTAATAGCTAGAGTAGGCAGATATTATTTTTTAGTCCCAAATTATCATCACTTTACGGTCTTAATATTCTTAACGACAAAGAATCAATATTAAAACTATCAAAATAATAACCAGATATATCAGATAATTTACTAGGTTTTAGAAGAATGTTGCGTATTATTAAAATTAGAATTTCTTTGGAACTTAAAGAGAAAACTATTGGGGATATCAAGCTCTTAATTGGAAAGACCTCCAGTAAGATCACATTACGATGATCATACTAAAAATAACTTAATAAATTTCAATTTAACTCTAAATCAGATTGGAAATCTTAGCATGTAGCTCTATATTTCTAAGCAAAAAAAAGTAAAATGTCTGCAAGAAAAAAAGTAAAATTTATCTTCGTTACAGGCGGAGTGGTTTCATCTTTAGGAAAGGGAATCACAGCCTCATCTCTCGGTTTATTGTTAAAACAACGCGGCTTCAGAGTCACAATTCAGAAATTTGATCCATATATAAATGTTGACCCCGGAACGATGAGTCCTTTTCAACATGGGGAAGTTTATGTTACGGATGATGGTGCTGAAACTGATTTAGATCTTGGACACTATGAAAGATTCTTAGATGTAAATATGACTCGGGCAAATAACACTACAACCGGACAGGTTTATAACGAAGTTATTACAAAAGAGCGACGAGGTGATTTTTTAGGTGCAACGGTTCAAGTTATTCCCCACATAACTGACGAAATAAAAAGCCGTATGCTTAAACTAAGTGAACTTGGTGAATATGATATAATTATTAGTGAAATTGGTGGAACAGTTGGCGATATTGAAAGTCTTCCCTTCATAGAAGCTATGAGACAATTAATGCTTCAGTTTGGAAGAGCAAACACAATGAATATACATGTAACACTTGTGCCTTATATTGCTTCTGCAGGAGAAGTTAAAACCAAACCAACTCAGCACAGTGTTAAGAATTTACTTGAATTAGGGATTCAACCGGATGTTTTGATTTGTAGGTCTGAAAAAAAATTAAGTAGAGATTTACGTGATAAAATTGCTTTGTTTTGTAATGTAGCCTCCAAGGCTGTTATTTCTGCTTATGATTGTTCATCTATTTATGAGGTTCCATTAGTCCTGCACAAAGAAAAGTTTGATCAGACCGTATTAGAAAGATTACATTTACCTGATCGAAAAAATAATTTAGATAATTGGGAACAATTTGTTGCAAGTGTAAAAAATCCTATTGAAAAAGTAGAGATTGCATTATGTGGCAAATATGTTGAGCACATGGATGCTTACAAAAGCATAATGGAATCGTTTGTGCATGCAGGTGCAGAAAACAAATGTAAGGTTGTAGTAAGGGCCATAAGTGCGGAAGCATTAGAATCTGAATCGGTAGAAAGATTATTAGACGGTGTTAATGGAATTCTGGTACCCGGCGGTTTTGGGGAACGAGGCATTGAAGGAAAAATAAGAGCAGTTCAATATGCAAGAGAAAATGACATTCCTTTCCTAGGAATCTGTTTGGGGATGCAGTGCGCAGTTATAGAGTTTGCCAGAAATGTTTGTGGAATTAAAAATGCGAACAGTTCAGAATTTAAAAAAAATAAATTCAGCGTTATTGATTTAATGCCGGATCAAAAAAATATTAAGGATATGGGGGCAACAATGCGTCTTGGCGCTTATCCATGTAATATTAAAGATAAAACTTTGGCGTTTAAAGCGTATCAGAACAGTTACATATCTGAGCGACACAGACATAGATATGAAGTTAATAACAAATTTAGGGGTATCTTAACAGAGCAGGGTTTAATACTTTCCGGTCTCTCACCTGATAGGGAATTGGTTGAAATGGTTGAACTTCCTGAAAAAAGATGGTTTGTGGCATGTCAGTTTCATCCTGAATTAAAATCCAGAGCCACAAAAGCGCATCCGTTATTTAGAGAATTTGTCAAAGCATCGTTAAAATTATCTTTATCAAAAAAGTAGATTTGAGAAAAATTTTTATTGAAATGAAAAAAATAATTATTATCCTCTCCATTTTTCTTTTACCTGTTACAAACTCCTTTTCACAACAGCTTACTGATAAACAAATTCAGATTGGGCTGGATAAGATTTATAATTTTAATTGGAACGCCGGATTTGAAGCTTTTAACTCGATAATCAACAAGAATCCTGATGATCCAAGAGGTTATCATTTCAAATCAATAATATTCCTTTGGTATTATCTCGGTAATCTTAATGAAACAAATTTGGATTCCTTTAATTACTTTTCTGATAGGGCTCTAGAGCTGTCCAATCTGAAACTAATTGAAAAGACTACACCGGAACTTAAATATCTTCTTGGTTCGATTTATTATAATAAGTCTATTGCTGAGGCCAGAAGCGGAAATTATTTGCAGGCCCTATGGACAAGTAATCAGATGAAGTCAAATTTTGAAGAAGCCGTTAAATTAAAACCTGAATTATATGATGCATTCCTGGGCCTGGGACTCTACAATTTTGCTCTTTCGCAAATTCCTTCAACGCTGGAGTGGGCTGCTAATCTTGTGGGCATAACGGCTGATAAAGAACTGGGCTTAACATATGTAAAAAAAACAGTACAAAAAGGTAAGTTCTCAAAGATAGATGCACAGTTTTATCTATCCCAGCTTTATTCTAGAGTGATTGTAGATCATCCGGCTGCTAAAGAATTATTAACCAATCTTGTTCGTAGATATCCAAAAAATTTATTATTTAATTTTTCTCTTGCCTGGGTTGAGTATGAATTAAATGATTTAATCAATTCGGAAAAACATCTAAGGGTTGTGCTCAATTCAAATGACAGTTTATATCCTTTTGTTGTCTCTAATTCTAATTATCTGTTGGGAAATGTTTTTTTTGCACGCAATCAATTTGATTCTGCTCAAGTCTATTATCAGAATTTTCTGAAATTGGGAATAAACGACGACTACAAGGGAATTTCTAATTTTCAAATTGGATTGTGTTTTGAAATTTCAGGCAATAGAAAAGAGGCTGTAAAGTATTATGAAAAATCCTCTGATGGAAATTCTGATATTGAAGAAGACCTATATGCCGAACGAAAAGGAAATGATTTAGAGGATAGAAAATTAACAAATAATGAAATCCGATTAATAAGGGTTTCCAATTTGATTAAACAAAATAAATTGGCAATTGCAAAAGATTCATTACTAAGTTTTATTGAAAATAATAAAATCACTAATGACTTAAAGGCCGAAGCTAGACTTTATTTATCCCAAATTAGTTATAAGCAAAAAAGATTTCAGGAATCCTTAAAATTTGCAGTAGATTGTATTCAGACTGAAGTTGAAAATGAGCATTGGGTTCATGCTTATGCATATTATTTTGGAGCCTGGAATAGTTTTAATCAAAAAAAATATACTGAAGCAAAATTATTCCTATTGCAAATAGCTGAACTTGATGATTATGATTTTAGAAATTCATTGGAGAATAAAATTTATTCCTTGCAACGATTATTGCCGCAAGAAAGTGATAAATAATTTTACTTAAGCTTAACCTTCATTGATTCTTTTTTACTTAATAACTAATTTTCGTTATCAATTCAGGTAAAATTACTTTGAAAATTGCAGTTTTTGTTTCAGGCAGAGGTTCAAATCTTGGTGCTATTTTAAATTATCCCGAATTAATTAAAGCGATTGAAGTTGCTGTGGTTATTAGTGACAAAGCAAATTGTAAAGCTTTTGATATTGCGAAAACTTTTGGTATAAAATGTCTAATCATCGGCGAAGGTGAAGACAAGACTAATCAAAAGGATTTAATTGTGGTTTTAAATAATTTGGGTGTAAATTTTATTGTTCTTGCAGGCTACTTAAAACTTATTCCAGATAAATTAATTAAAAATTATAAGGATCGAATTATTAATATTCATCCTGCATTGCTTCCATCATTTGGGGGCAAAGGAATGTATGGAATGAATGTCCATCGTGCGGTTTATGAGTCATCAGCAAAAGTTAGTGGAGCCACTGTTCATTTTGTTGATGAGACATACGACACAGGAAAAATTATTGCTCAGAAGAGTGTGGATATATCCAATGTTAATAGTCCTGAAGAAATAGCAGATCGTGTTTTGAAAATAGAACATCAGTTACTGCCAGAGGTTGTAAAAGCTTTTGCAGAGAACCGGGTGAAGGTAGAGTCTGATCGAGTTTTAATAATTAATTGAGAAGAATCTAAAATCTTTTCATCAAATAGGAATGGAATTGAAAAAGTTAGCATTACTTAGTGTTTCTGATAAGACTAAAATTATTGAATTTGCTGCGGGGTTACTCAAAAATGGTTATCAAATAATTGCCACAGGTAACACCGCAAAGATTCTTAGAGAAAATAAAATTAATGTTTCAGAGATTAGTTCGATAACTGGTTTCCCTGAAATATTTGATGGCCGCGTTAAAACTTTGCATCCAAAAATTTTCGGCGGAATACTATTTAGACGTAATACCGATTCTGATATCAAACAGGCAATTGAAAATTCAATTGATGCTATTGATGTGGTGTGCGTTAATTTATATCCGTTTGTTAGAACTGCTACTAATCCAAATTCTAGTTTAGAAGATATCATTGAAAATATTGATATTGGCGGACCAAGTTTAGTCAGGGCTGCTGCAAAGAATTACAAGTTCGTATCAATTTTAACAAATCCTCATCAGTATGATTTATTTTTAGACCAACTTTCTACAGGAGATATATCAGAACAAACAAGAAAGAAACTGGCAGTTGAAGCTTTTTCTCATACAGCAAATTATGATACGCACATTGCAAACTACTTAGAAAGTAAATTTGAAATTGCACCATCATATTTCAGAGTTAATGAAAAATTAAGCAGTTCATTACGATATGGTGAAAATCCACATCAAAATGCTGGAATCTATGGCGGATTTGATGAATATTTTTCAGTATTTCATGGAAAAGCGATTTCTTATAATAATATTTTGGATTTAGTTGCAGCAGTTGAACTTTGTGAAGATTTGGGCGAAACAGCTTGTACGATAATTAAGCATAATAATCCGGCTGGCGCAGCTATTGGTAAGAATTCTTTTGAAGCGTATATTCGAGCATTAAAATGCGATCCTGTTTCTTCTTTTGGTGGAATCGTAGCTTTTAATAAAGTGGTTGATATTGAAGTTGCAACAGAACTAAATAAGATTTTCTTAGAGATTATTTGTGCTCCATCATTTAGTGATGGTGCATTGGAAATCTTAAAAAAGAAAAAGGACAGAAGACTAGTAATTCAAAAAAAATCTGTTTTATCTGAAGGTAAAATTTATCGTTCAATTCCAGGAGGAATTTTAGCTCAGGATGCTGATTCAATTTCTTTAAATGAAGCTGAATTGAAAATTGTTACGGATAACAAACCTTCTGAAAAACAATTTGAAGATCTTAAGTTTGCGTGGAAGGTTGCAAAGCATACAAAGTCTAATGCAATCGTTTATGTTAAAGATAAAGCAACTTTAGGCGTCGGAGCAGGACAGATGTCTAGAATCGACTCTGCAAAGATCGCTGTAATGAAGGCCGATGAACATGGATTAGATTTAACCGGTTCAGTTGCGGCTTCGGATGCTTTTTTTCCATTTGCAGATGGCTTACTTAAAATAATAAAATGTGGTGCAGTTTCTGTTATCCAACCGGGAGGCTCGGTTCGAGATCAAGAGGTAATTGATGCTGCAAATCAAAATAAAATTTCTATGGTATTTACCGGTATAAGGCACTTTAAACATTAAGAGGAACAATGGGCATATTTGATTTTTTCTCAAATGATATTGCAATTGATTTAGGAACTGCAAATACTCTTATCCATGTTAAGGGTAAGGGAATAGTTTTAAATGAACCCTCCATAGTAGCTTTTGACAAAAATTCTAAAAGAATTATAGCGCTTGGAAATAAAGCAAAAGAAATGCAGGGAAGGGAACACAAAGAAATTAAAGTTACTCGTCCTATGCGGGATGGAGTGATTGCCGATTTTGAAATTGCCGAAGGCATGATTCGGGCTTTTATAAAACGTGTACACGGCGGCGGCATAATGGCAAGCAGAAGAGTTATTGTTGCTGTACCAAGCGGCGTAACGGAAGTTGAAAAAAGAGCTGTTAGAGACAGCGCTGAACACGCTGGAGCTAAAGAAGTTCATTTAATCGCTGAGCCGATGGCAGCAGCAATAGGAATTGGAATTGATGTTGAAGCTCCCGTGGGAAATATGATAATTGATATCGGTGGGGGAACCACAGAAATTGCTGTTATCGCATTATCAGGAATAGTAAATGAAGAATCAATACGTATTGCCGGTGATGAAATGAATTATGCTATTATGCAATTTTTCAAAAAAAATCATAATATTTTAATTGGTGAGCGAACAGCCGAAGCGATTAAATGTGAAGTTGGTTCAGCCGTTCCATTAAAGGAAGAAATTACGATTCAAGTTAAAGGAAGAGATTTAGTCGGCGGTATTCCTAAAACAACGGAAGTTAGTTCAGTTGAAATTAGAGAAGCACTAAACGAGGCTGTTGTACAAATTGTTGATGCAGTTAGACAAACTTTAGAAAGAACACCACCCGAACTTTCTGCGGATATTCTTGATCGAGGCGTAATGCTTACTGGTGGCGGTGCATTATTAAAAGGATTGGATGAGCGTATTAGAATGGAAACTAATCTTCCTGTCCACGTTGCAGAAGATCCATTAACAGCCGTTGCAAGAGGAGCCGGAAAAGTAATTGATAATCTTAACCACTATTCTAAGGTATTAATACGTAATAGAAGATATTGATGATTAGATTTTTTTTATCTGTATGGGAAAATTTTAAAGAATATGTTGTACTTGTAGTTTTATTAATTGTAAGCCTTATTCTCCTATCACAAAACAATTCGCAGGGAATTCAAAAAGTACGTTCTATTGCATTTGGTACATTTGCATCTGTCACTTCAATTTTTACAGACGTTTTTAATGTCAGTAATTTAAAAGCTGATAATGAAAATTTGCGCAGAACAAATGCAGAAATGATGTTGCAACTTAGCAAGTTAAGGGAATATGCAATTGTTAATGACGATCTTAAAGGATTATTATCATTGAAAGATTCTACTAATTTTCCCCTTATTCCGGCTACAATTATTTCTAAATCATTAACTAAATCCCAGGCCACAATAACTATTAACGCTGGTAAAAACCAATCTGTAAAGGTGGGTATGCCCGTTATTACAGACAAGGGATTAGTCGGGATCGTATATACTATTTCTGATAATTATTCTATTGCACGAACTCTAAATAATGTTGATTTAAAGGTAACCGTTAAAAGTGAGCGAACTAGAGAAAATGCAGTAATGAAATGGAATGGCGAATGGTTGGTTATGGTTAATGTGCCAAAAACTTTTGATCTAAAAAAAGGTGACAGAATTGTTACTTCAGAAATCAGTTCCATAATTCCATTCCCCCTACCAGTTGGATTGGTTTATGAAATAGGCAACGTTGAAAAAGGAATATTCAATGAGATCAGAGTTTATCCATTTGTAGATTTTCAAAAAGTTGAAAATGTTTTTATTCTTGGAATAGTAAAGAGCAAGGAGATAGATGATCTTGAATTTAATTTGTTAAGCAAGCAATGATTAAAACACATTATATAATTTCGATATTACTTTTCTTTCCGTTACTCTTAGTGCAAACAACCATCATCCCATTATTATCAATAGATACTGTTTTTCCTGATTTACTTATTATTCTTCTTGTTTATTATTCAATAACACAAGGTCAAATTTATGGGTCTATTTTAGGATTTATTTATGGTTTTTTGTTTGATATTATTACAGGCAGTTTATTAGGAAGTACAATGATTGCGAAGACAATGGCAGGCTTTACCGCAGGATATTTTTCATCAGAAAATAAACAGGACCAATATCTAATTTCTTATAATTTTGCACTAATTGTATTACTCTCATCTCTAATAGATTCTACAATAAATGCATTCTTTTCATCAATAAATTTTACTTCAAATATTTTTTTACTATTCTTTCAGTACGCATTATTACCCGCAATCTACACTTCTGCTATTGCTTTGATGGGAATGATATTTTACCCTAAAAAGAGGTTGTTTTGAGATCTGTAAATTTTGCATCCATCAGCAGAAGTACATTTTTATACACTTTTATTGTGATTCTATTCGGAGTAATCTCGTTCAGACTTTTTCAAATGCAGATACTAAATCAGGAAGCTTATGAAGAAAAATCTGCAGACAATAGTATAAAGGCCATTGAACAAATTCCATTCCGCGGAGTTTTTTATGATAGAAATTTAAAAGTGATGGTGGATAATATACCAGCCTATACTTTAAGAATAACACCCGCAGATTACGATCCAAAATTAAATCCGCTCTTAGATAAAATTCTCGGATCAGATTCTGGTTTTGTGGCTTCGATTTTGAACAAAAATAGAATTTATTCCAAGTACGTTCCAATCAGAATAAAACGCGGGATTGAATTTCAGATTGTATCATGGCTGGAAGAAAATCAAGAATATCTGCCTGGTGTAGATTTTATAGTTGAAATGCAACGTGGCTATCCCATAGGCATAAAAGGTTCTCATTCATTTGGCTACACTAAAGAGATTTCACCTAATCAACTAAGTAAAGAAAAAGATTATTACGAGCCGGGTGATTATGTTGGGCATAATGGGATTGAAAAACAGTACGAAAAAGATTTACGAGGTATTAAAGGTTTTAACTATGTGCTCGTAAATTCAAAGCGTAAAGAAATAGGTAAATATAAAGATGGTATCGAAGATAAGAATTCAATAAAAGGTAAAGATCTTGTACTATCTTACGATGCTGATGTTCAAAAAGTAGCAGAAGAGCAAATGATTGGTAAGCGAGGTGCGATCGTTGCTATAGAACCCAAAACAGGTGAGATACTAGCTTTAGTTAGTGCTCCAGATTATGATCTCAATCAGTTTTCTTACGTTACTTCCAGAGAGTTTTTAAAAGAGCTTTATAATAATCCGGATAAGCCTTCTTTTAATCGGGCAACGATGTCACTTAAACCCCCTGGTTCAACATTTAAAATGCTTTCTGCAGTAGCTGCACTTGATATGGGTATAATTGATGAAAATACACTAATAAATTGTGGAGGTGGATTCACTTTTGGAAGATTCTTTAAATGTCATGGTAACCATGGATCGGTTAACGTAGTTCATGCTATAGAAAAATCTTGTAATAGTTTTTTCTATCATCTGATATATAAAATCGGATTAGAGAAGTGGAAAGAGTATGCACTTAAATTTGGGTTTAATTCAAAAACTGGAATCGATATTGGTGAAGAATCTGAAGGATTTATTCCCGGTGAAAATTTTTATGTTAAAATGTACGGCGAAAAATGGCCAAGAAGCATCATGGCGAGTCTGGGAATTGGGCAGGGCGAAGTAAGCGTTACACCTTTACAACTTGCAAAGTATGTTGCATTAATTGCAAATGATGGAAATACATTTCAACCGCATATAGTTAAGGGATATATTGATGACAAAACAAAACAAATTATTCCTTATAAATTTCCTGAAGTAAAAACCGGTATTAGGCAGGAAGTTTTTGATATTGTAAAAGAGGGTATGTTTCTCGTAGTAAACGGGTCTGGAACCGCAACACATATTAGAATGTCTGATATTAATATTGCCGGTAAAACAGGTACTGCTCAAAATCCGCATGGTAAAGACCATGCTTTGTTTGTTGGATATGCACCTGCAGAAGATCCAAAAATTGCTTTAGCAATAGTTGTTGAAAATATTGGTTTTGGAGGTACACACGCCGCCCCTATTGCCAAAGCTTTGATTGAAGCATATCTTAAAAAAGAAACTCTGAAAAATAAAGATATAAAAAAGGTGAGTAATCAAACGATAGCTGGAGTAAAGCTTGAGGATTGATTATAAACTTAGTGACAAATTTGATTTCGGAATTTTTGTACCAGTATCTCTTCTAATTGTAATAGGGTTAACAGCTATTTATAGTTCAACCTTTAATCATCCTAGTATGAGTGGAAATTTTAACAGGCAATTAGTATTTAGTGTGGTAGCATTTGTTTTATTTTTTATCACATATTCTCTTCCAACAAATTCTTTTAGAATGATAACAATCCCAACTTATCTGTTTTCCCTTTTACTTTTAATAGTTGTGATGGTTATTGGAAGAAAAGTGTCCGGTGCAAGAAGTTGGTTAGACTTGGGTCCATTTGGATTTCAACCTTCAGAGTTTGCAAAAATTGGTACCGTACTAGCAATGTCCGCTTATCTTAGCAGAAAAAATACAGATATAGATTCATTTAAAGATATTCTTATTTCCCTTTCAATCGGGTTAATTCCTGTAATGCTTATTTTGCTCGAACCTGATATGGGGACAGCGATAGTTTTTATAGGGACAATATTAATCTTAATATTTTGGAAAGGTATCAGTCTTTTTGGATTGTTTACTGTTCTATCTCCCGGATTTGTTGCCATTGCAGCAATTTTTGGTTTCTATTATTTTCTTGCTTCGTTGCTC
The DNA here is from genome assembly GCA_963706055.1 of uncultured Ignavibacteriales bacterium. Lineage (GTDB taxonomy): Bacteria > Bacteroidota > Ignavibacteria > Ignavibacteriales > Ignavibacteriaceae > IGN3. The sequence continues at coordinate 228,079 of CAVPND010000019.1, read as the reverse complement.
ATAGTTTTAGTTTTATTAATTCTTTTTCGTAAAGATGTTTTTTTTAGTGGATCTATATTTGCACTGAATCTCGGTGCAGGTTTTTTTACAGATTATCTTTATAATGCGTTAAGCCCTCATCAACAAAAGAGAATACAATCATTCATTGATCCAAATACTGATCCTCTTGGTGCAGGGTATAACACAATACAAGCTAAAGTTGCAATTGGTTCAGGCGGACTATTTGGTAAAGGTTTTCTTCAGGGAAATCAAACCCAGCTGCAATATATTCCTGAGCAATGGACTGATTTTATTTATTGTGTGATAGGTGAAGAGTTTGGATTTATTGGTTCAATAATTGTTCTGATTCTTTTCGTTTATTTATTTTTAAGAATATTAAAAATTGCTTCAACTACGAAAGATGAATTTTTAAGTTTAACTATAATAGGGATTTTATCAATCTTCATTATCCATTTTCTTATCAATATAGGAATGGTTGTGGGAATCTTACCTGTTATAGGAATTCCGTTACCATTTGTGAGCTATGGCGGCAGCTCCTTACTGGTTAATATGTTTATGCTCGGGATAATTGCAAACATTTATCGCAATCGAAAAAATTATACTTAAGGAATCCATGACATCACAAAATAAAATTCTTAAAAAAAATGAAGATGGCAAATTTATTTGTGTTGGATTAGACACTGATATAAATAAAATTCCTACCTTTTTAAAAAATGATCCAGACGGAGTTTTTAAATTCAATCAATCAATAATTGAAGCAACAAAAGACTATGCCGCCGCATTTAAAATTAACTTTGCATTCTATGAGCGGGCTGGTTCGGATGGTATAAATGAACTTGAACGCACTATAGAATTAATTCCTCAAAATATTCTCTCTATTGCAGATGCAAAACGAGGTGATATCGGAAATACATCTGAGCTATACGCAAAATCTATTTTTGAGCATTTTAATTTTGATGCAGTAACTTTGCATCCATATATGGGTAAGGATTCCTTACAACCGTTTTTAAATTATAAAGATAAAATGAATTACGTTTTAGTTTTAACATCTAATCCGGGAGCAAATGATTTTGAAAAACTTGAGTTACTTGAAGGAAGATTATTATATCAAAAAGTTTTAGAAAACGTTAATGCATGGAATAACAATAAGAATTGCGGAATCGTTTTCGGTGCAACAAAAATTGATGAACTAAAAAACAACATTAATTCATTTGGAGATTTATCTATATTGCTTCCGGGTGTTGGGGCACAAGGCGGAAGTATGGCAGAAGTTTCGAGTGTTTTTAAAAATAATAATCGTATTAATTATTTAGTAAATGTTAGTAGGGGAATCATATATAAAAGTTCTGCTGAAGATTTTGCTGAGGCGGCACGAGATGAGATAATTTATCTAAATAGTTCGAAATCATCTGATTAGATCTGAAAAAATAGATTGATCCAACTAACTAATTATAATATAGTTTTGGATGAGTAATAAAATAATAGACTTGAAAAATTGAATATTAAAAGAAATCTTTGATATAGTACAATTGAACAGGGTAGATTATTGAAAACTAATCCCAAAATTTCCGAAGAACTTATCTACAAAATATGGGAAGAACGCCGCATAGATTCTTCTCTAACAACAGCAGATGGAATATCGATTGAGATAATCGATTCAGGCATTAGAAATAATGATGAAGCAGGACCCGACTACAGGCACGCCAGAGTTAAAATTGGCAATATTACTTTTACCGGCGATGTTGAAATTGATACTTTACACTCCGATTGGAAAGCTCACGGACATAATCTTAATCAAAGGTATAATAAAGTTATACTTCATGCGGTCCTCTCTAACGATTCATCATATCCTTTTGTGATCACACAAAGCGGCAGGAAGGTTCCAACTCTTTCTTTAGAAGGATTTCTATCAGCATCAATTAGACAAAATATTCAACACGATCTTAAAGTAATCCAATCCGATGACAAGATTAAAATGCCTTGTTCTCAATTAAATCAAAATGTGGTACGAAAAGTTAAATTGTCATTTCTGAAAAATCTTGGATTAATTAGGTTTAGAAAAAAATGTGAAAAGAATATCGAGCGTCTTAAAGAAATGATTTTATTAGATCAACTTCATATTAAAGAACCAAAAGTTTATCACGATTTTTATAAGGAATTGTCTTCAAGGGATTTTATTCAGAAAGATTTTGAAAATATAGAATATTGGCAGCAACTTTATTATGAACAAGTGTTTGAGGCGCTTGGATATTCCAAAAATAAGGATGTAATGTTAAAGTTAAGCCGAGCTGCAGATATTAAATATTTTAAAACAGCTGCTGAACTTAATGAAGAAAAAATTGAAAGTATTCTTTTTCACATAAGTGGACTATTCCCTGCTGTTACCGATATCGTTGATGAAGAAACTTCAGACTATATTAGAAGTAGTTTGGACTATTGGTCAAAAGAAAGAAGTAAATATGATTCTGGGTTGATAAATAAAAATGATTGGAACTTTTTCAAGATGAGACCACAAAATTTTCCAACTATTCGAATTGCAGCCGGTGCAAGATTGTTGGAAAAAATAATTAATCACGATCAATTCATTCGTATTATTAATATCTTTAATGAACATTCCGATTTAAAAAAACTCATTACAAAACTTAGGAATGAAATAATAATAAAAGGAGAGGGCTACTGGGCTGAGCATTATAATTTTGCTAAAAAAACAAAAACAAGATTAAATTATTTTATCGGACTTGGAAGAGCGGATGAGATTATTATTAATATAATCCTTCCAATATTTTCGGTCTATTTTGAAATACATGAGAATAAAAAGCTTTCTCAGAAGGTTTTAAATCTATACATAAATTATTATCAAAAAGAAGGTAATCATTTAGTTGATAAAGTAAATGAAACACTTGGACTTAACAATGAAAAATATCGAAGTGTATACTATCAAGGTATGATAGATCTGTTTAGAAATTATTGTATTAAAAACAAATGTATGGAGTGCGAAATTGGAAAACAGGTTTTTAGTTAATTGTTCTGAGATAATCTTTTTATATCATCTCTAAGTTTAGCTGCTCTCTCAAATTCTTCACTTTCTAATGCTTCCCTCAACTTACTTTGCAGCGCAGCAAGTTGCGCTTCTTTAGATAAAGGTTTTTTTTCTGAGTCAAATTCAGTGCTTTCAAATTCTGGAATTTCAGCTTCATCAGATGGGATAAATGATGCGGAGTTCATAACATTTTCGTTTACATAAATAGGTGCAAAAGCACGTACAGCAAGTGCAATAGCATCACTTGGTCTTGCATCAATTTCATTTGTTAATCCGGAAGCCTCAAGAATAATTTTTGCGTAAAAAGTATTTTCTTTTAATTCGTTTACAACTATTTCTACAACATTCGCTCCAAGATTATCAACAAGCGTTTTCAATAGATCGTGAGTTAGCGGTCTTGGTGGTTTAATACCTTCCATCTCAAGGGCAATAGCCTGTGCTTCAAAAGCACCAATAATTATTGGTAATCTGCGGCTGCCATCAACTTCTTTTAATAAAATCGCATAAGCTCCGCCCGTAGATGGATTTGTTGATAATCCTAAAATCTCACATTGAACTTTATTCAACGATAATGCCTATATAATTATGAACGAATTTTTTTTATCTCTTCAGTTAAAACGGGTAAAATTTCAAAAACATCACCGGCAATTCCGTAATCTGCAACACTAAAGATAGGAGCGTCTTTATCTTTGTTAATCGCAACAATATATTTTGATGTCGACATTCCCGCAAGATGCTGAATTGCCCCTGATATTCCACATGCAACATACAAAGATGGCGAAACAGTTTTACCGGTTTGTCCAACTTGCTCTCTATGGGGTCTCCAGCCGGCATCAACCACAGCGCGTGAAGCACCCACCGCCGCGCCCAAAGAATCAGCCAAAGATTCAATAAGATGAAAATTCTCAGGACCTTTCATACCTCTACCGCCAGATACTATAATATCTGCTTCAGCAACATCTAATTTACCTTCAGATTTTTTAAATGATACTACCCTTGATTTGAGATTAGGAGAATCTATTTCTTTAATTTCGATATCCGCCGTTCCATTTTCAGAATTATCAATTTTAAAAACATTTGGTCTGATAGTAAACACTTTTACATCGGAAGTTAGTTTTACTTTAGAAAAAGCTTTTCCAGCATAGATAGGACGAGTTGCAATAATTTCTCCGGATTCTACAGATAGAGAAACACAATCCATTACGCAACCGGAATTAAGATGAACAGCTAATCTTGGTGCAAGATCATTTCCGAGAGAAGTGTTTCCAACAATCAAACAGATTGCGTTTACTTCTTTAGCATAATCGCTTATCGCTTTTGTGTATCCGCTTGAAGAATAATTTGTGAAATCAGAATTCTTAAGATGAACGACTTTTGAAATACCGTATTTGGAGACTTCATTTAGATTAGTTATTTCTGAGCCAGCAACAACTGCTTCAACATCTAAATTTAATTCTTTAGCCAATTTTGATGCTACGCTAGCTGCTTCGTAAGATACTTTTTTTAATAAACCATCTCTTTGTTCTAATATTGCTAAAATTTTATTTGCCATAATTTTACCTATATAACCTTTGCTTCTTCTCTTAATAATTTAACTAGCTCCGCAACTGCGCCGCTATCTGATCCCAAAATTCTTCCTGGCTGTTTAGAAGCAGGTAAATTCATATCAAGAATTTGTGAATAGTTTGGAGACTGCGCTGCTGGTTTTTCTGCGATAGTTTTTTTCTTTGCTGCCATTATACCTTTTAATGAAGCATATCTAGGCTCGTTCAAACCTTTTTGTGTTGTTATGATGGCAGGCAATTCGGTTTCTACAACTTCTCTTCCTCCTTCAATTTCACGTTCAGCAATAATTTTTGAACCATCTAATTTAAAATCAACTACAACGGGAATACAATTGTAACCAAGTAATTCTGCAGTTACCTGGCCAGTTATAGAATTATCAAAATCAACAGACTGTTTGCCGAAAAATGCAATTTCACATCCAAGTGATTTAATCTCATCAGCAAGAGCGTGAGCTATTCCAAACGAGTCTCTCTTAGAATCATCTTTTAATAAAACTCCTTCATCAACTCCCATTGCCAGGGCCTTACGTATGGAATCCTTATTGGCATCACCGCCAACGCTAATTGCATAAACAATGGAATCTCCACCAATTTTTTCTTTTGTTTTAAGTGCCTCTTCGACAGCAAATTCATCATAAGGATTTATGATATAAGTAACACCGGTTGGATCAATTGATTTTCTATCCGTTCCGATTTTAATGCGAGTAGCAGTGTCTGGTACATGACTAACGCAAACTGCTATTTTCATTTAACCTCCGTAAAGTTCTTAGTTTTTAATACAAAAATATAAAGAGACAGTGCTCTAAAATCAATTATACAGTTAGTTTATTATTAAAGTGATGGATTTATTGTGTTCAAAATCTATAATTTCACTTACTACTTTCATAAAAAAAATCTAATAAGTATTTTTTAGTTATGGAATTAAAACCAGATGAAACCAAACAATATGAAATAACCACTGATGAAACATCAGATGTAGATATTTCTTCAAGAGTTATATTATATAACGATGATTGGCATACATTTGAAGAAGTAATCACCCAGTTGATTATTGCTACAAATTGCGGTTTTGAGAAAGCCCGAAATTTTGCTTTTGAGGTCCACGTAAAAGGAAAAGCAATTGTTTTTGCCGGGTCAATGAGCCAATGTCTAAAAGTGTCTTCAGTTTTGGAAGAGATTTCACTTCACACGCAAATTATTACATAATCCTGTTTAATCTGCTGTACTCATTTGTTCAATTTTATTATCGCATTCAACACAAGAACAATAATCATATATTTCATCGTAACCGTAATCTATGGTTAGTTCATTACCGGCTTGAATATCTGTTACAGCAAATAAAACCAAATTACCATTTTCATCTTCGTCAATATCACAATTATAATCACAGGAGTGATTAAGATATCTCAATTGGGAATGAGATGAAGCATCAATGTATTCGTCTTCACTTTTATAGAAGATGTAAACATTTCCTTCATCTTCTCTTCTTACACACTCATCACCGTTTATATGTTCGCCGCTGATTATCGTTATAACTTGTCCTTCTTTTTGATTAACTGTAGAAAAAAGACCCAATCCATGGACTGATGAATCTTTAACTGTAAGATTATTAATTGTCATCTCTATATCTTTAAGGTAATTTAAAATTATAAAACTATTTAATTGTTCTGATTATTTCTAATGATATCGCGGAATGAAATCACTGAAGTTGATCAGTAAATGGTCTGAAAGAAAATTTTCAGACGGCACAAACATAAGAAAAATAATTGAGTTCTTAAATTACTCTATATGATTTAAAGAGTTGTAAAATCAATCTAGAGGTTTGATGATTCCGGATTATAATTATCAGTATTGGGAGAATATTGACTGGTATTTTCATAATGAAGAATGATCGTTTTAGAAAAACAAAAATTTCTTACATTTCAATTTGGTATTGAAATTGGATTAGTATAAAGAAAAGTGTAAAACTATAGTATAAGTGTGTTCTATTCGTTTTTTTAATAATGAACACTATTTTTAGTTGTCTTTATCAATAAATCTTTGAATATTGTAATCAGTTTTTAACATCATTTATCTTCAGGAGGTCATATGAGATTCTTTAAGCTTTCACTTCTTGCATTCATTTTAACACCATTTATATTTCTACAAGCACAAAACGATTTCACATATATCGGGTTAGATGGCTGTGCAATGTGCCACAAAACTGAGAAACAGGGAAGTCAACTTTCAATTTGGCAGAACAGCAAACATTCTAAAGCATATGAAACCCTTAAGACTGAAAAAGCAAATCAAATTGCAGCAGAAAAAGGGTTTAAAACACCTGCTGTAGAAACAGCTGAATGTCTAAAGTGCCACGCTACAGGTTATAATTTAGATGCATCCATGTTAGGCAAGAAATTCAAAGTCGAAGATGGCGTTCAATGTGAAACATGTCACGGTCCGGGATCTGCTTACAAAGATATGAAAGTTATGAAAGACAAAGATTTATCTATAAAGAATGGATTAGTTGTACATGATAAACTTGAAAAATTCTGTATCTCTTGTCATAATGCTGAAAGCCCAACTTTTGTAGATATGAATGTTGAAGAAGCATGGCAGAAAATCAAACATGCAAAACCATAGAAATCAAAATTAATTTTATTAGAGAATAATTCTTATAGAAAATTAAATGAAAAAAATAATACTCTTGCTCTTTATAGGAGCTACAGCATTTATCTCGGCTCAGAATATTAATGGGCGTTTCTCCAGCTCACTTTATACATTTGAAAGATATGATTCTCTTAATTCCTCAGAACAGTATTTAAGAGCTTATGAAATGTTAAATCTAAATCTTAATTATGGAAAAGTTTCTGTGAGATCATATCTGAATTTTGAAACAGATGTGATGACCAAAATGGATTCTGACCCCAGACTAAGATTTTATAATCTGTATTTTGAAGCAAGAGATTTAATGGATATTGCGACTGTAAGATTAGGTAGACAACCAATCATAAATAGTATTGCCGGCGGTTTGTATGATGGAGCTTCTCTGACTCTTAAAAAATCCGAATACAAATTTAACGCTTACTTTGGAGGTAATGTCCCGGCATATCAAAAACTTGAATTAATTGAAAATTTTGAAGAGAACTTTCTCTATGGTGGTAAGTTCACAACTACGGTTATTCCAAATTTTCAATTGGGTGTTGGGTATGTCAATAAAAATTTTCAGCCGCAAAATTATATTGCAAACCGTTTAAATCCAGACCTTAATCCTATTGAAGTTATCATAGAGAATAAATCGAATCAGTATGAATTTGTTACTGGTGAAATTAGATTTACACAACCGGAATTGGTTACTGTTAATACAAGATACGATTATGATTTAAATTTTAAACAAACCTCTAAGTTTGAATTTGATGCCAGAACTGAAGCAGTAGAAAATCTTGGAATCAACTTATACTACAATTATCGCCAACCAAAAATTAGATATAACTCAATCTTCGCCGTATTCGATTATGGAAATACTCACGAAATTGAAATTGGTACTGATTATAGGATTAACAGTATGTTCACTGTAATCGGAAAGTTTGGTAATGTTCAGTATAAAGATGAAAATTCTCAAAGAGCAGCCATCGGTTTATCAACCACTTATGGCAGCATTAACTATAGAAAAACCTTTGGTTATGCTGGTGAATTAGATGCAGTTTCTTTATTCTCAGCTTATACATTTTTTGAAGGATTGTTTACCCCATCGGTTGGATTATCTTTTACAAATTACAAACTTAATCCTGATGACGAAGCAAATAATATAACTTCACTAATGGTCGGTGCAAATGTACGACCATTCCGTATGCTTTCATTTGATTTGCAAGGACAGTATATGGATAATAAAATTTATAAGAATGATCTTAGATTATTCTTCAAACTTAATTATTGGTTTAATTTTAACATTTAATATTCTAACTATGCAAAAATTAAAAGTTTTATATCTGTTTGTTTTTTTAGGAACAATTGCACTTTTAGTAATTGGGGCAATTGGTTCTGTAAAAGACGAGATACCTGTTACAAATGAAGGAAGAATTAAATTTTCACATTCGCTTCATAAAGAATTGGTTGATTGCCAGACTTGCCATTCTGCAGTAAAAGAAAGTGTAAGTCTCAAAGATCCACTTTTCCCAAACCACGATAACTGTTCAGATTGTCATGAAGTTGATAATGATGAAGAATGTTCAACCTGCCATTTCGGCGATAATTTTGAAGCGCTTGTTAAAAATGAATCAGGATTATTATTCAATCATAAAATACATTTAAGCGATACTGATAATTATTGTGAAACTTGTCATAAAGGTTTAAGTGAAGTTGACTACAGTTGGCAATCTGCAGGTGCTAATCCACAGATGGCAACTTGCTATACATGCCATAATGATAAAACAGTAGCTTCAAATGCTTGTGAATCGTGTCATATCTCTACCGCTAACCTAATGCCACAGGATCATAAAGTTGTTAGCTTTGCCAAAACACACAAATTTGCTGCTCAGGAATTTAATGCAAATTGCGTGATGTGTCACGATAATCAAAGTTGTGAAGACTGCCACGTAGCTACAATAGGTATTACCGAAACAAATACGCTTAACGATTTTTATCAACCATATTATCCAAGTAATTTTGTTGATGGTGCTAAGGTTCAAGCTATCAATCGTGTGCACGACTTGAACTTTAGATTTACTCATGGAATTGATGCAAGAGGTAAGACTTCTGAATGTCAAACTTGCCATCAGGTAGAAACATTTTGCGTACAGTGTCATCAAGCAGAAAATGAAGATTTTGCTTTTGGTGGAATTGTTCCTGCTTCACACTTAAAAGCTAGTTTTAAAACTTTTGGTGTTGGTTCCGGAGGTGGTGATCATGCTATATTAGCTAAGCGTGATATCGAAAGATGTATGGCCTGCCATGATGTTAACGGTGCTGATCCAACTTGTATTACCTGTCATTTTGATTATGATGGAATAAAAGGTACAAATCCAAAAACTCATCAAATGGGATTTATGAGAGGCGAAAAAGGTGACTGGCATAATGATTTAGGTTCGGTTTGCTATAATTGCCATACAAGTGCTACTCCAAATTCTCAGAAAAATGACCGTTTTTGCAACTATTGTCATGGAATTTAAATGAAATTTAATAACGGAAATTCAATGAAGTACTTAACATTAATAACATCATTTTTTTTAATATCACTTTTTCTTACAAACTGCAGTGATTTAAAAGAGGATCTCAATACTTCTGAACCTTCACTAGCATTGCATAAAGATGGAATCATAAACCCAACTTCACCAGATTTTCATGGTAAAATTATTTCCTCAAATATGTGGGATATGAAAGAGTGTCAGCAATGCCATTCTGCAAATTATTCAGGTGGAACTACAGGTGCTAGTTGTTACGATTGCCACACTCAGCCAGGCGGACCAGAAGCTTGTAATACCTGTCACGGTGAATTTGCAAATCCGTTGTTAATTGCTCCCCCAAGAGCACTAAGTGGTGCTATATTATCAAGCGAGCGAGGTGTTGGAGCTCATACAAAACATTTATCAGGTAACCTTATTGGTAAAGCTGTTCAATGTGCAGAATGCCATACATTGCCTAATGGATATTCGGATCCAATTCATATCGATAGCACACCTGGTGCGGAAATTATATTTGGTAATTTCTCAAAATTGCAAACAAATGTACCCGGCGGATTTAATTATCAGGCGAGCCTGGGAGATTTTATACCTAATCCATCTTTTGATTTTACCGCAGGAACTTGTGCAAATAGTTATTGTCACGGATACTTCAAAAATGGAAATAAAACAAATTTAGTTTCATTTACGGCTCAATCTCAAGGAGCAGCTTGTGGTACCTGTCATGGTGATCCGGCTACTGGAAATCCATTACCTTTGACTGCGAATCAGGGTGGTACACATCCCGCTGTCCAGAATTGTGAATTTTGTCATTCTGATGTGGTCTCTGTTCAAGGAAATAATTACACAATTATCGACAAGAATAAGCACATTAATGGAAAGCTAAATATTTTTGGTAACGAGGAAACTTATTGAAATAGATTTTATCTATTAAAAAGCCGCTGGTTAAAGCGGCTTTTTTTGTGATGTAGATAATTGAGCGGAAAGGGAGGGATTTGAACCCTCGATATCGGTTACCCAATATAACAGTTTTCGAGACTGCCGCATTCAGCCGCTCTGCCACCTTTCCATTATTTAAATTGTTGTTTCAATTTGCGTTCATCCATATTAAGTGGTTCTCCAATAACTGTATACTCAATTTGTTGTTGGTCTGCAGATTCGATTCTTATTATGAAATCCTGAAAAGCAATTGTATTTTCTTTACTGAGGTCGTAAGCTAAATCAAGAAAAAAAATTGGCTTAGCCGTAATAACTAAACTATTAGGAAAAAATAAATCACTCATGGAATATTCTCTATAAAGAATCTTAACATTATTATCCAGTACACCTTTGTATACCAGCTCCTTGAAAGTTCCTTCTGCGCCTTTTATTTGATCGCCAGAACGGAATACAACGACTGTATCCTTAAATTTTGTACTCTGCGTTCTCGTACCAATGGCCCAACTCAACATAGGATTACCAACACTTGTGTGGGAAATTTGTTCAATCTTATAATCTTTTATAACGAATTGAACGCTTCGCCCACAGCCAAAACAAGATAAAATTATGGTTGATATAAAAAGTAGGATAAGAATTTTTTTCATGCTACACCTAAGAAATTTTACTCATAATAAATTTAACTAAATTGAGCAAGAAAATACAATTTAGAATAGGAATGATCGAGGGGAATAAGTGTTTTATTTTGAAGTAAATAAATTATTTTAATAAACCTCACCTTACAAGTATTATTTCTTGGTAAATAAATAGTAGAAAAAGTTTTGTCAAGTAAAATCGATTCAATATATTTGATATCTAAATTAGGAGAGGTGCAAGAGTGGCTGAATTGGCTACCCTGGAAAGGTAGTGTATCCGCAAGGGTACCGTGGGTTCGAATCCCACCCTCTCCGCATAACTAAAATGGCTTGAAATGAGAACTAAAAACCTCGTTTTCAAGCCTTTTTTGTTTTTAATTATGTAGTTAATGCTAATCTTTATTTCCAATTTTAATTTAATAATGTGACTTAATTAGAATTCTGAGGATCAGTCACAAATAAAAAAAAAGTAATATCTTTCCAACTATAGCTTATCTTAAAAAATAAAAAATAATACTCAACCTTATTATTCAGTTCTTTTCAAATTTAAATTGTTGCCGAGCAAAGGATCTTAACGGGCAAGGGATTGTATTCTAGAAATGATATTTATTCTGCAACATTTGAACAGGTTTAAATTGTCAGTAAATTTTAATACCAGATATTGTTGGATGGTCTATTTATTAACTATAAACGTCACTAAAGGGATAAAATAATGAAAACACTAAATGAAACGCAATTACAAAACTCAATTGCTGTTTTTATCGACTTTGAAAATCTATACTATTCCTCAGTTAATAATTATGGTGAAGAACCAGATTTGATGATAATCAGAAAACTGTGTGAGAAAAAAGGCGGAATAGCATCCATACAGGCTTTTGGTGATTGGGTTAGATTTAATGATCAAATTAATAATCTTCAGACTAGTGGAATTCAACCCGTCTTCACACCATTGTCCCGCACTGAAAAAAGTAGTGCAGATACATTTATCTGTGTTCATGCAATGAAACTATTTATGCAAAATCAAAACATAAATACATTAATTCTTGTTTCAGGGGATAGAGATTTTATACCTCTGCTAAATGAATTAAGATCACTTGGCAAAAATACTTATTTGATGGGGGTAACTGGTTCAATTTCACGTGATCTTGTAAATGTTGCAGACGGGATTATAGAATACAGACCAGAAAAAATAAAGCATCAGGAATCTAAATCGCTACAAACTCCTCAAAAGAAAATTAGCGAGCAAATAAAAGACAGGGTCCTTGCTTTACTCAAGAAAGAAAATCGCAGAATAAATGTTGCAACAATAGGAATTATGATAAAAAAGGAACATCCTTCATTTAATCACAAGGAATTTGGTTACGAGAAACTATCTCATTTTCTTGACGGTTTTACAGAAATCAAAATAGAGTATGATGAGGACAAACTGGTAGCGTATGCAAGTTTATTAAAATGATTTATTGTGTTATATGAACCATTGAAAATTAAAATTTACTTGAAACTCTTACTAAGAGTCTGTCGATTATTAATTAATAAATATAGTTTGCGATTAGAATATTTATAAAAATAATAGATATTTTTAGGAAAAATTATTTCTCACCTTATTATTGGTTACTACCTTTTCTAAGAGATAAAGTAGTTGATGCTGAGTAAATGGTTTAGATAAGTAATGTGAACAGCCTGAGTTCAAAATTTTTTCTTTGTCACCAGAAAGAGCATAAGCAGTTAATGCTATAATTGGCGCAGTTTCATATTGTGGAATTTTTCTAAGTCTTTTTGTTACATCTAACCCACTCATTTCCTTTTTTAAACCAATATCCATTAAGAAAATATCATAACTATTATCTAATGCTTTTTTTAGTGCCTCTTCACCTGATCTTGCAGATTCAATATCGTATTTATTTTTTAAAAATGTTGAAACCATTTTAATATTAAGTTCATCATCTTCCACCATCAGAATTTTAATATTATTCAAGGTTAATCTCCTTAGATGCTGGTATAGTATTCAATTATCTAAAATTTGAAATAATCTAATTAATTATTTCTTAATTACTTAGAAAAAAACATTTTAAGAGATATAAGAAACAAAGATATCGCAAATATTTTCTGCAATATGTTTTGTGAAACATGAACTGCAATTTTAGCTCCGAACCAGCCGCCAATTAGGAAACCAACACAAACGAGTGCAGCTATTTTTATATCTACATAACCTTGTTGGTAATAAGCATATGCAGCAAGTATCCCAATAGGAGGAACCATAAGCGCAAGCGTAGTGCCTTGTGCCTGATGTTGTGATAATCCAAATAAAAATACTAAAGCAGGAACGATAATTACGCCGCCACCCAATCCAATAACACCACTAAATGATCCTGCAGCTAAACCAAGAATAATGAGTAGAACTTCTCTAGGCATTTAATCCTCAAATTATTTATTCAATTATTTATTAAACTTTTATTTTTATTCATTCTCCAAAAGTAAAACGGTAAACCAATTATGATTAACAAAGCTCCCATTGCTGCATTCTCATAATCTGAAATTATAGTATTCAGGAGAAACAAAAAGGAAAAGATAACAAAAATCATTGGTGTGTAAGGATATCCCCAAACCTTGTATGGTCTGTGAACATCAGGCATTTTTTTTCTAAGTACGATTACTCCATAAGCTCCAAGCATATAAAACAACCATGCGGCAAATATTACATAATCAGTTATTGTGTCAAAACTGCCTGAAAGAACCAGTAAGCACGACCAAAGTCCCTGTGCAACAAGTGATGTATGCGGTGTAGCATATTTAGGATGAATTTTATCCAAACTTTTTATAAACATATTATTTCTTGCCATAGCAAAGCAGACTCGTGCTGTTGATAAGATGCTTCCATTTAATGCTCCAAATGTAGAAATGATAACAGCAATTGAAATTAGTGCTGCACCGTTCGATCCAAAAACTACTTCAGCCGCTGATGCCGCAACTAGAGGAGACTGTGACATTTTTTCAATTGGTAAAACATATAAGTAAGCAATATTAATAAACATATATACGAGAATAACTATTAGAGTTCCATACATTAATCCTAAGGGTACATTTCTCTGTGGATTTTTTATTTCACCGGAAACAAATGTTAAATTATTCCATCCATCATAGGCCCAAAAAGCGCCGGCAATTGCTAACCCCAAAATTGGAAATAAGTTGTTTGAAATTGTTTCAGGGATTTTAAAACCGATTGACAAATTATCTAAACTGCCACCGCCACTCGTTAAAAGAAGTATAGATAACAATATCATAGCCCCAATTTTTATATATGTAATAAATGATTGAACCGAACCACCAAATATGACACCTGTATAGTTGATTCCTGTTAAAAATAGAATACATAAAATCGCAGAAAGTTTGGCACCATACTCTGCAAGTGGAAAAATGTTGCCTACAACAGGTATATAGAAAGAAAAATTCTGCAGAGATGCTGGTAATTCAGGAAATTTTACAAAATAGCAAATATATTCACCAAATACATAGGCAATTGCAGCTTGCGATCCTGTCTGAATTACAGCAAACACAGACCATCCATATAAGTAAGAAACAAAATTGCCATACATTTTTTGAAAGTATATATACTGTCCACCTGTAGCATCAATCATTCCACTTACTTCTGCATTACATAATGCTCCAATGAATGTTATAATACCTGCAACCAACCAGACAATTAAAAGTAGTTCAGGAGACATTAATTGTCCTGCCATTGTAGCAGGTTTTCGGAATATCCCGGATCCAATCATTGAACCAGCGGCAATCATAATTGCAGCAGTTAATGTTAATCCACGTACGAGTTCTGTTTTTGGCTTAATCATTGGGTAGGATTATTAGTGTTATGAAAATATTAACTCCGATTTTTCATATCTAAAGAATTATTTGCGAGTGAACATAAATAAGATTTATTAAAGGAACAATTATTAATTAGAAAATTCTTTAATTCTCAATGTCATTAGTAATAGTTATTTTTGTTCCAGAAACTATAATTATTCGGTAGATTTAATGATGAATGACATTCTTCAACAACTTAGCCTTTGTATTGAAAAAGGTAAAATCAATAAAGACTCAAATTATCCGGCTGATATGAAGGGGTTTAATGGGGCAGTTGAGTTAACAAAAACAGCACTTGAAAATAATATTAAGGCTAATGATGTACTTAATATCGGTCTTTTAAATGGAATGCAAATCGTTGGGGAAAAATTTAAAACAGGAAAAATATTTTTACCTGAAGTTCTTATCTCAGCAAAGGCAATGAACAGTGCAATGGAATTGTTAAAACCATTTTTCCAATCAGGCGAAATAAAATTTAAGGGTAAAGTTATTATGGGAACAGTTGAAGGAGATTTACATGATATTGGAAAAAACATTGTTAAGATGGTTTTGGAAGGTGGAGGTTGGGAGGTTATTGACCTTGGAGTTAATGTTTCCGCTGAAAAATTTATTGAATCATCAAAAAAGCATTCTATAAAAATAATTGGATTAAGCGCTCTCTTAACTACTACAATGCAGAATATGAGTGATATCATAAAAAGTATAAAAGCATTTTCTAGTGATATATGTGTGATAATCGGTGGTGCGCCTGTTACCAAAACTTTTGCAGATACTATTCAAGCGGATGAATATTTTGATGATCCACAGGGAATGTTAGAATATCTTAATAAAAAATTCGTGAAATAAATAATGGAAGATGTATCCCAAATCAAGCACTCTATTATAGAAGAATATAAATTTAATTATGAGGAGTTTTTATTATCGAAAAACCAGATTTTTAATTTATTTGGGTATGATGATGAAACAGTACCAGAACCTATCTTAGAATCAATTGAACAAATTCTTATTGAGCTGCCTGCCAAAGTGAATTACAAAAGCGGTTTTAAAATATTCAATACAAGAAAAATTAGATTAGATATTGACAGCTTTATAATTGATAACAGAACATTCAACTGTGGAAAAATTATTATTTCGAATCTGCAGAAATCTGAAACATTGGGATTTATGATTGCAACTATTGGAAATGAAATCAGCAATTGGACAAAATCGCTTATGAATAGTAATGAGATACTAAAAGGCTATTTGGTAGATAAAATAGCTTCAGAAATCATTGAAATGGTTGCGGATGAAACTGAATTGAAAATGAATGAGATGCTTGTGCAGTTTGGATATAAAACTACAAACCGTTACAGTCCTGGTTATTGTGGATGGAATGTTTCTGATCAGCAAAAATTATTTGCCTTACTTCCTAATAATTTTTGTGATGTAATAATTAATGAAAACTCAATGATGTTTCCTATCAAATCTATTAGCGCCGTTATAGGTATGGGCAGTAGTGTTGAACGAAAAGATTACCAGTGCTCGATATGCGAAGTTGATTTCTGTTATAAGCGGGAACGAGATGAAAAAAATATCTAAGGCACTGAGTGATGCTAAATTGATTGTATCTGATGGGGCTTGGGGTACGTATCTTTTTAGAAAAGGATTAAAAAGTGGGAGCTGCCCCGAGGAATGGAATTTAACTCATCAAAAAGAGGTTTTTGAAATTGCTCAAAGCTACATTTTATCCGGCTCTCGTATTATTTCTACAAACAGTTTTGGAGCAAATACTTTTAAACTATCTCAATACCATCTTCAGGACAAACTAATTGAGATCTGTAAAACATCGGCTGAAATTTCTCGAAGAGCAGCTGGTACAAATAATATTGTAGCCGCTTCTATTGGACCCACAGGTAAGTTTTTAATAATGGGTGATGTTACTAAAGAAGAATTATATAAATCATTCGTCCAGCAAGCAATTGCTTTTGAAAAGGGCGGAGCTGATGCAGTTTGTATTGAAACATTTTATGATATTGAGGAAGCAGAACAAGCTATAAAAGCTGTAAAAGAGAATACATCTTTAGAAATTATTTGCACTTTTACTTTCAATAAAACTGAAAATGGTTTCAAAACCTTAATGGGTGTTGAACCACAACTAATGACTGAAAAACTAGTTCTATTCGGGGCTGATATTGTTGGTGCAAATTGCGGCGCTGGATTTGAAGATATGATTAATATTGTGAAAGAAATTCGTGCTGTATCATCTGATATTCCGATTATGGTTCAAGCGAATGCTGGATTGCCAATTTTAGAGAACGGTAATCTTTTGTATTCTGAAACTCCAGAATTAATTAAAGATATAATTCCTAAAATCATTAAGGCTGGAGCAAGTGTTATTGGTGGTTGTTGTGGAACAACACCAGAGCATATCAAGGTTATTTCACAAATTGTTAATGAATATAATTCACAATAATTGAAAGATTATTTAGCCAAGTTTATTTCTTTTACAGTTTCGATCATGGAAATGTAATTTTCTAGTTTAACATATTCTGGAATTGAATTTCCCGATCCAACACAGTAGCCGCCATCAGATCCAACCAGTTCAATATTTCGTATTACATTATTTCGTACTTCATCAACTGAACCTCTTGCTAGTAAATCAACATCAATATTTCCGATAAGGCACAATTTATTTCCATAAAGATTTTTAACATCTAAAATATTCATAGCTTTTGGTTCTATGGGATGTATCGCATCTACACCGCATTCAATTATCTTATCGATTACATCGTACAGAATTCCATCACTGTGATAAATAAATGGTTTGTCATACTTTTTAGCTAAAACACCAATTTTACTTAACCAGGGGAAGAAGAATTTATCAAGAACATCGGGTGAAACAAGTAGACTATTTGTGTAAGCAATATCATCACTATACCAAATAGCATCCACTACGTTTGATTGTGCAAAATATTCAAACATGTTTAAAACAAGTTTACCTAAATGATCATTTAAAGTTTTTATTAGTTCTTCATTTTCAAATAATGCCAACGAGAAGGATTCAAATCCCATCATTTCCCAAGTCATAGTAAAAATATCGCCATACTGTCCTATTACGCCCATCCCCTCAGGTAAAAAAGATTTTACAATTTCAAAATTTGTATAATCAAATTCCTCAGAATTTGGAAATTTATATTTATAAAAATCATCGATACTTGAAATAACACCTTTATTTTCAGAAGCCCATTTTCTAAAAACTGTTCCATCATCGTTATAAGATACATTCTTATCTAACCCAATTTTAAGAGGGTTAAAATCGGCTTTAGGCTGCAGCTTTATATAATCATAACCTGCTTTATTCCAGAACTCAACATCGTCTGCTAGAGTCTGCATTTTACGCCCCAGAAAAGATTCCTTTATTTTTGGATGTACACCAAGTTCAGCAAGGGGGAAATAATCAGCCTTTTGGCATTTTAATGTTCTTACAAATGATTGTATATCAGGTTTTTTTAATTTATTCATAATTTACGTTTTTAATTGGTGGGTAAAATTAAAACATTTTTTAATATTTCTATTGATTATGAGCTATTAAATGATCAATTTCTACTAAAGTAAAATAAACAATAAAGAGAAATGCTATGTTTCGTGTTATTTTATCATTCATATTAACTTTGTTTTTATTTACAAGCATAATTGGTACTGCTAATATTATGTTTGATAAATCTGAATCAAGTGATAGTAATATTACTGCACAAATATCTGAAAAAAAAGATAACAGACTCTCTATTAAAGAAATTGAATCGATTACATCTGAAAATAATTTTTATTTTACTTCTTCCAACGCATTAAATTAAAAATAAAGTTTGTTTTATTTGTAAATTAAAATCTAATTATATCAGTTCGAATTACCTCAAAGCAATAAAATTATATTAGATTATTCACGCCTGTTAGCTTTCTTAACAAACGTCCAAAACCTATTTTTAAGTTTCAAATAAATTTTAATAATGAGTCATAATAATTTTAAAAATATTAAATCAGAGATTACCAGCACGTTTAAATTAGCCTACCCAATAATTATTGGCCAGATTGGTGTAATAATGATGGGAGTAGTTGATAGTATAATGGTTGGAAAAATTGGTCCTATTCCATTAGCCGCTGCGTCGCTTGGCAATAGTTTGATTTTTTTAATATTAATTATTGGTATCGGAAGCTCAATTGTGGTAAGTCCAATTGTGGCAATACTTGTGGGGGCAAAAAGATTTTCTGAGTGCGGAGTATATTTTAGGCAATCTCTCTTAGTAAATATTTTACTTTCAATTATTATGGTTGGGGTAATATTAGTTGGGGTAAACTATATAAAATATTTAAATCAACCACCAGAAGTAATTGAACTTACCGTTGTATATATGACAATTGTGGGTTTTTCAGCAATTCCATTAATGCTTTTTCAAACGTACAAACAATTCATTGAAGGTTTATCAATTATGAAACCTGCAATGATAGTATCATTGCTCGCCAATATTATTAATGCATTTGCAAATTGGGTATTGATATTTGGAAAATTAGGATTTCCCGAACTGGGTTTAGCAGGTGCTGCCTGGGCGACATTTCTTTCACGGCTGTTTATGGTAATTGTTATCATGATTTATGTGATGACAAATAAAAAATTTAAGCAGTATGATGTCACTTTTCATTTCAGAGGAATTAATTTTCCCGTGATCAAAAAATTACTGAGTTTAGGTTTACCAAGTGGATTTCAATATTTCTTTGAAGTTGGTGCATTTACTTTTGCAGTAATAATGATTGGATGGATTGGATCCAATGAGCTTGCAGCACATCAAATCGCAATAAATCTGGCATCAATTTCATTTATGGCAGTTCTCGGAATATCTCAGGCGGCAAGTGTTCGAGTTGGTAATGCAATGGGTGAACAAAATATTCCAAATATTCGCAAAGCTGGATTTACAGCAATAGCTCTCGGGGCAGGCATTATGTCGCTTGCTGGACTAACTTTTATTTTACTTAATAATTTTTTGCCTACACTTTATATTGATGATGAAGTTGTGGTTTCCATTGCATCAAGGTTGATTATTATTGCTGCCTTGTTTCAGCTTTCGGATGGAACACAGGCTGTGGGTATTGGAGTTTTGCGCGGCTTAACTGATGTTAAAGGCCCAACTATTATTACTTTTTTTGCATATTGGATTATTAGCCTACCAATTGCTTACTTACTCGCATTTAATTTTAATATGGGAGTTGACGGAGTTTGGATTGGATTGTTGATAGGTTTAACCGTGTCGGCAATTTTATTGACTTTGAGATTCAATCATAAAAGCAAACAGATTATTCATATTTAAAAATCATAATCGTAAGTTGGATCATCCTTTACTTGAATTGTCTTTTCCGATTCAATATTATTTTTATCCGAAGCACTTGAAATTTGCTCATATAGTTCATTTTTTGATGAATAATCTTTTAAGTAAAACACTTTTACCTGATTTCGGTTTTTAACCAGCCAGTTTAAGGTGATTTTCATTTTTTCCAAATCTTCATCAGTTGGATTAGTATCAGATTTTATCGTATCACTGTAAAAATCATCTAATGCCTGTTCAAATGTATCTTTTTTGTTGTGAAGATATTTCTTGATATAAAATTTCCCCTCAAGCATCAGAACGTAATCATTTTCAAATCGAGATATTATTTCAAATAAAATATTTGCACGATTAACTGCTTCTGCAAGTATTGATGATTTGTGAGTTTGATCTAAAATAAAATCAACTAATTCCTTTATTTCTGCGGCCTGCTCATACTTCTGCCTCGCAGAAAACTCTTTCATTTTATTTAAGAGTCTATCAACTGCAAATTGACTTTTTCCATAGAGAAAATCGTATACTTTTTCCAATTCAAGAGTATACAGACTTTTATTTTCTTCAACTTTGATACACGGTCCGGTACATCGATGGATATCATACAAAAAACATGTTTTACCTTTATTAAATTCTTTTTGGTCACATTCCCTAATTGCAAATGCCTTATTTATAAATTCAAGAATTTCCACAGCTTTTTTCCGCGAGATAAACAATCCAAAATAATCATTTCCATCAAAATCAAAATGATTAGTTAATTCAATTTTGGGAGCGGTGTGATTGCGTGTTATGCGCAAAAAATATTTATTGCCGAATTTCTTTAATTGATCATTATATCTTGGAGAAACAATTTTTATTGTTTCAGATTCTGTAAGAAGTGCTGTAAGTTCGCTATTCGTTATGATGTGCTTTAATCTGCTTGCCTGTTTTATAATCTTTTTTGCTTTGCTATTTGCAGAAATTGAAAAATAAGTCTTTACTCTATCCCGAATTGATTTAGCTTTACCGACATATATTATCTCATCCTTTTTATTTGTAAAATAATATATTCCAGGTGCATTTGGTAAATCTCTATAATCCTGCTGCAATTCTTTTTTAATATTTAAAAGCGGTGATTCATTTAGTCCTTTCTGATAACTTAAAAATTCCCCGGCAGTTTCAATTTTATCACTTTTCTGCAAATCCTTAATCATTCTAAGTAAAATCTTTGCTGTTATTTCAGCATCACCCAATGCTCTATGTGCGTTTACATTTTTTAAGTTTAATGATTGTGCAACTGAACTAAGCGATTTGCTCTTCAATGTTGGGAATATTTTTCTTGATATTTTTAATGTACAGCATGAGTGTTCATTAATAAATTCACGTCCGGAAATCATAAACTCAGTATTTAAAAAGAAGAATCAAAACTAAGATTATGTGCGGTTAAAATAGTGTTATCCGTAAAAGAAATTATTTCATCCACAATATCTGAAAAAGTTGGAGCGCCAATTACATCGTCATTACTAATTCCGGTTAGCGAAGTTATAAATGGGGGAATGTAAGTTTGCGGATTGATAAGATAGTGCAGCTTATCTGTGATTTTAAGATTCTCAATTTTAATAATTGCTATTTCAATCACTCTGTTTCTGTTTGGAGATAAACCAGTAGTTTCTAAGTCTACAACACTGAATGCAGTTTTCTCTAACGGACAGTCTAAAATATTATGATATTGCATACTTAAATCTAAGTTATAAATTCAAATCATTCAAAGTATTCTTTGGCAACTTTATTTCTCAATTACTCTCAATTTAGATATATTTCTTTTAAAGATTTAGGAAAGTATGAGTTCAATTAATTTATTATTTGTTGGGGATGTTATTGGTCAGCCGGGAATGGACATTGTGCAAACGTGGCTTCCGGGTTTAATCCAAAAACATAAAGCTGATTTTGTTGTGGTTAATGGCGAAAATCTTTCAGATGGCAAAGGCTGTACTGATAAAGAAGGTCCAAAACTTTTTGAAATTGGTGTTAATGTTATCACTGGCGGAAATCACACCTGGGATAAGCATCAATCTCAGGATTATTTAAAAAATGAACCGCGTTCGCTTCGTCCGATAAATTATCCTCGTGGCACACACGGAAATGGTTATCACATTGCAGATACAAAAAAAGGAAAGGTTGCAGTTATTAGTTTGCAAGGCAGAACTTTTATGACTGCAATTGAATGTCCGTTTAGAACAATGGATTGGATACTTACAAGAATTAAACAGGAAACAAAGGTTGTGTTTGTAGATTTTCACGCTGAAGCAACCGCCGAAAAAATGGCAATGGGTCTATATCTGGATGGTAAAATTAGTGCAATTGTTGGAACGCACACACACATTCAAACTTCTGACGAACGGATTTTACCAAACGGTACAGGCTATATAACAGATGTTGGAATGACCGGACCGTATGATTCTGTAATTGGAATGAAATCCAGCGCAGCAATAAACAGATTTTTATTCGCTACACCCCAGAAATATGAGACGGCAAAAGACAATGTTCACTTAACAGGAATGTTTTTTAAGATTGATACTGAAACAGGAAAAACTTTAGAGCTTGAAAGAATTTTCTTTCCGGAATTTGATAAACTTATTGTAGACAAAGATGCTGAATCATCCGCTGCCCAGAATTGATAAAGATGAAAAACTTAGAAAGATGCTTCTGCAATATTGCAGATTTGAAGAGGGCACAGTTTGGGTCGATGAAAAACAAAAACATAAAATTGCTTGTGTTGACGTAAGTAAAAGTGAAGAAGTAAAAAAAATCTTTGGAAATAAAAAAGTAAAACTTTCTGTACAGGATCCTCCGTATAATTTTATTGCTTTTACAGAAAAGGGGAATGACGATTTTATTAAGTGGTGCAGCGATTGGGTAAAATTAAATTCAGAAATATCTGATAAAAATTCTTCTTTTTATTTTTGGCTTGGCGCAGACCAATCAAATCATTTTGAACCTTTTGGCGGATTTATCGAAATGATGAAATCAACCGGATTAAATTCGCGCAGCTTCATTACGATGCGTAACCAAAGGGGTTACGGCACGCAGTATAATTGGATGGCAATCCGGCAAGAGTTACTTTTTTATACAATTGGAAAACCAAAGTTTAATATAAAATCTGAGTACACTGATATTCCAAAAGTTTTAAAGGGTTATTTTAAAAACGTTGGTGGAAATAAAACTGAAAATCTGGAACGAAGTAAATCTCAATTTATTCGTGCAGGAAATGTTTGGATTGATGTGCAGCAAGTATTTTACAGAATGGAAGAAAATGTAAATGGCTGTTTTGCACAAAAACCATTAAAATCGATTCAAAGAATTATAGAAGCATCATCAAACAAAAATGAATTGGTTACAGATTTTTTTTCACACTCCGGAACAACTTTAATTGCAAGTGAAATACTTGGAAGAAAATGTATTACATTTGATTATGATCCAATTTATTGCGAGATAACTGTAAGAAGATTAGAAAATTTTAGAACGAATGGAAAAACAGGATGGCAAAATTCTAATCCATTTTACAATGAAATTATTAATGACAAAAAAATCCTAAATCACTTAAAGAAAAAATATAACATAACCTATAATTGAGTAAATATGATTTTAATTGATGGAAAAAAAATTGCTGCCGAAATTCGCAGTGAATTAAAAGAAAAGATAAAACAACTAAGTACCAGTGGGAAAAATATTCCCGGTTTAGTTGCAATAATAGTTGGTGATGATCCGGCGTCCCACATTTATGTGTCAAGCAAAGGTAAAGCCTGTGAAGAAATCGGAATGAGAAGTAAAACTGAAAAACTAAGTGCTGAAATATCTGAAGACGAACTTTTGACAATTATAAAATCATACAATGAAAATAAAGATTATCAAGGTATTCTTGTTCAATTGCCTCTGCCGAACCATATTAATGAAGATAAAGTGATTGAAACAATTTCACCTAAAAAAGATGTTGATGGATTTCATCCAATCTCAGTAGGAAATCTTGTGATTGGAAAGGATACTTTTGCGTCTTGCACACCAGCCGGAATTCAGGAATTGTTAATGAGATACAAAATTGAAACAAAGGGCAAACACGTTGTAGTTGTTGGAAGAAGTAATATTGTCGGCAAACCTATCGCCAACATTATGCTGCAAAAAAGTGAAGGAGCAAATTCGATTGTTACAGTTGTTCATTCGGCAGCAAAAGATATTTCTTACTTCACTAAACAAGCAGATATTTTAATTGCCGCTATTGGTAAAGCGGAAATGATTAAAGCAGATATGGTTAAAGAAGGAGTTGTGGTTGTTGATGTTGGGATTAATCGAATTGAAGATGCAACAAAACAAAAAGGTTACCGAATTGTTGGTGACGTTGAATTTGAAACCGTTTCTAAAAAGGCTTCATTTATAACACCTGTGCCCGGTGGGGTTGGACCGATGACAATTGCAATGCTGTTGAGCAATACTTATAAAGCATATAATTTATATGGTGAAAAATGAAATTGAATGAATTAGTAGCTGAAGAAAATATTAGAAAAATATTGAATGACTTTTCTGAATTTGATAAATCATTTAAAAATTCAGATAAAAAAATATCAGCAAACGAATTAGCTCAAATGATTGATCACACCTTGTTAAAACCTGATGCAATTAATTCTGAGATAAAGCAACTTTGTGAAGAAGCTATAGAGTATAATTTTGCTTCCGTTTGCGTCAATCCATATTATGTCAAGACTTGTTTTGATTTGATAAAATCCTCAAACGTAAAAGTTTGTACCGTGATAGGATTTCCTTTAGGCGCAACAACAACACAAACAAAAGTTTTGGAAGCCGAAGAGGCTATTAAAAATGGTGCTGAAGAACTTGATATGGTACTTAATATTGGAAAATTAAAAGATAAAGATTACGATTATGTTTATGATGATATCAAATTAATTGTAGATTTATCTAAAAAGCATCTCTGCACTTCAAAAGTGATTTTAGAAACTTGTTTACTTTCTGATGAAGAGAAAGTTACTGCTTGTCTTTTATCTAAAGAGGCCGGAATTAATTTTGTAAAAACTTCAACTGGATTTTCTAAGAGCGGAGCTACACCTCATGATGTTGCTTTGATGAAATTTGTAGTTGGGGATAAATTGCAGGTTAAAGCTTCTGGCGGCATTCGTTCTTATGAAGATGCGATTTCGATGATAAATGTCGGCGCAACTAGATTAGGAGCGAGTGCAGGAGTAAAAATAATTGCTGGACAAAAATCTGAAAGTAGTTATTAGTGGTAATTGATTTAGTCGTTACAAAAACTAATGACGGCTACATTGCTGAAGTACCCTCTATTAAAGGTTGTGAAAGTTGGGCTCACGATGAAGATACAGTTATTGAAAAAATAATTGATCTAACTTCTTACTATGTGAAATTATCACCTAAAGAAATCAGACTTGATAGAGCACGTAAAGAAGAAAATAAAATTATTTACAAACTTATTTTTGATAAATAAAATTTGTGCGAAGTACCAAAACTGAAAAAAGACTAGAGAAAATAACTCGTGTAATAAATTCCCGCCAGCATTCTTTAACGGTTGTAATGGAAAATATACACGATCCACACAATGTTTCTGCAATTTTTAGAACCTGCGATGCAGTTGGAATTCCCAAAGTTAATTTAGTTTATAACTACGAAACATTTCCGCGAATTGGAAAAAAATCTTCCGCTTCTGCATTTAAATGGGTTGATAAAGAAAAATATAAATCTGTTGATGAATGTTATTCTGAATTAAGGAAAAATGGATTCAAAATATTTGCTTCGTCACTTTCGGAAAATTCCAAGAATCTTTATGAACTTAATTTAGCACAAAAAGTTGCAATAGTTGTTGGGAATGAACATCGTGGAGTTTCTGATGAAGCAGCAAAATTAGCGGATGAAACATTTCTCATTCCGCAGTTTGGTATGGTACAAAGTTTAAATGTTTCAGTAGCAACCGCTGTGATTCTTTATGAAACTATGCGCCAGCGATTTACTAAAGGAATGTATGACAAAAGTGAGCTGGATAAAAACTTACTTGAAAAAATGATTGATAGTTGGTGCGAGAAATAATTGAAAAAACGATTTGATAAAATAAAAAAAGTTAGCGGTGAAATTACTCTAGCGGGTGATAAATCTATTTCACATCGCGCTGTTATATTTTCAGCGATGGCATCAGGTAAATCAGCAATACAAAATATTTCAACAGGTGATGATGTCAAGTCAACCATAATGATTATGAAACAATTAGGTGCAATGATTTATCCCCAAGACGAACTGCTGATTGTTGAAGGACTCGGATTTAAAGAATTTAATGAACCAAAACATAATTTAGATTGTGGAAATTCCGGTACTACTGCAAGATTAATTACTGGCTTATTATCAGCTCAAGATTTTAAATCTACACTTGTGGGAGATGAATCGCTTTCAAAACGTCCGATGAAGCGGGTTATTGAGCCGCTTCAAAAAATGGGCGTCAAATTACAAACTTCAGAACAGCAAACCCTCCCAATGACAATTCAACCGAGTATATCATTAAAAAACATCCGATATGAAATGCCGGTTGCCAGTGCACAAGTGAAAAGTGGTATATTGATCGCAGGACTTCATATAGAAGATGAAACGATGGTTATCGAAAAAGAGCATACGAGAAATCATACTGAAAAAATGCTTGGTTTGCCGATAAGAAAGTTAGATGGAAAAGTTATTTCATCCTCATCAAAAAAATACTATCCAAAGAAGAATGACTATTTTGTTCCCGGTGATATTTCATCATCAGCATTTCATATCGTACTTACATTACTAACACCTAATTCCGAATTGTTAATTAAAGATGTTTCTTTAAATCCAACTAGAATTGGGTTTATTGATGTGCTTAAAAAAATGGGTGCCAATATTTATTTTGAAGATGTTAGAACTTCAAGCAATGAAGAATATGGAAATGTAATTGTAAAATCATCTGAATTAAAAAACATTAATATTGATTCAGAAATCATTCCAAACATTATCGATGAAATTCCGATTTTAACTATCGCTGGACTATTTGCTGAAGGAGATTTTACAATAGCAAATGCAAATGAACTTAGGGTAAAAGAATCGGATCGAATAAATTCAATTTGTTTAAATCTAAAGCTTCTGGGATTAGATGTTCAAGAAACAGTTGATGGATTTATTATTTCTGGTGAAGTAAAAAATAAAAATGTAGATTTAGAAAGTTTTGGTGATCATAGAATTGCAATGGCATTTGCAATTCTAAATATGCTTTTAAACAGCGGGGGAGAAGTAAATAATTTTGATTGTGTTAGTATTTCGAATCCAAAGTTTGAAGAACAAATAAAACAAATTGTTAGTTAAGGATAATCATTCCGTTTGGCATGATTAATTGTTTCAGATTCTTATATAAATCAAAAAAAGCTGAAATAAGTTAAGTATATATAAAAATTATAAAGTAATTATCTGATGTTCGAATTCGTTTATCGAAATATCATTATAAATCTTCGCAATTAAAGCTTTCCCATACTTATTATAAAAGTAAGTAAAGTTAATTTCTCGTTCTTGAAGATTTTCGTTCGGATAAAGTAGATTTGATAATCGAGTTAATTGGCGAATTGTAGTTTCGTGTTTGTTTTCTTGGGCTTTTGTTGCTTTAGATTTTAATTCATTTATTGAAGAAATAATTCTTTCTCTATAACGAGCACTTGAATCTACCAATGTTTTATCTATCGCAAATAGATTTTCTTTCAACTTATCAAATGTTAAATCAATTTCGTTTATAGAATCCTCAAATGCTTTATCGATATTGTTTTCAGAAAGTCCTGCAATTACTTTTTCTTTCAACTCATCTAAACCAAGAAAAATATCAGTCAAAGCTAAATCATATTTATCCATGGCTGCCCCAACATTTTTTTCCAATAAAGTAACAGAAGATCTTGGAAAGATAATTGGAGTTACGATTTTATAAAAATCATACAGCGGAGTTACTTGAGCAAAGTAAGAAATTTCACTTGGGCCAGCAATATAAAACGCAGTAGGCAGTAAATAATCCTGACAAATCGGTCTTAATAAAACATTTGGGCTAAATCTATCCGGAGAATTTTCAATTTCATTTAGAATTTCTTCCTTTGTAAACTGCTTTCGTTTTCTTCTTAGTTTAAATATCTCATCAACAGGTTCTATTGAATAACGACCTTCGTCTGTGTGATAAAACATATTTACTGGTTTTACTTTTACTTGAGCATGATAAGTTTCTTCTAACTTTGCACTGGTTTGAATCAACTTTTGTGTTTGGGTTGTAAAATCATTTACTTCTTTTTTGAAAATGGGTTTTAACAGCGATTTTACTTCTGCATCCTGTGGATCAAAAATAACTACTCCGTATTCATCAAATAGCCAAAACATTAATTGCTTAAAATTATCTTTAAAAGAATTACCAACTTGATAGCATTCTTTAATCTTTGTCAACAGTTCATTTTTATAGTCGGTATCCCTTAAACTACTTTCAAATTGACTAATAAAATCATTTAATGATTCATCAAATATAATCTTTCCAATACTCTGTTTAGCATCATCATCATTTATCTGTTCTTTGTAGCCAATATTTATAACCTGGTTTTCATTATCAAAAAGGTTGACTGATCGAACTTCGTTAAAATCATGATCATCTGCTTCTAACCAGAACACAGGGACAAAGTTATAATCATCAAAACGTTGCGATAATTGATTTGCCAATCTTACCGCAGTTATAATCTTATAAAGTGTATAAAGAGGTCCACCTAAAATTCCTAATTGCTGTCCAGTAACGATAGTAATTGTTTTAGAATCGTCGAGCACATTAATATTTTTTAGTGTTTTCTCTGAAACACCTTTTAAAGTAGAATATTGATTTTTTAGGATTGATGAAATATTGAAAGGTTTACTTTTTTTAGATTCTGAAATATTTTTAAATAAAGGTAGGTAGCAATCTTTATTACGGAAATCATGTTTATAATACTCCTCCACATTCTCAAATTCATACATGTAATCGAGAAATAAATTTTGATGTTTCGGAATATCGCTAAAGTTAATAAACATTCTAACCTCACACTTTAATAATATATAAGCAAAAGTAAGAAAAAGCTGTTTGCATCACAATATACTTTGGACTATATCAAAATGGACAAATCTACTTACTTTTATCAAACTTTGCCTTTAGTTATCTTCATATCTCAATAAAATAGTATATGCTTTGGAAATAAATCTCCTAAAATATTTTACATTAAAACGTGCAATAAACATCGTTAAAATTGTTTTATCATTCACAATTTCAAAAGTTATCCGAAAACCGGTCGTTTGGGGTTTACCCATATCATATTCAATAGAACCAACAAATCATTGCAATTTAAAATGTCCTGAATGTCCTTCAGGATTGGGGGCGCTTACACGACCGTTGGGATTACTAAACTTTGATGATTTTAAGAATTGGATTGATCAAATAAAGGATACCGGATTTTATGTGCAATTATTTTTTCAGGGCGAACCATATATCAATAAGCATTTGCCTGAAATGATCAAGTACGCTCAGGCGAATAATGTTTACATCTCCATCAGTACTAATGGGCATTTTGTGAATGAAAAAAATGTTGATCACGTTTTAGAAAATGCTCCAGACAAATTGATCTATTCTGTTGATGGACTGGATGAAGAAAGTTATCAAAAGTACCGCGTTGGCGGAACATTTAAACAAGCCGATGAGGGTTTGCGGCTTTTAATTAATCAAAGAAAAAATTTAAAGAAGCAAAAGCCATTTGTAGAATTTCAGTTTATTGTAATGAAACAAAACGAGCATCAACTTGATGAAATCCAAAAATATTGTAATGAAGTTGGGGTTGATAAACTTGTATTTAAAACCATGCAGATTTCATCCTACGAAAATGCCTTAAAGTTTCTGCCAAGCAATCCAAAGTTTAGAAGATATTTAGTTAAGGATGGAAAGTTTTCAATCAAAAATAAATTAAAGAATCATTGTTTTGCATTGTGGCGCACGTCTGTAATTACCTGGGATGGCAAAGTAGTTCCGTGCTGTTTTGATAAGGATGCGGGATTCACTTTAGGGATTCTAAATGGAAATAAATTTTCAGATATTTGGAAATCAGAAGAATATCAAAAGTTCAGGAGTTCTGTTTTAGCTGATAGAAAACAAATTTCTATGTGCACAAATTGTACTGAAGGATTAAAAATTAATATTCTTGAAATTGAACAATAAAATTGACAGCCGAACAAGTTAAAAATATTTTTCAGCAAAATAGTTTTCTTTCTCGTTATAAATCTGCAATTATTTTATTTGCGAAAATTGCTATCGCCGCAGGGTTACTCACCTACATCATATATTCAGTAAATCTTCAGGAAATATTAACAGCAATAAAGCAAGCAAATGTTTATTTGATTGCAGCTGCATTTCTATTAAGTTTTATTAATCTTTACTTACAATTTTATAAATGGAAAATTACCGCAAAAGTTGTACTGCAGGAAAATCAGGATTCAAAAATTTGGTTATCAATGTTTTATGGATTTTCTGCAGGAGTTTTTACTCCGGCAAGAATAGGCGAATATTTTGGACGCGCTTTAGTTTTTAAGAATCATTCACTGCTTCGAGTTACGCTTGCAACTTTGTTAGATAAACTTTTCCCTTTAGTAATCGTTGTATTTCTTGGATCGATTTACAGCATATTATTTATCCACTACTATTATCACGTTGCATATTATCTAACAATTGGATTATTCATTACGCTATTCATTCTATTTTATTTTTTCTTTCTGTTAATTTTTAATGATAAGTTTTGGGACAACATACTTTTTACAAAATTGAGGAATTCGATAAAACTGAATTGGTTATTTGAAAAGATAAAAGTTTTTCGAAAGTTGGATAAAAAATATGCAACTAAAATGTTTGTTGTGTCACTTGGTTTTTATTTATGCTTTCTATTACAGTATGCTTTACTAGTCTCAGCATTTTCAAATCATAATAATTTTATGGATTACTTTTGGGCTGGCAATCTTATGATGTTTGCTAAAACAATTATTCCGCCTGTTTCATTGGGTGAATTGGGAATTCGAGAAGGAGCATCTGTATTTTTTATTAAACAATTTGGCGAGACGGCTTCAACAGGATTTAACGCTTCAATATTTTTATTCTTTATCAACGTATTAATTCCGGCTTTAATAGGAATGATACTTCTACTTAAAAAAAATGATGATTGATATTATACTATTTACGATCATTTTGATTCTTACAATTCATTACGTTTTGTTTTTATTGAAAATCTATTTTGGATTGAGTAAACTTAATGGTGCTGCTCAACAAAATATCCCACAAGAATTTGTTTCAGTAATTATCCCTTTTAGAAATGAAGCAAAAAATATTTTAAAGACTTACGAAAATCTTACAAACCAAAATTATCCAAAAGAAAAATTTGAATTAATATTTGTAAACGATTCTTCAGATGATAATTCTTTAACACTGTTAGAAAGTTTACACAAACAAGAAAATGTTCTTATCTTTTCGGTTCCAAATGATTATTCTGTTAACGCTCACAAAAAAAGAGCAATAAGATTTGGAATAGAAAAATCAAAAGGAGAGATAATTGTTACAACTGATGCAGATTGCATTCACAAAAAAGATTGGTTAAGAAATCTTTTAAAATTTATGGATGAGAAATCAGGTTTTATTTCCGGTCCGGTTGAATTTATTTCTGATTCAAATTTATTTAGTAAAATGCAAAGATTAGAATTTGCTGGATTAGTAATTACAGGTGCTGGATTAATTGGTTCAGGAAATCCAATAATTTGTAACGCTGCAAACATTGCGTATCGCAAAAAAGTTTTTAATGAAGTTGGTGGATTTAGTTATCAAATGAGTCTTTCTTCCGGTGATGATGAATTATTAATGCAGAAAATTCATCGCGATACTAATTATAAAATAAAATTTGCTTTGAATAAAAATGCAATAGTTTCTACAGAAGCAAATCCTACGATAAAAGATTTTTATCATCAAAGAAAAAGATGGGCGAGTAAAGGCTTGTTTTATGGTGATAATTTACTTCTTCTAAAACTTGTTTTGATTTTTCTTTTTTATCTTTCATTAATTATCCAACCAATTTTAGGAATATTATTATCCACAAAATATTTTTTAACATTTTTTATTTCATACCTATTTAAAATCTCGGCAGAATATCTTATTCTCAAAAGGGGAGTTAATTTGCTGTTCAATTCAAATATCCTAAGACCTTTCTTAATTACTGAAATTCTTCAAGTGCCCTACATTCTAATTTCCGGATTTATGGGAATGTTTGGAAATTTAATTTGGAAAGACCGAAAGATTAAAAGATAAATTTCTAGCAATTGCTTCATACATCACTGTTTACTTTACTATACAATTTTACTTCAAAAGCTATCATTATAATCAGAAATCAAAACTATTTTGATGGCACAAACGTTGGATAATTAAAGCAAGACACAAAGGAGAACGTCATGAAAAAGTTAATATTTGCAGCAGTCGTAATAGTTTTTGCTTTATCAGCAAGCGCTGATGCTAACACAAACTACGCAAACAGGGTTGGAGGATATTTTTATACTTCACTTTCACCTTACGGAACCTGGATAGAAATTGGTTTCGGTACGCCTGTTTGGCGCCCAATAAATATGAGAAGAAATTGGTCACCTTATACACAAGGGCAATGGATCTATACTGATTATGGCTGGTACTGGGATTCTTACGAAGATTTTGGTGAAATAGTTTATCACTACGGAAGATGGTACTATGATGACTTTTATGGTTGGATCTGGATTCCTGATTACGAATGGGCACCTGCTTGGGTTGATTGGAGATATGATGATAATTATATCGGTTGGGCTCCATTATCGCCTTATGCATTGTTCTCAATAAATATCGGAATACATTATACTTATGATTATTACGTGCCTTACAACCATTGGAATTATGTAAAGTACAATCACTTCTGCAACAGTAATGTTTATAATTATTACGTTGCACCAAAGCACAAATACAGAGTTCACAATAGAACTAAGATGAGAACCAACTACTCTTACTATGATGGCAGAGTTAGAAACGATGGAGTTGATTTTGATAGAATTCGTGAACGAAGCGGACGAAATATTGAAAAGAGAAATATTGTAACCTATAGTAATCCGATGCAGAGAACTAAGGTTAGAGACAATGACAAAAATAATCGTGAAATAAGAACATACATTGCAAGCAGAGATGATATTTCTAGAGATGGATTAAAAGATGTTAAGATAGAAAGAACAGAAAGAAAATCTACTCTTGAAATCTCTAAAATTGAACTTGGTAGAGATAGGACTCTTGAAAGATCAAATGATACTAGAAAAGTTGAAACTCATGAAGTGAACAAAACATCTCGTGAAGAAAATAATGTTAATACACGTGTAAGAACTGAAGACACAAGAAAAGAAACAAACAATAATGTTACTCGTAACAAAGTGGAAGAACAAAGAAAAGTTCAGGAAAGAAAAGATGTTGAACAAAGAAACTCTGAAATCGAAAAAAGAAATATTGAACAGAATAAACGAAACGAAGAAATTAGAAGAACTGAAGAGCTAAAACGTAACGAACAAATTAAAAGAAATGAACAAATCGAAAGTCAGAGAAAAGCTAATGAAGAAACAAGAAAAAGAAACGAAGTAACAATTCAAAAACGTGAACAGAATAACGAGAAAAAAGTTCAGCAGAGACAAGAGACACAAAAAATTGAACAAAGAAATCAGAACACTAACATTAACAGAAACACTGAAGTAAAAAGAAACAATACAAACACAAGAACAGAAACTAAAAAGGATACAAGAACTTCAGATAAAAATAATAACGGACGTACAAGATAACCTGATTCAACTCTCTCCATAAAATAAGCGGTTTCGGAATTTCCGGAGCCGCTTTTTTGTTTTAAACATCAATTAGAATAATTTTAGATTAAAATTTGGATATTGTATGAAAGATAAATCTTCTATTCTGTTTTACGTACTCGGTTCCTTTTTTGTGGCAAATGCAATATTAGCAGAATTTATTGGTGTAAAAATCTTTTCTTTAGAATCTACTTTTGGTTTTGAACCATTAAATCTTACAATTCTTGGGATAGAAAACCTCTCTTTCAATCTTACAGCCGGGGTTGTTCTGTGGCCAGTTGTTTTTGTAATGACGGATATAATTAACGAATACTTTGGAAGAAAAGGGGTAAGATTTCTCTCATTTACTGCCGCAATTCTTATTGCTTATGCTTTTTTGATGGTATACTTTGCAATGAATCTAACACCGGCCGGATTTTGGATCGAACGTGTTACTCCGGAGGGAACAGTTGATATGCATCAGGCTTTTAATACAATTTTTGGTCAAGGACTTTGGATTATAATCGGTTCACTTATTGCTTTTTTAGTTGGACAATTGGTTGATGTTACAGTTTTTCATTATTTCAAATCCTTTACCGGCTCATCAAAAATATGGCTTCGTGCAACAGGTTCAACGTTAGTTTCTCAATTGGTTGATAGTTTTGTTGTTTTGTTTATTGCTTTTTACATAGGTGCAGGCTGGGAATTGAAACTTGTTCTCGTAATCGGATTAGTAAATTATATTTATAAGTTTAGCATTGCTGTAATAGTTACTCCAGTTTTATATCTTATTCACTCAATAATTGATAAATATTTAGGAAAAGAACTGTCTGAAAAACTCCAAAAGGAAGCAATGAGTAAATAATAAATTTTGTGTGTGGCACAACAATTTAATTTTCGCTAATTTTGAGATGTCAAATATTAGTAATGCTAATTTTTACAGACTAATTAAATTGCATTGAATTTAATCTCGATGAAAATCTTATTCCTATTATTGAGTTTATACATTTTGAGAAATATTTTAAAAAACAAAATTATCCTCTCAATATTATCACATCAAATTATTAAGAAACATTACTTTACTACAAATATTCTTTCCTCAGTTATAATCAACCAGAATTTAAATAATAAATTATCCTTAGTTAGAAAGAGAGTCTAAAATGAAACTCACTAAAGAAGAATCCTTATTTTATCACAGCAGTGATCGCAAAGGAAAAATTGAAGTAATTGCAACAAAACCTTGTTTAACGGCAAGAGATCTATCAATGGCTTACACTCCAGGCGTAGCGGAACCTTGTCGCGAAATTCATGCCGATGTTGAAAATGTGTACAAATATACTGCAAAGGGAAATCTTGTTGCAGTTCTCTCAAACGGTACTGCAGTTTTAGGTTTGGGCGATATTGGTCCTGAAGCCGGAAAACCTGTGATGGAAGGAAAGGGAATTTTATTTAAACGATTTGCTGATATTGATGTGTTTGATATCGAAGTAAATTCACATGATCCAAAAGAAATTATAAGACTAACCCAAATGTTGGAACCGACTTTTGGTGGAATTAATTTGGAAGATATAAAAGCGCCTGAGTGTTTTGAAATAGAGGAAACTCTTAAAGAAACTATGAAAATACCAGTATTTCATGATGATCAACACGGAACTGCAATAATTTCATGTGCTGCTTTGATCAATGCTGTCGAAGTTGCAGGGAAACAACTTGATAAAATTAGGATTGTTGTTAACGGTGCTGGTGCCTCAGCAATTTCCTGTTGTAAACATTATGTTAGAGCCGGCGTTAAAAAAGAAAACATTTATATGTTTGATTCAAAAGGATGTATAACAACGGATAGAAAAGATTTAAATAAATACAAGGATGGATTTGCACAAGCAAAGGGATTTCCATCTTTGGAAGCTGCTTTTAAAGATGCTGATGTATTTATTGGACTTTCGATTGGAAATGTGGTTAATAAAGAATGGGTCAAAACTATGGCACCTAATCCAATAATATTTGCAATGGCAAATCCTGATCCGGAAATTATGTACGATGATGCTGTTTCCGTGAGAAAAGATTTGATTATGGCTACTGGAAGAAGTGATTTTCCAAATCAGGTTAATAATGTTTTAGGATTCCCATTTATTTTTCGCGGTGCATTAGATGTGCGCGCAACAAGCATTAATGATGAAATGAAAATGGCTGCAACTTTGGCCCTTGCAAGATTAGCAAAAGAAAAAGTTCCAGAAATGGTAATGAAAGCTTACGGTGGTGAGGAGTTTGAGTTTGGTAAAGAATATATCATCCCAAAACCTTTCGATCCAAGAGTGCTTTGGTATGTTGCACCTGCAGTTGCAAAAGCAGCAATCGAAACAGGGGTAGCAAAAATTAAAGAAATGGATTGGGTTGCATATGAAGAACAGCTTAAAGAAAGATTAGGTCTCTCAAAGGAAGTTGTTCGAGTTATGATCCACAAAGCACAAAAACGACCAAAGAAAGTTGTTTATCCTGAAGGAGAAGAAGAAAATATTATACGCGCTGCTCACACAGTGTTTAATGATGGTATCGCAATTCCAATTTTGTTAGGAAATGAAAATTCTATAAAAAAAGAAATTGAAAGAATAGGATTTGATTTAAACGAGTTTCAAATTATTGATCCGGAAAAATCTGATAAATTTAAAGATTACGCAGATGCTTATTTTAAGAAAAGGCAAAGAAGAGGAGCAACCAGCTGGGATTCAAAAAACTTGATGCGCAATCCAAACTATTATGGTGCAATGATGGTTGAGGTTGGTGATGCAGATGCTCTTATTAGCGGGTATACCACAAGCTATCCAAATACTATTAAGCCTGCTTTGCAATGTATAGGTGTTAAGGAAGGTTTCAAGATTGTCTCCGGTATGTACATCGTTATAGCTAAAAAGGAAACTTACTTTTTTGCTGATTGTACTGTAAATGTTAATCCAAACTCTGAACAGTTAGCAGAAATTGCAATATCAGCAGCAGAAACAGTTAGTGCCTTTGATATTGTTCCAAAAATTGGAATGCTTTCTTTCAGTAATTTTGGAAGCGCCCCTTATCCTGAATCATTGAAAGTTAAGGAAGCCGTCAAGATAGTAAAATCAAGAAGACCTGAATTAATTATTGATGGTGAAATGCAGGCGGATACTGCTATCGTTCCCGAAATTTTAGAAAAAATATTCCCATTCACAAATATAAAAGGCGGGGCAAATGTTCTTGTTTTCCCTGATCTTAATTCTGCAAATATTTCTTATAAGCTGATGGCAAGGATTGGTCAGGCCACTGTCATTGGCCCAATCTTGATGGGTATGAAGAAACCCGTGCACGTTTTACAGCGTGGTGCTACTGTGGATGATATCTACAATATGACAGCAATTGCTGTAGTTGATGCACAAGTAACAAAAAAATAAATCTACACATCTTTTTTTAATTCCCTGGGTGAACCGATCGGTTCACCCATAATTATAACCAAACATCATAGTTTAATTGCCTTTAACAAGTCATTAAAGTATTTTTTACCGTCACAAATGAATAATTTCTACTCTATCAAGATATAGTATGCAACAAAATGGTATTAGAATGTTAGCTGCTGTAATGTTTACAGATATGGTTGGTTACACAGCTATGATGCAGGATGATGAACAAAAGGCAAAAACCTTACGTGATAGACATCGTAAGGTTTTGGAGGATATTACTCTTATCCATCATGGTAAGATTGTACAGTATTTTGGTGATGGAACATTAACAATTTTTGGCAGTTCCATTGAAGCCGTACTATGTGCAATTACAATCCAAAAAGAACTGAGAAAGAACCCACCCGTTGATCTTAGAATCGGAATACATTCTGGCGATATAGTTTATGATGATGATGGGGTATTTGGGGATTGTGTTAATGTAGCTTCAAGAATTGAAGCTTCGGCAATTGGTGGATCTATATTAATTTCAAGAAAAATATATGATGAACTAATTAATCACAAAGAAATTCAGGCTGTCTCACTCGGTTTCCATCAATTTAAAAATGTTAAAATTCCACTTGAAGTATTCGCAATAAAAAATGATTTTTTAAACATCCCCGACGCAGCATCTATCAATACATTAGTCGGATCTAAAAAAGAATCAATAGCAGTTTTACCATTTGTTAATATGAGCTCCGAAAATGAGAATGAATATTTTTCAGATGGAATTACTGAAGAAATACTAAACGCGCTGGCAAAACATGATAAATTATTGGTGACTTCCAGAACTTCATCTTTTGCGTTTAAAAACAAAAATGTTGACATAAGAGATATTGGTAACCAGTTATCTGTCAAAACTGTACTTGAGGGAAGTGTAAGAAAAATAGGAAAAAAAGTTAGAGTTACAGCACAGCTTATTGAGACAAAAAGTGGTTACCACCGTTGGTCTGAAAGTTATGATCGTAACATTGAAGATATATTTGAAGTTCAGGATGAAATTGCAGGATCCATAGTAAAGAAGCTTATAGATAATTTAACGATGGCTGATCAAAAAAAGATGCACGTTAAATCATCAACAAATAATATGGAGGCTTACAACCTTTACTTAAAGTCATCTCACTTTTGGAAAAAATGGACGCCGCTTGATGTTAGAAAATCATTAGAATTACTCGAACAATCTATAAAATTAGATTCAAATTTTGCGTTAGCCTACTCAGCGCTCTCAGGTTGTTATGTATATCTAGGTGCATTTGGACAAATGCCGTCTTCAATTGCATATCCTAAAGCTAAATCATATGCAAATAAGGCTTTACAAATTGATAATGCTTTGCATGATTCGCATTTATCACTTGCGATGGTGAATTTTTTCGATTGGAAATGGGATGAAGCATACAAAGCCTTTATGAAAACTTTGGAGCTAAATCCAAACAGTGCCGAAGCGCACCAATATTTTTCATACTACTCACTTGCAATCGGTAACAACAAAAAAGCTATACAAGAAGTTGAAAAGGCACTTGAAATTGATCCACTGTCAATTACAATAAACTGTTCTGTGGCAGAAACTTATGCACACTGTGGTATGATTGAAATGGCGAAGCAGCAATTTTTAAAAACACTTGAACTAGATTCAAATTTTCGCTCAGCTTTAAATGGACTGGGGTGGACTCATTATCTGCTTGGTGAAACTGATGAAGCCATTGCAAGATTAAATCAATCACAGGATTCTTTAGGTGATCCATTAAAATCTAATGCTGCACTTGCATTTATTTATGCAAGATTAGGAATGAAATCTGAACTTGATAAATGCTTATTAAATCTTGAGGAAAGAGAAAAAAATGAAAAAGATATTTCATTCTTAATTGATTATGCAATAATAAATCTTGGATTAAAAAACTACAATAAAGTATTCGAATATCTTAACAAAGCTTTTGAAGAAAAAATAGGTGGGTTGATTTTCATCAGAGGAAGATATTGGAAAGAGATTCAAGATGATTTAAGATATAAAGAATTGATAATTAAAATGGGTTTGCCATGTGATTAATACTCATACTAACTGACAAATCATTTCATAATCCATTCAGGATTCCTTTTCTGATAATTGTAAAATAACTTAAAAAATTAGTCATAATTGAGTTGTAAAAATATTCAATTGAATCCTACAATTAATTATAGTTACAGGTGGGGATGAATCAAGTAAAATTATTATTAATAATTAATGAACAACCGCAAGCTGATCTAACCCATTTCTATTAAAGTTATTTGATTTTTCATTAGGTCTATCTATTGAAAAAGATAGACTGGTAATCGCACAATCAAGAGAGTCGTATAACTCAAATATTTCTATGGTACCAGTTAAATTCAAAAGTGATTTTGAGAACATACCAGGCTTAACAATTTTAATTGATCCGCCTAAAAGCATCAGTTGTTTTAATGTAACAACCATAACTCCAATAAAGGCAGAATCTAGTGAATTACAATTACTCAAATCTATAATAATATTCTTGTATCCAAGGCTCACGTCAGTTTCCAGATGCTTCTTAAATCTTATGGCTTCTGATATTGTAGCTTGAGATAAGTTTACTGTCTCAATTATAAATCCTTTTGCTATTTGTCTTTGAAACTCTTCCATAATTTCACTTCAAATTGTTGGTTACACAAAGCCAATAAATATGCCACTATTATTTATGATTTAGAGCAATTCCATTAGTTGAAGTGTTTCAGTTTACTACAATTGTATCAAACATCCTCATTTAAGGATGTTTAATACAATTAAGATCTGAGTAATTCAATCAGCTTGAAAAGGCTTCTTTAACTAAATTTATTTGCTGTTGATTTGAAATCTTTGCTGATCCCACAGCCGGGCTTGCGCCCTCCGGTCGGCTAATACAAATTAGATCTTGTTTATCGGATATTATTTCTCGTAATCTGCCTGATAAAAAGTTCCATGCTCCCATATTCCTTGGTTCCTCCTGCAGCCAAATTACTTTTTCGGCTTTTGGAGTAAGATGCCAAAATGCTTTGTAACTTTTCTTTTTCGAATGGATAAAACTGTTCAATTCTTATTAACGCAGCATTTTTAATTTCTTGTTTTTCTCTAAACTTTTTCAAATCATAATAAACTTTGCCGCTTGTTAAAATCAATTTTGAAATGATATTTTTATTTGTGATGGTTTCATCGTCTAGAATTTCTTCAAAATTACCTTTTAAGAATTTATCTTTAGAAGATTTTGCATCTGGTAATCGTAACAAACTTTTAGGAGTCATAATCACAAGAGGTTTTTTTACAGTAGTTTTCATTTGCCTTCTTAAAACGTGAAAGTATTGGGCAGGGGTTGTGATATTACAAACTTGCAGATTATCCTCAGCACACAGAATTAAAAATCTTTCTAATCTTGCACTTGAGTGCTCAGGGCCTTGTCCTTCATATCCGTGCGGTAACAACATTACTACGCTGTTTGATAAGTTCCATTTTTCGAAGGAAGCAACAATAAAATTATCAATAATTATTTGCGCTCCATTAGCAAAATCACCAAATTGTGCTTCCCATAGTACCAGAGCAAGCGGATCAGCTATACTATATCCATATTCAAATCCCAGTACCGCGGCTTCAGATAAAGAACTATCAAGTGCTTCTAATCTGGCTTGTTTATCAGAAATATGATTCAACGGAAAGTATTCTTTTCCGTTGGTAACATCTGTAAAAGCTAAATGTCTCTGACTAAATGTACCTCGCACACTGTCCTGTCCGCTTAATCGAACAGGTGTTCCATCAAGTAACAGACTGCCAAATGCAATTGATTCAGCTAGGGCCCAATCAGCTTCTTCAGTTCCATCAAGTAATTTGTGTCTTTTATCCAAAAACTTTTCTAACTTCGGATGACCATTAAAACCTGTTGGAAGAGTACTTAAGGCATGAATTATACTTTTTAATTCTTCTTCGGAAATAGCAGTGTTGCTTGCTTTTTTAACTTTTAATAAATCTGTTTTTGAAACAGCAAGTGGGGCTTCGTTTGTGAATGATGAACCTTTTCGTTTAATAAAATCAAAAGCCCTGCTAAGTTCTTTATTAAAGGAGTCGTGCAACTCTTTTACATCCGCTTCTGATAGAACTCCATTTTTAATAAGTTTATCTTCATAAAGCTTTCTTACTGAAGGATGTGATTTGATTTTATCGTATAGTAACGGTTGAGTAAAACCTGGTTCGTCACCTTCATTATGACCATGCCTTCTGTATCCAAATAAATCAATTACAACATCCTTCTTAAAAATCCATCTAAATTCAAAAGCAATTTGTGCAACCCATAATGCAGCTTCAGGATCATCACCATTAACATGAAATATTGGAGCTTGAATCATTTTAGCTACATCTGTAGCATAAGTTGTAGAGCGTGAATCTTCAGGTGTTGTTGTAAATCCTATTTGATTATTAACAATAATGTGTACTGTTCCGCCTGTTCGATACCCGCTAAGTTGTGATAAATTTAATGTTTCGGCTACAACACCTTGACCAGCAAAAGCAGCATCGCCGTGGATAAGAACTGACATTACTTTTTGATGAGCTTTGCTATCACCAAGATTTGTTTGTTTTGCTCTTACAATACCTTCAACAACAGGATCAACCCATTCCAAGTGGCTGGGATTAGAAGCCACTGAAATTGTAACAGATTTTCCGGATGTTGTTGGATATTTTCCGGTTGCTCCAAGGTGATACTTTACATCTCCGGATCCTTGAATTGAATCTTTATCTTTTATGTCTTCAAACTCTGTAAAGATAGACTCATAAGATTTGCCGATAATATTTGTTAGTACATTAAGTCTTCCTCGATGGGACATTCCAAGAACAATTTCTGAAATTCCACGTTCGGCTGAGTCGTTTAATATTTTATCTAAAACTGGTATTAATGTTTCTGATCCCTCCAATGAAAACCTTTTGTGACCAATGAATTTTGTGTGTATAAAATTCTCGAACATCTCAGATTTAATTAACTTATTTAAAATGCTTTTCTTCACTTGATTATCAAAGGAAGGAGAATTTTTATAAGGTTCCATTTTACTTTGAAGCCAAACTTTTTCTGCGGGATTTTGAATGTGCATATATTCTACACCAATTTTATCACAATAAGTTTTGTGTAAAATATTCATCACCTCACGCAGAGTTGCAGTTTTTAATGCTCCAAATCCACCAGTAACAAAATGTCTATCCAAATCCCAAACAGTTAGATTAAAAGAAGAAGGATCAAGTTCAGGATGATAAACTGCACGAGTACCAAGCGGATCAAGATCTGCAAGGAGATGTCCTCGAACTCTATACATATTAATTAATTGCAGCACCTTAGCCTGCTTTACAATTTCTTCAGTACTCGCAGATTTATCAAATCCCCCGGGT
This sequence comes from uncultured Ignavibacteriales bacterium, assembly GCA_963706055.1. Lineage (GTDB taxonomy): Bacteria > Bacteroidota > Ignavibacteria > Ignavibacteriales > Ignavibacteriaceae > IGN3. The sequence goes on along the minus strand of CAVPND010000019.1, from coordinate 184,789 downwards.
TGATAATCCGATTCCCATTGTAACGGACGTGAAGGAACTTTTAATTCTTGAAATATTTCTTCATAAAAACCATCTTTACCAAGAAGCAGTTCGTTGATCTCCCGAAGAAACATTCCGGATTCTGCACCCTGAATTATTCGGTGGTCATAAGTGCTTGAGATATTCATTACCTTGCTGATTCCCAGAGAAGAAATTGTAGATGGTGACATTGCCTGATACTCAGCGTTGTATTGTATTGCGCCTATTGCAATTATTGCACCTTGCCCGATCATCAAACGTGCGATTGATGAAACCGTACCAATTGTCCCCGGATTTGTTAAAGTAATTGTTGTTCCTAAAAATTCTGATGGATCAATTGTACCTTTTCTGGACCTCATGATAATGTCTTCGTAAGCGCTCCAAAATTCTTTAAAACTTAACTTGTTGGCAGATTTAATATTAGGAACGAGAAGCGAACGGCTTCCGTCTTTTCTTTCGATGTCTATTGCTATTCCGATGTTTATATTCTTACGCAATATCATATTCGGTTTACCATCAATAATAGTAAAACCATTGTTCATAGATTGGTTTTTAGAGATTGCTTTTAAAATAGCCCAGCTTATAATATGTGTAAAAGAAATTTTTCCTTCATTTTTTTTCAGCAAATGATTGTTGATAAGAATCCGGTTTTCTTCAAGAAGCTTAACAGCAATAGTTCTTTGAGATGTAGCTACCGGAACAGTCAGACTAGCAGTCATATTATCTAAAATTCTTTGAGCACTTCCAGCGATCACTTTTACTTCATCATCATTACCAGGTATTGGCATTTCCATATTTTTTGGAAGTGTTAAAAAGGAAGTACTTTCATTATCAGATTGGTTTGAACCATTTACTTTAACTTTTCCCTCCACATTTCCAAAAAAGTTTTTCCACTGTTCAGGCACATCTTCAGGTTTTTGTTCATATTGTTTATATAGTGATTCCACAAACCAGGTGTTTGCGCCAAATTTTTCTAATTCTTCTTTTTCTCTTTTAGATAATTTTTCAGATTTCATTTTTGCCAAATATAATTTTGTTTAGAAGTATAAATAACTTTAATTTTCAATCAATAACTTTAAAATATCGTAAATTATTTTAAAGTTATTTAATCGGATTAACGCTTAAATATAACGTATAATTACCAAAAATCTATGCAAGAAAAAAATGAAATAAGAAATATGCGCCTCAGCTATGAGCAGGATCAATTGCTTGAATCAAACATTAATAAAAATCCATTTGCTCAATTTAAAAGTTGGTTTGATTTGGTAGTTAAAAATGAAATAATTGAACCAAACGCCATGACCCTTGCAACAGCAACTAAAAACGGGATTCCATCAGCAAGAGTTGTTCTATTAAAAGAATTTGATGAATTAGGATTTATTTTTTTTACAAATTACGGGAGCCGAAAAGGGAAGGAAATTTTAGAAAACCCTAATGCTGCTATTCTTTTTTGGTGGAAAGAGTTTGAAAGACAAATTAGAATTGAAGGGAAAATTGAAAAGATTAGTAAAGAAGAATCGCAAAAATATTTTAATGTTCGTCCATTAAAAAGCAGATACGGTGCATTAGCATCAAATCAAAGTGAATTTATTGCAAACCGGGAATCGTTAGAAAATAAGTTTACTGCTTTAGAAAAACAGTTTGGAGAAAATCCGCCAATACCAGAAAATTGGGGTGGATATAAATTGATACCTGATAAGTTTGAATTCTGGCAAGGGAGAAGAGACAGATTGCACGATAGAATTTGTTATGAAAAAGTTAAAGGTAAGTGGAAGATTTTTAGATTGCAGCCCTAAAACCTAAACTTCATTTTAATAAATCCTGAACCAGCAATTATTGTACGTGCAGCTATGGCAATGATAATAATACCACCACCTATTGCAGCAAAAAAAGTCGGCATTTCTCCATATCCAATTAAAACCCATATCGGGTTTAAGACTGGTTCAAACATTGAAATGATTGAAGCTTCAACGGCAAGTATTCTCTTCAAGCCATAACTAAATAATGCATAAGCAAATGCGATTTGGAAAACACCGAGAAATGTTACCATCCAGATATCATTAAAAGATAGAGGTTTAAGATCTAGTAAGAATGGAATGCAGATTATTGTCACAAAAATATTTCCATAAAAAATTGAACTTTGTTGATATTCTTTCCCATTTTTTCTCATTCCTAAAAAAAATGCGGCAAACATTATTCCCGAAATTAATGCAATTAAATTACCTGTAAAATGTCCCGGACTAATCTCTCCGAGAAAAAAAAAGATCATTCCAATAAAACAAACTGCAACCGTAATTACATTTATTTTTTCATGTTTGGTTTTGTTAAATATTGGTTCAAAGATCAAAACATAAATTGGTGCTGTAGATTGTAAGAAAATTGCATTAGCTGCAGTTGTAGTTTTGGTGGCTATCACAAAAGTCGTTAGTACAATTGCATAAAAAGAAGCATTTATAAATGTAAATTTATTTATAACCAGAAGTTTTTTTCTAAAGATTATAGCAAATACAATTGCTGCAATTAAGCATCTGAAAAAAGATAGCTGCATTGAATTGAGCGAAATTAATTTTATAAAAAGTCCGCCGGAACTCCATAATACCGCAGTAATAAAAACAGCTAGAAATCCTTTATTATGTTCTGATAGATTTTTCAAGAAATTGTTATTAATTGGTTCTAAAAGTTTAATTTATCTTTAGCTAAATTACAGAAAAAGATTTAATTGAATATTATAATTTTTAGATAATGAAATACCGCCACAATCCACCATTTATTTTAAAGAAGCTTTTTAGTGACTTCTACTGGAATACATCAAATGATAAATTACTTTTAACATTTGATGACGGACCAAATCCAGAAACAACAGAAATTATACTTAAAAAACTTGCTGATGAAAAGATGAAAGCATTGTTTTTTTGTGTGGGTGAAAATATTCAAAAGTATCCTGAACTTGTTCGATTTATTCTAAATGAAAAGCATACAATTGGTAATCATACTTTAAATCATAAAATATTAACTAAAATTTCAAATCCGGAAAAAGATTCTCAAATAGAGTTAGTTAATTTTATTATGAAAGAGAGTTTCGATTATAAAGTCAAATATTTTCGTCCGCCGCATGGTCAATTTCAACTTTCAACATCCGGATTGATGAAAAAGCATAATCTTAAAAATGTAATGTGGTCATTACTCACATACGATTATAAAAATGATTTATCATTTGTTAAATTTGCCACTCAAAAATATTTAAATAAAGACTCAATAATAGTTTTGCACGATAGCAATAAATCAAAAAATATAATTGTGGATTCAATCAGTTTAATTTCTGATGAAGCCGGAAAGAGAAATTATCAGTTTGGAGACCCAGAAGAATGTTTGAGCTGATTTTTCTTTTTATAATGGTTGGATACACACTTCAGCTATTAATTTTTATTATTGGTGCTAAAAAAAAGTTCCAAAAAATTTCTGATGAAAATCTTCCAACTGCTACAATAATTGTAGCTGCACGAAATGAAGAAAACAATATTCTACGTACACTTCAATCTCTCGATAAACTTGAATATCCTGAAGGTAAACTTCAAATAATGATTGTTGATGATCAATCAACTGATACCACTGGCAAAATTATTGATGAATTTATTTCTGGGAAAAATAGATTCATAAAAATCACAACTGAAGAACATCACACAAAATTGATTGGCAAAATGCGCGCATTAGCCTACGCAATAAAAGAGGCAACCGGAGAAATAATTTTAACCACCGATGCGGATTGTGAAGTAAAACCACAGTGGGCAAAAACTATTTGCTCACATTATTTTGATGATGTAGCAATCGTTGCCGGTGTTACAACTCAAACTTCCGAAAAATGGTTTTACGGCATGCAGGCTTTAGATTTTGTTTATCTTTTAACTGCAGGAGCAGGATGCACAAATTTAAACTATCCAATTTCTTGTATCGGAAATAATATGTCATATCGTAAATCTGCATACGATGAAGTTGGCGGGTATGAAAAACTGCCGCACAGTGTTACAGAAGACTTTACATTGATGAATGCTATCTATAATCTTAAAAAGTACAAAATAATTTTTCCAATTGAAATTGAATCGCTTGTTACATCAGTTCCCTGTAGTACATTAAAAAGTTTAGTACGCCAAAAAAAACGCTGGGGTGTAGGCGGACTTGGAGTACCGTTCCGCGGTTTTGTAATAATGTTTTGGGGTTTTATGGCAAATCTGCTTGTTCTGCTTACACCTTTCTTTTTCTCCTCAGCATGGTTAACTTTAGTTGTGTTTAAAGTAGCTTTAGACTTTTTCTATTTGTATCCCGTTCACGTTAAACTAGGCATTTCAAAAAATTTAAAGTACTTTTTCTACTTTGAAGTTTACTACTTATTATATGTTATACTTCTTCCGTTTATTGTTTTACCAAACAGAAAAGTAATTTGGAAGGGCCGTGAATATTAATGCTTCTTCTTTGTAACTATTATCTTACATACAGATGCAATGCTTATTGTGAATTTTGCCATTTTGGTGATCACACTAATTTTAAAGATACACCATTTGCAAGTTTAGAAGATTTTAAATCAAACGTTACACAACTTGCAGAACTTGGTGTAAAGTTTATTGATCTTACGGGCGGTGAGCCGCTATTACATAAAGAGATTGCTGAGATGGCAAAGTTTGCTCACGATTTGAGAATGCAAACAAGCATCACAAGTAACGGTTTGTTATATCATAAGTTTGCTGAAAAACTTTTAGGAAATATTAATCTGCTTCACTTCTCACTAGATTCTCCGGATGAAGAAGAACACAATAAAATTAGAAAAGTTGATTGTTACAAAAGTGTTTTTAAAAGTATAGAGATTGCTAAATCCCTTGGTGAGTTTCCAGATATTTTATTTACAGTTACCAATGATACTTATAAAAAATTACCTCAAATGCACAAGATTGCTCAGCAACACGATTTAGTATTATTGGTTAATCCTGTTTTTTCTTACTTCGGAAATCCAGGTTTGAGTGAAGAAGCGGTTGATTTTGTTGATGAATATTGTGATGGTAAGATGGATATTTATCTTAACAAAGGATTTATGAAGTTAAGACGTGATGGTGGAAATGATATCAACAATCCAAGTTGCAAAGCTGTTTCTCGTGTGATTGTAATTTCTCCTACTAACCAAATAATTTTACCTTGCTATCATTTTGCTAGCGATAAAATCTTGATTGATAAACCGATAAAAGAAATTCGTAGATCAGAAAAGATAAAACATTTTATGGAAATGGAAGGCAGATTTGATTTTTGCCAGGGCTGTACGGTTAATTGTTATTTTGAACCATCATTTGCTTTCCCGACGAATCTTTATGCAATATCGAGTTTAACTTCTAAGTTTAAATACAGTTACAATAAGCTTATTAAACAAAAAATTAAAAAGAAATTTATTCAAACTCCAAAAGCTGATTAATGCAAATTCATAATCTAAAATTTTCATTTCAAAGGAGTCTTCGACCTGCCTGCCGGACAGGCAAGCTAAGAAATCTGCTAAATTTCCTAGTAAAAGATTTCTCACCGACTGAAGTCGGTTTCGAAATGACCGATAAAAAAATCAATCTGCAATTTACAATTTTACTATTATTTCTATTTACATCAATTTCATCTGCCCAATGGAAGCACGAGCTATTTCCTTCTGATTTAAATATTCAACCGTTTACAGCAAACTTTCTTGAACCCAAGGCTGGATTTTTAATCTCAACAGATAACAACAAACTAAGATTAGATATTTCAACATCACGAGATATTATTCGTTGGTATGATAATTATGAATCAATTTCACTGGGTGCGGATGTTTTTACTTATACGCGACTGAGAAGTACTGATAATTTTAAATTTCCGGTGGAAACGATTGATTATCTATTCGGAATAAATTTAGGATACAAAAAGCAGCTTTGCGAAACCAATGAAATTGGATTAAGGTTTAGATTAAGCCATATAAGTACCCATTTAGTTGATGGACAGTATGATGCACAAACTCAAAAGTGGCGGGAGGGAAGAGAGCCTTTTGTTTACAGCAAAGAGTTTGTTGAACTTTTCCCATATTATCGCACAGGAAATTTAAGAACATATTTAGGCTTCACTTATATTTTTCATATCATTCCAAAAGAAATTAAAAAAATAAATCTGCAAGTTGGATTTGATTACTTTGCTACTCAATTTGGTACAAAATATTTAACCCCATTTGTTGCCTATGATTTTAAATTAAATGGAATCGATAAATATTTTGGTAGCAATATTATTTCCATTGGATTAAAGTTTGGCAATTGGAAATCAAAAGGATTGAGTTTGTACTATTCCTACATTTCCGGGAAAAGTATTCACGGGCAATTATACGATATAACAGAAAATTATTCTAACGTTGGATTTAATTTTGAATTATAATTTATGAGTGAATTTCCTCAAACAGATCCTAAAGTTTACGTTACAACAGCCGCTAACGAAAAACGTAAAAAACTCAAAAGTTATTTAATCCACTTAGGATTATTTATTGTAACTTTTATTACAACAACACTCGCAGGTGTTGAGTGGACAACAGGTAAACTACCACCTTATGAATTTAATGTGATTGCTAGTGGACTGCCTTATTCAATTAGTATTTTACTTATCATTACATTCCACGAGTTTGGGCATTACTTTGCTGCAAAATTCCACCGCATACGTGCAACACTACCGTTTTATATTCCTTTTCCGCCAATTCCTTTCTTTATTAATTTTGGAACTATGGGGGCTGTGATAAGGACTAAATCTCCTATCTATTCAAAAAAAGCAATGTTTGATATTGGAATTGCTGGACCACTTTCTGGTTTTGTTGTTTGTCTTGGAATATTAATTTATGGTTTTACTCACGTTCCATCTATTGAATACATTTTAAATATTCATCCGGATTATTTTTCTTCGGATTATGGTAAAGATGGTATGCAATTAGTTTTTGGTGATTCAATTTTATTTTCATTCTTAAAATATGTTTTTGTAAACCCAAATAATTTTTTTCCACCAATGAGTGAAATTTATCATTATCCATATCTTTGTGCTGGTTGGTTTGGGCTGTTGGTTACCTCTATGAATATGATTCCGGTTGGTCAATTAGATGGCGGACATATAGCCTACACAATGTTTGGAGAAAAGAAACATTACAATGTATCAGCTGTATCAACAATTATTCTTTTAGTAATTGGATTTGCTGGGGTACTAGAATCTTTTCTAGGGATCAATTTAGGTATTGGCTGGAGCGGTTGGTTATTTTGGGCATTTATTTTATACTTTGTAATAAAGTTAAAACATCCACCCGTTCCGGATGTTCTACCATTGGATAAGAAGCGTGTTGCATTAGGATACTTGAGTTTCTTTATCTTTGTTATATCATTTTCACCAGCACCTCTTATGCTAAATGTGGTTGGTTGAAATGGTTTTATTTTTACCTTGTTGAAGTTTAAATTTTAAGAAATATTTAACTATATGAATAATAAAATATTAAAATTATTAACTGTCAATTTATTACTTGTCCTTGGATTAGTCGGGTGCGAGAAAGAATATACAAGTATCGTTGAAAACAATATTCCTGATTTTCAAGTTAAACTTGTTGCTCCATCAGATTCAATCCGTTACAACCCGGTTGATTCATTAATCACAATAAGAATTGAATTTAATTCAGGCTTAAATATCCAAAATGTTTTTTGCGATGTTTATGCAGCAGATAATAATAAAATTAATACATCACCTTTAGCTTTACTTGATAATGGCAAAATTGAAAATGGCGACATTTCTGCAAACGATGGCTCTTATGCAAATAAAATCGCATTAAGTGAAACTTATCCAAACGGGATTTACAATATAAAATATTTTGTTACTGATAATTCATCTACAACAAAACAAGTTGCACTGGGTACTTTTAAGTTTGATAATGGGCAGGCAAATTTTGCACCTGTAATTTCTGATGATATTGTTAATCCTGATTCGGCTGTAGTGACAGATACAACAATTATTCTAACCTCATTAAAGGTATCAGATCAAAATGGTTTATCAGATATTGATAAAGTTTATTTTGTGGTATACAGACCTAATGGCACAACAAGTAATACACAAAATTTAATGTATGATGACGGAAATTTAGCACAACATGGCGATCAAACTGCAGGTGATGGAATTTATTCTCTTATAATTTCAATTAATTCCACAAATACAAAGGGTACTTACAGACTGGAATTTCAGGCAAAGGATCGTGGCGGTAAGTTAAGTAATATTATCAATCACTCTCTACTCATACAATGAAAAAGTATTTAATTTTTATTCTTTATGTGGTTTTTGTTTCATTCAGAGTTTCTGCTCAGCTATCACCAAAAAGTTATATTCTAAAAGAGGATGGCAAAGTCTTAGACAAAAGCCTTTCCCAAAATCCTCTTAGCAATTCAATTACAGATATTATAACTATCGGGGATACTGTTTGGCTCGGCACAAGTCGTGGTGTTAGTTTATCCGTTGATGGCGGAAATAATTGGACTAATTTTTACGGGCAAGCTGATTTTGGAACGGATAATAATTCTGCTCTCGGTTATTACGATGGAGTTTTATGGAGTGCTGGAGCTAAATCCACAGAAGTGACCGGTGGTCAATTCCTTCCAGCAGGAACAGGTTTAAGATTTACAACTAATTATGGTGCCAGCTGGACAAGCATTCCTCAGCCATTAGATGCAGAAACAGACACAATTGAACAATATGGTATTAATCAAATTAGAGCATTACCGGTTACTGTAACAATTCAAAATCTTGTTTACGATATTGCATTTACACCAAACACAATTTGGATTGCAACTTTTGCAGGGGGATTGAGAAAAAGTAATGATAACGGACAAACCTGGAAACGAGTGATTCTTCCACCTGATTATTTAAACTCGATTTCACCGAATGATACTCTAAATTTTTGTTTATCTCCTGTTAATGGAAATTTTTGCGGTGAAGGAAATTTAAATCATAGAGTTTTTTCTGTTATCTCAACTGATGATTCTACTTTATACGTTGGTACTGCTGGTGGAATAAATAAATCCACGGACAATGGAATTAGCTGGGTAAAGTTTAACGCACAAAATCAATTACAACCTATTAGCGGAAATTTTATTACTGCACTTGGATTTAATAAACAATCAAATACAGTTTGGGCTTCAACCTGGAAAGCAGAAAACCAATCTGAGTTTTATGGAGTCAGTTCATCCTCTGATGGAGGACAAAGTTGGAGAACTTTTTTACGGGATGAAAGACCGCATAATTTTGGATTTAAGTTTTTCGATATTTTGATTCCAACAGACAATGGAGTATTTCGTTCCAGGGATAATGGTTTAACGTGGATTCTTCCTAACTCAATAGTGGATGATCAATCAAAGATTTCATTAAAAACTAAAGTTTTCTATGCTGCTGATTCCTATCAAAATAATATTTGGCTTGGATCAGACGATGGACTTGTAAGAATAAACGAAACTCCAGGTACGATATGGGAAGGAAATTGGAAAATATTTTTTGCGTCACAACCTTTAACCGCAAATAATGAAACTTATTGCTATCCAAACCCATTTAATCCTAGACAAGAAGAACTAAAGATTAAATTTAGTACAGGTGGAACTGAAGCGAATGTAACAATCAGAATATTTGATTTTGGGTTTAACTATGTTAGAACAGTAATTCAAAATGTATCACGCAATCGTGATCTTGAAGGCCCTCCTGAATTTTGGGATGGTAAAGATGATAATGGAAGCACAGTTCCAAACGGAGTTTATTTTTATAGAGTTGATGTAGGTGATAATGCTGCCGTTTACGGAAAGATTTTGGTGATGCAATGAGAATTTTAACTAGATTATTAATTACATTCATAGTGTTTTTTTCGACGATTGTTTTTGCACAGCCACAGTTTACAAATATAAATTCAAAAGCTGGGGCATTCAGCAGAATTGGTTTTGGGGCACGCGGAATAGGGATGGGAAATGCAATGTCATCTGTTACTACCGGAAATTTAGTTTCTTATTACAATCCGGCCTTGTCACCATTTCAGGAAAATAATTCTGTACAAACAGGATATTCGTTTTTATCGCTAGACAGATCGCTAAACTTTTTAAGCTTTACTCGTAGATTTGATTTTTATTCAGTGAAAGATTCATCAACAGATAGAAAACCGACAAGTACTGCAGGAATTAGCGCAGGAATAATTAATTCCGGTGTAAGCGGCATTGATGGACGGGACAATAATGGACTTCCGACAAAAGAACTTTCTACTTCAGAAAATCAATTTTTCTTGAGTGTATCAAACAGGTTTTCCAGAAAATTTTCATTAGGCGTTTCTGTTAAATTTTACTACTACAAGTTATACGAAGAAATTTCATCTAGCGGATTAGGAATTGATGTTGGCGCACTCTACAAAGTAAATGATAATTGGAATGTCTCCTTAATGATCTCTGATCTTAATAGTCAATACGACTGGGATACAAGTCCTGTGTACGGCCAGCAAGGTTTAAATACAACGGATAAATTTCCTACTTCAAAAAAAATTGGAGTTAGTTATTTTAGACCTGAAATTAAACTTCTTACTGCAATTGAATTTGAAAATAGTAACGCCGGAACTAATGTAATAAGACTTGGTGCTGAATATAATATTTACGAAAATTTATTTTTGCGCGGCGGTATTGATCAATTTAACTTGAGTAATACAGACGCAGGATTTAAACCTTCATTTGGTTTTTCTTACTCAAAATCATTTATTGATTGGATTATTAGCGTGGATTATGCTTTTATGGTAGAACAGTATTCGTCTAGTGATAGACACATAATTGGTGTTAAGTTTTAATTTTTAATTCAGCAATCGAACACTTTGTTTATGAATCAAATAAATTCTATGAAAAAAATTATTTTATTATTCGTGATATCCTCAATAACTATATTTTCACAATCTGCCGGAAAGACGGGATTATCTTTCCTTAAGTACGGATTTGGTGCGCGGAATATAGCAATGGGGGATGCAGGCACAGCTTTATCAAACGATCTTACAGGATTGTTTTATAATCCTGCTAAATTAGCTCAAACCTCTGGCTCGGAAGTTCTGTTTATGCACAATCAATGGATACAAGATGTTAGCAGTGAGGTGATTGGAGCTAAAACAGTTTTGTGGGGAATTCCTTTCGCTGTTGGATTTAATGTTACCTCAATAGATGGAATTGAGTATAGAGACATTCCAGGTGAACCCATTACAACATTTGATGCAAATTATTTTTTTGGAAGTCTTTCAACAGGATTTTTTGTAACCGATGAAATTTCGTTTGGTGCAAGTTTAAAATACTTGTATGAAGGATTATTAAACGACGAAGCAAATGGAGTTGGCTTTGATTTTGGATTAAATTATCAACTGCCGTACAAAGGATTAGCAGCATCAGCAGTTATAAAAAATATTGGTTCAATGAACGCTCTTCGAAGCGAATCAACAAAATTGCCAACAGAACTTAGAATCGGGACAGCTTATACTTATAATTTAGAAGATTCTAAGTTTGATTTTACTGGCGGATTGGAGTTCCAAAAATATTTAGATACTGATGACAATCATTTAAATCTTGGCGGCGAAATTTTGTATAACAAATTAATTGCAGCACGCGCTGGATACCAAACGGGATATGAAAGTCGTGGTGTTACAGCAGGAATAGGTTTAATGTGGGGCAATCTAAAATTTGATTATGCATTCCTTCCATTCTCATTGGGATTGGGTAACGCAAATTTGTTCTCACTACAATTTAAGTTTTAAGTTAACATAATTTATATCTGTGATAGTAAGAATACTACACAAAATCAGGCACGAGCAATCGTGCCTTTTTTATTTATAATTATAACGGTTTATATTTGCAGTAAAACAAATCAGAACAAATATGAAAAAACATCCAAAAAAATTTAAAGTTGGGTTAATACAAATAGCTTTTTCTAAAAATCCTGATGAAAATCTAAAAAAAGCTATTATGTGGATTGAGAAGGCTGCAAAAAAGGGTGCGCAGGTAATTTGTTTACCTGAACTTTTTCGTTCACAGTATTTCTGTCAGTCAGAAAACATTGATTATTATGATTTGGCAGAATCAATTCCAGGACCATCAACTGATGCGGTAGCTAAAATTGCAAAAAAATTAAAAGTTGTTGTTGTGGTTCCTTTGTTTGAAAAAAGATCTGAAGGTCTTTATCATAATTCACTTGCAGTAGTAAATACTAAAGGAGAGATAGCCGGAGTTTATCGCAAAATGCATATTCCTGATGATCCATCATACTATGAAAAATTTTATTTCACTCCTGGTGATCTTGGATTTAAGTCTTTTGAAACAGAATTTGGAAACATCGGAACTATTAATTTGCTGGGATCAATGGTATCCTGAAGGCGCAAGGTTAACTGCTTTACAGGGCGCAAGTATTTTATTTTATCCAACAGCAATCGGCTGGCATCCTCACGAAAAGAAAGAGCACGGCAAACCACAGTTTGAAAGCTGGCAAACAATTCAGCGCTCGCACGCTATTGCTAATGGAGTATATGTTGCTTCTGTAAATAGAATTGGCTTAGAAAAAGAGACTAAAGATTCAGCGGGAATAGAATTTTGGGGAAACAGTTTTATTTGTGATCCACAGGGTATTATAATTGCCGAAGCTTCACATGATAAGGAAGAAATTTTAATTGCAGAAGTTGACCTTGATAGGATTGAATACATTCGCCGCAACTGGCCATTTTTACGTGATAGAAGAATTGATGCCTATGGTGATATCACAAAGAGGTTTCTTAAATGATAAAATCAAAATATCGACTTCCCGCCGAATGGGAATACCACGAAGCAACCTGGATCGGTTGGCCGAATAATAAAGAGGATTGGCCAGGAAAGTTTCAACCAATTCCATGGGTATACGGAGAGATAGTCCGCTACATTTCTCGCAGTGAAAAAGTTAGAATAATTATTCAGTCAAAAGAGCATCAAAAGAAAGCTGAATCGGTGTTAAATTCTGTTAACGCTGATTTGGATAATCTGGAGTTCTTTAAACTTGAAACTGATAGAAATTGGTTACGTGATGCCGGACCTCAATTTGTTAAAAACCAAAAAAATGAAACGGTTCTGATTAACTTTAAGTTTAATGCATGGGCTAAGTATGATAATTATAAACTCGATGCTAAAATTCCCAGGATGATCTCAAAGAAACTAAAACTTGATTTAGTAAAAGCAGAATATCAAAATAAAAATGTTGTTCTTGAAGGTGGAAGTATTGATTACAATGGTACTGGCACAATTATTACAACAGAAGAATGTTTGATTGATTCTGAGGTTCAAGTACGTAATAATGGATTTTCAAAAAAAGATTATGAAGATGTTTTTAATAAATATCTCGGTGCAACAAATGTAATATGGTTAAACAAAGGAATTGCCGGAGATGATACACACGGACACGTTGATGATATTACCAGATTTGTTAATCGTAACACTGTTGTTACGGTTATGGAAGAAAAGCCAAATGATCCCAATTATATTCCATTAATGGAGAACAGAGAAATACTTGAAGGTGCAAAATTAGAAGATGGTTCAAATTTAGAAATTATTGAACTTACCAATGCCTTCGCCGGTTATACTTTAAAGGTGAAAGACTGCCAGCAAGTTACGCTAATTTTTATATTTCCAATTATGCAGTACTTGTTCCAACATTTAATGATCCAAACGATAGAATAGCTTTAGGAATTTTAAGTGAATTATTTGAGGATAAACCTGTAATTGGAATTCACGCTGTTGATTTAGTTTGGGGATTAGGAACCTTGCATTGTTTAACGCACGAGCAGATATTATAGCTAGTTAATTTCATCTTATATATTATTTTGAAAACAATGTCATGCCCACGGAAGTGACTTTATAAACACTAATCCAATGTCATTTCGAAGGAGTTTACGACTGAGAAATCTTTCAGTTTTTAAAGACTTCTCCCTTCGGTCGAAGTGACTCAACTAATTATCACTCAATTTTAAAAGTGTTGATTTAGTTTAGGGATTAGGAACCTTGCATTGTTTAACGCACGAGCAAGTATTGTAAGTTATCCTGAATTCATTTCAGGATCTACAATTCAAATAATTCTGAAACAAGTTCAGAATGACAAAAAAATTAAAACCTTTTGATCAGTGTTCTTTTATTACTTCCGATTTTTACCAGTACCACGCCAATGATTATAACTACTGCAGCTAATAATGTAAATACACTTAACTTTTCATCTAGAAATATCCAGCCAAGTAATAGAGCAATAATTGGATTTACATATGCGTATGTAGAAACAAGTGAAAGAGGTAAGTGTTCTATAGCGTATATGTACGAGCCGTAACCGAATATTGATCCGAAAACAACAAGATATGCTAGTGATAGTAATCCCGTTTGTGTTAAATGTAAACCGACAAATTCACCGAGAGAAGCTCCAATTAGAATTTGGATTGTACCAGCCATCAGCATTTGAACAGATGCGCTCATAAGCGGATGTACACTTACTTTTTTGTATTTCGAATAAACAGAGCCAAGCGACCAAGACACAACTGCTCCAAGAATGCTCAAAACTCCAATTAGATATTTCGTTTCAAAAATATATTTTAAATCTCCGCCAAATATTAATCCAACACCAAGACTTCCGACTATCAATCCTGTTATGATCTTCCAGTTTAATTTTGGGCCTTCGGGCAAGAATGATTCTACACCAACCATCCAAAATGGAACTGTAGTTATAAGTAGTGCTGCCAGACCGCTTTCAATATATTGTTCGCCAACCACGACAAGACCATTCCCAAAACCTAATAACGCAATACCAATTATTGCAATGTGAATTAAATCAGATTTTTTGGGAAGTTGTTTGCCGGATACTTTTAAAATTGTAATTAGAATTGATCCAGCAATTATCCATCGAAAGCCAGCGAATAACATAGGAGGAATAGTTTCAACTCCAATTTTAATAAAAAGGTAAGTTGTTCCCCATAGGATGCAAATAGCAATCCACGCTATGTAGGCACGAATGTTTGGCTTATCCATAAAATTTAATAATTAATAGGCAGCTGAAACATAATCAAATAATATAAAAAAGCCCTCAAATAATTGAGGGCTTTTGGTGAAATTGTTTTTTGAACAACACTTATTTAATCAGAATCATTTTTTTTGTTTGCACAAAAGAACCTGATTGCAATTTATAGAAATAAGCTCCACTAGTGAGGGAAGAAGCATCAAAACTTACTTCATAACTTCCGGCAGGTTTTTCTTCATTAACAAGAATTGCAATTTCAGTTCCTAAAACATCGTAAACTGTTAATGTTACTCTAGACCCTTCGACTCCGCTCAGGGTGACATTTGGAATTGAAAACTTAATTGTTGTGCTTGGATTAAATGGGTTTGGATAGTTCTGACCCAAATAATAATTTTCCGGAGCATTTATTTCTACATTAATCTCATTACTAAACTCAAAAGTTCCATCAAAATCAAGTTGTTTTAAGCGATACGAATATTGACCTTCTGTAAGATTATAATCAGTAAAAGAATAGTTGCTTACTTCAGTAGTTGTGCCATTTCCAATTATAAATCCGATTGATTCGAAATCAGAATTATTTAACTTCCTCTGGATTTCAAAACCAGCATTATTTAACTCAGACGCTGTTACCCATTCCAATTCCACATTATTGTTAATGGTATTTGCAGTAAATGATGTTAACTCCACAGGAACAGGAGAATCAGAAGTTAATCTCAAGATACAAAAATTACCCTGTGAGCCTGATGTAGCAGTTGAACCTGAAGCCCAGCATGCGCTGAACAACGTTCCATACCCCGATGTGGAAGTTCCAATTGCATCTACACTTCTGGATGTAGTATTAGGCACAGAAGATCTAATTTCAATCAGCAAATGTCCTCCGTTGTATAGCCAGAAATTATTAAAAGTTATTTGCGGTCCAAAATCGTTTGGAACAAGACCAAATGTATATGAATCGGTTGGAATTACTAAAGGACCGCTTCTAACCTGAGTTTGTGGACCAACCACGTTATCAGCAAATGTTAAACTTCTGGCAGATGGTGTTACGGACTCACTTAGATAAATATCATAAGTGGGATATGTTACTTCGGCAGCGGGCCAATTACTTGTAGCTGAACCGGGCAAACGAAAACTTATTCCCTGTAAATCTTTTCCAACTAAATCTGTAAGTAGAGTATCATGAATTAAGAACTGTATAGTTCTTGCGGTGCTTGCAAGCGGGCCTATAAAAGTGGCTGTACCTCCGACCGAACCATACTCTGGCGGGATAGTATTAAATTGTGCGAATTCTGTTGGCGGATCTACTATATCGGACTGTGGTGTTGATGAATTGAACAAGAAAAAACTAAAAAGTGAAACTAGCAAAAATGTAGAGACATTTTTCATAATAACTCCTTTTTTTTAATATTTCAAAAAAAATATAAACTAAAAGCAATTAAAAGTAAAAGAATTCTAAATTTTATTTTTATAGACTTACGATTAATTCCCTTATCTAAATAGAAATATTTTGAGTTGATCTATTTCATTAAAATCATTTTCTTTGTTTGGACAATTGAACCAGCTTTTAGCTGATAGAAATAAACTCCGCTTGATAGTGTGAAGTTCATTGTAAATTGTACATTGTAAGTTCCCGCTAGGTTTGTATTCATTACTAAAGTTGCAACTTCATTACCAAGAACATCATAAACTTTTAATGTTACTCGAGACCCTTCGACTCCGCTCAGGGTGACATTAGGGATGCTGTATTTTATGGTTGTAACCGGGTTAAATGGGTTTGGGTAGTTTTGGGATAATGTAAAATCTGTTGGTTGTGAATTGTTGAATCTCTCATCCTCAACAAATGTAACACCGCCGTTGGTTGTTCTTAGTAATTCTCTACCGCTAGTAAAAATCCATCCATGCGACTCATCAACAAAATCAATATTTAAGAAAGCATTACCGTTCGCCTGGGCATCAACTTGGGTCCAATTGTATCCACCATCGATTGTGTGTAAAAGAGCTTTACTTCCATTTACCGATCCAATAACCCAGCCATTATCTTTGCTAAAGAAATGTGCATCAACAAAACTACCTTCATATTGTTGTATCCAGTTAAACCCACCATCCTCTGTTCGCCAAACTCCATTACCAATTAACCAGCCCTTTCCATCCTGAAACATTTCTAGTTTTTTCTGGAAAGTGACTGTGGAGTTTGTAAATTGCCAGGTTTCTCCTCCATCAGTAGAGCGATACACTTTCCCCAAAAGTGTTACGGCATAGCCTTCATTAATTTGTACGAAGTCAATTAGCTTAAATGTCTCCTGTAAGTTAGTGTTAAATGTTGTCCAGCTTAATCCGCCATTATAAGTTCTATATATTTTAAATTCATTGCTTTTTGAAACCCATCCTGTATCTGTGCCTAAGAAAGACATTGCTGCAACAGGCAAGCTCAATATACTCATCCAGGTCGCTCCTTGATCAGTTGTTTTTATAAGTTCTTCAATGACCATATAACCTGTATTTTGATCTAATGCTATTATATCAGTTATTGCCCAGTAAGGTAAGTTTGGATTTGAAGAATTATGGAACGATGTTCCACCATCTGTAGTTAAATTGCCTATATAATAGAAATAGGGGAAATATCCATCATAAGTATATACATAACCTCTATTTACGTTAAAGAATAATAGCCCCATATAATTTCCAGAAATTGATGGAATGAAAAGATTCCACTCTACCTCATCTTCAACAGGAATAAATTTATAACCTGATTGAGGGAAAAATGCCTCGTTATTAAATATAGATTTATCTGTGCAGCGTACCCGAATACCTACGGAGTCTGCTTGAGAATATATTTGCTGTGGAATGTTTACTGTAATTTTTTCTAAACTAATAGAACCATTATATGTTTGTTGATAAATCAGACTATCGGCTTTGTACACAAGAACATGTGCCTCTAGTGTGTCCACTAAACCAAAATATTCAGTATCAATATTAACTAAAAAGCTAAAGCTTGATTGAGTCCTAGAAACTCTGCTCGGCAAAAAGGCAGTTAGACCTAGATTTATTGGATTATAAACCGAATCATCTAAAATCGCGGATATAACATAAGTTGTAATATCAAAGTAACCGAGTTGATTACGGAAATTACATTTATATATTCCAACTCCATCAGCTAAGAACCACTCAATCCATCCCTCACTATTGACATTAGCTATTTTTTTTACAACCCGGTCTTCACCAAATATATTCCAATTTTGAATAGTTGAATAAGTATATAATCGAGCATAGCCATTAAAGTAAAGAGTATCCGTATCACCATCTGGTTTATTAAAATCAAAAGCTAGTTTTTCCTCGTTATTAAGCAATATAAAGAGTTTGTTTGCTGTGGTATCCATATGATAATAATTATCCCAGGCACTTATGTATGTTTTATTATTGAATGTTATTTCAGTGGCCAATGATTTAGAAAAAGATTCATGATTTTGAGTAGGATCAAACCAATATTCATACCATTCTAATAACTGATAAGCATCTCCTGCCTTTGTGGGAAAAAAGTTTTGTGCGCTTGTTACTGCGCTCATTAATAAAAACAAAGTAATTACTATTTTTTTCATTTAATACTCATTAGCTATTTTATCAACAACATTTTTTTTGTTTGGACAAATGAACCAGCTTTAAGCTGATAGAAATAAACTCCGCTTGATAAATTGTTCATTGTAAATTGTACATTGTAATTACCAGCGGGTTTTTCTTCGTTAACAAGGGTTGCTACTTCTTTCCCAAGTACATCGTAAACTTTAAGTTTTACTCGAGACCCTTCGACTCCGCTCAGGGTGACATTTGGGATGCTGTATTTAATTGTTGTAACCGGGTTAAATGGGTTGGGGTAGTTTTGTTCTAATCTGAAATCAATAGGTAATTGTGAAATTGGATCTTCATCAACACTTACCGGAAATTCTCCAAAGTTGGAGAGATAAAAATTATGAGTGTACTCAGCAATCTCTCGTGCTTTAGTAATGGATTCAAGTCTATCTGCACCCTGACCAACTATGTAAGCAAAAATCATTGAAACTGGTTTTCCCGCTTCAAGATTGAATGGACCGGTACTAATTAACATTTTTTGATCGGTTCCATAAATCATTAGCCATCCATTGTTATTAACAGGATCACCGGAATACCAATAATACGGATTTAATGTATTACAATTTACGCCTCCGAATATTCCACTTAAACCGTCTGGTGCACAAGGGTCAATTAACAATCCGGTTGATAATTTTCCGAGCATAAGATTTCGAGCTTCAAATTGATTACTTGGTGCCATTTTTCCCGGAAACGAGGAAAAAATGTGCGTTATAGAAGTAGTAGTAACATTTTTTGCCCCTGGTAGAACTTTTGCACCAAGATCTTTCCCTCTCATTACAAAAGCAGAATCCAATGGAGTATCAGTTCCTTCATCATAAATACCATTAGAATTATTATCAATAAAAGTTTCACCAGGTAATAAATGAGTGTGGTCCTTCTAAAAGCCTAATAAAGAAAGAAGGTATTGCTGAACCATAACCCGGATCAGAATTATCAGCATTATATCCGAATGTAGATTTTCTATCAAAGTCGCTTCCAACCATATCATCTTCGTACTCAACACCAAGATCGGGATCAGCATAGCTTGTAAAATAAACGGAATCTAATATTGTGCTAACTTTACCTGTATTTAATAATTCATATCTAATAAATAAAACGTTTTGTAATTCGTTCAATGAAAGATATCCGTAAATAGATTGCCGGACTTCAATTCCTACTGGGTTAACCCCGGCAAATCTTACTCTTTGGCTGCCAGGTACGCCATCGTTAAATACACACCAAGCAGTTTTATCTCCGATTACATCTGGTTTATCTTCATTAGGATCCCACTGATTATTGCCATTTAAATCAGTCGGATCATAAATTCCGTCACCATTTCCATCATAAAAACCTGCTCCTGTTCTAACTGCATTAGCGTATTCCTGCCAATTGGAATAATTTGGTGTTAAAGAGTTATCGTTTACATAAATTTTGTAAATAGGATTAGTTGTTAGCGAGTCCACATTCCCCGGTAAAAAATTTTCTAATTGTCTTGCACTAGCCTGACCGCAAGCCCACAGAGTATCATTACTATAACCCGAGATCATAAATCCAGCATCAAATAGAAAAGTTGAAACTCCGAATCTTCCTCCCGGGCCATCAGGCGGAATGTTTACAAGGGCTATCGTCCCGTTGTTGCTAATAGGAAGATTAATAGCATTAAAATTTAGTCTGTATTGTGTTTGAGCTTGAATACTGAAAAATGATACGAGTAATAAACAAAATAACTTTTTCATAAAATGTTTCCTTATTTCATCAAAATCATTTTTTTTGTTTGGACAAAAGAACCTGATTGCAGTCTGTAGAAATATACTCCGCTTGAAAGGGAAGAAGCATTGAAATTTAATTCGTAATTACCAGCAGGCTTTTCTTCGTTTACAAGTGTTGCTACTTCTTTACCAAGAACATCGTAAACCTTTAATTTTACATTAAGATTTCTCCCTTCGGTCGAAATGACATTTGGGATGCTGTATTTAATTGTTGTAACCGGGTTAAATGGGTTTGGGTAGTTTTGTTCTAATGAAAAATTAATTGGCAATTGTGCAATAGACTCTTCATTGACACTTACCGGAAATTCCCCAAAGTTTGAGAGGTAAAAATTATGAGTGTATTCTGCAATTTCTCTGGCTTTTGTAATGGAATTTAAGTCTATTTGTACCTTGACCGACTATGTAAGCCAAGATAATTGAAACAGGTTTGCCTGACTTCGAGATTGAACGGACCAGTACTTATAAGCATTTTCTGATCTATGCCCGGTAGTATTAAGCCAACCATAATTTGACAACAGGATCACCGGAATACCAATAAAACGGATTTATAGAATTGCAATTTACTCCGCCAAATACACCACCCCAGCCATCGGGTAAACAGGGATCAAATATTGTCACCCGTTTTAAACTTTCCTAACATATAATTTCTTGCTTCAAATTCATCACTGGGATCACCTCTTTGTGGATCACAAGCCATATAGTTGAGTACTGGATGTACTTAATAGATTTTTTGCACCTGGTATCAATTCTATTCCTCTATCTATTCCTTTTCTAACGATTGCAGTGTCTAGAGGAGTATCAATACCTTCATCATATTTTCCATTAGTATTATTATCAATAAATGTTTCACCCGGAATAAAGGAGTGTGGCCCTTCTAGTACCCTGATGAAAAATGAAGGGATTGAAACACCGTATGCTGGATCACTGGCAGATTCATTGTAAAGGAAAACTGATTGTCTATTTAATGTCACTTCCGAATAGATCATCTGTATACTCTTGTCCTAAGATCAGGATCAGCCCAACTGGTAAAATAAACTGAATCTAAAGTAGAATTAATCTTTCCTGTATTAAGTAATTCATATCTGATAAAAAGAACATTTTCGCAATTCATTTAATGAATAATATCCAAATATTGACTGTCTAATTTCAAGTCCAACTGGAGCAACACCAGAAAACCTGAATCTCTCATTTTCCGGAACACCATCATTAAAAACACACCAGGTCAGTTTTATCTCCAATTATATCAGGTTTATCTTCATTTGGATCCCATTGATTATTACCATTTAAATCAATTGGATTATAAATTCCATCACCATTGCCATCATAAAATCCTGCTCCAGTTCGAACAGCACTAATGTATTCCTGCCAATCAGAATAATTTGGTGTTCAGAATTATTGTTATACATAAATTTTATAAATTGGAGTTGTATTGAATTGAATCAACATTGCCTGGAATAAAATTTTCTAACAATGAAGCAGTTGCCTGACCACACGCCCAAAGTGTATCATTACTATAATCCTGAAATCATAAAACCACCGTTGAATAAAAAAGTTGAAACTCCGAATCTGCCTCCGGGTCCATCCGGTGGAATGTTTACTAGCAGCTAAAACACCTTTGTTATTAATAGGAAGATTATATTGTTATTAAAATTAAATCTGTATTGTGTTTGAGAGTAAACATGAAGTAATGTAGAGTAATAAAGCAATAATAATTTTTTCATAAAATCTTTCCTTACTTCATTAAAATCATTTTTTTAGTTTGGATAAATGAACCAGATTGCAGTCTGTAGAAATATACTCCGCTTGAAAGGGAAGAAGCATTGAAATTTAATTCGTAATTACCTGCAGGCTTTTCTTCATTAACAAGAGTTGCTATTTCATTTCCAAGAACGTCGTAAACTTTTAAAGTTACGTTAAGATTTCTCTCTCCGATCGAAATGACAGATGGAATGCTGTATTTAATTGTTGTAACCGGGTTAAATGGGTTTGGATAGTTTTGATGCAGAATAAATTCTGATGGAATATTTGCAATTTCATCTTCAACAGAAACTAGGTTATCATCAAAATTGGATTGGTAGAATTGCTGCACAAATTGTGATTGAAGTTCTTGCAACTGTTAACAATTGAGTTGTAAGCTATCTGTTACCTCTGACCGATCGTGTATGCAACAATAATTGTAACTAGGTTTCATTTTCATAAAGATTAAATGGTCCTGTATTTACTAAAATTCGTATAATCAGAACCACGGGTATTTAACCAGCCAATGTTTGTTTCAGGATCTCCTGAGTACCAGTACAAGTGGATTAATTTCATTACAATTAATTCCTCCGAAAACTCCACCCCAATAGATCCACACCGCAGGGATCAAAAATACCACCTAGTTTTTTCCTACCTAGCATATAATTTCTTAGCTTCAAATTCATTTCTGGGTCACCTGCAAAAGGATCTGACTTTAATATATCTTGTAAATGAAGTAAGATTTTGATTTCTTGCGCCGGGGTAAATCTCAATTCCTCTTAATCCGCCCATTCGATTGTAAGCTGTATCTAAAGGTGTATCAATACCTTCATCATAAATTACATTTGCATTATTATCAATAAAAGTTTCATCCGGGAATATAGGCTTTAGGACCTTGCAGCATATTTATAAAAAATGCAGGAGGGTTTTCGCCATACATAGATCAATCTGGCTGTCGTTATACAAATAAACCTGAATTGCTTAATGTATCACAATCCAACCAGATCATCTTCATGATTCATCCTAAATCAGGATCTGCCCACGCAGAAAAATAAACTGAATCAAGAATTGAATTTACTTTTCCAGTATTGATAATTTTGTATCGAATAAAAAGAACATTTTGTAATTGCGGAGCATTATATGTGTGATATGCAAAAACTGATTGATGTACTTCAATTCCGAGTGGTGGTGTGTTCGGAAATCTAATTCTGTTTATCTCCCCATCATTATAAACACACCAGGCAGTTTTATCTCCAATTATATCCGGCCTGTCTTCATTAGGATCCCATCTGTTGTTACCATTTAGATCGATTGGATCATAAATTCCATTTCCATCTCCATCATAATATTCAGCACCATTTTTTACTGCAAACTTATACCTGTTCCATTCTTCATAATTTGCAAAATAAGGGTAGAAATCGTTTACATATAAATCATATCTTGGATCATACTGATTGGAATCTACATTTCCGGGAAGATAATTTTCAATTAAAGAGGCTGTGGCAACACCATTTGCCCATAGTGAATCGCCATCGTACCCGGAAAGTAAGAATCCACCTGAAAATAGAAAGCCTATGCTATCAAACCGTCCAAGTGTACCATCAGGCGGAATGTTTACAGCTGCTAATATGCCCTTGTTATCGATCGGCATATTGATGTTGTTAATAAAAAATCTGTACTGGGATTGAGAGTAGGTAATTCCAGTAAAAAGGAAAAGCGATAATAAAAAACATCTCATATAATGCCCCTTAAGATGTAATAAATTTAATGACAATGGTTTATTTTACGGTGAAATGTAGAATAAACAGTTGATAATGTCAAGTAATATCTTAATTCTGAAATTAAAAGCATTAAATAATACTGTAGTAAAATTTGTTACAATAGTTTTCTAATAATTTTATTGGATTAGCTTTCTTTAGTGATTAGTTTTGTAAGCAAATTTTTAATTCTATCAACAGAGGAGATATTTCTGTGATAATTTCAGTTCCAAAAGAAATAATGGCCGGTGAAAATAGAGTAGCCTGTGTACCGGATGTTGTTTCAAAACTAATTAAAGCGGGATACGAAGTTCAGATTGAAAAAGATGCCGGACTTAATGCCGGATTTACAAATGAACAGTATCAAAAAGCAGGCGCAAAAGTTATTGAAAACCTTTCAGATCTTTACTCCAACGCTGATATTGTCTTTAAAGTTCAGCGGCCAATTGATCATCCCACAGCAGGAAAAAATGAAATTGATTTAATGAAGAAGGGAACTCTGCTAATCTCTTTTGTTTACATTCTTCATTACACCGATATCGCAAAGAAATGTGCTGAAAGAGGGATTGATCTTATTTCCATGGATATGATTCCACGTACAACTCTTGCACAAAAGATGGATGTGCTTAGTTCTCAAGCAAACATTGCAGGATATAAAAGTGTTTTAATGGCTGCTAACGAACTTGGTAAAATTTTTCCTTTAATGATGACAGCTGCCGGAACAATTTCTCCGGCTAAAGTTGTAATTATGGGTGCGGGTGTTGCCGGTTTACAGGCTCTTGGCACTGCAAAAAGATTAGGCGCAGTTGTAGAGGTTTCCGATATCAGAACTGCAGTAAAAGAAGAAGTACAAAGTCTTGGCGGTAAATTTATAGAAGTTGAAGGTGCTGAAGATATGCAGGATGCTGGTGGATATGCTAAAGAAGCAACTCCAGAATTCTTACAAAAACAAAAAGAAACAATTTTTAAGCACGTTACTGAAGCTGATATTGTTATAACAACCGCACTTGTACCAGGTAAAAAAGCTCCGATACTTGTTTCTGAGGAAATGGTTAAGCATATGAAACCGGGCAGCGTAGTGCTTGATATGGCTACAGAGTTCGGCGGTAATTGCGAAGTTAGTGAACGAGGAAAAACTGTAAAGAAACATGGTGTTACAATTGTCGGTGAATCCAATTTACCAAGCCTTGTTCCAACACATTCAAGTGAAATGTATTCAAAAAATATTCTTAGTCTTATGCTTCATATCGGAAAAGAAGGAAAAGTTACATTAAAGCTAGAAGATGAAATTGTTAAAGGATCTTTAATTTCTCACAATGGTGAGGTAATAAATCAAAGAGTTAAAGATCTTGTTAAATAAGTTTTTTACAAAGTATAATTAAAGGTTAATTATGGACTATATTTTTTTAATGCACGTGTATGTATTTGCACTTGCAATTTTTGTGGGTTTTGAACTCATCACAAAAGTTCCGCCAACATTGCATACTCCTCTTATGTCGGGTTCAAATGCAATATCAGGTATTACCATCGTTGGTGCGATTTTAAGTGCAGGACTCGAACAATTTACAATCAGTACAATTCTCGGTTTGATTGCAGTTGCTTTTGCAATGATTAATGTGATCGGCGGATTTCTTGTTACTGATCGCATGTTAAAAATGTTTAAAAAGAAGTGAGTTGAAAAATGAAAATAGTTATAGAAATTACATATCTGGTCGCTTCAATTTTCTTCATCTTCGGAATTAAATTTCTTGGTTCTCCAAAGACCGCAAGAAAAGGAAATCTTTATGCTACAATAGGAATGTTCCTTGCAATTGCCGCAACATTGTTCGATCAGCAGGTTCTAACTTTTGAATGGATTATTATAGGAACAATCATAGGCGCAAGTGTTGGTTTGGTTATGGCAATTAAAACTCCAATGACCGGAATGCCGCAGATGGTTGGAATGTTAAATGGTTTTGGCGGCGGCGCATCAATTCTTGTTGCGCTTTCAGAATACTTTAAGAAAAATCCTAACTATCCAGTTGATACCGGATTACCTTTTAATCTTCCAATTGATCAGGGGGTCGCAATTATTCTTAGTATTCTAATTGGCGGTGTTACGTTTACAGGATCGATGATTGCTTTTGGAAAATTACAAGGAATTGTTACCGGAAAAGTTGTTAAGTATCCTATGCAGCACCCAATGAATGCATTGTTATTCTTAGGTGTTCTTGCTGCAGGTGCATATGTTGTTATGTTTCCGGCAATGATGAATATTGTTTTGTTAATCACAGCGGTTTCTTTGATACTTGGAGTTTTATTAGTACTTCCAATAGGTGGTGCTGATATGCCTGTTGCAATATCTTTATTAAACTCTTACTCAGGAATTGCTGGATCGATGACAGGATTCGTCCTTGGAAATAATGTTTTGATTATTGCCGGTGCTCTTGTTGGTGCATCAGGAATAATTTTAACAATGATTATGTGTAAAGGTATGAACCGCTCACTAATGAATGTTGTTCTTGGCGGATGGGCCAATGCGGGATCTGCAGCCGTTTCTTCTACAACTTCTCCAAAAGGCGATGTTAAATCTATTGATTCTGAAGAGCTTGCAATGTTGTTAGATTCTGTTAGCAGTGTTGTTATTGTTCCTGGATATGGAATGGCAGTTGGTCAGGCTCAGCACGCTGTGCGTGATCTATCTAATCTACTAGAGAAAAAAGGTATTAAAGTTAGATTTGCAATTCATCCTGTTGCTGGTAGAATGCCCGGACATATGAACGTGTTACTTGCAGAAGCACAAGTACCGTATGATAAACTTTTAGCAATGGAAGATATTAACGACGACTTTAATAACACTGATGTTGTAATTGTTATTGGTGCAAATGATGTTGTTAATCCTGCAGCTCGTCACGATGAAAGCAGTCCAATTTTTGGAATGCCGATTCTTAATGTTGATTACGCAAAAACAGTTATCATAAACAAACGCTCGATGAATGCCGGCTATGCAGGTATTGATAATGAATTATTCTTTTATCCAAACGCACTTATGTATTTTGGAGATTCTAAAGATGCAATGACAAAATTGGTTAATGAGATAAAGAATCTATAGAAAAAAATAACTCGTCATTTCGAAGGAGTCTGCGACTGAGAAATCTGATCAATTCGTTGTTTAAGATTTCTCTCCCGATGAATCGGGCTCGAAATGACAGAACAATTTTATTGCATAACAACTATCTAAATGATAGTAATAAAACTTCGACAAATTTATTCCCCAATCAAATGCTTTGGTTGGGGATTTTTATCGAAATTCATTTATGAACTCTCACACATTTAACTCGTTATTACATAATATTTTTTTACACTTAGTAATTTTCATTCCAACTTTTTATTACCTTTTACCCGACACTAATTGTAGGTTAAATTGTTTATTGTGTTTTGGATTTGTTTTCTAATTTTTTTTTTTTCTATTATATAGGTACAATAATTGTTACAAGAAAGCGTAGGAGGAGCAAAGGGATGCTTAAAAAAAATATTCTGTTTCTTAGCTTGTTCATAATTATCGTTTACGGCTTAACTATTAGCTGCAGTACCACGGAACCGCCTGATCCCCCACCAGTAGTAAAGCCAACACTCACACTTGAACTTGAAGATGCACATTGTACAGAAGCCTGGTTGCAGCTAGCTACAAAAGATTTAACTTTACCAGCAGAACTAATACTAAAACAATTCAATCCAACTGGCGATTCAGTATCTCAGACCTTTAGGCTGAGTACTAAAGACACTTTACTTTACATCGATTCACTACTACCAAACCAAACATATTATTATCAAGTATCGAGCAACCAGTCCGCCACAGGCGGACAAGTATCCAGTATCAAGCAACTAGTTATTACAATGGACACCACCAGCTACAACTTTACATTTGAGACAATTACTTTTGGCGGACAGATAGGCAGCAGTGTATTATTTGATGTTGCCATAATAAACGAGAATAACATTTGGGCAGTGGGAGAGATATGGATAGCAGACACAAGCGCACTTGGTTATACAAAGTATAATGCAGTGCATTGGGATGGAAATAACTGGGAATTGAAAAGGATAAGGACAAATTCTTGTGGTGGAGTAGAGTATCCTCCAATTAAAGCAATTTTTGCTTTTTCAGCAGGTGATATACTGTTTGCTCACATAGATGGAAGCATTACTCATTTCAATGGTTTAAATTTCATAAATGATTGTTCTCTAATTAGCCAATTAAATGGTTCGGCAAATAAAATATGGGGTTTATCTAAAGATGATTACTATGTTGTAAGTGGTAATGGATTTATCGCGCACTACAACGGGCAAAGCTGGCAGCGGATAGAAAGCGGAACCACATTAAACATAAACGATATCTGGGGAGATTATAACCAGAAAACAGGTGAATGGGAGATTTTGGCTGTGGCTGGTAATATATTGCAAGGAACTGAAAACCAAGTTTTAAAAATTTCTAACAATAGTTCAACTCATATAAAAAATGCCAATATAAATTGGCCATTAAGAAGTCTATGGTTCGAATCAGCAAGAAATTACTATGTGGCTGGAAGTGGAATTTTTCAAAAGCATTTGCTAAGCGATAGTTTTTGGTTAAATGATATATTTTCAATAACAACTTATTCAATTAACAGAATAAGCGCATCTGCAATAAATGATATTATTGCTACCGGTGGAGCAGGAGAAGTAATTCACTTTAATGGTTATAGCTGGAAAAGTTACATTGAAAACACACAATTAATTTCAGGTAATTATTATGGCTGTAGTATAAAGGGTAACAAAATAATAGCTGTTGGTCAAAACAATCCGATGGCTGTGATAACAATCGGTTCAAGATAGACCGGAAAGGAGTGAAAAATATGAATGTTTTTAAATAATTCCTTGTACAATTAATTAACTTTTTTTTAATATATCTAAGGGGATATAATGATGAAAACTAAAGTAATTTTAATCTGTTTAATAGTTGTCGGTTTATTCATTGAACTAATAGCTCAAAACAAAACTGTAACTATAGATCAAAAACTTAGTACAGGCGATAGAGTTGGCACTTTAAAAAAGTGGAATGTGAATGTTTGGAGTGATCCATTCATTCCTGGCTCAACATTCAGCTTTCCTTTATATTCAACTCAAACAATTCTCGGTGATCAGACTGTTCAATCAAATCAAAAGTATAACAACTGGAATAACGATTTTGCTGATGTAAAAAACCATCACCCATTTACAATTGCGCCAACTACAGAGACACTTTTATCAAATTTTATTGCTACCAACACCGGCGTAACAATAAAAAACAAGCTAGAAGGCCTGGAGCTTAACCGGCGGAGAAGTGATATTTAAAGACCCGTGGTTTATAGATTATCAGGATGGACAGTATGCAAATCAGCTAAGAAACAGGGGGATGGATGAAGCTGTTCCATATCAAAGAATATCTCCGTTCTATCCAAACTCAACAACACCGTATAACGGACTATACTACAATGGTGTGTTTTTAGATCAATCTTATCTCAGGCAATAATCCTGTTTTCTATAAAGTCGGCAGTGCCATCAGAACAGACAATAACTGTACACGGACAGAATAGAAAATTTTATTTTGAAAAATGGTCTGCTTCATTAGATAATTATAACCAGCCAACAGCACAATTTCAGCATGAATCTTTCCAAGAAACAGGTGTTGTGTTTAAAGATGCCAATGCAGATGGTAAATGCTAACTTAAAAGGTCAACTTATGTCAAACTCAACAAATGGCATAAGCAGTACAAGCCAGCGTAAAATAGTTAGAACCGATAATGGGCGGTACCATATAGTTTATGAGTCTGGTGGCCATGCGTTTATTATACCTACAGTTTAACCTCTACATTTGCTGGTAGTTGGCAAAAAGACAAAATTCTTGAAACATAATGCAAATATATTTCCCAATAGGAAAAAACCCTTCGTAATATTGTTTCGGAAACATTGTGATCACTAGTAGCTGAGTCTGTTAGGAAAATAATGTTTAGATCTACTGTTTAGAGGTTGATGCCCAAACGGGTGACATTATCTATGACTACAAGAGTTTTAATATCAAATAACGTTTTAGACTTTGGCAATTGTTAAACCTGTTGTTTCCTCAATATCAAATCAACGCTTAATCATATATAAAAAAAATATCAACGAATGCTTGTACTATAGAATCAGAACATATAATTCGGGTACACAATTATGGGTTTGGAATACTACTGAATATCCTGTTGATTATACAGACAGTTATTCAATAAATCCTTCTGTTATGGGTAATAAGAACCTTCAAGAACATCATATTGTCTGGCAACAAAACAATTCTTCAATCTGGTATCAACACGCGGATTATCATAATTATGAAGATGTACGTTTTTGTCAGGAGACCAATGTTTCACAATTATGTGGATTTGAGCTAAACCAGAATCCATCTGTTAGTGTCTCATACCAACATCCAAATCATAAGGTTCAAATAACATGGCAAGCTATTTATAAAACTGTTTTAGATAAAAAAGTTAATAAGTTAAATGATTACGGTTTGACACGATATGAAGTAGTTGCAAGACTAAAAAGTGGTACTAGTTGGCACACAACCAGGAATTTTGGTTCAAATGTTAACTATGTTCAAAGCGGGTCACTTAACTCAACCAATGGTGCTGTAATTTCGTGGTCAGAGAGTAATGGTAATTACACAAAGTATGTTAAACGTAGAACAGATACAGATTATGATGCTACAGTAAGTTTATCGACAAATGGCCTTTATCCACTGCTAAGTAACGGTAGTACTTTTGAAAATCTAAAAGCTTCTGTTTTTAATACTGTTACATCAGCACCATATTTAATAAATAACTGTACAAATGACTTTTCTGTAGAGTTTCTGGACAAAATAAATTCAAATGGTTCAATCGATCTAACTTATGGAAGAGCAGGTGTAATTGGTAAAAATGGGATTGAGTTTTTATTTAATATCGGAGATGTACTATTGGATGATGAATCAATAAAATTTATAGAGATGAATGATACGCTTCCAATTACCAGCGTAAACCAGTTAAACGAAGTTGCAAGAACAAATAATTTTTATCTTAATTCTCAAAGTCAACTAATGTTCTCAAACTTCTATTACGTGGTTAATAAAAACCTGGCTGATTCATTATTAACAAATGAATTTAGTTTAAAATTTAAATGCGAACTTGTTAATGCCTCCACCAATAATGCAGTAGGTACATTTGATAATGTAACATATAATAAGTTTAATGTGCAGGAATATGCTAATCCAAGTTATTTAATAGATTGTACTGGTATTGAGTCGGGAGATTATTATTTAAGACTTTTTAGTACAGTAAACGACGAAGTTGTGTATTCAATTTCAGAGATTCAGAGAGATAATGTTAGTTTAGAAAAACAAAATTTTATCTTAAGAAATTTTAAGGGTGAAGTTTCCCCGATAGATTATACCCTTGAGCAAAACTACCCAAACCCATTCAATCCAAGAACAACTATTCGTTACCAAATACCTCAAGATGGAATCGTAACATTAAAGATATACGATATACTGGGAAGTGAAGTTGCAACGCTTGCTAAACGAAGAAAAAGCAGCAGGAAAGTACGAAGTAAACTTTAATGCAAGTTCACTTGCAAGTGGTGTGTACATTTATAAAATACAAGTTGGCAGTTTTGTTAATTCTAAGAAAATGATCTTTTTAAAATAAAATTAATACAATCTGATTCAATTTATCCCCAATCCAATGCTTTAGTTGGGGATTTTTATTTCCACAAAAAAGCACTGTTTAACCTCAGTTTTAAGGATTATATTTACAGTACAATTTTAACTTTATTCTAAGGGTAAACATTGAAAAAATTATTTTTTCTTCTGCTCATCTTTCAAGCTGTAATAATTTTTCCGCAGGAAGTAATTGTTAAAAGCCTTAAAACATCAACAAGCACAAATGGTAAGTCAATTCCGGTTTTAGCAAATCCCAGGGATTTATTAGTGATAGAATTTGATGTACAATCTGAATATCCGCCAAATATTAATATTGTTTTTAAATTTTGCGATAGAAACTGGAATCCAACAGATAACATTTTCCTATCAAACCAGGGGAAAAACACTGCATACACTTTGGACTACTTTTCGCTTCCTACAACAGTTGAAGAAGCAAAATATCATTATACAAATTCGTTCCCCGATAAAAACGGATATGTGAGTTTTCCATATTCCGGAAAGTGGAAATATTTTATTGTGGATTCGCAAAATCCAAATTTAATTTTTGCAGAAGGAAAATTTTTTGTAATTAAAGCTGAAGTTACATCTTAAAGTTGAAACGAAGCGAGAAACATTGGATGATAAAACATATTTTCCACCGCAACTTGGTCACACAAACTGGATAGTTGTTGAAGCAACACCTAATGAAAATTATTTTCCTTTTTTTGTTGATGAATTAGAAATTGTTCAGAATCATTTGATGAATTATCCAATTAAAGTTTTGCGTAACTCCACAGATGAAAATAGAGTTTTTGAGTGGGATGGCGGATCTAAAGTAAAGTTTATTGCTAAAGATGTTCGTCCGGGACAAGAATACCGACAAACAAATTTAACAGATATAAATATTTATAACTCAAAAAATGTTAAAGCCCAGTTTGATGGAATGGAATACAGCAGATTTTTATTGAAGAGTAGAAATGATAATAACGGTGGGTTTACATTAAAAAATCCAAAAGATATTTACACAACTTATATGAACGTTAACTTTCAAATTAAACCTCCTGCAGAAGTTTACGGCGATGTATATTTAGTTGGTGCTTTTAATGATTGGGAACTATCACCTCAAAATAAAATGAATTTTAATGGTGATCATTTTGAAATTACTTTGCAGTTGAAGCGTGGAATTTATGATTACCAGTATGTTGTTGTTAATGGCGATTATACTGATGTTACAAATCAGAATTGGTACGTTTTGGAAGGAAATGATTGGCAGACTTCTAATGAGTATAATATATTTCTATGGTATCGAGATCAGGAATATGGCGGCTATGACCGTATAATTGGTTATTCAAAAATTAATACAAGATAAAAATTATGGAAAAACTTGCTATTGGTGTTATTGGAGTTGGACATTTAGGCAAACTTCATTCAAAAATGTTTAAACAAATTAATAATTGTGAATTGGTCGGCGTATTTGATTCAAATCCAGATCAAGCAAAATTAGTCGCAAATGAATTTGTTGTGCAGGCATTCAATTCAATCGATGAATTGCTGCCAAAAGTTAAAGCAGTTTCAATAGCTGCCACAACAAGCGCTCATTACGAAGTTGCAAAAAAATGTTTTGAAAAAAACATTCACGTTTTTGTAGAAAAACCTATCACTGCAACAATTGAGCAAGGCGAGGAATTAGTTAAGATTGCAAAGGAAAGGAATCTAAAATTTCAAGTAGGGCATATAGAAAGATTTAATCCCGGTTTGTTATCTCTTGAAACATTTATTTCTGATCCAATGTTTATCCAATCCGATAGACTTTCGCAATTTAACCCCCGCGGAACTGATGTTGCAGTTGTGTTGGATTTAATGATACACGATATTGATATTATTCTTAGCTTCATCAAAAGCGATGTTAAACAGATTGATGCAAACGGTGTTGCTGTTGTTTCTGATCATATTGATATTGCAAATGCAAGAATACAATTTGAAAACGGCGCTGTTGCAAATGTAACAGCAAGCAGAATCTCACAAAAGAAAATGCGTAAGATGCGCATCTTTCAGAAAGATCATTATATTTCTTTAGACTTCGTTACAGGCGCATCAGAAGTATATCGCTTACAGCCAGTTGATCAACCAGCTTTACCAACATCAATTTCTTTCGGTGAAATTGGAGTTGGTGATAAGAAGAAAAGATTAATTTATGAACAACCGGAATCAAAAGAAGTAAATGCACTAAATTATGAATTACAGCTTTTTGTAGATTCAGTTTTAAATAATAAAAAAATTGTAGTCTCCGGTGAAGACGGTTTGCGCGCATTAAAAGTTGCAGAAATTATTATTCAAAAAATTGAACAATCAAAAGGAGCAATTAAGTGAGAAAATTTTTTATAATGACAATAGTGCTTTCTATAGTAATATCAGGTATTCAATGTAGTGTTTATGAAACGCTCACAAATATTTCTCGTCTTCAATTTAAGGTTGGAAATGTTAATGGATTTCAAATAAGTGGAATTCCAGTTTCTGGAAAATCCAAGCTTTCTGATTTTAGCGCAATTGATTTATTGAAGCTAACTTCTGGTTTCGCTCAAGGCTCACTTCCAGCTTCATTTATTCTAAATGTTGATGCAAAAAATCCAAATGACGGAACAGGTGGTTATAAAAAATCAGATGCTACACTTCAAAATTTTAAGTGGAGATTATTTCTCGATGATAAAGAAACTATTTCTGGTGATATTGCACAGCCGTTAGAAATACCCGGCACTGGCCAAGTAACTTCAATACCACTTACAATTAATATTGACCTTATGAGGTTTTTTAAAGACAAAGGGTACGAAAGTATTATTAATCTTGCCCTAGCCTTGGGTGGCGTGCAAGGGTCCTCTTCAAAAATTACTTTATTTGCCACACCAACGGTTAGTTCACCATTTGGAAATATCACTTATCCAGGTGAACTTAAGTTAATTGATACAGAATTTTCCAAATAATTATTTCAGGAATGCTTTATGGCTAAATCAGTAAAATATGCAATTGGTGTTGATTTAGGCGGCACAAACATTAAAATTGGTATCGTGTCAGATAAAGGTAAACTTGTTAAAAATATTTCCGTTAAAACCGAAGCTGATGGCGGGCCGAAAAAAGTTATTTCTAATATTTTAAAGGGTATCGATTTAATTTTAGTAAAAAATAAATTTAGAATTCAGGGGATAGGTATCGGTTGTCCAGGTGTTGTATCAATCAAAAAGGGGATTGTTGAAAATGCACCAAACTTACCAGGATGGAAAAATGTTAAACTTGGTCACATTGTTAAAAATAAATTTGAATATAAAGTTCATCTTGAAAACGACGCTAACGCTGCCGCTATTGGGGAATTAATTTTTGGTGCAGGCAAAAAAATTGATTCTTTTGTTATGATTACTCTTGGTACCGGTGTTGGCGGTGGAATTGTTTTTAATAAAAAAATATTTCGTGGTGAATTCGGCGCAGCAGGTGAGATAGGTCATATTTCTATCGATATGAATGGACAAAAATGTAATTGTGGTTCATTTGGATGCATTGAGGCTTATGCAGGAAACTCATATTTGAAAGATCAAATAAGAAGCGAATTAAAAAATTTTCCGGACTCAAAAGTTTGGCAATTGATCGACAATGATCTGCTAAAAGTTTCTCCAAGAATTATTCAAGTTGCTGCGGAAAAAAAAGATGCTTATGCAAGATTTGTAATTGAGCGAATGGGGAAACAACTTGGTTCTGCTCTAGCCTCGTTAAGTAATTTACTTGATATAAGTACTTTTATAATTGGAGGTGGTGTTGCTGGATTTGGTAAACCATTGTTTGATTCAACTCGTTTAGCAATTACTGAAAGAGTTTTATTACCATTGCGTCCAAGAGTTTTGGTCATTCCTGCCAAATTACACAATGAAGCAGGCATAAAAGGTGCATCATCGTTAGTATTTTATAATAATTAGAAATGATTACAAAATAATTAATGAAATATTATTCCAAACTTAGCTTTTCTTTAGATGCAGTTTTATCATTTGGGCGGACACATCAATTGAGAAAACTTTCTATAATGTTCATAAGGTTTCTCTCTTTGATTGTAATGACAATTAAATCAAGTCCATTATTCAGTTTATCTTTTTCCTTTAATGAAAAGTAATCTTAAAATAGTTTTTCAATTAATTCTAGCTATCTTTTTTTTGCAGGCAATTACTATTGCCCAGCAAACAGATTCACTTTTTATCTCATCTGATTCACTACTCGCTTCTATGGATTCAATACAGGTTGATATACCAACAGGTAAAAAGTTTGATGTTGATACGACAGTATTTGCTTCTTCTAAAGATTCGTTAATTTTTTTAGTAAAAGAAAAAAAAATGAAGATTTACGGTGATGGAAATATTAGTTATAAATCAACGGAAATTAATAGTGCAAATATTTTTATAGATTTTAACAGTAATGAAATTGATGCAGAGGGCATTCCATCTGATTCTTTGCCTGAAAGTCTTATCGGTACACCTGTCCTGAAGGAGGGAGCAGAAGTTTATAATGGCAGGACTATGAAGTATAATTTTAAATCCGGTCGCGGATTATTATCCGTAGTAAAAACTCAGATGGACGGTTCATATTATACCGGTGATAAAATCAACAAAGTTGATAAGGAAACTTACTTTATCGAAGATGGTATGTTTACAACATGCGATGATACCACTTGTCCACACTATTATTTTACTGCGAACAAAATGAAAGTTATTCACAAACAGCAGCTGGTGGCAGAATGGATTTTTATAAATTTTGGCGGTGTCCCGCTTCCAATCCCTTTGCCTTTTGCGGTATTCCCAATTGAATCTGGCAGGAGATCGGGAATTGTCCCACCCGCTTTTGGACAAAGCGGGATTTATGGAACTTATTTTTCCAAGTTTGGATACTTTTTTGCAATTGACGATTATATGGATCTGCTGCTTGATGGTGATTATTATACACGCGGGAGTTATGATCTGAGAGGCAGGTATCGATATGTAAAAAGATATTCCTATTCAGGTAATATTTCCGGTGGTTATAAAATTAGAAAACTAGGTGATGAAGCTGATAATAACTATTCTGAAACTGAAGATTGGAATATTCGAGTTTTACACAATCAGCAAATTACACCAACTCTTAAGTTGGACATTAATCTTCAGTTTACTACTTCATCTTATTTGTCCAGAACAGAAACAAATCTAAATGAAGCATTGGCAGATAATATCTATTCTAGTGCAAATTTATTTAAATCTTGGGAAGAATCAGGAAATAGTCTTTCAATAAGCTACTCAAGAACACAGGAGTTGAAAAAAAATATTATTTCGGAAACTTTACCTAATCTAAACTTTTCACTTGCGCAAAGTTATCCATTTAGAGACAACACAGGTGGGCAGGAATGGTATGAAACATTTGGGTATAGCTATTCAGGACAGTTCCAAAACAACAGAAATAAAACTGATGGCGATTTAAAAATAAGAGGTGGGATTCAGCATAACATTAATGCTTCATTATCACCAAAAATAGGTTATTTCAGCATTTCACCGAATTTTAGGTACACGGAAAGCTGGTACAATAAACAAATTACTAGATTTGCAGCATTAAATGATACAGGCGGATATTATATAAGAACGGACGATGTAAAAAAAATAGATCAGGTCAGAACTTTTTCGATGGGCATTTCAGCATCCACAAAATTTTATGGTATGTTTAACATAAATGCTCTTGGTGTAAATGCTGTAAGACATATTGTTACACCTTCAATTACTTATAACTACGCGCCGGACTTTTCTACACCTTTTTGGGGTTATTATGATTCATACACAGATTCATCAGGAAAAGTGATTGAATATAGCAAATTTGAAAGAGAGATATTAAGTAAGCCCACAAATCAGGAACAGCAGAATATTAACTTTTCTATTGGCAACCTGTTTGAAATGAAAACAAATGTTGATCCAACCGATACAACTTCAAAGGAAAATAAATTTCAGCTATTAAATCTTAGTGCGTCTATGGGATATAACTTTGCAGCAAAGTCATATAAATTTTCTGATTTAAATTTAAGCTATCGTACACAATTAGGAAGCATAATTAGTTTTTCAGGAAGTTCTACTTTCTCCCCGTACGATTATGATGATAACGATAGAATTGACAGATATTTAGTGAGTAATGGAAAAGGATTATTAAGATTAATCAATACTAATTTTTCAGTTTCACTCTCACTTTCCGGTGATAAAATATCATCCTCTCAGACTGATAATCGAACTACGGTTCAGCAGGATGAGTATTTACAGACGGCTGAAAGAAATGTTTATCAGGGTTTATACAATGAGAAAGAAGCAGATTTTTCAATTCCCTGGGATATCTCACTTAATTACTATTATAATTTATCAAGAAGAATTCCCACAGAAGAAAATATATCATCAAATATAAGTGGAAATCTAAATTTTAATCTAACCCCCAAATGGAAATTTTCCGTAACAGGTAGTTACGATATTAAGCAAAAAGAATTTTCTGCTCCACAAATAAGAATTTCCAGAGACCTACATTGCTGGACGATGAATTTTACCTGGAATCCGATTGGCGCTTTTAGGGGATACAATTTTGAAATACGTGTTAAGGCTCCACAGTTACAGGATCTAAAAGTAACAAAGCGGGATAATTTTTACGATGGAAGATAATTTTGCTTAATTATATTATTGATGGAAATAATTTAATAGGAAAAATTCCTACTTTAATGAGTCTGCAAAACAAGGACAAGCAGTCTTCCCGTGAAAAACTTGTTTATATGCTCGATCGTTTTTTCATCACAAAAAAAGCAAATGTAGCTTTGCATTTCGATGGTCATCCAAATGTTAAAATAAACTCATCTAAAATGAAAATTATTTATTCCGAAAATTTTACAGCAGATGAAAAAATTAAGAAACAGATATCCCAGTCAAAATCACCACGTAGTATTATTGTAATAACTTCTGATTCAAATCTCGCGCAATTTGCTAAAGTTTGTTCAACATCTGTCATTCCAAGTGAAGAGTTTATCGCTGAAATACATAGAAGTTCTTCGAATGCAGAGGAGGAATTAAAAATAAAATCAATGAATAATATCGAAGAATTTAAAAAAATCTTTGGTATTGATGATAAATAGAAAAAATTTCTTAATTGTATGGTTTTATTAGAAAATATCCTTATTATTTAATTGGCGTTTAGCATAATTAACTAATCATTATACAAGGAGGAACCGTGAGGTATAACTCTACTACTGTTTTCAGTAATTTGTTTTATGGGGTAATTGCTGCTTTTATTATTTCCACCAATCTATTTGCACAGATTGATAATCCCTTAACTGATCATGTACCATTTGAGTATATCAAATATATTCAAAGCTATCAAAGCGATGCTTCTGACGCTGTTGTTACAGATGGATCTGGTTATGATAATTTTAATTTGGGAGTTGCATTTGCAGAACCACACTTAGTGCAAAATCCAAATAATCCATTACAATATTTTACATCTTTTAACACAAACACTGCCTATCGCACTGATGATGCCTTTAACTGGTTGATAAGTGCACCTCCTTTTGGTGCTACTACTTATGGCGATCCTGTAAATGCATATGATAGTTTGGGAAACTTGTTTTATGAAAATATGTCAGGTTCAGGTACAATTCAAAATTGCAGAGTTATCAGGTCAACTAATAATGGAGCTACCTGGGGCACCTCGGTTATTGCTGTTTTAGGAAATGATAAGAACTGGATTGCTGCTGATCAAACTTCTGGGCCCTATGCAAATTATTTGTATACAACTATGACAAACAGCGGAAGTGGTAGTTTTTATAGAAGTACAGATAATGGTGCAACTTTTACAAGCACTACTTCTTTTGCTACACAGTCATTGCCCGGAATGATGGTTGCAGTTGGCCCAAATACGGTTGGTGGTGATATACAAGGAGGTTGCGTTTACGTAGTTACAAATTCTGGAAGTTCCTTTGCTTCAACTTATACTTTTTATGCATCCACAAATGGTGGAGCATCATTTACATTAAAATCTGCTCAAAACTTTTCCGGTTATGTAGGCACTAATGTAGGTGGTAGGAACTCAGTTCAAAACATGAGAACAAGACCTTATCCATTTATCGCAGCTGATAATAGTTATGGACCTAACAGAGGAAGATTATATTTGGTATATGCATCAAACACGCCGGCAGGTGATGGTAATAAGCCAGATATTTTCTGCAGATATTCTGATAATCAAGGAACAAGTTGGTCTGCACCTGTTCTCATTAATGATGATGTAAATACTACGGCACATAATCAATGGCATCCGTCAATTTGGTGTGATAAAACTTCCGGTAGATTATTTGTAAAATGGATGGACACAAGGGATACACCAACAAGCGACAGTGCGCATATTTATGCAAGCTATTCTGATGATGGTGGATTGACTTTTGCACCCAATCAACAAATAACAACAGCTAAAATGAGAATTAATTGTACAACTTGCGGCGGCGGCGGTACACCTAGATATCAGGGTGATTATGATGCTATAACTGCAATTGATAATCAATCACTAATGGTTTGGACGGACTTTAGAGCAGGTTCCTTCGGCAGTTACGTTAGTTTCTTTCCAGATTATGCAATGCTTGTTTCACCTTCTTTAGATAGCCTTGGAAATGATCAAGATTCTGTTATTTACAATGTGAGCGTTCCAAGTGTAAAATTATATGATACTGATGTGACATTTTCAGCAACGGTAAGTCCAACGCCGGCCGCGGGTAATATTAATATTAGTTTCCCAAGTGGTAATATACTATCAACTTTTCCCGGAAATGTGGATATGAAGGTAACTACTAGCGGAAACGTTTCTGTGGGAACTTATACCATTACAATAGTTGGTAATGGTCCAAATGGAACACCCGTTCATAAAAGAACCGTATCGTTAGTTGTTGGGTTGGTTATTCCTGTCGAGTTAACAGCATTTAACGCTTCCGTTAATAAAAACGATGTAGTTCTTAATTGGACTACAGCGACCGAATTAAATAACCTTGGATTTGAAATACAAAGAAAAAGTAGAGATGATTCCTATCAGTCAATAGCATTTATTAATGGCAAAGGAACAACAACCGAAATAAACGATTATACTTATATAGATAAAACAGTTGATGCTGGTATGTATTCTTACAGACTTATGCAAAAAGATTATGATGGAACATTTGCATATTCGCAAGAAGTTGAAGTTGAAATAAATCTACCATTGGAATATTCACTTGATCAGAATTATCCTAATCCTTTTAATCCAACTACAACAATTCGTTATTCAATACCAGAAGATAATTTTGTAAGCATTAAATTGTTTGATATACTTGGAAACGAAGTTTTAACATTGGTTAATGAACAAAGACAAGCAGGTAGATATGAGATGTTATTTAATGCATCTAATATTGCAAGCGGTGTTTATTATTACC
This sequence comes from uncultured Ignavibacteriales bacterium, assembly GCA_963706055.1. Taxonomy (GTDB): domain Bacteria; phylum Bacteroidota; class Ignavibacteria; order Ignavibacteriales; family Ignavibacteriaceae; genus IGN3. Next base: position 143,659 of record CAVPND010000019.1, on the reverse strand, counting down.
AGATAAACTCCGGTTCATTTACTCAAACAAGAAAACTAATGCTAATGAAATAGCAAATTATTCCATTCGGTTTAGATTCTTTTAGAGTTTAACGAATGCTCTAATTGACAATTAGAAAGAGGCGGAGTTTTTCACCGCCTCTTTTGTTTTTTACTCACCAACATAATGAACAACTATTTACCCTTCTTATAAACTCCAATCACTCTTTTTTTAGATTTTCTCTTTGTTTAGCAATATTTATTCAAGTAATAAATCAGGTTAATAAAATATCTTTAATAGATATATCCTATATTTGAAATAATAAAAAATGAAAAAGAAATACTGAACTAATTAATAACTAAGAAAATGAATATTGAAAAAATATTTTATATTATTATAAGTACTGTACTAGTTACAGTTTTTATACTTTTTACATTTATTTTTTCTCCGAATGGATTTAATTCCGGTGATTCATCCAAGCAGAAAACAATCTATTTTGTTGATCACATTTCCTCTGCTCATCAAAAGGTGATTGATTTATTTAATGAGAAGAACAAAGGACTGATAAAAGTTGAAACAATAAATCTTTCATTTGAAAAATTCAGTACAAATGAACGTAAGGAACTTTTAGCAAGGTATTTAAGAAGTAAAAATAATCGAATTGACATTTTTTCTGTTGATCAGATTTGGGTTCCAAGATTTGCACGTTGGGGTGTACCACTTCATAAATATATTGATAGTTCAGAAATTAATTCTATAATTCCTAACGCTCTGGAAACTTGCTACTATAAAGATACGCTAGTTGCAATACCGCTATATATAGATATTGCTTTAATGCTTTACAGAGATGATTTATTAAAAAGATTTTCTGATTATGATAAAATTAAGAAATCCATTAATCATTCTATTACGTGGGAAGAATTTATTAAGTTAAGCAGAAGATTTAATATTAACTCAAATCCGTTTTATATTTTTCAGGCTGATGATTATGAAGGATTAATTTGCTCTTTTACAGAATTGATGGCAAATCAAAATAAAGCATTTGTAGAAAAAAACGGAAAAGTAAACTTAAATTCACCTGAAGGTAAAAAATCATTACAACTATTGGTCGACCTGGTTAATAATTATAATGCATCTCCTAAAAGTGTCACTTACCTAAAGGAAAATGAAAGTTATAGAATATTTGGAAAAAATAATGGCGTTTTTTTAAGAAGCTGGTCGAGCATGATTGATGATGAAAATGAATTCATTAATGCATAAAATAAAATCAAATTTAAGAATGGCTCCTATGCCTCACTTTGCAGGGACCAAACCGAACTCTGTATATGGTGGCTGGAACTTAATGATTTCAAAATTTTCCGAAAGAATTCCGGAAGTAATAAAGTTTATAAAATTTTTATTAAGTGAAGAATCACAAAAAATTATGTTTGAGGAAGGTGGGTATCTTCCAACAATTAAAAGTGTATACAATGATGAAGACTTCATGCAAAAACATACCGAATTAAAATATTTTAAAAATCTTTATGAAACTGGAATTCACAGACCATTTATAGAAAGTTATACCAATGTCTCGGATATTTTGTCCTTTTACTTAAATAAAGCTATTAAAGAAGAACTATCAGTTGAAGATGCACTTAATGAAGCTACAAAAAAGATTAATGATAAAGCCATTTTAGTTAAGTGAATCTAATATGAGTGACAAAAAATTAATCGAAAAAATTAAAGAATATCATTTTGAGTTCAAGCACGTTACAGTGCTGTTCATCATTCTGTTCGCATTTCAATTAATTGTTTCATTTATTAACAAAGCTGCTGTAAAAAGTTTTTTAAGCACAACTCAGGAATGGTATCAGAAAGATTCTGCTGAAGAGATAGCCAATCTTACCACAACATCGTTAGAACTTGTTCTTGAATCAATTGATACTAAAACAGTAATCAGCAGGGAAGATGAAAACAAAGTTATTCAATCATTTAACATTATTTTCAGTCAGCAGCAGCTAAAACACAATATTGAAGGATTGTATATTCTTACTAGATTGGGTAATGAAGTTTATGCGATCGATGACGGAAAATCGTTATATCATTTTCTTTTGCATCATAATAAAATTGTTGGGCCGGTTGACGCTAGGAAAAAAGAAATAATTGAGATGTATAAAAAAATTGAGGATGAGTTAAGTTCAAAAGAACAAATTAAAAGTATACTTACGGATAAAAAAACGTTTAATATTTTTGTCCCATTTGTTTTGCGTGGTGAATACATGGGTGCGATTTATATGAAAAATACGCCTGACTTTAGTTTTATAAGTAATCAGGTTATAAGTAATTATGATGAAACATCCGTTATCTACCTTTCACTAATTCTTTTTGGTCTGCTGGCTATGTATTTTATTTCATCCTATACGGTTAAAGAAAGAGATGATACTCAGAAAATGCTCTTCGATGAACATGAGACTAATCTTAAAAAACAAATAAATTATGATAAAGAACTTATTTTTACAAAACGAATTTACCATACTCATCATAAAGCAGAAAAAATTATGGGGTATATTAAAGAAGACCTTAGAACCTTATCTGCTGAGAACATCGATGATATCAAGTACAGAGTTTCTAAATACTCCAATTTTATTTCACGGGTAATTTATGATATGAAGTGGTATGATCCGCCATTGCAAACGATACGCAATCAAATGTTTAAAACAAATCTAAATGAAGTAATAAAATTTATTGTAGAAAATATATTTTTAAGAATAACATCAAAGTCTGATGCTTATGAAATTAAAATTGATAACCGATTCTAATTTGCCTCTTGTTCCTATAAATGAATTTGTTGTCTGGGAAATTATTGAACCACTTATACAAAATAGTATTGATCATGGCGGAGAGAATAATATTATTATAATTTGCAAAACTAAATATGACCAGTTAACAAATAAATCTTTTATTATTATTCAGGATAATGGTGTTGGAATAAACAGAGAACTATTAAATAGAAATGAAACAGGTATTAAAAATATTTTTTTAGAAAGTGTGACATCCAAAGTAAAAGGATTGCAGAACTCAGGTTATGGTTGTTACATTGCTTATCAAATATCCAAAAGATGCGGATGGGATTTAGATGCAGAAAATTTAACTGAAGGCGGCTGCAGGTTTACAATTACAATTTCTAACTAAACGGAATACGAAAATGATTTTTGAAGGTAAAAAAATAAATTTGTTGTTAATCGAAGATGAGGATTACGATGTTCGCCGCGTGATGAACACCGTTAAACCATTTGAAGAAAGGATTAAAGTACTTGATATAGTCTCAAACGGATTGGCCGCATTAGAAATACTTAAAATTAAAAAAGGCAAGTTTGATGTTGTTATTATGGATTATCAGATTGCCGGTGGATTAATGGGTGAAACTCTAATTAGTAAAATTAAAGAGATTGATACTTCTGTTCAGATTATTGTTATAACTAAAATGACAATAAATCTTACTGATTATAATTTTGCTAATAAACTCATTAAAGCTGGTGCTTTCTGGTATTGTACAAAATATCCAGGAGATATTGAAGAATTTATTTATCAACCAACTGATTTTATACTTAGTATTTTTAATGCTCATGAAAAATGTCTGCTTGAGCGTGAGCGTTATCGATCTTATCAAAAACTACATAAAAATGTTGAAGACACTTTAATTCAGAAAAAAATTGTAGGCGAATCTGCTATAATGCTAGAGCTCAAGGAAGAGATTAAAAAATTTGCTCAAAGTAATGTTAATACGCTAATCAGAGGGGCATCAGGAACCGGTAAAGAACTTGTAGCTTTTAATATCCATTACACCAGCCATCGGAAATATGAAAATTTTGTTATTATAAATTGTGGAAGTTTACCTAGCCAATTAGTAGAAAGTGAATTGTTTGGATATGAAAAAGGGGCATTTACCGGTGCAGATAAAAAGAAACTTGGTTTGTTTGAAATTGCAAATAACGGCACAATCTTTTTAGATGAGATTACTGAACTACCTTTGCCTGCTCAAGTAAAATTACTGCGGGTAATTCAAGAAGGTGAAATAGAAAAAATTGGTAGAACTGAAAAAATTAAAGTTGATGTTAGAATAATTGCTGCTACAAATAGAAATGTTGAAGAAGAAGTAAAAGAAAAAAGATTTAGAGAAGATCTTTATTACCGACTGAATGTTTTGCCAATATTTGTTCCTGATCTTAAAAAACGTGTTGCTGATATACCGCTATTGATCGAGTACTTTTTATCAAATATAAGCATTGACATGGGAAAAGATAAACCTATAATTCCAAGTGAAACTATGAATGTATTTTTAAATTATGAGTGGCCCGGTAATGTAAGGGAGCTTAAAAATGTAGTCCAAAGAATGTTGTTTAGCTCAGAAGATAAAATCACACCTCTACTAGCAAAACGCGCTCTTGGGTTTCAAGAATTAGAAACTAGAGAAAATGAATTTGGCTTTGGGGATGTTTTTAACACTGAAAACATTATTCCTTTAAAGGATATGGAAAAGGTTTTGCGTGAGAGATATTTCAAATTTGTTAGGACAAATTCGGATTCCGATACTGAAGCAGCCAAAAAGCTTGGTTTAGCCCCTCCTAATTATTATAGAATGGCTAAAGAACTAGGGCTGAAATAAAACGAATCTTAAAATATTGATTTTATTATTTTAATAAGTTCTAATTAGTCATTTCAAAAATATTTTATTTAATTGTTGATAAAACCCCGCTTTCTTGTTATTAAAAGTAAAATTATCCTCTTCAAATTCGGTATGCTAATTGCGTGTTGTAAAGAATATTTTTAATATAAGCCCAATCTATTAATTGATCGTGAGGAGTGTCATATAAATGATTTACAAAAATTTAATTATTTCTTGCTTATTAATACTTTGTTTTTCAACTACAGACTTGTTTTCGCAAGTTGCTTCATTAGAAGCTACAATGAGTTTGAAACAGGTAGATGGAATTAGAATACCATATCAAAACGGATTTGCTGTTCCAACTTTTGAAAAACAGGATAGACAAATAATTGATCTAAAGGGGCAATGGAAAAAGCAGAGATTTACTGCTGATGATAACATAACATTAAAGAAACGTGATTCAATCGGCTATCAAAACTTAATTAATGAAGCCGCTGGTAGGTATTTAGCCTCTTTTGATGATAGCGGATGGATGGGAAAAGAATTACCTGCAGTTGAAAATACAATGAATCAGTATCCAACTGTACCGGAATATTATCAGGATGGTGTTTGGTACCGAAAAAGTTTTACGGTTGATACAGGTGCTACTGGAAAGTTTGTAAAACTTATGTTCTATTCGGTTAATTATGTTGCGGATGTTTGGCTCAATGATGTTTACCTTGGCTACCATGAAGGTGGATACACTCCATTTGCATTTAATGTTTCATCAGCAATTAATTATGGTGGTAGCAACATACTGGTTGTAAGGGTGGATAATCCAGCCTGGGGTAGTAGAAATGATATTGTACCTTATACTCAGTGTGACTGGTTTAACTATACTGGAATTATTCACGATGTTTACTTAGAAATATCTGAACCTATATCTGTAATCAGAGCAAACATTGTTCCCCAGAATACCGACGGAGATATTCAAACAACTGTTGTACTTTATAATACAAGCGGAAGTGATCAGGATATTGATGTAAATATTGAAATTTTTAATACTGATATTAATGCTGGCAATATTAATACTGTGTTTACTTCAAATCTTATTAGTACTGCAGCAACTATTTCTGGTAATAGTCAAAATACCCTTACAATTAAAGACGACTCAATAAGGGTATGGCGTACGGAGTTATCTATAAATAATCCAGATTTGTGGTCACCAAAAAATCCAAATTTGTATGTTATGAAGGTTACAGTTAAACAAGGCAGTAATGTTATTGACGAATACTATACACAGTTTGGAATCCGTACAGTGCACACGGATGTTGATAAAGTCTATCTGAATAACAGTCCAGTTTTCTTTACAGGTGTTGCAAGACACGAAGATCACCCTGTCTTTGGAAGAAGCCTGCCTGTTGATTCTATTTATTCTGATATGCTTAAAGTGAAGGCTATTAATGCCACGATGTTAAGAACAGCTCATTATCCAAATCACCTTTATACTTATCAACTTGCAGATAGGCTTGGAATTACTATTGTTGAAGAAATTCCTGTGTGGTGGTTTGATACTGCTCTTGCATGGATAATCCAGAATAACGCAAGGAAAATTCACGAACAGATGTTTCGTGAAATGGTATTTAAAGATTATAATCGACCTTCTATACTTTTATGGAGTACTACAAATGAGTGTTTAGATGTTGATAATAGAAAAAACTTTATAACAAAAGTTAATCAGGATCTAAATTTTAATTATGCTGATGGTCGTTTGATCACACAATCTGCCGCTGCTGATAGACCCGGACCGGATGATCCATCCCAAGCTGCTTGCGATGTTGCAGGCTGGACCATGTACTTTGGAATATTCCATGGTGGAACATATTACGATGGTACCCGATACTTTTTAGGTTATGCAAATTTAGCTTATCCTGAAAAACCTGTATTAGATACCGAGTTCGGATATTGGTCCGGTGAGTTGAATGCTCCAGCAGGACAACAAGCCCAGGTAACTGTATTTAATGAAACTTTTAATGCTTTTACTTTCAGAGCTTCTGTTATAAGACCGGATGGAACTTATCGTGATGGTGGATATTTAATGGGAGTCACATGGTGGTGTATATTTGATTGGTATTCACATCAACATTCAAATGGTTTTCAAAGTATGGGATTGTACCGGATGAATCGTGATACATTAAAATTAGTTGGTACTACACTTAAAAATGCTTATGCGCCTTTCTATAATATTGGCGGAATGGTTACTGCTGTTGAGGACGAAGAAAGTCACTTAATACCATATAAATTTAATCTTGAACAAAATTATCCAAATCCATTTAATCCAGAAACTGAAATTAAATTTAGTATTGCAAATAGCGGATATGTTTCTTTAAAGGTTTACGATATTTTAGGAAATCTTATTTCTGATTTAGTAACCAAAGAAATGAATGCAGGAAATTATAAAGTGAATTTTAAGGCAAATAATCTTGCAAGCGGAGTTTACATTTACAAATTAAATGCTGGAGAGTATACTAATTCAAAAAAAATGTTACTTCTTAAATAGCTGTAAATATTCTTTTTTATATAATTTAAATTAATTTTTAACCCGATTTAATTATAATCGGGTTTATTTTATTTACACTTCACATTATCTAATCTAATTGAGATTTTATCTATTGACATCACAATAATTTTCTCTTGGAAAATCCTTATTAAAATAATAAATGATGCTTATCAATTTAATAAATCAATAATCACAACAGTTTTTATTTTCTTAAAAAAGCAATAATCTTAGACATTTTTATAAAGATTTACACGGCACTATTTGTGTTTAGGTAATTATTTTTAAGGATAAGTATATAGGAACGTGTCTACTATTTTCAGCCAAATAGATTTATTAGTCTTAGTTGCTTACTTAATAATTGTATTAAGTCTGGGATTCTACTACTCCCGCCGTGGTGATGAAAATTACTCGGATTATTTTTTAGCCGGAAGAAATATTGGCTGGTTTACGGTTGGTATTTCAATATTTGCTACAAACATTTCAAGTGAACATTTCATAGGGTCTCGCAGGTTCTGGTTCTTCGCGTGGATTAGCTGTTGGGCAGTTTGAGCTAATGGCAATTTTTACTCTTATCTTTTTAGGATGGATACTTGCACCAATCTATTTAAAATCTGGTGTGGTTACAGTTCCGGAATTTTTAGAAAAAAGATTTGACCGAAAAATTAGAAAGTTGTTTGCCGGTTTTTCTATTGCAATATACATTTTTACAAAAATTTTAGTATCACTTTTTGCAGCAGGATTATTATTCTACAAGATTTTTGGATTAAATATTTATGCCTCATCAATAATAATAATACTAATAACCGGGCTGTATAGTGTAACTGGCGGAGCCAGCGCTGTGATGCGAACACAATTATTTCAGGGTATTGTACTTATTCTGGGTGCTGTTATCTTATCTGTTTTTGGTTTGAATGCGGTAGGTGGCTTTAGCGGTTTAGAAGAAAAATTACCGGCTGACTTTTTTAATATGTTTAAGGCTGTCTCAGATCCTGATTTTCCCTGGACCGGTATATTATTTGGTGCACCTATTATAGCTTTTTGGTATTGGTGTACGGATCAATACATTGTACAGCGTTTATTTAGTGCCAAATCAATAAACGATGCAAGAAGAGGAACTTTATTAGCAGCCCTCCTAAAAGTCTTACCGATTTTTATTCTTGTTTTACCCGGTTTAATTGCTGCCGCTCTTTATCCTGAAATAAACGGTGACGAGGCCTACTCAGCATTAGTTGCTGGTGATTTACTTCCAATAGGTTTAAAAGGAATAGTAGTTGCTGGTTTGCTTGCAGCAATTATGTCATCTTTAGCGGGAGCCTTCAACAGTACTGCTGTTCTTTTTACAAACGATTTCTATAAAATTAAAAATCCACAAGCTAATGAAAGAAAATTAGTATTAGTTGGAAGGTTAACCACAACTGCAATTGTAGTTGTTGCAATCTTGATTGTTCCCTTAGTTAAAGTTATCAGCTCACAAGTTTATATATTTTTACAAAGTGTGCAGGCATTCGTTAGTCCTCCAATTACTGCGGTTTTTTTGTATGGATTATTTTCTAAAAAAATAAGCTCTAAGACAGCACTGATTACTTTGATTGTTGGAGAAACAATCGGTTTTAGCCGTTTGATATTGGAGATTATTAGTAATCTTGGTGTTCAATTGCATCCAGCATTTATTTGGATTCTGAATATTAACTTTCTTCATTTTGCAATATTTCTATTTGTGATCAGTCTTTCTTTAATATTAATTCTTAATATATATTCAGTAAAAATCTCAAACGAATTCATAATGAGCATTCGCTACTCAATTTCTGAAAGTATGCTGGAATTAAAGAATAATTTTTCAAATATTAAAAGGATGCGAGGTTTAAAATCTAATTTTTTAATCTCAGCATTTATTGTGATGATAATAATTGGACTTTGGAGTATTTGGTATTAGACAAAAACAATTAAATAACTTGTTCAAAAACAATCAGAGAGAGGTACTATGAAAAATTTGCTATTAGCCGTTTTTATTTTACTGATGGCTGGCTCATTCATATCTAACGCACAGGTGGTGATCGATAATTTCGATTCATCTGTTGCGGATACAGTTTACCTTAAAATCAGTGAAGGTTTTCCTACAGTTATGACCTATACTGATGATCATGTTGATTTTCATGAAGGAACTGGATCATTTAAAGCTGATTTAAAACTTGGAGCTTTTCATGATTGGGGTACTTTTGCAGAAATACAACATGCAGCCCCACAAGGAGAATTCCTGGATTTTAGCGGATTTGATTCGCTGAGTATCTGGATTAAAGTTTATGAACCTGCAACTGCTCCTGCTACTATGGTTTTTAGAATTCAATTCAGAGATCAACCTTCAGAATCAGATCCGGTTGAGCAGTATGTTTATGAAAATGCTGCAACCCTGGATGCTGCAACTGGATGGTATAATCTAAGACTTTCTTTAGGCCAGATACCTTCTGATGGAAGTGTTAATCCAAATGATCAGGGATTTGTAATCACTCCTTCAAGTTGGGGTTTAGGAAGAAATAATGAAATTCTGGACTATGATAAAATTTTGAGTTATGGCTTAACCGCTGTAACAACAGCAAATGTTGTAGATTCTGTATTGGTTGGTTTTGATGAAATGACTTTATTTAGTCCAAAATCATTACCCGCTATCGTCTTTAATGGTATCGCTTTTCCGGCCTATGTAACAACATGGGCATGGGGTCAATCAAGTATAGAGGTTGAAAATGGTGCTGGACCTCTGCCCAATACCAATGCTATTAAATGGGTTCAGGGAAATGAATGGGGTAATGGATGGACCGGTATGGGAACTACTATTGCTCCACCATTTGATCTTGGAGTTGCCTGGCAGCAGGATAGTGTAAAATTTAAATTAAAATGTGAAGCAGGTGTTGGACCATTAAGAATTCAATTTGAAGGTGGGCCAGGAAAAGTTGGAACAGTCTTTACGCCGACGGCTGATAACCAATGGCACGATTATAAATTTGCTCTAAGAGATATGGTTTATCAGGATGGAACAACCGGATTTGATTCGTCAAGTGTTCAGGTTGTTGGTATGATGGCTGAAGCATCTGGAATTGCTGGAAAAGTAATTTATATTACTGACTGGTGGACCGGAAATCCTGAATTTGATGTAATACCACCATCACCGCCATTAAATGTTTCAGCTTTTGGTGGTGACAAACAAAATATTATTACCTGGGATGACGTACCTGGTGAAACAGGTGAAAAGTATGATGTTTATTACAGCGAAAATCCTATTACAGATGTTGCAAATGCTGAAGTTGTAAAACTGAATATCAATGAGAATAACCAACTAGCATCACACCTGTTGTTAGCTCCGGTAACAAATCAGAATACTACATATTACTATGCAGTTGTTTGTAAAGATGCTTCTGGAAATAAAAGCGTTGTAAGTGTTAATTCACCTGCAGTTACAAACTTAGCAAAAGGTGTTACTACTATTTCACTAACTCCACCCACATTTGTTGCTGATGGTGATTTATCAGAATGGCAGTCAATTACTCCATTTAGAATGTTTCCTTCTGATGGATCTGGTTATATAGTTACAAATACAACAATCAATGGGGATGCTGATCTATCTGTTTTATCCTGGGTTGCTGTGGATGCAACAAACTTATATGTTGCTTTTGATGTAACCGATGATATAGTTGTTCCTAATGCACAAGGTTCATCATACTTAAATGATTGTGCAGATTTATTCTTAGGATTATATAATTGGCATGGTCTTCCTCATACATCATTGAGAAGAGGAGCAAACCCTGATTACCATTTTAGATTTGCGTATAACAGAGTTATTCTTGATGGAGTTGCTGGTGCTGATAGTATTGTTGGACTTGGTGCTGACTATTACTGGCAAGAAAAATTCCCTTCAGGTTATATTGTTGAATTTAAAATTAGCTGGGCTGATTTAGCAGTTCCAGGAAACGATAATGTATTTGTTCCGGTTGAAGGTTATAGAATTCCAATAGATTATTCAATCAATGATGCTGATGCAACAAACACCAGAGAAGGAATATTGACATATTCTATAAATAATGAAGATCAATCATGGGCTGATGTATCAAGATGGTCCCATACATGGATTGGTTCACTTTGGAATCCAGTTGGTGTTGAATCTGAAGGACAAACAGTTACTGAGTATGCATTAACTCAAAATTATCCAAATCCTTTTAATCCAAGCACTCAAATTAAGTTTGCTTTAAAGGATGCCGGATTTGTAACTCTTAAAGTGTATGATGTACTTGGAAAAGAAGTTGCTACACTTGTAAGGGGAGATTATGCATCAGGTAGTTATAATGTTTCATTTGATGCTTCTGGTTTATCAAGTGGTATTTATTTCTACAGATTAGAAACCGGCTCATTTGTTCAAACAAACAAAATGATGTTACTTAAGTAATACTTTTAAGGCACGGCATAATATGCCGTGCCTTTTCTTTTGTTCTCATTTGGTACCAGGAGAATTATAATTTTATCAGGAAAACGAAATGAATAAGACAGATCAATTAAAAACATATTTTATCAAATTCAACAGTCGATACAACATTTTCTATTTTTTATTACTCTGTTGTTATTATCAGTTCCATTGTTTGCAGGAACAACAGGAAAAATATCCGGTTATATTACTGACCAGGAAACGGGTGAACCGATTGTTGGTGCAAACGTCATTATTGAAGGAACTTATCTGGGTGCTTCTGCAGATCTGGATGGATATTATTCCATAAGCAATATTCCACCCGGTGAATACAGGGTAATATTTAGCGCTGTTGGATATCAAAAAATTATTGTAGAAAAAGTTCTTGTAAAAATAGATCTTAACTACAAAAATTGATTTAAAACTTACGAGTTCTGTTATACAATTAAATCAGGAAGTTGTTGTTACATCACAAAGACCACTTGTTCAAAAAGATCTTACCTCTACATCCGTTACTATTTCATCCAACGAAATTAAAATGATGCCTGTTGAAAGTATCGGACAAATTGTAAACTTGCAGGCTGGTGTTATTGATGGACACTTTAGAGGAGGCAGATCAAATGATGTAGCTTATTTAATTGATGGTGTTGCCGTAACCGATGCTTTTAACGGCGGTTTTGGTGTTCAGGTTGAAAATTCATCCGTTAGACAGATGGAAGTTATAAGCGGTACTTTTAATGCGGAATATGGACAAGCCCTTTCCGGTGTTGTAAACATTGTTACTCAAAGCGGTTCTGATAAATTTGAAGGTTATGTTACAGGGTACGTTGGAAGCTACTTTACAAATCACTCAGATATTTTTAGAAATTTAGATAATCCTTGGGACCTTGCTCAAAGAAATTTGCAACTTACATTAAGCGGACCAGTATCACCAATAAAAAATCTTTACTTCTTTGTAACAGGAAGATATTATAAAAATAATGGCTACTTATACGGTCAAAGAATATTTAACGTTACCGATGATGTTCCTTTCTTTCCAAATCCTGCTGATCAAACAATATGGATTCCAAGAAACACAGGAGACGGTGCTTATGTTTCAATGAATCCTGATAGAAAATATTCTACAAATGCAAAACTAACTTATGCTTTGCCTGAAGTTAATATAACATACAGTTTATTCTATGATGATAATGAAAACAGATATTATGATCACGGTTTTTCATTAACCCCTGATGCTATAATGACGCATTATCGAACAAATTTAATTCATAATCTTCAGTTTAATTATTTCCCTAGTTCAAATACTTTTCACTCATTAAAATTTTCTGCAAACTTTTATGATTATGAAGGTTATCTTATATCCAGATGCTCCTATCAACACCGACATTTTTAGTCCTGATTATAATCCTTACGGAATTGATCCAAGATATGTAAATCCAGATCAGGGTATTTCATCTTCACCTTATACTTTTAGACAGGGCGGAAATCAAACAGGAAGATACAACAGACATACAAATACTTTAATTGCACAATATTCTTACTCATCACAAATTTCAAAAGAACATAAAATCGGTGCCGGAATAGAAGGTAAGTACTATGAAATATATAGTATGAATAAAGATATAATCAATTTAACAGATGGACAAGTAGATACTCTGGGCAATGCAATATTTACTCCAGGGTATCCAAACAAAGGAACAATAACTGACAAAGGATCTTTTATTGAATACACAAGAAATCCATTTGAAATCTCTGCATATATTCAGGATAAAATGGAATATGATATAATGATAATAAACGCAGGTATTAGAGTTGATTATTTTAATTCCAATGGCTCATTGCCTGTTGATTTAAAAAATCCAACACGTAACGGACTTTATCCTGGCTCAGTACTGGCATATCCTGGAGCAGATTCTTCAGACAGTAATAATTGGCTTTTAGTTACAAGAAAAGCAGATGCTAAATTCCAGATTAGTCCAAGATTAGGTGCATCATTTCCAATTACTGATCAAGGCATAATAAGATTTTCATATGGCCACTTCTTTAAAATTCCATCATTTGAAAATCTATATTCTAATCCTGACTTTATAGTTAGACCGAGCAGTAATCTTTCGTCCACCACAGGAAATCCTGATCTGAATGCTGAAAAAAATGTGATTTATGAAATCGGTTTACAGCAAGTATTGTTTGAAAATTTTTCACTAAACTTTTCAGTTTATTATCGCGACATTAGAAATTGGCTCGGTATGGAAATTATAAACACTTATGAAGGTTTTAAGTACGCAAGATTCATAAATAGAGATTACGCAAACGTAAAAGGCTTCATCCTTACCCTTGATAAACGATTTGCTGATTATTTTGGATTGAAGTTGGATTATACATTCCAGATTGCACAAGGGAACGCTTCTGATCCACGATCAGTATTCAACAACAATCAAACAAATCCGCCAATTGAAGAAACTAAGAGCGTAGTTCCTTTAGATTGGGATCAAAGACATACATTAAATGCTAATCTTAACGTTGGTGTTCCAGGTGATTGGACGGTTGGTCTTATTTTTCAATATGGTTCCGGACAGCCTTACACTGAAGATATTAAGTTATCACAAGGCGTAAGATTTGAAAATGGCGGAATTAAACCAACTTATTATAATGTTGATTTGAGAGCAGAAAAAACGTTTGATGTTTATGGATTTTCAATTAACACCTATCTTATGGTTTACAACTTGTTTGATATTAAAAATGAGTTTGGCGTATATTCAACCACAGGAAGGGCAAATGTCGATTTGAATACGCAATATTATCAACAGAGTGATGTTATTGGACTTAATACTATAGAACAATACGTTAATAATCCGGGTATGTACTCCGCTCCGCGTGAGATTAGACTTGGATTAGGATTTGGATTTTAGAGAATATAATGGAGAAAATAATGTCTAAAAAAATACTTTTTTTAATAATAACCTTTTTGATTTCCGAAATAGGTTTATCACAAGTTAGCAGCCAGATACAAAAATATCGTGATGAACCAAAAGGTAATATCCAGTATCGTAAAGAAGGTGTAATGGATGGTAATCAGATAAGAACACTTTTCTATAATAATGGAGAAGTTGGTCATTGGCCTGATCAGCCCAGCGGTGAGTGGCCAAAGGGTACCGGTCAGTCTTATCTTGATGGTGTTGCTGTTCTTATAGCTTCTGAAATTACTGCACCTGGAAATAATCAGGTTGTTCATCCACTTCAGACTTCCTACCGTGAATGGATGGATAAAGATCCTAGTACAGGAGAAATTTGGGGTTTAGAACCTGTTCCAGGTTATTCAAATCCTAATCAAGTAAATGAATACCCACTTGAGAAAAACAGTCCGGCAATTAATACTAATCCTCATACCTGGCCTAAACAATGGCCAATCGCGTTAAGTCTAACTCAGGAATGGGATGGTTTTTGGTACGGTTACTTTGGTAGAGGAGTTAATAATTCGGACTTTGAAACATTTTTTGTGATGGATGATTCAAAAGATAAAGAGTGGACAAGAACACCGTTTAACTATTTTCCTTTGGCTTCAGATCCAACCCGCGCAGGTTTAGGATTAAGAGTTGAGGTAAGAGGATTCCAATGGTCTCACGTACTAGCAGAAGATATTGTTTTTTGGCATTATGACATCGTTAATTTATCTGACTTCAACTATCCGCAAACCTTCTTTGGTTTTTACACCGATTGTGGGGTTGGTGGTACAGGTGATTCTGAAGATGACAATGCTTCCTTTGATAAAATACTCGATTTGGCTTACTGTTTTGATGGAGATGGTCTTGGTCAACCGGGTAGCATGGTTAACAGGATATTATGGTTACGCATATCTTGAAAGTCCGGGAAATGCAACCAATGGAATAAATGATGATGATGACTTTGATATTAATGGCGTTCCTATGATCGATGAAAGAAGAGACGATGGAATAGACAATGACGGCGATTGGGTTCCATATGCTGATCTTAATGGTAACGGCGTTTGGGATGCAGATGAAAATGAACCTTTAAATGATGATGTTGGTAGAGACGGCGTTGGTCCTTTTGATCCACAATACTCAGGACCTGACGAAGGAGAAGGAGATGGAGTTCCAACAGACGGTGAGCCGAGGTTTGATAAGACTGACAAAGATGAATCAGATCAGATAGGTCTTACAGCTGTTTCGATTTATAGATTAGGACAGGGCGGTACAGGAGGCGGCTGGCCAAAAGATGATGAGCAGATGTGGTTAAAAATGAGTTCTGCTGTTTTTGATACTTCATTACAGAGGGCCAACATCAGTATGGTTTTCGCTTCTGGACCATTTCCGCTTAATCAAGGCCTTAGAGAAAGATTTTCGATGGCTTTGTTATTTGGTTCAAATCTAGAAGAGATAATCTTTAATAAAGAAACAGTTCAGGAAATTTATAATGCAAATTATAATTTTTCAAAACCTCCTTTAAAACCTACTCTAACCGCTGTTGCCGGTGATAAAAAAGTATTTCTTTATTGGAATAAAATAGCTGAAGAATCTCGCGATGCATTTATGGGATATGAAAACAATGATCCCACGCAAGGTGCAAAAAAAGATTTTGAAGGCTATATGATTTATCGAAGTACCGAAGCACAATTCAACGATATAAAAATAATAACAGATTCGAAAGGTTCTCCGGTATATTGGAAACCTCTAGTTCGTTATGATCTAATAGATAGTATTAAGGGACCCGATCCAGTTGGGGTGAATGGTGCACATTTCTGGAGGGGTGATGACACAGGATTAAGACACTCATATGTAGACAACGATGTAAATAACGGACAAACATATTATTATGCCTGCATCTCGTACGATATGGGTGATCCTAATAGAGGTACAAAAGGTTTACAGCCGACTGAGTGTACAAAAATTATTCAGCAGGATTTTGCCGGGAATATTCAATTTGTTGATATAAACTGCGCTGTTGTTATTCCTAATTCACCTGTGGCAGGATATGTACCTCCTCAAATCGTTGGGGATACGAAACAAATTGCTTCCGGTTCAGGCACAGGATCTATGAATGTTAATATTCTTAATCCGGATGCAATTCTTGATGGTGCACAGTATAACATAGTTTTTAAATCCACTGATGAATATCCTTTATATAAGACTTTATCTTATGATGTTGTTAGAACATTTAATAGTATGGTTGATACAATAGTTGTGAGGGAAGACAGCAGTACTTTTGGTGCTGACAGAATAAGCCAACCTTTTGATGGTATGGCATTAACAATTCTTAATGACACTACTATTTCTGTGGTAGATTCTTCAACAGGTTGGTTGATTGGTAATAGTAATCTTACAATGAATGTTTTTGCTGATAAGAGTTCAAGAGGTATCAAGTGGCCTGCAGATTATGAAATAACTTTTTCTGACGTTGCACAGGATACTTGCTATTTATTATCTCCGCCTTTTTATAGAAGATTTCCAGTAAATTTAAAAATATGGAATAGGACTGAATCAAAATATTCCAAAGTAGCAGTGTTTGATGCTGACGCCTCTCAATCACTAACTGTAGGTGATACAATTCAAGTTCTAGAATTTAAAGATGGAATAATAAATCCAACTAATGTTCGATTTGCGTGGAATCTAACATATGGTTCTCCAATAAATCCGAATGAAACACCTGTTGAACCTGTAAATGGAGATAAATATCAAATCTCTACTCTTAAGAGTTTAAAGACAGGCGATTATTTTAGTTATTCAACAGTTCCTGTAAGAGTGGATAATTCCGCTGCACAAAATAGTCTTAACAAAATAAACGTTGTGCCTAATCCTTATCTCGGGGCAGCAACATGGGAAAAGAGAAATCTTAACTCATCAGGAAGAGGTGAAAGAAAGATTGATTTCATAAATCTCCCCGCACTATGCACGGTGCGTATCTACACAATAGCTGGTGCATTAATTAAAACACTAACAAAAGATTCCGGTTTTTCTGATGGATCACTATCATGGAATCTTGTTACCGAGGATGGTATGGATGCCGCGTACGGAGTTTATCTCTATCACGTTGATGCACCTGGAGTTGGTGAACATATCGGCAAATTTGCTTTAATTAAATAGCGGAGATATTAAAATGAAAAACAAAGTAATAATAATTTTTATGTTGATCAGTTTGATACTACCGCAACTTTATGCGCAGCAATCAAACTTTATTTCAGATGTATCAAAAAAAGGGACAACTGCAGCCCCATTTCTGTCGATAGGACAAAGCGCACGTGCAATTGGTATGGGCAGTGCTTTTGTTGGTGTTGTAAATGACGTCAGTTCAATTTACTGGAATCCTGCAGGGTTAACAAAAACACAGGGTATCAATGTTTCGTTTGATCATACATTATGGATTGCGGATATCAAGTACAATTATTTAGCCGCAAGTTATAATCTTGGTGGAATAGGAACTATTGGTTTTAGCTATACGGGTTCAGATATTGGAGAAATGAATGTTACAACAATTACTCAACCTGAAGGTACTGGAGAAACATTTTCATCAACACAAGCAGCATTTAGTTTAGCTTATGCAGTTCAGTTAACTGAAAATTTTTCAATAGGATTCGGTCCCAAATTTATTTATGAAAGTATCTGGAGAATGAGTGCAACTGCATTCGCGATGGATCTTGGTGTTCAATATGTAACCCCGTTTGATGATGCAGTTCTTGCAATGTCAATCTCAAACTTTGGAACATCAATGCAGCTTCTAGGAAATTCAAATCTTGTTCTGCACGATCTTGATCCTGAAAATAGCGGTAATAATGGGGATATTCCTGCGTATCTGGAGACAAATTCATGGTCATTACCTCTTACTTTCAGAGTTGGTGTTGCATATGATCCTATAAATACGGAGATGCATAAAGTAACGGTTGCAGTAGATGCAATGCATCCAAGTGATAATTACGAAAGTATTAATATTGGAACAGAATACGCGTACAATAATTTTGTATTTATTCGTGGTGGATATAAATCATTGTTTCTAGATACTTCCGAAGAATCATTTTCGTTTGGATTTGGTGTAAAACAATTACTAGTTGGTAATGTTGCGTTTATGATAGACTACGCATATCAGGATTTTGGAAGATTTTCTGATATCCAGAAGTTTACACTGTCAGTTAGTTTTTGACCATAACGGAAGCCCTCTTCTTTATTCCTTTTTGAGGAGGGCTTAAGTTAAAGTGAGTTATTATGAAAAATAAAATTTTAATTCTTATTTCTATTTTTGGTTTGTGTGTTTTTTCTCAAATAAATATTCTCAGCAAACCGTATAAAGGAGCAGAATATAGGACTAAACTTTCTTATACTTATGGCAGATTTGAAGTAAGAATGAAGTCCGCTTTTCGTGATGGAATGTTATCCTCTTTTTTTACTTACTATGATGGTGGTGGTGGGATCGGAAATTGGAATGAAATAGATATTGAAATAATGGGACGATATTTTAATAATGTACAATTCAATACCATTACACCAAATCAAACTAATCATGTTGGCCACCAACCAATGTTAACCTCACCTCATCAAGATTATCATACTTATGCATTTGAATGGACTCCTGATTATGTTGCATGGTTTATTGATGGTACGGAAGTACTTAAACAAACGGGTGCCCACATTCAGACGCTTACAAGAGCACAAAAAATAATGATGAATATTTGGAATCCGCTCTATGAAAATTGGGCGGGTTTATTAAATCCAGAATCGTTACCTGCTTTTGCATACTATGATTGGGTGAGTTACTATGCTTACACACCTGGAGCAGGAACCTATGGAACAGGAAATAATTTTTCCCACGATTGGACCGACAATTTTGATTCTTGGGATACCAACAGATGGGATAAAGCTACACACACATGGGAGGGCAACGGTTGTGACTTTATTCATGCTAATGCAGTATTTAATGATGGCAAACTTATTTTGTGTTTAACAAATAGTACTAATACTGGTTATGTAGATCTGCAGCCGCCAGCATTAATTTGGGCGCGTGCCTCAACAAACAGAGTGCTGGTAATGTTTTCGGAGGAACTTGATCAGACGGCTGCGGAAAATATTTTCAATTATGCAATTGTAGATGTAACGATCAACAGTGCAACACTTTTACCTGATTTGAAGAGTGTTGAGCTTTCTGTTTCAGGTTTAACAATTCCATCTTCTAAAACACTCGTTGTGCTTTCTATGAAGGACAATGAAGCAACTCCAAATATAATGAGTGCAAAAGCAACATCGATAATAATGCCTCAGAACTTAACTTTTCCATTAAAAATAAATTGTGGCGGTTCGGCTGAACTAGATTTCTTAGCAGATGCCGTCTGGAGTAAAGATACCGAATTTGGATTTCTTGATGGTTCATCAGCAAATTATCCAGCTACCTTGCAAATTAATGGTACAGATGAAGATGCTATTTATCAATCAGATAAATATGGAATGGTTGGATATAAAGTTAGAGTGCCTAACGGTAATTATATAATTAAACTAATGTTTGCTGAAAAATATTTTAATTCTTCTGGCAGCAGAATATTTGATGTTTACCTTGAACAAAACAGAGTTATTACAGATTTAGATATTTATTCGCTGGTTGGAAAAAATGCAGCATACATTAAACAGATTGTAAATGTTCAGGTAATTGATGGTGTATTAGATATAGAATTTTCAGAAAAAGTTGATAATGCACTAATATGTGGAATCGTAATTGTTCAAATTTCAACTGGTTTACTTGAAAATGATGACGATATAAAACTAAATCATTTTAAAGTTGAACAAAACTATCCGAATCCTTTTAATGGAAGTACTATTATTAATTATTCTGTATATGCTGCTGATAATTTACAATTTGAATTGTATAATTTAATAGGTGAAAGGATTTATAACCAGGATTTAGGTTATACGCTATCAGGAAATTATCAGTTTAAACTTGATACAAGAGCACTATTTAAATTTCCGCTAACATCAGGAATTTATTTTTATGTTTTTACGGGAGTAAGCAAAAGGGAAATTAGGAAACTAATTCTCCTTAATTAAATTTTTCTATGACTACTTATCCTATTAAATTTTCAACAATAACTAAATGTTCTGATTTTTTTAGAGATCATAATCCGACCAAAAAAAATATTATCGTAAATGAATAAAATACTTAGGAACAATTATGAAAAAATTTATTAAACTTTTATCAATTTTATTTCTCCTACAATTTATCTTAACAATAAATATTTATAGTCAGATTTATTCAACCGAAAAAGTTGATATTAAAGTGAAAGAACTTGTTTCAAAAATGACTCTTGAAGAAAAAGTAGGTCAAATGACACAAGTTACTCTTCAAACTGTTTCAAAAAAGCAGGGGACTAAAGATCAATTGCACAAATTGGATGATGGAAAGCTTGAAGAAGCAATAAAGAAATATCATGTCGGCTCAATCCTAAATGTGTACGATGTTGCACACACTGCCGAATACTGGCATGAGATTATAAATAAAATTCAAAATATCGCTACAAAAGAAACACGACTAGGGATTCCAGTGCTGTATGGAATAGATGCAATTCACGGTGTAACCTATACAAAAGGATCAACTCTATTTCCACAAGCAATTAGTATGGCTGCAACCTGGAATACTGATATTGCAAAGGAAAGTGGCGAGATTACATCTCTGGAAACTAAAGCATCCGGAATTAGCTGGAATTTTTATCCGGTTATGGATATCGGTAGACAACCGCTCTGGTCTAGATTGTGGGAGACTTTTGGCGAAGATGTTTATTTGGCTTCAGAAATTGGAACAGCTTATATACAAGGGGCTCAAGGTAATGACATTAGCGCACCAAACAAACTGGCAACTTGTCTTAAGCACTATGTTGGTTACAGTTTTCCGATAAACGGACTTGATAGAACGCCGGCCTGGATTTCTGAGAGAATGTTAAGAGAATATTTTCTTCCAACTTTTGAAGCTGGCATTCTAGCAGGTTCACCAACTATAATGGTTAATTCATCAGAAGTGGATGGAATTCCCGGACACGCAAATTATCATCTTCTAACAGAAATTTTAAGAAACGAATTAAACTTTAAAGGACTTGTTGTATCTGACTGGGAAGATATTATAAGACTTCATACAAGAGATAAAGTTGCTTCTACGCCAAAAGAAGCTGTTAGAATTTCAGTTATGGCAGGGGTGGATATGAGTATGGTTCCTTATGATTTTAGCTTTTATAACTACCTTTTAGAATTAGCGAGCGATGGTACTGTTCCGATGTGGAGAATTGATGAGGCGGTTAGCAGAATACTTGCGGTTAAAATGCAGTTTGGATTGTTTGATCATCCATATCCGGATAAAGAACTTCTTAAAGAATTTGCAAGTGATGATTTTACAGCGGCAAATCTGCATGCTGCACAAGAATCTATTATTCTTACAAAAAATGAAAATAATATTCTTCCTTTGTCAAAATCATGCAAAAGTACTGGTAACCGGTCCAACAGCTAATATGCTTTCTGTATTAAATGGCGGATGGACAATAACCTGGCAGGGAAATGAAGAAACACTTTATCCAAAAGAAAAAAACACAGTCCTTGAGGCAATCCAAAATAAAATTGGAACCAGCAATGTTAATTATATTGAAGGATCAAGCTTCGATAAAGATATAAACACCGATAAAGCCGTTAGTGAAGCTATGAATTCTGATGTAGTAATAATTTGTCTAGGTGAACCAGCTTATTGCGAAACACCCGGAAGTATTTTTGATCTAACACTAAATAAAGCACAATTAGAATTGGCAAACAAAATTATTGCAACAGGCAAGCCGGTTATACTTGTTATGCTCGAAGGAAGACCTCGTGTTTTTACTGAAATTGCAAATAACGCAGACGGAGTTGTCTTAGGATTTTTACCAGGAATGGAAGGTGGTAATGCAATTGCGGATGTTTTATTTGGTGATGTAAATCCTAGTGGAAAATTGCCTATTACTTATCCAAGGTACCCAAATGGAATTACTTTGTATGATTATAAGCCTATCGAAAAATTTGATACAAATAATTTTGATCCTCTTTGGCCATTTGGCTATGGATTAAGCTATACATCTTTTGAATATTCCAATCTCAAGCTAAGTTTGGACGAAATTACCGAAAATGATGAACTTAAAGTCAGCATAGATGTAAAAAACACTGGTAAATTTGCTGGCAAAGAAGTTGTTCAGCTTTATTTGACTGACCTTTATGCCTCGGTTACAAGACCGAATAAACAGTTAAAAGGATTTGAAAAAGTTTTATTAAATCCAGGTGAAGAAAAGACAATTGAGTTTAAGCTTAACAAGCAGCATCTTTCCTTTATTGGGTTAGATAATAAAAGAATTGTTGAACCAGGAAACTTTAAAGTAACGATTGCAAATCAAACAGTTGAATTTCTATTGAAATAGATGTTGAATTTTGGAGTATTTCTGAATTTAATAATATGATATTTAAGAATAATTATTTATTGTGAAAGCAGAAGAATTAGTAATTTATAGCGTCTAATTTGAAATATAATATAATCTTAGTTGGAAGATTTCATTAAGTTGTGGCGTTATCTTCCTTTTTTGTTAAATAAATCCCTTTTAAGATTAAGGTGATTAAATAATAACGATAGTAAAATGTTAACTTTAAGCTTCACGCAAAGCCCTGCTTTTGTGGATAATTCCGATCGTGTTTATTGTGGTTCTATTATTACCAATCAAAATAAATCACCAATTATATGTTAAAGGTAAAATTCTACCATCCAAACAATGGATACTCTATAAGGGTACTGACGGACGATTAACATCACAGTTGATGAATTACAAAACCGGAATAAGTCAATCTTACGATGTAAACCTTTTTGATAGAGGTGATGCAATGCAGTTTGCTTTTGATCCTGGACTCCAGTCTGGGTCACATATTAAATATCAACGACACAATTGCAGTGGTTTATTCAAATGAAATTGAAAGACAAATTGAAAATTTAAAAGGTCAAATTATATCAGCAAAAGCTTCACTGTCATTAAATCTTTCAGGTGAAAAACAGGCTATCATTGAACAAGAAAATAAAGTTTTAGAATATGCCATTAAACAAGCTGATGAACAAAAGAAAATTTTAGATAGAATGAAAATTATGTTTGATAAAGGGCTTGTTTCTCTAGAGGAATATGAAATTGTAAAAGGCAATTATGATCTTAACAACATTAATATTGCAATTTCTAAAGCAAGATTACTAACTGTAGAGACAGGTGCAAAACAAGAACAAATAGAATTTATTAAAGGCCCAAATATTCTCATTAGAAAATGAGTTGGCAGTACTGCAAAAAAGATTTAATGGTTTTACAATCTCATCTCCAGTTTCAGGTATTGTAAGTAGAAAGACCAATAGCGATACTTTAATGTTAATTTCAGATGATTCGGAATTTATTTTGATATGTCCGGTTAAAGTAAAAGATAAAAAATTTATTGAAGATTCTGCAGCTGTCGATATTTATATCTCCGGAAACAAAATAGATGTTAATGCAAATATTATTGAACTTGATAATACAGTAAATATTGTAAATGGAATTCAAGTTGTTACAGTTACCATCGGTAATAAATGGGAAGAGCACTGATTTAATACCAAATTTAATGGTTGATTGTTATATCCAAACCGGCAAGCTTTCTCCAATCGATTATTTGATAAGAGTATGGCAAAGAATTGTAAACTGAGATGAAACTTCAAAGACTAGAATACAAATATCTTGTTCCTTTCTCAAAAATAAATGAACTGCGCAGTGCTCTCAATCCATTTGTCTCTATTGATGAATATGCTGAAAGAGAAGAGAATAAAGAGTATACGGTACATAGCATTTATTTAGACACTATGAAACTTGATGACTATCATGAGAAACTTGCAGGAATTAAAATTAGAAAAAAGTTGCGGATAAGAGGGTACAACAATATTGATGAGAATTGTACGGTTTTCTTAGAAATCAAAAGAAAATATGAAAATCATATTTCTAAAAATAGAGCCCCGCTGCTTTATGCAAATCTTGAGGACATACTTAAAACAGCAGATTATGAAAAATATCTGCTCAAAAAAAAGAATTTTTTAGATTCTAAAAATGATGCATGTAAGTTTTTTTACTTAAGTAAAATGAAAAATTGTTCTCCCGTTGTATTAATTAATTATGAGAGGGAAGCATTCTTTTCTAAACACGATTCAACTTTACGATTAACATTTGATAAAAATTTAAGATCAAGCTCATTCCCAAAGTTTACAACTCTTTTTGATGACACTGCTATGAAGTATAGTATGTCAGGTAATTTTATTTTGGAAATTAAATTTTTTAACGGGTTTCCATCCTGGCTTCAAAAAATACTGAGCAGATTTGAGCTAAGAAGGCAAGCCCTATCAAAATATACTATAAGTGTGGACTCCCATAAAGATTTGTGCAGTATAGTTGATAAAAAGAACTTATTACTACCTTCTTTAGTTCCTAACTACAAAACCTATTTTATGAAAGCAGAAATTAAAAATGTTGGATGATTTTCAAAATGTATTGAGTGTGTCACTGTCGATTGGAGAAGTAGTTGAGAACTTACTCGTATCACTAATTTGTGCGCTTTTGATTTCGTTTTTTTATAGACTAACATATCGTGGTCCTGGGATATCATATTCCTTTGTTAACTCATTAATAGTTCTTGCCCTGATAACATCTGTTGTAATAATGGTGATTGGAAATAATCTAGCTCGTGCTTTTGGGTTAGTTGGTGCAATGTCAATCATTCGTTTTAGAACCGCTATTAAAGAAACTCAGGATATAATTTTTATATTCTTTGCTCTTTCAATTGGAATGGCTAGCGGTGTTGGCTTGCATGCATTAGCATTAGCAAGTACAATTTTTATTGGGATGATATTATTTGTTTTAACCAAATTAAATGCTGTAAGTCCATCTAAAAAAGATTTTCTACTTCAATTTATCTTTAAAACTAATGGCGGTTATGAAGAGGCTCCATTTTTATCCATATTCCAAAAATATTGTAAGAGTAGTAAACTTATAAATACAAAAGCTATGATGGAGGATGATTCACTTGAATTATCATATCATATAGTGCTAAAAGATGCAAAATTTACAACCGAATTTGTAAGTCAATTAAAAAAATCAAAAGGTGTTCATAGTGTTAATCTCTTTTTTGATGAAGAGCATTTTTAACTAATTGATTGTTAAATGAAATATTACTTTTCGATATTATTATTATTCAACTTAGTATTTTTTTCAGATGTTTTAATTTCACAGCAGGTCTTCATAAATGAAATAATGTCATCAAACGGCTATACGATTTCTGATGAAGACGGAGATTACCCTGATTGGATAGAAATATATAACGATGATGTTAATGCAGCAGATCTTTCAGGTTTTGGACTTACTGACGACGCTAGTCTTCCATATAAGTGGATTCTACCTTCTCTAACATTGGCAGCAAAAGATCATTTATTAATATTTGCCAGTGATAAAAACAGAACAGATTTTATCAGACATTGGGAAACGATTATTGATTGGGGAGATATTTGGAAATACAGATTAGGTACAAGTGAACCTCCAATTGCCTGGAAAAACCTGGAATTTGATGATCAATCATGGTTATCGGGGCCAAGCGGATTTGGTTATGGTGATAATGATGATTCTACAGTTGTTCCGATTACCACTAATTCAGTTTACATCAGAAAAACTTTTTTTATTGAGGATTTAAATACCGTTAATCTTGCTGTCTTACATGTTGATTACGATGATGCATTTGTTGCATATCTAAATGGGATTGAAATAGCGCGTGAAAATATTGGTACTGTTAATATCCCACCGACATTTGATCAATCTGCAACTACCTATACAGAACCCCTTATAGTTTTCGGTGGAAGACCGAATGCTTATACTATTCAAAATATTCAGTCTATTTTACAAAATGGTGAAAATGTTATAGCTATTCAGGTTCATAACTACGGTACCAATTCATCAGATCTAACTTTGATTCCGTTTTTAAGTTTAGGAATGAATGAAGTGCCAAATAATTCCAATGGCGTAAATCCATTGCTCCAGTTGCCAAATAAATTTCTGCACACAAATTTTAAATTAAGTTCAGCAGGCGAAACACTTCTATTAACAAACACGCAGAATGTTACGGTTGATGAAGTAAGTTTCTCAAATATTGGGCTAGATATATCCTATGGAAGACAACCCGACGGAAGCAACAATTGGTTCTTATTTTCACAAGCCACCCCAAATGATAGTAACATCACGCAAGGATCCAGCGGAAAAGTTGAAAAGCCAACTGTTTTAGTATCTGGTGGATTTTATTCATCACCTGTTTCTGTTTCGATAATCAAATCTGATAGTAATGAAGTTGTTCGCTATACCTTAGATGGATCTGATCCAAAGGAAACTTCACAGATTTATAGTATTCCAATTTCGATCACATCAACAAAAGTATTACGTGCTAAATCATTTCAAACTGGGTTATTGCCAAGTGAGACGATTACGAACACTTACTTCATAAATTTTAATTCTCCACTAACTGTTGTTTCTATTTCAACTGATCCCGGTAACTTTTTTGACGAAGAGAATGGAATTTACACTTTGGGAGACAGCGCAGAGACTTCATTCCCATATTTTGGTGCAAATTTTTGGAAAGATTGGGAAAGACCAGTTCATGTAGAACTTTTTGAAAAAAATGGTTCAAAAGGATTTGATATTGATATGGGTGTGAAAATATTTGGCGGATGGAGCAGGGGCAATGCACAAAAATCTCTTGCATTATTTGCAAGAGGGCAGTATGGATACAATTCATTAAGCTACAAATTGTTTGAAGATTTACCTTTTACAGAGTACGAATCCTTTGTGTTGAGAAATAGTGGTAACGATTGGTTATCAACCATGTTTAGAGATGCGTTCATGACAAGTCTAGTTGATAAAGTTGATATTGATAAACAAAATTATAGACCGGCTGTTTTATTTATAAATGGCGAGTACTGGGGTATTCAGAATATACGTGAAAAAATTAATGAAAGTTATTTGGCTCAACATCACAATGTTGACAAAGATAGCGTTGATAT
The DNA here is from genome assembly GCA_963706055.1 of uncultured Ignavibacteriales bacterium. Lineage (GTDB taxonomy): Bacteria > Bacteroidota > Ignavibacteria > Ignavibacteriales > Ignavibacteriaceae > IGN3. Next base: position 115,966 of record CAVPND010000019.1, on the reverse strand, counting down.
TCTGGAATTTGAAGGATCGATCGTAAGCGGCGATAACACAGATTATATTAATCTATACTCATTCATAGAAAATAATAACATGTCGGTAAATGAAAACTATGAATATGTAAAAAGTAAAATGGATGTTGATAATTTTGTACGATATTTTATATCGCAAATCTATTTTGATAACCAGGATTGGCCTGGAAGTAATATTAAATATTGGCGAGGCGGAGTTAACGGAAAGTGGAGATGGCTCCTATTCGATACAGATTTTGGATTTGGAATATGGAATATAAATGCATATCAAAACAATACTTTAAATTTTGCGACAGCTATTAATGGTCCTGAATGGCCAAACCCGCCTTGGTCAACCCTGATATTAAGGAAATTACTAGAAAATAATTCGTTTAGAACTAGTTTTATTAATTGTTTCTCAGATTTCTCTAACACAATATTTAAGTCTTCTGAAGTTGTTGGAAAAATAAATCATATGGCTGCTGCTATCGAACCGGAAATAATAAGACATGGTCAGCGATGGAATCAATTCAGTTTAGCAAGCTGGTTGCAGAATGTACAAGTATTAAGAACTTTTGCTGAACAAAGAATATCATTAATGCGTAATCATTTTTCTCAAAAGTTTGGATTGGGTGCATCTGTTGCATTGTATATTTTAATTTCAGATACTATAAAAGGTAGTGTAAAACTGAATTCCTTGGAACTGAAACAGCCATCATGGTATGGGAATTATTTTATTGGAATTCCAATCTCATTGATTGCACGTCCTAAAAGTGGTTACAAATTTGTTAGATGGGAGGGAGCAATCAATTCAATTGAGGACTCTTTAATCTATACTCTAGCTGGCAACACAGTTCTTAATGCAGTTTTTGAAGTTGATTCAAATTATAGTTTACCTAAAGTTGTAATAAATGAAATCAGTTACAACCAATCATCATCATTCAACACAGAGGATTGGGTAGAAATCTTTAATAACAGTGATACCAGCATAAATATTTCTGGTTGGACATTCAAAGATTCTGATGATACACATAGTTTTATAATTCCTGAAGGTACAGAATTAACTTCAAATTCCTATCTAGTTTTATGTACCGATACTAGTTTATTTAAACCACTCTTTCCATCAGTACAAAATTATATTGGAAATACTGGATTTGGTTTAAGTGGCAGTGGAGAATTAATAAGACTATTTGATGACCAGATGAACTTGATAGATTCATTAGTTTATGATGATACTGCCCCCTGGCCAACTCAGCCTGATGGAAATGGTCCTACATTGTCATTAATAAATCCTGATCTGGACAATTCGATTGGAGAAAACTGGAATTCATCATTGGGCAACGGAACACCAGGAAAGATTAATGATGTATTTGTATCCGTAAATAATGAAATAAATGATTTACCGGATGAATACTCTTTATTACAAAATTATCCAAATCCTTTTAATCCTATAACGAAAATAAGATTCGAAATTCCATCAGCATCATATGTCACTTTAAAAGTATATGATATTATTGGAAATGAAGTTGTAAAACTTGTAGATGAATTTAAAAATCCGGGAAACTATATTGTTTATTTTGATGCCGGCAGATTATCGAGCGGAGTTTATTTTTACAGATTACAAGCGGCTAATTTTTCAAAAACTAGAAAACTTGTTCTACTAAAATGAAAAAATATTACTTTATAATTATTTTATCATTTATACTTTCAACTGTAATATTTTCACAGCAGGGAAACTTATCCTTTCGATCATCGAACGATGGTTCACTAACCACTTTCTCATCTTCTAACTTACCAATCATCGTAATAAACACTAATGGGCAGGAGATTTCCAATGAGTACAAAATTACTGCGGATATGGGAATAATCTATAACGGGGAGGGAATCAGGAATAACCTAACCGATCCTTTTAATAATTATAATGGTAAAATTGGTATTGAGATACGTGGATCTTCATCACAATGGTTTCCCAAAAAACAATATTCTGTAGAAACTAGAGATATATCTGGAAATGATTTGAAAGTTTCACTACTAGGTTTTCCAGAAGAAAGTGATTGGATTTTATATGCACCATACAACGATAAAAGTTTAATCAGAGATGTACTTGCTTATAAAGTTGCCTCGAGTATGGGCAGATATGCAAGTCGTTCAATGTTTTGTGAAGTTGTATTAAATAACGAATATGTCGGGGTGTACGTTCTACTCGAAAAAGTAAAACGAGATGCAAATCGAGTTAATATAAAAAAACTTGAACCTGCTGATATTTCTGGCGACGAGCTTACAGGCGGATATATTCTCAAAATTGATAAAACAGACGGAGAGAATAATGATGGTTGGTATTCAACCTATCTGCCGTACCCACAATCTACATATTCGGTATTTTATCAATATCATTATCCAAAACCTGATGAAATAGTTCAGCAGCAGAAGGATTATATCCAATATAAAATTTTCCAGTTTGAAACAATGATGGAATTGGCAATTAATATATCAGATTCCATTACTGGTTACCCTCATTTTATAGACACAGATTCTTTTGTGGATTTTTTTCTTGTTAACGAGGTTGCAAAGAATGTAGATGCCTACCGACTCAGTACTTATCTTTATAAAGATAAAGATAGTAGAAATCCTAAAATATTTGCCGGACCAATCTGGGATTTTAATCTTGGTTTTGGTAATGCTGATTATTACGATGGGTGGAAGACTACTGGATGGCAGCTTAAATACTTAACAGATTATCAAAATATCCCATCATCTGAACCATTTCTTACTCCAAATTGGTGGAGAAAATTATTTGATAATACTGATTTCAGGAATAAAGTTTATGCAAGATGGCAGAGTGTTAAACTGAATTTAATTAATACTCAAAAAATTTATGGTTATATAGATTCATTAACGGTACTGCTCGATGAATCAAAGACAAGAAATTTTGAAAAATGGCCTGTGATTGGTGTTTGGGTTTGGCCGAATTACTATGTTGGCCAAACATATCAACAAGAAATTTCTTATTTAAAAAATTGGATAGCATTTCGCCTTAATTGGATAGATAATAATATAATAGGCGAACCAACTGGTACTGAGAACACGAATCCAGAATATCCAATAGAGTTTAAACTAGATCAGAACTATCCCAATCCCTTTAATCCTAGTACTATGATAAGTTGGCAATCTCCTGTTAATGGCTGGCAAAACCTGTCCGTATTTGATGCACTAGGAAATAAAGTTGTTACGTTAGTTGATGAGTTTAGATCTGTCGGCAGTTATAATATCGAATTTAAAATTAATAGTTTCAACTTAAGTTCGGGTGTATATTACTATCAGCTTAAAGCTGGAGAATATATAGAAACCAAGAAAATGATCTTTCTTAAATAAATTTAAAAGTTTTGTTCATTTTGTAATAAATTTTATTTAGTATAATTCAATTATTAAAAAAGAATCGAACTGAATATGATTTCAAATCTAAGCATCGTCGATCTGATTATTATCCTTTCCTATATCTCAATTGTAATTCTAATTGGTTTTTACTTTAGAAAAAAAAATAACAATAGCGTACAGTATTTTCTTGCTGGTAGAAATATTGGCTGGATCGCAATTGGTGCTTCTTTATTTGCTACAAATATTTCAAGTGAACATTTTATTGGATTAGCTGGAACAGGTTCCAAGTCTGGTTTGGCTGTTGGTCATTTTGAATGGCTAGCCTGTTTAATGTTATTAATACTTGGCTGGATTTTTACTCCATTTTACTTAAAATCTGGTGTTTTCACGATGCCTGAATTTATTGAAAAAAGATACAACTCCGCATCGCGTTACTACCTGAGCATTATATCGATAATCGGTTATGTGTTGACAAAAATTTCAATCGCTCTCTATGCTGGGGGTATATTATTAAACGCGGTTGTTGGTTGGGATATGGTTACTTCAGCTGTTGTTATAGTATTAATCACTGGAATTTATACAGTGATGGGAGGACTCTCTGCGGTAATTTACACAGATCTTATTCAGACTATTATATTAATTACCGGTTCAATCGCTCTAACTCTAATCGGCTTGGATAGAGCAGGTGGTTGGAATAATCTTGTTGCAAATACGCCCATAGATTTTTGGAGTATGTTTAAACCACTAAGTGATCCAGATTTTCCCTGGACCGGGATTATTTTTGGTGCACCAATAATTGGAATTTGGTACTGGTGTACGGACCAATATATTGTTCAGCGCGTACTAAGCGCAAAAAATCTTTCTAATGCTCAGAGCGGGACTATTCTTGCTGGGTTTTTAAAAATTCTTCCAGTCTTCATTCTTATACTTCCGGGAATTATTGCATATTATATCTCTGATGGAACTGTAAGTGGCGACAGGGCATATGCCTGGCTTGTTACAAATCTATTGCCGTCAGGCTTAAAAGGATTAGTAGTAGCGGGATTATTAGCTGCATTGATGTCTTCGCTAAGTGCAATGTTTAATTCAACTTCCACGTTGCTTACAATTGATATCTACAAAAAAATTAAACCTGATGCGGATGAAAGAGCAACAGTAGCATTTGGGAGATTTGCAACGGGAGCAATGGTATTATTAGGATTACTTTGGATTCCATTCATCGGGATTCTAAGTGACGACAGAATGTATGTATATTTACAAAGCGTGCAAGCATATATATCCCCTCCAATAGCTGCCATATTTCTGTTTGGGATATTTTGGAAACGTGTTAATGGCAAGGGAGCAATAGCATCATTATTAACAGGATTGATTCTGGGAGCATTTAGATTAATAATTGAAATTCAAAACAAAATTGAACCACTTTCAAACTCTCTTCTACAAAATATTGCATCAATTAATTTTCTTCATTTTGCAGTATTTTTATTTCTAATTTCATCGTCAGTTTTGGTTTTAGTAAGTATTTCAACTGAAAAACCGACTTCGGATAAACTTGAGGGGATGATTTACTCCAGAATTCAAGCTAAATTAGAAGATAGATGGAGAACCGTAAATATTGGTTTTTCTATTCTATTAATTGCTGTTTTATTTGCTCTTTGGTGGATTTTTAGATAGAATATAACTAAATAAAAAGATAGTAACTCATTTTATAGAAGTAAGTTAACATTATTTACCTAATCCCATTATCCTGACTTTAATTGTCCACATCCGTCCGAAAAGATGAGAAATATAATTCGATTTAATAGGATAAAAAGGTAAGGAAATGATTTGTAAAAATTTAAAAAAGAAAATCCCGATTAGTATCGGGATTATTTTGGTGGGCGCTCAGGGATTCGAACCCCGGACCCTCTGCTTGTAAGGCAGATGCTCTAAACCAACTGAGCTAAGCGCCCAAATTTTTAACGCAATTAAGTTAAAATTTGGTGGACAAATATGCAGTTTTTCTAAAATAAAACCAAACGTAGTTCAACATTTTAATTTTAATATCCTTTTCGAAAACATTTCTTTTTTTGGCTATTTAATATTTTTTTGGATATTCAAAAAATAACAAACTGCAATTATTAGTTTCGATTTTTCGCCATTCTTCTTTAAATGAAAATCCGACAATACCTGTGGTTGGAATATTATCAAAATAATTCTTACATAAATAATTAGCTAAATCTGTAATTCCCGGATTATGGCAGACTATCAGTACATTTTTATAAATCTCATCCAACTTTCTAATCATTTGTAAAATAGTACTGCTTGAAGCTAGGTAAAGACTATCTAAAAAAATGATTTCATTAGTGTACTCAAGGGTGACCGCAAATATTTTGGCTGTTTTGGAAGTTCGTTTAGCGCTGCTGGATAAAATTAGATCAGGTGTTATTCTACGCTTTTTTATTTGAGCCGCCATGAACGGTGCGTTCATTAATCCACGATTGTTAAGTGGTCTATCAAAATCACTCAAAGATGTATCTTTCCAGCTTGATTTTGCGTGTCTTATAAGTACTATTTTTTTCATTATTATTTTAATGTTTTTTGAATCACAACTGTGATAATTATCACCCTTTATTCAAGCCTATTAAATTACCTTTGCTTTCAAATTACTTAATTAAAACTATGATTTGATATAGCCAACCAAATAGTTTTTGATTGACTAACTAATAATAATATTTATAATTTCAGAGAAAAAAGTATTGTCCGAAAGTAATATTTTAATACAAGTTGAACAACATGTTACCGAGTTATTTGCCAAGAGATCCGCTTGTGAAAATATATACCATAATCTATCTCACACAACGGAAGTTGTTGATGTTGCCGAAAAAATTGCCGTTGAAGAAAATTTATCTAATGAAGATATTGAAATATTGTTAATTTCGGCGTGGTTTCATGATACAGGCTATTTTCATTGCTATAGAGGACACGAAGATCAGAGTGCAGAATATGCCAGGGATTTTTTAATCAGGATATCTTTTCCGGAAGAAAAAATAAATAAAATCCTGGATTGCATTAAAGCAACTAAAATTCCGCACAATCCATTAAACAAGTTAGAACAAATTATTTGCGATGCCGATCTTCAGCATCTTGGGATGACAGATATTGAAGAAAGGGGAGAAGTTCTTAGAAAAGAGCTGGAAATGAAAGGTATAAAAAAAATAAACTCCATTGAGTGGTTAAAATCTTCAATTGATTTTTTATTAAAGCATAAGTTTTTCACTGATTATGCAATAAGAATGTATGGGGAACAGAAAAGAAGAAATTTAACTTTCCTTCAAAAAAAACTTGCAGCACTCGAATAAGGAGTCTGTGCTTTAGACTGGTTTGTTTTTATTGATCCACAAAAAAAATAATTCTTCATCCAGCAAAAATATTACCCGAAGTGAAAAACTCCGGGTATAAATATTTATTCGATAGTGATTTTTGAATTCTCTAGTAATACATTATAAAAGTAACCTGAACCAAAATCTTTATCTGAAATAACCTTTCCCTCAGCAATAATAGTTTTCCCAACTTCCGGAACGGTTGCCGAAGTAACTAAAAGATCATGTGTGCCGTCTTTACCAGTTCCATCCTGAATATGAATCCAATTAGTACCCATAATTTCTTTATTTACCTTAACCACAACACCCTTCACCTTTACAGTCTTATTTACAAGAGATGCTTTTTTAGAATAGATCTGTTCAACTGAATAACCATCTTTGAGAGGTTGTACTTTAATTGACACATCTTTTCCTGTGGAAATATTTGAATGTGTTGATGCTAAGCTTGGTTCACCAGAACCTTTGCCTGCATCATCAACAAATAAAACTGTTTCAAAAGTTCTACCAAGTGTTTCACTTTTAAAATTTTTCATTTCCATAAATTTAGAAAAAGATATTTTTTCACCGGGCTTTACTTCCATTGTTGGCACGGCAATCCAAAATGAATTATTATTTTCCTTAACTTTTAAATAACTATAATTATTAGCATCAAGCTTTTCTTCAACGATAACATTTCTAGCTGCCTGAGTAAAAGTATTTTCTTGATCCATTACTTGATTTTGTGTTTCAGGCTGCTCTTTTTCACCACAAGCAGCGAAGAAGAATAGTGTTGAGATTACTATTACACTTAAGAACGATTTATGCATTTTATTTACCTTAATTATTAGAAAAATTTTCGTAAAGATAATAAACTTATGTTAAGATAACAGTGGATATTTATTTACTCTAAATAATCTATATACTAATTAAAAATTGGATATTATAATCATCTTCCCTAATTTTTGAAAAAGCATAAAGAGAATAAATGATCAGAAAATTTGTTGGAATATTAATATTAATCATACTTCATTCATCCATAATCAGGAGTCAGCCGTTGTGGGAAAAAATCAAATCTCCAACGGATTTTAATCTACTTAAAATATTTTATTTAGATTCACTGCATTGTTGGGTTGCCGGCGACAGCGGATTAATAATGTTTTCTTCCGATCAAGGTACCAGTTGGCAAGTTCAGAATTCCGGGGTCTTAAATTTTATTTACGATATTTATTTTCTAAATAAAAATTTAGGATGGGCCGTAGCCTTTGAATTGGAAGAATTTAATATTCGTAGCAAAATATTGAATACCACGGATGGAGGTGCAAGTTGGCAGAAGAATAATTATCGACATCTGAATATAATTCTTACAACAATCTTTTTTGAAGATTCTTTAAATGGGTGGATTGGAGGCGACCCATTTGATTTATCGTATACTGAGGATGGCGGCCAAAATTGGACTCCCGCAAATATAGATACAGGATCATTCTCAAATTTTCCAATTAGTAAGATTAAGTTTTCAACTTCACAATATGGTTTTGCCGTGGGTGGAGCTGTTGATGTCGCTGGTGTTGTCTGGCGTTCTAATAATTCAGGTGAGATATGGAAAGCATATGGTATTGCACCCGATAAATTTGATGAATTTATTTTTATTGATTCAATCACTACTTTGGCCCTGACAGCAGATATTGAAAGGCTATTCCCAATCGGAGTGCTTAATTTTGATGTTGAACAAAGTTTTTGGACTTATGATGAATTAGATAAGTATGGTAGAGTTACATCAATAGCTCGTAGAACAGAAAATGAATTTTGGGGTACACTTGGATGCGATACTAGTTTTATAGTAAGTTCTGATCATCTTAACACCTGGCAATTTATTCCCACATCAGATTCTATTTGTATTAATGCGATTGCCTTTGCAGATTCATTACACGGTATTGCTGTTGCTGAAAGTGGATATATATTTAGATACATTCCAGAAAAACCAGTAAATACTGAAAATGAAATAATGGAAATTCCACAGAACTTTTTTTTAGAACAAAATTATCCAAACCCTTTTAATCCAAGTACAAAAATAAGCTGGAAGTCTCCAGTAAGCAGTTGGCAAACCTTAAAAGTATATGATGCTCTTGGAAATGAGGTTTCAACTCTTTTAAATGAATACAGAAATGCGGGAAATTATGACATAGAATTTAATGTATCTCATTTGGCTAGTGGAATTTATTATTACCAATTAAGAGCCGGGGATTATGTGGCAACTAAGAAGATGGTTCTGATAAAGTAAAATTTTGAATTATTAAATATAGGAATCGGATTCCCGTCCAATCAGCATTAAGAATTAAACCATACAAAACTAAAAGAAGATAGTTCCTATTAAGCTAATTTCTGAAACTTTTTCTTTAATGCATCGTGAACATTTTGTGGAACAAAACTGCTTACATCTGCATGCAGCGAGGCCAGATTTCTTATTACAGTAGAATTAAGATATGTGTATCGTTCATGCGGCATAAGAAATATGGTTGTAATATCACCGGAAAGTTTTCGATTCATTAGTGCCATCTGGAATTCAAACTCAAAATCACTTATTTGTCTCAATCCTCTAATTATTGCTTGAGCTCCAACTTGTTTTGCGTGCTCAACTAACAGTCCGTCAAATGAATCTATAACCACTTTTGCCTTAAACTCATCTAAAGATTCACGCAACATTTCAACTCTTTCTTCAGTAGTAAATAAGGGTTTTTTTGATGGATTAATTGCAACCGTCACCACTACTTCATCAAATAAATCAACAGCTCTTTTTACAATATCAATATGTCCAAATGTAACCGGGTCAAAGGTTCCGGGATAAATTACTTTTTTCATTTTATTCTCTAATTTGATGTATTGAAAAGTAGAAATAATAATTATAAAATAAAATTATTTATTCACCTCGTAAAGACATGCATCGCCAATAATTTTAAAGGGTTTCACCCCAAAATTGCTGATATCTTTTTCTTTTGTTTGAATTGATCTTTCAATTACTATCATTCCATCATCTTTTAAATAATTGTTTCTTAAAAGATTTTTTATAACCTCGTAAATGTCGTCTTTAAAAAAGGGAGGGTCTGCAAGAATTAAATCATATTGCTTGTTGGGTGCTCTTTTGGAATAATCAGCTGCATCAGATTTAACTACAGTACTGTTTTCTTCAACTTCTAGTGATTTAATATTCTCTAAAAGATTTTTGTAAATCTGAAAATTTCTTTCAATAAAAGTAACATGTAATGCTCCGCGACTTATACACTCTAATCCGAGTGAACCTGATCCTGAATAAAAATCCAGAATTTCAATTCCATCAAAATCTAATCTGTTATTTAAGAGATTAAAAAGTGTTTCCCGTACTCTATCTGTTGTTGGGCGAATTTCTTTTGATTGCGGTACGTTGATTAATCTTCCTTTGAAGATGCCTGATATGATTCTCATTCTCATAAATTTTTATGTTTTAGGCTACTCTGAATGCTATTCCAGCTGCAGAAGAAAATGAGTTATATTTTTCCAAATATAATTTGCTTTCATAAAGTTCCGGTAAAGGTCTTATTTTATCAAATGGATTGAATAGAACAAAATCTAAACCCAAAACTTTTTTTAAAGTCTGTATAACCGCACCGGTTATTTCATCTCCTGAGATAAATGCAGCTTCAATCTGTGCCCGCTGAACATTTAAGATTGAGGACTTTGATGTTTCTTTAACTAGATGATTTGTAATCTCACCAGCATCATTCAAGGGAATTACTTTAAAGTACAGCGGTTTGCCGTTGAAAGCGTAAAATAGAGAAAGAAATTTATTATTAAAATAAACGCTAAGTGTTAATCCCTTATATACAATTGAGTTACTAACAGATAAAGATCGTTCTGCTGCAATATGAAGATTGTCTACAAACTTTAATTTTAAATTATTCTTTTTGCAAAATGCATCAAGCATTTGTAAAAATCTTCTTTGTACAGCAAAAACTAAAGCTGAACTCGTCTCATTAAATGGGCCTTTATCAACTTCAAAATATTGGAGTACTAAGTTTTTTGTAGAAATAAAAGGATAGATGACAGATAATTCCCATTTAAACTCATCTAGTAAATCTTGATATAAAAGTGTTGTATCATAAGGCATTTGCATCGTATGAAAAAGTTCGAATGGAAGTGTGAATGAGGCTGAACTGCTGTTAAAATTTTTCTTGATCAACAACTCATTAAAAGCGCCCTGTAGAAGGGCGCTTATTTTTGTCTCTTTATCATTTTCAAAATCTATTTGATCGTTAAAGTAAGTTTCATCAACGTTTACCAGCTTAAACTGATCGTTAGCATAATTTACTTCAACAACCTGTAGTTTAGAACTGGATATGTTAAACCCAATATGATTTTCAAATCCAGTCATTATTTTCAGTTTACTCCCAGGATGCTGTGTTTTTCAACGCATCATTATCAATACTTCCAATAGTTCCATATCCATTAGGATCTTCAATGTAATATTTTGTTCCAATTACGGTTTTCTTTTCAACTCTTAAAAATTTTCCTGAAGGTGTAACAACTGAATCAATTGATTCAGAGCTATCAATCTTCATCACAAATGGTTGATATGTTTTTGGTGAGTAATAAAGACTATCGGGTGTAAAAGTACCATCGGATAAATTGATGAAAGGATTTGCGGTTTTCATTGTAAGTGAATCGAATGCATTTACCACACTGTCAACAAACTTATCATTTTTAATAAAGTTAATCAGTTTATTAAGATCTCCTGTAAATGCTCCAAACTTTTTATCAAAAAGAATCTGAGCCTCTTTAAGATTAGACATTCTTAATCTTGTTTCTGTTTTAAAATATTTTTCTGCTTCAACTTCAGCAGATGGATCAATAACCGCAACTTTTATTAAGAGAAAAGTTAAGATGGCAACAATTAAATATAATCCAGCATGAATATACCAAGGATCATCATTCTTCGAATTTTTGGAAAACATTTTTCCTCCGGAAAAAATATAAAGTTAAACATTAATCAATATAAATGTACTTTTTGATTTTAGATAATTTGCTTTCGCCAATACCTTTTACTTCCAACAACTCATTAATATTTCTAAATCGCTTATGTTTTTCACGATATTCTATAATCTTTTGAGCTGTTTTTTGCCCGATTCCGGGTAAGTTCACAAGTTCTTCTGGTCCAGCACTATTGAGATTAATACTCTTTTCTGAAGGAAGAATTTTTTTCTCAATCTTATCAAAACTTTGAGTGTTAAAATCTAAAACTTCCTGCTTATAATCAACCTCTTTATCATCACTTTTTTTACTTTTATTTAATTCAGAATTTTGATCAGATCCGTAGAATTTCTCATCTTCTTCAGAATAATCAAAAACTTTATACGGAGTTACTTCTTTCTTTTCAAAAATTACTTTGTAAGTAATTCCAATCAAAAAGATTACAATCACGAACAGAAATATTTTTAGTTCTGTTTGTGTTAATCCTATTTTTTTTGAAAATGCCTCGAGCATATCATCCTCGAGTTATACCTGATTTTATTTTATAAAGAAAGTTAACGATTCCTATTTTATTAAAGCCCAAATTTCTTAAAAAAACCTTTTTCATTTTCTTTATCAGATGACTTAAAATTTGGTTGTTCTGATAACTCTTTTAATAACTCTTTTTCCTTATTGCTAAGTTTTTGAGGTATATTAACAGTTATTCTAACAATTTGATCACCACGACCTGAATGGTTTAAGTGTTTTATGCCTTTATCACGCATCTTTAAAAGTTTGCCGGAATGAGTTCCCGAATCAATTTTTATTCGTGCTTTCCCAGCCAGAGTTGGTACTTCAACATCAGTGCCTAAAACTGCTTCAGGAAAAGTAATTGTTAAATCATACACGATATCATCTTCCTCACGCAAAAAGTATTCGTGTTCCATCTCTTTAAAAACAACTATTATATTTCCGGACTGCCCGCCGCGTTTACCGGCATTACCTTCGCCACGCATTGTCATATAGCTGCCTTCGTGAACTCCGGCAGGAACATCAACCTTTACAGTTTCTTCATCGTTTACTCTTCCATCACCCATACATTTTTTACAAGGTGTATCAATAACTTCACCCTCACCGCTGCAATTGGCGCAAGCAGTAATATTAACAAATTGTCCGAACACTGATCGAGAGACTGATCTAATTTCTCCAGTTCCATTACAAATAGGACATTTCTTTTTCGAAGTGTTGGATTCTGCTCCGCTGCCGCTGCATTTATCACATACAACTTGTTTTTTTACTTTTATCTTTTTTGAAACCCCTTCTGCTATTTCCTCTAAAGTAAGTTTTAAAGTTACTTTTAAATCAGATCCAGGTGTTCCCCGGCCACGTTGTCTTCCACGCTGTTGTCCTCCGCCAAAAAAATCATCAAATATAGATGAACCGCCACCGCTGCCAAAAATATCAGAAAAATGAGAAAATATATCATTTATATCTGAAAATCCTTGCGATCCATAACCACTTCCTCTTACACCATCGTGACCAAATCTATCGTACTTTGCCCGCTTATCGTCATTATTTAATATCTCATAAGCTTCCGCAGCTTCTTTAAATTTATCTTCAGATTCTTTATCACCCGGATTTCTATCTGGATGATATTGCATAGCTAGCTTACGGTAAGCTTTTTTTAGATCATCTTTTGTCGCACTTTTTGCCACACCAAGAATTTCGTAATAATCTCTTTTAGCCATTAAATTCTTTTACTTTCTTATGTGATATATAAACTAATCTTCACTAACTATAACTTTTGCATGCCTTATTACACGGTCCTTATACATATATCCGGTTTCTAATTCATCAATTACTGTGTGAGCTGGAACTGAATCATCGGCTCGCTGCATTAGTGCTTCGTGAAAATCAACACTAAACGGCTGTCCAATTGATTCAATTTTTTTAACGCCTTGTTCATCAAGTGTTTTGATAAATTTATTATATATAAGTTGAACACCTTCTTTAATTTTTTTAACATCAGTTTCTTCTGTGATGTGGGCGAGTGATCTTTCAAAATCATCGACTGTTGGAAGCAGCTTTATAATTAATGATTCAGCAGCATATTTTAATAGACTTAGCTGATCATTTTCTGTACGACGTTTGTAATTTTCAAACTCCGCTGCCTTTCTTAGCATTAATTCCTTGTATTTATTTACTTCTGCCTCTAGTGATTTTACTTTGTCATCTGAATCCGAATTAATTTTTATTTCTTCTTCAATGTTATTTTCCTCAGCAGATTCAATATCCGGATTTATCTGTTCATTAAATTCATTATTAATTTTGTCATCCATTTTATCTTTACCTTTTTCTTTAGACATTAAAACGATTCTCCTTTTTTATTTCCTTTTAAAACTTCTGATAACATATCACCCAAATAAGAGACTATTGCAACAACTTTTGAATACTCCATTCGTTTTGGGCCAATAATACCAACGGTTCCGGAAGTTTCTCCAAATGAATATTCTTTAGTTATCAAACTGTATTCATTCAGTTTTTCATCTTCAATTTCACTTCCTATTGAGATTAATACATTACTGTTTTTATCTGATTTCTTTTTATCCATTATGTGGATAATTATATCTTTGTCTTCTATAAGTTCTATAACGCTTTGAAATTTCTCAGGATCATCAAACTCAGGTTGTTGAATTACATTTGTTGCTCCGGTAATTACTAGTTTATCACCTTTTTTTTGATCTTTAAATATTTTATCAACAGAATCAACAAATAATCTAATAATTGGTTTATCGGTTTCAGAAATATCAATGAATCTTTCCTTAAAGGTGTTTCTGATTTCTTGAAATGTAAGCCCATTCAATCTTTCATTTAAAAGTGATTCAACTTTTTGCAGCTTTTTATTTTCAACTTCACTTTCAAACTCAAGCGTAATGGTTTTAACCATGCCTGATTTAATACTGACAACAACTAACAATCTTGTTGTTGATAAACTGACTAATTGAATTTTCTCTAAAATTCCGTTCTCCAAAGTAGGATATGTAACGCATGCAATCTGTTTTGTAATTTTGCTCAATAATTGTGATGCGATTTTTAAAATCTCATCCGTTTCAAGTAAATTTTTATCCAAACTTTGATCAATAATTCCTTTTTCAGAATTTTTTATTCTTTGGATTTCCATCAACGAATCAACATAATATCTGTAACCCTTATCAGTAGGAATTCTTCCTGCTGAAGTGTGCGGGTGATTTATAAAACCTGAATCTTCCAAATCGGACATAATATTTCTGACTGTGGCAGGAGATACCCCCACATTAAATTTTTTGGTGATATTCCTCGATCCAACCGGTGAAGCAGTTAATATAAACTGATGTACGATTGAACGAAGAATAGTCTTTTCTCTCTCGTTTAAATCTTCGTAAAGCATTTTCTAAAATTGTTAACAATAAAATTATTTTTCAATTGTCAAATATATCAATAAATGAAAAAATATGCTGGATTATCTCATATCAATTTTTTTACATAATGATTCAAATCAAAGAAATTTGGGTAAAATTCAGCAGTTTTTGCTCTTTGGATCAGTTACATCATTATTTTATTTATGTCTGAAATAACAAAAACTGGTTTTAGAGTATTTTAATTATCAAAACGGCTAATCAATTTTTAATATCGAATACAATTCGCATTTAGTTCTAATTCGTTGTAATAATCTTGGATAAGTGGTAAATTTTTTTATAAAATTTTAATCAATAAGTGAGATAAAATTGGATCAAACATATAAATCTGCCGGCGTTGATATTGAAGCAGGTGAGAAGACTGTTGATAAAATAAAAGGCTATGCAAAATCTACTTTTAATAAAAGTGTATTAGCGGATATAGGAATGTTCGGTGCTTTTTATGAACCTGATTTTTCTGGTTATGAAAAACCGGTTCTGGTTTCAAGTGTTGATGGCGTTGGAACTAAGCTAAAAATTGCGATTGAAATGAATAAGCACGATTCGATAGGACAAGACTTAGTTAACCATTGTGTAAATGATATCGCCGTCTGTGGTGCAAAACCGCTTTTCTTTTTAGATTATTACGCAACCGGAAAATTAAACCCAAATAATGCTGCAGATGTTATAAAAGGATTTTCAATTGCCTGCAAAGAAAATGGATGCGCACTAATTGGTGGTGAAACTGCTGAAATGCCTGGTTTATATGAGGAAAATGACTATGATGTATCCGGTACTATTGTTGGCGTTGTTGATAAATCAAAAATTATTGATGGAAAGGGAATTAAAAAGGGTGATTTATTAATCGGTTTTCCGTCAACAGGGTTACACACAAATGGATATTCTCTTGCAAGAAAGGTTTTATTAGAAAAATTTAAAGTAACCGAATACGTTGATGAAATTGGTAATACAATTGGTGATGAATTACTTAAAGTTCATAAATCATATCTCAAGTTAATAACTGCTTTAATAAATTCAGCGGATTTGAAGGGATTATCTCACATAACCGGTGGTGGAATTGTGGGAAACACCATGAGAATTATTCCCGAAGGTTTAAATTTAGATATCCATTGGGGTAATTGGGAAATGCCTCCTATTTTTAGACTAATTCAACAGACTGGAAACATTTCAAATGATGAAATGCGAAAAGTTTTTAACTGTGGCATCGGACTTATTGCGGTAATTTCGAAAGAAAATAAGATTGTTGCTTTTCAAGCTGCTCACGACGCACATGATCATCCATTATTAATTGGTGAAGTTGTATAATGTTTATTGATACGCATGCACATTTATTTTTTGAAAATTTTAAAGATGATTTAGATGAAGTTATAAATCGTGCAAAAGAAAATAATGTTGATTATATTGTTGTTCCAGCGACAGATTTAGCAACCGCGCGTGAAGCTATTTCACTCTCTGAAAAATATGAAAACATTTATGCAACTGTTGGCATTCATCCACACGACACAAAAGATTGGAATGATTCTTTAATTGCCGAAATCGAAAAACTAGCAAAGCATCCAAAAGTTGTTGCGATAGGCGAAATTGGTTTAGATTATTATTACGATTTCTCACCTAAGGATCAACAGATTAAAGCATTTAAATCTCAGCTTGATCTCGCCGTAAAACTTCAGCTTCCGGTTGTTATTCATAATCGTGATTCTGATGAAGATATGATGGATATAATTCAAAGTTATTGCGGATCAGGACTAAAAGCACAATTTCACTGTTTTAATGGTTCGCTGGAAGATGCGTTGGAATTCTTGAAGATGAATCATTTTATTTCCTTCACAGGAAATATTACATTTAAGAAAAGCACAGAGCTTAGAGCAACACTCAAACAGATTGATTTAAACCATTTGATGCTTGAGACTGATTCACCATTTATGACTCCAATTCCGTATCGTGGAAAAAGAAATGAACCGGCAAATGTTGGAATTATAGCAAAACATATCTCAGAAATTCACAATATATCAATTGAAGAAGTTGGTAAAATTACTTCATTAAATACTTTTAGATTTTTTGGAATAGGAAGTGTTCCTAAAACTAGTTTTACTTATTTGCTTGATAATTCTCTGTACATTAATGTTACAAATCGTTGTAATGCGGATTGTACTTTTTGTAGAAGAAAAGAAGATCCATTTTTGCGTGGATATAATTTAGGAATGAAAAAATCTGAAGAGCCCCCCGCAGAAGTTTACATTAATGAAATTGGTGATCCGAAAAAATATGATGAAATAGTTTTTTGTGGTTACGGTGAACCCACAATTCGGTGGAATGTTGTAAGAGAGGTTGCAAAATATGTTAAAGAAAACGGTGGCAAAACAAGAATCAACACAAATGGTCATGGAAACATTATCAATAAAAAAGATATTACACCGGAAATGAAAGACGTGATTGATATTGTTTCTATAAGCTTTAACTCTTTTGATTCAAAACAATATGCAGAGTTAATGCAAGTAAGTGAAGATCATTTTGATGAAATGAAAAATTTTGCTCGCCTTGCAAAACTTTACGTTAAAAAAGTTGTAATGAGTGTGGTTTCATTAGATGAAGTTGAAATTGAAAAATCCCGCAAAGTTGTTGAAGAGGAAATTGGTGTAGAGTTTAGAGTAAGAAAATATTTTTAGTCTTCGTTTATGTCATTTTGGTACAGAAAGGATTATAATCTTTTTAAAGGCACGATATGAAAAAAATACTTATTCTTTTTTTAGTTATTTCCTTCCAAGCATTTCCACAAACATTAAAAACAAAAATTGATAATGTCTTACAAGATAAATTTTTTGATAGATGTTTAATTGCCGTTCAGGTTGAAGACTTGACGACAGGCAAAACACTTTATAAGAAAAATGAAAAAATACTATTGCATCCAGCCTCCAATATGAAAATAATTACAAGCGCGGCAGGATTGCTCTATCTTGACCCCGAATACGAATTTAAAACTGATTTATATTATGATGGATTTATTTCTAACGATACGCTGTACGGAAATTTGTATGTTGTTGGAGGTTGCGATCCGGACTTTGTAACTCAAGATTTTTACGCATTCGTTAATGAGATTAAATCACTAAATATTTCAGTAATTAATGGTAGTATTTATGGTGATATTTCATTTAAGGACTCACTCTATTGGGGTAAAGGCTGGATGTGGGATGATGATCCATCTTTTGATGCGCCTTATTTAAGTGCGCTAAATCTAAACGACAATTGTGTTGAAGTTTTAGTTAATGGGCAAAATGATTCGGCAATTATAAATCCCAGAACTAAATATGTAACCTTAAATAGAATTGAAAATGATGAAAGTTTATTTATTGATAGAGATTGGATAAATAAGAAAAACGAAATTTTAATTATTGGGAAAAATGATTTTAAAGATTATTCAGTAGTTGTGAATGTACTTGAGCCGGAAAAATATTTTTTAAAAGTTTTTTCTGAAGTACTGGATTCAAATAATATTAAGCTTAATGGAAATCTTGAAATAAAAAATCTACCGGGGCAAATTAATCTTTTGCATTCATTTACAAGGAAATTTTCAGACATCATTGATAACCTAAATAAAACTAGTGATAATTTAAGTGCTGAAATGACCTTGCTTGCACTTGCTGAAAAATATTTTGGTAAACCTGCGAATGCAAAAAATGGAATAAGTGTAATTGATAAAATGATTGAGTTAATCGGATTGTCGCCGAGTGACTATAGAATTGTTGACGGATCAGGAGTTTCACATTATAATGTTGTAACTACAGAACTTCTTTCAACACTTTTAAAGTATTTTTATAACAAGAGGCCTGAATTGTATGAAATACTTTACAATTCTTTCCCAATAGCGGGGATTGATGGCACACTTGAAAACAGGATGCGAAACACACTTGCCGAAAATAATGTTCACGCTAAAACCGGGACAATAACAGGAGTTAGCACACTTTCAGGTTACGTAACAACTAAAATAAAACATACGCTCGCATTTTCAATTATGATACAAAATTATGTTGGTTCATCATCAAAAGCCAAAGAGTTTCAAGATCAGATTTGTAAAATATTAGCAGAACTTAAATAGAATAGTTATCCATGAAATCGTATAAAGAATTTATTATAACGGCGGAACCATTTAATGTTGAGATTCTCTCATCAATTTTATGGCAGTTAAATATTGATGGGATTAATGAGGAAGTTAATTGTATAAAGGTATTTGCACAGGATGAAAATGTTACAGTTAGATCAATTGAAACTGAATTGAATCATTTAATAGCGAATAAATTATTAAGAGAATTTACTGTTCAAGAAAATTTTGTTGTAGAGAAAAACTGGAATGAAGAATGGGAGAAGAGCAGGGAAGTAATTCACGTTACTGATAGAATAGTCATCAAACCAACATTTAAAGAATACACTGCGGATCCAAATGAAATAGTTTTAACTCTAGATCCAAAAATGTCCTTCGGTACTGGTGATCATCAGACAACTAAAATTTGTTTAATGTTTATTGAAAAATTTCTTAAACCCGGAATGAAAGTTTTAGATGCCGGTTCAGGAACAGCAATACTTGGAATTGCAGCTGCAAAACTAGGTGCCGAAAGAGTTATTGCATTTGATATTGATGAATGGTGCTTTGATAATGGTATTGAGAACACACAACTTAATGATGTTACCAAAAGAGTTGAGATTAGAAAATGTGAATTGAATGAAATTCCAGAGAAAGATTTTGATTTGATTATTGCAAACATTCAAAAAAATATTTTACTTGAATTAGTTGAGGGATTTAGAGAAAAACTAAACCAAAACGGAATTTTGATTCTTTCGGGATTACTAGAATCAGACCGTGAACAAATTTCAGAAAAGTATTCATTATTAGGCTTTAAAGAAATTGATTACTTGAAAATGGATGAATGGATAGGAATTTTGTTTAGCATAAATGATTAAATAAAAAGGCCACATCAGTAATGTGACCTTTAAAACTTGGTCGTTTATATCATTTAGTCCATATTAATTTCAACAGTTCCAAATGTTATTAATTCATCATTACAATCATACACATCTATGATGTAAACCCCTGATTTATAAAACGTGATTTTTTTCCAGAACCACTTCCAATTTCTCTCAGTATCGATTGAAATAGTATTATCGTAATCATCGTTTCGATAGACTTCTAAATTTACCTTCTTACATCCAATTTCATAAGGTAATTGAATAAGGACATAGAGAAAACCTCCGCTTTCCGGAATTGTAAACAAAGAGCTTTCGTTAATAGGATCGCCCTCATCATCAACACCCTCACAAAAATAAATCGATTGCGAAAAGGATTGATCCAACAATCCGATAAATGTTAAAAGTAGCAAGGAGAAAAAGAACAATCTTACATTTTTCATTACATTTTCCTTAGTTTATTCTAGGAAAACTTATAAAAAAATAATAAAGATTTATATAAGGCAAATACCTTATTCTTTAACGCGTATAAATCACTTTTCCGTCAAATATTGTCATTACAACTTTAGCATCTTTGATTTTAACGGGATCAATTGTTAAAATATCATCACTCAAAACTATAAAGTCTGCTAGTTTTCCAATTTCTATGCTGCCCTTAATATTTTCTTCAAATGATGCATAAGCAGAATTTATTGTATAACATTTTATTGCGTCTTCAATGGAAATTTTCTGTTCAGGTATCCAACCATCAGGATTTTTGTTATCCAGAGTTCTACGAGTAACAGCTGCATACAGTCCAAGTAATGGATTTAATGGAGCAACATACCAATCCGTTCCAAAGCACATTTTAACACCAGCATCCAGAAAAGATTTGAACGGATATGTATATTTAATTCGTTCTGGTCCAATCCTTTTTTCAGCCCAAGCCCCATCATCAATACAGTGGTATGGTTGAACGGATGCAATCACACCAAGCTGTGTAAATCGTGGAATGTCTTCAAACTTAACATGCTGTGCATGCTCGAGTCTAAATCTTCTATCCCATTTAGGATTTTCTTTTGTGATCTTTGCGAACAAATCCAGCATATAGGAATTTGCTTTATCACCAATTGCATGAACAGAAAGTTGCAATCCATTTTTATCTGCATCCACACTCCACTTTTCCATACTTCCATCTGTTATTATATCCATTGCCAAACCTGTAGTTAGCGTATCCTGATCATAACGATCAAAAAACCATGCTGTACTGGAGCCGAGAGAACCATCGGCAAATGCTTTTAATGAACCCATTCTAATATAATCATCACCATAACCCGCTTTTATATTTTTATCAACGTGATCATGGTAATCTGAAATTGGCCATCTGGTAAAAATTCTGCAAGTTAGTTTATCTTCATCTTTTGCTTTTTGAAAAGCTGTCAGAGCATCAGCATAAGTGATATCCTGAACACTAGTAATTCCTAACCGTTTTGCTTCATCCAAAGCTGCTAATAGCGCTTCATAATTTTCATCCGCTGACGGCTGAGGAATAAATTTTGTTACAAGATTCATTGCATTGTCTTTTAATACTCCGGTTGGCTCACCAGTCTTTGGATCTTTAACAATCAATCCTCCATCAGGACTTTCAGTATCTTTTGTGATTCCTGCTAACTTTAAAGCGTAAGAATTAGCGACGCCCATGTGGCCATCTAATCTATCAACAAAAACGGGCTGTTGAGAAACAACCTCATCAATCATTTTTTTAGTCGGAAGATCTTTAACTTCCCATTTTTCGTGATCCCAATATCCTCCTGTAATCCATTTATTAGGATATTTTTGCGAGTAGTTTTTTAATATTTGTTTAAACTCAGTTGTAGAATTGGCAGGGCGCAAATCAATTCCAAGCAAATAAAATCCACCGGTAATAAAATGAACATGATTGTCAATAAAACCAGGCAGCATTAATTTTCCATTTAAATCAATAACATTTGTCGATGGATCAATAAGTGATTTTGCATCGTCATTCGATCCTACAAAAATTATCTTGTTCGCATCTACAACAACTGCCTGTGCGATTGGTTGATTTTCGTTTACAGTGTAAATCTTTCCATTAATAAATGCTGTTTTCATAGTTTGTGCTGTTAGTGTTGTTAAAGTAATAATTGATAAGACAAGTAACATTAAATGTTTCATAATTTCCTTAGGAATTGATTATCTAAAATATAGCATCGATTTAAAAAGAAAAAGGATTTAAACCAATAAAGATTTAAATCCTTTATAATAAATTAAT
This sequence comes from uncultured Ignavibacteriales bacterium, assembly GCA_963706055.1. Taxonomy (GTDB): domain Bacteria; phylum Bacteroidota; class Ignavibacteria; order Ignavibacteriales; family Ignavibacteriaceae; genus IGN3. Next base: position 93,599 of record CAVPND010000019.1, on the reverse strand, counting down.
ATTTTAAATTATTTCATCAATTGCATCTTTTTAACTGAAGTAAAATTTCCGGCTTCAATTTTATAAAGATAAATTCCGCTTGATAAGTTATCAGCTCTAAAATCCACAGAATGTTTTCCAGCAGAGAATTTTGAATTAACGAGTTCAGAAACTTTTTGTCCGATTAAATTATAAATACTTATCTTAACATTGCTTTCAATAGGAAGTATAAACCCGATTTTTGTGGATGGATTAAACGGATTTGGATAGTTTTGTTGCAGAGAATACTCAGTTGGGATATATCCCTCGACTGCAATTGAAGATGAATATTCAAATGTTCCATCAAAATCTAGTTGTTTTAATCTATAATATATTTTCGTTGTTCGGGTTGATGTAGTATAACTATATTTTTTGTTTTCCGTTGTTGTGCCGTAACCGGGAACAAAACCTATCTTTTCAAAATCAATGTTATTACTACTTCTTTCTATTTCAAAACCTGAATTATTAAGCTCTGTTGCTGTAGTCCATTTTAATAATACATTATCATTAATAACTGAAGCGCTAAAAGATGTAAGTTCAACAGGAATAAAATATGGAGAAGTCAGCTTGTAAAATCCGCCACCCTGTGCAGCAAATTGTGTCATAGAATCAACTGAAAAAACTTGATATCCGGTTGCAGGAATATTAATTGGTGTCCAGGTTACACCAGCGTTTGTAGATCTCCAGCTTCCTGGAGAAGTTGAATAACTATTAGCCAAAATTATATTTCCATCAGAAGGCTGAATGTGAACACCCCACATATTAATACTGCCAAAGTAAGAAACTAAATTCCAGCTTTGACCATAATTTGTGGACTTTAACATACCGCCGCCGCCGCTCCATTTGGTAGCCCAAGCCACGCCTGGATTAGTAAAATCAACTGAGACTGTCGGGATTTCACCTGAGGTGCTGTAAGTCTGTGCCCAGGTTACTCCGTAATCAGTACTGCGGAAAATACCGGTTCCGTTATCCCCAACTAAGATAATTGAAGTGTCAGGAAAAACTTCAATATCACAAGGAGCACTATTTGATCCAACCGAGCTTGAGATAACTACCCAGGTTGTACCAAAATCTGTAGATCTATAAAAACTTGTTCCACTCATCATATAAAGAGTATCGGGATGGGTTGGATCTTTTGTAATTGGTATTCCAAAATAAGAAAATGAAAGACCATCAGCTGTTATTACCCAAGTAACCCCAGAATCTGTTGTCTTTACAACTTTATCTGATGAACCCTCTATACCAACAACAATAACTGCAGGATTGTCTTCTTGGACTAAAACACATTTAATTTCTGTTGCTTGAGGTACGTTTACACCCATTTGAGTAAAAGTTTCACCACGATCTGTACTTTTATAAACTTTATTGTCGGATCCATAATACACGTTATCTGTATTAAATTTTTCAACATCAATCGGTCCGCCTAAGCTTGAACCAGATTGCTTTAATTGCCAAACATAATTTTGAGAAAATGAAATTGCTGTTAATAGTAAATAGCAAAAATAACAGTAAAGATGAATTTCATTCTGAAACCTCGTCGATATGATTATTAAATAATTGGATTATTGATTTTAAGATAAAGATATGATGGAAAATTGCAAAAAATATTTTATCATAAAATCAAATTTTTATAGTTTACCTCAACAAAACTTGTCTCTATTCATTAGCATCCATATTAGAAAATTTTTAAGTTCACACATCTAAAAAATTAAGTTAAGGGATAATATGAATTTAGACGTTTTAATTTTTGGCGCTCATCCTGACGATGCTGAGCTTGCTATGGGTGGGACAATTGCAAAACTGACGAAGAACGATCTTAAAGTTGGCATCATTGACTTAACTCGTGGAGAACTTGGTACAAGAGGTACAGCAGAAACTAGACAAAGAGAGGCTTTTAATGCAGCAATAACCCTAAAAGTATCCGTGAGAGAAAATCTTGAAATACCGGATGGTGATATTGGTAAGACAAAAGAAAATCTAATGAAAGTAATTATTGGTATTAGGAAGTTTAAACCTAAAATTGTTTTTGCTCCATATTTTAATGACCGACATCCGGATCATATTGATGCCAGCCAATTGATAAAAAGAGCAATGTTTTCAACAGGACTAAGTAAAATAAAATCTTTCGATAAAGAAGTACCGCAAAATCATTATAGACCTGAAAAATTATTTTATTATATGCAAACCTATACCTTTGACCCTACATTTATTGTTGATATATCTGATGTTTTTGATTTGAAAATGAAAGCTGTTGAATGTTACGATACACAATTTCATAATCCTAAAAGTAAAGAACCCGAAACTTTTATTAGCAGTCCTGAGTTTATTAATTATATAAAATCTCGCGCGGAATATTATGGTTTTGCAATAGGGAAGAGATTTGGCGAACCATTTTTTTGTGAGGAAAAAATTTCGTATGATTTAGTGAATTTAATTAGAAAAGATAATTAGATTAAAACCAGTTTTTGTCTTATAATTAATTTGATTTTAATAAATTAAAAAAGGAAATAAAATGCAGCGAAAAGTAAAATTAATGGAAGAACTTTCTGCCATTGGAATTAAAAATACACGCGAGGTATTTTATAATTACGGAACTCCGGCTTTATATGAACAAGTCATCAGGAGGCGTGAAGGATTACTTGCCCATCTTGGCCCGCTAGTAGTTAGAACAGGTCATCACACAGGTAGAAGCCCCAATGATAAATTTATTGTACGGGAACCTGAGAGTGAAAAAAACATATGGTGGGGTAAAGTTAATAAGGGAATGTCTGCTGAATGTGCTGGTAGAATTTACTTTAAAATGATGGCTTATATTCAGGGTAAGGATTTATATGTAGAAGATTGCTACGCAAGTGCTGATGAAAAAAATAGAATCGGGATTAGGGTGGTTACAGAAAATGCCTGGCATAATTTGTTTGCCAGAAATATGTTTAGAAGATATGAGACAGAAGAAGAATTATCAAAGCATAAAACTGACTTTACAATAATTCAAATGCCGAATTTTCATGCTGATAGAGAAGTTGATTGTACAAACTCCGAAGTGTTTGTTCTGTTAAATTTTGATAAAAGAATTGTACTGATTGGCGGAACCAGTTATGCAGGTGAAATTAAGAAATCTGTTTTTACAATAATGAATTATCTAATGCCAATGCGCGGTGTGATGTCTATGCACTGTTCCGCAAATGTTGGAAAAGATGATGATGTTGCGTTGTTTTTTGGATTGAGCGGCACAGGTAAAACAACCTTATCTGCTGATCCTAAAAGAAAGTTGATTGGCGACGATGAACATGGCTGGAGCGATGATGGTGTATTTAATTACGAAGGCGGTTGTTACGCAAAAGTTATTAAACTTTCTGAGGAGGCTGAACCTGAAATTTATGAAACCACCAGAAAATTTGGTACAATTTTAGAAAATGTTCAGATTGATTCTCAGTCACGCAGATTAGATTTAGACGATGATACATTTACGGAAAATACTCGTGCGGCTTATCCATTATCCCATCTTTCTAACATAATAGAAAATGGTAAAGCTGGGCATCCTAAAAATATTATAATGCTTACTGCTGATGCATTCGGTGTATTGCCTCCAATTTCTAAACTAACCACTGAACAAGCAATGTACCATTTTATTTCAGGTTATACTGCAAAAGTTGCTGGCACTGAAAAAGGAGTAACCGAACCCAAGGCTACGTTTAGTACTTGTTTCGGAGCTCCATTTATGGCACTTCATCCAAGTGTATATGCAAAACTACTCGGTGAAAAAATAGTTAAGCATAAAGTAAATTGCTGGTTGGTTAATACAGGTTGGACTGGCGGAGCTTACGGAGTTGGAACTCGGATGAAAATAAAATACACTAGGGCTATGTTAACAGCAGCTTTAGAGGGTAAGTTAGACAATGCTTCATTTGAAAAGGATCCATTTTTTAATTTGATGATTCCGAATACTTGTCCAGATGTTCCTACTGAAATACTGAATCCAAAAAATACTTGGGCTGATAACAAAGCATATGATGAGCAGGCAAAAAAACTTGCCAATATGTTTGTGGAAAATTTTAAAGAGTATTCTGAAGGAACGGCTGAGTCAATAAAAAATGCCGGACCGAATAAGTTCTAATCATTTTTTAAGCGGGATTAGCATTCTGCTCTTCCCGCTTTAGAAAAAATGTCAAATCTTTTATTGCTTCTAATCTAAACTACTTTTAATTTCATCCTAAAACATTAATTCCATACCCAACATTCTATAGGAGGATCATATGGCAGAAAAAAAACTTAGCGGTGAAGTTTTCTATCCCACAGAAGAAATTATAGCAAATGCACATGCAAAATGCGAAAGACTCTATCAATCTGCCCAAAAAGATCCAATAGCTTTCTGGGAAAAAGAAGCTCAAAATCTTCACTGGTTTACAAAATGGGATAAAGTACTTGATGACTCTAAAAAGCCTTTTTTTAAATGGTTTACCGGTGCTAAAACTAATATTGCTTACAACTGCTTGGATGTGCATACACATACTGCACGCCGAAATAAATTGGCACTTATTTGGGAAGGGGAAAACGGAGAGTTTCAGGCATTCTCTTATTTCGCACTGCATAGAGATACATGCAAATTTGCAAATGTTTTAAAAAGTCTCGGCGTAAAAAAAGGTGATCGCGTTACACTTTATATGGGAAGAATTCCTGAACTAGTTATTGGAATGTTAGCATGTGCCAGAATTGGCGCTATACATTCAGTTGTTTATGGTGGGTTTTCTGTAGAAGCACTACATGAAAGACTAGAAGACAGTCAATCTAAAGTTTTAATTGTTTCTGATGGAGCATTTCAGAGGGGAAAAATAGTTGAACTTAAAAAAATTGCTGATGAAGCGTTACAGCGTGCAGCAACTGTTGAAAGTGTTCTCGTTGTAAAGCGAACAGGGCATCAGATAAATATGGAATTCGGCAGAGATATGTGGTATCACGAATTAATGAAACTGCCAATCGCTAATAATTCTGATTGCCTGGAAATTGTTGATGCTGAAGATCCTTTATTTATGTTGTACACATCAGGCACGACAGGTAAACCGAAAGCGATTGTTCATACCCACGGCGGTTATATGGTTGGTACATACACAACATTAAAATATGTTTTTGATATTCACGATGAAGATAGATATTGGTGCGCTGCTGATCCGGGTTGGATTACCGGACATAGTTATATTGTTTATGGACCGCTTCTAAATGGCGCAACATCTTTTATGTACGAGGGTGCTCCAACATATCCCTATCCTAATCGCTGGTGGCAGATGATTGAAAAGTACGGCATAAATATTTTGTACACTGCTCCTACTGCAATAAGGGGTTTAATGCGTTATGGCGATGCCTGGCCAAATCGCTACAATTTATCTTCTTTAAGATTGCTGGGAAGTGTTGGTGAACCTATAAATCCTGAGGCATGGAAATGGTATCATCGTGTTATCGGAAAAGAAAAATGCCCGATTATGGATACCTGGTGGCAGACTGAAACCGGAATGTTTATGATAACACCTATGCCCTGTACTCCATTAAAGCCAGGATCCGGTACAAAACCTTTTCCAGGTTTGATTATGGATATTGTTGATGAAGAAGGTAATTCGGTAAAAGCAAATGAAGAAGGCTATCTTGTAATTAAAACTCCATGGCCTGCTATGCTTAGGACGATCTGGAATGATCCTGACAAGTATGTAAATCAATATTGGAGTAAATATCCCGGAATGTATATGACCGGAGATTCTGCACGTAGAGATGAAGATGGTTATTATTGGGTAATCGGTAGAGTTGATGATGTAATAAAAGTTTCCGGTTACAGATTGGGAACTGCAGAAATTGAAAGTGCATTAGTAAGTCATCAATCTGTTGCGGAAGCTGCTGCAATTGGTTTACCTCATGACATAAAAGGAAATGCAATCCATTGTTATGTGATACTTAGAAGCGGGTATGAAAGTTCTGATAAATTAATTGAAGAATTAAGACAACATGTTGGTCACGAAGTTGGCCCGATTGCTAAACCTGAAAGTATTGAAATTGTTGACTCGTTACCAAAAACACGAAGCGGTAAAATTATGAGAAGAGTGCTAAAAGCAAGAGCACTTGGGTCAAGATCCAGGAAACTTGAGTACTTTAGAAGAATAATAAAATGGGGTCTGTAAGACCCCACTATTTTAAGCAAGTTTTATAATTAGATAAACTATTAGAATTGGAATTACCAAAAATATAATCCCTTGTATATAATCTTTAATTGCTGAGGAACTTTCCTCGTTATTTTTTATCTCTTTCATTGTATTCCTTAAATTTTTATTGTTATTTTTTTGTTACTTGCATAACCTTTATAAAGCAATATGCAGTAAGTACAATTATAATTCCCCATCCAAAAACTAAAAATATCCAGCCGCCTAAATTCATAGAACACCATTCAATTTTAGTTTAAAAATTAATTACTTAATAAGTGACTAATTGTAATTAGATTTATTTATTAGAAAACTAAATAATTAGTTTTTAGGGGGAGCTCTTAAAAGATGATTTGAGTTGCTAAGAAGGAGAATTAAATCTACAGAATAATTTTTTGTTTCTAATAAAATATTCTGTTAAATGAGCATGTGGTAATGAATTGCAAACAGCACTTATCTCAAAGCTAAACCTATTCTGATCTGCTGCTTTAAGTCGTTGAGTACGTTCACTCAGGTTAAATTCAATGGAGTTCTGGCTTACTGATAGGATGAATTCATTTTTAAACTTTTGAGTTGAAAATGAGTTATCAGTAATTACTAATGAAAGATTTAAATACAGGATTGAATAAACTAATACTACTCGAAGTGATTTTTGCAGAAAGTTATTCTTTAAAAATCTTGATGTATTTGTTTTTATAGTATTCATATAATCTTATGGATGAAACATAGCTTTAATTTAAATATTGAGCAATGGCCTTATTAAATATTGTTTTTATCCGATTCAAATGATTTTAAGCTAATGATAAATAAAATTTTTAACAGTTGAATCGTTTAACTTAAGTCTATGATATCAGATAATATTAAATCCGGTAATTACTCTTTAATTTTATTTTTACAAATCAGTTTTTAGAATATCATTTTAAGAAGATGTATTCTATATTTGCGCAACATTTTTAAGGTTTTTCTCGAATAATGCGGTTCAAGTTTAGCACTATTATTTTAATACTGGTTCTTCTTAACACAGTAAATCTTCAGCAAATATTTTCTCAGCAGTTTGGAAAACTTAGGGGGATTGTTACTGATTCTACGGATGGCGAAGTTCTTGTTTATTGCAATGTATTTATTAACGAATTAAATACAGGTGCATCTACGAATAAACGAGGTATGTTTTTGATCAGCAATATTCCTAGCAATAGACAATTTGAAGCTATGATATCTTATGTAGGGTACAAAACAAAGATTATTACATTCGCATTACTTCCAGATGAACTAAAAGATATTTCAATCAGTTTACAGCCAACCAACCTGGAATTAAATCCAATCGAAAAAATTGGGGAACGTATCATTGAAAAAAATGTTACGGATCTTGGATTAGAAAAAATCTCTATAAAACAATTAGAAAATCTTCCCAAAGGTATTGAAACTGATGTTGTGAGAAGCTTGCAATATTTACCCGGAGTTAGTTCTACGGGTGATATCTCAGGAAGGTACTATGTTCGTGGAGGCAGCGGGGATCAGAATCTTGTGCTTTTAAATGGTGTTACTCTTTATGCTCCATTCCATTCCCTGGGATTATTTAGTTCGATAGATCCGGATATGATAAACTCAATAGAATTTTTTAAAGGTGGGTTTTCTTCTGAATACTCAGGCAGGCTGTCATCTATCCTTAACGTTTTAAGCAAGAATGGAAACAATAACAGATTTAGTACAAGCGGCAGTGTTAGTTTTTTAACTGGTAAATTGTTGGCTGAAGGACCTATACCAAACGGCTCATTTATAGTTACAAGCAGATTTAGTCATTCGGATAACATCTTAAAAAAGTTTCTTAATAATGAATCATTACCAATAGATTTTTATGATATTTCTGCCAAGATAAATTATTCAAGTCCAAATATTTTTAACAATGCAAAATTCTCGCTATTCACATTTCTCAGTGGCGATAACATAAGATATCCTGATCCAGATCGTGAGGAGTATAGTTGGAAAAATTTTCTTTTTGATTTTGAGTGGCTTCAAATTTATGATGCACCATTCTTTTCAAGGCTAGGAATCTCTGCCAGTAATTTTGAGGGGAAAATTAATCCAAACGGCAGTAATTTGAAACCCTTAAATAATGTTGTTAAAGATATTTCGATTTCATTTGATCTTAATGCAGTGCTTGATACTAAAGATGAGATAGATTTAGGATTGATGATTAAGATACTAGACACACAGCTGCTTTTAGAAAATAAAACAGGAATTGAATCTCAGATTAGCAGGTTTGCTGGAAATATAAGCATATACGCAAAATATAAATTGTTAAGACATAAGTTATTTGGATGGGATATAGGATCGCGATTAAACGCTACAGGATTAAATAGTCATTCTTCAGGTTTTTTTGAACCAAGAACAAGTTTTACCTTCAGACCAATTGAGCAGCTAATTCTAAAAGGATCCGCCGGTATATATTTGCAAGAGGTTGCTGCGGTTTCTGATGAAGATGAGATAATTTCAATTTTTGATCCATGGATAATAATCCCTGATTATCTAAATCCTTCGCAAGGCTTAAGTTTTTCAGGCGGAATTGAATATGAATTTTCTAAAGAATCAAGTTTGCAGATAGAAGGATACTATAGAAAAAGCAGAGATCTTCCTGTAATCAATCAAAATAAAATATTTTTTTTCGATCCTGATTTGGTTTCGGGTAGACTGGAATCATACGGATGGGAAGTTGGCTACTACATACACAATGATATCTACTCTATATCAACGGCCTACTCTTTAAGCTGGGTATTCAAGACTGTAAATGAATATGTTTATTATCCAAAGTATGATACAAGGCATACAGGAAATATTTTATTAGAATATAATATCGATAACTCCTGGAATTTCAGTGCTGTCTGGTCAATCTCTTCTGGTTTACCATTTACTCAATTGATTTCATACTATGATAAATACAAGATAGAAAATCCATTTGAAGTTACTCCAAACAGTTCAAACTATTTACCATACCTAATTTTAGCAGATAAAAATTTAGGCAGGCTGCCTGCATACCACAGACTTGATCTTGGATTATCAAGAAAGCTTATAATCGGTCCGTCTGTTTTAAGTATAAGTTTAAATGTAATTAACGCTTATAATAGAGAAAATATTTTTTACTACGAGCGTGAATCTGGCAAAAGGGTAAACATGCTACCATTTCTTTTTACAGCTACTGTAAAGGTAGAAATATGAAAAGAGTATTTTATTTGATTATTGTTTTGCTGTCTTTTTATACAATATCCTGTGAAGAATCTTTTAATCCTTATACCGATTTCAAACAGAATTACGGAGTTGCTTGTATTTTAAGATCAGACACAACTTTACAATTAGTATCTGTCACGAATAATTATTCAAATGAATCTAATATAGGCTCTACTCCAAAATTTTTATTTGAAGAGGGTGCTGATGTAAGAATCTGGTATCAGGATTCGGTCTATAGATTTAATGAAACAAGTATAATTTCTTCAGATAGTCCGGATACTATAAAATATTATTTCTCTAATAGGTTTAAAATTGATTATTCAAAAGATATTGAATTAGAAATTTTATTAAAATCAGGCAGAAGATTAAAAGCTTTTAGCAGAACACCGGAAGATATTTTGTTTACAAATACTAGTGAGGTTTTAGTTCCGCCTGTTGGAAAGAGTATTGTTCAGGTTTTCTGGACATCCCGATCTCTTCAGTATTATTATTTACCTCGTTTAAGAATAAAGTGTGAACGGATAAATAATGGACTTAAAGAAATCTTTTATAAAGAACTGCCTTTAAAGTATGAAACGATTAATGGTGATCTTCAACCCGTTTTTCCGGTTGCATCAAAAAATTTAGCTGTTTCTTATCAATTGGATGCAATAAATAAATATTTAGAAGATTACTCAGCAACCCTTGAAGATCCATCGAGTGTAACATTACATCAAGTTCTTGATTTTGAAGTGATAACATTTGATGCAGAGGTATCTCGATATATCTCTGTTTCCAATTCAAACACCAATAATCTCTCAATAAGATTTGATGAGGGTGACTACTCAAATATTTCCGGCGGGCTTGGAATTTTTGGCTCGCAGATCAGTAAAAAATTTACAAGACTTAAAATATTAGAAACTTATGTAAGAAGTTTTAACTTTAACTATTTATATGATTTTTAAAACATTGTTAAATATTGTCTGGACAAAGAATTTATTTTTAATAATTCCTATTATAATATTGCTAACCGTAAGATGTGAAAGGGAATTATCTACAACCCAGGTAGAAACTGAACCTCAAAAAGGGAAAATAATATTCGAATCGAATCCGCAGGGATTTGCAATTTATATTAATGGAAAAAATACAGGATCGATTACACCTGATAGTCTTACTTTTATGGATGCTGGATCCTATAATATTATGCTCAAAAAGAAATTTTATAAAGATTCAACTCTTGCAATTCAGTTGCTGCAAGATGAACGAAAGAGCCTCTATATTGATTATCTCAGTAATCCAGGTATGTATGGAAGAATAAATCTGTTTTCTATTCCTGCTGGAGCCACGATAAAAATTTTCGATTCATTACTCACATCAACAACTCCGGATACAATTGAAAATCTGTTACCAGGTAATTATTCAATTACATTATCGTATCCACAACATCGATCAATTACTTTTAATACTGTAGTTGAAAGCGGCAAAATGAATTTATACTCAAACGTTTTGCAGGATACTTCAGAGTGGGTGGATTTTCAAGTTTCAAATTCCGGTATTGTTTCAAATAATCTAAAAGCTATCGCTGTAGATCAGAATAATTACAAATGGATTTCTGCTATTGATAAAGGACTCCTAAAATTTGATGGATCTAATTTTATTTTATTTAACACTGCTAATTCCGGCATCCCTTCAAACAGAATTAATTCAATTAGTGTAGATAATAATAATAATGTTTGGTTGGGAACTAATAACGGGATAGGCATTTTTAATGGAATAAACTGGACAAACTACAATAACTCTAATTCTGGTCTCACATCAAATGATATTCTTTCTATAAAATTTGATAATTTCGGTAATGCCTGGATTGGTTCTACATCTGGTTTATTTAAATTTGATGGTGCTAACTGGACTCGCTACAATGATTCTAATTTTAATTTATGGACTAATGATTTAATTATTAGTTCAGATAATTCCATTTGGATGGCTACCAATAACGGAATTATAAAATTGAAAAATGAAATAATTACTTACTACCCGGATTCGATTTACTTTTATCCAACTAAAACTGTTTCTGCTATCGATATAGATCAATTCGGAAATGTATGGAGTTGTCATCAGAATGTATTTGGCAAAAGAAATGGTGTTTCTGTCTTTAATGGCTCAACCTTCACAAATACGTATTATGGCTCGGCTGCAAATATTCTGAATGATATTTTTATTGATGCGAATAATAGGAAGTGGATTTCAACAAATGAAGGTTTGGTTCTAGTAAATCAAGATGCAAGCACAATATCATATAAAAAATCAAATTCGCTTATTTCATCTGATGTAGTTACAAGCTGTATCCTGGATTTAAATGGCGATCTTTGGATTACAACATATGGCGGAGGATTGAATAAACTTAAGATTCAATAATCTATTAAAATTATTTTGAGGAAAGATTGTAGTTAATAGAATTTTTTGAAATTTTAACTAAGTAAAAAAATCTTTTAGGATGATAAATTTTGAACGGACTTATTTTTGACATTAAAAGATTTGCACTTCATGATGGTCCTGGAATAAGAACCACTGTATTTCTTAAGGGATGTTCTTTAAGGTGTTGGTGGTGTCAAAATCCAGAAAGTATTCGTGAATTTTCTGAATCCTTCCAAGTAAAATCAATATCCACAACTTTCAATAAAGAATGTGTAGAAGACACCATCTTCGGCAAACAATATTCAGTTGAAGAATTAATTGAAGAATTATTAAAGGACAGAATATTTTATGATGAATCCTCAGGTGGTATTACTTTTTCTGGCGGCGAACCATTGATTCAGTATCAGTATTTAAGCGAATGTTTAAAAAAATGCAAATCATTTGGTTTAAAAACCGCAATCGACACATCAGGATATGTTCAGTTTGAAGCTTTCACTAAGGTTTATGATGATACTGATATTTTTTTATATGATATTAAACTTATTGATGAAAAGGATCACATTGTATATACAGATGTTTCAAATAAATTGATTCTTGATAATTTAAAACTTCTTACTAATCTTGGGAATAAAGTAGTAATAAGAATACCGTTGATACCTGATATTACTGATACGAAAAAAAATTTAAACGACACAATTTCTCTGTTAACCTCTTTAAAGAACATTAAGCAGATTGATTTATTGCCATACAATAAAATAGCTGAATCAAAATATAAAAGATTCAATAAGTTTTCAAAAATTGGTGAATTACAAACTCAAAGCAACGAAAAACTACTAGAAATAAAATCCCTTTTTGACAACCTAAATATTAAAGTATCGTTAAAAGGCTAAATAATGAACGAAAGAATAAAAAAACTACGTGAACAAACTCTAAATGCTATTCCATCAATTGATCTTGAAAGAGCAAAATTGATTACGGATTTTTATAAAAGTGGGAAAGCAGATAGAGTTTCAACACCGGTAGCAAGAGCCTTGGCTTTCAAATATTTGCTAGACAATAAAGAACTTTATGTATGTGAAGGTGAACTAATTGTTGGAGAAAGGGGACCAAGACCAGCTGCCACCTCAACATATCCGGAGATATGTACTCATTCATTAAAAGATTTTGAAATCTTGGATACCCGTGAAAAAATTTCTTTTAAAGTTGATAAAGAGACAAAAAGTATTCAGGAAAATGAAATTATTCCATTTTGGCAGGGTAGATCCTTACGCGATAGGATTTTTATTGAATTAGATCAGGAATGGAAAGAAGCATACAAGGCTGGAATCTTTACTGAGTTTATGGAACAAAGAGCACCCGGGCACACAGTACTCGATGACAAAATATACAAGAAAGGCTTTAAGGATTTTAAAAAGGATATAGAGTATAGTATTGCTTCTTTGGACTTTTTCAATGATAGAAATGCTGTTGAAAAAAGAGAAGAATTAAGAGCTATGGAAATTGTAGTAGATGCCTTAGTCGATTTCTCAAAAAGATATTCAAACTATTTAGCTGATCTAGCAGCGATTGAGAATGATAAAGATAGGAAAAACGAACTTGAAACTCTTTCTGGTATATGCAAAAGAGTGCCTGAAAATAAACCAAATACTTTCTGGGAAGCTTTACAATATTATTGGTTTGTGCACATAGGTGTTATAATTGAATTAAATACTTGGGATTCTTTTAACCCGGGTAGAATTGATCAGCATTTATATCCTTTTTACAAAAGAGATATTGAAAGCGGATTGTTAAATCAAGCAAAAGCTAAAGAACTTCTCGAATCCTTCTGGATAAAATTTAATAATCAGCCTGCACCACCAAAAGTTGGAGTTACGGCGCAGGAAAGTAACACATATACAGATTTTTGTTTAATTAATCTTGGTGGTTTGACTCCTGAAGGGGAAGATGGAGTGAACGAATTAACATATCTTATTCTAGATGTTATTGAAGAAATGCGACTGCTGCAACCAAGCTCAATGGTCCAAGTGAGTAAGAAAAATCCGGATCAGTTTTTGCGGAAAACTCTAAATATCACAAAAACTGGATTTGGGCAGCCATCAATTTTTAATACTGATGTCATTGTCCAGGAAATGCTTCGGGTTGGTAAAACGTTGGTGGATGCCAGGAATGGCGGAGCAAGCGGCTGTGTTGAAACAGGTGCTTTTGGAAAAGAAAGTTATATTCTCACCGGATATTTTAACATTCCCAAAGTTCTAGAAATCACATTGAATAATGGTGTTGATATTAGAACAGGAAAAACGATTGGTTTGAATACAGGTGATGTTTCTAACTTTAATAATTATAATAAGTTAATAGATGCATTTAAGAACCAATTAAACCATTTTGTTGATATAAAAATAAAAGGAAATCTAATTATAGAAAGGTTGTGGGCTAAGTATTTACCGGCACCATTTTTATCCGTTTTAGTTGATGATTGTATACTTACAGCCAAAGATTATAACGATGGCGGAGCACGATATAATTCTTCTTACATTCAAGGTGTTGGAATGGGCACAATCACAGACTCGCTTGCATCAATAAAATACAATGTCTTTGATAAAGAGAGATTCACTTTGGATGAACTTTTAGATGCAATGAAAAATAATTTTTTCGGATTCGATAAGATAAGAAAAGCCATTTGGGATGAAACTCCTAAATATGGAAATGATGATGATTACGCAGATGAAATTCTAAAAGAAGTTTTTGAAATCTATTTTAATGCGATTGATGGAAGAACCAATACAAAAGGCGGACATTATAGAATTAATCTTCTTCCAACAACTTGTCATGTCTATTTCGGAAGTGTAATTGGTGCTACTCCTGATGGCAGACTTTCAAATAAACCAGTTTCGGAAGGAATTTCGCCTGTTCAAGGAGCAGATAGAAAAGGGCCGACCGCTGTTCTAAAATCTGCTGCAAAGATTGATCACCTAAGAACGGGAGGCACATTACTGAATCAAAAATTTGCGCCACAGATATTAGAAGATGAATCTGGAATTGAAAGTGTGTTACATTTGATTCGTTCGTATTTCAAGATGGATGGTCATCACATTCAATTCAATGTTGTTACTGCTGACACATTACGAAAAGCTCAGAAAGAACCTGAAAATTATCGCGATCTCATCGTTCGAGTTGCCGGCTATAGTGATTACTTTGTTAATCTTGGATTAGATTTACAAGAAGAAATTATTCATCGAACAGAGCACTCAAATTTTTAGTATTAACTATTTTATGGATATATCTATGAAACAAAAACTGATTTTAATTTTATCACTATTTTTAATTTCTACATCCAATTTATTTACGCAATCAATTAACTCAAACGAGTCTGAACTTTACTCCTGGTTAAAATCAATACCTGATATTGAAGTAACTCCAATCAAAGCAGATAACATTTTTGAAGAAGCTTATGAAATTTTTATAACTCAGCCTATCGATCATAATAATCCCGATGGACCCAAATTTAAAGAACAATTATTCCTATCTCACGTTGATAAAGAAAAACCGATGGTAATCGAACTTGACGGATACGCTGTAAATAATCGGACAACAGAATTAAGCAGACTATTAAATTGTAACCAGATTATGGTGGAGCATAGATATTTTGGAGAATCAGTTCCTGCTCCTTTTGATTGGAAATATTTAACAATTAAACAAGCCGCTGATGATCATCACCGAATAATTGAAATGTTCAAACAATATTACAATGGAAAGTGGATTACAACAGGAATAAGCAAAGGCGGATCTTGCGCAATATTTCACAGATATTTTTATCCAGATGATGCAGATGTTTCAGTTCCTTACGTTGGACCATTAAATACTTCAATAGAAGATCAGAGAGTATATGAATGGATAAAAACTGTTTCAACAATGGAATGCAGAGACAAAGTTTACAACTTTCAAAAACTTTGTTTTGAAAAACGTAACGAGTTATATCCAAAGTTTCTAAAAAATGCTGAGGATAAAAAAATATCTTATAAAATTGTTGGTTCAGAGAAAGCTTATGAATATGCGGTGTTGGAATACTCATTTGCATTCTGGCAATGGGGGAGAAATAATTGTTCAGAAATTCCTAATGAGAAATCTTCAATGAAAGAAATTTGGGATCATTTGCTGCTTAATGGAGGCGTAACTTATTTTAGTGATGAAGACATAGTGGAAGGTTACCCATTTTTCTATCAGTGCTATACAGAATTCGGCTATTATGCTTATGAAATAAAAGACTTTATGGATTATATAAAATTTGCTGATGGCCAAACCGATTTTTTTATTCCACCTAATTCAAATCCAGTATATAATCCGAAATTATTAAAAGATATTAATTTGTGGGCTATGAATGAGGCAAAGAATTGTATTTTTATATACGGTGGAAATGACCCATGGACTGCACCGGGAGTTTGCCTAAGCGGAAAAACTAATTCGTTAAAAATGGTTTTGCCAAGTGGTTCACATGCATCTAGAATCAAAAATTTTTCAAAAACTGATAGAGAATTGATTTATTCGCGTCTTGAAGAGTGGCTTGAACTAAAAATTGATCGATAAAATTTAATTGTTGATTTGTCTTAGAAAGGGAATTATTTGATTCCCTTTTTTTTATATTTCGTTCACCATTTATATGTGCCACTTATCACTGAACTTTTGGGCTCGGGTTTCTGTTTATATATTTTTACACAATCAATAACTAAGCATTTTCAATGGAAACTAAAAACGCAGACTTATCATCATTAAGAATTGACAGATCTAATAAAGAAGAGATTAAGTCAGGTAAGAAAAATATTTTTATTATCTCTGCAGTGGTCTTACTTCTGATAGTTGGTTATTTTTTCATATCCTCATTATTTGGTAATGCTGTTGATGTAAAACTTACTACAGCAGTACTACAAAAACCCGGACAAACTGCTGCTTCACTCCAGGCAAGTGGATATGTTGTTGCACAACGAAAAGCCGCAATAGCATCAAAAGGAACTGGCAGATTAATTTTTCTTGGAGTTGTTGAAGGCGATAAGGTTATTAAAAATCAGATTATCGGAAAACTAGAAAATACTGATATCCTTCCGCAGCTTGAGGAAGCAAAAGCTAATCTTCAATTGTACAATGCTGATTTAGTGAGTGCAGAAAACACTTTTAACCGAGAGAAAGAGTTATATCAAAAAGGATTAAGCTCTCAACAGACATTTGATCAGGCGAAAGCTGGATATGATAGATTACTTGCATCAATCGATATAGCGAATGCAAGAATCAAACAATATGAAGTTGCAATTGAAAACACACTTATTCGTGCTCCATTTGATGGAACTGTGCTGACAAAGAATGCTGAAGTCGGAGAAATTGTTGCTCCTTTTGGTGGAAGCACCACATCCAAAACAGCTGTTGTTACAATTGCAGATATGAAATCCTTACTTGTAGAGGCTGATGTTTCCGAATCAAACATCGAAAAAATTCAGGTTAATCAGGATTGTGAAATAATTTTAGATGCTTATCCAGAAAAAAGTTACTCCGCTTTTGTTTTTAAGATTGTTCCAACTGCCGATAGATCTAAAGCTACGGTTCTTGTTAAAGTTGGATTTAAAAATTATGATAACAGAGTTCTGCCTGAAATGAGTGCAAAAGTATCATTTTTTACTGAACCTGTGGATTCATCAATCACAAACCAGAAACCAATTCTGGTAATACCATCATCTTCTGTAAGAATTGATGGTGATATGAAATATGTATTTACTATTGTAAATGATAAAGCGACTAAAAATGAAGTTGTTACCGGACAAGCACTTGGCTCTTATTTAGAGGTTATTTCAGGATTGCAATCTGGACAAAAAATCATCGAAAAACTTAATGAAAAAATTAAAGATGGCACGGCAGTTAAAATAGTGGATTAATAAATTTTCTTTATTGATTAACGTAATCTTTTTTTAAGAGTTTGCTTCAGTTTATTGCGACTCTAAACAAAGTTAATTTGGAATTATTTAGGAGAATAAATGGCAACATTGATTAACGTTCAAAACGTTTCTAAATCCTACTGGAGAAATAGTATTGAAATACCAGTATTAAATGATATTTCTATAAATGTCGAACAAGGCGAATTTCTTGCATTGATGGGTCCATCAGGTTCTGGTAAAACAACATTGTTAAATCTTATTGCAGGTATTGATAAACCAAGTAACGGGAATATAGTTATTGATGGTACAAATATATCATCATTAGGTGAATCTGCACTTGCAAAATGGCGTGCTAACAACGTTGGTTTTATTTTTCAATTTTATAATTTAATCCCGGTTCTAACCGCATTTGAAAATGTTGAGCTGCCATTATTACTCACAAAACTTTCGAAAGCACAAAGAAAAAAGCAAGTAGAAACTGCATTAACTCTTGTCGGACTTGGTGATAGAATGCACCACTCTCCAAAGCAGCTTTCAGGTGGACAGGAGCAAAGGGTTGCGATCGCAAGAGCCATTGTTACGGATCCAGTTTTGATAGTTGCAGATGAACCAACGGGTGATCTTGACAGAAATTCCGCCGAAGAAATTCTTACATTGATGGAAAGACTTAATAAGGAATTTCAAAAAACAATTATTATGGTAACTCACGATCCACATGCAGCAGAACGAGCAAGAATCGTAAAGAATCTTGAAAAAGGCGATTTGGTAGGAGCGTGAAATGAAAATATTAAAACTCATTTTCAAAAATGCACTTAGACACAAACTCAGAACTTCTCTAACAATCCTGGGTATTGTTATAGCTGTTGTGGCATTTGGATTACTCAGAACGGTTGTTACTGTCTGGGATTCCAGTGTTGATGCTGCCTCGGCAAATCGATTAATTACTCGACAAGCTGTTTCATTTCTATTTCCTTTACCTTATGCCTATAGAGATAAAATTCAAGGTGTAGAAGGTGTTCAAACCGTGAGTTACGCAAACTGGTTTGGTGGTATTTATAAAGATAGAAATAATTTTTTTGCACGATTAGCAGTGGATCCTGAAACTATTTTTGATGTTATGCAAGAGTTTTTAATCACGGATGAAGAATTAGCGACCTTCAAAAAGGAAAGAAGTTCGTGTGTTATCGGAGAGAGTATTGCAAAAGAATACAATATTAAAATTGGTGATCAGATGGTGCTGGAGGGTGATATATTTCCCGGAAGATGGGAGTTTACTGTTCGCGGAATATATAAGCCAAAGAATAAAAATACTGATGGCACACAAATGCTATTTCATTGGGCTTATGTTGATGAAAGAATGAAAATTGAATCTCCAGTTCGTGCTGGCGAAGTTGGATGGTATATTGTGTTAATAAAAGATCCAAATAATTCTGCTGAAATATCAAATCAA
This sequence comes from uncultured Ignavibacteriales bacterium, assembly GCA_963706055.1. Taxonomy (GTDB): domain Bacteria; phylum Bacteroidota; class Ignavibacteria; order Ignavibacteriales; family Ignavibacteriaceae; genus IGN3. Next base: position 74,421 of record CAVPND010000019.1, on the reverse strand, counting down.
ATTGATGCGATCTTTAAAAACTCTGCAGCCGAAACTAAAACTGAAACTGAAAAAGCATTTACGCAAGGATTTGTATCTGCATCTGGTGCAATTATTACTGCAATGAATTTTATGTCATTTGTAATAATAGGGGTTATTATGCTGGTTCTAGCAAATACAATGATTATGGCGGCTAGAGAAAGAACACGAGAGTATGCTGTTTTGAAAACATTAGGTTTCTCTGCTTTTCATCTTGTTGGATTAATTTTAGGGGAATCAATGGTGATAGCTTTGATTGGTGGCGGAATTGGTATAGCTCTAACCTATCCGATTGTTGCCGGATTTGAACAAGCAATTCCAAAAGGATTTTTCCCGTTCTTCTTTATCGAACCAATTACAACTATTCTTGCAATGAGTGCAGCGATAATAATTGGAGTTCTTGCATCAATCTTTCCGATTCAACGTGCGCTTAAAACAAAAATAGTTGATGGATTTAGATTTGTAGGATAATACAAAAAGGGTTTATATGAATATTCCATTTAAATATACTTTTAGAAATTTTAAGGAAAGAAAGCTTACAGCAATAATAACAGTTTCCGGTATTGCTATGGTGGTTTTTGTTTTTGCTGCAGCTTTAATGATGGCTTATGGAGTTGAGAAGACTCTTGTATCGACCGGATCACCTGATAACATTAAAGTCCTGCGTAAATCTTCGCAAGGAGAAATTAGCAGTATCATTGATGGCGATACACAAAATATTATTCGTACTCTACCGCATATTGCAAAGGATAGTAATGGTAATTTATTGATTTCTGCTGAACCCGTAGTTGTCATCAATCTGGAAATTAAGGGTGGTGGAATGAGTAATGTTACTGTTCGAGGAGTATCTCAAACAGTATATGAATTAAGAGATCAGATAAAGTTAATTGATGGCAGATTATTTAATCCATCTCTAAGAGAATTGATTGTTGGCAAATCTATCAACAACAAATTTGAAGGTGCACAAATTGGCAGTAAAGTTAAGTTTGCCGGAGATCAATGGGAAATAGTTGGGCTTTTTGAGGCAGAAGGTAGTGGATTCGAATCTGAAATGTGGGGTGATGCTAGGCAATTATTAAGCGCTTTTAACAGAGAATCAAGTGTTTCAACTTTAACATTAAAGCTAGATGATATGGCAAATTATGAAGACTTTAAAAGATCATTTGAAACGGATAAAAGATTACTTCCTTTTGAAACTAAAACTGAACAAAAATATTTTGAAGAACAATCAGAATACCTGGCCGGATTTATCAGAGTTTTAGGAATTTTTATTACAATAATATTTAGTTTCGGAGCTACTATTGGAGCTATGATTACTATGTATTCAGCAGTTGCAAATAGAACTGTTGAAATAGGTACTATGCGATCACTTGGATTTAGCAGGAGAAGTATTTTGGCGGCATTTCTATTTGAAGCATTGCTAACTTCAGTTTTTGGCGGAATTGTTGGACTTTTTATCGCATCATTTCTTCAGTTTTTTACCATTTCAACTTTAAACTGGAATTCATTTTCAGAACTTGCATTCTCATTTTCACTATCACCCTCAATTATTATTTCATCACTAATCTTTGCAGTAGTCATGGGTGTATTAGGTGGATTTTTACCTTCAGTGCGTGCAGCAAGATTAAATATTGTTAATGCATTAAGAGCAGGCTAGATTATTGTTTGTCATTCCCGTGAAGGCGGGAATCTCATCTAATTTTTGTTAATCAGAACTTCAAGTTTCTTTTTTAATTCATCTTTTGCGGATTCAGCCTGCTTAAAAATTAAGTCAGCCTTAACAAAATCAAATACTCTCACATCAAATATTTCGGGCCTGATATAGATATCAGGTTTAAGAAATTTTAATCGTTCCTTAATTATTGAATTCTGCATTGTTTGATAAGTTGTAAAAACAGAATCAAAAGTTGGCGGAATTTCACTTTCGTTTTGTGCTTTGAATGCTGTTACATCAATTGCAATTGTAATATCACACTGATTCATTATCAAATCAAAAGGCAGGGGATTAACTGCACCGCCATCTATTAAAATCCTGTTTTTAATTTTAACCGGAGTAAACAAACCCGGCAAAGAATAACTAGCTTTTATCGGTTGAATTAGATCACCTTTTTCAAAAACTACCGCTTCTTTTTGCCAGTAATCAGTTGCAACAATTTTAAGTGGAATTTTTAATTCTTCAAATCTTGAAACTTTCAGATGTGATTCCATGTATTTCTGAAATTTTTCACCTTTTATAAATCCGGATTTAATAAACTGCGGATCGAACATAGTAAACATTTTTACAATATCTGATTTAAGAAGAAAATCAAAAACAGAATCGCTTTTGGGATTAATAAGTTGATTAAGAATTTCTTTCATATCTTTTGAAGAAAATCCAGCAGCATAAAATGCTCCTACAACCGCACCAATACTTGAACCAGCAATAATTGAAGGTTTTATTCCAAGTTCATCTAAAGCTTCAATCATCAATATATGGGCAATACCTCGGGCCCCACCAGCACCGAATGCAATACCAATTGTTTTTGAATCAGAAACAATTTTATTTTTCATAGTTTCAAGATATTTTTAATGATATTTACCAACTTAATAATTTCTTTACTGTCTTAATCTTCAACTTTGAAGACAGAATCTAAAACAGTTCCATCAACCCACTTAATTATTGCAACAACTTTTTCTTTATTGATTTTAGGTTTGGCTGGAGCCCCGCCGCAAATTTCATCAACTTCCTTTTTAATCTGTTTGATATCTTTAATTGGAAGCCCGGAATCTTTTACTGCTTTTAATAAATCTTTTCGCAATGGATTGATCGCAATTCCTCTTTCTGTAATGATAACATCAATCAATTCTCCTGGACCACACAATGTGGTAACTTCATCAACGATAACGGGAATACGATCTCTAAAAGATGGAATGGCAAGGATCGTGCATTTTGAATATAAACAATTCTGCCAACCACCGATTCCGTGCAGCAAAAACCCATCAGAATGAGTAACTACATTAGCATTAAACTTCACATCAACTTCTGTCGCGCCGAGAACTGCTGTATCAACAATTGATGCAAAGTTTCCTTTACCATGAAAATTATAACTAGTGAATGGAGATGTGTTAACGTGATTTGCATTTTCACGCATACTTCTTACACCTTCCAGATCAAAGGTTTGTCCGTCAAGAATGTAATCTGTTAATCCTTCTTCTAAAATTTCAACTAGATATTTTGTACTGCCGCCACGCATAAATCTTGCTTTAACACCTGCAGCTTTCATCTTTTCCTTTAAGAAAAGTACAAATGCAAGATTGGTTCCGCCTGCCCCGGCTTGAAGTGAGAAACCATCTTTCATAATTCCCGCTGCTTCAATAAAATCTGCAACATATTCTGCAATCAATAAACGATCTGGCGATTTAGTTACTTCAGTAGTACCTGATACAATTTTTTTAGGATCGCCGAGTGATTCAACTTCAACTACAAAATCAACATTGTTGCCTTGTATTTGCCATGGAACACAGGGGAAAGGAACAAGATTATCAGTAACGATAATTACCTTATCGGCATATTCAGAATCACCGAGTGCAAAACCAATTAATCCGCAAGCAGATTTACCACGATCTCCAGTAGCATTTCCGAAAGGATCGGCTGTTGGTGCTAGCAGGACAGCAATATCAACGTGTACCTCACCATCCTGCAATGATTGGTATCTTCCGCCGTGAGAACGAAGTACACCAACACCTTTCATTTTACCTTCGGTTGTAAATTTACCAAGCGGGCCGTTCATACTTCCTTCAATGTGATGGATTGTTCCATCTTCCAAATATTTTATTAAGTGTGAGTGAACAGGAAATGAAGCTGAAGGAAACCAGCGAATATTTTTAATTCCCATTTCTTTAACTGCATCAAAAAGCATATTAGTAACAGCATCACCATTTCTTAAATGGTGATGAGTAGAAATTGTCATTCCATCTTTCAGTCCTGCTTTTTTTAGTGCAGTTTTTAAATCTTTAACAACTTTATTTCCATCAGATGGATAATCAATACAGGTTCGAATCTGAGGTTTTGCTTTTACTCCATTAGGTTTGTATTTATCAACGCCTTTAAATGGAATTTGAATTTCTCCATTTACTTCTGTTGGAACAAATCTTCCTGCTGCATTTTTTACTAGTTTCATAGTTTAATCTTATTTTTTAATAATTGAGTTTAATTCCAAAGCCAATTTGTCTAGGTGGTCCGTAAAATATTTGCTGGCCGCCAGCAGGATTATATGATAATTCTAATTGATGTAATTGATACATTTTTGCTCCTTTTTCCTCTCCAAACATTTGTTGATAAAGAGCAAGATTATAACCATCATCATCCGGTTTTCCTGTGTTAGAAAAAACATTATAAATATTTTGATTATCAAATAAATTTACCGCATAATTAGAATAATAGTTTGCGTTTAGGGAATACGAAAGATTTTCATTTACCTTGTGATCAAATTGAAAATTTATTATTCCACCATTTTTATCAACTAAGCCTAACCTTGTATTCAAATAATCTTCTATGTGATTTCTTTCAGTGTAGCTATTTTCATCATAATAAATTCCTGAAGCTTTTATTTTAATATTATCAAAATCTAATAACAAAGTTGAGAGTAAATTAAAACTCTCAAATGAATTAAATGGAACAATGCCTGCCGGAAGGTTGAAGGTTATAGAGTCTGGCGGAGTAAAGTAGTCATCAGAGAATGTTAAGTTGTTTGCCCCAGGGTATCTTTGCGGATTTTTATCGCGTTGAAAAAGATAATTTACATTTGTAAAAAATCTAACATTTGAAAAATACAAAGGTCCACCAACACTTAAATTGGTTTCATTATAACCGTAAAAATAGCTACCCAATCTTTTCTTTCCGGAATAAGGATCACTTGTGAAAGTCATATTATCATTCAAGTGTTCAGCACTAAATTCTAATTTTTCTCCTCCAGTTTTTAATTTGTAATTAAACAATCCTGAAGATGTGTTTCCAAAATCATTTGGAATAAATCCGTTATAAAAATCAATTTTTTCAAACACATTTGGATTAAGAAAAAAAGAATTACCGCCGGAAAATAAATCATTAAATTTTACACCATCGATAAAAAATCCCGTTTCATAATTTGCTCCACCACGGATATAGAAATCCTGGAAATAAGAAACCACTCCGGGAAAAAATCTATTTAAATTGTTTTGATTTTTAAACGGCAATTTATTTAAAATCGAATCTGCGATTGTATAATGAATAATACTTTCTTCAGATAGAATTGTTGAATCAGGATTTATTTTGTAACCTATAAAATTTAAACCACTAGCATATAAATGTGTACTTAAAAGAACAAAACAAATTGAACATATTAATATCTTCATAATCTTCTCCCTTAAAGTTTATGAGAATGACATTAAGCCATTCCTCCCAATTAAATTAACTTATTCAGTTTTGCAAGATGCATTATGTTTTGTGCACGCTTTACAACCGGTGGATCAATCATTTTACTTCCGAGTGAAACAACACCCAATCCTTTTTTCTGAGCTTCTTCAAAAGCAAGAACAATTTTCTTGGCCTTTTCAATCTCCTCTGTTGTTGGTGCAAAAGCTTCGTGTACAACTTTTATTTGACGAGGATGAATACATCCCTTGCCTTCAAATCCAATAGATTTTGCCTCGATAACGCTTTGTCTTAGTGCTTCCATATCTGCAACATCAGAGAAAACAGTATCGATGGCCTGAATGCCAGCAGCTTTTGCCGCGTTAACCAGCATCTGTCTTGCAAAAATACTTTCACGTCCTTCATTTGTTCTCTGTGTTCCAATATCTGCGGTGTAATCTTCAAGCCCGATTGCCAACGCACAAACTTTTTCAGAAGCAGATGCAATTTCATAGGCTTTAATAACTCCAAGTGCGCTTTCAATTATTGGCATCAAATATATTGTATCAACAATTGCATATTCTGATTTTAGAATTTTGATTTCCTGTGCAACTGTTTTTACTTGTTCCGCAGATTCACATTTGGGAATTAATATTACGTGCACATTATGAGGAATAATATATTTTAAATCTTCTATTCCTTTTGGCAATTGATTAATACGAACCATTCTTTCAGCTCCGTAAAAATCAACTGAGCGAAGAGCGTTTCTAACTACTAATTGTGCAGAATCTTTTTCTGTCGGAGCTACGCTATCTTCCAAATCTAAAATTATTCCATCAGGTGAATGTAAACCTGCATTAACAAAAAACTTTGGTTCATTTCCCGGTAAATAAAGTCTGCTTCGTCGCAATTTATCTTTAGTAGTTGTGTACTTATTTTTTTTATTAAATGGAAGTAAAAATTCTTTTGATAAATCAGGAAATAATCTTTTTACGGCGAGTTCAAATCTGGCTGCAAGTAACAAAGGGTAAAGCGCCGCTGTCTTCTACAAGTACTTTTGCGTTTTCAATTTCAAAAAACAGACACATCTCAGTAATCTGTTTTTTGATAGCCTCACCGTACATTGTATCTACTTTACTTTGCAGATTAATTTTTATTCCACCCTTATCCTGAATTTTAAGTTCAATGTAACAATCAGAACGTACGGAATCACCGCGTTTACCGGCTGAACTTTTTTTTATGTATTGTTTCATATAATCCCTCTAGAGAATGTCATCGCGCGGAATGAAATGACGAAGCGATCTGTTATTGGCAGATTGCTTCTCCCGACATTGTCGGGAGCGCAATGACTGTATGTTATTAAACGTTTAGTTTCTTCATAAATTCTTTAGCAGTCATTAATTCTGCACTAAAGATAGCTTCTTTAATTTCTTTTCTTCTTCCCGCAGCAAAAAGTTTTTCAGACAGGGCATCAAATTTATTATCAAGATCTTCCATTGTCATAGGTTCACGCGGATCACCCTTAGGGAATTCTAAATATTCTGAAAACTCTCTGCCATCTTTTGTTCTAACAACCGCTTTGCTTGGTTGTTTTGCAGGAAACATCTTTTCAAACTCTTTTGAAGGTTCGCCTTTAATTCTATCAATCACTTCCCAAATTCTTGGGTCTTTTAATTTTTCATCTGAGAATGATTGGGTGGTAATTTTATGATCAACCAAAGCTGCAGCGATGCAATAGGGGAGTGAGTGATCAGCGGTTTCTCTTGATTCAGGACGATACTTATGCGGATCAAATAGAATATCATACGCTTGTGCAAGAGTTGTTAATGTCACAGATTCAATTTGATCATAACTTATATTGTTTTTTGTTACAACTTTTAAAGTTGCTGAAATGTGGGTGTGAGTTAAAGCTTCAGTTGGAAATGCTTTCATACTGCATTCAAGAATTTTGTACGATTCACCTAAGCCGCCAATCAATTTTTCAATATTCCATTTCCATTCAGAAACTCCGTCCCTGCCTTTCATGCTTACAGGTTCCACTTTGTTTTCTTTTGGATTAAATCCAAGGAAGCAATCCATAAAACCTTCTTTGCCTTCAAATACTGCTTCCGTGCCGCTGTAGCCACGTTGCGCCATAAGTGCTGCAAATACTCCAGATTGTGTTGCCATCGGATCAACTGTATTTTTCATCATAGTAAGTTTACCGGCAGTTGGACAGCCAATGGTATGGTTGTGACTTCCGCTGATTCCAATAGCATTAACCATTTGATCAACTGTTAATCCTAAAATTTTACCTGCAACAATCGGAGAAACAAATTGTGTTAACGTTGCATGATGCCATTTTCGCTCGCGTATTCCCGGAACTGCAAACTCGCAAAGTCTTTGTTCAAACTCGTATGCAAGAACGATTGCAGTTATTACATCTTCCATAGAAGCGCCTACCATTTCCGCAGTTGACAGCGCGGCGGGAATGATATCAGACGGATGCGATGGATCTTCTTTCCAATAAATATCGTTGAAGTCTAATGCACGAATCATTAATGAATTTACAAGTGAAGAATTAACAGCAGGAATTTTATCGCCGTAACCAATTACTGTTGATTCTTTTTTCCCGCCCATTTCTTTGTAAATATCTCTAAGTATTTTCACATCTTTTGTGTGATACCCACCGAAAGCACAACCGATGGAATCATAAAGATATCTTTTTACTTCGTGTATAACTTCTTTTGGCAAATCTTTGTATTGCAGGTTAACTGCAAATTCTGAAATTGTTCTTGAGATTGATTTGTTCATAATTTCTTCCTTAATTTTTATTGATGTCATTACGATTGAATCAAAGCAATCCTTTAATGACTGTGTTGTGTTATAAGTTCTTTTTCACCCATTCTTCCAATCCGCCGGTAACAATTAACTCTTGTGCTGCTTCACCAACCGGATCAATAGAATACGTCTTGTTATCAAATGTTAATGAAGAATTTTCAAAATCTATCTTAACATTCATTCCGGATTTAACCGTTAGTTTGTCTTTGCCGTATTTAGCCTTTAAATCGTTTACAAGTTGCGGACATTCAATTAAAAGATATCCGTTGTTCAATGCATTTCGTTTGTAAGTTTCATTAAAAGTTCCAGCAACAACTAACTGAATGCCTTTATACTTTAAAGCAGTTGCGGCTTGTTCACGCGATGAACCTGTTCCAAAGTTAAATCCGCCAACAAGTACATCTCCGGCTTTTGCAATCTTAACAAAGTCAGGATCATAATTTTCCATAACAACTTCTGCCTGCTGCTGTGGGGTCATATCATCATTGTAAGTGTACTTACCGGGATAAATTCCATCGGTATTCAGATTATCCTGATGACAGAAAATCAATTCACCTTCAATGACAGGTTTAAATCCATCAATAATTTTTACTGAAACTTTTTCACTGCTATTCTTCTCATTTATGCTTATTGAGCCTTTTAGTTCTCGATGTTCTTTATTCTTCCAATCGTAGTCAATCTTTCCAGAAATTGCAGATGCTGCAACAACAGCTGGAGAAGCGAGATAAGCTTGTGCGCTTGGTGATCCCATTCTACCCTTAAAGTTTCTGTTAGTTGCAGAAATTCCGACTTCACCATCTTCAAGTAAGCCTGTTCCAAGCCCAATACAAGGTCCGCAACCAGGAGGTAAGTGGAATTGCACCTGCTTCAACTAATGATTGCCAATAACCATATCGTTCAGCTTCTTTTTGTACTTCACTTGATGCGGCTGCAATATAAAACTTAACATTAGAATTTATTTTTTTCCCTTTAACAACTGCAGCAGCTTCAGCAATATCATCAACTCTGACTGTTAACACAGGAAACAAGATAAGCTTTATTGATCTGTAATATTTTTTTCTTTCAGATCAGAAACAGCAGCATAAGTTTTAACTGTATTTGGTCCTGACTAACAAAAGGTTCTACGGTTGATAAATCAATAGTTAATTCTTTTGCATAAAAAGCACCCGAATCTGCTTGTGGAGTGTTGTGTTCTAATTCTTCTATTCTTTTATGATTTATCCTTGGATGTTGTCCTTTACCATCAGCATCGGAGAAAACACCTTCGAGTCCGCGATGCTCAATAAATCTTTCGCGCTTCTTTAACCATAGAATTGTTGCAAGATCGATAGGGAAGACACCTGCAAGTGCGCCCCATTCAGTTGTCATATTTGCAATGGCTAATCTTTCATCTATAGTAAGATAACGTATTCCATCACCAGCAAATTCTATTGCGTGATTTAAAACTTCATCGTGATTAAAATATCCGCAAAGGCAATGATAACATCTTTACCAGTTACACCTTGTCTTAAGCTTCCTTTCAGTTCAACTTTTGCAATCGGAGGAACCTGCCACCAGGTTCTTCCTGTAGCCCAAATTGCTGCAGCATCGGTACGAACAATTGGAGTTCCGAGACAACCTAATCCGCCATACATATTTGAATGTGAATCAGACGCAACAACCATAGTCCCTGGGAAAGCATAACCTTCTTCACACATTATTTGATGCCCGATTCCACGACCGGCTGGATAGAAATCTGCACCCATTGATTTAGCAAACTCTTCAATCTTTTTATACTTCTCCAAATTCTTTTCAGTTTTATCCTGAACATTATGATCAAGTGTGTTAACAACTTGTCTTGGATTAAAAAGTTTTTTAGCCCCAATCGATTTGAACTTGGGAATTACTGCACCGGTATTATCGTGAGTCATTACATAAGCAGGTTTTATTGATAAGTAATCACCTGCATGTACCTCGTGCTTCGGATTTAATCCAACAGCAAATTTTTGTGCTATTTTTTCGATGAGTGTCTGTGCCATTTTACCTCCGAAAGATGAAAAACGAAAGACGAGAGACGTATATCGTTTTTACACTTTTGAAAATTTATTTATTAATTTAGTTAACATAGCAAAGATATGATTCGAACTTTCAATTAAGTCAATAATATCTTTTTGATTCAAATAATTTAGTTTTAGTGCGATTTCGATTTATGTATCAACTTCAACTAAAGATGATCGTGAAATTTCTAAAAATCGCTTTGTTTCAATTTCAGAACTTCTTGCAAATCCTTCTGCGATATTGGATATAACAGAAACGGACGCTCTTCTTAATTGTGAAATTAATCCAAATTGTTCTTCACGAGGGAACGATTGAGTTAATTTATAGACTTGTGAAACAAGAGTTAAACTTTTCTTCCAGACATCTAATTTTTTGTGTGCTAAATTTAACATAAAATCGTTTCTCTTTTTTCGTCTTTCGTTTATCGATTACATCTTAAACGGATCAAATGAATACAAAATCCGCATGATGAACTATTATTGCTTCGGTATTACGTTTTGCTAGATCACCTTCTTTTGCATGATATGCGATAATGTGCTGAACTTCATAAGGCAATCCAAACCTATCAGCAATTGAAACTCCGCTAAATGGATGACGCAGAAGAGTTCCCGCTTTACTTGTAACGAGTTTTCCATCTACTTTATCATACTCAATTAGTTTTCCAATATCGATTAAAATTGCTCCAGCAATTAATAAATCCATATCGATTTTTATTTCATCTTTAAAATTTTCTTTCATACGTTTAGCAATATCAACAGAAAGCTGAACTGCTGTACGTTTGTGATTCATAAAAGATATTTTACAATCTTTTATCAATAAGGAAAAAGGAATTACTTCTAAATCTTCAGGAGATAAGACAGAATTTTCAATTGCGTAAACCCAACAGTTTAATACTTTTTCTCTCAACTCTTTATTTTCAATCCAGTTGATTTCAGGCCATATTTTTAAAACTTTTTCTTTCATTAATTTTCTCCATTAAACGGGTTCGTTAATCAATTCTTTTTTATTAGTTAATACGTTGTATGCTTTTAATCCCAGTAATACTGCTAAAGTGAATAGCAATATTGATATGATTGATAATGTATAATTTGCTGAATAATAATTAGTATAGATGAGCATTGCTAGTGCAGTTAAAGTAACAGCGAACATGAATATCATAGGAATTAAAACAAATAGAAATCCCTTTTTAAGATTTGCAACCCAAACTGTTAAAGCAAGCAATGCGAGTGCTGCAAGTAACTGATTTGCACTTCCAAATACCGGCCAGATCGACATTGTTTTTCCGCTTAATGTTAAAGCGGCTCCGAATAAAACTGTAATTGCCGTTGACGCATATCTATTAGAAACAAATATGGATTGTTTTTCACTCTCTTTATTTTCAAAATATTCCTGAAACATAAATCTTGCTAAACGAGTTGCTGTATCAAGCGAAGTAAGAGCAAATGCTGAAACAGCAAGAGCTGTAAAAGTTTGTGCGGTTGCTACTGAAATATTTAATATGGGAATTGCATTTATAAATCTTGCAACTCCAAGCGAAAAAGCAGTAACCGGACCTTTTGTAACAAGAATATCAATAAATTCTTTGTTTACCATTGAAGCAACAGCAACAAGTGATAAAACCGCAAGCAAACCCTCGATTAACATTCCACCATAACCAACAATTCTTCCATCTGTTTCTTTGTTCAGTTGCTTGGCAGTTGTTCCGCTTCCAACAATGGAGTGGAATCCGCTAATTGCGCCACATGCAACAGTTACAAAGAGTGCAGGGAATAAGTATCCAACTTTATCCAGAGAAAAAGAATTAAATGCAGGAATATTAATTGCCGGTGCCGCAAAGAATACTCCGACTAATCCGCCGATCATTAAAGCATAAAGAAAAAATGAGTTGAGATAATCGCGCGGCTGCAGCAAGATCCAAACAGGAACTGTTGATGCAATAAAAATGTAAACAAATAAAATTAACTGCCATGCTAGTGCATCAAGTTGAATAGGGAATAGGTTACCGGCTGGAATAGAAAGAAAAAGTAAAATAACTCCGACAGTTGTCGCAATCCATAACGGAACTTTTAATCTGTAAATTGCAATTCCAAATACTACCGCAAGCAGCATAAACAATATTGAAGAAGTTCCTGCGCTTGGAATATGTGTGAAAGTGTCAGCAACAATAATTGTGAACACAGCAATAACTAAAACTAAAGTTGCCCACGCAAAAATCAGGAAGAGTTTTTTACCGCTTATTCCGATGTACGATTGAATTATAAATCCAATTGATTTGCTTTGATGCCGCACTGAAGCTACTATACTTGCGTAGTCGTGAACACCACCGATAAAAATTGAACCAAAAACAACCCAAAGGTAAACCGGCAACCATCCGAATCCTGCTGCAATTACAGGACCCACAATGGGACCAGCGCCAGCTATTGAAGCAAAATGATGACCAAGCAAAACCGGAGCCTTTGCAGGACAGTAATCAACTCCATCCGACATTGTGTGTGCCGGAGTTTCTTTGTTGTTGTTTACATCAAGCCGTTTGGTTAAAAATCCACCGTAAAACTTGTATGCAGCAACAAACATTACCAATGCGATTAGGATTAATTCTATACCATTCATTTTTTTTCTTTGTGAATCTTTGTGAACTTAGTGTCTCAGTGGTGAGAAATAGAATTTTACCACTAAGACACTTAGAACATTAAGAAACACTTAGAGATTTTTAATTATCTCATCAGTCATTTGCTGTGTAGTGCAAGCGCCATTCTTAAATACATCAGGTCCACCGCGTAGTTTCATCATATCGTAAGTTTTAACCTTACCTTCTTCCACTACTTTTGCGATAGCGCTCCTAATCTTATCAGCTTTTTCTTTTTCATCAATGTGATCAAGCATCATACATGCACTGAGTATCATTGCGATTGGATTAACAATGGATGGATTGAGTTTTTCATATTTAGGTGCCGAACCATGAGTTGGTTCAAATACTGCAACTTCTTTACCTATGTTTGCACTGCATGCAAAACCAAGTCCGCCGATTAAACCAGCAAAAGCATCGCTTATAATATCGCCAAACATATTTTCTGCTACAATTACACCATATATCTCAGGATTTTTGGTCAACCACATCATCTGTGCATCTATGTTTGTGTCCCATAAATCAATACCAGGATATTCTTTAGCCATTTGTTTTGCGATCGTGAGCATCATACCTGAAGTTTCGCGTAACACATTCGGTTTTTCACAAATTGTTACATTAGAGTACCCAAATTTCTTTGCATACTCAAATGCCTCCCTAATAATTCTTTCGGAAGCTTTTTTTGTAACGATTCTTGTTGAGATCGCCATCTCTTCACTCGGAATTTCTTTAAAGGCTTTCATCTTTGGATTAGTTTCAAAAGCATCACGCACATGTTTAGGAGGATTAGTCCATTCGACTCCTGCATATAAACCTTCGGTGCCTTGTCTGAAAATCACAGCGTTTATTAGTGGTTCATCAAAACCGCCGGTTGAATTTTTCAAAATAAAATTAAGCGGGTTGCCCTTTAATGAAATGCATGGCCTGACAACAACGTCTAATCCAAATTTTTGTCTTAGACCAACAATCGGACTGAAATACTGCAAACCCTTTCCTTGTAGAGATGGGTCAAGTTCTTTTTCTGCATCTGCTTTTGGTTTCGAAGTAATTGCACCAAACAAACCAATTTTATGCTCGGATAGAAGGTCCAGAGTTCGCTGCGGCAATGGATTACCGTCTTTACACCACATATCCCAACCTATTTCAGCATGGATATATTCGGCTTCAAAACCGACTGCATTTAAAACTCTGATTGATTCGGGGAGTACTGTTTTGCCAATGCCATCGCCGGGCATTGATACTATTGTTCTTTTCATTAAAATATTCCTGTAAAATTAGAAAATATTGACAGATGAAACTTAATTATTTGGCGGGGAGTAAAGCAAGAAAAATCGATCTTGAATCGTTAATATTGAAGGAAAATTTATTTTTAATTTGCAAAAACATTAAATTGAATCGCTAAAAAGTCGATAATATAATGTTGATTATTTTATAACAAATTAAATGCCTGAAAATAATATCGAGCAAATCTTAAAAATACAGCAACTGGAATCTTTAATAGCTTCCTCATTAGATATTATTTTTAGAATATCCCCCACAGGAAAAGTAAACTATATAAGTCCTTCCTCTAAATTAATTCTTGGATACTCTGCGGATGAAATGATTGGCAGCTCCATAATCAATTTTATTCCTGAAGAAAAAATAAAACAATACTTTAAAGAGATGGCAATTCTTTTTAGAGAGAGTAACATAATTGCATTTCGTGCTGAGCTAATTCACAAAAATGGAGATAGAATTCCTGTTGAAATTACTGGAAAAGTTGTTGAAATAAATGAGAAGAAGATGGGCCAGGGTACGATTCGTGATATCCGGCAAAGAATTGAGACACAACGAAAATTATTTAGTTCAGAAAATATTTTTAAGGCGATTTGGGAAAATTCAAAAGATGGAATGAGGTTAACTGATCAGGATGGAAATATAGTTTTATGCAACGATTCTTTTTCTCAGCTTTTCGGTAAAACTAAAGAGGAATTTATAAATAGACCAATAAGCGATCTTTATCATGAGGATTATAAAGAATCTGTTATTACAAAATACAAACAGAATTATATTCAAGGAATGGTGAGTGATTATCTCGAGTCGAGCGCGGTCTTATGGAATGATCAAAAACTTTATTATGAAACTTCAAACTCAATTATTGAGGATTTTGACGGACGGAGATTTATACTAAGCATTTTTAGAGATATCAGCGAGCGAAAAGCAAGCGAAGAAATGCTTGAAAAAAAAGGGAAATTATTACAAGGTATTGCTAAAGCAACAAATGCATTAATTACTGATTTAGAATTTTTTGACGGGTTTAATGTTGCTTTGGCAATTCTGGGTGAGGCAGCGGAAGCTGATCGTGTTTATATTTATAAGCATTTAGAAGATGAAGATACTGGTGAACTTTATTTTACTCCGATTTTTGAATGGAATGCCGAAGGTATTTATTCTCAACTTGAAGAGAATCTCTTGGGGAAATTATCTTACTCCAGATTTTCATCTTTAAAATTTTATGAAGCGTTTTCTAACGGAGAATCTCTAAAATTTCTAATAAAAACTTTACCAAAAGAAATACAAGAAGTTTTTATTGATAGTAATATCAGATCAATAATCCTTGTTCCTATTATGATAGAAGGGGCTTATTGGGGCTTTATTGGTTTTGATGAATGTCATTCCGATCGAATCTGGACTACAGATGAAGAATCTATTTTAAGTGCTATGGCTGCAACGGTTGGGGAAGTTATAAAGAAAAATAAATTCCGTGAAGAGTTAATTAGAAAAAATGCGGAGCTTGATATCGCTGTTAAAGAATCTGAAAAAGCAGCAAAAGCACGCAGCGAATTCTTAGCTCTTATGAGTCACGAGATTAGAACACCAATGAATGGTGTTATCGGTATGACCGGTCTTTTGCTTGAAACCATGCTAAACGAGTCTCAAAAAGATTATGTTAACACAATAAGATTAAGTGGCGAACAACTTTTAGTTATCATAAATGATATTTTGGATTTTTCAAAAATTGAATCAGAAAAACTTGAACTTGAATCATTGCCTTTTGATTTAAGGGAATGTATTGAAGACTCAATGGATTTAATCTCAACAAAAGTAGCTGAACAGGATATAGAACTTTTTTATAACATAGATGAAAATACTCCATACGCCATACTTGGTGATGTTACCAGACTTAGACAAATTTTTACAAACCTGTTAAGCAATGCAGTTAAGTTTACTCAAAAAGGAGAAGTTGAGATCACGGTTAGTTCAGAACACTTAGATTTTAAAGAATATCTTTTCAAATTTAATGTTAGAGATACTGGATTAGGAATTCCTAAAGATAAACTAAACAGACTCTTTCAACCTTTCAGCCAGGTTGATTCATCAACAACACGAAGTTTTGGAGGAACAGGACTTGGATTAGTTATCAGCAAAAAATTAGTTGAACTTATGGGTGGTGAAATTGGCGTTAGTAGTGAAGCAGGTAAAGGCAGCAATTTTTTCTTTACTATACGAGCCCAATCTGTTACATCTGACAAAAAAGTTTATCTATTTGAATCGGCTCCAAAACTTTTAGGAAAAAGAGTTTTAATTATTGATCAGAATAAATCTAACGGAATGATGATTCTTAACCTGACGAAAAGATGGAAGATGAGTTCTGATCTTATTACTGATTTGTCGGATTTAAAACCAAAGTTAGAACTATATACTGATTTTACTCTCTTCATCATTAATACTTCTGGTCTAAATAATACAGTAGAAGCATTGTTAGATAAAATAAAGAGTTTAGTTAATAATAAAAGTATTGGAATTATATTGATAAGACCTCATGGAAAAGATCTGGGGATTATCGAATCAGACGGAATTCCATTTTGCAAAATGATTCCAAAACCTGTACGTAGGAAACAACTCCATCAAGCGATTTTAAATTTTATTGAAGTAGGTTCCAATGTATCAGAAGCATACCATTTAGAAAAAGAAGAACCTAAAATTAGTTCAGGAGATAAAATTAAGGTGCTGTTGGTTGAAGATAACAACGTAAATCAGATGGTTGCAACGCGTATGCTTCAAAGAATAGGTTACAATGCAGACATTGCCTCAAATGGAATAGAAGCCGTGGAAGCAGTACAATCAGATACTTACGATTTAGTATTTATGGATATATCAATGCCTGAAATGGATGGACTAACCGCTTGCTCAATAATTCGAGCTGAAAAAACATTGAAGAAGCAGCCTATTATAATTGCTATGACAGCCAACGCAATGAGCGGAGATAAAGAAAATTATCTTAAAGTTGGAATGGATGATTATTTAAGTAAGCCTGTTAATATTGAAGATCTTAGTATAATGGTTTCAAAGTGGACTAATAAAATCATTAATGAAAAGTACAATGAAACCAGAGAAACAATTGAATCTGAAATTGATTTGAAATTTATTGATGAAAAAAAGATTTCATTTTTACAGGATCTTAGATCAGATACGGATCTTAAATTTTTTAAAGAAATGCTGGATATATATATAAAAGAAATTCCCAAGAACATTGATTCTATTCGTAATTCAATCTTCCAGAATAACTCGGACCATTTGAGATTTTATGTTCATAAATTAAAGGGCTCATCGCTTACACTTGGAATTGAATGTGTTCTTGAAAATTTTAAAATTCTTGAAGGCATGGCACTTGATAACTGTATAAATGAAGATTCACTCAGAATATTTAAAAAAGTATCTGCACAGTTTGAAATGATTTTAGAAGAAATTGTTCTGCTTAAAAAAAAGTACTCTGGCATTAAATTTTCTTAATCCAAATACAATAATTCATGTCTGAAACTAAAAAAAACAGAGCACCATTAAATCGGACTATTAATATCAGTGATGAAGAAATTGAATCATATGGCAAAAATCTGCTTGAACTAAAAAATAATGTAAAGATTACTGATGTGTGTTGTAAAATTATTAATCAGGATTTATTTGGTGTAATTGATTATTTGCCAAACAAGTTTGTTGATTTATTATTCTTAGATCCTCCTTACAACCTAAATAAAAAATTCTCATCGATCGATTTTAAAAAGATACCCACACTTGAATATGAAAATTGGCTGGATAGTTGGATTTCTCAATTAGTTAGAATTTTAAAGGTCAATAGCTCAATATATTTTTGCTGTGATTGGAAAACATCGATTCCAGCATACAATGTTTTAAAAAAATATTTTATCATTCGAAACCGAATAACCTGGGAACGTGAAAAGGGAAGAGGCTCAAAGGATAACTGGAAAAATTCTTATGAAGATATTTGGTACTGTACTTTAAGCGACGAATTTACCTTCAATATCGAAGCAGTTAAGTTAAAACGAGTGGTTCGTGCTCCATATAAAACAGAGCTCGGCAATCCGAAGGATTGGAAATCGGAGAATGGAAAAAATATTAGAATTACACATCCATCAAATTTATGGACTGATATATCAATTCCATTTTGGTCAATGCCTGAAAACACAGATCATCCAACACAAAAACCAGAAAAACTTTTAGCAAAAATTATACTTGCGAGCACTAATGAGAATGATTTTGTGTTCGATCCTTTCTTAGGTTCCGGAACTACTGCAGTTACAGCTAAAAAACTAAAACGAAAGTTTTGCGGAGTTGAATTGGATCCGCTTTTTGCATCGCTTGCACTAAAAAGGTTAGACATTGCCGAAACTGAAAAATCCATTCAAGGTTATGAAGATGGTGTTTTTTGGGAGCGAAATAGTTTAAAGGAACAGAAACAGAGAAAATGATTTAATTAGACAATTTCTTGATTACAAAGTTTTAAATCTACATTTTTACATCCCAAGTTTATTAGTTTAGGGCACCAGTTAACAGATTAATACCCAACCCCGTCAGGTCCGGAAGGAAGCAGCGGTCAGTATCTAGTTTGTGTAGCTGTGTGCCCCTTTTTATAATTACATTAAATTGTCATTTCAAATGAGTCTTCTGTCATATACATTCCTTTGGGAGTCTGACAATTCCATTGAAGTAAATTTTTTAGATTTCTCCCTCTGGTCGAAATGACAAATAATGGTTTATAAATCGGATTGAACGGACGAAAAAAAATATTTTTAGAGATGATTAATCGGAGGGATAAAGTAAATTAATCTTCCCTTACCATACTTGATGCTGTTATCAAATTCAATTTTTGCAATTGCTGCAGGAGGAAAAGAAAAATTGAAACTACCTGTTCCGCAAAAATTATTTAAATGTATTGTCAAATCTGGCTGATGACCAACAACAATAATATTTTTATATTCGAGTGAATTTAATAGATCAATAAGATCAGCGGTTCTGCTGCCAGTACCTAAAATGTTGTCTTTGATAATAAAAGAAATATCTTGAAGATTCTGAGAAATTATTTCTGCAGTTTGGATAGCGCGAACTAATGGTGAAGTTAAAATAACATCAACATGTCCAACGCAACTTTTCCACGAAGCAGAAGTTCTTTTAATAACTTGTTTTCCTTCTTCCGTTAATTCGCGATCAAAATCTTTTTTATTGATAGATATATTTTCGGCAAGACTGTGTCTGACTAAATGCAAATTCATTTTAAATTTTGTAATTAACTGAAATCATAGTTATCATTTTATAAAAATCCATAAGATCTTTTGTAAGCTGTTTTCCAGCTTTAGAGTTCATTACTTCATTCATTTTATCTTTTGACTCAAATTCAATTTCACAGAAATAAGAATATTTTTGTTCAAGCAATAAATTACTTTCTACTTTTGCAAGCTTAATTTCTTTCTCAGCTATTTCCGATAAATGTCTTAGAATAACATCTCTAAAATGAGGAAGAGCTTTATCGTCTTCAGATCTATGAAGGAAGAATAATTGTTTGTACATCAGCATTTAATTAAAAAAGATTTAATGATTTCTTCATAAACTATTTTGTTTAAATCATATGTGGATTTCGGCGTTTCAATTATCATTAAAATCTTCTTGGTCGGACAGGAAAATTCAAATAACTGAAAAATATTTTTATTATTTACCATCTTATCAGAAGACCGCATGTTGGTAATTGACTGATCTTGACTTTTTAATTCTGCGCTAAAATAATTTTCAGTAGAATCAGTTGGGGCAATAGCTGCAAGAGAAATCTGTGCACCCAGACTACTACTAATAAATTTTATTCCGTTTAGTTTTATCGTAACAAGATTGGAAATGGAAATATCAGTGAGTTTTTTCCAAGTGGAATCAAGAACAATTTCAAAATCTTTTTCATTCAGCTTTATATTAGCCGTTAATGTATTTGTCTCCAAATTATTAAAAAATCTAAGGATGGATTCTCCATCTGTGATTTGTGGATTTTTAGTTTGTACCTTCAAACTCCTAATTTCTTTTACAACAAGTGAATCAAATAAATTATTTTCACTAATATATTTATTACTTGAAACATCAAATTTAAAAATATCTTTAGAAGTTTTACTGGTTTTATCAGCGGGATAAAAAATATTTGTTACTATTGCAGTATCTGATATGACAGAAATTACCTGTTCAGCTTCTTTATTAGGAGTTTTAATTTTTGTGAACTCACGAAAGAGCAAATCAGATGAATATTCTTCCAAGGAATAATATGAAACACGCTTTAATTCTATTACATCTTTTGAATTAAAATCTTCTGTAATGACAGCAAATCTTCTTGATCCTGATTTTTTAAAATTTAAATCAAGATAACCATTTAGCGATTCATCCTTAAGAATTAAGTTTAAATCTTTATCTACAATTGCAAAGAGATTATAAACTGGATTCTGGTTCTCTAATAGAAGGGTGTAATAATTAGAATTATTAATCTCAATACTATCAACATCTATTTTATTAAATGAATTTAGTATTGCATCAAAAGTAAAAAGTCCATTTAAAATATTTTTACTTTTTTCATCCCCGTTAATTGCACTTTTCGTTAACTCCAAAAAAGCTTCACCATTAAAAACAAATGACTTTTCTTCAACTTTTTCTTTGCAGGAAAAAAAAGTCAAAATAATCGTAAAAACAAAAAATAGTTTTATTTGATTTTTCATATAAGCACGTTTTTATTTACGCAAAGATAAGTAAATGTGAATTTTAATTTATGACAAATTACATGAATAAAATCTTTAGTGAAAATCATTTATTTCGTGTACATGCAATCAGATTATCCATTAAAATGATTTAAAAGTATTTCAGTTTTTTTCTTACCTACAATTTCTTCAAGATCTTTCTGTGTGGATTTTTTTATTGCTTCTAAACTGCCCAATTTTTCAAGTAAAAGTTTTGCTGTTTCAGTTCCTATTCCTTTTATGTCAGTTAATTCTGATTTAATAGTTCGCTTGCTTCGTCTAACACGATGAAAAGTAATTGCAAACCGATGCGCTTCATCACGTACCTGCTGGAGTAATTTTAGACCCGAAGAAGTTTTAGGAATTAATTCAGGATCAGAATTACCAGGCAAAAATACTTCTTCTAACCTTTTTGCAAGCCCAATTATGTTGTAATTAAAATATCCAAGACCATCCAGTATTTCCACCGCACTTGACAGCTGTCCTTTGCCGCCATCAACCATAATTAAATCAGGCAGTGGTTGGTTTTCTTCTTTTAATCTGGTGTATCTTCTTTCAATAACCTCCTGCATACTAGAAAAATCATCAGGTCCTTCAACAGTTTTAATTATAAATTTTCTATATAAACTTTTTTTAGGTTTCCCATCTTCAAAGACAACCATACTGGCCACTGTATCAGTTCCCTGAAGGTTTGAGATATCAAAACATTCTATTTTTCTTGGAAGAGTTTTTAATCTTAAATCTCTTTGAAGAGCAGAAACGGAATAAGAAACATTGCCAAGATTCTTCATTTTTTGCAATTGAATTTCTTTGAGCTGAAGGATTGCATTCTCTTTACACATCTTTACTAATGATTTTAAATCACCTCGTTGCGGTACAAATATCTTAACTTTCCTATTCGATCTCATCTTCAGCCATTCAGCAAGCGCTTCTGAATCTTCCGGTGTGATTTCAACAATAACTTCACGTGGAATTTCAACCTGATCTCCATAATAAAACTTTATTGCCGCCGAGTATATGTTCGATAATTCTTCACCGTCTTCGATTGCAAGTTTAAGCTGCTTTTTACCAATTAGTTTTCCTGATCGAATATTAAAAACCGCACAAGTGGAATCTTTTCCTTCAAAAGCAATCGCAAAAATATCACGGTCTTCAGCATCATCATTAACAATTTTTTGCTTGGATGAAATAGAATTTAATTGATTAATCTTATCGCGGAGCTCAGCAGCCTTTTCATACTCAAGATTTTCTACTGTTTCTTGCATCCTTGTTTTTAGATCTTTAATAAGATCATCTGTTTTACCTTTTAAAAGTTTAATAACTTCATCAACCATTTCATTATATTCTTTAACACTAACAAGGTTCTCACATGGTCCGTCGCATTTTTTTATATGATAATCCAGGCAGATTTTAAATTTTTTAGCGGCGATGTTTTTTTCTGTAAGATCCAATTTACAGCTTCGGATTTTAAATATCTGATTTATCATTTTTAATGATCCTCGCATACTTCTAACATCGGTATAGGGACCAAAATATTTTGAACCGTCGTTAAATACTTTTCTTGTGGGATATATTCTGGGGAAGAGTTCGTTTGTAACTTTTATAAAGGGAAATGATTTATCATCTTTTAGATTAACATTGTATCTTGGTTTTAATTCTTTGATGAGATTACTTTCAAGAATCAATGCTTCTAGTTCACTATCGGTAACAACCAGTTGCAGATCATCAATCTTATCAACCATCGCAATCGTCTTCGCGGAGCCAGGGTTTTCCTGAAAATAACTTCTTACCCGGTTTTTAAGATTCTTAGCTTTTCCGACATAAATAACTTTACCATTCTTGTTAAGGAATTGATAGACACCGGGTGATACGGGTAAGTTTTTTAAGTTAGTTTTTAATTTAGAATTCATTGCATCAGGATTAAAAATTTACACCAATGATCCAAATATAATATATAGACCATAGGACATAAATTTTGATAAAAAGAATTGTGTTGAAATATTATTCTGGTAAAACAGTATTCTTCGAAATTATCACTATACCAGTCTCTGTTACAGTAAATTTTTTCCTGTCACCATCAATATCAAATCCAACTTCGTATCCTTCAGGAATGACAACATTTTTATCAATAATTGCTCTTCTAATTCGTGCATGTCTGCCGATAACGACATTATTCATGATTATTGAATCAGTAACATATGAGTAACTATTAACTTTTACGTTTGGTCCGAGTAACGACCTTTCAACCAAACCTCCGGAAACGATAGTTCCATCACAAACAAGGGAGTTAAGTGTTCTACCAACTCGCTCTCCTTCGTGTGATACTGTTTTTGCTGGCGGATATTGATACTGATAAGTTCTTAACGGCCATTCAGGATCGTACAGATTAAATTCCGGAATTACACTGATTAAATCCATATTAGCTGCATAATAACTATCAAGAGTTCCGATGTCTTTCCAATACGGCTGAGTTTTTTTATTCTCGTCCTGAAACCTGTATGCAAGCACTTTTAATTTAGAATCAACCATATATGGTATAACATGCTGACCAAAATCATGGTTTTTAATTTTTTTAGATTCCATTTCCTGCAATACTTCTTTCAACACATTAGCATTAAAAACATAAATTCCCATATTAACAAATGAATAACCCGGTTTATCAGGAATTTGGGGCGGGGTAGAAGGTTTTTCTATAAACGACAGAACATTGTATTTATCATCTACACCAACAATACCAAACCTGCTTGCTTCATCTTTCGGAACTTCTAAACATGCAATTGAAAGATCTGCTGATTGATCTATATGATTATCAAGAAATTTAAGATAATCCATTTTGTAAATATGATCTCCGCCAAGAATCATAACCCATTTGGCTTTTTTATCAGACAATAAATTTAAGTTCTGATGGATTGCATTTGCAGTTCCTAAATACCATTCGTTGTTAAGTTTTCTTTGCGGTGGAACTGAGTAAATAAATTCGCCTAACTCGGGATTAAAGATGCTCCACGCTTCGTAAAGGTGCATATTTAAAGAGTCAGATTTATATTGGGTTAAAACATATACTCTTCTAAATCCTGAGTTTAGACAATTGGAAAGTGCAAAATCAATTATTCTGTATTTACCCCCGAACGGTACAGCAGGTTTACTTCTTACTGCAGTTAATGGATGAAGTCTTTGTCCTTCACCACCAGCCATTATTACTGTAATGGTATCTCTTAAAATTGAGGAACCCGGCGAGATCATAAATACTCCTTAAATTTGCACTAAATATATTGAATTATCGTTTGTTTGGCAATTAAACAAATGGTTAAATTATTTTTATCCTTTATTAATAATTTTTATTTAGAAAGTATTGTCCTAAAATGAATAATCTATTTTCCTTTTCATATTCTGTTTCTCTTTTGTTTTTATTGATGCAAAATTTTTCTTCTGCAGGTAACAGTATATTAGCTTCTGATAAAAATAATATTGTAAGTAATTTACAAAAGCAAGTGGACATTCTTCATTATCATCTTAAGTTCGATTTAAACCCAACTGATAAAATACTAAGCGGTACAGCAGTTATAACAGCAGTCAAAATTCAAAATCAGAATTCTATATCATCCTCCATAATCAATCATGACAATAAATTATAAACCTGAATCAGTTATTGAACTAAATCTGTACGATAACATGCATGTGAGAAGTGTTAAGTTAAATGGCATACAAACTGAATATTCAAGAAGCAATAATAGGATTTTTATACTATCCGAATTTGAATTGTCTGATACTTTTAATATCGAAATAGTTTATGATGGAAGTCCTAAAAGGAGCGGGTTTGATGGATTCGTTTTTGGTAGTGTAAATGGAAATTCAATTGTATATAACATAAGCGAACCAATTTATGCATCAACATGGTTTCCGTGTGATGATGATCCTTCTGATAAAGCTATGCTTGATATAGAAATCACAAATGATTCTAAATATATATCTGTATCAAACGGAAAATTAAAATCAGAATTGCAGGCTGGTGATAAAAAAACTTATCATTATCAAACGATATATCCCATTTCAACGTACCTAATATCCGTTTACTCGGCACCCTACAAAACATTTTATGATGTGTATAATGGTCTTGATGGAAAAGACTCTATGAGAATAGAATATTATGTAATGCCTGAACATTTTGAAAAAGCTAAAATAGATTTTGCCGATCATGTTGATATAATGAAAACATTATCACAAATTTTTGGTGAATATCCTTTTATTAAAGAAAAATATGGCGTTGCCGAATTTCTATGGAATTATGGTGCGATGGAAAATCAAACCATTACAGGCATTGGTTATGCTTTTGTAAGTGGGAACAATTTCTTTACAGATACATATGTTCACGAACTTGCACACCACTGGTGGGGAAATTCTGTTGGTCCTAAAACCTGGAATGACATTTGGCTTAATGAAGGATTTGCAACCTATTCTGAAGCATTATATGCTGAAGCAAAACATGGTAAAGATGCACTTATATCAAAAATGCAGAGCAAGTTCAGCAATCATTTTCGCGGACCACTGTATGCTCCCAAAAACCTTTTTGGTGAAACCGTGTATGAGAAAGGTGCTTGGGTGTTGCATATGCTGAGAAATGAAATAGGGGATAGCACTTTCTTTAAATCACTACATCGCTATTATGACCTATATAAATACTCAAATGCCTCAGTAGAAGATTTTAAAAAGGTATGTGAAGGTGAGTCTGGAATTGATCTAAACAAATTTTTTGATCAATGGATTTATACCGGTACGGATAATATTTTTTGTTCATTTTTTATTGATTTTCCAAATGATAATAAAGAGGAATGTCTTATAAATATTCATCAGAATCCCCAAGGATATGAGGAATTTCATTTTCCTTTGGAAATAAAATTTGAATTTATTGACGGTTCATCTGAAATCAAAAGAGTTTATATCAATCAAATAAGTGAAGAATTTCAATTCAAATTTAATATTGAAATCAGGGCAATCAATCTAGACCCTGACTCAAAACTACTTGGCACATTTGAAGAATCTGACTAGCATTAAAAATGTTATATGTTTTATTTCTTTTTACATATCCGTAAATTTCCAATAAATAAAATTTATACACTGTGAATAAAACTTATCTCTTCATTTCTGATATACATCTCGGTCTTCAGTCCAAAGAAATTGAAGACAGAAAAGAAAGACTGCTTGTAAAGTTTTTAGAGTTTGCAAAAGATAACTGCGATGAGCTTTTTATTGCGGGCGACCTTTTTGATTATTGGTTTGAATACAAAAGAGTTTATCAAAAAGGAAATTATAAGACTTTTACAGCTTTAAAGAATTTAACTGAAAGTGGAATTATAATACACTACTTTATAGGTAACCACGATTTTTTTCACAAAGACTTTTTTGAAAAAGATATTGGCGTAAAACTTTATCAGGATGGAAAAGAATTTTTACTAAATGATAAAAAGTTTTACATAGGGCACGGAGATGGTCTTGTAAAAAATGATCTTGGTTACAATATTTTGAAGAAGATTTTTCGTAATTCTTTTGCGCAATGGTTGTACGGTTTGCTGCATCCGGATTTTGGTGTTGGAATAGCTAGCAGAACAAGTAAATCGAGTCGTGATTATACAACAAAAAAAGATTTCGGTGAAGAAGACGGATTGTTTGATGCTGCTAAAATAAAAATTGAAGAAGGGAATGACTTTGTTTTGTTTGGGCATCTTCATAAAAAATGTTTTATTATTTACAAAGACGGGGTGTATATTAATTTAGGTTCTTGGATTGATCAACCCTGCTACGGAAAATTTGCAGACAATTTTGAAATTATTGATTGGAACTAGAAAAGAGTTTTTAGATTATGACTAAAACAAAAAACAAAAGTAACAATAAAAAAAAGAAATGGATTATATGGGGTTCAATTGTCTTTTTATTTCTTTCTCTTTCAATATACACGATTAGCGGACTTCCTTCCCTTGATGAACTTGAAAACCCTAAACCTGTTCTTGCGAGCAGGGTTTTTTCTGCCGATGGTGAATTGATTGGACAGTATTTTATTGAAAACAGAATTGAAACAGATATTGATAGTCTGCCTCCATATGTACTTAAAGCTTTGATAGCAACTGAGGATAGAAATTTTTACGATCACTGGGGTGTTGATGTTCCGCGTTTCTTTAAAGCAATGATAAAAAATATTTTCTCCCTTTCACTTCGCGAGGGGGCAAGCACAATCACTCAGCAGCTGGCAAAAAATCTTTACTCTTTAAAAGAGGGAAGAGAAAATGTTGTTGATAAAGCGGTTAGAAAAGTACGGGAATGGATTTCAGCTATCCAGATCGAAAAGACATTTACAAAAGACGAAATTGCAGAATTATATCTTAATGTATCATACTTTGGCAGAAGTGCTTACGGAATAGAATCCGCATCTAAAGTTTATTTCAATAAATCTGCAAAAGAATTAACATTACCAGAAGCGGCTTTATTTGTTGCGCTTCTCAAATCATCAGTCAATTACGATCCGGTTTCAAAATATGAAACTGCTTTGCTTAGAAGAAATCAAGTTATGTACAACATGGTTGATACTGATATGCTAAGTGAAGATGAGTATAATAGATTAAAGCAGCAACCAATACAGCTTGCATCAGAGCGGTTAAGCCATGTAAAATCTGAGGCTCCTCACTTTCTTGAATATATCAGGCAGCAGATGACCACACTTGCAGATAAATATGGTTATGATCTGTACCGTGATGGTCTGAATATTTATACATCCCTTGATATGAGAATGCAGCGGATTGCAAATCGAGCAGCAAAAAAACATATTGCCGAATATCAAATTCTGTTTGACAAAAATTGGAAATGGGATAGATATAAAAGTTTATTAAGTGATCTAATAGACAGAGCTATAAAAGATGATCCAAGCTATAAAACCGAAACTACAAAAGAAGGCAAAGCACAAATTTATAATAAGCTAAAATATGATGAGCAATTTGTTGAATCCGTTAAAAAAAATGCAGCCAAGGTTGAAGTAGGTTTTGTTGTTATTGATCCGAAAACCGGATTGATTAAGGCTCTTATCGGGGGAGAGAATCAAGACTTTGGAAGAGGATTAAATCACGTAACTGGTATAAGAAGGCAACCGGGTTCCTCGTTTAAACCATTTGTGTATGCAACCGCTATTGAAAATGGATATTTTCCGGCAACAACAGTTTTAAATCAGCAGTTTAATTATAACGGCTGGTCTCCGGGAAATGCCGGTAACGATTACAGCGGATATGAAACTTTACGCTGGGGTTTGGCAAATTCCGTAAACGTTATTGCAGGCAGACTGACTATCAGCGATATGGCTCCACCGTTTCAGGTTGTAAAATTTGCACAGAGGATGGGTATAAAATCTTACATGGATGCGTATCCATCAATAGCTCTAGGAACTGTAGAGGTTACTCCGCTTGAAATGGTATCTGCAATGGGAACTTTTGTTAATTCCGGAGTTCATATCGATCCAATTTCAATAATGAAAATAGAAGATAGAAACGGTATTGTAATTGACGAATTTGTTCCTGAATCTGTACAGGCAATTTCTCCACAGACTTCATCAATTATAGTTGATATGATGACAGATGTAATTAACTATGGAACCGGTGCAGGAGTTAGAAGATATTTTCAGTATCCCGCGGCAGGAAAAACCGGAACAACACAGAAGTTTTCAGATGCATGGTTTGTTGGTGTAACACCTGATTTAGCTGCAGGAGCCTGGGTTGGATTTGATGATCACAGAGTTAAGTTTACAAACTGGTATGGGCAGGGTGGACGTGCGGCACTGCCAATTTGGGCAATGTTCATGGAGGGCGCCTATAAAGAATTAAAACTTCCCTTAAATTACTTTTCACTTGCCGATGGAGTTGAGATGGCAACATTCTGTAAAGAAACCATGAGTCTCGGCGATGCAAAATTAGCAAATGATTCTTGCCCTGTAACTTACACCGATTTAATTGACACCAGCAAAATGCCCGGCTATTGTGAAATACATTCAGGCAGCGGTGGTAGGATTATACACGAAAATAAGCAAGGCGATAGCCAATGGTAGTATTAGTGTACAATGTATAATTTATAATTTACAATTAGAAAGAACTTTTAATTTTGTAATTTTTTAAGAATGATTGTATTAAATTATACATTTTAAATTTTTAATTGATAAAGCCCGGATGGTGAAATTGGTAGACACGCTAGTTTCAGGAGCTAGTTGGCGCAAGCCATTAGGGGTTCAAGTCCCCTTCCGGGCACAAGAATTAAAATTTGTAATTGAGATGGAGAATTATTCTGACGAAAATATTTTTATCAAGGATATTTATTTAAATGATGAATTTTTAAATCGTTTATTTATAGAACACAGTGAAATTGTGAATGGTGGTAAAATAAAATTTGTAATGTCATTACAGCCAAACAATGCTGGGAGCAGTGGCGAATTTATACTTACATATTCATTAAATGATTAGTTAATCAGTTTAAAATAAAAAACCTCTCATCTAAGAGAGGTTAACTAAAAAATGAAGGACATTTCCCAATTTTGACATTCACTCTTTACGCCATTATCGGCGCCCCATTTGCTAGGTAATAATTTTGATCGCCTTTAACTTCATAACTTCTAATAGCTTCATCCATTGAATCATAAAGATTAAAGACATTTAAAGTACCCGCTTTTTCCATCAGGGTTTTAACAACTTCGGCCGGTCTAACCAATCTAATATCTCCACCTATTTTTGCGCTTGCTTTTAATGATAAAACAAGTACACCTAAAAATGTGGAATCTATAAATTCACATTGACTAAGATCGACTATAATTTTTTTCTGATTATTTTTTATTAATTCGTCAAGATTTTTTTTGAGTTGACCAGCTTCCTTATACGTAGCACGACTAAGATTACAAACCTGCAAGGCTAAATCGTTTACTGAAAACGAATTAAAATCTTCTATAATCGCCCTCATGACATACTCTCCATTCTCATATTCTTATTAAATTCCCCAATTTTTTGAAATAGTTTAAACATGCATCGTGCCAAATAGGACAAGATTTGTTCCATGGATATTAGTCCCTTTTTTGTTAAATTTTGCATACAAATTTAATTTATTGACTCATTTTGATATTTATTTAAAGTCTTTTATTCATTTTGAAATTGAGCAACTGATCAATAATAACCAGCAAGCAATAAGATGAACAACGATAAAGATTCTGAAAAACTAAATTTGACTTTGGCAAAAGATCATTACGAAAATTTTCCAGTCGCATCATTCTTACTTCCAAAGTATTATCGTAAAGATGTTGCGATTGTTTACTGGTTTGCTAGAACGGCGGATGATTTGGCAGATGAAGGAAAACTGGATTCAGAATCTAGATTAATTGAATTAGAGAAATTTGAAAGAGAATTTGAAAAATCATTAAAAGGGAAGTCTAAAAACTTAAATTTTAATCAGCTTGCCGATGTAGTTGTAAAAAGAAATCTTACAACTCAATATTTTTATGATTTATTATCGGCATTTAAGCAGGATGTTGAAAAAAAAAATTATGAAAACTTTATTGAGCTTTTAGATTATTGCAAGCGGTCAGCAAATCCGGTTGGAAGAATTTTACTTGAACTATTTAACATTAAAGAAAAAGAAGCGATAATAAGCTCGGATAAAATTTGTACTGCTTTACAGCTTACAAATTTTTATCAGGATACTATTATTGATATTAAAAAAGGGCGGAATTACTATCCTATTGACGAAATGAAAATGTTTAATGTCACTCAAAATATGTTTGAGTTAGAGCAAAATAATCCTAATATTAAAGAGTTACTTAAACATAATGTGCAGAGAACTCAGACTTTATTTGATGAAGGAAAAAATCTGTTAAAATATCTAAATGGCAGGTTTAAATTTGAGATAAAATGGACAATAGCCGGCGGTGAAAAAATTTTAGATAAAATAAGAAAAAACGATTATAATGTTTTTTTACAGCGACCGAAACTAAGCAAGATAGATTTTATTTTATTATTTGTTACAAATATTTTTTAATGTCAGAATCAGCAAAAGAAATATCTAAAAAGAGCAAAAGCAGTTTTTACTATGCATTCAATCTTTTACCCGAAGACAAACGTGATGCCATGAATACCGTTTATGCTTTTTGCCGTCAAACTGATGACATAGTTGATGAAAACTCTGATTCAACAGATTTGAAATATGAAAAACTTAGGAAATGGCGAATTGAATTTGAAAAAAGTTTTTCCGGTCATTCAGAATTTTCCTTGCTTAATAAACTAGGAACTACAATTTCAAAGTTTAACATTCCACTTGATCCATTTTTTGAATTGATAAAAGGCATGGAAATGGATTTGCAGAAAGACCGTTATAAATCTTTTGAAGACTTGCAGCTTTATTGTTATCGTGTTGCCTCGACTGTTGGATTAATGTGCATAGAAATATTCGGCTACAAACATACTTCAACAAAGCAATTTGCCGTTGATCTTGGAATTGCTTTGCAAATGACAAATATATTGCGGGATATTGGAAAGGACGCTAAGAACGGAAGAATTTATTTACCTCAGGAAGATTTGATTAAATTTAATTACTCGGAACAGGAAATAATGTCTCTTGTTTACAATGATAACTTTAGAGACTTGATGGTTTATGAATCGGCCAGGGCGAAACAGTATTTTAATTCCGCCACAGCTAACCTGGATCTTGATGATAAAAAAACAATGTTTGCCGCTCGTGCAATGCAGCATATATATTATAAAATGCTGGAAAATATTATTTCTGCAGATTACGATGTTTTTAATAAAGATATTAAGGTTTCAAAGGTTGAAAAAGTTGGAATAGCGTTGGGAGTTTGGGCAAAGTATAATTTAGTTTATTGATGAAACGGTGCCTGATTATCGGCGGCGGATTAGCCGGATTAAGTGCTGCATCAATCCTCTCTTCAAAAAATTATTTAGTTACTCTTTTAGAATCTTCTCCAAAATTAGGTGGCAGAACATATTCCTATCTTGATAGTGAAACTAATACCATAATTGATAACGGACAGCATATTTTAATGGGCTGTTATAGGGAAACTCTATCATTTCTCAAACTAATTAGTGCGGAAAATAATTTTGAATATCAAAAAGACCTCCATCTTAAATTTATTAACCGAGATAAAAAAGAATTTGTACTGGATGGCTCTAAATTGTTCTACCCTATCAATCTTTTATTTGCAATATTAAATTATAATGTACTATCTTTTTCAGATAAGATTTCCTTTATTTCATTTTTGATCAAGCTTCCGTTTTTAAGCAGAAAAGCTTTGTACAGTCTAACCGTAAAAGATTGGTTGACTAATGGAAATCAAAATAAAAATATTATAACAAGTTTCTGGGAAATACTATGTGTAGGTGCCTTGAACACTAATTTGGAAAAAGCGTCAGCTTTAGTTTTCTATGAAGTACTTATGCAGATATTTTTTAAAGGAAATTTTGCTTCAACAATCATTCTTCCAATGTTTGGACTGAGTAAAAGTTTTATACTGCCCGCTGAAGAATTTATAAGAAATAATCACGGGCAAATTATTTTGTCTGAGACTGTAAAAGAGATCAGAATAATAAATCAAAAAATTACTGAGGTTAAAACCGATAAAAATATTTTCGATAATTATGATTTTGTTATTTCTGCAGTTCCACTACTTGCTCTTGAGAAAATTGTTCCAAAAGAAATATTGAAAGTAGATGTTGAATTTGATTATTCTACAATTTTAAATGTTCATATCTGGTTAGATGAAAATAATTTTGAAGAAAAATTTTATGGATTGCTGGATTCCCCTTTGCACTGGATATTTGTTAAGGAGAAACATATAAACATTGTGATCAGTGATGCAGATTATCTTGCAGATAAAAGTAAACAGGAAATTTTAGATTTCGTAACAGATGAACTTCGTCACTACACATCAATTAAAAAAGATGATATTGTGAATTATAAAGTCATAAAAGAAAAACGAGCTACTTTTATTCCAGATATAGATACATTAGAGAAAAGACCCAATAATAAAACGACTATAAATAATTTATATCTTGCAGGAGATTGGATTGATACTGGATTACCATCTACAATTGAAAGTGCTGTTAAAAGTGGAAGAATGGCTGCTGAAATGATTTTAACCGCAAATAAAAATTACTAAACGATAAAATCACTATGAATGAAAAAGCAAAATACTACATCCATAAACTTGAATTGATTAAGCATCCCGAGGGAGGATATTTTAGAGAAATATATCGGGCTGGAGAAATGTTTTCAATTGACCCGCCAAAAAAACATCTTAAAAGAAATGCTTCAACATCAATTTATTTTATGTTGGAAGGAACGCAAAAATCAAAATTCCACAGATTAAAATTTGATGAACTCTGGCATTTTTATGATGGTACCTGCGCTAAAGTTTACGTGATTGATGAAAAAGGGAATTTATCTGAGTTGATAATTGGTAAAGATACAGAGCGAGGTGAAGTCTTTCAGTTAGCAATTAAAAAAAATAATTGGTTTGCAGCAGAAGTTATGGACAAAAAATCTTTTGCTTTAATTGGATGCACCGTTTCACCAGGATTTGATTTTTCGGATTTTGAATTGGCTAATAAAGAATTTCTTCTAAAGAAATTTCCGCAGTACAAAAGTCTAATTCAGAAGTTTACTTAGACCGTTTGGGATCGATAAATAATGTGATAAAAAAATACCTTCATTTATGTTAGTTAATTGAATAACTTAAAATCAAAAAATTAGATTTTGAGCATTATTATTGAATTTATAATCGATTTTATCTAATTTTT
Organism: uncultured Ignavibacteriales bacterium; assembly: GCA_963706055.1. Classification (GTDB taxonomy): domain Bacteria; phylum Bacteroidota; class Ignavibacteria; order Ignavibacteriales; family Ignavibacteriaceae; genus IGN3. Next base: position 40,692 of record CAVPND010000019.1, on the reverse strand, counting down.
TAAGTCGAATTCTAAAATTTATATAGGAGCTTTATAGAATATACTCTACTGATTTATTTTGTTTCACATTACTAGGAATTCCGCATTAAACACAAAATAAAAAAAATCATTATTGAAGCCGCCAAATTAATTGTGGTTTCTTTGGTGATATTTTACGCGGGTATAAATCTCGGGTTTGGCTCCGGGTATAAATCTCAGGTAAACGAAGCTATGCTTCAGGCTGCCTGTTATGATTTTATTTCCGAAATTCGGAATATAAATCATCACTATCAATACGATAATGGTTTACTACAACCCGAATTAGAAAAGAAAAAGTCAAATGATTTTGTAATCATTGATAATTCTTTCTCTCCGGATTCTCCATTTGTTTCGATAGATGATTCAATCTTTTCTGTTAATGATTCTACAGACCTTAGTGATCTGCTTGATTCCACAAATATTTTGGCCGGCGATAAAGACACATCAAAAACTAAAGTTAAAATTAATCAGGATTCATTACGATTAGTGCAGATGGCATTGGATTCCACAGCACGATTACAATATTTTCGATATCAGAGGGAAGATGTTCCCTACACCACGTTAAAGCATAAGAAAAAATCTAAATTTTTTGTCGAGCCATCAGGCACCTTTAAAACAACAACTATTTCTATCGATTCAACCGGAAAATTTGTTGAAATAAAAGAATTGATTGCCGGGAAGCCAAGTAAAATAATTTTGAAGGTTCCAATTGATGAATACATAAGGACACGATTGCAAGTTGAAGAGAGAAAAAAGTGGGAGGCTCTTGGATATTCGTATGAGTTAAAGAATACTCAACTTGGCCTTGGTGATCTGATCAAGAACTTTACCGACTTTGAAATTCCCTTACCAAGTGTTGGTGTGTTAAGTATATTCGGTGCGCCAAAGATAAGTTTAAAGATTGGCGGTTCAGTTCAAATTCATGGTGCATGGAGAAGTGAAACTACAGAAGGCGTTACGGCATCAAGATTAGGAAATACAAGAAATGAACCGGACTTTAAACAGCAGGTACAGATTAATGTTAACGGTACAATCGGTGATAAACTAAATATTGTAGCCGATTGGAATACAGAACGAACTTTTGAATATGAAAATCAGTTAAAAATTAAGTACACCGGATACGAAGATGAAATAATACAGAGCATAGAAGCAGGAAATGTATCACTGCAAACTTCTCCTTTAGTTGGAGGCAGTGAAGCATTGTTTGGGATTAAAGCTCAAATGAAAATGGGTCCATTTTCATTAACAACTATTGCAAGCCAGAAAAAAGGTGAAACCAAGGAAGTGCAGGTTTCAGGTGGAACATCAGAAACTCCGTTTCTTAAACGAGCTTATGAGTATTCTACAAATCACTACTTTATTGATACTGTGTATGCATCTAAAACAAGAAAAACATTTTATAATTACTACGGAAATCCAACTCCTCAGATAGATCCACAATTAATGGTTACTGATATTCAGGTTTGGAAATCAATTATTCAATACACCCTGGACAATTCTAAGGAACGTTTTGCCAATGCCTATATAAACTTGGATCCAATAAGTGTCAATGAATTTTATCCAGATAACTTGCGTGCAGATTCAGTAAGTACATCATCCGGGCAGATATACTCTGGAAGATTCGTTCTTCTAACACCTGATGTTGATTATATCCTCCACCCCGAAACAGGTTTTATAACTTTTAAAACAGCGATCAACGATAAAGATGCTATAGCTATTGCTTACAGACAAGAAAGATTTCCCGGTACATCTGATGACGCATTCTTTGGAGAATTTTTAGCAAAGGGTGATACAAATACCACTCGCAGACTGGTATTGAAGTTAATAAAACCAGAAAATCTACAGCCGGGTGGAGCCTTTTCTACTGCCTGGAGTTTAATGTTGAAAAATATTTATTCACTCGGTCCGCGAAATATTAAACAAGAGGGATTTGAATTTGAAATTAAAAGAGAAATTGAAGGGCAAGAACCTGCAAATGAAATTGAGAATATTAGATTCTTAAATGCTTTTGGATTGGATATAATTAATTCAAGTTCACAGCCGCAGCCGGATAATATTTTTGATTACAGGCCTGGTATAACAATCATACCAGAAACAGGAGAAGTAATATTTCCCAATCTTGAACCATTTAGCGATGATCTGCCGGCAGGGTTGGATACAGCCACTTATAATTTTGATGAAGTATATGATTTAACGAAAACATTCGCCGCTCAGAAAAAAATAAAAGATAAGTGGATTCTTGTTGGTAAAAGCAAAGGTAGTTCTTCTTCAATCTATCAGCTTGGGTTTAACGTTGTCGAGAATTCCGTTAAAGTTTTGTTAAACGGAAGAGAGCTAAGTTCAGGTAGTGACTACATAGTTGATTATAACATTGGTCAATTGACGATAAGAAATGATGCCGCACTTGTACCAGGCGCAGATCTTAAAATAACATACGAGCAAAATGATCTTTTTCAGCTTGCATCTAAAACACTTTTAGGTGCAAGAGGTCTTTATGAATTTTCGAAAAAAACAAAACTAGGTTTTTCAATCTTAAACCTTAATCAGCAAACATTAAGTGATAAAGTAAGAATTGGTGAAGAACCATTAAGCAATAGTATTTATGGACTGGATTTTAGTACCAGTGCCGATCTTCCATTTCTAACAAAAGCGTTGGATAATGTTTTTTCAACCAGAGAAATGTCCTCATTTAATTTATCTGCTGAATACGCCTATATCGATCCTGATCCAAATACAAAGAAAAGTACAATCGTTTCTGATGGTGGGAAAAGCATAGCTTATATTGATGATTTTGAAGGTGCAAAAAAAACTATTCCGATTGGTGTTTCGTATACTTCCTGGAAGGATATAAGTCCGCCGGATTCATTATTCTTTATACCTGATTTAAGTAAAGCAGATAAAATGAATTATAAAGCTAAATCATTTTGGTTTACCGAAACGCCGGCACAGGTAACAGTAGAAGACATTTACTACGATAAAAAGCAGGTAGCAAGAGCTGATCAGCAGATTTCTGTAATGGATTATGTTTTTCTTCCTGATACTCCGGGTACATATAACTATGCTCCAACTCTTCAGGAAAGAAATAAATCCTGGGGCGGTATACAAAAAATTCTCTCCTCTACCGCAAGCAATCTGATAGAAGAAAATATAGAGTTCATTGAATTTTGGGCGCAGATTTTAAATGCACCACAAGATGCCAAACTTTATATAGATATAGGCAGAGTAAGTGAAGATGTTATTCCCAACAATATATTAGACACGGAAGATCTAGATCGTAATGATGCTATAGATACAGAAGGAAAAGAAGACACTGGTATTGATGGTATTTTGGACGACCAGGAAAGGCTTCAGCACAACAGTACTAAATCAGATCCTAGCGGGGATAATTTTTTCTTTCAAAGAAATCCGGCTATTTGGCCGTATGATTATTTTAATATTAATGGAACACAGGGTAATGCTGTTCTTACCGATATTGGTAGGATTCCTGACACAGAAGATTTGAATAGAAACGGAAATCTTGATAAGAATGACAGTTATTTTAGATATGAAGTTCCACTTGATACTAACTTTGAAACCAACGAATTTTTAGCTGATGGCGGATTTAATCCCAATCTAATAAAAAAATGGTATCTCTTTAGGGTTCCTTTAAAAGATGTTAAAACAACTATTGGTAATCCAAGCTTCTCTGATGTTGAAACAATAAGATTAGTTGTGCACGGTGTAGAGAGTGCGGTTCATTTTAGAATAACAGAGTTTAATCTTGTAGGAAATCAGTGGCAAAAAAATCTACCTGATTCTATTTCGCGAACCGATACGGTGCTTTCTATTTCTGTTGCCAGTATTGAAGAAAATAGTGATTATACCAGTCCTCCGGGAGTTTTTCAGGAAAGAGATAGAACGAGACCTGATGAAAATATTTTAAGGAATGAGCAATCACTGTCATTGGTTTTAAAAGGTTTAGAGGATGGCGATAGCAGAGAAGCAGTTAAATATCTTTACAGACCTCTAGACGTGTTTAATTACAAACAGATGAAATTATTTATTCATGGAGATAAAAATAATTTTCCTGGTAGAATTTCTTACGCAGATACTTTAGGCGGAACCTATCAACATTCCTCAGAAGTTTATTTTAGATTTGGCGGCGATACAAATAATTATTATGAATACCGTCAGCCTGTTTTTCCTGGTTGGAACGAAGTTACATTTAATTTTGATGAGCTAACCGCATTAAAACAAGCCAGAGGCGATAGTATCAACACTCCGTTTTTCCAGGCTGTGGTAGGAGCACCAACAGGTCATTTTTATGTGATAAAAGGTAATCCAACATTAACCACAGTAAAGTTTTTATCAGTCGGTGTTGTAAACCTAAATAATAATTTTAATCCTGGTCCACTAGAAGGTGAAGTTTGGGTTAATGAGCTGCGTGTTGTAGGTGCTGATGATTCACCGGGTTGGGCTTATAGTTTATCAACCTCATTAAAACTGGCAGATTTTGCAACTGTTTCATTTAATCTTAGCGAGAAAAATCCATATTTCCATAGATTGTCTGAACGCTTTGGAAGCAGAGTTGAACAACGCAATTGGTCTATTTCCACAGATGTAAATCTTTTGAAAATTATTCCAATAAATCTTCCTGAAAGTAATTTAAGATTAAACTATTCACATACAGAAAGCATCGGCAAACCATTATATCTGCCGGGCAGCGATGTTAAAGTTGAAAATGCAGTAGAAAATCAAAAAATATTATACGAAGAGGATTTAACAGGCAGGGTAAAGTCTCCGGAGCAACTTAGGGAAGAGACAGAAACTGAGAGTATATCAGATTCGTGGTCTGCTTCAAATATTAAGTTAAAAATACCTACAAAATTCTGGCTGATTCGAGATACTTTTAATGCAATCTCTATGGGCTTTAACTACAACAAAGCATTTAGTCGTGGCCCAACTGTTCTTTCCAATAAAAGCTGGATTTGGAATGCAAATCTAAATTATGGTATATCATTAAGCCCTGACTATTACTTCAGCCCGATAGATATTCCTGTTATAGGCGTGTTGTTTGGATTGTTAAAAGATTACAGCGGTACAAAAGTTTATTTTACGCCGCAGAGTTTTTCTTTAGCCTTAACTGCAAAAAGAAATGCATCAACAAACATTACACGAGAGAGACTTAACTCACCATCAAGTGAAGTTTCATCCAGAGATTTTACAACCTCACGCGGATTTAATTTTAATTGGAAACTTACTGAGGGTGGCTTTTTAAATATAACAACTAGTTATGCATTAAATATTAGTTCATCACTAGCTTACTTAGAAACATATAATGATTCGGCCGCAACACCACGTACTGAAAGTGAAATATGGAGTGACATTTTTAATGGTGCTTTCTTTGGAAGAGACAATCGATATCAACAAAATTTTGATATAAGAACTGCACCAAAACTTCCGTCACTATTTGATCTAAATAAGTTCTTTACACTTACAGCTTCTTATGGTGCAAGTTACCAGTGGAATAATGATTTTCGGCAGGAGATTGTTGGCAGAAGTGCCGGCTTCAGTAATAAATCCACGCTGGGTTTGACCATGAGATGGAAATCTTTATTTGATCCTTTGTTTAAAGAGGATGTCAGTAAAAATAATTCGCAAAATAATTTAGTGGTAAATAAAGGTGTGTTGTTAAATACAGAACCTAAAACTCCAGAGTTTGATTCGCTTGGAAATGAAATTGTAGTTATTGATTCTGCTGCAATTCGTGATTCGCTTTTTATCGAAGCGAATAAGCCCTCAATTGTTTCCAGAGCTGTAAGTTTTCTAGTAGCTGGAGCCAAATATGTTTTCCTTGACTATGAAATGATATCATTTAATTTCAGTAACGATAATTCTCTTTCTAAATCTGGTTTAAAAGCACAAGGCACAGGATTCCGTAATTTCTGGGGAATATTTTACGATGATAACGCAGGACCCACTAGAGGATTTATGCTTGGTCTAAGCAGCGATGCCGGGCCGAGGGCAGGTTCAAGCGGTACAAATCTTAATGATGTTTATTCTCAAAAAAACAATATCGACTTTAAAACCTCAAGGCCATTATGGGAAGGTGCAAAGATTGACCTTAGCTGGAAGACCGGATGGTCTGTAAATAAAAATTCTACTTTATCAGTCAATGATGATGGAACTGTTTTTGTAACAAATGTTAATTCAACCGGAACTTTAAATCGTTCATTCTTAACATTTCCACCTGTATTATTTTTATCTGTCTTTAAAAGCGGTATAAAACAAGTTGCAGAACTTTATAACCCATTAGATCCTAATGCTAATTTATCTGACGCTTTTGTTGAAGGATTTGAAAGCCTTCCAATTTTTGCAAACTTTAGTTTCTTGAAAGATTTTGCAAACTATATTCCACGTCCTAATTGGCGTATAACATGGGATGGCTTAGAAAAATTACCGTTTCTAAAATCTCTGGCTGATAGAATCTCTTTGGATCATTCATATTCATCATCTTACACAGAAGGGTGGAAACTTAGTCGTGAGGGAAATGAAGAGGTACAAGTTCAAAAAATTGAGTACGGTTTTGCACCATTGCTTGGGTTAAATCTTACATTCGGTCAGCTTTGGGGTGGTAACTTAAGCGGTAATTTAAAGTACTCAACAAGAACATCATTTGATCTCGGAATTACTACAAATAACATCACCGAAAATTTTTCAAAAGATATCGGTTTTACACTTCAGTTTTCAAAATCAGGATTTGAACTGCCATTGTTTGGTGTATCACTTAAAAATGATATTGAATTCAGTTTAGCATACTCAAGTACAAGGAGTGCGGCAGTAAGATATGAAATGTCTAAAGTCCCATTTAATGATGCAGGTATTCCGCAAGATGGCACAACTAGAGTAACTATTGAGCCGCGTATTAAATATACAATCAGTGCCAAAGTTACTCTTTCAGTTTTCTACAAACGATCGACCGTAGAACCAGAAGGTGCTTCAAGAATTCCTCCCACAACTTCTAATGAAGCAGGTTTAGACGTTAGTATTTCGATTAATTAAAAATTATGTATTGTAAATTATTTTATTGTATTTAGTAAACTAAACAAAAGGATTATGACTTGGATAGAAAAAAAATTCTCTGGGTAGATGATGAAATTGAACTTTTACGATCGCATATTATTTTTCTTTCAGAAAAGGGTTATGAAGTTGATACCGTAACAAATGGTGAGGATGCAATATCAGCAGTAAAAGAAAATTTATATGATTTAATATTTCTTGATGAGATGATGGCAGGAATGGGTGGGCTAGAAACATTAGCACAGATAAAAAATATTCAAAGTTCAATCCCAGTTGTAATGATTACAAAATCTGAAGAGGAAGCATTGATGAATGAAGCAATTGGCGGAAAGATTTCAGATTATCTTACCAAGCCGGTTAATCCTAGTCAGGTATTACTAGTGTGCAAAAAAATACTTGAAGGTAAAAAAATATCAGGGCAATATGCTGCAAAAGATTATTTACAGGATTTTAATCAAATAACACTGGCTTTAAGTTCTAGTCTTGATTTTACAGAGTGGATTAATATTTATCAAAAATTAGTCAATTGGTCTATTGAGATTGATCAGCACCGTGAAATTGGTCTGGAACAGTCACTTACTGAACAATTTAAAGAAGCAAATAAAGAATTTTCAAAATTTGTAGAAAAAAAATATATATCCTGGCTTAATGATAATTCAATCAAGGATGCACCCAATCTAACTCCAATAATAACAGAGAAATATGTTCTTAATCATTTACGTGATGAAGGTAAATCAGTTTTTTATTTTGTATTAGATTGCCTTCGTCTTGATCAATGGTTGGTAATGGAAAAACATCTAACTGATTTATTTAAAATTGAAAAAGATTATTATTATTCGATTCTTCCGACAGCAACACCATATGCAAGAAACTCTTTATTTGCCGGATTATTTCCTTCCGATATTGAAAAACATTATCCAAATTTGTGGATATCCGGAAATGATGACGAAAGCAGCATGAACAAGTATGAAAGGGAATTGCTTCAGCTTTTACTTGATAGAAAAAGAATAAAACTTAGAAATGAACTTAAGTACATTAAAATAATTGATCCTGAGGTAGGCAGAAATTTTGAACAAAATATTCATTCTTATCAAAACAATCATCTAACTGCAGTAGTGGTAAATTTCCTGGATATGATTGCTCACGGTAGGTCCGATTCTGATATTCTAAAAGAAATTGCACCGGATGAATCTGCATACAGATCACTTACCAATAGCTGGTTTAGCCATTCTTCGTTATTAAATATTTTTACTACACTTTCTAAAATGAAGAATGTAAAAATTGTTATTACAACTGATCACGGCAGCATCCGATCTTTACGGGGTGCTAAAGTTCTTGGTGATAGAGAAGCATCTACAAACTTGAGATTTAAATATGGCAGAAATCTTAAGGTGGATGAAAAACATGCTATATTTATTAAGAATGCAAACGATTACAAATTACCTAAACGTGGTGTTACGATAAATTATATTATAGCAAAAGAGGATTATTATTTTGTTTATCCAACTGACTACCATAAATTTTTAACTCACTATAAGGACACTTTTCAGCACGGTGGAATTTCAATGGAAGAAATGATTTTACCAATCATTACAATGGAGCCTAAATAAAAATGTCTTTTCCATTTATGCGTATAAGTAGATCCGAAACTGATACCATATTAATAGCTGGGGAATTTGCCAAACTATTAAAAAAGGGAATGATCATAATCTTAAATGGTGATCTTGGTGCTGGAAAAACTTTTTTCACTAAACATGTTTTACAGAAGTTTGGGATAACAAATACTAACAGTCCCACTTTTGCTATAGTTAATCAGTACTATGGCGATGAAACGGTTTATCACTTTGATTTTTACAGAATCAATAAAGAAAGTGAATTACACGATATAGGAATAGAAGATTATTTTAAGGATGAACAATCTATAATTTTTATTGAGTGGGGAAATTTGTTCCATCAGGTATTACCCAAAAACAGGGTAGAAATTAATATTAGTTTTATTAATGAAAATGAACGAGAATTTAGCTTTGCAGAATATGAGTAATAAATTTCCACTTCTTGCTATAGAAACATCAGACCGATTATGCGGTGCATGCGTTTATTTTAATGAAGAAAAATATTTCTCTTCAAAACTTATACTAAAACATTCGCATGCAGAAAAACTATTTGAGATAATTAATTCAGTATTAAAAACTGCCTCAATTACGCAAAATGATTTGAAATCTATTGCTGTTTCAAATGGTCCCGGATCTTTTACAGGACTAAGAATCGGATTGTCTGCTGCAAAGGGTATTGCTGAAGCTTTATCGATTCCAATAATTCCTGTCCCCACTTTTGAGGCAATGGCATTGCAAATTTCAAGTATATTGCCAGAAAAAACTACATTTATTATTGCAAACAAGGTTGGAAGGGACGAACTTTATTTTGCAAAGTTTCAAGTTATTGGTAATAATTATATATTTAAGGAAGAATTAAAAATAGTGCCTTTTGTAGGTTTTGATTTACTTGTTAAAGATAACCTTGTATTCGGAAATGTTAATTTACTTGCAGCTGAAAATTCTGATAAACTAAAAAAAATATCCTCGCCAGATCCTGAATTTGTGGCCAAATGGGCTGCTGAATTTGGATTTGAAATGCAGACAATTGATTTTGATTTTCTCGAACCTAATTACATAAAGGATTTTATTGTTAAGGAGAAAAAACATGATTAAAAATATTTTAATAATTATAATTTTTACTACAATATCAATTTTACCTCAAATGTTGGGGCCAAAAGTTGCAGTTCAGCAGCTTGAGCATGATTTTGGAGATATTAATGAAGGTGATGTTGTTAGTCATACTTATGTTATTTCAAATAATGGAGGAGATCTACTAAAGATACTGGATGTAAGAGCTTCTTGCGGGTGTACTGCTGCAAAACCTGAAAAAAGTGAACTTAATCCTGGTGAATCAACAAATTTGGTTGTATCCTTTAATTCAAAAGGAAGAAAAGGTCCTCAAAGTAAAACGGTTACTGTTTCAACTAATGATCCTGATAAACCAAATATATTATTATCATTTAAATGTAATATTGTTGTAAGCAAAACAGTTGAAAATAAAACTGGTGCAATTATTTATTTACCTGAAACTCAACACGATTTTGGAAAAGTACCAGAAGGAAAAAAGGTTGAATACACATTTAGATTTGAAAATAAAGGTACTGAGTCATTAGTGATTAAGGATGTTAAAACGTCTTGTGGATGTACCGCTGCCGTTGTTAGCAATAATTCTATAAAACCGGGAGAAGTTGGATCCATTAAAGTTGATTTTGATACTAAAAGTCGTTTTGGAAGAAATAGTAAATCAATTACTATTGTTTCAAATGATATTAAAGAACCTAATAAAGTAATAACCATTTATGCAGACGTGCAGAAAAATTAATTATGCCTTGGTTTAAAAGATCAAAACAAAATATTGCTGATACTACTCAGCAAAAAGAATTACCAGCAGGCTTATGGGATAAATGCCCTTCCTGCGGAGAAATAATTCATAAAAAACAGCTTGAAATAAATCTTTGGACATGTTTGAAGTGTGACCATCATTTTCGAATCTCGAGTTTAGAATATATATCATTTCTTTTTGATAAAAATTCGTTTAAAGAAATGGATAAAAAAATGAGATCTGCAGATCCGCTTGAATTTTCGGATACTAAAAAATATTCGGATAGAATTTCATCAACTATAAAAAAATTAGATATTAACGATGCAGTGAGAACCGGAACTGGAAAAATTGATAATAAGGAAGTAGCTTTTGCTTGTATGGATTTTCAATTTATTGGTGGTTCCATGGGCTCTGTAGTTGGTGAAAAAATTGCTAGAGCAGCGGATAAAGCTTATAAAAGTAAAATTCCATTAATTGTAATATCATCCAGTGGTGGAGCCAGAATGATGGAAGGTGCTTACTCATTGATGCAAATGGCAAAAACCAGTGCGCGTTTAGCAAAATTAGCAGAAGCAAAAATCCCTTATATCTCAATTCTCACGGATCCAACCACAGGCGGTACAACTGCAAGTTACGCGATGTTGGGTGATATTAATATTGCTGAACCTAAAGCTTTAATTGGATTTGCCGGGCCAAGAGTTATAAAACAAACCATAGGAAAAGATTTGCCTGCTGGTTTCCAGACATCAGAGTTTTTAGTAGAACATGGGTTTGTGGATTTTATTTCTCACAGAAAAGAGCTTAGAAATAATTTAATAAGAGTTCTGGATTTATTAATCTAAATAAAATATTTGGTTAAGTGTTTTTAACCAAGACTAACATCGCCATAGTGGATTTTCTCGATGCCGGCTTTTGTTTTTAAAAGCAAAAATCCCTCACTATCAATATCATAGAATAATCCAAATTTTTCCGAATCATTTTCAACTATAGAAATTTTTTCCCCAATCATATTGCATTTTGCTTTCCACTCTTTAATTACTTCTATTTTATTACTTTTAATCTTTTCTAATAAATTCTCAAAATGATTTAATATTTCCGCAAGTAATTTTTCTCTTTCAACATTTCGATCAAGTTCCATTCTTATAGAAGTCGGAGGAAAATTAAAAGAACCTTGAAAAGAAGTTTGATTTACATTTATTCCGATTCCAACAACAAATCTCTCAATTTTACTTCCTTGTGAAGAAGCCTCAATCAATATACCGGAAGTTTTTTTCCCGTTAATCAAAACATCGTTTGGCCATTTAAGCTCTGTTTTAAGTTGGAATAAATTTTCAATAGAATATGCTACGGCGAGGGAGGCCGCAAAATTAATTAGACTAGAATTACCTTCTAGAAATTTGTTATTACTTAATAGAATTGAAAATGTTAAGTTAGAATCAGGTGCACTATACCAAACCCGATCTTTTCTACCTTTTCCACTTGTTTGTTTTTCAGCAAGAACAACAGTTCCGCTTTGATTATATCCACTCTGTTTATCCATGAGAAATGTATTTGTGGATGATAATTCCTCAGCATATACAAAAGTTCTTCCTATATATTCGGTATTAAGTTTTAAATCAAAGTTTTCTATATTAAACAAAGTAACTCCAAATGATGAATTCAAAAATACATTATTTTAATCAAATTGTCAGTCTGACTGACGAAATGCTATCTGATGCTGACATAATGGCAACATATTTAATTGTCCGGAGGAAATAATTTTTAAGTAATACTTCTAACCCTTTTTATAATAATAACTTAGAAATAATATTTTATTTGGCACTATGCTTGTTATGGTACAATGCCAATTAACAAAATTGAAAACTAAAATAAAAAAGTAGTAAGGAGAATATAATGGGTAAGATAATAGGAATTGATTTGGGTACAACAAACTCCTGCGTAGCGGTGATGGAAGGTAATGATCCAGTTGTAATTCCAAATTCTGAAGGCGGTAGAACTACACCTTCTGTTGTTGCATTTGCAAAATCCGGAGAAAGATTGGTTGGACAGCCGGCTAAGAGACAAGCGATTACAAATCCTAAGCATACAATCTTTTCAATAAAAAGATTTATGGGAAGAGTGATCAGTGAAGTAAGCAAAGAAAAAACTGAAATTCCTTATGAAGTTGTTGCTGGGGATAATAATAGTGCACGAGTTCAAATAGGTGACAGAATGTATTCACCACCGGAAATAAGTGCTATGGTCTTACAGAAAATGAAAAAAACTGCCGAAGATTATCTGGGGCAAGAAGTTACTGAAGCTGTTATAACAGTTCCGGCATACTTTAATGATGCTCAACGACAGGCCACTAAAGATGCTGGAGAGATTGCAGGCTTAGTTGTTAGAAGAATTATAAATGAGCCAACAGCAGCTGCATTAGCTTATGGACTTGATAAAAAAACAAGCGATCACACAGTTGCAGTTTACGATCTTGGCGGAGGAACTTTTGATATTTCAATTCTTGCTCTTGGTGATGGCGTTTTTGAGGTTAAATCAACCAATGGTGACACACATTTAGGCGGTGATGATTTTGATCAAAGACTTATTGATTATCTTGCAGATGAATTTAAAAAACAAGAAGGCATCGATCTTAGAAAAGATGCAATGGCTCTTCAGAGATTGAAAGAAGCAGCTGAGAAAGCAAAGATCGAATTATCAACTTCTCAATCAACTGATATTAACCTTCCATTTATAACTGCTACTCAAGATGGACCGAAGCACTTAAATTTGAATCTATCACGAGCAAAATTTGAACAGTTAGTTGATGACCTAGTAAAAAATACAAAAGGGCCCTGCGAGCAGGCAATGAAAGATGCCGGTGTTAGTCCTAAAGATATTAATGAAGTAATACTTGTTGGAGGTTCTACTAGAATACCAATGGTTCAGCAGTTGGTAAAAGATTTATTTCAAAGAGAGCCACACAAAGGTGTTAATCCAGATGAGGTAGTTGCAATTGGAGCCGCAATACAAGGCGGTGTTTTAGCTGGTGATGTTAAAGATGTTTTATTGCTAGATGTTACCCCGCTTTCACTAGGTATTGAAACTCTTGGCGGTGTTATGACACGATTAATCGAATCGAACACAACTATCCCAACAAAGAAGAGTGAAGTATTTTCAACTGCTTCTGATAACCAGCCATCGGTTGAAATTCATATCCTGCAAGGTGAAAGACCAATGGCAGCAGATAACAGAACCTTGGGTAGATTTCATTTAGATGGAATACCACCTGCACCACGTGGTGTCCCTCAGGTTGAAGTTACTTTCGATATTGATGCTAACGGTATATTACACGTTGGTGCAAAAGATAAAGCTACTGGAAAAGAACAAAGTATAAGAATAACATCTTCAAGTGGATTGGATAAGAGTGAGATTGAAAAAATGAAGAATGCAGCAAAAGAACACGCTGCTGAAGATAAACAGAAGAAAGAATCAGTAGAAGTTAGAAATCAGGCAGATAGTTTGATCTTTCAAACTAAAAAGCAAATTGATGAGTTGAAAGAAAAGGTTCCTGCAGATGTTAAAACTAGATTAGAATCTGAAATTAAGAAAGTTGAAGATGCTTTAGCTTCAAATAACACCGAACAGATTAAAGCAGCAACCGAATCTCTAAGTAAAGTATGGAATGAAGTTGCATCACAGTTATATTCACAGCCCGGCGCTCAGGGTCAACCTGCTCCAGATCAACAGGCTGGTGAACAAAAACCTGAAGATGAAAAAGGTGATGTTCAGGATGCTTCTTATGAAGTAGTGGATGATGACAAAAAATAAAATCTTTAATTTTATTTTGACCTTTTATAAATAATTAAAAGCTTCGGTTAATTGCTAGCCGAAGCTTTTTTGTTTACATCTCAATTAGTTATTTTAGGTTTTAAGATAATATTCCATTACTCATGGTTCGAAGCGAAAAAAAACATCGAATAATATTTATTGATCTTATGAGGGCTTTTGCTGTCATTCAAATGGTGCAGGGGCATACCGTGGATGCACTCCTAGCTCCGGAATTGAGATCAGATCAATTTCCTGTTTACTTTTTATGGAATTTTATGAGAGGATTGACCGCACCAATTTTTATGTTTACTGCTGGAACGGTATTTACATATCTCTTCCGTCTGGTGGATGAACCATTTCATAATAATCCTCGCGTAAAAAAAGGATTTAACAGATTTATTCTGCTAGTATTTATCGGTTATTTACTACGATATCCCACCTACACAATTTTTGATTTCTCCAATGTTACTCAGGACAGGTTGGATATATTTTTTGCAGTCGATGTATTACAATTAATCGGTTTTGGATTACTATTTGTAATGCTGAGTTCTTACATAGCAGAAAAATTGAAACTTAGTGATACAATAGTTTTTACTTTTATTTCACTATTCTTTTTTATAGCAACACCATTTTTTTCAAAAATGAATTGGCTATATTATTTTCCACAACCTATAGCCGGATATTTTTATCCGGGCTCTGGATCATTGTTTCCATTATTTCCTTGGGCTGGATACGTAGTTTTAGGAGGTGTTTTGGGAAGTTATTTGGCAAGAAATCCAATGGTGTTTAAAACAAATAAGTTTAGTTTTAATCTTGCTCTTTTTGGTTTTGCCTTAATATTTGTTTCAGAAATATCTTTATTAATAACGGGTAAATATTTTAACTATTATTTTGTAACATCATCATACACATTAGATACAATTGTGTTCAGAGTTGGATTTGTGCTGGTATTAAATTCTTTTGTCTCATATATTTCACAAAGGATTGAATCAATTCCAAGAATTGTTATTCTTGTTGGAAGAAATACTTTATTAATTTATATCGTACATTTGATGGTAATATACGGCAGTGCCTGGAATCCTGGATTATCATTGATATACGGCAGTTCACTTAAAGTTCCAATGACAGTTTTCTTTGCATTATTAATGATAACACTAATGGGATTAATGGTAATTTTACTCAATAAATTAAAACTAAGAAATAAACAATTAGTTACTTAACAATGAGAAAATCAAATACTACAAATCCCAATCCATTGGATGATGATAAACAAATAGATCAGTCCCTCCGTCCACAGTTCATTAAAGACTTTTCCGGTCAAAAGCGAATAACTGAAAATCTAAATGTATTTGTTTCCGCCGCAAAGAAAAGAAAAGATTCGTTGGATCATGTTTTACTTACTGGCCCACCGGGATTAGGTAAAACCACTCTTGCTCATATAATAGCAAATGAATTAGGGACAAAAATTAAAATTACCTCAGGCCCAGTTTTAGAAAAGCCCGGAGACCTTGCAGGACTGTTAACTAATTTAGAAGAACATTCCGTTTTATTTATCGATGAAATCCATCGGCTAAGCCCGGTTGTTGAGGAATATCTTTATTCTGCAATGGAAGACTATAAGCTTGATATTATGATTGAGAGCGGACCAAACGCACGATCCGTTCAAATTAGTTTGCCAAAATATACATTGGTTGGGGCGACTACTCGTGCTGGAATGTTAACCTCACCTTTACGGGACAGATTTGGGATAAAATTCCGTTTAGATTATTATGATAGCGAAACTCTTAATAGAATTGTTGAAAGATCTGCAAAGATTCTTAACTTAAAAATTAATTCTGATGCTTCACTTGAACTTGCTAAAAGATCTAGAGGAACGCCCAGAATTGCAAATCGATTATTAAGACGCACGCGAGATTTTGCAGATTTTGATAACAAAGTATTAATCGATTTGGATGTTGCAAAAAAAGCCCTATGCTGCTTTGGAGGTAGACGAATTTGGTTTAGATGAAATGGATAAGGATATAATCCTCGCGATAATTGATAAGTACAGCGGTGGGCCGGTTGGTTTAAATACACTTGCTGTAGCAGTTAATGAAGATCCTGGAACAATTGAAGAAGTTTATGAACCATTCTTAATTCAACAAGGATTTATACAACGAACACCTAGAGGCAGGGAAGCAACATCATTAGCTTACAGCAGGTTCGGAAGAAATAAATTTAATAAAAATAATCAAACACTTTTTGAATGATGAAAGGGATTTAATTTGCAAAGAGTTTTTATTCCAATTTTTGTTTTTTCAATAATGTTAATATGTTTTCCTCAGCACTCCTCATACATTCCATTAAATATTAAACCTGCTTATGAAAAAGGTACAAGATCCTTGGATGGAAAACCCGGGAAATATTATTGGCAAAATAAAGCTGAATATAATATTAAGGTTAATCTGGATCCACAAACTAAGGTATTAGTAGGATCCGAAGATATTGTTTATCACAATAACAGCAGCGATACTTTATCTCAAATAGTTATGAGATTATATCATAACATCAGTAAACCAAATTCACGAAGAGATTTTAATCTGAATGAAAATGCGTTGAATGAAGGAGTCCAGATAAAAAGGATAAGGTTAAGAGAACAAGAGATCGAAATCGTTGATAAATCTATAATTAATATTTCCGGTACAAATCTTACAATTAATCTAAAAGAGAAAATAGCACCTAATAGTAAAATAAATCTCTCAGTTAGTTGGGAAACAACAATCCCTTCTGTTCAATCCATTAGGTACGGAAGTTACGATTCTACAACCATGTTTGTTGCATACTGGTATCCCCAAATTGCGGTGTACGATGATATTGATGGCTGGGATCGTTTAGATTATGCTGGCACATTAGAAATGTACAATGATTTTAATGATTTTAATATTGAATTTACTGTCCCGGCTGGTTTTCATATTTGGGCGACTGGTGTTTGGCAAAATGCTGAGGAAATTTTAAATACAAAATATTTAGACAGATATAAATCAGCGTGGGAATCTGATGATGTTATTAGAATAATTGAACAAAAGGACTTAATGTCAGGGGAAGTTTATAAAATTAAATCAGGATTCCACACCTTCAAATATAAAGCCGAAAGTGTTCCTGATTTTGCTTTTGGAATTAGTGATCATTATCTGTGGGATGCAATAAGCTTTATGCCTGATAAGAATTCAAATCGAAGAGTATACTGTACCGCTGCATATAACCAATCCAGTAAAGATTTTATTGATGTTGCCTTTTTTGCAAAAGAGGCATTAAAATATTTTTCTTTTGAAATGCCAAAAGTTCCGTACCCATATCCTTCTGCAACTGTTTTTAATGGATCAGGTGGTATGGAATTTCCTATGATTGTTAATAATGGAAGTGCTGAAACAAAGTCTGGAACTATTCATTTAACTTCACACGAGCTTTGCCATCAATACCTGCCGTTTTATATGGGTACCAACGAAAGAAAATATCCTTTTATGGATGAGGGATGGGCAGTAATGCTTCCATTTGATTTTCAGGAAAGAATGGCAGAAGGATATAATCCAAGAGAAAGATATGTAAATACTTATGAACAGTTTGCTGGAAATGAATTCGATCTACCGCTGATGATCCCTTCTCCAACTATAAGTTATAGATCTTATCGAACATCAGCATATAATAAACCTGCTAATGCATATGAGATACTTAGAACTATGCTTGGTGATGAATTATTTTTGAAAGCATTGCACACATATATTGAAAGATGGCATGGTAAGCATCCAATACCAACGGATTTTTTCTTTACTTTTAACGAAGTTACAGGAAAAGATTTAAGCTGGTTCTGGAAACCCTGGTTTTATAATTTTAGTTATCCAGATCTTGCCATATCAAAAATAAAAAGCAAAAAGAATAATTTAATTGTAGAAATTAAAAATATCGGAAATCTTCCTTTACCAATTAAACTTCAGGTGATGTATTCTAAAGGTGAAATTATTAAAGAAGTTAAGGAAACAGCAGAAGTTTGGAAAAAAGGTAAAGAAAGAGTTGAAATTAAAATTAAAGGTGTAAGTGATTTTGAAGCTGTTATATTGGGGAGCGAACTAATTCCTGATGTGAATTCAATTGATAATGTTTTCTTTAAATAAGAAAACATTAAGTGCAAAAAAATAAAGAATCCGATGTTCTTTATCGGATTCTTTGTTTTATAATCTAGCGCTTTTTATCCTTTGAAAAATTCCTGGCTCTTTTAAAATCTTTCTTCTCGCCAAATTCTTTTTTATCCCTGGAAAAACCTGATTTCTTAAATCCGCCAGAACCTTTTCTATCTGAGTTAAATTTAGGTTTTCCACCGCCGCCGCGTCGTTTTTCTGCAATTTCTAAATTGATATCGCGTTTCTTTAATTTCTGTCCTTTAAACCCTTCAATTATTTCATTTTGAAAATTACTATCAGCTTCAAAAAAAGAAAAGTTTTTTAAGATTTCAATTTCACCAACTGATATATCGCGCATTCCGGTAAAATCATTTATCATTCCGATTAACTGCGTTGGTTTTAAACCATCTGTAACACCTAGATTAAGAAAATATCTAGTATAATTACTATTACCACTTTTTGATGGTTTTGATCTATCCCGGTCACGATCTTTAAACTTTCCTTCATTTGGACTATTAAGATCAGGCATACTTTTGTAATAATCTAAAAATCTATTAAACTCTATTGAAACAAATCTTTGAATCAAATCATTTCGATCCATCCATTCTAAGTTTTTCATAAATTTTAGGAAGGAATGATTCAACTTGCAACAGTATCAACTTCAACTTTTTCAACTTTATCAACTAAATGGAAAAGTTGTTTCTCACAAATTTCTTTACCCGAAGGAATAGGAAGTACAGTAAATTTTTTACCAAGCTGTTTTTCAATTGTGTTTAATTTATATTTTTCTTTTAAATTAGCAATCACAATTGATGTTCCGCTTTTACCAGCTCTGCCGGTTCTTCCACTTCTATGAGTGTAAATCTCTAATTCATCCGGTAAATCGTAATTGATGATATGAGTAAGTGAATCAACATCAAGACCTCTGCGGCAACATCCGTTGCAACAAGAAATCTTAAATGTCTTGTTCTGAATTTATTCATTACTGATTCACGCTGCGATTGTGAAAGATCACCGTGTAAAGCATCAGCATTATATCCATCCTGCATAAGTTTTTCGGAAACATCTTTTGTTTCTTGTCTTGTTCGGCAAAAAACAATACCATAAACATTTGGATGAAAATCTACAATTCGTTTTAAAGCTAAATATTTATCCCGTGCATGTACAAGATAACTTATATGTTCAACATTTTCTGCTCCTGAATTTTTTCTGCCGATTGTAACTTCAACCGGATTTTTCATGTATCGGTTTGCAATTGAAAGAAGGGGATTGGGCATTGTTGCGGAGAATAAAAAAGTATTTCTGGTTTTTGGTGTTGTTTCTAAAATTGCTTCAAGTTCTTCTTTAAATCCCATATTAAGCATTTCATCAGCTTCATCAAGAACAACAGCTTTAACATTATTTAAATTAACAACACCTCGATTAATTAAATCATTTAATCTACCGGGAGTTGCAGAAATTATTTGTGCACCCTGTTTTATCTTTTGTATTTGTCTATCCATACTTGAGCCGCCAAATATTGCAGCGATCTTAATACCTTTATTATGTGCGGAATAATCTTTTAGATCATCAGCAATTTGCAAACATAAGTTCTCGGGTTGGGGCAATAATTAAATACTGAACCTGTCTTTAACGTTGTATCTGTTTTATGAATGATTGGCAAACCAAAAGCTGCTGTTTTTCCGGTTCCGGTTTGTGCAAGTGCAATAATATCTTGCAGGTTCATCCTGTAATATCATAGGAATTATTTTTTCCTGTACCGGCATCGGATTTTCAAAATTCAGTTCTTTAATAGCACTTAAAATATTTTTATCTAAACCTAATTCTTCAAACGAATTCATCTAAAAGCTTTCTATAAATTTTTGTTTATTTGATTATTGATTACTCTTGGTAAGATTTCACTGGCTGGAATATCAACTAAATTATCTGTTAGTATATCGGGCAAGTTCAAATTCTTTTTTGATGATTTGAATCGGAATTAATTAAATCCGCAAACAAGAAGTAAATCGTTGCCCTAAGATACGGAAATTTTATTAAACCATTGTCAAGCGATTTAAGCCTATTATTTGACTTTAACCGCCAAAATTGCTTCGTTTGTAGTGGATTTATTTAAATATTTTTCATTAAGGACTTCTTATAAAAAAGTTTGGTTTAGTTGTCGTTCTTCAATTCGTAATTTCATTTCATTCTTATGCTCAATGGTATCCACAGAATAGTGGAACTACAAGTGATTTAACGACCGTTTTTTTTGTTAATGAAAATGTAGGGTATATGGTTGGCGGTTTTAATATTTTCAAAACAACTGATGGTGGAAATGTTTGGTTAAATATTTCAACTACAGATTCTATAAGTATTAAGGGGCTATTCTTTATTAATACGCAAATAGGTTGGTTTACTTTCCAGGATTATGAAAATTATTCTGCTGGTATTTACAAAACAACAGATGGAGGATTTACTTGGAATTTACAATTAACCACTGATCAAGATACAAATATGGGAGAGTTACAATTTATCGATCCACTTAATGGATGGTGTCTTGTAGTATGGTCTATGGCTAATGGAAGACTTTATAAAACAACAAATGGCGGGCAGACTTGGAGTGACACATTAACTGATGTTAATCTAGCTAGCGGGCTTTGCTTTCTTGATATTAATACCGGTTGGATTGCGGGTGGGACTATTGCAAAAACTACAAATTCTGGGATAACTTGGAATGTTCAATTAAATATTGATCCAAAGTACTTTAGTTATATTCAGTTTACAAATATTGATACTGGTTGGGCTTTTTCTCGTGGGTGGCAAGATAATCCAATATATAAAACAACTAATAGTGGTCAATCTTGGTTTCAACAATACAACTTTCCATTTCACAATATCAGGTTTGTTGATGGTAGCTATGGTTATGGACTAGCTGGTTCTAATATATATAAAACAACCAATGGTGGAGATAACTGGGAGTTACAATACGTTGATCCATTAAATTCTTTCAGTGATATTTTCTTTGTTAATCGAAACAAATGTTGGGTAGTAGGAGAAAATGGAATTGTTTTAACTACCGACAATGGAGGTATTCCAGTAGAACTTACATCCTTCACTTCATCAGTTAGCATAAATGATGTAACACTTAATTGGTTAACAGCTACAGAAACAAATAATCAAGGATTTCAAATAGAAAGACGAAATGTGCAAGACGAAAGCTATGACGATTGGAATAGTTTTGGTTTTGTAACTGGTAATGGTACAACAACAGAACCACAATCATATTCTTTTGCTGATAAGAATTTGGAAGCTGGTAAATATCAATACAGATTAAAACAAATTGATTTTGATGGAACGTTTGAGTATTCAAATATTATTGAAGTTGAAATAAATTCTCCGACAAAATTTTCTTTGGAACAAAATTATCCAAACCCCTTCAATCCATCTACCAGTATTCAATATGCAATAGCCAGTAGACAATTTGTAACATTAAAAGTTTTTGATGTTTTAGGTAAAGAAGTTGCAACTCTTGTTAACGAAGAAAAACCTGCTGGAAGTTATGAAGTTAAATTCGATGCATCAAAATTGGCTAGTGGAATTTATTATTATCAATTACGCGCAAGTGAGTTTGTTGAAACTAAAAAAATGATTTTGTTGAAATAAAAAAGTCACGGAATGGTCCATGACTTCCTTTAATAATTTTAGATTCTCGCTCCTGCCTACCGCAGGCAGGTTCGCGGGAATGACAGTTCTATTTCAGTGGCTTTAGAATAATTGCGGTACCACCGCCCGGTGCAAGTTTAATTTTTAATACTTCGTCTTTCTTTATTGTTTTTTTTTCAATTTCATACTTCATTGGATTCTTTTCCCAGTCAGCATCAGGGGCATCTTTATAAATTGTCATTTCATATTTATCTGTATCAAGAAAATCTAACCGAACTTCAAAATCTCTGGCTTGTTCATCTGTTATTGCACCAATGTACCAATTATCAGAATTTTTATCTTTGCGAGCAATGATAAGGTAATCACCAGGCTCTGCTTTTAATATTTTTGTATCACTCCAATTGACGGGAACATCAACAATAAATTGAAACGCATCCCGAAATCTTTCATAATTTTCAGGCAGATCAGCAGCCATTTGTATTGGACTGTAAATCGTAACATATAATGCTAATTGCTTTGCAAGAGTAGTGTGAACCTGGAACTTACTATCGGGTTTATAATAATCCATTTTAATCTGAAAAATACCAGGTGTATAATCCATTGGTCCACCGATAAATCGAGTAAAAGGAAGAATAGTTTCGTGTTCCGGCGGATTGCCTGTGCTCCATGCGTTGAATTCATTTCCGCGTGCAGCTTCAGCCGCAAGCCAATTTGGATATGTTCTATGGAGTCCCGTTAATCGAACCGATTCATGTGAGTTGATCATGATTTTATACTTTTCAGCTTTTTCAACAACTCTTGTAAAATGATTAACCATCCATTGCCCATCGTGGTGTTCGCCCCGGGGAATTATTCTACCCACATAACCGGTTTTTACTGAGTTATATCCATACTTTTTCATTAAATCAAAAGCATCATCCATTCTTCTTTCGTAATTCGTAACCGAAGCAGAAGTTTCGTGATGCATAATTAGTTCGACACCTTTTTCTTTGGCGTAATTGCTCAACTTTTCAATATCAAAATCAGGATATGGAGTTACAAAATCAAAAACCTCTTCTTTCCAGTTGCCAAACCAATCTTCCCACCCAACATTCCAACCTTCAACAAGCACTGCGTCAAATCCATATTTTGCTGCAAAATCTATATAGCGTTTTGTTTCGCTGGTTGTTGCTCCATGTTTACCGTTTGGAGTTAATGATTTCCAATCCACTTGCCCAAGCTTAACGTTATTTATATCTGAGTAATTCCAGGAATTAATTCCAACGTGCATTCCCCACCAAATGCCAACATATTTTTTTGGTTTAATCCAGCTTACGTCTTCAAACTTTGTCGGTTCATTTAGATTAAGTATTAACTTAGATGAAAGAATATCCTCTGCTTTATCACTTACGATTATTGTTCTCCAGGGTGTTTTGCAGGGTGTTTGCAAATAAGCCTTTTTGCCAAAAACATCAGGACAAAGATGAGATTCAAGAAGAAAAGATTTACGATCCACACTTAAATGCATAGCGGGATAATCTAACAATGCTGCTTCGTGAATGTTTATGTACAATCCATCACTTGTTTTCATCATAAGAGGTGTTTGTACAAAATTATTACCAGGAATAGACTTCACACCAATTTCATCAACATTATTACCTCTGTTAGAATTTATTTCAGATAGCAGGGAAGTAGTGTAAACATATTCTTGCGAGTCGTAATCACCGGGAATCCAAAATGTTTTGTGATTGCCTGTTAAGTGAAACTCGGTACCTTCGTTCTTAATAATAAAAGATTTTAAATTTTCCTGTGTTGGAAATTCATATCTAAAACCCAGACCATCGTTGAATAATCGAAAAGTTAAAGTAAGAAATATATTCCTATGCAAATGTTTAATTGATACCCGCATTTCATTATAAACATTTTGAATTTTATCCACTTCTCCCAAAACTGGTACCCATTCTTCAGAAACACTTGAATAGTTAACATCTTCAATTGTAAAATTTGTTCCAAGAAATCCAAAAGAATTCTCTATATCCAGTTCTAGTTCAAGAAAACTGTCTCTAACTACTGTTATACCATCTCTTGTTAGATTGTAAATAATTCCACCATTAAAAGCGTGGCTAACTGTCAAAACTAATTTTTTATCCGGCGAATCAAGCTGCCAGGATGATTTAGTACCAAAAATATTCTGTGCTAGAATATTGTTAAGGATAAATAAAAATAGACTAATAACTAAAATTCTTTTCATGATCTATCGCTTTCAAATAATGTTAGACTAAATTAAGTCCTAAAATTTTATTTATAGATGCTCTTTATTTCAGTTAACGGGAAATAGTGAATTAAAATTTCTGAATAATTTTGTCCTGCAAACGCTCTAGCAACTGCTCCAGACTGGCACATTCCAACGCCATGTCCCCAACCGGCTCCATTAAATTGGTAGAACTCATCACCATCAGAATTAAAATATTTTTCAAATACAAAACAGGAACTCCGAAACGGGGGATCTTTTATTTTCCTGATTTCAAGCTCAGATGTTAACATTAAAGAATCATCATTACCTAAAAATTTTGCTTTAATTATTCGTCCTGATTTTCCTCTTTCAAGGACTATAATATCCTTAAGAGTTCCTATCGGTTTTATTTTGTTAAGATTTTGTGTTAACTCTCTATTTGATAATTCAACCTGCCATCTGAAATTATTCTTACTCCACGAAGGTAATTCAGGATGAAATGCAGGATTGCAGAAAACATCTGGATTGCTTTCAATCCATTCTTTTGTGTTATTCACTGGATCAAAGTTAAGTGCTATCTCAGAATCAAAATTTGAACTCCAGTAGGGGACAGGACCTGATCTTTCAGGCCAAACATTCTCAACATTCTCAGATATGCCGCCGCAATTGGATGCATAATAAGCCCCAATAACTTTATCATCATAAAATAAACATAGAGCTCTTGTATCATAAACAGCTTTATCGGTAATGTCTGTTCGCTTGTTATTTCCGGCAAATACCTGACATTCGACATCAGCACATAAATCATAATTATCGCCCTTATACTTTCCAGAAATAAGTGCGGAAATTGTTTCTGATCTTGCGGCTATAACTTGTGATTTTAATGCTTCAATTGGCGCATCACTCCCAATTTCGTAGGGCAGAACACCACATAAATATTTTTCTAATGGAAGAATTACTATTACATCAAATTTATTAGACTGGTTTATATTGATGGAAATCTCTCCCTCGTAGGTCCTATCTTCTATTCCTTGCCACCACCAGCCAATTCCATATGGAACATTGCTAATTTTAAGAGTTCCGGATTGTAAATCGCTTACCAATTGAAGATTTGTAAATAGGAATTCCGCATTTGTGCGGATGGATTTTGCTGAGATTTTATTGTCCTTAATTGAAAGTAGAAGTGAGTCATTTTTTGAAACATCAAATCGTATATCACTTGGTTGATCATTAATCGACCAATTATTATTAAAAATAATGTTTAAGGAATCCAGCGAATAGATAATTCGAACTTTTATTATTGGTTCTGAAGAAAATAATTGTGGTAAGACAAATTCATAATTAAAAATAGTTAAACAAAAAATAAAAATTAGAATGTTCTTCATAACATTTCTTAATCAATTATAATCTTAATCTTTGTTATTTAATATTATAAATTTACTTTTTATCTAGTGCGTTTTCCAACAAATTAAAAAGCTGTGCTTTAACAAATGGTTTTGAAAGATAGTGCGTCATACCTTTTGATAGAAACACTTCTTTTTCTTGTCCCATAGCAAATGCTGTAATTGCAATAATAGGGACTGATTGATATCCATCTATTTTTCGAATTACTTTTGTAAGTTCAATTCCATCCATACCCCTTCTCAGATTTATATCCATCAGAATAGCATCGTACTTAAATTGTTTAATTTTATTAAGTGCTTCATCACTGTCTTTAGCTGAATCAACAATGTAAAAAGATTTTGTAATGGTAGCTACGTATTTTACAGAAATTTCATCATCTTCAACATAAAGTATTCTGACTGAAGGTCTGGTACTTGTCAACTCAGGTAATTTATCAGCATCTTCTTTCTTGGTTTGCGGAATCTGATTTGTAATCTTGTTAACAAGAGGAAATCTAACGGTAAATGTTGTTCCTTTATTTAATATGCTTTTTACAGATATAGACCCATTCATTAAATCTGTGTATTTTTTTGCAATAGTTAGTCCCAGTCCCGTACCTTCAAATCCTCTGTTGTAACCTTCGCTAGCTTGCCTGAATTCTTCCCAAATAAGATTTTGTTTCTTTTCGGATATTCCAACTCCAGTATCCGTAACTGAAATTTCAGCCGTATCATCCTCAATTGAAGTGGTTACGGTAACGCTTCCAGAATCCGTAAACTTAATGGCATTGTTAATTAAATTATTCAAAATACTAGAGAGAAGTAGAAGATCTACTTTACAAATTATTTCTTTATCGTTCTTTACAAAAGTATATTCAATACCTTTTTTAGCAGCAGCGGATTCAAAAAATCCAAAACTTTCTTCAATTAATGGAATAATATTTTTGATTTCTAAATTTACTTCTACCTTGGAGGCTTCCAGTTTAGATAAATTAAGAATCAGATTTAAGGTCTCTAATAATCTATGACCTGAAACATTTATTGAATTAACCATACTGTAATAATTAGGATTATCTTTTAATTCATTCATAAGAAACTCACTAAAACCTAATATTCCCACCATTGGTGTTCTTAGCTCATGACTCATATTTGCAAAGAAGCTTGATTTTATTCTATTCATCTCTTCAGCTTTTTCCTTTGCATCAATTAGTTCCTCAATCATCTTTTTCTTTTCTGTAACATCTTCTTTAACAGCAATATAGTTTGTGATTATTCCCTCGTTGTTTATAATTGGAGAGATAATCGCATTCTCCCAGTACAAACTTCCATCTTTTTTTCGATTTCTAATTTCACCCTGCCAGTTTTTTCCAGCAATAATTGTGTTCCATAGATCTGTGAAAAATTCTTTACTGTGTTCACCTGAATTTAATATTTTAGGATTTTTACCTTTTACTTCTTCTAGACTATAACCTGAAATTTCTGTGAACTTAGGATTAACATACTCGATATTACCTTTTGGGTCGCTTATAATAATACTAATCGGACTTTGAACTATTGCCACAGAAAGTTTGATAGTTTCTTCTTCAGCCTTTTTGTGCTTAATATATATACTCAATTCGTGTGCAACAATTTCAAGAATTTCGATGCTGGAAGCATCATAAGCTTTTTTATCATTATAGCTCTGGACAACCAAAACACCGATTACCTTTCCAGAAATTTTAAATGGAACGCCAAGCCATACTTCAGGAATAACCCCAATCATACCTGCAGTTCCGGCATTTATTAATTCATTTATTTCTTCTTTTGTTAGAAGTTGTGATTTTTTTTGTTCTATGACATAACCGGTCATAGAACCTTTAGCTGCCCATTCAGCAATTTCTTCAACTTCGTCCTTATCAACATCCGATCTTAACATTCCTGATTTTTCATCGTATAGAGCAATAAAGAAATTATTTACATTGATGATTTCTGATAATTCTTGTCTGATTGATTCAAATAATTCAGTTAGAGTTTTATAGCTAACTACAGCATTTGCGATATTGAATTGTATCTTTTGAATTATCTCAGTTTGCTTACGATTAGTTATATCCTCAACAGCACCATATACTCCTAACATTTTATTGTTTTTACTATCCCATATTGGATGAGCATATGATTTTACCCAAACCAAATGACCATTCTTATGGTATGTCCTTATTTCTCTATTAACTTTTTCATTATTTTGCAATTTTGACAAATCAATGTCATCAAGTTGAATATCATCCGGATGAAGAATAGCTCTCCATCCTCCTATTTTTTTATATTCCTCTATAGTATATCCAGTTATCTTTTCAAATGAACCGGCAATCCAGACTACTGTATGTTCTCCATTTTCATCAACTTGTGTTGAGAATAAGTAATCCGATGTCAGATTAGAAATTGCCCTGTAACGTTCTTCACTTAAAGCTAATGCGTCTTCAATTTTTTTTCTCTCAGTAATGTCATTTGCAATAGCAATAATTACTTTTTTATTAAAATAATTTCCCGGATATAAATGGACATCCTTTAAGAACTCTTCTCCATTCTTTCTTTTGCCCCAAAATTCAATTTGCTGTTTTTCGCCATTAAAGGCTTTTTCAAGAGCATTAACAACAAATGGCAAATCATTTTTATTTGTTGCACCAACATATTCCGGAGTTTTACCTATTAATTCTTCGCGTGTGTATCCATACATATTTAAAGCGCCTTTATTTACATCCAAGAAAACGCCATTTTCATTAAGGATATAAATAGCTTCCGAAACACTATCAAATAATCTTGAATAACTTAATTCGATCTCCCTTAAATTTTTTTCTATTTCTAAACGATTCGTGATGTCGTGAGCAACACCCTGTAATCCAACAACCTTATCATTTTTTATAATAGGTCTTTCATAAATTTCACACATCACTTTACTGCCATCGGCATGCTGTAATTCAGCAAAAATTGGATCAGTAATAACCTGGCCGGATAAATGAGCTACGGTTCTTTCTCTAGCAATTAGATTGAGAGGAGAATCTGTTAAGAACCAATGATTTTGATTAAGCCATTTACCTACTGGATGGCCGGTAATTAGCTCAACTGAAGGTGAAATATATTTTATATCTTTATTAATATTTTGAACATAGAAAAATAGATTTGGTGTACCTTCCACAAGTAATTGCATTCTATCTCTGCTTCTCTGGATTTCTAACTCAATAGCTTTTCGTTCAGTAATATCCCGCCAGATAGTAAATAAGATTTGTTTGCCGTCCAGGGGAATAGTAGTTAGCATTACTTCTACAGGGAATTCCACTCCGCTGATTTTTCGATGAACCCATTCAAACCTGGCAACTCCTTCTTTAAATGCCTGATCCATTAATTTCTGTGCTTTTATTTTGGAGGAGAGACCGTCAGGCTGAAATTCCGGAGAAAGATTTGCAGGTGAAATGGATAGCAGCTGATCTTTTGTTTTACATCCCATCAATTCCAGCGCAGCATTATTGCAATCAAAAAATACTTCGCCATCTAAAAGAAGCATTGGATCAGTTGAAAGCTCGAAAAGAGAACGGAATTTTTCTTCACTTTTCTGTAATGCCTGTTCGGATTCAATTCTATCGGTAATATCATTCGAAATACCTAAAACACCAATAACTTTACCATGATTATCTTTTAACGGGGTTTTACTTGTATCTAACCACGCAATCATATTATCCGGTCTAAGCTGAGTTTCGATAATGTGAATTTTTGGTTTTCCACTTTCAATTACAATTTTATCATCCGCTCTATATGATTCAGCTTCAGTTAAACGCCATGGAAAATCAAAATCGGTTTTTCCAATTATCTCTGTTGGATCATTAAAACCAGCTGCTTTTGCAAAAGCAGTATTGCAGCCAAGATAAACAGAGTTTATGTTCTTCCAAAAAACTACTCCCGGAAATTGTTCCAGAACATTCTGAAGCATCTGCTGTGAATTTGAAAGTGCGGCTTCCATTTTTCTGCGTTCGCTTATGTTTCTGAATACACCTTGAACAATTGTTTTACCATTTAAACTTAATGTGCTGGCTAATATTTCTACTGGAATTTCCTCTCCATCAGCTGTAACAAGATAATTTTCGGTAGGTATTTTTAAATCAATTGTCTTAATTTGTTCATCAAAAGTTTTTGAAGAATAAGTTTTTAATCTTTTAGGATGTAATTGGGATTGATGCATTTTTATAACTTTAGAATAAGGCATTTTTAAAATATTCAATGCCTCTCTATTTGCATCAATAATTCTTCCAGTTTCAGGATCTGCTAAAAATATCGCATCCGGTGAATTATCAAAAAATGCTTTATATCTGCTTTCACTTTCTTTCAATAATTCTTCAGTTTTGTATCGGGCTGTTAAATCGACAACAGAAGATTGGTATCCAATAACTTTTCCATCTAATGAGACCACAGTTGTAGCAAGGCCGTGTGCAATAAATTGTGCTTTATCATTTCTTATTGCAACAAAATCTCCTTGCCAAACACCTTTTTTATTTAACGTAGTTATAATTTCAGTAACATCACTCTTACTCTTAAAAAACTTAGCTAATGGTTTTCCAATTATTTTAGTTTTATCTGAATAACCCCATAGTTTTAAGAAAGCATTATTTGCATCTGTAATCTTTCCATCAAGATTAGCAACGCTGTTTGCAGCAATTGAGGATTCAAAGATAATATTCTTTAGTTCCAAAGATTCTTGAGCATGTTTTTGCTCAGTTATATCTTCAATAAATCCTTCAAGAAAAAGTAATTTACCCTGTTTAGAATAAACACCCCTACCTCGTTCCCAAATCCATTTTTGTTTGCCGTTTTTGTGATTATCGGATATTCGTATTCAAAAAAAGATTTTTCCTTTAAAATCTTTTGCCATTTTTTCCAAATTGGTTTTTGATATTCTGAAATAATCAAATCATTAAATAAATATTTTATTATTAATAAAGTCGTTAGGGGCATAACCTGTAATTTTTTTACATCCATCACTGATATATTCCATTGTCCAGTTCTTATCATTAGGACATCGATAGGTAAAGCCTGGCAAGTTGGTTAATAATGTAGAATATTTTCTTTCTCTTTCTTCAAGACGAATTTTGATGTTCTCTTTCATTCGTTTGATCTCTGAAAACTAAAACAACACCAACAATTTTCCTTTATCATTTTTTATTGGAGCACAACTATCTGCGATTGGTATTTTATTTCCGGATTTTGATATTAGTAAGGTGCGATTTTTAAGTCCAATAATTTTACCAGTTTTAATAACTTTTTTGAAAGAACTTACTGTTTTTTTACCTGTAGACTCACTAATAGTATTAAAAACTTTTTCAATTGGTTTATTTCTTGCTTCTGCTTCTTTCCATCCGCATAATTTTTCTGCAACAGGATTCATCTGCTGAATAAATCCTTTAATATCTGTTGTAATTACCGCATCACCAATACTGTAAAGAGTAGTTCGGAAAAGATTATCACTATTTAATGATGGGTCAATTTGTAATTCATTTACTTCTCTCAATAACTTAGATAAAGATTTTAAATCTGGAGATTTTCCTTTAGAGATTAGGTTTAAATTCTTTTCTATTTTTCTTTTGAGGTCACTCAATTCGTCTTTTCTTTTTTTCATACTAAAATTATCTTATTTATCAGTGCCGAATTTATTAGCTAATTATATTATCCAAAGATTATAGATGCAAATAAAAATAGTATTAGTTCTATTGTCTTATGTAGAATGAGAAAAATTATTAATTGTGATTTCTAGCTTTTCATTAATCAAATTATTTTTAATATAAAACTACTATTAATACTAATTGAAAGGTAATTAAAATTATTTTTTTTGTACAATTTTAGGAATAAAAAGTTACAAAATTATTTGATTCGTAATGAATACCACTTAGTTTCAAAATTTGTTACGATTTAAGTTAATTAAAGATTTTGGATGGACGGATTTATCTTTATAGAGCGGATTTCATCGGTTTACTTGTTCTACAATTTTTTTTCTAGAAATCCTTTAAGATTTTTATTAATAAAATAATTCCAACCAGCAATACAACTTTCTCTTGCAAATTCTGGAATATTTTCTAGAAAATTTTCGAGAACATCTACTCTTAGCCGCAATCTAGTCAAATCATTTTCATTAAATAATTCAAAGCTAGCTGTTGATTTACCAGGATATTTTTCAAATTACCAAGTATATTTTATTTTTTTATTAGTAGTCATCTCTGTTATTTTCCACATATGCAGAAAATTTCTTTCTTCATTCCGAATATTAAATTTAGTTTCAAATCCAACTTCCGGATTAAATTCTGGAATATTATCAAAATACCATTGATGCATTAGATCTAATCTGGTAATTGCCTCCCAAACCGATTCTAGTGAAACATTAAATGTTTCCTCAACAAAAACAGGTGGATCATTTTATTTTCACACTGCTCATATTTGGTCTGTTCTAGCAACTATAATAGTTGGCGCATTCTAGTTCTAAAAAATTGATCATTTCACTCAAGTATAAACGGATTAAAAAGTAATTCCACTTTGGAGTTTTTCTTTTGGTTTTAATTACATTATTAAAAAATAAATACTGCTTTTGCTAGTATTCCATAAAAAAAAATCCAGCAATCGTAAACCTCCAAAGTGATTTTGTAACCGGATCCCTAGGGTTCTCATTTAATGTGGATAGAAAATAAAATAAATCGGAATTATGAATGCTGATATTTTAAATATTAGATTAAAATATTTTCTATTCATATTAATTTAACATCTGATCTTAGAATTATTTTTTTTTAACTCAAAGAGTTTAAAATATTAATCTAAATTTAAATATATATAGTATGAATATTTATTTACTTTTTCGATATCAACACTAACTACATACCTCCAAGTTTAGGCAAAACCGAAGATGCAAAACTTAATACAAAAAAGAATCCACACATATCTGTTACCGTTGTAAGAAGAGGGCTGGATACTAAAGCAGGATCGAGTCTTAAACGTTTTAGTATAAGAGGCAGCATTCCGCCTAGTGTTACTGATACTAACGTATTAGCTGCTAATGCACCTCCAACCACGAGACCTAACCATGGATTACCTTTCCAATAAAAGGCAACACCCCCCAATAATAAGCCTAGCACCAGACCATTGATGATTCCGATCTTAGCTTCCTTTGCCAATACCCAAAATAACTCACCAGGACGAACCAACCCAAGTGAAAGCTCTCTCATTGAAACTGCAACGGCCTGATTACCGGAACAACCACTCATATCGCTTACCATTGGTAAAAAAACTGCTAATGTAATCACCGCAGCCAATGTGTCCTGATAAAGTGCAATAACACTTGCTGCAATTATGTTAAGTACTATATTTAAACTTAACCAGGAAAGACGACGACCGGAACGCGAGAGTAGAGGCATTGTCCTGAATTCCTCACCACCAACAATACCGCTTAACCTCAAAAAGGTTTTTGTTTTTTGTTTACTAACTGCCTCCTCGACTGCATCAGGTTGTATAACACCAATAAGTCTCTGCTCGCTATCCACCACTGGTGCACCAAAGAGATAATGTTCTTCAAAGAATTCTCCTAGCTCTTTCAGAGATGCTTTGTCAGATATACTTAGTGGTGAAGATATCATTATATCTACAAGGCGGGTTTCTCTGGGTGGAAATAACAAATCATTCATACGTAGCACACCAGCAAGTTTCTGATCATGATCAATGACATAAAAATATTGAACGTTATAATTTATGTATTCACTTTGATTAGATTGAAGATCATTAAGCACATCTTGGATAGTATAGTCAATATTATATGCCAGGAACTCTGAAATCATTAGTCCACCCGGCACAATCAGGTTCATATTCCAGCATCATCCGTGCTTCTTTGGCGTCTTCACCTTCCATCTTATCCAGAATGGCCTTGCTTACATCCTCATCCATTTCACCAAGCACATCAACAAGATGATCGCTGGCCATTTCTTCCAATATCGCTGCAGCTTGTTCGGATGGCATGTCTTCAACTAAATCAGCTGCTTGTTCGTCCGAAATATCTTCAATCACATCAGCTGCATCTTCAGGTTTTAGAAGACCAAGCAGACGAAGCTGTTCCTGCTCAGTCAATCGTGAAATCGCTCTAGCTGTTTCAGATGGGCTGAGTGTATTAATAAATTTTGTTAGTTCTACACTATTGCCCTCAGCGATCATATCGCTAAGAGTTTCCCAAGTGGCAGTTGAAATTTTCATCACTGACCTTTCAAAATTATCGTATTAAAGAAATAGCTTGCTACGGAAGAGAAAAATAGATGCGTTTTTAATTATTCTAATTCTGTTAATGTATAAATTAGTTAATTATTTTTAACAATCAAGCTTTTACTTATCCTTTCGATATGTTTTTTATAGCAGAATTATTTAGTCAATATATTTAATCTGTAGAATCCACATTCTGAGAAATCTTGAAGTTTTGTATTGATTGAGATCGATAGCAATTTTATGAAGTGGATTCGAAGTTAGCGGCATTGGATTATATCAAACCTCATCGATTATTTTTTGAGTAATTATATAAAACATCTTTATTTAAGCGGAGTAAAATAATTATTCTGCCCAAAGCAATAATTATCATAAAAACTTTAGAGCAACTTTATTTAAGAATCCTCATCTATTCGAAGCCGAGCACTTCATTAAAAAAATTGCATACCTTAATTGGATCTTCAGCAATTACAATTCCCATTTCGATTTTCATTGATATTTATTTTGTCCCATAGCACCCAATTTTATTGT
This sequence comes from uncultured Ignavibacteriales bacterium, assembly GCA_963706055.1. Taxonomy (GTDB): domain Bacteria; phylum Bacteroidota; class Ignavibacteria; order Ignavibacteriales; family Ignavibacteriaceae; genus IGN3. The sequence continues at coordinate 6,220 of CAVPND010000019.1, read as the reverse complement.
AATTATTGTTATCCATTAAAAATATTGTTTAATGTGTTATTCTTTAATAATGTTTTTATTAACTAATCATTTTATGCAGGGGGTAAATTAAATTAACGATTTTCTATTACTTCTTTTTAATAATTACTCAAGCAGGTGATAAATTATTTTAATAAAACAAGTCTTTTTGTTTCAATAAAATCGCCCGACTGTAACTGATAAAAATATATTCCACTTGTAAAATTTGAAGCATCAAAATTAATTGAGTGAGTTCCAGCTCCTATATGATCGTTAATAAGTTCAGTTACTTCTCTACCTAAAACATCAAATACTTTAATTGATACATGACCTGATACAGGAAGTGAATAAATAATAGTTGTTTTTGGATTAAACGGGTTTGGATAATTTTGCCCTAACGAGTATTCAGATGAAACATGTTGAATTGAATTGACTGAACTAATTGTCCCTTCGTATCTAGCTATGCTGCCATTAGCTCCACCGGCATAACCTATAACGGACTGCCCGATTGTTATAAATTCTATTTCAAAAAATTGATCAAACGTAACCATTTCTGAAGTCCAGGAAGTACCAAAATCTTCAGTGTGATAAATATATCCATGACTGACATACCAAAAATCATTTGCACCAGAACCAGCTAATGAATAGTAGCTTCCGCCGCCCGGAATAGCAACTTGATTCCAAAATGCTCCTGCATTAGTACTCAAACCAGCATTAATGTACGAACTTGTCATTCCGACCGAATTATTAATAAACCAAACACTTGTATAAAAATTTGGAGTCTCATAGTTTGACCATGTAAAACCACCATTACTGGATTTGTAAATTCTTTGTTCACCAAGAAACCAAATATGTAATGAATCTGTAACACATAATGAATTAAAATAAAGGCCTATTTCAGGGCCATTAGAGGCTGGTTCCGTTGAAATACGATTCCAGGATGCTCCGCCGTCAGTTGTTCTGATCACAGTCCATTTTCCGCCAACAGGATCGCCGTAAGCGAGTCCATACAATTGATTTACCATATGAATATTATTAATGAAACCACCATTTTGAGAAAAAACTTGTTCCCAAGAAGCCCCGCCATTCAAAGTTTTATATATAAATGTTGCTGAGAAGGGGGGAGGTGTAATTGTTATAAGCGCAGTGTTTGAATCTAAAGCATCAATATTCCAAATAATCGCGTCTCCAAAGTGTCCACCATCAACCGAGGACCAGGTTAGACCAGCATCAGTTGTACGAATAATTTTTCCTGAATCACCAGCTGCCCAGGTCACATTATTATCAACTATGCTGATACTATTTATAAGTGCTGTTATGCCTGATGATTGCAAGCTCCAATTATTTTGAGGAAGAATAGTAGGCGATATAAAAATTAGTATATAAATTAAAATTAAGTATCTGTAAATCATTATGTCCTCAAATATTTAAAGCAGTTATAGTTTTTTACTTGACTACCCGCGTATTAAAAAAAAAAATCGATATATAAACTCAAAATCAACACAATAAAACAAAATTCTACAATTGGCTTTGTCAGAATGAGAACTTAGAATCGACACTGTGTGATCAAAATATTTATTATGTGAATCTTAATTTCAAATTAATGCAATCCATTAGCATTAAAATGTTTTGAGTACTTCTGATCCGATATAAGTATGTGATTCTGTAGCCATTCCTTAAGAAAATTTAATATCTCCAATGTAAGGATGAATCCTGATTTTTCCATTCGACCTTTTAACTCAAGAGCTTTCAATACAAACTGATCGTGTTCATGCTTATGTGATTTATAACCCAAATAATTAAACTTCTGCATGTACTTTTCTTCAGTTGTAAAATGAGTTTTTGTGTATTCGACCATACCATTTATTATCTCATTTTGTGCTTCACGGCCCTTTTTTGAAAGCAAGGCATCATGCAAAGTGTTAATCATACCAACCAACTTTTTATGCTGATCGTCAATTTCTTTTATATTAACACTGAAGTTATCCGACCATTCTATATAATCCATCTTAACTCTCTCTGTTTTAGTATATTTATTATTCTACATTTCAACTTAGTAATAGCGGTTAATATTTTCAAAAAATACAAATCGATTTATACTAATCCTGTTCACTTTAAATTTTATCATTGACTGCCATTTTAAATTTTACTTTCCTGATTGAAATCTTCTAACCATAATCAGTCACTAAAATCAACAGCCACTAATAAAAACAAAATACAACAAAATATAAATCTTAGTTCTTTAAATTATCTAAGTAAACTCTTAAGGCAAACTAATTAATTATACTAAATGAATCACTACGGGAGAATGAAGACATTGAACAATTTTCTAACAATTGGAATACAACCTTTTAAAAATAATTTGTAAAAAGTTTAACCTATTCCTTTTCAACTTCTTTTGACTGAAATAGTTTTCCAAATAAGAATACAAATAGATAGGATAAAACAATCCAAGTTGATAAATCAACCAGAAGCCCAACAAAAAAAGAAAATTCCTGAAATGGATAGAAATCAAATAACCAATAGATTACTTTAATAATTAGGTAAGCAAATACATAAGCAATAAAATATTTCATATTATTTTCTTTCCAAAAGTTTATAGTTCCAAAGGCCTTGCGCCTAACCCGCCGCCCAGAACAAGGAAGCCAAGTAAAACACAATTGCCGAATGTTTTAGCCGTAGGTGCTTAACTTTCTCATACAGCACCGAAGGCAAGCAGTAATTAATTAATGTAAGAACACTTAGAACAACAAACTATAACTAAAATACAATTTCAAAAATCTTAAATCCGCCGAACTAAAATGGTTTGTTCGCCTCAGCCAGATTTATCAGCCTATGGCTGAGACTGATAAATCAGGCGGAGCAGCCTGTCCGACTCAAGTAGAGCGGTTGGGTTGAGACCATTGTTGGGGATTAATCACACATACTTTATTCATCGCCCACTAGTTTCTCTAACATTATAGCGGCATTTTGATTATTCGGATTTAACTCCAGTGCTTTTTTATAATTAATAATAGCTTGCTTGTTGTCTCCAATATTCATAAAAGCTTCGGCTAGACTATCATAACAATTTCCTGACTCCGGATAAAATTCTGTGTTTAGTTTGAAAATTGCGATTGCCTTTTCAAACTCATTTTGACCCATGTAGGAGTATCCCAGACTGTTGAAGCGGTTTTCAGAAACATAGAAATCCGAAGGATTATCATTTTTTATTTTACGGTACAAATTGAGAGCTACGTCAATTTGGCCTTCATCTAATAATTCAATGGGCATTTTCTCTCCCTTATTCATCCTGTAACAAGTGACAGGTTCACTTAGAAATCGCCCAAGTTCATCTGAAAAATAATAAACTACTGAAGACGTATTATTATCTTTGTCATAATTAAATTGAAGATTTCCTAATCTGAATTTTGTAACAAATTTCCCATCTCCAACATGAAATAATTGTGCATTGTCATATCGATTTATAAGTAAGTTATTTTGTTCCTTCTTTATTTCAAAATAGTCATCAGAGCCAATTGAAAACCGTCCGCAATATTTATCGACTGTGTTTCCATCTATAGCTATGATTTTATATTCCTCAGGAAGATATTTATCCCATCCATAGACTTTGGCAATTCCGTTCGTAATCTCCCGAATTAAATTTGCACCGTTTTGTCCATTTGTAAAAACAACAGCACCATACCCTTTGGTTAAATGTGATACAAAACCTGCAAAGAAACCTCTACTGTCACCAAGATGACCGAAGTAATTAATTTCTCCGTACATTTCTCTCATAAATACACCCAAACCATATTGCTTTGAAACATGATTGACAACATCTCCTTAGTGAGTTCTTGTGAGATTATTTTATTGGATTTACCAAGATTGGATTTCTGTAATTCTATAATATACTTCGCATAGTCAGAGGCAGTTGTCCACAATCCGCCGGCAGCCATATTAGGGAAAAAATATCTTTTACCGACAAATGGTAAACCATTACTCATATGACCCGCAGAAGCAACTTTTATTAATCTTCTGGTAAGGTTGCTGAAATGTAGTGTTATACATTTCCAGAGGATGGAATATTCTTTCTCTGACAATTTCAGGAAATGATTTTTGCTCTACATCAACTGTAAGTTGCTGTAAAATCGAATAACCTGCATTCGAGTACAAATATTCTGTCCCGGGTGTTCTATCAATTACCACAGCTTTTGTTTGAGAAGGACTTTCTCCTTTAAGTATTTGAAGATTAGTTGGAAAATTATCAGGTAAATAAACTGCACCCGGACTAAACATTGCACCACCGCTATGGTTCATCAATAACAAGGGAGTAACTATTGCTTGTTTAGTAAATTCATTTTCTGGTATTTTCCAGGAAGTTAATTGTTGGTTAACATCTCCATTTAATTTTATTTTCCCTTCTTCTACTAAACTTAATACTGTTAAAGCAGTAAGGCCTTTACTAAGTGAGCCGACATTAAATATTGTCTTTCTGTTACCGGATTCTGAGTTTCAGAATCCATAACACCATACTGTTTACTCCACTCAATCTTAAAATCTTTAATTACTGCAATACTTATCCCCGGAACTTTATAATAGTCCATCCTATCTTCCAGATTGAACGGCTGTTGACCTTCAATTAAACATAAGAACAATCCATTTTCTACCTGAAGCATTAATGATCCGAGCAGTCGGCAGAGACCGACTGTTTGAAATAAAGTAATAAAGAAAATGAAGATTGCAGAGAGCGAGATTTTTTGTAGATATTATCCTGAAACATAAATTATCCAATATCAATTTTAGTAAAATTCATTTTATAAACGATACTGCCGAAGAGTAACCCTTACATTTGGCAATCACTAAAGTCAGAAAACTGGTAACACATGCCGCTGATACCAAGCAGCCCGGTTGATGCGCCTGGTTAGCAGGTATATCCAGAGTAAATAATATATTTGTTTCAAATCTACATCTGAGATAAGAAATAGATTACAAATAAAAGAACCACACTGAGAGACATATGCCATAAAGCACCTTCATCCGAAAAGATGTATTCTCAATTTCATTAACTATCGGAAAAGGAATACGAATTGCGCGAACAGCAGAAACAAACCCATGAATCCTAAAGTAATTCGCAGCCAATCAAACGTAATCCACTCACTCACCATTAAACGTATTGCATTTATATCTTTTATTGCATTAGGTGATCCTTGAGCAACAGCCACAGTGCCTCGTTCTGGCCAGAAAGCAACAACAGTGAAAACCAAAGTAGCGAAGATCATCAGTGCTGAAATTAGCAACAATAATCTCGGTAATTAGAGCGTGTTTTCCATCCACTAATTAAAGCTCCAAGCGAAGAAGATCCAACAGAGCTGCCGAGATTGGAATGAAAAATTCGCCAGTGTCTACAGGATAACGAGTTCCATAAGGCAAGAGATTAAGAGATTCCGGTAGATCACAAACTCCAGGTACCGACAAGTACTCGAAGATCAAAGAGTTTCGCACCAAGTATACCCCAAAAAATTACTGAAATCCATAGGAAGAATCTTGTCAAACGTATCCTTGAAAATATATTTTCCATAGTATTCCTTTCTGAATCGAAGGTGGATCTGTCTTCGTAATGTAATATAGATGCTAAAGTAATATGCTAATGCTAACGGCCTTGCGGCTAACTGAGTTTATCTCGATCTATCGGGACCGTCCTGAACAAAAATGCTACTTAGAAAACGCTGTCGCCTTCAGCCACTTATTATATAATTCTAATTAATTAAATATGATCTAAAAATAACAAATACTTTGCAAATAGATTTAAATATATTTTTAACAAAAAAAGCAATAGCAATTTGGATAAGTGTTCAAACTGCTATTGCTAATTCTAAGTAGCTATTTTTAATTTAATTTAGTCATCATTTTAGCAAAGTTTAGAATTGCTGAAATGTAACTACTGGAAAACAAATCAACCCCGACTAATTTGTCAATCCACCATAATTTATTGCATTATATAGCTACCATCAATTAGAAATTAAAATTTATCTTTAAGAATGTAAACAAATTAATCTCCTTCAATAATCCTTTATAATTTTTATTTTGTTTTATTAAACATATAACGGGCGATTTTCCACGCACCTTCGATTTCTCGAAAACGAATAGCTCCCTGTTCTCTTCCGGCACGGTCTGACCATTCGCATGGTAATCAGGGTTGTACCCTTGGAGCTAGTCGTTGCAAAAGCGAAGTTTCCGTCGA
>CAVPND010000018.1:0-6730 GCA_963706055.1 uncultured Ignavibacteriales bacterium | reverse complement strand
TTCATTTCACTCCCCTTCCTTTTGAATTTCATGCGTCTTTTTAAGTATCATAGCAACTTGCCTACCGGCAGGCAGGGGTAAGAATCTTTTGCTTATTTTGTGTGTCATTCCCACGCAAGTGGGAATCTGTTTTTAACTTTTACTTCTATATCGTCATCCTGAGCGGAGACGAAGGATGAGAATTGCTACGTGAAAATCTGTTGTTAAAACCTTTTACCATTTACCAATTACTTTCTCCATTTAACCTCTTTACAATTACAACCAAAAATATTTTGTTTATTTTTGTAATGTCTTTTTACTTTTAACCATAGCGGTATTTACTAAATCTTAATTAACTATTAAGGAGAAAATTATATGAGTAGAAAAGTTGAAGTTGCAGGAATAATGGGGCCAATCTGGTTTATCGGATGGTTGTTTACTATTGGATTTTTAAAGTTAGCTTTCTTTAAAGGTTTGTTAGCGCTTATTTTATGGCCTTACTACATAGGCGAATTCCTTTCCGGCAAAGTGATGTAACTTTTTTAAAATCATTGGGTGGATATATTTTATTGAATAAAGTCACGGACCACATTCCGTGACTTTTTTTATGTGTTTAGATTTTTCATTATACATCTTTCCTTTGACGATTGACGTTCTTAAGTTTGCAGTGGGTATATGAATTTGTTTACATCCTCTCTTATATTTTAAATTTATTTCTGAGGATTGGGAGTTGATGAGTTCTATTTTGTAAATTCATTTTCACTAATAAAATTCTTCTTGAGGCTGAATGAAGTTTTGGGTTGGTGTTACTGATAAAAATTGGTTTGAGTACCTCGCTAGTATAAATGCCGATGAGGTAAATTTCTGGAAGCCCAGCGGACAGGGGTTTGGCGCTATTGAAGTAGGCGCTCCTTTCTTATTTAAACTAAAAAGCCCTAGTAATAAAATTGTTGGTGGTGGATATTTCATTCGCTCTGAACAAATACCCTTATCTTTAGCGTGGGATGCTTTCGGAAATAAAAATGGCTCTTCAAATCTTACTGATCTTCGTAATAAAATAAATAGTCTTAGAGCAAAACCTGAAGCAGACCCAACAATTGGCTGTATAATTTTAAACCAACCGTTTTTCTTTAGTAAAGATAAATGGATTGATGTTCCAATTTCTTTTGCAAAGAATATTGTAACTGGAAAAACTTATGATACAAATGAACAAGATGGCGAAAGATTGTGGAATGAAGTTGCACTGAGATTAAATGATGTTAAGAGTGTGGGGATTGTTGCTGAACCAATTGCAGGTTATGGAAATGAGTATTTAATAAAAAGCAGATTGGGACAAGGTGCTTTTAGAATTTTAGTAACAGGCGCTTACAACCGTAATTGTGCAATAAGCGGAGAAAAGGCTTTGCCTGTTTTACAAGCCGCACATATAAAACCATTTAATGAACAAGGACCAAACTGTGTTAACAATGGTTTGTTATTGCGCTCTGATTTGCACATACTTTTTGATAGAGGTTATTTAACAGTTACTCCAGAATATAAAATTGAAGTTAGTAGAAAAATTAAAGAAGAGTTTAATAACGGAAAGCACTACTATGCTTTTCACGGAAAAGAACTTTATGCTTTACCTAAAATAATTACTGACAGACCAAGTCTTGATTTTATTAGGTGGCATAATGAGAATGTTTTTAAATAATAGGGAGGAACTTCATGTCTAAAGAAAAAAGCACTAAAGATATTCTTCTTGAACATTCAAAAGCCAAAGTAAAATTATTTGAAAGGTACTTGTCTATATATCTTAACATATTAGATAGAGCAAGGTTTATTAGAAATATTATACTTGCTGATTTATTTGCTGGAGAGGGAATATATAAAAATGGTGAGAAGGGTAGCCCCATAATAGCTTTTGAAACTATTCAAAGACATTTAAAAAACAAAAAAGATGATAAAAAAATTTATTTTATTATTAATGATGCCGAAAAATCAAAAATTGAATCTTCTAAATACAAAGTCGAAAGAATAGAAGAATGGATAAATCAGTTTGAGTTACATAATGATTTAAGTATCAAGTATTTAAAGCACGATTTTGTAACCTTAATCCCAGCATTTCTAGATTTAATTAAAAGAATGCATTCAAATGATAGAGCTCTTTTATTCATTGATCCTTGGGGTTATAAGGAAATTAGACCCCGAGATCTTAAAAGTTTACTGAAAAATGAAAAGGTTGAAATTCTTTTATTCCTGCCTGTCTCTTTTATGTATAGATTTTCTAAAAAAGTAATTACAACAGATTTTGTTGGCGGGCAGCCATTAGAAAAATTCCTAAAAGAGTTGTTCGGAGAAGATTTACATAGCATTCTTGAGATTAATACAATTGATGATTATATAAATGTTATTAGAACCAAATTTATGACATATTTAAATGTACCGTATGTAGATGATTTTATTCTTACTACTTCGGATTCAAATAAGTATTGTCTTTTCTTTTTCTCTTTTAATAAAAAAGGGTTTAGAAAAATAATTGAAGCAAAGTGGAGTTTAGATAAAGAGTATGGACGAGGAATAAATCGTGAAGAAAATTTCAATCTATTTAGTGGTGCACACTCAAATGAGTATGAAAATAAACTTATAGATTATATTTTAACTTCTAAAGGTCGAACAAATGAACAACTACTAGATTTTGGATTTGAAAACCGATTTTTACCTAAACACACGAGAGAAATCCTAAACAAATTATATAAAGAGAGCAAAATTAAAATAGAATCTTTAGATGGATTAGAAGCTAAAAATTTTTATATAGATAATGAAAAAAGAAAAGTATTAATAAAAAAAGCTTAAAAACATGGCACAAACAAGAATCGAATGGACTGAATTAACTTGGAACCCAACTACAGGTTGCGATAAAGTTTCGCAAGGTTGTAAATTCTGTTATGCAGAAGTTATGGCAAGAAGACTTAAGGCAATGGGCTTAGAAAAATATCGGAATGGTTTCGAGTTAACCTTACACGAAGACGCACTAAAAATACCTTATACTTGGAAACAACCCAAAATTGTATTTGTAAATTCTATGAGCGATTTATTTCATAAAGATATTCCTTTGGAATTTATCCAACGTGTTTTTAAAGTAATGAATGATAACCCACAACACGTATTTCAAGTTTTAACAAAACGAGCTGATATACTTTTAAAATATCACAAAGAACTAGAATGGACGCATAATATTTGGATGGGCGTATCTGTCGAAGATGCAAAATCATTAAGCAGAATAAACTTATTAAGAAGAACCAAAGCAAAAGTTAAATTTCTTTCTTGTGAGCCGTTGATTGGACCATTACCCAATTTAAATCTTAAAAAAATTGATTGGGTTATTGTTGGCGGTGAAAGCGGAAGAAGACCAAGACCAATGCAACCGGAGTGGGTTTTTGACATACATAATAAATGTATTCAAGAAAACGTTCCATTCTTCTTTAAACAGTGGGGCGGAACAAATAAAAAGAAAACAGGAAGAGTTCTTAAAGGAAGAACATATAGTGAAATGCCAATAGTTAAACATCTTTTAGAAGATGAATACGTTTAATTATGAAATCCTGCTTCCCAAAATCAAGTTTTAAAGTTGATGATATAAGGATTTAATGAACCGCGCATTTTATTCAAACTCAATTTCTAATTTTCTTGATTCAGTAGATGATACAATTCTTGGTACTCTTGCTAGGAAAAATCCCTTTCCACTTGAACAAACACAACGTGATGCTTGGTTAGAAGAAATTAGAATATTAAAAACTGTTTTAGAAAATTATAGGAATAATGGTGCGATCTACTTAGAGTTTTCAATCCCACGAATGGGCCAGCGAATTGATGCTGTTGTGTTGATTGGTTCGGTTATTTTTATTCTTGAGTTTAAAGTTGGGGAAAAAGAATATACTTCTTATGCAATTGATCAAGTAATGGATTATGCGCTCGATTTAAAAAACTTTCACGAAACAAGTCACGAACAATACATTGCTCCAATTTTAATTGCGACTAATGCAAAGCACGCATACACAACAGTATCATCGACTCCCCATAATGATAAGTTGCTTTATCCAATAAAAAGTAATGTAGAATTGTTGCACGAAGTAATTGAAAAAGTTCTAAAATTTTGCGATGGCAACACAATAGATAAAACAAATTGGGAAGACGGTCACTATCGTCCGACACCAACAATTATAGAGGCTGCAAGAGCATTGTATTTTGGACATTCAGTAAGTGAAATTTCGCGTAATGATGCAAGCGCAATTAATATCAGTAAAACCTCTGAAGAGATCTATAAGATAATAGACTTTTCTAAAACAGAAAGTAGAAAGTCAATATGTTTTGTTACTGGCGTCCCAGGTGCTGGCAAAACTCTTGTAGGATTAAATATTGCAAATAAATATTCTAATGAAAAAAACGAGCTATACAGTGTGTTTTTATCTGGGAATGGGCCTCTTGTAAAAATTTTAAGAGAGGCATTAACTAGAGATAAAGTAAAACGAGACAAAGAATCAGGAATAAAAACAAAAAAAGGTGTTGTGTTTAGTGCGGTAAAATCTAAAATTCAAAATGTACACAACTTTAGAGATGATTGTTTAGCGGATCCAAGTGCGCCCATAGAACACGTTGCATTATTTGATGAAGCACAAAGGGCTTGGACTTTAGAGCAAACGTCAAACTTTATGAAGCGAAAAAAAAACACACCAAACTTTAATCACTCAGAACCAGAATTTCTAATTTCGTGTTTAGACCGACACGATGACTGGGCAGTAGTTGTTTGTTTAGTTGGTGGTGGGCAAGAGATTAATACAGGCGAGGCAGGAATAAGTGAATGGTTGAATTCAGTTCACAATACTTTTAATGATTGGGATGTTCATATTTCTTCAAAACTTACAGATAGCGAATATGCGGCGGGTGAAGCTTTAAAAATATTAGAAGGAAGAAATAATATTAGTTATAATGATGCATTGCATTTATCTGTGTCTATGCGTTCTTTCCGTGCTGAAAATGTTTCTTTACTTATAAAACAAATCCTCGATTTAAGTGTTGAAGAAGCTAAATCAACTTTGAGTAAGATTAATACAAAATATCCTATTGTAATAACTCGTGATTTATCCAAAGCTAAACAATGGCTTAAAGAAAAGGCAAGAGGCTCAGAACGGTATGGTATTGTTGTTTCATCACAAGCCGAAAGGTTAAGACCGCATTCAATTTTTGTAAGTTCACCAATGGATCCTGTTCATTGGTTTCTTGATGACAAAGATGATGTTCGTTCATCATACTATCTTGGAAGATGTTGCAACTGAATTTGATGTTCAAGGATTGGAACTTGATTGGGTTTGTGTTACTTGGGATGCTGATTTTCGTTATACAAAAAATGGCTGGCAACATTGGTCGTTTAAAGGAAACAAATGGCAGAAAATAAAAAAGATTGAAAGACAAAATTACCTTAAGAATGCTTATAGAGTTTTACTTACTCGCGCACGCCAAGGAATGGTGATAGTCATTCCACCAGGAGATAAAGATGATCATACTCGTCCATCTTCTTATTATAATTCTACGTATGATTATTTAAAAGAAATTGGGATTACGGAGTTGTGAATTGAGGAAATCTAGTAAGCTTCAAATATAACGTATTAAATTCCAGATTAGATGTGCTAAATTCTGAATAATATGTTCATAATTTCAAATAAAAAGTACAAGTTTTCGAATAAAACGTATAATATTTCAAATGCTAGAAAATTTTGTGGCGTGCAAAAATCAAATGGAAGCTATTGAAAGTTAAAGGTATATTTAACAATCCTGTAGCTTTCTTTTCCTAAAACATTGTGGCCTATCTGATGAACTGTTAACCCCTACTAACACAAACTAAAATCTCACAAAGCATTGCATACGCACAGCCAATTACTTCTTCCGATTTTTCTATTGTTTGCATTAAAACAATTTTCTATTTTTCATCCCGTTAAGCAGCCAAACAGTCGGATTTTATTTTACAATTAATAAATTAAAAGGAGAGCGTCTATGGTAAAAACCACTTTAAAAACATTTCTGTTCTTTTTTGCTTTAACGGTTTTTCTTACTGCTTATGCACAAGAAAAATCAGAATCGGTAAACAAAGAAAATAACAGCCTTACTGTGCTGGTTAAATACAAATCACAGCCGGAAAAAGAGGCGGAAGCTCTCTCTGCTCTAAATACACTTTTACAGCAAGTAAAAAAAGAACCAAACTTTGTTAATATAAAGATGCTTGTTGATCCTGCAGACAAAACAAACATTTTGCTTTATGAGGAGTGGTCGGATGAATCATATTATAAAGGTGATCATGCCAACACACCGCATCTTCAAAAATTTATGGTTGAGGCACGTAAATTTTTAGCAGGTCCGCCGGAGATTACTTTTTGGAAATTGAATAATAACTATACGATGGATTAGCAGCAGGTAAAACAAATTCTATAAAAAGCCTTCCGTAAATCAGAAGGCTTTTCTTTTAACATTATTTGCAAATTAGATGTTTGATATAATATTCTGATTTGCTTTTTTATTCATTTCTGTTTGAACAATAAACAAGACTGCGGGAGAAAACACTATCCATAAAAGAAACAGCAGCCACTTGTTAAAACTATCCGAAAAAATCTTTTCATAAAGTTCGGAGAATTTATAGTTTGGACACGAGTTTCCCTAATTAAAAAGCGGAACAAGATTAACTGCGGAAAATGTTAGAATTTTGTGTCTGAAGCATAAC
>CAVPND010000017.1:0-43665 GCA_963706055.1 uncultured Ignavibacteriales bacterium | reverse complement strand
GCAGTTGCAAAATTTGCAGCCGCTGGTAAACCATCTGCTAAAAAAGATCTTGGTTTGATGGCAATGACTTACGGAAATGTATATGTTGCTAAAATTGCGATGGGCGCAAATGATCAGCACACATTAAGAGCTATACTTGAAGCAGAAGCTTATGATGGTCCTTCTTTGATTATCGCATACAGCCATTGTATTGCTCACGGAATAAATATGGGTACAGCAATGCAAAATCAAAAAGCTGCTGTAGATTCAGGTCACTGGCCGTTGTATCGTTATCATCCTGATCTTGAGACCGAAGGTAAGAATCCATTTAAACTTGATTCTAAAGGACTTAAGATTCCGTTAAAAGATTATGCTTATATGGAAACACGTTATAAGATGTTAACAAAATCTCATCCAACAGAGGCTGCTGTTATGATTAAAGAAGCGCAGCAGGATGTTATTAGAAGATGGAAAGAGTACGAGAGACTTGCAGCTTACGTTCCTGAGAAATCAGAACAATAATTAATTGAATGCATTCCGTCCTTTTAATTAAGGGCGGAATGAAATATTATGAAATTGAAATAAGAATTAGTTAAGGAAAATAAAATGGATATCACAACAAACTATTTGGGATTAAAATTAAAATCACCAATCGTTCCTTCTGCAGGTCCGTTATCAGAAAAGATCTCCAACATCAGAGAGATGGAAGATGCAGGTGCAGGTGCGGTTGTTCTTTACTCGATTTTTGAAGAACAAATTGAACACGAACAATTAGAATTGGACTATCATACCACAGCACATAATGAAAGTTTTGCTGAAGCTACATCATATTTACCGGAACCATTTGATTTTAAACTTGGACCTGATGAATATTTAAATCACATCCGTAAAGCAAAAGAAGCTGTTGATATTCCTATCATCGCAAGCTTAAATGGTAAATCTATTGGTGGCTGGACAGACTACGCAAAAAAGATGGAACAAGCCGGTGCAGATGCTCTGGAACTAAACATCTATCTTCTTCCAACCGATCCTAAAAAGCCAAGCAGTGAAATTGAAAAAACTTATGTTGAAATTGTTAAAGCAGTAAAATCAACTGTTAAAATTCCTATCGCAGTTAAGATGCATCCATTCTTCAGTTCAACAAGTTATATGGCTAATGAATTAAGTAATGCAGGTGCTGACGGTTTGGTTATGTTCAATCGTTTCTATCAGCCTGATATTGATTTAGAGACGCTTGATGTTGTGCCAAATGTAATTTTAAGTACACCAATGGCAATGAGATTACCATTGAGATGGATTGCAATGATGTACGGCAAAGTTAATGCTGATCTTGCTGCCACAAGCGGAATTTACACTGCTGAAGATGTACTTAAAATGGTTATGGCAGGAGCAAAGGTTACACAAATGCTTTCCTCACTATTAAAGTTTGGTATTGGACACATTGCAGATGTTACCACAAACTTAGTAGCGTGGATGGAAGAAAAAGAATACGAATCAATTGAACAAATGCGCGGAAGCATGAGCTATATGAATGTTGATGATCCTGCAAAATTTGAACGTGCAAATTATATGAAAGTACTTCATTCATATAAATAATTATCTGTCACACTGAGCGAAATTGAAGTGTGACATTTTATTGATCCATTGCCGGCTGATGCTCAGAGGAGAATCCTGATCTATAATGAAGCAGAATGCGAATCAACCGGCAGCGGATTTTTTAGTTTAAACTCTCTTAGAGTCATTTCGAATCCGACCCTGTCTGCCGTCAGGCAGGTTCAGCGGTTAGAAATCTGTTTATCCTCAGTAACTAGGATTTCTCCTTCTTTCAGTCGTCTAAATGACTATCAAAACAGGGTTTTAAAAATTGTGATTCACACCTAAACGCAATTGAACTTATCTCTATATCTTTTGTTTTATAAAAAAACAATTAACGACTTATGGCATTATTCTTTATAATTTTTCTAACTGTTTACACATCAGTTAACTTTTATGTGTTTATCCGTGGATGGCAGGTTATTTCTGCATATCCAGTCTTAAAACCCATTTATGCAATATTTTTTATTGTTATTGCTTATGGATACGTGCTTGCAAAGGTTCTTTATAAATATCTCTCACCATTAGCTTACGATGTTTTATTAGGAGTTGGAGCGATCTGGTTTGCTTTCTTAGCATATTTTATTTTATCGCTATTGCTGATTGATATTGTGCGCTTATTGAACGGTTGGTTTCATTTTCTTCCTGCTTCCATTTCAAATAATTATGAATTTGCAAAAAAGGTGACTGCAATAATTGTAATTGCTTTAGTGGGATTGGTTGTTTTTCTGGGCAACCTAAACAAACGAAATATTGAAATAAGAAATTTAGAAATAACTGTCCCCAGGGGAGACAGTAAACTAAGTGAACTAAATATTATTATGGCAAGTGATATTCATCTTTCCCCGATTGATGGTGAACGGTTACTTGAAAGAATTGTTGATAAGATGAACTCTGTTAATCCTGATATTATTCTATTGGCTGGAGACATAGTCGATGATAAAGCAAAAATTCTTGAAGAAAGAGGTATTGGAAAAGCCTTTAAAAAGCTTAAACCCAAGTACGGAGTGTACTCCATAAATGGTAATCACGAGTTTATTAATGAGGTTGAATCTTCCGTAAAGTATGCAGAGAAATTCGGAATAAAATTCCTTCGTGATTCTTACGAGTTGATAGACAGCAGTTTTTATATTATCGGAAGAGAAGATACTTCAATGTCGCAGTTTATAGGCAGGCAAAGGAAATCTTTAGAAGAAATTGTAAGTGATATTCCGAATAACTATCCCAAAATTTTACTAGATCACACACCTTTTAAATTAGAACAAGCACAACAAAATAAAATCGATTTACAACTTTCCGGACATACACATCACGGACAAATATGGCCTGCAAATATTATAACGAATATGATCTATGAAATTAGCTGGGGCTACAAGAAAAAAGGGAATACACATTACTACGTTTCATCTGGTGCCGGTACTTGGGGTCCGCCCGTTAGAACTGGAAGCAGCTCTGAGATTGTGAATATCAAAATTAATATTTGAATAATTGACCAATAACTCTAAAAGCCATCCTAAGGATGGCTTTTTTATTTTACATTCCCCCTAAATTCATTTCCAAACTTTTCGATAATACATTATAAATAGTGTGCCTAAATAGGCACATAATATATAAATGGGATAAATCGGGTGGAAAAAAGATGCAAAAGCTGTATTGCTGTATCTTAATTCTTTTTTATGTAACCACACAGAGTGTTTTCGCACAGCAGATTGAAAAAGTAATTATCTCTGGATATGGCGGACAACACGATTTAGATGTTAAATCTGCATTTCTAATTGGCTATGCAAGTTATAACAACACTTCATTTACCGGAGAGGTAATTCTATATTCAAACACCCTTCAATCAAGTTATGATTTTGCAGTTGCAAACAACTATGATCTAATTATCAGATCAACTTCAGGTCTCTCAACTGGATTAAGGCTCGCACCTGATTATCCAAGCGTGGAATTAGTTATGCCCGCCGGCAGTAATCTTTATACTCAAGTCTTTTTTGGGGATGTCTTAACTTCACCTGTAGTAATTACAGGTGCTGGTGTAGACAGCAATCTAACAGGTTATCAACTGGAATTTTACGGAATAGATCCCGTTACTTCATTAAATTATTCAAGTTTTTCTAATGGATATATTGCCGGTCAATTAGCATTTATTTCAAACACACTAAATGTCAGTTTCGATTCTGCCCGCGTTCTTGCACGACTGAAAGGATCAGAGAATGGAACTTTGGATTTTTATAATGGTTTTGGAAAAATAAAACCTGAAAATATTATAACTAATCCCCTACCCGTTGAACTATCTGCATTTACTGCAAATATTGTGGGTAAAAGTATTTTACTAAGATGGCAAACTTGCACCGAGATTAATAATTTCGGCTTCGACAGTTCAGAAAAAATTAATGGTTAAAGATCAAAAGTCAGAAGAGTGGGAAACTATTGGATTTGTTAGCGGAAACGGCAACTCCAACTCACCCAAAGATTACACATTTGTTGATAACAATCCATCTGCGTTTGGGAATATTAATTACAGACTAAAACAAATTGATAACGATGGGCAATATGAGTTTTCAAATGTGATAAGTGTAAACTATTTACTAAATGGATTTCAATTATATCAGAACTACCCTAACCCATTTAATCCAATTACAACCATAAGCTGGCAATCTGAAATTGATGGGAACACTAGTATAATAATTTACGATGTTCTTGGAAGTGAAGTTGCACAACTTATTAATGAATATAAACCGGCCGGGAAATATGAAATTGAATTTTCCTCCTCTAATTCCGGAAACACTACATCACTACCCAGTGGCGTTTATATCTATAAAATAGAAATAAAAAATAATGAATCGCTGTACACGATGAATAGAAAGATGACACTACTTAAATAAAGCTAAACTTTAGATACGAAAAAACCCGACTTACTAAAATAAGCCGGGTTTTCTTTTTTAATCTTATCTTAAAGTTAAAAGACTACTGTTATTCCAAATTTAAATTGATCAATTGCAATTGGTGCTTCACTGCTAAATGGCCAATTCATTTTCTTCTGTCTTAATTCGTAAATACCATATGCCAATCCGTTTTTTAATATAAAGTTTACAATTGGACCGGCTGCTGGTGAAGATTCAAATACTTCACTAACAAAACCATCTATCAATCCTTGTGCGGCAGTTTCTATAATTGCACTACCAGCCCATTTCCAAAATAAATGTCTCTGAAAAACAATTGATCTTTCATAACCAGCATCAAGCATAAGATTATCTAATACTTTAATCCTAACTCCGCCTTCGCTGCTTGTACCAAACCTAAAAGATTCATCATAAAGATTTAAAACGTCATTATCAGGATCAGGTACTAAGGTAAGAATATCAGGAAACTTAAAATCAATATTTGACCAATTCATTGTATAGGAATAGTAAGGAATAATTGCAGAGCTTTCACCGAGATTATATCCATATCCACTCGATCTCCCAAAACCAAACCGCCACATATCGGATTCTATTTCTGCACCAATGGAATTTTTTCCCGCCAGCTTGCTTGATTCATTACTTAGATATATAAACCTATAGTTATGCTTGATTATATTATCAGTTTCCCATGCTTTACTTTCTTTAATATAGCCTAATTTTATTTCCAATAAATTTGGATCAACAAACTGAGATTGTAAATCTTCTCTGTCCAATTTAGCTAATCCATATTGAAGTGAAATTGTGGGGCGGGATTTTTGAAAGCCAAAATCAATGCCCCAATCGTCCCATTCATCCATTTCATGCCAGTTCCAGTGCCATTCCCAATCTTTTTCAGTTTTTGTGGAATCATCCTGGGCAACAATTATTTGGGAGAATGTTAATGCGAATAAAACAATTAAGAATTTAACTTTTTGCATATTTTTTCCTCAGAAATTATTTTTTTTAGATATGATTATTTATCAATTGTTGTTCCAAAATTTTATTTTAATTTTAAAAGAATTTTAACTATCCATCTTAACAATTGTAGAGTTTTATGTAATTAGAATACAGAATTCTAAACACAAAACTAAAAGTTGAGATATAGATAAAATGAATAACTAATTTTCCGATTCAAAAATATCATTTATTTTAATTTTAGATTATTAATTTATCATAAAGAATCCTTTAGATTGATAAGTGGTAATTAGTAATTATATAAGGAAATATAGATTTATCACTTCAGTTAGTTATATTTGAAAAAACAAGAAAGAATTTTTGCGCTTATGCCTGATACTCAATTAAAAGAAAACCTTTACAAAATATCCCGATTGAATAAAAATTATCCTAAATATGATGAGATAATTAACTTGCATAAAGAAGCGATTGATGAAAGAAATGATATTTATATTGATCCCGATACAGGTTTTGCTGTATTAACTGCAGAGTTTTTATTAAAACGTGGTTATTGCTGCGGTAGCGGGTGTCGTCATTGCCCATACGAAAGTAAGGTTTAGTAAAAAGGCGATCTTCTGATCGCCTTTTTAGTATCAACAATAAATACAGTGGAGTTATTTCAATAGCAGCATTTTCTTTGTTTCAACAAAAGATCCAGCCCGCAAATGATAAAAATAAATTCCCGATGATAGTTTAGAAGCATCAAAGTTTACTTCATAACTTCCGGCATTTTTGTATTCATTAACTAAAGTTGTTACTTCATTTCCAAGAACATCATAAATTTTTAAAGTCTGCCAACCGCCTATTGGAGACTGCCAACTGATTTTTGTACTTGGATTAAATGGGTTTGGATAGTTTTGATAAAGATTAAATTTCGTTGGGATAGTAAGAGCGTCAATTGAAGATATTCCATTATTGAAGTAAACATCCATACTGTCTATTGCTGAATTTCCTGATTGATCAAAAACCTCAACATAAATTCTATAGACTGAATCATAATAATCATTGGTATGCAAGGCAAGATATTTTTCTTCCAAACTGATTATTGAATCTCCATCGCTGTTCGTAATAATGTGATGAAAATTTCTTTCTGTCTGCATCCAACTGGTTGGGATTAATACTTCATCTCTCTTATAAATAACAGTTGCAAAAGGTTCATAGTTATCTCCGGAATAGAATGGGTAGGAGTGATTTAAAATGTGTGCCATTCTTCTTGGAACTACTATCGAATCATCTGCGATTCTCTTAATCCAATAATCTATCTTAAAAGCCGGCTGCTGCCAATCAGAATCTCCAGCGTAGTCAATAACTTTAACAATTATATCAATATCCCCTGAAAGCGAATTTGGATTCTGATATTGACTCGTCTCGTTAGTACAGAATCCGAACTTTTGATTTGTGAATACATCATCAATTAACGGTGGAGTAATATCAGAGACAGGTGTTAATGCTAATAATGGATTAAAATTAATTCCCCATTCATTATCGTTGTATAACCAAACAAATCCTGAGTCTTTTATTTCCACAAAATGGATATGGCCCCACTCCGAAGTCCATTCAACAATATCGCCTAAATAATCGTGCACTTCAACAGTGTCTCCAACATCAAACTGAATTGTGTTCTCAATTAAGTGTGCATACAGCCAGCCGTTAGAATGATCTTCAACATTAGACTCACTTATTGCCAGCCTCCAATAAACTGCGCCGCCGAGTGTTAAAACACATTTTACAACTCCGCTTTGTACAGCATAAGTTGGCTCAGCTATCGGAGTAATTAAATCCAATCCTTGATGTAAATAAGAATAATCTGATCCATAACCACCCATATGCTGTTCGTAATGATTCCATACGGTTCTCATACTATCAAATGGTATAAACGGCCAGGGTATTTGCTTGTAACCGGTGTTACTTTTATTTGGTTGAAACATTTCATAATCTTCTAAATTTTTTGATTCCCCTATAGATTTTTGATTATTTGAACCGTCAAGATTAAGAAGCATCATTTCACCTCTTGACTCTTTTTTTGTCCGGTGATGAATACCAGCAGCAATTTTATTTTCTATTATATGCAGATCTCTAAAAGAGTATTTTTCTGGTAGAGTGTGGGAGAATCTAATTTTGCCTTCATCCAATGAATAGGCCAACAACTGATTTTTATTAATAATAGCTAACAAATTATTTGTTGATGAAATCAGCAGCTTTCTTGTGTGTTTAAATTCAGTATTTATTTTAAAGTAAAGCTGATTGTCTTTATAGATTTCAACCAAATTTTCGGATGCAATTCCAACAAAGCGATCATCCTCTGAAATTGAGAATTGAAAACCTTTGGGATAGTTAAACGATTGATTTTCAATTAATGATGAGATTTGAATACCGTTTGGTGAGCCAACACCGAAAAGATTGCCACTCGGTGAAAAACCAAAGAGATTTGCACCTTCATAATTACTTTCAACTAATTTGTTTCCGGACTTAGAATAAAAAAGAAGTTTAATTTTTCCATTAAAGTGATAGGAATGATCGTAGAACACAATATTACCGGAGTTTGAAATTTCAACATCAGAACCTGGAATTTCTGATAAAGTAAATAAATGTAAATCATTTTCGTAGAATCTAAAATTGGTAAGTCTGCGCATTTCATCTGTTACTTCTTTTATATCGTAAGTACACCAATAAACCCCGTTTTCAGATTCTGATTTAGATTCTTGATGTGATTTGCTATTTACAATTGTACCGTTAATTGAAACAGTAAAATCAGCCTGAGAAAATCCGAGTTCCGAATAAGAAAACAATACAAAACAAAAACTAAACATCACCAATTTCTTCATCTTCTGTTCTCATATTAAGGATAACTACTTCAAATATACCATCTTCTTAATTTCATTAAAACCGGAAGTCTGTAAACGATAAAAATAAACTCCAGAGGATAGCTTAGATCCATTAAAACTTATACTATAACTACCAGCTGGTTTAAATTCATTTACTAGTGTTGTAATTTCATTTCCCAAAACATCATAAACTTTTATAGTAACATTGTCACTAACAGGAATCTGGTATTTGATAAGTGTACTTGGATTAAAAGGGTTTGGGTAGTTTTGATTTAAAACAAAACCAGTCACAATTAAGTTTGACTGATCATCAACATTACTTACTATCTCAGTAGTTGAATGTAATATTGTAAATCCATCACCACCAGCCCATAAGTAGGGAGTCCTATTTTCCATATATAATGAAATTGACTTAAGGTCTGCAGAAGTATAAGAGTTGGGGTAAGTATCTGGTTTATAATTTTCAATTGTGTACTTTAATATTCTTCCCTCATTACCGGCTGCAAATATTCTATAATGCCCAAAATAGTCTTTTCCAACTAACTGATAATCATTTACGAACACATACTTGGATAGTTCAAAATCTAACCAGCTAGTTCCACCTGTTGTGGTAAAATTAATATTATGACCAACATCGCTATAGCATCCATCGTTTGTATTTATAAAATCAAAACTTGCTGATCCTAAAAAATAATTCTCATCAGATATTTTCTGCCATGTCTTAGCAGTATCACTTGATAGCCATAAACCTCTAAAATTTATTCCGTATATGTGTTCAGAATCTATAAATCTTATTTTTTTGAATCCTCCATATGCAGCATTTATTGTATATATTCTTTTTATCCAAGTAGTACCCCCATCAGTTGTGAGTAATACAACTGGGATATCATATACGTGAGAGCCAGGAACAGATTCTTTATAGATATTACAGAGTACTCCAAGTTGAGCAGTATAATAATCTACATCACCACCAAAAAATTTTTCATCACTTGCTATAGGTATTGAATCCCAGGTTATTCCACCATCAGTAGTTGTAAACGCCTGTTCTGATCCAATTACATAACCCTTTAATGAATCAACAAACTCTAATCCCCATTCATCATAAATTCCGCCGAAAAAAGAAAACTGTTGCTGCCAATTAAATCCACCATCTGTTGTTATGTACAGCTTATCATAGCTTAAGGCCCAACCTTTAAGAGTATTGACAAAATCTATTTTTATAATATCATCTTTGATTGATTGACTGACTCTGTTCCAGCTAATTCCTCCATCAGTTGTTTTCAATAAATCGCTGCCGTACGCGTATCCTTCAAGAGGATTTTTGAAAAAGATTTTCAAGGAATTATATCCAGGAAATGGACTTGACTGCCAGCTAATTCCTCCATCAGTTGAGCGGATAAATCCACCAAGGGTACTGCCGAAAATATTCGATTCATCAAGAGCAAATATTTGTTCTATTGTTGACCAATATTGGAAAAGACTATCAACATATTGCAAGGTCCAATTTGATCCGCCATCAATAGTTTTATATACTCTGTTTTGTTCCCCTGCCATCCATCCAACTTGATCATTTATAAATGAGATTGTCTTTAACTCATAAGGTAAGTCACACCAAAGAGTATCCCAGCTTTCGCCAGTATTAACACTTCTCAATATAAACGAAACAGAATCCGATAATTGGTTATAGAACTTGGCATTCCAACTATTTCCTATTGCTAGAATGTTTCCATTAGCAAGTAAATCGAATCCAAAAATGTTTCCAAATGTTTCTTCCCATTGATAGTAAAGAGTATCACCAGCTAAAAATGTCGGCATACTATAAGTTGTTTGCCAATTTCCATAAAAATTACTCAGTGTCTGAATGCTGTAATTGGTTGCCTGAATCATTCTATTTTCTGAGATTGGTAGAAATGTTAATGCACCCCAGAGTGCTGTTTGTGATTCATTCCATGAATTTCCTGCATCTGTAGTATAAATTAAAGAGATGTCTCCAGGGTATACTACATTTTTTGTAACGTATGCAAATCCTGTTTGTGCATTAATAAATTTTATTTCATATAGGTTTTGATCTTGAAAAAAATCTTTTAGACTCCACGTAACTCCACCATCAGTAGTTTGAATTACGCTTCCGCCTTCATTAACAAAATATCCTCTAAGCTCAGATGTAAACACTAAATCGTTAATAAAATCAGGGGGTATATCTGGATATCTCATTTCCCATTGTGCATTTGCAATTGGTGGGATGATACAAATCAAATAAACAAAAACTAACAATAATTTTTTCATAAAGAACCCCTATGAAATAAATGATGGTGTAAACTTAGGAAAGGATAAAATGAAAGTAAAGAAGGGATTATTTGCCGATTATCAAACAATTTATAGATGACATCTTTTTGAAAGATGTCATCTATTTAGAATGAGATTATTTATAATATAAACTTACTAAGGTCTCTATCCTTAACAATCTTTTCTAATTTATCTTTCACAAATTTTGCATCTATCTTAACTGTATTTGATGGAATTATATCCGGTACGTTAAAAAGTATTTCATCAAGCAAAGTTGTAAGTATTGTGTGCAATCTTCTTGCACCAATATTTTCTACCTGCTCATTTACTTCTGTGGCGATTCGGGCAATTTCTTTTATCCCATCTTTACTAAAATTAAGTTTTACACCTTCTGTTTCCAGGAGGGCGCTATATTGTTTTAATAAAGCGTTTTGCGGAGTTGTCAATATCTGAACAAAATCATCCTCATTTAAACTATTCAGTTCAACACGAATTGGAAATCTACCCTGTAATTCAGGAATTAAATCCGACGGTTTTGAAACATGGAATGCACCGGAAGCAATAAATAAAATATGATCAGTTCTTACAACTCCATATTTAGTGTTTACGTTTGAACCTTCCACAATTGGAAGAAGATCGCGCTGAACACCTTCACGACTAACATCGGGACCTTGCCCTTTTCCGCCGCCGGCAACTTTATCAATTTCATCAATAAATATCATTCCCGAGTTTTCAACTCTTTCAATGGCTTCTTTTTGTACTACATCCATATCAATAAGTTTTTGCATTTCTTCCTGAGTAAGAATTTGCCGAGCTTCTTTAACAGTAGTTTTTCTTTTTTTGCGCTTCTTCGGCATAATGTTTCCCATAATTTCCTGGATATTAATTCCCATATCATCCATGCCAAAAGGTCCAAGCACCTGCATACCAATTGATGATTGTGCCTGCGAATCAAACTCAATCATCTTATCATCCATCTCGCCGTTTTTAACTTTTAGTTTCATCCATTCACGTGTTTTTTGGTTTTGATATGCCTCATTCTCTTCACCATTTACAGGTGATTGTTCTTCATTTTCCTGAGCAACGGCTGCAGATTTAGTTTTTTTAACAGGAGGGATTAATAAATCAAGTACTCTTTCATCAGCAAGTTCTTCCGCCTTTGCTTGAACTTCAACTGCTTTTTCAGCTTTAACAAGATTAACACCCACCTCGATAAGATCACGCACCATTGATTCAACATCTCTTCCAACGTATCCAACCTCTGTAAATTTTGAGGCTTCAACTTTTACAAAAGGAGCTTGAGAAAGCTTTGCAAGTCTTCGTGCAATTTCCGTTTTACCAACGCCCGTTGGTCCAATTAATATAATATTGTTAGGCATAATTTCTTCACGAAGAAAGTCCGTAACCTGCTGTCTCCTCCATCTATTTCGAATAGCGATTGCAACTGCACGTTTAGCCTCTGTCTGTCCAATTATATATTTATCCAGCTCCTTAACAATCTGAGAAGGAGTAAATATTTTCATATCAAAAGTTTTCTTTTCCATAACTTATTCTATAACCTCTACATTAATTTTATCATTTGTATAAATGCAAATATCAGCTGCTGTTTTAAGTGCTTCGTGTACAATTTCTTTAGCGGAAAGTTTGCTGTGTTTTTTTAACATTTGTGCGGCAGCAAGTGCATACATTCCACCAGAGCCTATTGCAACAATCTGATCATCTGGAACAATTACATCTCCTGTGCCTGAAATTACAAGCGCTGTATCACTAGAGATAACAGCAAGCATTGCCTCTAATTTTCTTAAGTATTTATCTGTGCGCCAGTCTTTTGCGAGTTCAACTGCAGCACGATTAACATTTCCCCGGTATTGTTCCAGCTTATCTTCAAATCTTTCCATAAGCGTAAATGCATCTGCCGATGCTCCTGCAAAACCGCAAAGAACTTTACCATTTGCAATTTTTCTAATCTTCATTGCGTTGTGCTTCATCACTGTATTTCCAAGTGATACTTGTCCATCACCACCGAGAGCGGCAACTCCTTTGTGAACAATTCCTAATACAGTTGTTGATCTAAGTTTTTGTTTCATTTTATTTTCTTTCTAATCAATATTTTGTTGTAAATCATATTTTAAGCGATTAAGTTGCTCAACGAAAGACAGTTATAATTTTATTGGAAATATTCTTGGTACTTTCTTTTGATAATCTTTGTATTCCTCCCCAAACATGCTAACCATTTTCTTTTCTTCATAGTATGAGCCGATGTAAAAATAGGCTGTAAAGGATACGAACATTGTGAGATAAAACAAATCCATCTCCGCTCTAAAGAGTAAAAAGATAATTGAGAAAAAGTAAATTGGGTGTCGGCTGTATTTATAAGGTCCCTCAATCCGCAAAGAATAATTTTCATCTAAATCATTGTCGGAATATTCATTTTTTAAATAACGATCAATCTGATTTAATCCAATAAATTCTTTAAAGCACACGTATTTAAAACACCAAAACATCCCCACAAGAGATATTAATTGTGGAAGCAAAACAAGATAATCAAATGGTGGTGGAAGTTTATAAATTTGCAATGGTGGATGCGGTGCTAAATCCCAAATAAGATACAATCCAACAACTCCTAGTACATTAAACATCAAACGATAAAAGGCTATCAGCTTTCCAAAAAGATTTTTAATAAACAGCTTCACTCTTTGAGAAGCAAGAATTGAATGTGTAATTCCGTAAAGAGCAAAAAGAAAAATTAAAACTATTACATCAAGTATTTGTTGAGTGTCCATGATTTATGTCATTTCGATCCTGATCTATCAGGAAGGAAATCTATTTTATAAATCATTATATCATTTGTTTACGCAATCGTGCCACTGGAAGTTTCAGTTGCTCGCGGTATTTTGCAACAGTTCTTCTTGCAATATGAATTCCCTCTCCGTTAAGGAGTTCTGCAAGTTTGTCATCACTGTGCGGAGCCTTTTTATTTTCAGCTTCTATAATTTCTTTAAGTCTTTCGCGTATATGTTTATTAGAAACTTCTTCCCCAGAATCTGTAGACAATCCCTCACTGAAGAAATATTTTAATTCGTGAATACCCATAGGGCTTTGAACATACTTACCATTAACAACGCGGCTTATTGTTGATATATCCATTTGAATTTCTTCAGCAATGTCTTTGTATATCATAGGTTTTAAAAGCTTTGGCCCTTTTTCAAAAAACTCATATTGTCTTTCTAATATTGCGCGCATAATTTTCATTAAGGTTTCTCTTCGCTGCTGTATGCATGCTATAAACCATTTTGCTGATTCAAACTTCTCTCTTAAAAATTTATAGGTTTCTTTTTCACGCTGATTTTTTTTTCCGCGCTTATTAGTGTCTATCATTTCTAAATAATGTTTGCTAATTGTAACGGAAGGCATACTCTTATCATTTAGAGTTATAATCCAGTTTTCATCAACTTTTTCTACAAGAAAATCAGGTGTAACCTGATTGCTCTCCATTGAAGAAATATTTCCTTCTCCCGGTTTTGGATTCATACTTTGAATCAGAGCGACAGTCTCACGCAAGCTATCATCAGTAAAATTCATTCGGTTTTTTATAAGATCAAATCTTCTTTTAGTAAACTCATCATAATGGTCTTCAAGTAATTTTATAGCAAGAAATTTAACATAAGGATCAGCTTTACTTTCACGTAACTGAACTATCAAACATTCCTGTAAAGTTCGGCAAGCAATTCCTATCGGATCAAATTTCTGAATTCTCTTTAATATTTCCTCGCCGGTTTTAGCGTCAATACTAATATGCTCAAACATATCAAGCTCATTAAGTATTTCTGCCAGATCACGTTTTAAATATCCGTCTTCATCAAGGTTGCCGATAATTTCTTCACCGAGAATAAAAAGATTTTCTTCAAGATTAAGCAGTCTTAATTGTTCTGTTAAGTGCTCACTAAGAGATTCTCTTTGTGGAGCAAGTGGTTGGTAAATTTCTTCATCAGCGCTCCTATTAATTCTTTCATGATCAAAATCATCATCGTTGGAATAATCTTCCAGATCAAATTCTTCATTATCCTTATCAGCAAATTCATCTTCTTTTTCTGAATCAGAGTCTTTCTCTTTATCATCCTGCTCTAAAGTCATTTCCATTTCTTCTTCAAGAACAGGATTCATCTCAAGCTCGGTTTTAATTCTTTGTTCCAAAGCAAGAGTATTTAACTGCAGCAGTTTTTGATATTGAATCTGCTGTGGCGATAGCTTTTGGCTTTGTGTAAGTCTTTGACTAAGTGAAAGCATTTTTATTTACCTGAATAGTTCATAAGTTTATTATACCAATTTTCCCCATATACTCGGACTAAAGAATCTTTACAAAATTCTGCGATAGTAACATTTTCTTCTTTACCTTTTTCTAACGCAGGCGCACATTCACTAAATTTTTCATATCGCAAAACATCACCGCTAAAGTCCGTAACCCTGATTGGAAAAAGATGACAGGAAACGGGTTTTCTAAAAGTTACTTTGCCGTCAAAGTAAGCGCGTTCAATTGCACACTTTGCAATTGAATTATCATAAAACGAAAAAACACAGTCCTTATTATCTACACTTGTGATCATCAATTCATCATCCTTTGCCTCATAGAATCCACGTTCTTCAATTTCATCGATATTGGTTTGAGTTAGATACTTTTTAACAATGGGCAATATTTTCTCAATTTCTTCAATTTCATTTTTATTGATAGGAGCGCCCAGTTCACTTTCCAATGTGCAGCAAGCACCCTTGCATTTCTTCAAATCACACGAAAAGGGAATTTCTACAATGTCATCCCTTACTAAAACGTCATTTATTGCAAATATTTTATCAGTTGCCATTGGAATAATTTTTGCTATTATTGTGCCAAAATATACGGTAAAAATACTTTTTATCGCAACTTGATTTTTAATTTTATTAAGCACTTTTTACCAGACCTGTAAAATTTATTTACTGCTTAGTTGATTTTTATCCCTCAATTCGATTATTTGCTACATACCAAAACTCAAAATTATTATGAACCTCAAAAATGCAGTTATTTTAATTACTGGCGCTTCCTCTGGAATCGGATATCAACTTGCTAGAGATCTTGCTAATGAAGGGGCACAACTTGCGCTTCTTTCCCGAAGAGTAGAGCTGCTAAACGCCCTCTGCCCATGAGTTAAGCAGCAAAACAAAAATTATATCTTACAAATGTGATGTTACAATTAAGAATGAAGTGGCAGAATCAGTTTTAAAGATAAAAAAAGATTTCGGAAAAATTGATATTGCAATACTGAACTCGGGTATCAGTTATAGATCCAGTGTATTAGAATACAGCTCTGAAACAGCAGAAAAAACTTTTAACACAAATGTTATTGGAGCAGTTTATTTTATTGAAAAACTTTTACCTGAATTTATTTCAGAAAAACGAGGAGTAATAGTAGGGGTATCCAGTCTTGCGGATACAAAAGGTTTTCCTAAGAGCGGATTTTATTCAGCTAGTAAGGCTGCACTTACAATTCTTTTAGAGAGTTTACGGATTGAACTAAAAAAATATAATGTAAAAGTTATTACCGTTAGACCAGGCTTTGTTATAACCCCAATGACTGATAAAAATGAGTTTAAGATGCCGTTCTTAATGAATGTTGAAAAGGGCAGCAAAATTATTTTAAATGGATTAAAAAGAGATAAAAGGATTATTGAATTTCCATGGCAAACCACTTTAGGTGTTAAGTTTTTAAAGATTATACCTACAAAATGGTTTGAATATCTTGCATCAAAAGATCCAAAATCCAGAAAGCAGTAACAAAAGTTAAATAAGCAAATGTTTTTGAGGGTAATATGATCAAGAAATTTTTCTTCTTTACGATTTTTATTTTCAATTTAACTTTCGCTCAAACTGATACTCTCCTGATTTTTTCCGAAATTATGTTCTCGCCAATTTCGGGTAATAACGAGTTTATAGAAATATACAATCTCAGCAACACACAGTCTGTTGATCTTAATGGTTATAGTATAAAATATTACACATCAAATGCAGACCAAATTATTGATGCAGGATTTGGCACAACACTTCCTCCAAATTCTTATGCAATCATATTTGAAAATGATTATGATCTTGCAACCGGAATATATAGTGGGCTTGTTCCTGCAAATGCTTTGATTTTAAAAATTGCTGATAATTCATTTGGGGCATCAGGAATGGCAAATACTACAAGCAGACCGTTATGGTTGTTTAATTCAATTTCTGATACGGTTGATTATTATTTTTATTCCGCAAACAACTCAACAGCTATTTCTGATGAAAAGATAATTCTAAATCGTGATTCACTTCAAACAAATTGGGCAAATTCACTTGTAACAAATGGCACTCCGGGATTTACAAACACTGTTACTCCAACTAACTATGATTTACAATTAAACACAATAACTTTTTCTCCTTTAGTTCCAATTGCAGGTAATGATGTAATTATTTCTGCAAAGGTAAAAAACAAAGGAATACTAAGCGCAACAAATTTTTCAATAGAAATATTTAATGATACTAATAAAGATTCAGTTGCGGATATAAGCGAAAGAATATTTAACCAAGCTTACACAAATCTTGCTGCAAGTGATTCAATTACTGCAACAATAATATTAACCTCGCTTCCGCAAAACACTTATCAAATTATAGCACGAGTTAATTTTTTAGAAGATCAGGTTCCATCAAACAATATTTTAATAAAACAGTTTACTGTTGCACCGCCCGGAAATGATTTTAATGATATTGTAATTAACGAAATAATGTATGCACCATCTTCCGGAGAACCGGAATGGATTGAGATATATAATAAAACTGCAAACTCAATTAATCTTAAAAATTGGCAGTTTTCCGACGCAGCAACAGCAGTTACAATTACCACTCAGGATAAATTTATTAATGCAAATTCTTTTATTGTAATTTCCCGCGATTCAACAATCCTAAATTTTTATAATGTGCCGTCACAAATAATCACGACAAATATTCCCTCGTTAAACAACACAGGAGATAATGTTGTTTTAAAGGATTTTAACAGTACGATAATTGATTCTGTTTCGTACTTGCCTGCGTGGGGCGGAAGCGTTGGTGGTAAATCTTTAGAACGAGTTTCTGTTGACGAGTTAAGTAATGATCCAGCAAATTGGAAAACATCTACAAGTATTTTTAAAGCTACACCTGGAACATTTAATTCCGTTACTCAAAAAGATTTTGATTTGTTTGCAAATAATATTTTGTTCAACCCACAATTTCCTTTACTTGGAGATAATGTTAACATCTCCGCATCGATAAATAATATTGGTAAGAACACTGCTATATTTTCTATTGAACTTTATGAAGATACCAATCTTGATTCAATTCCTGATTTATTTATTGAAACAATTTCTAATCTAACTCTTGCTTCGGTTGATTCCGGTGTTTATCAATTCAGTTATTCTGTTCAAAATCTTCAGCAAAAAAAAGTATTTTATATTAAAGCATTATTTGTTCAAGATCAGGACACTACTAACAACTCAGTATATAAATCAATCGAACCCGGTTTTCAAAATCAAACAATTATTGTAAATGAAATTATGTTTGCCCCATTTGGCGGCGAGCCCGAATGGGTTGAGTTGTTCAATAATTCTAACACCGATATCAATTTAAAAGACTGGACTGTCTGGGATGTTGTTACAACTCCGGCTAAAGCAACGATAACACAAAATTTTATAATTCCCGCAAAAGGCTATGTTGTTTTAACAAAGGATTCCTCTATTACAAATTATCATAGATTTGTGCCAGCACCGATTTTAAAATTACCGCTTCCCTCTTTTAATAATGATAGAGACGGCGTTGTGTTAAAAGATAATCGTGGTATTGCAATTGATTCTGTGATGTACTTAAATCAGTGGGGGGGAACGAATGGATTTTCTTTGGAGCGCATTTCATCCACAGCCTCTTCAAACAATCAGTTTAACTGGGCAAGCGGTAATGATATTGAACAAAGCACACCGGGTAGAGTTAACAGCATCACTCCAAAAGAGTATGACTTATCCGTTGCTGAAATATCTTTCTCGCCACGATTTCCTACGCTAGGTGAAAATGTCTCAATCACTGCAAAGATTAAAAATAACGGCAATCAATCCGCTCAAAATTTTATTACAGAATTTTATATTGATACCGATTCTAATAATGTTGTTGATCTCCTTTTAAACTCTGTTCCAATTCCAAGTTTAAATTCCAGTGATTCAATTTCTGTTACTCCATCCACACAGATACAATCATTGCAAAATAAAGTTTTAACAGCAGTGCGTGTTATTTATTTCTCGGATGAAGATACTCTAAATAATTATTTTGAAAAATCAATTGAGCCGGGTTTTGCACAAAATATAGTTAAGATAAATGAAGTAATGTACAACCCTGCTGATGGTGCGCCTGAGTGGGTGGAACTTGTTAATACAAGTACCGAATCAATCAACATTAAAAACTGGTTTATAAGTGACGTGCTTACAACTCCTACTAAAAATTTTATTACAAATGAAGACGTTATAATTGAACCGAATGAGATTTTTGTTGTTGCAAAAGACACCTCGTTTAATTCTGCACATCCAAATACAACAGCAAAAATATTTTACTCAAACTTTGGAAGCCTGGGAAATACATCTGACGGAGTTGTGATTTATGATTTTAGAAATGGAATAATTGACAGCCTGTTTTATCACTCAAGCTGGGGCGGTAAAAAAGGATATTCATTAGAAAGAATTTCTTTATCTGCAGAAACTAACGACAGTACGAATTGGGTTACTTCACTTGATGAAAGCGGCAGCACACCGGGAAAACTAAACTCGATTTTTAATGTTCCCTCTTACGATAGAAATACAATTGTGATAAATGAAATTATGTACGATCCCGCAACCAATGTCAGCGAGTATGTTGAGTTTTATAACTTAAGTTCTGATTTTATAAATATAGGCGGATGGAAAATTGAAGATGAAAATGGGAATACAAATAAATTAGTTGAAACAAGTTTTGATATTCCACCGCAGCAATATTTTATTTTAATTTCAGATTCCTCTGCGCTAACAGCTTATAATCTTTTTGAGTACCCAAACAAAAATATTATTGGTGAATCAAGTTTAGGACTTGTAAACACAGGTGAATTAATTTTATTAAAAGATGTGCGCGGCAATGTAATTGATTCCGTTTTTTATAGTGATAAATGGAACAACAAAAATATTGCATCAACTAAAGGAAAATCTTTAGAAAGAATTAATCCAAGTCTTAACGGTAATGATCCATTAAACTGGAGTACTTGTGTAAATATACTCGGCGGAACACCGGGAAATCAAAACAGCATCTTTGCAGAAAATTTAAATCAATCGGCAAACATATCCGTTGAACCAAATCCTTTTTCGCCTGATAATGATGGTTTTGAAGATTTTACAGTTATTAATTACAATCTTACTCAAGCTATTGCCCAGGTACGAATAAAAATATTTGACAGCAAAGGAAGATTAGTCCGCTCATTGCTAAACAACCAGGCAAGCGGGCAAAGCGGCTCTGTAATATTTGACGGGCTTGATGATGAAAACCATGCACTACGAATGGGAATTTATATAATCTTTCTCGAAGCATTAAATGATAATTCCGGTGTGGTGGAAGCAATTAAAACCACTGTTGTGGTTGCTAGGAAACTTTAAAGAGCGGAGTCCATCTTAATGATGGTCTACACTTTTATTTTTTCAATCCTGCTTCTCATAAATCATTTCTTTATTTTTACGAACAAAATTACTGGTTTAAAATGCATTTATCCATAAAATCTATTCTGATTCTCATACTTTTTATATCCTTCCAATCTTTTGCTCAAAAAGAAATTAATATTGTAAACAGCGAAGATGTTGAGTACGATAAATGCGGATACCCAATGGATGATTCTGATTTAGGGAAACATATTACCCCCGAGTATATGGGTTACAGTTACGATAGTTTATTAGTAGATCTTGAACTTCTGGAGAATGAGTGAATATGTAAAGATAGATTCGATTGGATTGAGTGTGCAAGGCAGACCATTGTGGCAATTGACAATTTCCAGCGATCCAAATAATGTTGCAGGAAAAAGAACTGTTCACGTGCACGCAAGAACTCATCCGCAGGAGACAGAAGGATTTTATGTAACTGAGGAAATGATAAAAATTCTTTTATCAGAATCAGAACTTGCACAAACGGTAAGAGCAAATTGTGTTTTTTATATTATTCCAATGTACAATCCCGATGGAGTTGAGCTAGGATTGCCGAGAAGAAATGCAAACAACATAGATCTTGAAGCCAATTGGAATACTTTTCCACATCAGCCCGAAGTTGCAGCGTTAAAGACACGATTTATTGAGTTAATGGCTTCTCCAAATCCTATTGAAGTGATGCTAAATATGCATTCTTCATCTTTGTGTACACGATATTTTGTGTATCATCACGAAAATGGAACATCAGCTTCATATGCTTTAAAGGAACAGAATTTTATTAATGGTGTAAGAAATTATTTTCCTGGTGCAATTGAACCTTACACCTATTTTGTAAGCTGGACATCCGGAACCGCGCTGCAATATCCTGAAAGTTGGTGCTGGATAAATCATGGTGAAAATATAATGGCTCTTACTTATGAAGATATGTATCAATGCTCCGGCACAGGCAAATTTGATTCAACAGCAAATGCAATTTTAAGCGGTGTAATGGATTATATGGGAATTGTAACGGAAGTAGTGCAAACTAAAAATAATACACCAACAGGATTTGAACTTTATCAAAATTATCCTAATCCATTTAATCCAAGCACAAAAATAAATTTCCAATTATCACTTGAGGGTTTTGTTACTCTTAAAGTATACGACGTGCTTGGAAATGAAGTTGCAACTCTAGTAGACGAATATAAACCGGCCGGGATTTACAATGAAGAATTTACAATACAAAATTTAGCTTCTGGAATTTATTTCTATCAATTAAAGACCGCAAATTTTACTCAGACAAAGAAAATGATACTGCTCAGGTAATATTTGTGAATTCTGCAAATTCTTCGTGCTCTTTTAGGTTAAAATATTTAACACAAAGGGCACAAAGTTATTTTCACTAAGCTCACGAAGAAAATTATAATTAAATTTTCTAAATCTTACTCTCGCTCTTAATCTTAATCTTCTTTATTTTTCCACAAACAATTTCATCATCACAATGCTCAAATCATTAGAAATAAAAGACTACGCACTCATCGATCATATTAATGTTGAGTTTGGTAAAGGACTTAATATTATTACAGGTGAAACCGGCGCAGGCAAATCAATACTTATTGATGCAATGAGTTTATTACTTGGTGATCGTGCCTCTATGGATGTGATAAGAAAAGGGGCACAAAAATCTTTTGTTGAAGGAATTTTTGATGTTACGAATAATAAAAAAGTAAAATCACTTCTTGAAGAAAATGAAATTGAATTCCAGACAGAGTTAATAATCCGGCGGGAAATATCTCTAAAAGGATCAAACAGATGTTTTGTGAATGATTCTCCAGTTCCTTTAAACATTGTTAAAGAGCTTGGTGATTTACTTGTTGATTTACACGGACAGCATGAGCATCAATCATTGCTCCGGACTGAAACACATATAGATTTTTTAGATGAGTTTGCAAATAATCAAAAGCTGCTTGATGATTATAAAATTATTTATAAAGATTTAAACTCTAAACAGAATGAAATAAAGCAATTAAAATCAAAAGAAGATTCGTTAAAAGAAAAAAAGGAAATCTATAATTATCAAATAAAAGAAATTGATAATATAAACCCTTTACCAAATGAAGATGAATTAATAATAAACGAATTAAACATTCTGGAGAATTCTGAAAAACTGTTAGAGCTTGCTGATGATGTTTACACAAAGTTGTACGACGGTGATCCTTCTGTAATTGATTTGCTTGGTGAAACAAAGCATAAGTTAAATCAACTTGCGGGAATTGATAAATCATTTTTAGAATCTGAAGATGAATGTGATTCTGCTTTGGCTATTGTTAAAGAACTTGCTAACTCTCTGCGCAGTTATAAATCTAGAATAGATGTTGATCCCAAAGAGATTGAAGAAAAACGTGCACGGCTTGGTTCCTTGAATCTGTTAAAGAAAAAATACGGCGGTTCAATTCAAAAAATAATCGAGTATAGAGAAAAAGTTGGAAAGGAATTTGAACTTGCTGACAATTTTTCCGATGCAATTAATAATCTTGAAAAAGAAATAAACTCGTTAAGAAATTCCGCAGGTAATGCAGCCGAAAAACTTTCCGCAGCACGAAAAAAGTTTGCAGTAAAAGTTGAAAGCGAAGTAAAAAAAGTGCTTTCGCAACTTGGAATTCCTGATGGAATATTTAAAGTAAATGTTTTTCAAACCGAGCTTATAAATCACTCAGATAATTTTATATCAAGCAAAAATAAAAATTATAGTTATACAGATTCCGGCTTTGACACAGTTGAATTTTATATATCTACAAATACCGGTGAAGATGCAAAGCCATTAACAAAAGTTGCTTCGGGCGGAGAAGTATCACGCATTATGCTTTCATTAAAAACCATTCTTGCAAAATCTGATAAACTTCCATTATTAATATTTGATGAAATTGATACTGGTGTAAGCGGTAGAATTGCTCAAAAAGTTGGCGCCGCACTCAAAGATCTCGCATCGTTTCATCAAATAATATCTATAACTCACCTGCCCCAGATAGCGGGAATGGCGGATAATCATTATGCAGTTGAAAAGCAGCAAGTTAATAGTCGTTCGGTAAGCTCGATAAAAAAACTTTCGCACAATGAACGCATAAATGAAGTTGCAAAACTTATCAGCGGAGAAGAGCTTAGTAAAGCAAGCATAGAAAGTGCAAAGCAATTAATTTTAAATAAATAAATATTCTTTTTGCATCTGCAATAATTTATTAAGAAGTTTGTAAAAGTAATACTGATTAAAAGGAGAAAATATGAAAAATGTTCTACTATCATTGTTTCTTACTTCCATATTTTTAGCAACAGTTACCGAAGCGCAAGTTGGGGTAAAAATAAATAATCTTCCGCCTAATGAGGTATCTGGATATGTACAACCCCTTTCAACCTGGTTTGGTACATATTTTAATTCGGGCACATATTATGATGCTTCGGTACCAAATTTATTTGGTTTTAAATTTAGTATAGTAGCATCTTACGCAGTGGTCCCCGAGGATCAAAAAACTTTTAAACCTGATCCCAAAGTAAACGGCATTACAAACGTTGAGCCTACTGCAACAATCTTTGGAAACCGTGCAAGTTATTATTTAGGGAGTGATGGTTTTTATACTTATCCGGCAGGATTGTCGTTAAATGCAATACCATTTGGTATTTATCAGATCTCCGCCAGTACTTTTAATACAGAATTAATGTTTAGATTTTTTCCAAAAGTAAAATTTGGAGATGCAAAAGTTGGTATACTGGGATTTGGTTTGAAACATGAAATTAGCAGTTATATACCATTAATCCCTATCGATGTTTCTGTTCAACTTTTATATAACAACTTTGATTTTGAATATGTTGGAAACGATTTTGAGAACTATACAAAAATTAAATCTAATAATTTTGCTTTTAACGTCCATGCAAGCAAAACATTTGCAGGTATTTTAATCGCCTACGCAGGTCTGCAGTATGAGAGCACAAGCTTGGATCTTGGATATTATTTTGAAGATAAGAACAATTTGTACCCGGGAATTGGAAATGCAAAAAATAATATTACAGTTGATGGTGATAATAATTTTAGATTTACATTAGGCGGCGCAATCAAACTCGGATTTTTTGTAATAAACGCTGATGTTAATCTGACAAAATTCACCACATTTACAACCGGCTTATCATTAGATTTTTAAGGAGTATAAAAATGAAAAATTTAAAACAACTTATTTTATTTGGATTAATAATTGCAACATCACTTGCCTTTAACGGCTGCGATCCATTTGACGATGTTTATCTAACCCTTGCAATGGATACTGAGTTCAGCACTATCGGTATTGGTTCAGATATATTTATTTCAACCAACATGTGTCTATCAGATTTTGAAGACTATGATGATAACAGAGATAAGCTTGAAGAAATACGATATGTGACATCTGCTTATTTAACAATAAACGCAACTACCGGATTACGAGGACAAAACCTAACACTGACACTTTATCAGGCGAATGGTTCAACTGTTTTATTTCAGTATGTTATACCCACTTTTGTTGCGGCAACATATATAAATAATCCATTTGAGATTGTACTTACACCACAGGAAATAAATAATATAAATGCCTATTTAACAAATCCGCAAGATGATAAATGTTTTGTAGCAACACTTACGGTTTCTAATGTTCAGTCAAATAGTACACCTTATCAGCTTTCGAGCAAATTGGATTTTCTAACTGAATTAAAAATTAAACCGTGATATTAAAATATCTTATTAAGTTTTTTAAAGATGACATCTTTCAGAAAAGATGTCATCTTTCGTTTTGACGAAGACAATTATTTGAAAGACAGTGTCTTATATATTCATATCCCCTTTTGTGATCACAAATGTATTTATTGTGATTTTTATTCTATCATCACATCTGATAATATTACATCCTTTTTGAACTCACTTAAAAAAGAGATTGAGTATTTTTCTAAACTTCACTCCGCTGATAGAAAATTTACGTCAATATTCTTCGGCGGCGGTACACCTTCTTTAATGCAGCCGGAATATCTTTCGGATATCATCAAACATTTAAAAAAATATTTTTTAGTTACTGATGATGCAGAGATTACAATGGAAACTAATCCCGGTACTGTGGATAAAGAAAAGTTAAAATGTTTTAATGATGCAGGAATAAACCGAATTAGCATTGGTATTCAGTCATTTGATGAAGAGGAATTAAAATTTTTAACGCGTATTCACAATAAACATACTGCAGTACAAACAGTTAATAATGCGGCTGAAGTAGGGTTTGAAAATATCAGCATAGATTTAATTTTTAATCTTCCAAATCAGACAAAAGAAAAATGGATTAAGAATCTTGAAACTGCGTTACAACTTCCTATAAAACACATTTCTACTTACAGCCTGATTCTTGAGCGAGGAACAATCCTTAATAAAATGGTTTTGGATAAAAAAGTTACTATGCAGGATGAAGATTACGATGCTGATCTTTACGAAACCACAATAGAGTTTCTTCTCGATAATGGGTTTTATCAATACGAAGTTTCTAATTTTACAAAACCAGGATTTGAATGTGTTCACAATAATGCCTACTGGAGATACAGAGATTATTTAAGTTTTGGAACTTCATCACATTCTTTTGTTGATGGAAAGCGATGGTGGAATTATTCAAGTCTAAAAAAATATATTTCAGAAATTGAATTGAATAATCACGCAATTATGAACTCAGAAATAATTTCAAATGAACAAAAGCATGAAGAGTATGTTATGCTCGCCTTACGCAGTTCGGGTTTAGACCTGAATGATTACAGAAAAATATTTTCTGATGCTTGGATTAAAAAGAATATTTCATATTTTGAATTGTTAAGAAATGAGCAGCATTTAACGATTGAAAATAATTGGATAAAACTTACTTCCAAGGGTTATGCTGTTTGTGATGAAATTCTAAAAAATATTTTGTGAAAATTGTCATTTCAACCGTAGGGAGAAATCTTTGACTGATAAAGATTTCTCAGTCTGACTTCGTCATTCTTCGAAATGACACGAGTTAGTAATAAATTAAAATTATTAATTACTATGTATAAAATAAAACTACACTGGCAAATACTAATTGCATTTATAGTAGCAATATTGTTTGGATTATTTCTTCCTCAGTATTCAAATTATGTGCGATGGCTTGGAGATCTATTTCTACGTGCACTAAAGATGATAATTGTTCCGTTAATATTAACCTCCATAGTTTCCGGAGTTACAAATATTGGCGGCACAAAAAGTCTAGGCAGACTTGGGTTAAAAACTATTTCTTACTATGTATTAACTAGTACTTTTGCAATTGTTACAGGACTTGTTCTAGTTGATTTGATAAAACCGGGAATCGGGGCTGATCTCGGATTGAAAACAGATGTTCCGGAGTTAACACAAGTTTCGGGCGGTTTGTGGGATATTGTATTACGTATGATTCCGCAAAATATTTTTGAAGCCTTGGTATCCGCAGATATGCTTGCCATAATTTTCTTTTCTATTCTTTTTGGGTTTTTTATTACGAAGGTTCAGACCGAATACAAAGACGTTATGATAAACTTTTTTAATGCGGGTTTTGAAATT
The DNA here is from genome assembly GCA_963706055.1 of uncultured Ignavibacteriales bacterium. GTDB lineage: Bacteria > Bacteroidota > Ignavibacteria > Ignavibacteriales > Ignavibacteriaceae > IGN3. The sequence continues at coordinate 16,771 of CAVPND010000017.1, read as the reverse complement.
ATGATGAAGCTGACTTCATTCATTATAATGTTTGCTCCGCTTGGTATTTTAGGAATCGTAACTGGCGTTGTTGCTGATCAGGCTGCTGATAAATCAAAATTAATAAGTATGTTCCAACATCTTGGTGTATATATGCTAACCGTACTTGGCGGATTAGCATTTCATTTTTTTATAACCCTTCCGTTAATCATTAAGTTTATCGGAAAAGTAAGTCCTCTTAATCATTTCAAAGCGATGTCACTTCCATTAATTACAGCATTTTCAACATCTTCATCCTCCGCAACTTTGCCATTAACAATGGAAGCCGTTGAACATAATTCAGGGGTTTCAAATAAAATTACAAGTTTTGTATTGCCACTCGGTGCAACTGTAAATATGGATGGCACTGCTTTATATGAATGTGTGGCAGCTATGTTTATTGCACAGGCCTACGGCATTGAGTTAGGATTTTTGCAGCAAATGATTGTAGTTGTTACTGCGTTGTTGGCATCAATTGGTGCGGCCGGAATCCCGATGGCCGGATTAGTAATGATGTCTGTTGTCCTTACTGCTGTTGGATTACCATTAGAAGGTGTAGGATTAATTCTTGCTGTAGACAGAATACTTGATATGTGCAGAACTATGGTAAATGTCTTTAGTGATAGCTGCGGAGCTGTTACTATTGCAAAATCCGAAGGTGAAATATTAAAGGTTTAAGACTATTTTTAGGTACGTAAAACTTTTCTTTTAAGGAGTGGTTCTTTATGAAATCTCTTTTTACAATCGCATTATTGATTTTATCAATTACAATATCTGCTCAAAACTATAAACAAATTAGTATTCATATCTCAAGTCCAAATGATTTTATAGTTTTATCACAAAACGGAATTGATCTTGAACATTCCGGTTTAAGTAAAGAAAATAATCTTAATTTTTTTGTTAGTGAAGATGACCTAAACAAAATTATCTCTCTCGGATTTAATTATTCTGTATTAATAGATGATTGGCATGCTTATTACAACTCTATACAGCAATTATCCATCCAAGAAAAAAATAGTTATTTATTAGAAAGTAAGGATTATTATAATGTTGATGGCTTCGGTTTTGGTTCAATGGGCGGTTACTACACATTTGCTGAAATTGTTGCTAACCTTGATTCAATGTTTGCACAGTACCCAAATATCATAACTCAAAAATATTCAATCGGAACAAGCCAGCAATCAAGGACTATTTGGGCAGTAAAGATTTCAGACAATCCGAATATAAATGAAAACGAAATAAAAGTTGGATATGATGCCCTTGTTCACGCAAGAGAGCCTCAATCAATGGCATCAATGATGTATTATATGTGGTACCTGCTTCAAAATTATGGAACCGATCCTGAAGTCACTTATCTTGTTGATAACCGTGAATTATATTTTGTGCCTTGCTTCAATCCGGACGGGTACGAATACAATAGAACAACAAATCCAAGTGGCGGCGGAATGTGGCGGAAAAACAGAAGAATTAATGGCGATGGCAGTTACGGTGTAGATCTAAACAGAAATTTTGGTTTTGCCTGGGGATATGATAACATTGGTTCAAGTAATATTCCCGGTGATGAAACCTATCGAGGCCCTTCAGCGTTTTCAGAACCGGAATCTCAAGCTGTAAGAAATTTAGCTTTGTTAAAAAACTATAGAACTCATTTTAATCTTCACTCTTATCAAAATGCTTTTCTTTATCCGTGGGGTTATATTGATCAACAGACACCTGATTCTTTAACATACAGGGAATTTGCTTCTGATATGGCCTCTTATAATGGTTTTACTTATGGTACCAGCGGAGAAATTCTAGGATATCAATCAAACGGTTCTGTAAGAGACTGGATGTATGGCGAACAAACTGCTAAGCAAAAAACATTTGGTTACACTGTAGAAATTGGATCATCAAGTGATAATTTTTGGCCACCCCAAAGCAGAATATTTCCGCTTGCCCAGGCAATGCTAAGACCAAATCTTTACAACGCATGGGTTGCAGGTGCTTATGTAGAACTTGTTGATGCCGGATTAAGCGAGCCTTTTGTTGATCCAGGTGATGTAATGTTAATGAATAGCATTTTTAAAAACAAAGGATTGGGAACAGCATATAATCTTCAGCTGCAGATAAGTTCCCTCAGCCCTTATTTAACGGTATTAGTAAATACAGCTCAGTTCGATTCAATCCCATCAAGAAGTAATGCATCATTAACAAATCCATTGTCATTCAGTGTATCCCCTTCTGCACCAACTGATGTAACAGCAAAACTTTTATTAACCTCCAGTTTTAGCGGTACGGTTGTTAAACAAGATACTATCAGTTTTATTCTTGGAACACCAATGTTTGTTTTTGCTGATACTACAAACGATCCATTATTATTATGGAATGTAACAGCAACTCCAGCAAATCCAAAATGGGAAGCAACAAATACAGCTTTTTACAGTTCTCCAACTTCTTTTACTGATAGTAAATCAGGTAATTATTCCAGCAATGCAACTGTTACAATGTCATTAAAAAATTCTATCGATCTTACTACATATTCTAATCCTAGATTAACTTTCTGGACAAAGTATGATATTGAAAGCAACTGGGATTACGGACAGGTTGAAGCATCAACAAATAATGGATCAACATGGATTCCATTACAGGGCTTATATACTGAACCGGGAACGGGAAGTTTCCAGCCCGGCGGAGAGCCATTATATGACGGTTTGAGAACAGATTGGGTTAAAGAAGAAATCAGTCTGGCAGGTTTCAATAGTAATCAGTTTAAACTAAAATTTGAATTAAAGACTGATGGCTCGATTGTAAAAGACGGCTGGTATGTTGATGATATCGGTATTATTGTTTATGGTATTGTGCCTGTTGAGCTGACTTCATTTACAGCTCAGTTAATTAATGGGAAAGTTAAATTAAACTGGCAAACAGCAAGTGAATTGAACAATGCAGGGTTTGAAATTCAGAAAACAGTCTTCAGTCCTCAGTCTTCAGTTGGCAATGATGCCAAATTAAAATGGACTAAGGTAGGATTTGTAACTGGTAAGGGAACTACAACTGAGATTAATAATTATTCTTTTATAGATGATGAATTGATTTCACAAAAAGTTATATTACAGATTAAAACAAATAGATTTTGATGGAACGTTTTCGTATTCAAATGAAGTTGAAATACAGTTTACTGTGCCAAAGACATATTCGCTTGAACAAAACTTCCCGAATCCATTTAATCCCGAAACAGAAATAACTTTTTCACTTGCAAAGTCTGATAACGTTACATTAAAGATATACAACATACTCGGCTCAGAAGTTGCAACAGTCATAAATGAATTTATAGAAGCCGGCAAGCATTCAGTTAAGTTAAATGCATCTAATCTTACATCCGGAGTATATCTCTATACAATTAAATCAGGCAACTTTACTGCAACACGTAAGATGATTTTAATGAAATAAACTTAGTGACACTGCGTCTTTGCGTGAGAAAATGAATTTCACGCAGGCCTGCCTGCGGTAGGCAGGGACGCCAAGTCGCAGAGAAACAGATCTAAAAATTTGATTGCATACAGCTCTTGACAATTATGCTTTCTTTACACTTTTTTGAAGTAGATATTTTTTAACTCTTTTCATTAAGGGGATCTTTATGAATAAGATCGGGTTTGTTCTAAGTTTCGCTTTTTTCTTCACAATTTCATTTCAAGTTAACGCACAGTGGTTTTGGCAAAATCCATTACCTCAGGGAGTGATTAATGATTAGTCTTATAATGATATAATGGTCGCGGTGGTCATATGGACCATAATAAAAACACTGATGGTGGGAACTTGGAAATTTAAAATGAAACATTAATAATTTAGAGTCTCATTTTTATAGATGAAAATACTGGTTGGAGTGTTGGTGAAAACGGGATATTGCTTAAAACGACTAATGGAGGCATTAATTGGACTCAAAAAACTATAGCTAATGGATGGTCACTTTACGATATTTATTTTACAAATGATTCAATTGGTTGGGTTACGGATAGCATATCCGGAAGGGAAGATATACAAATCAACAGATGGAGGAAATAATTGGAACACTTAAATCGATCTATTCAGTGGCCAGGATATTTACATATTCAATTTATTAATAAGGATACTGGATGGGTTGATTAATTATTTCAATAAGGAGATATTAAAAACTACAAACAGTGGTTTAAACTGGTATGCGACCAATATACAACAAGGGTTTTTTGATGAATTTCAAAATATATCATTTATAAATCACAATATAGGATTTGTTGTCTCATCTGAAGGTTCAATTTTAAAGTCTACTGATGCAGGTGAAAATTGGTTTTTAATAAATGACCATAGATATTTGGCTTGAAGATGTTGAGTTTACAAGTATTGATACAGGATGGGTTGTGGGGATATATGGTAAAATATTGAAAACTACTGATGCTGGTATTACTTGGTTTCAGCAACAATCTAATGTTTCGGACGATTTTAAATGATATTCATATGTTTGATAATAACAATGGTTGGATTGCAGGATTTGGTCATATATTAAAAACAACAGATGGTGGTAATAATTGGATTCGCATCAATGACAGGCCATCTTCATACTTCACTTAGTTTTGTTAATGAAAACATTGGGTGGGTTGTAGGTGCATATGGATTCGAAATATTTAAGTGGAGATATTGGGAGGAACTCTTACCAGTTGAGTTAACTACTTTTCTTGCTACATTAAGTAATAATCGAGTGCAATTATTCTGGAAAACTGCAAGTGAGTTAAATAACCAAGGTTTTGAAATTCAAAGAAAACTTGAGAACTCTGAGTGGGTAACTATTGGTTTTACAAAAGGACAAGGAACTACCACGCAAAACAATTCGTATGAATTTTCTGATAATGTTACTCATATTAACTCAGGAATAGTACAATATAGATTAAAACAAATAGACTTTAATGGTGACTATGAATATTCAGACATTGTTGAAGTTCAGATTGCACCAGCAAAATTTTTATTAAAACAAAACTACCCAAACCCGTTTAATCCAAGCACCAGTATTCAGTATGCAATAAGCAGTACGCAATTTGTAACACTTAAAGTTTATGATTTACTTGGTAAAGAAGTTGCAACTCTTGTTGATGAAGAAAAACCCGCAGGAAATTATGAAGTGGAATTTAATTCAGCATCCAGTATAAGAATATAGCATCTGGAATTTACTTTTATCGTTTGCAAGCTGGAAATTTTGTTGAAATTAAGAAGATGATACTCTTAAAATAAACTCTGCGATCTCTGTGACTGCTTGGTGCTCTTTGTGGTTAAAGTTCTTGACCTCAATGGTCATAAAGATAATTTCCACTAAGAACACAAAGAAATAGAATGCATTTCTTACTACTTATTTTAAATAATTTCCAAACCAATTCTTTCGCATTTCATCAACTTCTTTGCGGTGAGATTTTAGGAAATGATCTCCGCCTTCCAGCATTACCAATCTATATGGAATTTTCAAATCTAAAAGTTTGTATGAGAGATCAAGTGAATCGTGAGGTAAAACTCTTGTATCAGCGATACCATGAATAATTAATAAAGGCGTGTCTTTAGAAAGTTTATCTGAAAAGTTTACAATTGATCTTGTTTCACATCTTTCTTTAAACTCATCTTCTTCATATCTACCCAAAGTATGTTCATAAAGCCTGCGCATAAATTTACTTTCATCAGAGTTGCAGCGCAGGTTGGCAATTCCGCCAAGTACAATAGCAGCTTTAAAAAGATTTGTTTTTGTAAGTGTTAGATAAGTCATCATTCCACCGCGGCTCCAGCCTTCAATTCCCCAAACATCTTTATTCGCTTGCCGAATTTCATCAGCTAAAGGAATCAAATTAAGAACATCGTTTAAATCATCACCGCCAAAATCATCGTGTCCTTCACCGCCGTCATTACCTCGATACTGAGATGCAAAAACACAGTAGCCCCAACTTGCAAGCTGTCCGTAAATTCCGCGTGCAGTAAATTTATCAATTGCACCAGCGTTACCAATTCCTCCCCTGCACCAAATTACACAGGGATATTTTTGTGAATCATCTTTTGGGTAGGCGATATAACCGGTTACTTTCAATCCATCAGACAAATAAGTTATTTTTTCTACAATCGATTTATCAAGCGCATCACTTCCCCATCCGCTTGTAATCATTTTTTGCTGTTGATCGGTTAGTTCAATTATTTTTCGTTTAAGAATTTTTGACATAAAGACTTTCTTTCAAAATGTCATATCAACTGACCTGCCTGCGGTAGGCAAGAAGGAGAAATCTGTTTTTTAAATTTTATAGATTTCTCCTCGATTCTCTCGTCGAAATGACAATTATTAATACATCATTATATAGAACAAGTTTTTTATATATTTGCTCCGCACAAATATCGGAAAATTGACAATGGCTAAAAAGCAACTTAAACAAACAGAACAAAAATCAAACAAATCAATCAAAAAATTATCTACGCAGAAAATTGTGATTGCAGTTTTAGCAATTGCTGTAATTGGATTTTTTATAGTTAATAATTTTATAACAAAAGAGCCTAAAGTGGAATATTATTCTTTTACAAAAGAGGGTGAGCTTACATTTACAGATTCGCTTGGAAACTTAAAAGCAAAAATCGATCTTGAGATTGCAGATAACGAATACGAGCGAGAACTTGGGTTGATGAACAGAAATGAAATGAAAGAAAATCAAGGAATGCTTTTTATTTTTCCCACTCAAAAATTTCAGTCTTTCTGGATGCGGAATACATTAATTTCTCTTGATATGATTTTTATAAATAACCAGAAAAGAATTGTTACAATTCACAAGAGTACAAAAATTTTAGCGGAAACAAGTTATCCATCCTCAGAACCTGCAATGTATGTGGTAGAAGTTATTGCTGGATTTACAGATAAACATAACATTCAAGTTGGAGATAAAATTGACTGGATGGGAACGAAGATTGGCCTGTGATTTATCTTTTCTCATCTCGCACTTATATTCAAAAATAATTATTTAATGTATTAAGGAATAAGTATGCCGAATTTAAAAAACATTGCTATTCTTGGTGGCGGAAACATTGGTCTTGCCATCGCTAAAGGATTGCAAAACTCAGGATTATACAAAGTAAAAAATATTTCAATCACCAGAAGAAGAGTTGATCTGCTTGAAGAATATAAAATTTCAGGGTTCAAGATTTCTTCAAATAATAATGCGGCAGTTAACTCTTCTGAAGTAATAATTATAGCGGTACAGCCGCAGCAGTTGAATGATTTACTAGCAGAGATAAAAGAAAGTTTGGATCCCAAAAAACATCTTATAATTTCTGTTGTTTCTGGGGCCAGTATTAAAGCTATAAAAGCGCATACCGGTAATGATGTTGAAGTAATACGGGTTATGCCAAATACAGCAATCGCAATTCAGGAATCTATGACTTGTATTTCGGCAGAGGACAAAGGAAGCAAATCACTAAAAGTTGCGGAAGAAATATTTAACCAGGTTGGAAAAACTTTAATAATTGATGAAGAATTAATGATTCCGGCTACAGCTTTATGCGCCTGCGGAATTGCCTTTTTTTTAAGGGCTGTTAGAGCTGCTTCCCAGGGCGGAATTGAAATTGGCTTTCACTCTGAAGATGCATTGTTGATGGCAGCGCAAACAGCAAAAGGCGCCGCAGCTTTGTTGTTAAGCGGAGAAGCACATCCGGAAAGTGAAGTTGATAAAGTTACAACTCCACGCGGTTGTACAATTTCAGGTTTAAATCAAATGGAACATAGTGGATTTAGTTCGGCGTTAATAAAGGGGATTGTAACATCTGCGGACAAGGCATCGCAGTTATATAAAATTGACTAAAGAATAAATCATTAACCGTAAAGTTTATGTTCAACAAGCTCGCAAATAATATGAGCGATTGTTATGTGCCCCTCTTGAATTCTTTGTGTGTTGGATGACGGAATAACAATCGGAAGATCAACAATAGATTTTAATTTACCGCCGCTGCCACCAAGAAATGCAATAACTTTCATTCCTTTAGAATGTGCAGTTTCAACAGCTTTAATAATGTTCGGGGAGTTGCCGCTTGTAGAGATTGCAAGTAAAACATCACCAAGAACACCAAGTCCTTCTACGTTTCTTGCAAAGACATTTTCAAAACCAATATCATTTCCACCGGCAGTAAGATTTGATGTATCTGTAGTTAATGCTATTGCAGGTAAAGCTGGTCGATTAATCTTATGACTCAATCTAATCATCAACTCAGTTGCAATGTGCTGGCAATCTGCAGCGCTACCGCCGTTACCGCAAAGTAAAAGTTTATTGCCATCTTTGTAAGCTGCAACTAAAGTATCAACAGCTTTTATTATTTCATCAGAAAGCTGATCTTTAATTTTAAGCTTTGTTTCAGAGCTTTCGTTCAATGAATCAATAATAAATTTTTGTGGGTCCATAAAATCATTTTCTCTTTTAGTTATTCCCAAATGAAATCGGGTTTTATAAAGTTTTAAAAATTAGATTCCCGCTTTCGCGGGAATGACAAATAAATATTATAGCTGATCAATAGAAGGTATCCAAAATAACCATTAAACTTCAATAGCTAATTTATAATGTACAGCAGAAGCAAAATCTTTTATCAAATCCCAATTATTTTCATTTTCAAAAAAGTTACCGGTTACAATAATTGAAGCACCGTTTTCTACTTTTTCTCTTGCAGTCTGTGGATTTCTAATTCCACCGCCAACTATTACAGGAATTGAACATTGATTACTTACAGCTTTTACCATTTCATTTGGAACAGAATTTTCCGCACCACTACCGGCTTCAAGATAAATTAATTTCATTCCTAAATATTCTGATGCAAGTGCTGTTGCCGCTGCAATTTCAGGTTTGTTTCTCGGGACTGGTAAACTTCCGCTCATATAAACGGCCGTTGTTGTTGCACCGGATTCAACTAAAATATAAGCTGTAGAGATTGGTTCGATTCCACTTTTTTTAATTGAAGGTGCAGCTAAAACATGTTTGCCAATTAAATGTTCTGGGTTTCTTCCGCTAACAACCGAAAGAAACAAAATTGCATCTGCAAAAGAAGATACTTGCGTGATGCTGCCCGGAAATATTATGGATGGAAGATTTGTATTAATTTTTACTTTTTCAATGAATGATTCAAAATCACCATTAACCATTAAACTGCCGCCAATTAATAGCCCATCAACTCCTGATTTTTCGCAATGCTTTAGAAATCCCGCAAGTTTATTCTCAGGCAATTTATCTGGATCAAGAAGGACTAAATAAGCAGCTCCCTTTTCCTTAATAGTATTTAATAGATGATTATAGATCTTCATAATTATTGATTTAATACTTCCTTAATATAGAAATTTAGGTTTTGAGAAAAAAGAAAAGATTGCTACAGATAATCAATAAAAACTAATAAAAATAAATATTAACCTGTATTTCTTATTCCTGCCGCAATTCCGTTTACGCTTGAGCGAAGCAGATTTAATAGTTGATTTCGCTCACTAGGTTTTTCTGCATTTCTATATTTTTTAATAAGGTTAATTTGTATAAAGCTAATCGGATCAATGTATGGATTTCTTAACGCTAATGTTCTTTGCAGTGATTTGTTGTGATTAAGCAGAGTCTTTTCTCCCGTTATATTTAATATTGCTTCAACGGATTTTTCATATTCATCATTTATCAGTCTAAATACTTTATTAATTTCCGGCGTGTTATTAAGTGAAGTATATTCTTTACCAATTATCATATCAGTTTTAAATAAAACCATTTCGATATTATTAATAAGTGAATTAAAAAATCTCCACCCTTTATACATCTTTCTTAAATCAACTAGTGAAATATCTTTTTTATTAATCGACTCCGAAATCGCACTTCCAAATCCATACCACCCGGAAATTGTTTGACGATTTTGAGTCCAGCTAAACACCCATGGAATCGCTCTTAAAGATTTTGGATCATCCCCCTTTTTTCTTGATGCCGGTCTTGATCCAATCTCAAGATTTTTGATTACATCAATTGGACTAATAGTATTAAAATAGCTAATAAAATTTTCACCACTTATTAATTCACGGTAGTGGGTAAAAGCACTATTAGATATTTTCTCAAATCGATTTACATATTTATCAATTTCCCGAGGCCTAATGTTTTTAAAAGACTTAGCCGTTTTAACAATTACCGCAGAAGAAATTAGTTCAAGACTTTGCTGAGCTATTTGCGGAACAAGAAACTTAGAAGAAATCATTTCACCTTGCTCAGTAATTTTTATTTTACCCTTAATAGTATTTGGGGGTTGAGCAAGGATTGAATCATTTAAGGGGCCGCCGCCGCGCGAAATGCTTCCGCCTCGGCCATGAAACAATATTAAATTTATTTTTTTTGATCTCGTTAATTTTTCAAGCCCGATTTGAGCTTTATATAATTCAAAATTAGATGTAACAATTCCACCATCTTTATTGCTGTCAGAATACCCAAGCATAACTTTTTGAACTTTGTTTCTTGCTTTTAGATGTTGTGAGTATGCAGGATTTTTAATCAAAACATTCAAAACGATTGTGGAGTTTCGTAAATCTTCAATAGTTTCAAATAGGGGAAGAATATCGATACCTGAAGAAATAATTTTCTTATTTTTTAATTTTATTATTCCTGTAAGTTTAGCAATAAAAAGAACACACAGAACATCCGAGACCGTTGAGCAGTTACTAATTATATAATCATCAGCTGCTTCTTCTGAAATATTTTCTTTAGCCCATTTAATAAGATTAACTTCACTAATTATTTTTTTTGTGCTTGAACTAAGTTTTAATTTGTCAATTTTAATAGTACTTGATTTTAATATTTCATTTGTCAGTATTTTTATTTTTTCAAGCTCATCCATTTCCAGAAAATTAGAGTTCTGCTTCAAAGAACTAATAATTTCAGAAACAGCTTGTCTAATTAAAGCGGAGTTTTGTCTTAAATCTAATTTTACAAAATGGAAGCCGAATGTTTTAACTCTTATGATTATTGGTTTAATCATATCTTCATAGATTAATGCTCCCTGATTCATCAATAGGCTATCTGAAATAAGTTGGAGATCTGATAACAATTCATCTGAGTGATTGTAAAACACATCTTTTCGCTCAATAGAGTTTTCTAACTTTTTATAGATCAGATAAAGTTTTGCACGATAAGTTTCGGTGGGCTCCCTAAATTTGTTATCTGTAACAGGAACTTTTAACAGTTTTCGGTCTTTCTCGACTGAGTTGACAAGGTCGGGATTTACTGATTTTACTATTTCAGAAATACTTAGTCTGTCATAGATTTTATTTAGTTCATCAAGATAAAGTTTAATTATTTCACTTTTGTGAATGCTAAATGTTTCTTTAGATACTTCTTCTGTTACAAACGGGTGACCATCCCGGTCACTTCCTATCCATGACCCAAATTTGAAAATCGGTTTTTGTATTCTGGATTTAGAATTTAGATTTTCTGAAAAGGACTTTTGTAATGAATTGTAAAACTCAGGCAGTACATTATAAATACTATTACTAAAGAAGAATAATCCTCTCATTACCTCATCTTTAATGGTAATCTTGCTGAATCTTATTTCGTTTGATTGCCATAAAAGTGTTATTTCGGTTTTTATCTTACTATTTATAGTTTTTAGTTCATCAGCACCATATAAACCAAATTCTTTGTCAATCAACAAATTAGTTAGTCTTAAAATTTTCTTAAGAATTGTTTGTCTTGTAGCTTCTGTAGGATGAGCAGTAAAAACTGGAATTATCTCAATTTCATCTAATATTTTAATTGCTAACTTTTCAGAAACTTTAAGACTCTTAAGTTCGATAAATGCTTCATCTAAATAAGATTTTTTTTTCGATATTGATTCTATCTTGTAAGTTTTATCAGAAATAATTTTATTTACTTCATCCGCGGCATTTACAAGAATAAAATATATTGAGAATGCTTTGATAACATTGTGTGTTTCATCTAAACTTAATCGTGCGACAATTTTCTTTATTTTTTGGATAGTTTCTTTTTTATTTTCAGAACGAAGAATTTTTGTAAGTGCTCTAAGTTTTTCTACATTATCAAATAATTGTTTTCCCTCCTGCTCAATTAAAATTTCACCTAAAATAGCTCCAAGTTCTTTTATGTTGGAGCTTAATCTTTTATCAATTGAAACAGAATTAGTATAAGACATTTTATCTTACTTTTTTATTATTAAATATAAGTTAGATTATTATTTACTAAAGATACTATCGTTTATTGCATTGCCTTCAAATAAAATATTCCAACGATAGTTTTAGCATCTGTTATTTCACCGTTGCATATCATCTTTTCGATTTCAGTTAGTGATAATTCAAGAATTTCCATTCCATGTTCACCATCTTCACGATTATGATTTCCGGAAGTTAATCCTTTTGCAGAATAAATATGTAATATTTCTGTGCAGTAACCTGGGGCTGTATAAATTATTCCCAATTTTTTTATCTCATCAGCTTTATAACCAGTTTCTTCTTCAAGCTCACGGGTTGCACAAACTAATGGATCTTCGTCCTTATCAAGTTTTCCTGCAGGTAATTCAATCAATTCCTTTTGCAAAGGATATCTTAATTGTTTTACTAAGATAATTTTCCCGTTATCTTTAACTGGAACAACCACTGCACCACCTGGATGAATTGCAATTTCTCTTATGCCTTTATTGCCGTTTTCGTATTCTATTTCATCAACTTGATGATCAAATACTTTTCCTTTAAAGCGAATTTCTGATTTTAGGAGTTTGTATTTCATTGGGTATTATTTGGGATTTATTTCTGTCATTCTACACTTGATACGAAATTAATTATTATGAAAGTAAAGGAGGCTGTCTTAACAATAAAAAACAAAGTTGTCATTCCCACGAAAGTGGGAATCTATTGTTTTAGGTATTTTGGATTCCCTTATTCACGGGAATGAAATATAAAATTGAACTTAATAATACAGCTTCGACCAATTGAATATTTACTTTCTATATTTAGCATCATAATAAGGAATTAACTCGCTGCCAAGAAATTTGACTACTGCAGCAACAACTCCTAAATCATCAAGATAACCAATTAGTGGAGCAATATCCGGAATTGTATCAATCGGGGAGATAAAATAAACTAACCCCATCACAACAATTGCTTTACGATGCCAGCTAACAAACGGGTCTTTCATATAACTGTAGAGGGCCATAATATCTTTGGCAAAAGATATCTTCTTTCCTATACGCTCAATTTTACTCCATAAGTTTTCTTCAATGTAGTTTGTTTTTTCTCTATAATCTTCTTCTATTTCTTTTTCTGTTCTCCCACCGGTTCGGAAAGCCCCAAGATCACCAAGGTTTTCAAATATTTCATCATCGGGAGTTATAATTTCAAATTCTCTTTCTTTCATTGCTGCTCCTATTTTTGATGCGATTTAAACCAATCAAATACTGTATTCCACCATAGTTTTGCGTTTTGTGGTTTGCTAACAAAATGAGTTTCATCAGGAAAATATAAAAACTTACTTTCAACTTCCAATCTTTGTAAAGTTGTAAATAGTTGAAAAGCCTGCTCTTCCGATAATCTAAAATCAAAAGCACTATGTACGATTAACATTGGTGTTTTAAAATTCTTTGCATATTGATGCGGTGACCATTTTACATAGGCTTCACGATTTTCCCATGGGGTTCCATTCACATCCCATTCCGGAAACCAAAGTTCTTCTGTTGTTCCCCACATACTTTCAAGATTATAAGTTCCATTATGGCAGAATAAAGCATTAAATTTAGTATTGTGTCCTTCTATCCAATTAATCATATATCCACCGTAAGAGGCACCGGAAGCAAAAGTATTTTTTGGGTCTATAAAAGAAAAATTCTTTAAAGCATAATCATAACTGTTCATCAAATCTATATAAACTTTACCGCCCCAATCACCCGATATTTCATCCGTGAATTTTTGTCCATATCCAGTTGAGCCTCGTGGATTTGTTGCAACAACAACATAACCAGCACCGGCAAACATTTGAAGATTCCATCTGTAATGAAAATTGTCTTCCCAAGCACCTTGTGGTCCTCCGTGGATTAAAAACATCATTGGATATTTTTTAGCTGGATCAAAAAACGGAGGTTTTACCATAATTGATTGAACTTTATCACCATTTGCGCCTTCACACCAGAAAGTTTCAACTGGATTCATTTCAAGTTGCGATAGAAGTTCCTCATTTGTAAAAGTAATTCTTTTAAGAGTGTTTTTGCCGTCAGTGCTTAAGGAGAAAATTTCACTTGGCAAATCAGACCGCTGCTTTAAAAAGAAAATTGTTTTACCATCTTTAGATAACTGAATATTAGTGTTATAATTTTCTTTGTGAAACAAATTGATATTTTCAGATTTTAAATCAAGTTTATAAATTGAATTGTAGATTTCGGTACCGGCTATAAAATAAATTGCTTTAGAATCTGGTGTCCAAATAATATCATCAATTGATTTATCAAAATTTTCTGTAAGATTTTTTATTGCCCCATTTTTGCGATTAAATAAAATTAAATCTTTTTTATCAGCTTCAAATCCTGCACGTTTCATCGAAGTCCAAGCAATCCAATTTCCATCGGGTGAATAAACAGGCTGGCAATCAACACCTTTGCTTGTTGAAACAAGCTTTGGATTTTTAGGTGAAGTTAAACTTGTTAAATAAATTTCAATATTTGTGCTTGTTGCTTTTGTAAACTCGGGGTTTAATGAATAAGCAACTTCACTTCCGTCGATTGAAAAATTATAATCGTTTGAAGAACCAAGTGCCATTGGTGGAACATCTTCTTTATTGCCTTCATTCAAATCAGTAAACTCACCAGTTGCAACATCAAGCAAAAATAAGTGGCTTCGCTTATGTCCGCGCCAATCATTCCAGTGACGATACATTAACTCAGTAAATATCTCAGCTTTAACCTTGCTTTCCTCTTTTGCCTTATCTTTTTGTTCATTGCATTCTTGAGTTGTGCATTCAGGATAAACAGATGAAATAAATAAAATTTTCTTTCCATCGGCAGACCATTCAAATCCTGATGCTTCGGTGTAAACATTTGTTAATTGCTTTTCATTTGATCCATCAAGACTGCATTGCCAAATCTGACCACCGCGAGTAAATGCAATTGTTTTACCATCTGGAGAAAACTTGGGTTCGTTTTCATTTTTATCTGAATTCTTTAACACTCTTAAATTCTTGCCATCAGTATCAATTAAATAGATATCTGTATTGCCTTTATTTGCCTCAAAAGAGTAACTGGTCAGCGTATATGCAATTGTTTTACCATCAAGAGAAATATCATAACTGCCAATTCTTTTCATCGCCCAAAGATCATCAACATTAATGGCTCTTTTTGATTGGGGAAAAACTATAATTGGGATAAATAGTAGGATTAATAGTACTTTTCTCATCATTACTCCGAAGTATTCTTATTGTTATATCAAAAATAAGACTGTTGCAAGTTAAAGACAAAGTAAAGTGCTTTACCAAACAATAAATTCAATCTTAAAATCATTATAACTAACTTTGTTACATACTTTTTACAAAATGAAACAAGAAAAACAAAAAATATTTTTGCCCGGCGGATTTAAGCAATTCAGGATTCTAAAAACTAAGTATGTTCTTAATGACAAAAATGTTTTGATAATTGGTGCCGGAAGTGAGAAAATTGCCGAAAAAATGATCGAATCCGGTGCAAATTCTGCAACTATGATTGTTAACGATTATGATTCATTAATGAATGCGCGATTAAATCTTACAAAAGACAGTAAAGTTTTAGTTAAGATGATGGATTTTGACAACACTGATTTTAATGCAGAAGAGTTTGATCTTGTTTATGCGCAAGCATCAATTTCTTTATTGAACCGAAATAAAATCGTAAAAGAGATTAAGCGTATTTTAAAATCGGAAGCATCATTATGCGTTGGCGAGATAACTTCAATCACGAAAGATTATCCACCATTTGTAAATAACATTTTTGAAACATCCGATATGTTACCTTTACTGGATGATAGCTGTGGGGCTTACTACACAGAAAGAAATTTTGAAATTTTATACGAAGAAGATTTATCATCTTCATTACATAGTTTTTATGAACACACTGCTCAGGAATTAGACGATACTATTTATAAACTGGATGAAAAAGAAAAAAGTTATTACAAAAAACTATTAAAAAAGATTAGCCACGAATCCAATGCATATTTAAAACTTGGCGCTGATAGATACATTGGATTTAAGATGCTGATACTAAAGAAAAACATTTAGTGTTGTCATTCCCACCCCGATATTCATCGGGATAAACTCCAGTGGGAATCCATCCAGTACAAATATTTAGATTCCCGCCTTCGCGGGAATGACAATAGGAAATCAAAGAAAGACGATGAATATTAAAAAAGGCGACATAGCAGAATTCCAAATAGAAAAGTACGCATTTGAAGGAAAAGGAATTGCAAAAGTTTCTAAGAATGAAATGCTTGGTCTAAACGATGAAAATGGAAGTGAAAAAAATTATGTTGTGTTTGTGCAAGGCTCATATCCTGGCGATAAAGTACGAGCGCGATTATTAAAGATTAAAAACTCATATGCGGAAGCCTTAGCTTTAGAAATATTATCACCCTCCCCTGAACGGATAAAAGCGAAATGTAATTTCTTTGGCACTTGCGGTGGCTGCAAACAACAAAATCTCGATTATAGCTCTCAGCTAAAGTATAAACAGCAACAAGTATTAGAAATTTTTAACAAACTTGGCGGATTTACTG
>CAVPND010000016.1:0-131929 GCA_963706055.1 uncultured Ignavibacteriales bacterium | reverse complement strand
CCACCTTCAATTTTCTTCACATCAGCTTTAGAATTTTTTAACTCATTTAATTCTTTAGTTGAATTATATAATTCTGCAGCAGCTTTTGTAAAATCTTCTTTTATATCCGTTGCCCATTTTGGGAGAACACAATTTTTCAATTCATCAGCTCTTATCATCAAATCATCTATTGCTTTATTTAATTCTTGCGTGTTATTATTTGGACCGTAATGATGATAAATCATATAAAGAACTTTATGAAATTCATCAACTTCCTTTGTAACCGGTTTAACAATTCTTACAAGCATCTCAAAATTTGAGTGCAGCTCTTCAGCTGAAGTTAACATTCCTGCTTCATTATTTTCCTCACAATATTTATTGTAATCATTTACAGATTTTCGGAGTTGAGCTAATCCATCATTCCATTCTGATTCTTTATCACGCAAAATGCCGGGCAGTTTTGCAGAGTAAATTTTTTCAACTCCTGAATTTACTTCTGTTAAAAGCTGTTTGAACAATGTGTAATCTTTGTTTGGGTAGGCAGTGTGCCAGAGCGGGTAAACTACTTTGTGAAATTCAAAAAGCTCTGGTACAGAGGAATTTATTTCATTGGCATGATCTTCTTTTTGTGAAAATGTGCTGTTAAATGAAAAAATAATTGAAATGAATAATACTATTAATAAGTTTTTCATATTAGCCCCTGCTAATTAAGTGATTAAATTTGTTTTTGTACATCTCAAAATTACAAAATCTTTTTCAAATCTTCCGTAAAAATAATCTTGAATTAGAATTCTCATAAGCGTAATTTCCCTGCATAATACCAGTAACTTTTATAAGGAAAACCTATGGCTGAACATTTAATTGCTCATTGCGAAATTCCATCAACAGATTTGGAAAAATCAAAAGACTTTTATCATAAAGTGTTAGGCTGGGACTTTAAGCCTTTTGGAAATGGTTATTTGCTCTACAATAATCACAAGGGCACGATGGTTGGATTAAGACAGGTTGATGAAGTCGCTAAGGGTGAATCAACTGTGTTTCATGTGAATATGCCTGATATTGATTCGATTTTAAAGCGGGTTAAAGAAAATGGCGGTGCTGTTAAAAGAACAAAAACGGTGATTCCTGCTATGGGTTGGTACGCACTTTTTAATGATCCTGATGGTAATACTCTGGGTCTATATCAAAAAAGTTAATTAAAATTGAAAATGGAGTAATGGTTCAATTTATTTGCAATTCCATTACTCCATTCTCTATTACTTCATTTCTTAAACTGAAATCTTTTATTCACTATCAATTATTTTATAACTATGTTCAATCGGCATAGCTTTTTGAAGCATTGCTGTAACGCTGCAGTATTTTGTTAGTGATAATTCTATTGCCCGTTCTAAATCTTTTACGGGAATATCTTTCCCATAGAAAACGTATTCAAGATGCATTTTTGTAAAAACTTGAGGATGTTCATCAGCACTTTCGGCAGTTATATTAATTTCAAATCCATCAAATTTAATTTTTTTCTTTCCAAGAATACTTGCAACATCACTTCCGGTGCATCCGCCAAGACTCAGCATTAATAATTCTTTTGGTCTGATACCTGCGTCACTACCACCAAAACTTTCTGGTCCATCCATTGTAATCCAATGATTAGAATCAGTTTTTCCAATAAATGTGATGCCTTTTACCTGTTTAACTAAAGCTTTTTTAGTTGCCATTTTAACCTCTGTTTAAATAAATATTTTGTTTTATAGTATGATGTCCCTTAATCAAATAGGTTACGCAAATAAATCAAATTTAAAGGTAAACCTCTCTAGAACTCAAAAGGCAAATTTTTTTTTATAAATGGAACTCAATTCAAAAAATTATCGTTATACATTTTAACGATCGTAAATAAACTAAATGAAATCATAAAACAAATGGAGAAAAAATGTTAAAACTAAGAATCGTTGCTCTAAGCCTACTACTTATTACATTAACTGTAATTTCATCTAATGCTGATGATATGGGCAAAACAAAATCTAATAAAGATATTGTAAAAACTGCTGTAGACGCCGGAGTATTTAATACTTTAGCTACTGCACTTACTGAAGCCGGATTAATTGAAACTCTACAAGGAAAAGGTCCGTTCACAGTATTTGCACCAACGGATGAAGCTTTTGCTAAATTGCCAAAGGGTACAGTTGAAGCACTATTGAAAGATAAAGAAGCTTTAAAGAAAGTATTGTTATATCATGTAGTAGCTGGAAATGTAATGTCCGGAGATGTAGTAAAGTTAAAAGATGCAAAAACTGTTGAAGGCAGCAAGGTTATGATAAAAGTGAAAGACGGAAGTGTGATGATAAATAATTCAAAAGTTGTTACAGCTGATGTTGAAGCATCAAATGGTGTAATTCACATTATTGATACTGTACTTTTACCTCCAACAAAGTAAGACACAATTCTAAATAAAACCCCGAAAACCATTTTCGGGGTTTTTAATTTTTAAATGAAAATTATAATCATCGCTATCCAAATTGGTGATAAATTCACTCCACTTCAAAAAGATTTCTACAAGCTAAAAATGATTTAACATTAATAATCATTTATATTAGTAAAAGTAAATAGATTGTATTTTTACGTTTTTAGATTAACAGAAAAATCAAATTAAGTTATGAAAATTATTATAACCGGAATGGGAGATGTTGGTTATCAACTTGCAAAACAACTTTCAAGTGAATCACACGATATAATTGCAATTGATACAAATAGCGAACGTCTTTCTTATTCTGATCAGATGGCTGATATTTTAACAATTATTGGTTCATCAACCTCTGTTTCAACGCTAAAAAAAGCAAACATTGAAAAAGCTGATCTTCTAGTTGCCGTCACATCAAACGAAGAAATTAATATTACAACAGCAATTCTTGGTAAAAAGCTTGGAGCCAAAAGAACAATTGCTAGAATATCTAATGCAGAGTATCTTGATTCTGAAGCTGGTGTTAATTTTTCCGAGCTCGGTATAGATTTTATGATTTATCCCGAAGAACTAGCTGCAATGGAAACGGTTAATTTAATTAATCGTACAGCGGCAACCGATGTACTAGAGTTTGAAGGTGGTAAACTTTCTATCGTCGGGATTAGGCTGGATAAAAATGCTCCTGTTATTCATAAAAAAGTATTTGAAGTTGCTCAGGAATATCAAAACGTAGATTTTAGAGTGGTGGCAATTCACAGAAGCTTTAGAACAATTATTCCATCTGGTAATGATAAATTTCTACCCAATGATCAGGTTTTTGTTATATCAAAACCCCAGGGCCACGATACGATTTTAAAACTTTCAGGTAAAGAAAATATAAAATTTGATAATATCATGATTCTTGGCGGCGGAAAAATCGGGCGGCGTGTTGCAAGTTTGCTAAGCGATAAAATGAGTGTGAAACTGATTGACGCTGATCCAGACAAGGCCTTTGAGCTTGCCGATAGCCTGCCAAATACACTTGTTATAAAAGGTGATGGAAGAGATATTGACCTGCTTGCCCAGGAAGGTATTATTGACGTTGATGCATATGTCGCGGTTACAGAAGACGCTGAAACAAATCTCATTTCCTGTTTAATGGCTAAACATTTAGGTGTTAAAAAAGCTATCGCACTTGTGGATAAGGTAGATTACATTCCACTTACACAAACTATCGGGCTTGATGCACTAATTAATAAAAAATTAATAACAGCGAATAATATCGTTCGATTTATTAAGAAGGGTGAATTACTTTCATATTCAACTTTGGAAGGAATTGATGCTGTTTTAATAGAATATGTTGCTCAGCCTGGTTCTGAAATTACGGAGAATACTCTTGCAAAACTCGATTTGCCAAAAGGTTCTATAATTGGTGGTTATGTTCGCAACGAGGAAGGATTTATTGGGACTGGTGATTCTAAAATTATTGCAGGTGATAAAGTTGTAGTTTTTTCTTTGCCTGATGCTGTAAAAAAATTAGAAAAGTTTTTTGAAAGATAAAAAATCGTCGCACAGAGCGCAGCTTACTTACTGAGGCTGTTGCATAAGTCTTGTACTTGTCATTTCGACCGGAGGGAGAAATCCTTTACGCTAAAATTTATAAGATTTCTCAGCCTACCGCAGGCAGGTATGCTTAGACTGGCGTGTGCAAATTTTCACACAACTTTTTGTATAGAAAAGTGAAGAAAAATTCTATTTATTAAACTCAACTTTAAAAAGTTATTTACATAGTGAACTACAAATTAATACTTAACATACTTGGTTTTTTAATTTTTATTACCGGCATTTTTATGATGCTTGGTATTTCATTTTCAATTTATTACGGCGATGATGATATCATTTCTTTGCTTGCCGCTGGATTATTAACATCTGCAACCGGAATTATTCTTTGGCTTGCAACCAGAAAAACTGATAGACTTGAATTAGGCAAACGCGAAGGGTACTTAATTGTTACACTCGGCTGGATTTGCATGTCATTGTTCGGTGCATTGCCGTTTATTTTTCACGGATCAATTCCAAACTTTTCAAATGCGTTTTTCGAAACGATGTCTGGTTTTACTACAACAGGTGCATCAATTCTAACTGATATTGAATCAATGCCGCACGGATTACTTTTCTGGCGCTCATTTACGCAGTGGATTGGCGGTATGGGAATTATAGTTTTATCTCTTGCCATTCTTCCATTGTTAGGAATTGGAGGAATGCAATTATACGCCGCTGAAGTGCCTGGAATTACAAAAGACAAACTTCATCCGCGCGTTAAGGAAACTGCAAAGAGATTGTGGATAATTTATTTAGGATTTACACTTGCAGAAACTGTTTTACTAATGTTTGCCGGAATGAATTTTTTTGATGCGATAAATCATTCCTTTACAACAATGGCTACCGGGGGATTTTCTACAAAGAACGCAAGTACTGCCTATTACGCTTCACCGTTTATACAATACATATTAATAGTCTTTATGTTTTTTGCGGGTATGAATTTTACAATTCATTATCTGGTAATGCATAAAAAATTTTCTTTCTTTAAAAACAACGATGAGTTTAGATACTACCTGTTTTTAATTTTAGGTGTTTCAATACTTATTGCATTGATTCATCATCCTCATACGTATTTTCATCCTGAAGAATCATTTAGGCAAGCTCTGTTTCACGTTGTTTCATTAGTAACAACAACGGGATATGTTTCCAGCGACTACGAAAACTGGGCTGTGTTTTCCCGAATGATTTTTTTCATTCTTTTATTTATCGGCGGCTCTGCAGGTTCTACAGGCGGCGGAATAAAAGTAGTTAGACATCTTTTACTTTTTAAAAACGGGTTTTTAGAATTAAAAAGATTGATCCATCCAAGAGCAATAATTCCTGTTAGATTAAACGGCAAAGCTGTTTCATCAGAAATTATATCTAACGTACAGGCATTTTTTATTATTTACATCTTAATATTTGTATTTGGCTCAATTATGCTTTCACTAATGGGTTTGGATTTTATTTCCTCGGTTGGTGCGGTTGCAACTTGTCTTGGAAATGTGGGTCCGGGTATCGGAACAGTTGGGCCAGTTGCAAATTTTAATCATTTACCTGAACTTGCAAAATGGCTGCTTAGCTTTTTAATGCTACTCGGTAGATTAGAACTTTTTACCGTTCTAATAATTTTTACACCTTACTTTTGGAAGAAATGACTTTCTTTTCGGTTTAATCCTCTTTTTTATCGATTTTAATCACGAATGTAACGCTTTTATCACGGCAAATCTTTTGCAAATAGCTTATATTTATGCCCAATTGTAATAGAATTATATGAATATTAAAGAACTACTAAAAAAGTACAGCAAACCCGAAAACTTTATTAACAGAGATTTAAGCTGGGTTGAGTTTAACAAACGTGTTTTGGAAGAAGCTCTAAATCCTGAATTACCTCTTCTTGAAAAAGTAAAATTCATTTCAATTTTTTGTTCAAACTTAGATGAATTTTATATGATTAGAATTTCTGGTTTGAAAGAACAAATTGCTGCACACGTTGAAGAACCATCGATTGATGGGCTAACACCAATTGAACAATTAAGAAAAGTTGAAAAATTGTTAAAGCCTTTGCTTAAAACTTTGGATAATTATTGGAATTCGCAGATCATTCCCGCTTTACGTGAAAACAATATTAAACTATTGTCTATGGATGAAATTAGCGAAGAGGATAAAGCAAAACTTACACAGTATTTTAAAAAAGAAGTTTATCCTGTACTAACTCCGCTTGCTTTCGATCCCGGCAGACCTTTTCCTTACATTTCAAACTTAAGTTTAAGTCTGGCCATACTGATCAGAAAACCAAATGGTGAAAATCATTTTGCAAGAGTAAAAGTGCCAAGTATACTTTCACGACTGCTGCAAATAGATAATATTCTTGAGCCTAATAAAATTTTAGGAATAAATGGAAATTTTGCTGCAACTTACATCTGGCTTGGTGATCTAATAAATGCAAACCTTGCTTTACTATTTCCTGGAATGGAAATAGTTGAGGCCCACAGATTCAGAATTACACGTGATACTGATATTGAACTTCAGGAAGATGAAGCTGATGATCTCTTAAGTGTGATTGAAGAAAATATTAAGCAGCGTAGATTCGGAAGTGTTGTAAGGTTAGAAGTTGGTCATCCGATGCCTGATTTTATGCTTGATACACTTGTTGAAAATTTGCAAATATCAAAAGAGGATGTTCATCTTTCCGATGGTCCTTTAGGTTTAAGTGATGTGATGGCATTCTATAAACTTCCTTTGCATCAATTAAAAGAAAAACCTTTTTATCCGGTAACACCAAAGGTGTTTGAAGATGAGGAAGATTTTTTTTCTATCATCAGACAAAAAGATATTTTACTTCATCATCCTTTTCACTCATTTTCACCAATTATAGATTTTATTAAACAGGCAGCGCTTGATCCTGATGTACTTGCGATTAAACAAACTCTTTACAGAGTTGGACCTGATTCACCAATAGTGCGATGCTTAATTGAAGCAGCAGAAATGGGCAAACAAGTAGCGGTGCTGGTAGAGTTAAAAGCAAGATTTGATGAACAGAATAATATTTATTGGGCGCGTGAGTTAGAAAAAGTTGGAGTACACGTTGTGTATGGTTTGGTTGGATTAAAGACACACGCAAAGATGACACTTGTTGTACGAAAAGAATATGATGGTGTAAAAAGATACGTTCATCTTGCGACAGGAAACTACAACGCAACCACTGCAAAGCTTTACACCGATTTAGGATTTTTTACTACTGATGATGATATATGCAGCGATGTTTCTGATATATTTAATTTCTTAACCGGGTACTCTAAACAAAAAGAGTACAAAAAATTATTTGTTTCTCCAGTTAATATGCGTGAAAAGTTTATTGATCTGATCAATAGAGAGATCGATAACGCTGTTGCAGGTAAGGAAGCAAAAATAATTATGAAATTAAATTCTTTGGTTGATCCTGCAATTATTTGCGCACTGTATGAGGCCTCAAATTCCGGAGTTGAGATAAAACTGATTGTTAGAGGTGTTTGCAGCCTTGTACCTGGAGTAAAAGATCTCAGTGAAAATATAGAAGTACGGAGTATCGTCGGCAGATATCTTGAACACAGCAGAGTATTTTATTTTTATAATGAGGGTAGTGAAGAAATCTATTTAAGCAGCGCAGATATGATGCAAAGAAATCTTGATAGAAGAGTTGAAGTTGCTTTCCCGATTGAGAATCCAAGATTAAAAGAAGAAATTATTAAAACCTTAATTAAGGTTGCATTAAAGGATAATGTAAAAGCAAAAATTCTGCAGGCAGATGGCTCTTATGTTTTTCCTGAAGTAAAAGAAAATATTAAAAAAGTTAATAGCCAGGAATGGCTTATGAATCATGCGTTAAAAGCTATGGCTGTTAGGAATAAAAAACCATTTGGCAAATAATTTTGAACTCAAATCAATTAGAAAAGTTGTATTACCAATAAATGTCATTAAATATATTTAAAAGAAAACAGGAAAGTAAAATGTTCGAGATCACCAAAAGCACGGTAGTTAATTCATTAAAAAAGTTTAGTAATGATAAAGTAAATACAAGTGCATTAGCGCTAAATTCAATTAGAAAATTTGAACTGAATAATGATAAGTTATTATTAGATATTTCTCTAAATGCAAGCAACACTGATGATGTAAAGGGTTTGATAATTGATCACTTAAAAAAAGAATTTAACGGATTGAATACTATTGAATTAAATATTATCTCAAAATCAGCTTCAAATGTATCCACTCATAAAGATGCTAGAAAAGATGCAGTGCTTCCAGGAGTTAAAAATACAATTGCAGTTGCTAGCGGTAAAGGTGGAGTAGGTAAAAGCACGGTTGCAGTAAATCTTGCAGTTGCTCTTGCAAAAGATGGAGCAAGTGTTGGTTTAATAGATGCTGATATTTATGGACCAAGTATTCCTCTAATGCTCGGAACAACAGATAAACCCAAAGTTTATCAAGCAGAAAATTCTGTTAAAATGATTCCTCTTGAAAGCCATGGAATAAAATTTATGTCTATAGGGCTTCTAGTGGATGATAAAGCGCCGGTTATTTGGCGTGGACCAATGGCCAGCGGTGCAATAAAACAATTTATGACTGATGTTGATTGGGGTGAACTTGATTATCTGATTTTTGATATGCCTCCTGGGACAGGCGATATACAATTAACATTAGTTCAAACAATTCCATTAACTGGTGCTGTTATAGTTACAACACCTCAAGAGGTTTCACTTATTGATGCACGAAAAGCTTTAAAAATGTTTGAACGTGTTAACGTACCAATTCTTGGCGTTGTAGAAAACATGAGTTACTTTATTGCGCCTGATACCGGAAAACAATACGATATTTTTGGTTCCGGAGGCGGGCAGAAAATGTGTGATGAGCTAAATGCACCTCTACTTGGCGGAATTCCGATTGATCCAAGAATCAGAATCGGCGGAGACAAAGGCGAACCAATGGTAGTTGGATTACCTGATGCTGATGAAACAAAAATACTTTATGAAATTTCCCGCAAACTTACTGAACAAGTAAATATCAGAAATGCAAATGCTTCTGAAAAGATAGAGATACTACTTGGTGATGATGATTAATTTTGCTTTGTGTACTATTTAAAACAATATTAGCAAGTTGCCTTACATAAGATAGAAACATAACATCTTTTAGGAATAAAGTAAGTTAAAAATAAGTATAAAACTATCTAGATGGAAAACGAAATTCAAAAAGCACTAAACAGCATTAGACCATATCTTCAAGCGGATAACGGTGATGTTGAACTTATAGACGTAAGCGATGATGGAATAGTAAAGGTAAGGCTGCTAGGTTCCTGCCAGGATTGCCCCTTATCTGTTATGACCTTAAGAGCCGGAATTGAAAAAGCTATAATGAAGGAAGTTCCATCAGTACGTAGAATAGAATCAGTTAGTTGATAACCATGGAAATATTAAATAATAAATACATCAAAATTATATTGTTCATCCTTTCGATTACTTTTCTATTTTACTTTGCATATATGCTTGTTAATGTACTGGTGCTTATTGCAATTTCTGTTTTGCTTGGATTTATTTTTGCACCATTCGTAAGGCTTCTTGAAGGTAAAGGATTTTCAAGAACCATTTCAACATTATTTGTCTTTGCTGTTTTTGGATTCCTATTCTATTTCGGTCTCTCTTTTGTAATTCCTAAACTTTTTCTTCAAATGGATCAAGTATTATTATCATTAAAAGATTTTTCACTGAATGAAGAACTTAATGATCTGGAGAAAAAAATATTAGGAGTTTTTCCACTTTTTAATAAAGGTGAACTATCACACAAAGTTCAAGGAATTATTTCAACTTCGTTTAATGATGCTATAAATCATATAACACAATATGTCAGCGGCATAGTATCAGTAGCAGCATTTTTTATTATTGTTCCATTTATAACTTTTTATCTCCTTAGAGACAGTGCAGTAATTCACAAAACTTTGATTCATATCGTACCTAATAAATATTTTGAAATGTCTTATTGGATTTTGAAGAGAATTAGTCTTCAATTAGGTAGATTTGTACGAGGTTGGATTTTTGATGCAATGTTTGTTGGATTAGCAATTGGATTTGGGTTTTATTTAATCGGTCTACCAAATGCGCTTCCATTAGGTGTAATAGCAGGCATCGGTCATCTAATACCCTACCTTGGTCCAGCAATAGGTGGAATTCCTGCAATTGTGCTTTCAATTATGCAAACTGGTGATTTATCGCAGGTTCCTCTAATTATGACTATTGTTGCCTTAACTTACACTTTAGATAATGGATTAGTTCAGCCATATGTTTTTTCTAAAAGTGTGGATATGCACCCAATAATTATTATACTGCTTATCATCATTGGTGGTGAGTTGTTTGGATTAATTGGAATGTTATTAGCGGTCCCCACATCAACAGTTATTAAAACTGCCGTAACAGAAATATATTTTGCATTTAAGAATTACTCTATAGCAAAATTGTAACTGAATTTAAATTAAGCTTCTGCTTCAACTCTTTTTATTACATCAATTGAAGAAATTCCTTCGGCCTCAGCGCTAAAATTTGTAATTATTCTATGGCGTAATACAGGAAGCATTGATGCTTTAACATCATCAATATTAGGAGTAAATCTACCCTGAGTAATTGCACGTGTTTTAGCAGCCATAACCAGATATTGAGAAGCTCTAGGACCAGCTCCCCAGGTTACCCAATCTTTTACATACTTCGGAGCATTCTCGTTTGAAGGTCTTGTCATATTTGAAACTTTAACTGCAAACTCAATCACATTTAGAGAAACAGGCACTTTTCTCACTAGATCTTGAAAAATTATTAATTCAGAAGCAGATACAACTTTGTTTAAACTTGCCTTATACTCACTTGTAGTTGTTTGAACAACTTTAATTTCTTCTTCAACCGATGGATATTCTAACCAAAGATTAAACATAAACCTATCTAGCTGGGCTTCAGGCAGCGGATATGTTCCCTCTTGTTCGATTGGATTTTGAGTAGCTAGAACAAAAAATGGTTCGGGCAATTGATAAGTTTGACCGGCTGCAGTTACTTTGTGCTCCTGCATCGCTTCTAATAAAGCGGCTTGTGTTTTAGGAGGCGTTCTATTTATTTCATCAGCAAGAATAATATTTGCAAAGATTGGACCCGAAATAAATCTAAAATTTCTTTTCTTGGTTGCAAGATCTTCTTCAAGAATTTCAGTTCCTGTTATATCGCTAGGCATTAGATCAGGTGTAAATTGAATTCGGCTGAACTTCAAATCCATAACTTCTGCAAGTGTTTTGATAAGAAGTGTTTTTGCCAGACCGGGCACACCGACTAACAAACAGTGACCGCGCGATAAAAGAGAAATAATAAGTTGATTTACTATCTCATCTTGCCCAATAATTACCTTTGCAATTTCAGACTTAACTTCTATAACTTTTTTATTTAATTGTTCAACTAAATGAACGTCATTATTATCTGAACTTCTTTCGCTCACTTAAAATCCTATCTATTTTAGATTCTAACTTCCCAATAAATTTTACTCTTAATGGTTTCAATCCACTTTGTGTATTCTTTTTGTTTTTTGTTTTCATCAGCAAGTTTTTTCACTTCGTTATAATCATCCGATAAAGTTGCCTTATGCTGAGGTATTCTTGATTTAAGCCAGACTATATGATAACCATATGTACCAGGAGCATATTCTAATCTTCTTGGAAATCCGATTTCACCCTGCTTTAATTTTCCAACAGCATCCAGCAGTGCTTTATCCAACTGATTTATATAATAATCACCTAATTCTCCTCCAAATGGGGCGCTATCTTTATCTTCGCTGTATTTTTTTGCAAATTCTTGAAAAGTGCCTAATCCTTTTTGAATACTATCTCTAATTTCTGAAAGAAAATCTATGGTTTGAAGATCTGCATTTTCATCTGCCTTTATTTTGATCAGAATATGTCTGGTATTAATTGATTCACCGCGTC
Source organism: uncultured Ignavibacteriales bacterium (assembly GCA_963706055.1). Classification (GTDB taxonomy): domain Bacteria; phylum Bacteroidota; class Ignavibacteria; order Ignavibacteriales; family Ignavibacteriaceae; genus IGN3. The sequence continues at coordinate 119,957 of CAVPND010000016.1, read as the reverse complement.
TTTCCAAAAGCTGAATTATATGAAAACCAACCGGTGATTCAATAACTCCTGATAACTCATTTACATTTAATTTAAATGCCGCTTCTTCAAACTCTGGATAGAATACACCTTTTTTAACAAATCCAAGATCACCACCTTGCGCTGCACTGCCTGGATCATCAGAATACTTTCTTGCAAGTTCAGAAAAATCTACCCCTGCTCTAAGAGAATCTAAAAGTGATGCAGCCTTATCGTAAAATTTCTTTTTTAACTTCTCATTCGCCTTAGGATTTTGGAATATATGAAAAATTGTTACTTTTTCTGGAATCGTACCTATACTGTCTTTATAAACTTCAAAAAACTCTTCAACTTCTCTTCTGCTTGCCTGAACTCTTCCAAAGTTTTTTTCCTGCAGTCTCTGAGACATTAAACTTTTTCTAACCTCATCACGCAATTCCCTTTTAATCCTATCGATACTCATACCATAAATCTTTTCAATGTTGGCTATTGATCCATACTGCTGGACGAAAGAGTTTATTTGATAATCAATACGCTGATTAACTTCATCTTCGGTAACTGTAATAGAATCGAGATCAGCTTGGGCGTAAATAAGTTTTTCTTCAATCATTGTATTCAGCAACTGCTCTTTTAATCCAGGTGTATTTGGATCGATCTGCCTTTGTGAAGCAAATATACCTGTTTGAAAATCAAGTTCACTTTGTAAAATTATTTCGTTATCAACCACAGCAACTATTTTATCTAAAACTTGCTGTGCGGATAAACCGAAAGAAAAGATTAATACAATGACTGCAATTTTTATTTTCATTTTCTTATCTCAATTTCATTTTGGGAATAAAGAGTTTTAAGAAATTCTTCAACAAGAATTTTCTTTTTCTCAGCTATAAATCTTTTTTCAACCTTTGGTTTGATAATTTCAAAAGGCGGAATTGATTGTTTATTATATTTACTTAAGAATTGTACAATGGAATAATATCCAGGTTTTTCTGTAATTACAATACTAATCTCGTCAGCATAAAAATCTTTAATTATTCTGGATAATTGTATAGGATAGATATTATTTTCTTCAAATAACTCCGAAAAAATATTTTGTACTAGCGCTGAATCACTTATAAAAACGCTAACCGCTTTTTGCCAATCACTTTCTAAAGCCAGAGTTCGGAATTTAATAGCTTTATCCTCGCTGCTAAATACTACTTTATTCAGTCGGTATGTGTTAGAACTTAAGCGGAAATAATTCTTTTCAATGGCATAATAATCTAATAGATCATCATCCGAATAATTAACATCTTCTGAACGCAAAAAATTTTCAATCAACATTGCTGCCGCTAACTCATAGGATGATTTTTTTAGGATGTTTAAATATTCTTTTTGCTTTGTTATTCCCTCATTTTCTGCTTCCTGAAAAAGAATTTGTTGATAAATCCAGTTTTTGATCAATTGATCTTGTTCTGCAGAATTTAAGCTAGAAGTATCTGCCAGGGAATCAAATTCTTCCCTGGTCAAATACGATTCATTTACGCGAGCTATAAAATCATCTTTCTTTTGTTCTTTGGAACATGCAGCTAATAAAATTACTCCGAAAAGAAAAAATATTTTAATTGTTCTATTGTTTAAATGCTTTTCGCAATTCATCATAATTAATAACAGGCATATACTTTTTCTTTAACATATCTAAATATTCATTTTCAAGTCTTTTACTCTCATATTCTTGTAATCCGCCTGAGACCTCTGCTTTAGCTTCTTCAAAAGTTTTTAGTCTTGCTGGTTCTTTAACATCAAGTCTTAATATTGAGTATCCACCCGGATTTGCAATTGGTTCAGTATAATCTCCAATATTACTTAGATCGTCAACTATCTTAGAAAACTCACTTGATCCAACCACCTGTAAATCATATTTACCTTTTTTATCCTTAACCTGTGTTCTTTCAGTTTTAGCAGCCAGAGAATCAAAATTTTCACCAGCTTTTAATAAATCGTAATAATGATTAATCACGGAATCTTTTCTAGCATATATTTCTGTGTACCCAACTCTATCCGGCCAGGTATATTTTCCTGAAGTCATTTGATAGTAATCCAGCAGCTTTACACTATCAACACTTACTTTATTCCAAACTTCCTCTTCCTGCAGTTTAAAGATAAAAATTCCATTCTGATAATCTTTCATAAGGTCTGCAAACTGAGCATCTGTTTTATCTAGTGCTAATGCTTTATGTTCAAGCAATGCCTGTTCAGAAAATTTTGTTATGCCTTTTTTTATTACATCCTCAGAAAACTTTTTACCGCTAAATTCTGTATCTGATTTTATTTTTGAATAAAAATCATCAACGGTTTCTGTATAGTTGTTAAAACTAAAAAGCGTTTTCCCTCCTATATCAGTTAAACCATTCATTTCACCCCCAATAACTGTCGAATCATTGTAACCAATTATTTGCTGGATAACATTTTCATTAATTACATAATTAAATTCTTTTTTATAGTTGTCTATCATATCAGCATAAAGTTCATTGTATCTTGAGCGTTTTAATAAATTTTTAAGATTTTCTCTTTCTGCATCAAAAGCTGGATACTCCTCTTTATCTGTAACTTTTATAATGTGTAAACCAAAATTTGTTTTTACAACATCAGAAACCTGCCCAACGGCAAGATTGAATGCTGCTTCATCAAATTCCTGAACCATCATTCTTCTTTCGAAGAACCCTAAATCACCACCATTTTCTTTGGTACCGGAATCATCTGAATATTTTTTTGCAACTTCGGCAAAATCCTTACCTGCTTTTAATTCCGTAAGTACACTATCCATTGTTAATAAAGCAGCTGCTGTATCCACTTCTCCAGCAGGATTCATATAACTTATTAGGATATGACTAGCCTTTATTTTGGGAACTCTTGGTTTTTTATCAGTTACTTTTATTATATGATAACCGAATTTGGTTTTTACAACTTCAGGATAAACTTTTCCTTTTTCAGTTTTATAGCTTGCATCTTCAAACTCAAACGGGAGCTGACCTGCAGTAAAATAAAAAATATCACCCATTTTAGGTTTAGAAAATTGATCCTGCGAAAACTGTAAAACCATTTCTTCAAAACTTGCACCTTTTTTAATGCTGTCAAGCAATGACTGAGCAAATTTACTTGCTGCAGCTTCACCTGTTGAGTCAACTCTTATCATTAGATGACTTGCACGAATTTCAGTTTTTCTTTTTTCATACCAGTCTCTTATGTTGGGTTCAACAAGATATTTTTCAAGTATGTAGGATGAACCCACTTTCTTCTTATAATCCATCAATTCCTGATTTAGAGCAGGATCATTTTGGTAGCCACGAAATTTTGCATCTTCCAATTTCATTTTAAAATTTGTATATAAATCAGCAAAATTTTTGTAGTTTTCAAAACTATCCTCTTTTGCGGCTTCTAATCCACCAACATTTTTTGAATAAGCTTTTTCAAATTCATCCATCGTTATTTTTGCATCATCATACTGTGCAACTACGATTTTGGAGTGTTCGGGTGAGCAGGAAGTAAAAAGAATTGTTACTAAGGCAACAAGTAAAATGGATAACCTAGAGTACATTATTATCTCCTATAATATTTATACAAATTTAACTTTGAATTTTATCAAATGAAGGATTGAAAATCAAGGTAAATTAGAGCTGATCCTTTACCATTTTGAAAGAATCAGCACGAAAATTATTTAATTAAACTAATTTTGATAGTTTGCTGATTACTCTGAGAAAACATCCTAACAAAATAAGTTCCACTTACTAAATTAGTGCCATCGATGGTCAATTCATACGATCCGGCTTGTACTTCTTCGTCAACAAGTGTTTTAACTTCATTACCCAATATATCAAACAAACCAACTTTTAATATTCCAGCATTCGGAACATAATACTTTATATTTGTAGTAGGATTAAATGGATTTGGATAATTTTGAAATAATTTGAAGTCATTTAATTGCTCTATATCAACTGCAATTTCATTTGAATAATCAAACGAACCATCAAAATCTAACTGCTTTAATCTATAGTAATATCTTTTAGATGATAAATTTTTATCTATAAAAGCATAAGTTAACCGATTTGTAGAGGTTCCATTTCCGTTAACAAATCCAATTTTTTGGTAATCTGAAAAATCGTCACGTCTCTCCACTTCAAACCCAAAATTATTTAGCTCTGTTGCTGTTATCCATTTAAGATTAACTCCGCCATTTTCAAGAACTCCACTGAATAAAGTAAATTCAACTGGAACTATTAAAGAATTTATTGCAGTTAATGCGTTTACAATTCCCCACCCGTACAGATTATCTGGATTATTACTTCGGGTAGCTGTAGATCTTAATAGCTGTAAAACCTGCATTGGAGTTAGCGAAGGATTTTTTTGAAGGATTAGAGCACAAACTCCGGCAACTAACGGACAGCTAAACGATGTTCCACCACCGGCGGAATATGAATTTCCAAACGAACTAGCGTGATAAACATTTGACCCCATAGCCATTAAATCAGGTTTAATTCTTCCATCTACTGTAGGGCCAACCGAACTGAAAGATGAACGAACACCACTTGAGGTAACTGCTCCGATTGTGAATACACTATCCCCATCAGCAGGTGCACCTAAAGTATTATGTGATGTATTTAAACCACTATTACTTGCGGCATTTACTACAACAATTCCCTTTCCAGCTGCAAGATCTGCAGCGATTGTTATTAGGGCTGTATTTCCATCCATGTCCTGCCAGGTATAACTTGTAAAAGGTGAATCATAATCCAAATAACTTAAAGATGTTGATGTTACATCAACGCCTATACTATCTGCCCATTCAACTGCTGCAATCCAATTATCTTCTTCAACAGGGGTTTCAGAATCTGTATTTTCGGTTTTTGCAAGAATAAAATTTGCACCATATGCGGGCCCAATTAATTGCCCTTCTTTAAAGCCGCCAAGAATAGATAAGGTAGCTGTACCATGCGAACCTTCTCCCATATCACCTTGATTACCAACGTTTGGATCATGATTTACAAAATCATAGGCAGCAATTATGTTCATAGAAGAAAATGCTTCGTGTGGAAGATTATCAAATCCAGCATCTAAAACACAGATTGTAACATCTGCCCCATTATATCCTGAATCGTGCACTGCTGGAACACTAATCTGATTTAATTGTGTGAATGAACTTCCATAATTAAGTGAATGAGTTCCTTCTATCTGGACTGGATTATCATTTGGTGTTTGAGTTTGGTTAAATTCAATATCATCATATCGCTTAGCAAATGTTCCAACAACATCAATTTTATTTACAAAATTATTAACTGCAATTTGGTTTATCTCGTTTTGTGTTGCATATCCACTAATTGCGTTAAACCATTTTGATTTTTGTTTTAATTCAAATCCATTTTGGATTAATACATTTATATAATTTTGATTTACTGGAAGATCTGAAAAATCGATTAGTTTATCATTGCTAAAAACCTTTGCTCTTCTATCTAAAGATTTTTGGCTTACAACACTTTCAGGACTAGCAAAGTATGCATCTAAATTATTTCCTTTATCTGAGAAATAAACCCAAACTAAATATTTACCTGATTGCAAATCGGTTTCCATTTTTAATTGCAATTTGGGAGAGATTTTTTCGAGTGGACTTTGTGCAAATAACGGTAATCAATCCTAAACATGCAAAAACAAGAATAAATTTTTTCATCTATCTTCCTTACTTATTATTTAACTCTGGTACCATTATTTACTGTTTCAGGAACATTTAAAATCTCTAAAGATCCGTCCTTAGTTTCAACAGCCAAAATCATACCTTGTGATTCCAATCCCATCAGCTTTGCAGGCTGTAAATTTGCAACAATAACTACTTTTTTACCAATCAAATCTTCCGGCTGGTAACTTTTAGCAATTCCTGCAATAACCTGTCGCTCTTCACTATCAAGTTTAACTTTAAGTTTCAAAAGTTTTTCGCTTTTTACAACTTTTTCGGCCTCGATAACTTCTGCGGTACGCAATTGTACCTTCATAAAATCATCGTAAGTGATTAGATCAATTTTTTCTTTTTCAGATTCAGCTTTTGGCAATTTATTTACCTGCGCTTCTATTTTTTCATCTTCAATTTTAGGGAAAAGAATTTCACTTTGGTTCAATTGATGCCCTTCTTTTAAATTTGATTTGCCGCAATCATTCCAGTCTACAGGTTTTGAATTTAACATTATAAATAATTTCTCAGTTGAAAACGGTAGAACAGGATTGAACAATTCCGCTAAAGTGTAAATAGTTTGTAAACAAATATTTAAAGTTGTGCCGCATTTTTCTTTATCTGATTTAACTGTCTTCCAGGGTTCTGAATCATTGAAATACTTGTTTCCGTCACGGGCAAGATTCATAATTTCATTTACGCCGTCACGAATCTTATAACCTTCAAAAAGATCTGCAACCCGTTTTGGATATTCTGAAATTTCTTTAAGCATATCCACATCTATCTTTTCAAGCTTTCCTAATGCAGGAACTTTGCCATCAAAGTGTTTAAACACAAAAGTAAAAGTACGATTGATAAAGTTGCCAAGAATATCTGCAAGCTCGCTGTTATTTCTTAACTGAAATTCTTTCCAGTAAAAATCTGTGTCGCGGGTTTCAGGCAAGTTTGCAGCTAATGTATAACGTAATAAATCGGGGGCAAAAAGATCTAAAAATTCATCAACATCAATTCCCCAGTTTCTGCTTTTTGAAAATTTCTTTCCCTCAAAATTTAAAAACTCATTTGCAGGAACATTCTGAGGCAAACAATACTGCTCTTTGCCTAATTCATTCCATGCCATTAAAATGGCGGGAAAAATTATCGTGTGAAATACAACATTATCTTTACCAATAAATGCAATGTATTTTGTTTTTGTATCCTGCCAATATTTTTTCCAAAGTTTGGGATCATTTTTTAACTGGGATAATTCCTTTGTTGAAGAAATGTAACCGAGCACAGCTTCAAACCAAACATAGATTACTTTTCCTGCAGCGCTATCAACGGGCACTTTTATTCCCCAATCCAAGATCACGAGTTATTGCACGATCTTTCAATCCATCTTTAAACCAACCACGGCAGTATTGCAGTACATTGTCTTTCCAGCCGTACTTCTCATTCATTTCATCAACATACTTTTCCAATGATGGTTGATACTTGCCAAGCGGAAAATAATAATGAGTTGTTTCTTTGAGTGTTGGTGTACTTCCGGAAATTTTACTCTTAGGATTTTTTAATTCTGATGGATCGTAAAGTGAGCCGCAATTTTCACATTCATCACTGCGTGCTTCTTCATTTCCGCATTTAGGACAGGTTCCCTCAACGTATCTATCCGGTAAAAACATATTTGCTTTATCATCATAAAACTGAAGCGATTTTTTTTCTGTAAATAATCCGTGATTATAAAATTCTAAAAAGAATTCTTTAGCTGTTTCGTGATGAATCGGAAGACTTGTGCGGGAATAATTATCGAAACTCATTCCAAATCGTGTAAAAGCTTTTTTATTTGCTTCGTGAAATCGATCAATTATTACTTGCGGTTTTACCTTTTCTTTATCTGCACTTATAGTAATTGGAACGCCATGTTCATCGGAGCCGCAGATGTAAACAATATCATCACCGTTCAATCTTTTGTATCGGACATAAATATCTGCCGGAAGATATGCACCACTCAAATGGCCTAGATGGATGGGTCCATTTGCATAAGGCAGTGCAGATGTAACAAGTATTTGTTCTTTAGCCAAGATAAAACCAAAAAATGTTTATTGAATTAATATTTTACAGATTTTGAGGCAGAAATATAAAGAATTTGTTCACTAAAAAGGATTTGAAATCCGGGTTTATTTAATGTTGTAAGGTGCAACAAATTCTCAGATTTTTTTTAGTTTGCACATCATTCTTAAGGAGTTTTTATGAAAAAAACATATTTAGTCATTGCTCTTTTCTTTTTAACACTTGCAAATCTTTATTCACAATCAACACCTGTTTTCGTTTCAGATTCGCTTGAGAATTATATCTTACGCGGAATCAATAACTGGAAAATTCCTGGTGCTGCTGTTTTAATTGTGAAAGATGGAAAGATAATTCACTCCAAAGGATATGGCGTAAAAGAAATCGGAACAAATGATAAAGTTGATGAAAATACCTTGTTTTTAATTGGATCAAACACAAAGGCATTCACGGGAACTGCACTAGCTTTGCTTGAGCACGAAGGCAAAATCAAGCTTGAGGATAAAGTTATTAATTATCTTCCTGATTTTAAGATGAAAAATCCATTTGTTACTAATGAATTAAATCTTATAGACATAGTTACTCACAGAATGGGACTTGAAACTTTTCAAGGTGATTTTATGTACTGGACATCCGATTTAACCACTGATGAAGTGATTGAAAAGTTTGGGATGATAACGCCAAAATTTGATTTCAGATCAAAATATGGTTACACCAATGCCGGATATGCTGTGGCGGGAAAAGTAATTAAGAAAGCCTCAGGTTTGGCTTGGAAAGATTATCTCAAAGAAAAAATATTCCTGCCGTTGGAAATGAATCATACAACTGCTCTGTCGATAGAGTTCGCTGCGGCTGATAATGTTGCTAAGCCTCATACTATAACCGAAAACAAAGTAATATTAATGCCATTTGAAAATATTGATAATCTCTCACCTGCCGGAAGTATCGGATCATCCATTGCCGATATGAGCCATTGGATTATTGCACAACTTGACAGCGGAAAATATAATGGAGAAGTTGTCATTCCATTTGATGTTATTAAGAGAACCAGAAAACCGGAAACAATACAAGGTAGAGTTAGACACCCATTTAATGAGGGACATTTTAATCTTTATGGACTAGGTTGGGGTTTAATGGATTATGAAGGAACCGAAATAGTTTCTCATACTGGTGGGGTAAATGGGTTTGTTACATCGGTAACACTTTTACCTGAAGAAAATCTTGGCATTGTTGTTCTTACTAATACAGATCAGAATGCTTTTTTTCAAATGCTTAAATGGGAAATAGTTGATGCTTATCTTGAGCTGCCTTACAGGAATTATGATGAATTCATTTTTGAAAGAGGCAAGAAGCAAAATGAACAAAAAGAAAAGCAAATTGCTGCCTGGAAGGATTCCGTTGCTCTCAGCATAAAACCAGAACAAAATTTATCAGATTTTGCTGGTAGATATGAACATGAAGTTTATGGTTATGCCGATCTTGAACTGAATGGAAACTCGCTTTTATTAAAATTAGAGCACCACTCAAAACTAACAGGCAAACTGGAGTTTATAGGAAACAATCGTTTTTTATGCACTTATTCGGATCCGCTATATGGGATAAAAGTATTTCCCTTCGAAATTGAAAGTGGTAAAATAAAATCATTTAATCTTTATGTTGATGATTTTATAGACTTTCAACCTTACAAATTTATAAAGCAATAGCATTTATTTAAGGGAATGATCAGGTTCATTCCCTTCCTTTCAATAATTTTTCTTAATTTTACATAACAAATTTTTAAACTTCTTTTAATGGGATAAATGTAATGAAAAATCACTCCAATTTAGATTTCGAAACAAAATGTGTACACTCAGGAATTGATGAATATGAATACGGTTCAGTTGTTCCACCAATCTATCAAACATCAACTTTTAAATTCAAATCTGCTCAACATGGTGCTTCTCTTTTTGCGGGAGAAGAAAAAGGTTATATCTATACAAGAATGCTGAACCCAACTGTGCAGGCTATGGAAGATGCAATCGCTGCTCTCGAAGGCGGACACAAAGCTCTTGGATGTGGAAGTGGAATGGCTGCTGTTCACACCATTTTTGCCGCTTTAACTCAAGCTGGCGATCACGTTGTTTGTTCTTCGGCGGTTTACGGACCAACAACAACTTTACTAAATACGATTATGAAAAAATTTGGTGTTGAAACTACTTTTGTTGATACAGCAAATCTTGATGAAGTTAAAAAAGCGATCAAAACGAATACAAAAGTTGTGTACGTAGAAACTCCCGGCAATCCAACACTTTGTATTTCTGATCTTACAGAGATTTCTAAAATCGCACACAAAGCAAATGCAAAAGTTGTAGTTGATAATACATTTATGAGCCCTGCATTGCAAAACCCAATTGCACTTGGAGCTGATGTAGTAATGCACAGTTTAACAAAATTTTTAAATGGCCACGCAGACGTTGTAGGCGGAATTATTGTTGTAAAAGATGAAGAAACATATCAGCATTTTCGTAAAACACTAAATCAACTTGGCGGTGTTATTGATCCATTTAATTCTTTTCTGGTCCATCGCGGATTAAAAACTCTTGCTATACGAATGGAAAGACATTGTGAAAGTGCACAAATTGTTGCAGAATGGCTTGAGAAACATTCTTTAGTTGAATCAATTCGTTTTCCTGGATTAAAATCCCATCCACATTATGAAGTTGGGTTAAAGCAACACAAAGGTCCAGGTGGAATGATTACTATGGAATTAAAAGGTGGAATTGAAGCTGGTAGATTGATGATGAATTCCGTAAAACTTTTTCAGCTTGCAGTTAGCTTAGGCGGAGTTGAAAGTTTGATCCAGCATCCTGCAAGTATGACTCATTTTTCTATGGGCAAAGAAGCAAGATTAGCAGGCGGAATTACAGATGGTTTGGTTCGCATTTCTGTCGGGATTGAAAATGTAAATGATCTTATTGCTGATCTTGAGCAGGCACTTAATAAAGTAAAAGATGCAAACTTAAAAGAAGTTGAAGTTCACGTTTAATATTTTTTTTCAATTTCTCAAGGGAGCTTCGGCTCCCTTTTTTTATGAATTCTCTGGCATAATTATGGGAACCAAAGAAAATGGATATATCAGGAGAGAATCATGAAAACTCTACTACTACTATTTTCAATCAGTATTATTTTAAATTTTAATTCATTTGCTCAGAGAAATCCAGGTACTGAAAGAAATCCGCCCGGGGATAGAATTGATAGAGTAAATGATCGACTTCCGGTTCAAAATCCAATCCGAAATCCAGAACAAGTGCGGGAACCAATTCAAGAACCATATCGTGAAAATATTAATCCAATTCGTCCATCAACACCATATATGCCTGGAAGAACAGATCCAAATCGTCATCCGGATCCACCAATTCAAATAGATGCACCTTACCCAATCAGTCCAATATATGATCCACCTTTGCTGCCTATAATAGACACTGAACCAAGATTAGAAGATCTTTCTCTCTTTGAAGTATATGAACTTGGTATAAAGAATCTTGATTGTGAAATATATAATCAAGCCATAAAATGCTTTAATATATTGATAGAAGATGACCCACTCAATTATGAATATTATTGTTTTAGAGGCAGGGCTTATCATGGATTAGAACTATTTGATAGAGCGATAAAGGATTATCAAAAATCCATAAAAATAAATAAAAGCTATTCTCATGCTTATTATTATCTTGGTATAACTGAAATAAGTATTGATAATATTGACGCAGCAATTGTTGATTTTCAAATTGCTGCAGATTTAGGAAACCAGAAAGCAAAACAATTAATGAAAAAATATTTTGATCGTTGATTTTTTGCAGTAAGGTATTTTAAAACTATCACAGGAAAATAAAAGTATTCTTATACTAATTTTATGTATCAGAGTTAGAAATCACTAAGTCAAAAGAACTATTAAATTTCGAACCATATCAGCAATATGGTAATTATAGCCGTTTACCGATAAATACAACCATTTCGCCGATTTTTACTTTCCGCATTGTTAACTTTGTATTACTTTTCCGCCAGAAAACGGAATATCTTTTTAAGGAGTAGAAAAATGGAAGAAAATAAAAATTCGGTAGATAAAAGAGTATTGCTTGGCAGCATACTTATTGGATTAGGTGGATTATTTTTTCTTAATTCTTTAGACATTTTTAATTTTAATTTTGGAAGAGTGATCTTTTCCTGGCCATTCTTTTTTATTGTGATAGGAATGTATCTCACATTAAATACTTCAAGGAAAATGTTAGGCGGTATTCTTGCTGGACTTGGATTTGTTTTTATTCTTCCAAGAATTTTTCCAACAATAGATTATGATGGGTCTGTAGTACTTGCAATATTTTTAATTGCAATCGGCAGTTATATAATACTAAACCAAAAAAAGAAGACTGAAGAAACTAATGAACTTGGACAGATAACTAAAGACGTTATTGATGATGTTGCGATATTTGGAGGCGGAACAAAAGTAGTTACGTCTGATAGTTTTCGTGGCGGTAATATTACTGCTGTTTTTGGCGGATCAGAAATAATTCTGAAAGGCTCTAAACTTGCTGAAGGCACAAATTCAATAGATATTCTTGCAGTTTTTGGCGGAACTACAATTGTTGTTCCCAGTGATTGGAATATTATTATGAACGTTACTTCGATCTTTGGCGGATTTTCAAATAAAAGTATTAAAGATCCAAGTCGTAATATAGATACAAGTAGAACTTTAATTATTAAGGGGTTAGTTGTATTTGGTGGTGGCGAATTGAAAACTTATTTATAATTTTCAATTATGTCTATTAATCCGATATTAAAAAGTCCTAAAAGCATTTTATTATACTTATTGTTTGTTGCAGCAATAGCAGTTCTTTACGTAAATCTTATAACGCTGGAAGGCAAAATAAGTTTTACAATTTCTATTGTTGATGGAATTATTTTTAATCTTTTAATAGCTGCTCTCGGATTAAGTTTTTGGTATTCTTCAGTTTATCTTTCGATCGAACGGAACCAAATAACTAAAGTTATACTCTCACATTTTGGTGGTGGCTTATTAATTTCTATTATTTGGCTTGCTCTGGGATATTTTGCCGTCTACAGTATAATTAGTGATACAGAAATGTTTAGTGATTTTTTTGTAAAAACAATAAAATCAAGATTTATAATCGGTATACTTTATTATTTTTTATTAACTGCATTCTACTATATTGTTATTTATTATACTGGTTTCCAAGAACGAGTTTTAAAAGAAACAGAATTAAAAAATCTTGTTACCGAAGCAGAATTAAGATCGTTAAAATTTCAAATCAATCCACACTTTATTTTTAATAGCTTAAATTCAATGAGCGCCTTAACTGAGATTGATCCCAAAAAGGCAAAGCAAATGATTATTAAGCTTGCTGATTTTTTAAGATACACACTTGCTAATAACGATCGGCAAAAAAACTCACTTAACGAAGAACTAAAGAATATTAAATTATATCTTGATATAGAGAAGATAAGGTTTGATGATAAGTTTATTTATGCTGAGGAATTGCAAGAAGAATGTGGTAAAACAGAAATACCAAGCATGATTCTTCAGCCGCTTTTTGAAAATGCAATTAAACATGCTGTTTATGAATCTTTGGATGCAGTTACTATCAAACTTACCTGCACAAAGCAAGATGATTTTTTAAAGATAACCCTTTGTAATAACTTTGAAGGTGAATCCCACAAAAAAGGTGCTGGTGTTGGGTTGAAAAACATTAAAGATAGATTATCATTAATTTATCAACAGGATAATCTTATGGAAATTAAAAAAGAGAATGGTAAATTTGCAGTGAATATCTATATACCTTTACAAAAAGAATTAGCTTAGGACTATGGTAAATAAAATAAAAATAATTATCGTTGATGATGAATCACTTGCAAGACAAATTACGAAAAATTATTTAGCTAACAGAGATGATGTAGAGATTCTGGATGAGTGCTCAAATGGATTTGATGCAATTAAAAAAATTAATGAGTTAAAACCTGATCTTATTTTTCTCGATATTCAGATGCCGAAATTAAACGGATTTGAAATGCTCGAACTTCTTGAAGATCCGCCAATTATTATATTTACAACAGCATATGATCATTTTGCAATAAAAGCTTTTGAGGTTAGCGCTGTTGATTATCTCTTAAAACCCTTTTCAGAGGAACGATTTACAAATGCTTTACAAAAAGCGATCGCACAGCTTGGCGATAGATTTCAACAAAATTCTGCAATCCAAAATATTATTAAACAGCGTGATGAAAAGATTGAATTTTTAGAGCGAGTTGTAATTAAAGACTCCGGAAAGATCACAATTATTCCAGTTGAAGAAGTAAAATGGATTGAAGCACAGGATGATTATGTTTTGATAAATTCCGAAAAAGGTAGATTTTTAAAACAAAAGACAATGAAATATTTTGAAAATCATCTTAATGAAAATCAATTTGTAAGAATTCACAGGTCATATATTATTAATTTAGATTTTCTGCAGCATCTTGAACAAACCGATACAGAATCATACCGTTTAGTCTTAAAAAACGGCAAAGAATTGCCCGTCAGTAAAACTGGATTAACAAAATTGAAATCCACGCTTTAATTATACTCTATTCAAATCTCCTTAATTAGAAAATACTCCTTGACTTTAAATAAAATTCGGTTTAAGTTTTTAACGTTTGAAATATTTCAAAAGTTAAAATCTAAATGACAACTGAAGAAAAGATCAAAAAAGAACTTATCCAGCGTTTCGGTGATGCCTATAAAGCTTTCGGTTTAAGTAAACTTATGGGCCATATAATCGCACTACTTCTCTTCTCGCCCGAACCACTATCACTTGATGAAATAACAAAACAACTCGGACGAAGCAAAGGACCTATCAGCCAGATTGTTAGAAGATTACGAGATAAACGTCTTATCCGAAAAGTTTGGATGCCTAGCAATAACAGAAAAGATTTTTATGAAGTTGAACCAGAAGTTTTTGAGCATGCATTTAGAAATAATCTGGAACTGATAAAAAACAATACTCGTATCGCAAAACAGCTAAAAGAAAAAGTAAAAACTGCAAAAAATAATTCCCTTCTTCCTGTAGATAAAAGGATGGAAGAAATGGAAAGTTTTTATCTACTAATGGAAACGCATTACAATAACTTTCTTATTGCTTGGTCAAAAGAAAGAAAAAAAATATACAAATAGGAATAAAAATATTTATAGATATCGTTTGAAAATTTTCAAACGTTAAAAACTAAGGGAAGTAAAATGAAAAGATTAGAAAATAAAGTTGCTATTATCACAGGTGGTGCACAGGGAATCGGAAAAGCAACTGTCAAGCGTTTTGCACAAGAAGGCGCAGTCATAATCATTTGGGATGTAAATGAAATAAAAGCGTCTTCTACAATAGATGAATTAAAAGAGATAAACCCAAATATTGAATTCCAAAAAGTTGATGTTACAAGTTTGGATTCTGTCACCACTGCAGTAGCAGATATAATTTCTAAACATAAAAAGATTGATATACTCATCAATAATGCTGGAATAACCCGTGACGCTTCCTTAATGAAAATGACTCCGGAACAATGGAAGCAAGTTATTGATGTGAATTTGACAGGTGTTTTCAATTGTACAAAGGCTGTAGCTCCGATTATGGTTGAAAACAAATCAGGCAAAATTGTTAATACATCATCTGTTGTTGGATTATATGGAAATTTTGGACAAACAAATTATGTGGCAACAAAATCAGGAATAATTGGGATGACAAAAGTTTGGGCTCGGGAGCTAGGCAGAAAAGGAATTAATGTTAATGCGGTTGCACCAGGATTTATTGCAACAGAAATGGTTGAGACCGTTCCTGAAAAAGTTATTGATATGTTGAAAGAAAAAACTCCGCTAGGTAAACTTGGCGATCCCGAAGACATAGCGAATGCATATTTGTTCTTAGTGAGTGATGAAGCAAAATATATTACCGGAACAGTATTAAGCGTTGATGGCGGATTAGTTTTATGACAAGAAATGCTCAAATAGTTTCATCCGGAATGTATGTCCCTGAAAGAGTAATACCAAATTCGTTCTTTAATGAACTGCTTGGTGAAGATGTTGATACCTGGCTGCGGGAAAATCTAACAATTAAAGAACGCAGATGGTGTAGTGATAATCAATCAACAGTTGATCTTTGTGTTGAAGCCGCAAAAATAATTTTAGATAATGCAAAAATAAAAGCAGATGAACTTGATTTAATTATTATAGCAACTGATACTCCTGAATATATTTCACCTTCAACAGCATCTGTTGTACAGTTCAGACTTGGCGCAATTAAAGCAGGAACATTTGATGTAAATACAGCTTGTGCAGGATTTGTAACTGCGTTGGATATTGCTTCAAAATATATTCGATCAGATAAAAAGTATAACAAAGTTTTGGTTATTGGTGCTTATGCAATGAGCAAGTATTTAAATCTAACAGATAAAAAAACTGTTACACTTTTTGCTGATGGAGCGGCAGGAGTTCTTCTTAACTCAATTAAGAATGAAAAAGAAGGTTTTCTTACAAGCAGTCTTTATACTGAAGGACAGTATTGTGATTGGATGGGAATTTATGCTGGTGGTACTCATCTTCCAGTTACTCAAAAAGTTTTAGAGAATAAAGATCATTTACTAAAGTTTGTCAAAAAATTCCCAAAAGAAACTAATCCAATTACCTGGACACGAATGATTAAAGGAGCCTGTAATGAACTAAATATCAAACCAGATGATATAGATCATTACTTCATCACTCAGATAAATATTAATTCTATTTGGGAAACTCTTGATAATCTTGAAGTTGAAAGAAAAAAAGGCCATACTATTATGGAAAAGTATGCTTATACAGGCTCTGCTTGCATACCAATGGCATTTGATGATGCGAATAAAAAGGGTTTAATAAAAAAAGGTGATTTGGTTTTGTTTATTGGTTCTGGCGGCGGATTAGCATTCGCTTTATCAATTTTTAGAATGTAATAATTAAGAGGTTATGGATATCGCTTCAAAAGAACTTGTAATTGCCGGCTGGATTCTTGTAATTGCTTATAGTGCAGTTATTTTATTTTTTGTGATACGCGGTGCGCTCAAAATAAAAAACATAAGTGATTATGCGGTTGGCAATGTTGCCTTCTCCCCTATTGCAGTAGGCTTGCACTTGGCAGCCTCGATGACAAGTGCAGCAACGTTCATTATCAATCCAGGTTTTATTGCATTCTATGGAATCAGCGGAGTGATTTCTTATGCTTTAGTTATGCCTGCCGCAGCAATGGTATCATTGGTTTTACTAACTAAGGGATTTCGTAAACATGGCAGCAGCGTAAAAGCTCTAACTATGGCTCAATGGATGGGTACAAGATATAAAAGCAAAGGTTACTCATTATTCTTTGCCTTTCTTACACTTTTATTAATCACTTTTATTGTTTTGATCTGTGTTGGATTAACAAAAGTTTTATCAAAAACTTTAAATGTAAGTGAACTTTCTATCCTAATAGGATTAGTTGTTTTCATCTTTGGCTATATGATGTTTGGCGGTGCAAACTCGATGGTTTACACTAACACAGTACAAGCAGTAATTATGATTGTTGTTGCATTTATACTGCTTGGATCCGGTTATCAACATTTTTCAAATGGCATTCATGGTTTTTTAGATAAGCTTGCAAGCATTGATCCCAAACTCGTTCAAATTACAAATCAAAGTAGTTTTTTATTTCGGGATTATTTCGAAATAATTTTCGCTCAAATAGTAATTGGAGTTGCAATTGTTTGTCAACCTCATATCATTACTAAATCACTATTATTAAAAACGGATAAGGATGTTAACAGATATTTAACAACAGGAATAATTACACAAATGCTATTCTTTCTGGTTGTGATTGTAGGATTATACGCACGAATTGATTTTCCGAATTTAACAGTTAATGGTGCACCACTAAAATTAGATGGCGTTGTATCTGCTTATGTGGTTCGAGAATTTCCTGTTTACATTGGTTTAATAGTGGTAATGGGATTAATTTCTGCCGGAATATCAACTCTGGAAGGACTTATTCAATCGGTTTCAACTTCTATTACTGCAGATATTATCAAACCTTTATTCGGAAAATATTTTCCGAAAGAAGAACATAAAAATTCATCAACAACAATTGCGATTAATAGAATTGTTATTGTAATAATTGGAATTGTATCCATCTTACTTTCTTACGATCAACTAATAAATCCAAATTTAAGTGTTGGCATCTTTGCACAGAATGGTGTATACGCTTATTTCTCAGCGGCGTTTGTTCCAATTTTATTTGGGATGTTTTTAAAAGACACTTCAAAGGCTGCAGTTATTACAGCCTCATTAGTTGCAATTGTTGTACACTTTAGTTTTTTCTATGGAAACATTAAAGTTCCTTTTAGCATTGCTACTGGACAAAATCCTGGTGTCTCTGCTGCAATGGCAATTTCTGCATCACTACTTGTTGGAGGATTAGTTTACTTCTTTACAAGGAGAAAAACTGATGAATAATTTTCAGATCGACTGGCTTGCTAATTGGGCAAAGTACACACCAAATAAAATGTTCCTTCGTGAACATCAACGGGATGTTCAATGGAATTTTCTTGAATTCAACTTAAGAACAAATGCATTAGCAGAATATTTACAAGATCACTACAAAATTAAAAAAGGTGATCGCATTGCAATTTATTCTAAGAATAAATCTGAGCATGTAATTCTATTTCTAGCTTGCATTAAAATTGGTGCATTGCTCGTTCCATTAAATTTTAGATTGATGCCTCGTGAACTTGATACTTTAATTAACGATGCAGAACCAAAATTATTTTTTTATGATGAAGAGTTTAAAGATCACATACCAAAACTTTCTTCACTTAAAAAAATAAATGTCGTTAATTCTCTAAATGAAATCACAAGATTTTTATTAGAAAATAATGTCAAGTCAGATTTTGTTTCAAAAGAAATATTAACTGAAAATGATTCAGTTATGATTCTTTACACTGCTGGAACAACAGGTCTTTCAAAGGGTGTTATTATAACACATAAAATGTTATTCTGGAATTCTATCAATACAGGATTACGACTTGATCTTCACTCAAGTGATCACACACAGAGTTTTGCACCGTTTTTTCACACAGGCGGTTGGAATGTATTATTTACCCCCTTTCTTCATCACGGCGCATCGCATACATTGTTAACACAATTTGATGCTGATTTGATTTTACAATTGATGGAACAAGAAAAAACAACATTGCTCTTTGGTGTTCCAACAATGTTACAAATGATGTCTGATTCACCTTACTTTAACAAAGTTGATCTGTCTAATGTTAGATATGCAATCGTTGGCGGGGCTCCGATGCCAATTCCTTTAATAAACATATGGCATAAAAAAGGTATTTATATAAGACAGGGTTTTGGGTTAACAGAAGTTGGCCCGAATTGTTTCTCGCTTCATCAGGATGATGCAATTAGAAAAAAAGGATCAATCGGTTTTCCAAATTTCTATATCGAGACAAAAATTGTAAAAGAAGATAGAAGTGAATGTGCTGCAAACGAAGTTGGCGAGCTATGGTTAAAGTCTCCAGTCGTTACGCCGGGCTATTGGAAAAATGAAAAAGAGACAAATAAGTCGATAACAGATGGCTGGTTTCATACAGGTGATTTAGTAAAACGTGACGCAGAAAATTATTTCTATGTAGTTGATCGTAAAAAGAATATGTACATAAGCGGGGGTGAAAATGTTTTTCCTGCTGAGATTGAATCCTATCTATATACAAATGATAAAATAAAAGAAGTTGCAGTTATTGGTGTTGAAGATCAAAAATGGGGTGAAGTAGGTAAAGCTTATGTTGTTCTAAAAGAAAATTGTACTGCTTCAGAAAATGAAATATTAGAATACTGCAAGGGAAATCTTGCAAAGTATAAAATTCCAAAATACATAGAATTTATTGATGAGCTTCCTAAAAGCGAAGCGGGAAAAATTGATAAAAAGAAATTAATTCAAATACACTTAGATTCATTAAATAATAATTAAATTCAATAAAAAAGGAGTTCTTATGAAAAACTTACTAGTTTTATTCCTGTTTGCTAGCCTAACGTTTTTATATGTTGGTTGCAGTAAAAGTGAAGACAATCCTATCGTTACACCACCTGCTGATGATGTAATTGTTAATACCTGGATATCAGAAGGTGCTGGTGTTGCCCCTGGATTGGTTACACTTTTAAAGACTGTAAAAATTACAGCCACTTTTAATTCTAATAATACATATACTGTCATAGCAACAGATAGCACTGGTGCTCAAGTAACTTATTCAGGATCATATTCTGTATCGGAAAATACCGGGACAACTATTCGCTCAATTACCTTAAATCAAACAGTTCCAACTTCTGTTACATCACAGGGAATTTATCAAGTTGATTCCAAGGGAATGATGAAGTATGAAGTTATCCAAACTACTCCCGCAATCACAGGTTTTACGGCCCCAGTTGCTGCAGAAGGATTTGGAAGCACCAAATATTTAGGTACTCCATTAGGGGCCACTTATATTCAGGGATTTGTTCCAGCTAATCCAACCATTGAACTATTAACAGGTAGCTGGTTATCTGACGGAAATAATGTTGCACTTGGACTTAAATTGACATTGAAGACTAAGAACATAACTGCCACATTTAATGCAAATAATACTTATACTGTAGTGGCAACTGACAGCAGTAATGCTACCGTTACATACTCTGGTACATATTCTACAACTGCTAATTCAAATACTTCTATAAGAAATATTACTTTAAATCAAACAGTCCCTACCTCTGTAACATCAACAGGAATATACCGTGTTACAACCAATGATCTTAAATATGAAGTAATCCAGACCAATCCAGCTATAGCAGGATTTTCAGCTCCAACAGCAGCAGAGGGATTTGGAAGTACAAAGTACAATGGTTCACCATTAGGAATAATGTGGATCCAAACATTTATTTATCAATAAAATTTTTACCTGACGGCGGACTATTCCGCCGTCTTTTTTTATGACTATTAATCATTGGAGGTTAACCAATGAAAAACATTTTACTTTTTCAGTTTGTGTTATTTTTATTGATCGGAAGTCTTTTTGCTCAGGATGATAATAGACTAAAAGATCCTGCACCAAAAGAATTTCAATTTATAGGCTACTCATTTACTAGAGCAACGGGTTCAAATGTTACTCCAACGAATGATATTTTACAGGGACAAGTTATTGGAAGATTGTTCGGTCAAAATTCTACTAACACAGTTCCTCAAACCTCTGTTTATGCAGAACAAAGATTTGTTCCTTACTTTGTATATAAACCTTCTATATTAGATGGTTTCGCCACATTTAGGGGATTATTTAAGATTGATTATACCTGGGGCGATCAGGCTTATGGTGTAGGAAACAATCGTGGCGGTGCAATTAATGGTGGCCAGGTAAACTTGCAAACATTACTTGCAAATGTGGATTTAAGACCTGAAAATTCAGATTGGAATGTGGTTGTAGGAATGCAGCGTTTATTTGATAACGTTCGTGATCCTAATGTTAATACACTTCAAACTGCACAAACCAGCGGATATAAACTATCCTTTTGGGGCACTCAAGCAGTTGGCGCAAGTTTGTTTTACGATCTATCTCCGGTTACAAAAAGTAGATTTAGTTATTTCCAATTGTGGGAAAATGAAATAAGCAAAGACGATGATGTGACTCTGTGGATGTTTGATGTTGAATCACGAGTAAAACCTTTATTAGAAGTTGGTGGAAGCTTATGGTACGTTTGGGATAGAGGTAAAAATGCCGGTGGTATTTCTGTCCTGGGTCAAGGTTTAACTAGTGCATTGGCTGATTATAATGGAGCAACAAGAATAAGATTCGCCGGAACTAATCAAAAATATCAGGCTGATCTAGGATGGATTGGCGGCAGAGCTGCTTATAATAGAGATTTTCTTGCTGGAAGAATTTGGGCCGATGCTTTTGTTATAGCTAATGTTGGTATGATTGATACGGTAGGTACTTCAATAAATAAGGCTGCAGATGTTTTTGGTGTAACTGCCAATTTTAGTGCAAATTATAAATATGGTCAGACTTCAAATGATAAAATATCTTTAGAAGCATTGTATACAAGTGGTGATGATAATGGTGTTAGTGACGGGACGGTAACAAGTGTAATTACCGGAAATGTATATGGCTCACCTGTAGGAATTTATAGTTCTCATAGAGCACTAATACTTTTCCCCGATGCACAAGTTGTTAACAGATATTATTCGGTTGTTCATGATATTTCTAATATGGGTCTTGGAGTTACCGCTGCTTTCTTAAATTTATATAAAGACTTTATTCCAAATAAATTCAGTGGTAAGCTTGGTATCGCTTCAGCACTTTCAAATGTAACACCTTCAGGTGGTGATTCATATATGGGTACTGAGGTTAATGTTGAATTTAAATACAATTTAAAAGTTTTCTTAACACTTGGTGTTAGTGCTGGTTACTGTGCGCTTGGTGATTTTTTTAATGCACCTTCAGTCACTTACTCAAATACTCGCCCTAAAGATCCATGGGTGTTTTTTACAACGCTTAGCTGGCTAATGTTTTAAGAGGAGGCGCAATATGAAAAAATCTTTATATCTAATCAGTATGTTCAGTATGCTATTATTAGTAGGATGCTCAGGTGGATATCTTTATTGGGATAAACCAGCGTTACAGTTTTCTGATATTGATTACGGTTATCAAATAAAAACTGCATTAAATGATCCCAAAATTTCTTACATCGATCAAGGCAGTGGAGATAAAACAATTATACTTGTTCACGGACTTGCCAGTAATGCAGGATTCTGGAGATATAATATTCCTGAACTCGCAAAACATTTTAGAGTAATTGCTGTAGATCTTCCAGGATACGGAAAATCAGAAAAGGGTGATTATTCATATACGATGTCATTTTATGCAGAGCAAATTAAGAAGCTCATTGATGAACTGCAGCTTAAAAATGTTGTTTATGTCGGTCATTCAATGGGTGGACAAATTGGAATTAAACTTGCTATAAAATATCCAACTTTACTTAACAAATTAATTCTTGCTTCACCAGCTGGATTTGAAGAATTCCAAAGAGGCGAAGGTGACTGGCTAAGAAGTGTAATGACAATGAAATTCATTAAAGCGACTTCAGAAGATGGAATAAGAAGAAACCTATCAAACAACTTTTATAATTGGGATGATAAATGGGAATGGATGGTTGAAGAAAGAGTTAGAATGAGAAAAGCTGCCGACTTTGATGAGTTTGCATATACAGTTGTTAGATGTGTTAATGGCATGCTCGATGAACCAACATTCGATAAGTTATCATTAATTAAAACTCCCACTCTTGTTGTCTATGGTAAGTATGATGGTTTAATTCCGAATCCATATTTAAATCCCGGACACACCGCAGAAGTTTTTATTAATGGCGCTAAAGATATAGGTAATGTCCAACTAGTTGAATTAGAAGATGCAGGTCACATGATTCAGATAGAAAAGTCTGATGAGTTTAACCAGGCAGTTTTAAATTTTCTAAAATAAAATCAAATTCTGATGCTTCCTTTGAAAGAAGGAAGCATCACTTACAGTTATGAACAGTATATTCTATCAAATCAAATATCCTTACTCTGAAAAATTTATAAAAGTAAAAGATTACGAAATTGCCTATATAGATGAAGGTAATTCTAAAAATGTTTTACTTTTTATCCACGGACTTGGTAGTTATTTAAAAGCCTGGGATAGAAATATTCCCAAATTAATAAATCATTTCAGATGCATCGCTTTAGATCTACCCGGTTATGGAAAATCCAGCAAACAAGTTCATTCCGGTGAAGTTAACTTTTACACTGAAGTGCTCAAAGAGTTTATTACAAAACTCGGATTAAAAAATATTTCTCTTGTCGGTCATTCAATGGGCGGACAAATAGCTGCATCGTATGTTATCTCATATCCAAATGAAATTTTAGATCTAGTATTAGTTGCTCCGGCAGGTTTTGAAACTTTTAATAGTGATGAAGTTGAGATAATAAAAAAAATCATTTCTCCTGATATTCTTTTTAATACTTCAGATAATCAGATAATGTTAAATTATAAAAATAATTTTTTCAAAATGCCATTAGAAGCTGAGGATATGATTGCAGACAGAATAGCCATCAAAGATGATGAGGAATTTTTTAATCACTGTACAGTGGTTTCAAACTCATTATTTGGATTATTGAAAGCGCCGGTTTATGAGCGTTTAAATGAAATTGATATTCCAACATTAGTTTTATATGGAAAAAATGATCTGCTTATTCCAAATAAATCTATTCACCAGAAAACCACAGAAGAAATCGCATCTCAAGGTTCATCAAAGATAAAGAGCAGCAGATTGATTTTATTAGATGAATGTGGGCACTTTTTACAATATGAAAAACCTGATCGATTTAATTCTGAAGTCATTTCATTCATAAGTAAGAAAAATTAAAATATCACTCTTCTACTTATTAAAACTCTGCGGAAATTTACTTATGACGACATTGGCAATGATCTCCGAAGTTTCAGTATAACTCAACTTTCCAGTATTAATTATCAAATCATAAAGTGTTGCATCATCGGGATCACGAAAAAAATGTGACTTTAGATATTTTTTTCTGTTTTCATCTTCCTTTTTGATGTAATCCATTGCTTGTGATTTTGAAAGATCAAAAACCTCTTGAACATGTTTTAATCTGTTTTCGATGGGTGCAACTAATCTTATATGAAAACTATTTGGAAGTTTTGAAGTAATTATTGTGCTTCCTCTTCCGACGATAATTGTTTTACCGTATCGTGCTAACTGTAAAATTATTTGTGTGGTTTTTTGTACAATCGTCCACTCAGAAGGCTTAACACCTAATAGTTCATTTACCGCATCGGAAATGTGATCGTATTTATCCTCATTTAAGTAATTGGAAAATTTTTTAGGAAGTTTGAATTCCTCAATCACTTTATATAGTAGATCTTTATTAAAATATGTCCAGGGATTTTCCGGATCTTTTGTTTTAGACTGTAAAATAGTAATTAGCTTTTCTGAGACTTCATATGATCCTGAGCCAGTTTGGCGAGATAACGTAATACAGGGAAAGACTTCTTTTTTGTATTCAGAATCAGGAGAATGAAATTTTAGGTATAGCTTACATTTTTCGTATGAACCAAGGGCTAACATAATACACCGTCCTTCCAATTTATTATAGCAGGAAATCGTGTGTTTTTTAGTTAAAGAACAATTTTTAGAATTACTTTAATTGCTGTAATATTTTTAAAAGCTAATGTATTCGCTCTGCATTTGGACTTTTAATGTTAAACCAGCTCTTTATTTTATCTAAATCTGACCCATTTGATAATTTGTGGAAAAACTCATTTTTGGATTTATCATATACATAATCATTTTTCCACTCTTCAATATTATTTACAATCTGTTCCATTCCATCAAGAAAAACATCTAATTCATCGTTGGTCATAGTTGGATGAATTGACATTCGAACCCACCCTGGTTTTTCAGAAAGATCACCATGATCAATTTTATCAGTTATAACTTTAGAATGATTTGGATCAACATGCAATAAATAATGACCATAAGTACCTGCACAAGAACATCCTCCTCTAACCTGCACACCAAAACGATCATTTAATAATTTTACTATTAAGTTATAATGAATATTTTCAACGTAAAACGAAATTGCGCCAAGCCTATGCTCAATGTTTTCTGCAAGAATATGCAGTGTTGGAATCTTTTTTAATTTTTCAAAAACAATCTTTACAAGTTCTTCTTCCCGCGCTCTGATTTTTTCGGTACGCATTTCTTCTTTTAACTTGATAGATAAGGCCGCTTTTATTGTTTGAAGAAATGCCGGAGTTCCACCGTCTTCACGAGCTTCAATATTTGCAACAAATTTATGCTGCCCCCATGGATTTGTCCAATCAACCGTTCCGCCTCCGGGTAAATCTGGAACTCTGTTTTTGTAAAGTTTTGAATCAAAAACTAAAACGCCCGGTGTTCCCGGTCCTCCTAAAAATTTATGAGGGGAAAAATAAATTGCGTCTAGCTTTGCTTCCGGATCATCTGGATGCATATCTATTTTAACATATGGTGCAGAACAGGCAAAATCGATAAATGAATAACCAGCATACTGATGAATCATTTTTGAGAGTTGAAAATAATCAGGCTCAATACCAGTTACGTTTGAAGCTGCTGTGAATGCACCTATTTTTAATTTTCTATTTTTATACTTTTCTAATTTATCTCTAAAATCAACAAAATCTACTAATCCATCTTGATCAGGATTAATAACAACAACATCAGCAATAGTCTCCAACCATGTTGTCTGATTTGAATGATGCTCCATATGAGTGATAAAAACTATCGGTTTTAGCTCTGCAGGCAGTTTTAAATAATCAGCAAGTTGTTCTGGAATTTTTAGTCCTAGTAATCTCTGAAATTTGCATATAACAGTTGTCATTCCTGACCCGGCAGTTATAATTACATCATCCTTACCAGCATTGACATGCTCTTTAATAATTCTGTGTGCCTCGTGATACGCAAATGTCATTGTTGTTCCGGTAACACTTGCTTCTGAATGTGTATTTCCGACGAGCGGACCAAAAGTTTCACAAAGTTTTTCTTCAATTGGTTTATATAGTCTTCCGCTTGCAATCCAATCGGCATAAATTAATTTTTTATTACCGAATGGTGTTTCGAATTCAGCGTCAATTCCGATAATGTTTTTTCGAAATTGTGAAAAATATTTTTCTAAATCATTCATAAAAACCTGTTCTTCTTTTCCGAAATATAGCAAATTGTAACTATTGAATCATTGAATTTTTTCGGTGATTCTTTTTATTTAAATTAAGTTTGAAATTTTATATTAGGAATTTTATGATATTTTATAGAACGAATACAGTTTTGATATTATTATTGGCTGTTGCAGTAAGTTATGCTCAAAATATTAATAATGATTTTAGTCCTATTGATTTAGTCGTTAAAAATGCCATAAGTGAAGAAGCATTTCCTGGAGCAGTCATTTTAGTCTGGAAAGATGGAAAAGTAATTTATGAAAAAGCATTTGGAAATTTTACATATGAAAAAACTTCACAAAAAGTAACAACAAATACTATTTATGATTTAGCATCACTATCAAAAGTAGTTGCAACTACAACAGCAGCAATGATTTGTTACGATAAAAAACTTTTTTCACTTGATGATAAGGTTGTAAAATATATTCCGGAATTCGGAATAAATGGAAAAGAAAATATTACCATAAAAAATTTATTGGTTCATAATTCGGGCTTGCCAGCATGGAAAAAGTTCTATGATAGAAATCTTACAGCTAATCAGGTTTTAAATGAAATTTATTCTTTAGAGTTAGATTATAAACCTAGTGAGAAAACTGTTTATTCAGATTTAGGAATTATTACTCTTGGAAAAATTATTGAAAAGGTAACCTTTAAAGATTTGGATGTTTTTTGTAAGGATGAAATATTTATACCACTTCAAATGAACTCAACTTTTTACAATCCAGACGATTCCTTTAAGAAATTATGCGCCCCAACTGAAATTGATAATTATTGGCGAATGAAAACATTGCAAGGTGAAGTTCACGATGAAACTTCCACTATGTTAAATGGTGTTGCAGGACACGCAGGATTATTTTCCACCGCAAGTGATATTGCAAAGCTAATGGCAATATTAATGAATAAAGGAACACTAAACGACAAACAGTTTATCCAGCAAAGCACAGTCGAGTATTTTACAAAAAAGTATTCTAATGAAAGCTCCAGAGCAATCGGTTGGGATACAAAATCAGAAACTGGATCTTCTGCAGGGGATTATTTTTCCAAAAATTCATTTGGTCACACTGGCTTTACAGGCACTTCTATTTGGGCTGATCCTGAACGTAATTTATTTGTCGTGTTTTTAACTAATCGTGTTTATCCAACAAGAGAAAATGGTAAATTAGGAAAAGTACGCCCGGAACTTCATAACACAATTATTAAATGTTTAGAAAAGAATTAATGAAGAATAGTTTATCTGCCAAAACAAACTTTGGTTTTTTAAGTTTAATTGTATTCCAATTCTTAGTTTTATTTTTACCAGAAATTAATAGTGATGCAAATTCATTTCTGAGAGAAGAGAATAAAACATTTCTAAAAAATAAGGTTTCAAAATCAACAAATATATTTGATTTAACCGATGAAGATAAAAAATGGGTTGAGGAAACTTTAGCATCAATGCCGCTTTATGAAAAATGTGCGCAAATTTTTATGCCTGCCGTTCTTGGAAATAGTCTAAATCAATCATCAAAAGAGTTTAAGTCCACATTAGATTTGGTAAAAAATCATGGCATTGGAGGAATAGTAATTTCAACAGGGGATATTGATGAAACAGTATCAGTAATAAACGAATTACAAAAGAAATCTACTATCCCGCTGCTTGTGGCGGCTGATTTTGAAAATGGAATTGGAATGCGGATGAACTCTTCAAATTCTTTTCCACATGCTATGGCTGTTGGCTCTAGTGATGAAACAGATTTTGCGTTTCAAATAGGTAAAGCCACCGCAATTGAAGCACTTATGCTTGGCGTAAATATTAATTTTGCCCCTGTTGCAGATGTTAATAATAATCCGGGAAATCCTGTAATTAATCTACGATCATATTCCGAAGACAAAAACATAGTTTCAAATTTTTGTAATTCCTTTATTGAAGGATCAATTGAAGGTGGTGTGATACCAACTGCAAAACATTTTCCCGGGCATGGTAATACACATATAGATTCTCATAATGATTTACCGGTTATTTACGGAAGTGATGAAAGCTTATTTTCAAATGAGTTAATACCCTTTATAGAATTAATTAATAATAATGTGCCGGCAATAATGGTGGGTCATTTAAATGTTCCTGCTTTCGATAATCAAAAAAATCTACCCGCTTCTCTATCATATAATATTGTAACCAAACTTCTAAAGGAAAAATTAAAATTTAAAGGACTAATTATTACCGATGCTTTAGACATGAGAGCTGTTACCAATTATTTCTCTAACGGCGATGCCTGCGTAAAAGCATTTATAGCCGGTAATGATATTTTATTGATGCCCTCAAATATAGCTGACGGCATTACCGCAATTTATGATGCGGTTAAATCAGGTCGAATTTCAGAAACAAGATTAAATGAAAGTATTAGAAAAATATTATCCGCTAAAAAATGGTTAAAACTTAACAAAGATAATTTTAGCCAAAAGAAAACTAACCTAAAACGAATAAGGATAGAACAGCATTACAAATTATCAAAAATAGTTGCTGAAAAGTCTGTAGCTATTGTTAAGCTTAGAAATGATTTACTTCCAATTGATTCCACAAAGTATATTAAAACATTTTTAATTGATATAACGAATAGAACGGTGATGAAAAATTCTCACTTTAGTGAGATTATACAAGAATAATTTTTCAATGTATAGTCAAAAGGTATTAACTAATTCTTCAAAAATATCTGATTACAAATACGCTTTGGAGATTGCTAAAGAGTGTGAGTTAATTGTATTGGCTTCTTATTTTTATATTAGAAATGATATAAATGGTAAATCTTTGTCGGATTTACAATTAAATTTTATGAGGGATTTATTAACATTAAATAAAAAAGTTTTAATTATCACTTTTGAAAATCCATATATACTTTCACTTTTTCCAAATGCTGAAAATTATATTTGTACATTCAGCAACTCTGAAACATCACAAAGAGCAGCTATTAAACTGTTAAAGGGTTCAATTAAATCAAATGGAAAACTGCCGATTACAATTCCGAATACAGATTTCAAAATCGGTTATAAGTGGCGCAGTAATTTTTAAATAAACGATTAAAGGATTTATTATGATTAAAGATTTTTTAATGATATTTATTTTGGTTTCAACTATTTCATGCAATTCAGATTCTGAACCGCAATCTTCAACAATAAATTTGCCTCCAGGATTTGAAATTGAAGTTTATGCTTCAAATGTTGCAAATGCACGGTCTATGGTTCTAAGTCCAAACGGCATCTTGTATGTAGGAACAAGAAATGCCGGAAATGTGTATGCCTTGGTTGATAACAATAGTGATTATAAAGTTGATGAGATCTATACAATAGCAACAGGACTTAATATGCCTAACGGAGTTGATTTAAAGGATGGAGACTTATACGTTGCTGAAGTTAGCAGAATAATAAAATTCGCAGATATAGATAATAATTTTAAAAATAGCCCATCATATCACGTAGTAAGAGATGATTTTCCGACTGATAAAAGCCATGGTTGGAAGTTTATAAAATTTGGACCTGACGGAAAGCTGTACGTTCCTGTTGGTGCACCTTGCAACATCTGTTTAAGAAATGATGATACGCGATATGCATCAATAACCAGGATGAATCCTGACGGAACCGGCTTCGAAGTTTATGCTGAAGGTATTAGAAATACGGTTGGATTTGATTGGCATCCAACCACAGATGATTTATGGTTTACCGATAATGGTAGAGACATGTTAGGCGATAACATACCCCCGGATGAATTAAATCGTGCACCGATAAATGGATTACATTTTGGCTATCCGTTCTTGCATGGTAAAAATATTTTAGATCCCGAGTTTGGTTCACAAGGCGATACAACAATCTATACCAAACCAGTTCAGGAACTTGGGCCTCATGTTGCGGCTTTGGGAATGGAATTTTACACCGGATCAATGTTCCCTGCTGAATATCAACATCAAATATTTATTGCCGAACACGGAAGTTGGAACAGAAGTGATAAAATTGGATACAGAATTTCTTTGGTAAGATTAAATGGAAATAATTCCGTAAGCTATGAAACCTTTGCAGATGGCTGGCTAAATGGAGACATGGTTACCGGCCGCCCAGTTGATATTGAATTAATGCCGGATGGTTCTATGCTTGTATCTGATGATTATGCAAATTGTATTTATCGTATTACTTATAACAAAAAAGAATAGCTAAAGGATGCTGATCTTATTCAACAAACCATTTAATGTGCTCTGCCAGTTTACAGATAAAGATGGCAGGAAAACTTTGTCTGATTTTATTGATGATAAAAATGTATATGCTGCCGGAAGATTAGATTATGACAGCGAAGGACTTGTGGTTCTAACTGATGATGGAAAACTTCAAAACATTATTTCAGATCCAAAACATAAATTGGAAAAAACTTATTGGGTACAGGTTGAAGGAATACCAAATGATGAATCTATCAGCAAGTTAAGAAAAGGTTTACAACTTAAGGATGGAATAACGAAGCCCGCTGGTGTAAAAATAATTAATCAACCCAAGACTTGGGAAAGAGATCCGTCAATAAGAGAACGTAAAAATATTCCAACAAGCTGGATCGAATTAAAAATCAAAGAAGGAAGAAATAGACAAATTAGAAGAATGACTGCAGCAATTGGCTTCCCCACTTTAAGATTGATTCGTTATTCGATTGGTGAGTGGACAATAGACAAAATTAAACCTGGTAAATATAAAATTCTTTAATATTAAGTTTCATCCGCCGGTGAAAAGAATTTTTTCTTAATCATAAAAGAAAAATATACTACCATTATTCCTACGATAATTACAGCTAGTGCAGGTATAAATATAGCAATGAGAGAGAGTGAAATTGAGCTTCCCGCTTCGGCAGTAGAAACAACAGGATTTCCCATCCCCCCGGTTATTGCTGAGGATTTTAATCTTATTAATCCAGTAGCAGCGTGTATTGTACCAGCAATTCCACCTCCGGCAATTAGCGCCAAAGACCATTTTATTAATGGTGGAAAATCAGTAACCACGGCTCCGCTTAGAGCAATGCCTGCTAAAATTGCAAGTGGATGATTGATCGCATCCAAGAAATTATCAACCCAAGGAATATAATAACTGAATATTTCAACCACAGTTGCAACTGCAAAAAGTATTAGGGCAGGCATAGTTCCAATCCAACTAAAATAAGTTGATAACTCCAAGTTACCTGTGTAGGACGCAATTGAAGCAATTAAAAATGGTATGAAAATTCTAAAACCAACTGCAGCCGCCAGTCCGATACCGATAAAAATACTTAATACCAATTCCATAGGAAGTTCTTTCTATAAAACTTAGTAACTCATATTGGTTAATTTTACCTTGCCTCTAAAAATCCAATATATACTTATAGTATAAGCAAGAACAAAAGGAATACCGCTTAATGCTATTATAAGCATAATATTTAATGTTTTCTGAGATGAAGCAGAGTTATAAATATTTAGGCTAAACTCAGGATTGTTTGACGCTAAAACAAAATTCGGAAAAACTCCGAAAGCGAATAATGCAAGCAAGGCTGCTATGGATGAACTTGAAGACAAGAATGCCAAAAAATCTTTCCCTTTAGAAATCTCTCTGGGAATATTTGCTATTGCAAGCATATTAAGAACTGCCAATAAAAATAATGCGGGAAAATCTTTAAAGTGTTGAATCATATGTGGATAGTAAATTAAAGTAGCCATTGTAGTTGTTATATAACAAATAATAAAAAAGATAATAGTGTTATTAACCCAACTTCTCAGTTTATTTTGTAATTCACCTTCAGTTTTCATTACACCATAAATCGCCCCGTGCATCATAAAAAGAGCAACTGTTGTTACTCCGACTAATAATGTATATGGATTTATAAGAGTCCAAAAATTTCCAATAAATTCTTTATCCGGCCCAAGCGGAACGCCCGTAATTAGGTTAGCAACTGTTACTCCGGCAAGAAAAGCAATAAAAATACTTGCGATGCTAAAAGCAACATCCCACATTTGTCTCCACCATTTCATCGGTCGTTTGCTTCTAAATTCAATTGCAACTGCTCTAAAAATTAACATAAATAACAACATCATAAACGCTGAATAAAATCCTGAAAAAACGGTGGCATAGACGTGTGGAAAAGCAGCAAACAATGCACCACCTCCAGTTACTAGCCAAACTTCATTTCCATCCCATACCGGACCAATTGAGTTTATCATTATTCTGCGTTCAAGATCATCTTTAACAAGCAAATGAAGTGCGCCAACTCCCAGATCAAAACCATCTAATATTGCATAGCCAACTAAAAGAATTCCGATTAAGAAAAACCAGATTGTATTTAAATCAAATGTAAATTCCATATTAAAACCTTTTAAGCTTTTGGATGCCCGATTTCTGAAGGAATTGAATCCACATCTTCAGGACCATGTTTAATTTTTTCATTCAGCAAATAAATAAACAAGATAAATAATCCACTGTAAATTATGGCAAATAAAATAAGTGAGAACCAAACCTGTCCTGCTTCTACTGATTTTGATAATCCCTCTGAAGTTCTTAATAATCCATAAACAATCCATGGCTGTCTGCCAACTTCGGCTGTTATCCATCCTATTTGATTTGCAATTTGCGGTAATATTACTGAGAAGACAAAAATCCACATCAACCATCTTTGTTTGAATAAGGTACCGCGCCACCAAAAAAAGATTCCAAGAAAACTAATAGCAATCAAACTAAAACCAATTGCAACCATTAAATGATATGCTTGAAAAACTATATTAACTGGCGGTCTATCTTCTTCTTTAAATGAATTAAGACCAATTACTTTTGTGTTAGTATCAAATCCGATCAGGTAACTTAACATTCCAGGCAAAGCTATTCCAAAATTTACTTTCTGATTTTCGCTATCCACCCAGCCAAATAAATAGAGAGGAGCATTTATTTGATCATCAAAAACTGCTTCCATTGCTGCGAGTTTTGCCGGTTGATTTTTGCTTACACCAACAGCACTTCGGTGTCCTGTAAATAATTGGAAAAGTGAAGCAATCATTACAACGACAAGCGCAATTTTTATGGAAGCCTTTGAAAAACGGATGTGCCTATCTTTTAAAAGATAGTATGCACTAACACTTATTATCAGAAAAGCACCGGCTAACCAAGCACCTGAAAGCACGTGAGAAAGTCTGTCAACTGAAGATGGATTGAAAACCATTGCCCAAAAATCTACAATTTCTGCTCGCGCATTTATTCCCTCTCCAACAATGTGAAAACCGGTTGGTGTCTGCTGCCATGAATTAGCAACCACGATCCATACAGCACTAAACATTGAACCTAGAGAGACCATGATGGTAGAGAAAAAGTGCATCTTTGGTCCCACTTTATCCCAGCCAAAAACCAATACAGCTAGAAACCCTGATTCTAGAAAAAAAGCAAAAATTCCTTCTGCAGCTAAAGCACTCCCAAAAACGTCACCAACAAAACGTGAGTATGTCGCCCAATTTGTTCCAAATTCAAATTCCATTACAATTCCAGTGGCAACACCAATTGCAAAAGTTAGCGCAAAAATCTTTACCCAAAACTTTGTTAAATTTTCAAAAAATTTATCTTTTGTTTTAAGATACATCCCTTCCATAATAACAAGATTTAAAGCTATACCAATGCTTAACGGCGGATAGATGTAATGGAAGGCAATAGTGAAAGCAAATTGTATTCGGGAAAGTATTTCAACATCCATAGATTAACCTAAAAGTGTTTGAATCGTAATTCAAATTAGTAAAAATGATTTTGAATGAAAAACAAAAAACTTTCAGAATTTTTGACTGTTGTCTCTAATTACACTTACATTCTTAGACTATTTATCGAATGGTAATTTATTTTTTCTCAAATAATTTTAATTTATCAGCAAATTCTGATGCAAAGTTATCAAACAGTTTAGCCACTTCCGGGTTGCTTGTTGATTTACGGTAAGTATCGCCAAGCTTTAAGATCATTTGATAGAAATGCAAATTCATATCCTCAACAAGCATATCCTTTGTCCAGAGATCGATACCCAAGGTGATGTTATCTTTTTTATCCCAAAGAGATAGCATAATCGTTTTAGCTTCTTTCATACCCGAAAATTCTGCATCATCAGCCTGCCATTCAATTTTTTCAGGCATTTTTTTATCATCAAGCTGTATATTAAAAGATATATTTGATGTTCTACTCATTTAACTTCTTTCTATAATATATTTAGTACCTTTGATATTTAGAATACTGAGATTCTATCTTAGCTATTTAATAATAAAGAACATAAATCATTCTTGTTTCTTTCGATTTGAGAAACATGCATTTATTTTAGATAGTGTAAAATAAAAGGTAAAAATTTGAAAGTAAAAGATTTAATAATGATTGTGCTGTTTTTTTCTTCCCTTTCATTCACACAAACAGAGATTGCAATTGGTGGTTATATTGGGGGTGGGTCATTCAACGGAAATTCAATATCAGTTGGAGGTTTCACTTCTTCCATATTTATTGAAGCCAATCTTCCACTTTTTGAAGAAGTATTTCCGAGGGCAAGTTTTATTTTTACCAAAGATTTTAATGCGATTCTTCCAAACTCAACTCAGGTATACAATCCTTATATATTAGGCCTCAATTTTAAGGGAGTCACTACACAATATTTTGATAATAAATTATTTTTAGAAGAAGGTGTGGGATTGCTTGCGCTTAATGACCGGACTTTTATTGATACGAATATCTGGGATTACGGAATTGTACTTTCAATTTCTGCAGGTTATGATCTACGAGACTTTAACTTAAAAGGATTTAAAATCGGGGCGGGCGCAGAGTATGGTATTACTTTTTTTAACACTCTGCCGAAGTATTCTTCGGTTCATATTTTTATGATATATAATATTTAATAGTTTGTATAAAAAAATTCCCTTCAAAATCCTGAAGGGAATTTATAAATCGATTTTAATTTTGCGCTACTTGGTAATCTTGCCAGCTTTTAATTCAGCACTTAATCTTTTTAGTTTGTAAACTTTATCAATCGTTTCATACATACCGGTTGAGTGAACAGATACAGTTCTGTTTTCCTCTGTTCTAAATATAAAATTTCCTGGCAATCCCTGGATATTTCCATCAAAGGCCAGACCAACAATCTCAGCATTTTTGTTTATAACCGGGCTTCCAGAGTTTCCACCAATTATATCATTTGTAGATACAAAGTTAAATGGTGTTGATAAATCAAAATCTGCCGGAGGAGGTGTCCATCTTTCAGGCAAACTCCAAGGAAATTCTTTTCCTTGGCCATAGTATCGATCGTATAAACCAAAGAAGGTTGTAAAGGGTTGTGCATAGGTTCCATTATAGGGAAATCCTTCAACCACCCCATCAGCTAATCTTAAAGTAAAGGTTGCATCAGGTGGAATTGATGTTCCATAAACATGAAATAGTGCAACACCCAGCTGCTGTGAATATGATGATTCAACATCAACTATTTCCTTTATTTTTTTCGAATATTCATCTGCTTTGTCTTTGGAGTTCATCATAAAATAGATAAACGGATCATCAGCTTTTAAAACTTCATCCGCACCTTCTTTTAACAATTCTTTTAAATCATCCAGATTAGTTACTTTTGATTTTGATAAAACATAATCTACTGCTTCTTTACCCTGCTTACCACCTGTAAATTTCTTTACTAAAGGATCGTTAGCACCTAAATACAAGTAAAGCACATCAATCTTTTTTTCTAACAATAGATTATTCATTTCTACATCAAAATCCTCCGGAAAAAGAGAAGCCAATGTATTGTCCAGCTCATCGCCAACATATAGATCATTTCTTTCGCCTTCGGGTAATTTTAGATTTTCTGCAATTGCAATAACCTCATCCGCAATATAAAAATATTTAGGAGTAGCCAATCGATTCAGGCTTAGCGCATAATTTTTATTGGAAATTTCACTTAACTGTTTACGAGAATCAGAAATCTTTTCCCACAGATGCCCATATTTTGCTTTCAATTCCGGATCAGCATCCACTGATGCACGGAAAGTTTTTTCAAAATCCTTTTTTCTCTGCATTAAAACAGGATTTCTTAATCCTTCAAGAATTCCGCCGATAGCTTTTTTTGAATTTTCAAAACTGAATATCATATCCTGTAAATCCATTTTCTTACTTGGATCTTTTCTGAGCATCTCAGAATAGATTTCTGTTAGACTGCTTAGTAACGATACAGTTCGTGGATATTGAATATCTCGTGCATATTCAAGTTGTGCCACTGTATTTAATCTATCTGTATTTCCTGGATTACCTACCACAAAAACAGGTTCGTTAATTGCAGCACCATTTTCACTCCATTTAAAGAAATTTTCCGTCTTTAAGGGATTTCCATTTTCATCATAAACTCTAAAGAAACTACAATCTAAATTAAATCTTGGGTATGTAAAGTTATCCGGGTCTCCGCCAAAAAATCCCAATTGATCTTCAGGTGCTAAAACTAATCTTACATCAGTATATCTTTTGTACCCATAAAGAGAATATTTGCCACCATTATAAAGGGGTGTTATGGCTACTTCAAGTCCAGTAGCAGCAGCTTCTCTTTCTTCAATTTTTGAGATAATATCATTTTCAAATTTAGAGCGTTCTTCATCGGACGAGGCTTTATTAATCTCATCGATCACTTCATCTGTTACATCTTTAAATAAAACTAATTGATCAACATACAATCCCGGCACAGGTCTTTCATCCTGTAAAGTTTGTGCTATAAAACCAGTTTCGTGTAAATCTTCACCTTCTCTTGTAACTTGAGTTATACTTTGTCTGGCACAGTGATGATTTGTCATTACTAAGCCATCTTCAGAAACAAATGAAGCTGAGCAATAATTTGCGAAACGTAAAGCAGACATTCTAACATGTTCAAACCAGGCTTGATCAGGTTGGAAATTGTATGCCTGTTTAAAATAGTCCATTGGAGGATATTCAAACGTCCACATTTTTCCATTATCAAACTGTCCAGCTTTAACAGTATCTAGTTTCATCCATTCTGCAGATTGAGCAGAAATTGGAGATGATGAAAACAAACTAAAAAGAATTACAAATAGAGTTATCTTTTTAGAAATATTTCCGAAGCGATATTTCATAACAACACCTTCTAAATGATTTTAATATTAATGATAAAAAACGAGAACAAAATTAAATAAAAAATCCTTTTATGCACCTATCTAAGGATGAATGGTAGCATAAAAGGATAAACTACTAAACGCACCAATCTGGCGTATAAAATTTTCCTAAATATTTTTGCACAAAGCTAAATGTAAGAATCAGGCTGATATAATGGTTCAATTTCCCACTCATCTTCAATAGTTCCGATGCAATGAGAACATTTTGGAACCGTAAAAACAACTTTTTCTTCATTAGGTGCAGCTCTCACAAAATTTAACACCGTTCTACAGCTTGCACATTGAACGATATGTGAAGTGTGAATTTTTCTGCTACAATCCGGACAAATGAACCCTAAATCACCGGGATTTTCTTCCGGGTGAACTAAAAAAATTGAGTTGCATTTTGTGTGATTACATTTAGCGAAGTGCCACTTAATAGTATCAGTATTTGCGATAACTATCTCCATAAAATTTGTTGTACGAATGTAATTAGTGTTTATCAAAAAGTCCATTGAAAAATGAGTACCTTTAAAGAAAATATTTTATCGATCAATGCACATTTTTCTTTAAATTGCGATCAAAATTAGACCTCATTTATATATAAAAATACACTTAAATTTTTCAAGGATTATTATTTCATTTATTATTAAGGAAATTTTATGGAAAAACTAAACTGTTTCAAAGCTTATGACATTAGAGGTAAAGTACCATCCGAATTGAACACCGATTTAGCTTATAAGATTGGTAGAGCATATGCAAAGCACATAAAAGCAAATAAAGTTGTTATTGGTTATGACATCAGAAAATCATCTTTAGAAATTTGTGATGCTTTGATAAATGGATTGACGGATGCGGGCAGTAATGTGGTAAATATAGGGTTATGCGGAACAGAAATGATTTATTTTTCTACACCATATTTGAACGCAGATGGTGGAATAATGATCACAGCAAGCCACAATCCTCCGGAATATAATGGAATGAAGTTCGTTAAAAGAGATTCTGTTCCGGTTGGATATGACTCCGGATTAAATGTTGTTGAAGAAATGATTGTTAAAAACGATATAGGTGAGATCAGCACAAATAAAGGAACCGTTGAAAACATTGATGTAATGGAAGCATTTATAAATAACTTACTAAAGTTTTATGATCCTAAAAAAATCAACCCATTTAAGGTTGTAGTAAATGCAGGTAATGGCTGTGCAGGATTATCACTTGATGCAATAGAATCCAAACTTCCCGTAAAAATGATAAAAGTTTTTAACGAACCGGATTCAGATTTCCCAAATGGCGTTCCAAATCCCCTGCTGATCGAAAATAGAAAACCAACCATTGATGCTGTTCTAAAAAATAATGCAAATCTTGGCGTAGCATGGGATGGTGATTATGATCGCTGTTTTTTCTTTGATGAAAAAGGAAGTTTTATTGAAGGCTATTACATTGTTGGATTGCTTGCAAAATCAATTCTGAAAAAATTCCCGGGTGAACGAATAGTTCACGATCCGAGGTTAGTCTGGAATACATTAGATGTTGTTGGAAAAAGTAACGGTGTTGCAGTTGAATCGAAAAGTGGCCATGCATTTATCAAACAAAAAATGAGAGAAGTAAACTCTATTTACGGCGGAGAGATGTCAGCTCATCATTACTTTAGAGATAATGCTTATTCCGATAGTGGAATGATTCCATTTTTATTAATAATGCAATTAATGTCTGAAGAAGACAAAACACTTAGTGATCTTGTTGAAGAAATGATTGCAAACTTTCCTTGTTCAGGAGAAATAAATTCCACAATTACAGATCCTGCTGGGAAAATAAAAGAAATAGAAAAACTTTATACCGGTGGTAAGGTTGAAAGAATTGATGGTTTAAGTGTTGAATATGATGATTGGAGATTTAATTTAAGGATGTCTAATACCGAACCAATAATTCGTTTAAATGTTGAAAGTAAGGGTAATGTCTTATTGATGGAAGAAAAAACAAAAGAGTTACTGGATATTATTAGAAATAAT
Organism: uncultured Ignavibacteriales bacterium; assembly: GCA_963706055.1. Classification (GTDB taxonomy): domain Bacteria; phylum Bacteroidota; class Ignavibacteria; order Ignavibacteriales; family Ignavibacteriaceae; genus IGN3. Next base: position 80,247 of record CAVPND010000016.1, on the reverse strand, counting down.
AATAACTAAACTTATTATGCTTGAGCGAAATTAAACTTGTGATAAAAGAAAATTTTCAGATACTGCTAAAATTTCTCCAAAATAATCGATGGTATCTTTTATCACTAATTGTCATTTGCGTATTTCAAATATTTCTTGCTGGTAACACGAATGTAAATAGCTATCCATCTGATCATGATGTAAACGCATACAGAAATATAGCACTATCATTTCCCAATTTTGATTATACAATAACTAAACCTTTTTTCCACAGAATATTTGCGCCGTGGTTAGTTGGATTACTTTTTAATGATGTTGATCAAGGGTTTTTTATACTTAATCTTATATTTTCATTCTTCTTTGTACTGCTGCTTTACTATTTTTTTTTAGTATTCGGCATTTCAAAAAAAATATCTTTTTTTATAACTGTAGCTTTTATTTTTAACAGATACTTTATTCCCTTTTTTGCATTCCAACCTTATCGTGTTCTCGATTTAATAACAGCAACTATTTTATTATCAAGCTTACTTCTTCTGATAAAAAAGAGATTTACTGCAATTCTTATAATCTCGATTATTGGGGTTCTTACAAAAGAAATAACTTTGCTAATTATACCAGTTGGATTCTCATACATTTATTTCAACGAGCCAAAACAAAAAAATGCATATACTTTATTTTCCTTTTACTCATTGGTTCTAATTTCAATTTATCTGGCTGTTAGATTAATAATACCTGCTCCAGAGGGTATCACTCTTTTTAAGGCTTTTAAGGAAAATTGGAGTAAAGTATTTTCTATCGAAGCAATAATAAAACAACTATTTATAGCATTTAATCCTATGTTTCTATTACCTGTTTATCAATTTAGGAAATACTTTCTCTTCAATAAACGTTACCCTTATTTTTTTGTTCTACTATTTTTTGTTTTATTTACAAGTCTTTTTGGTGGAGATAAAGAACGGTTGATGTTTTCTTATGCCCCAATTTATTATTTATTTATTGCTATTCTTTTCCAAGAGATTAATGAAATAAGAAAAATTAAAATCTCAGTAATTATTATATCTCTCTCAATAATTTGGCTATCAAATCTTCATCATATTTGGGGATTAATTCAATTACAATCAAGAGAATATTCCTTAATTACAGCTTTGGTTGGTTCGATATTAATTTTAGGTATATACTATAAAATAAAATCTGAAAGTCATAGAAAGATTAAATTGGAGACATCCAGAATTGCAGATCAATGATTTTAAGGGATAATAAATTAATCGTAATACTTTCTTAAAATTCAAGACAATAATATAAATAACAGCATTAGGTTGAACATTTCGTATAATGAATAATTTTGCAACCAATATTACTTGGGCTTTATTTTCCTTTTTGTTTTTAACAGTTATCGGCTTTTACTCAATCTCTCTTCCCTACCACGGTGATGAAAGACACATTATTGAAACTATAAAGTTGTTTGCAGATAATCTTTCATTCAATACAATTAAAGATTATCCGGAAGTTACTCCACCATTTTTTTACATCTTTTACGCACTCTGGGTAAAAATATTTAGCAGCTCTATCGAGAGTTTAAGATTGCTGACGTTGATAATTTCCTTTCTCACCTGGCAGTTAATTTTTTATTTAATCAAGTTGTTTGTCAAGAATGATACACACGTTTTTCTTCTTTCACTACTGATAATTATCAATCCATATTTCTTTGGAACAAGTGTGTTTGTTTTTACAGATATGCTTACACTAATGTTATCGCTTGCCGCTATTATATCATTTGCTAATAATAAAGTTTTATTTTTTTCCATTCTTAGTATGCTCGCAATATTATGCAGACAGTACTCTGTTATAATTCCTACGGCAGTTATTTTATTTTCACTGTTTAATTATAAAAATGATAAAACTACAAGTAGAAATTTTATTATTGGTTCGTTTTCAACTTTCATCCCACTAATAATATTATTTGGAATATGGAAAAATATTTCGCCAGCAAGTGGAACAGAAAAATGGATCGTACCAAATTCATCATTTTATAATCTTGATTACATTAATACTTATTTAACTTTTTCGGTAATTTATATTTTACCATTAGCCATTATATTTTTCAAGAAAATAAGGCTCAATTATACAAGTCTATTAATCTCCTTAGCATTTACTCTATTTTTATCTCTTTTCCCACCTAAAACTTCTTTAGCAACTTTAGAGTTTACGGACTACAAAACAGTTGGAATTATTCATCAAGCACTTGCGGAATTTTTTGGATTAGAAAGTTTAGGAATCAAAATTATTCTGTGGATTTTTCTTTTTGTTGGATGCTATCTAAGTATTGAATTATTAAAAAATTTGTATTTACAAATCAAATCAAGGTTATTAGAAAAAGAAATAATATTTACTTTGATCTGGATTCTATTCCTGTTAATTATGCCTTTTTCTTACCAGGTTTGGGAAAAATATCTAACTATGATTATTCCATTTTTAATTATAAGTATCTACAGTCTCATTACTCCAATTAAACAAAAATAAAACATTCAGTTACAACTTTACTTCAACTTTAAACGGCAACTTAATCTTTTCCCACTCAAGTCTAATTACAGCTGATGTATCGGAGGCCTTGTTTATAGTATAAGACAACCATTCCTGCCAAACAGCTTTTTCAGTTTTTACTTTAACTCTAAGGGCATCTTCAGATTCATTATACTCAAATGCGCCCCATTGATCAGCAACCCTGTTAAATATCAGAGTCCAATCATTTTTTCCAGGTATTACAAAAAAACTATAATCACCCTTTTTTAATTTTTTGCCCTCAACTATAACATCAGTTGAAAAAGAAATTTTGGTTGCTTCATTTGCACCTGCGCGCCAAACAGCATCATAAGGAACAAGTTTACCCCAAATTGCTCTGCCTTTTACTCCTGGTCGGCTATATACAATATGGATATCTGTAAAGCCTACAGTTTGCATTACCTCGGCTTTGGGACTTATTCGTAATTCTTGTTTTTTATTTTGAGCCTCGGATGAAGTTGTGATAACAAAAAATGAAAACAACATCAAAAGCATTAAAGTATAATTCCGGTTCATAATTTTAACCTATTTTTTAACTTAAAGATATTCAAAATTTTTGTAATTCCTCAACAACTTTATCAATTTCATGATAGGTGTTATAGAAATGTGGTGCAAACCTTATAAAACCTTCGCGAAGCGAACAAATTATTTTTACTTTTTCTAATCCTTGAAAAATATGTTCTGCACCCTTGGGCTTGATAGTTATTATTCCTGCCAATTCTTTATCTGTGCGATTAACTAAAACACTATCTATTCCAATACTATTTAGTTTATTAATAAAATATTTTGTGTTTGATAAAACTTCATCTTCAATTTTATTATAGCCAAAATCTTTAAATAATTTTAAAGATGTACTAAATGCATAAATTCCAAATGAGTTTAAAGTTCCACCTTGAAAAACATTTGCGGATCTTTTTAGATCCATTTTGTAATCTAATAGATTCCATGCATTTTCTACAGAAAGCCAGCCAATATTTGATGGAATCATTCTTTTTTGGAAATTCTCATCAATATAAACAAACGCTAAACCTTGCATTCCCAGGAGCCATTTTTGCGTTCCACAAGAAAGGAAATCTATTTTGGATTTTTTCACATCAATCCTCATTGCACCAATGCCCTGAATCCCGTCCACACTTAAAATTACATTATTTGCCCTGCAGTAATTACCAATTTTTTCTAAATCAACTTTATATCCTGATAGAAATTGAACAAAACTTACCGAAACTAATCTTGTTTCCGGTTTGATAGAATCGATAATCTGTTCAGCAGTTACAATTCCATTTTCTGATTTTACAAAATCTATTTCTACTCCAAATCTTTTTAGATTTAAAAATGGGTACACATTTGCCGGAAACTCAACATCGTTAAGCAATATTCTGTCACCATTTTTCCACTCAATACTTTGAGCAAGTATATTTAAACCATTTGATGTATTATCAATAAATGCCACACGATCTGTTGTGCAATTAATTAATTCTGATAACATAATTTTTGTTTCATCAAGTACTGTTAGAAAAGAAGTGTAATCATCCATTTTTGTTTCACTTTTTTCTTTGAGAAGATTTGATAAACGGCCTGCTACAATTGAGGAAATCGGACCTGTTGAGGCGTGATTGAAATAAATAATTTCGTTCTGTAAATAAGGAAAAATATTACGCACTTCTATTTTATTCATCTTTGAAATTCGCTTATAGTTTAATTAGTTTTCAATACAAAAATAAGAATGAATTATATCTCCTCCACAATTAAATATTTGCAGGCAAAAAAATGGCAATTCTAAAACCTCTTAAACATAAAGAACTTAAACCAGAAGAACTTCGATGGAAATGTGATCCGAATATTTTAGAGTTTGAATCAACTGAAGATTTAAATCCCATCGAAGGTATAATTGGACAGGAAAGAGCATTGAAGGCCATTCGAATGGGAGTAGATCTGCGCAGCCCTGGTTACAATATTTACATTGCGGGATTATCTGGTTCTGGTAAAGCTACTACAGTTAAGCAGATGTTAGAGAAAATCAGTGCTGATTGCCCCAGACTTTATGATTATGCTTATGTAAATAATTTTCGTGATCCGGACCAACCGCTGCTGATAAAATTTAATAAAGGTCAAGCCAGAGAGTTTAAACAAGATCTTAGTTCAGCAATTGAGGTGTTAAAACAAAGAATTCCTATAACACTTGAAAGCGAATTGTACCTTTCCCGCAAAAAAAATATTGTTGATGAATACAATCAAAAAGAACAAGAATTGATGGAAGCTTTTGATAAGGAATTAAGAGCAATAGGATTTTCTCTTGGGCAAATTAAGGTTGGTGAGCAGATTAGACCCGATATCATTCCACTTATTGATAATAAACCGATTCCTGTATTTCAGCTAGAAGAACTCATCACACAAAATAAATTAACAAAAGAAGCAGCACAGAAAATTATTCTTGATTATAATGCACAACAACCAAAGCTGCAGATTGTATTTAAAAAAGGTCTGAAGATTAGTCAAGAATTTCAGGAAAAAATGCAGCAGCTTGAAAAAGAAAGTGCCGAGGTAATTGTACGAGGAATATTTGAAGGTTTAAAAGAAAAATATAACTCTAATTCTGCTCTAGAACACCTTAACATTGTTGAAGAAAATATTCTAGACAATGTCCAAATTTTTAAGGGTATAAAATCGGAAGGCGAAATGACACAGGAAGGATTGATGATTGATTACTTCCGTGAATATGATTTAAATATAATTCTTGATAATTCTGAAACCAATGAATGCCCTGTTATTATAGAAACAAACCCCACTTTCACGAATTTGTTTGGAACTATAGAAAAAGTAAGTGATGGTAAGGGAAATTGGTACAGTGATTTTACAAATATTAAATCCGGATCAATGCTACGTGCTAATGGCGGATATTTAGTGCTTAATGTTATGCACCTTTTTGAAGAACCAGGCGTTTGGAAATCCTTAAAGCGTATACTCACTTACAATAAATTGGAGATTCAGGAATCCCCCCATCATTTTTCAATGTCATCTACTTCTTTGAAACCAGAACCAATAGACATTAATACAAAAGTGATATTAATCGGCAGTCAAATGATATATGCTTATCTAAGTGAACGAGAATATGATTTTAAAAAAATGTTTAAAGTAAAAGCAGATTTTGATTATGAAATAAATCGCAATAACAAAGTTATTGCTGAGTACGCACAGGTGATTAAAAAATTAATTAAGCAAGAAAAACTAAAAGAGTTTGATAAAACAGCTATTGCGGAGCTTTTAGAAATTAGCGCTATTCTAGCTGGAAGACAAAACAAGCTTACATTGCGTTTTTCACAAATTGCCGATATTGCTCGTGAAGCAAGTTTTTGGGCTGCAGATGATGGATTTAATATTGTATCGGCAGCACATGTAGAAAAAGCTTACCAGTTAGCCCGTGAAAGACATGGAATGCTCGAAGATAAAGTAACTGAAATGTTCGAGAACAAAACTTTTCTTATAGACACTGAAGGTGAAAGAGTTGGACAGATTAATGCCTTAGCAGTTTACAATGCAGATTTTTATTCTTTTGGCAGACCAACAAGAATTACTGCAACAGTTTCTCTGGGAAGCGGAACAATAATAAACGTAGAGCGCGAAGCTGGAATGAGCGGAAGGCATTACAATAAGGGAGTATTAATTATCTCCGGATATTTTAGGGAAACTTTTGGACAGGATCAGCCGCTATCATTTAATGCTAATCTTGTGTTTGAACAATCATATGGTATGGTTGATGGCGACAGTGCATCCTGTACAGAAATCTTTGCACTTCTATCTACTTTGTCAGGATTACCAATAAAACAGTCACTTGCCGTTACAGGTTCATTAAATCAAAAAGGTGATGTGCAGCCAATTGGTGGAGTAAATGAAAAGATAGAAGGTTTTTTTGATATTTGTAAGTTGAATGGTTTAACCGGAAATCAGGGCGTAATCATTCCAATCCAAAATGTAAAAGATCTAATGCTACGCCAAGATGTAATTGATGCTGTAAGAAAAGGTGTTTTTCACATCTACCCGATAACGCGCGTTGAAGAAGGGATAGAAATCCTTACAGGTACAAAAGCAGGAAACAAAACCGCAAAAGGTTATGAAGTTGATTCTGTTTTTTACAAAGTAGAAAATAAGATAAGAGATTTATTCGCCAAATCACGAGCCCTCAAATCCGCCCAAAGTGTTGAAAAAAAGAAATCAAAAATAATCACTAAAAAGAAATCCCCAATAAAAAAGAGTGGAAATAAAAAACCACAGAAAAGAAATAAATAATGGGAATAAATTCAAACCAGGTTGCAAAAACAAAAATACTTGCTACACTTGGACCTGCTACACAAAATGTTAATGGGATAAGACAATTAATTTTAGCAGGCGTTGACGGTGTTCGATTAAACTTATCACACGGATCTTATGATTTTTTTGAGGAGGTATTCAATTCGGTTCACACAGCCTGTTTAGAAGAGAATACTCCACTTGCCGTTCTTGTTGATGTCCAGGGCCCAAAGATTAGAATTGGTGAGTTGGAAGAAGCGAGTGTTGATCTTATATCTGGAAACTCAATTGAAATTACAATAAATGATATTAAGGGAAATGAAAAATTAGTTTCAACATCATATAAACAATTGGTTAAGGATGCTGAAATTGGGGATCAAATCTTAATTAATGACGGATTGATCCGTCTTAAAGTAAACAGCAAAAAAGAAACCTCTCTGGTATGCGATATAATTAATGGTGGAACACTAACTCCTAAAAAAGGGATGAATCTTCCTGGGATGAAATTATCAACACCATCCATAACAGAAAAAGATTTTAAGGATCTTGAGTTTATTATAAAACATCGCATAGATTATATAGCTTTATCCTTTGTTAGAAGCGCTAGTGATGTTATTGAGTTAAAAAATTGGCTGAGCGAAAAAGGTAAAAATATTCCTGTTATTGCAAAAATTGAAAAGAAAGAGGCAGTTGATAATTTGTTTGAAATTATTCTAGCTTCTGATGGAATTATGGTTGCCCGTGGTGATTTGGGTGTTGAACTGCCTCCTCAAGAAGTTCCCGTACTACAGAAATCAATAATTCGTCAATGTAATGCTTTGGGCAAGTTGGTAATAACCGCAACTCAAATGCTGGAATCAATGATCAATTTTCCAATTCCAACACGAGCAGAGGCTTCTGATGTTGCAAATGCAGTGTGGGATGGAACTGATGTTGTAATGCTGAGTGCTGAAACTTCTATCGGAAAATATCCCATCCGCACCGTTCAAATTATGAATGATATTATTCTGAACGCGGAACAACATAATGAAGATAGAGTTAACACATATTTTATAAGCCCTGATACACTTCAAGATAAATTGTTCGACTCAGTTGGCAAAGCTATTGTTGAAATCAGCAAACAAATCAGTGCTCAGGCAATTGTAGTTTTCACTTTTGAAGGTCGAACTGCCCGAATTATTTCAAAGTATAAACCGGATTCAAAAATAATTGCTATATCAAATAGCTTTCAAACTATGAATAATCTTTGCTTGCGATGGGGTGTTACATCGGTCTTTAGAGAAAAAATTGATAAGGAACATCTAGCAATTGATGACGCTAAAGAATTAATACTCAATTCTGGGCTTGCAAACAAAGGTGATCTTGTCATTTTTACAGCAGGCGCACCATATTCAGAAAAAAGCAGAGCTAATTGGCTAAGGTTTGAAGTTTTGTAATAATGATGATTAAAAGTAAAATGAAAGAAGCTCTATGGTGGCATAAAACTGATCGCGGGAAGATTATGTGTACTTTGTGTCCACGCTATTGCGAAATTGGAGATGGGCAACCTGGGTTTTGTTATATACGCCAAAACATTAATGGAAAACTGTATAATCTGGGATATGGTAAGCCAACTGGGTTTGCAATTGATCCGATTGAAAAAAAGCCACTTAACCATTTTTTGCCTGCTTCAAAAATCTTAAGTTTTGGAACAGCTGGATGTAATCTTGGTTGTAAATTTTGTCAAAATTGGTCGATCAGTAAAGCTAAGTTAGATGAAATAAATTCATTAAAAGCATCACCTGAAGATGTGGTTATGCTCGCAAAAAAATATTCTACTCCATCTATTGCATATACATACAACGATCCAACAATATTTGGTGAATATGTAATTGATATTTCTCAAATTGCAAGGCAAGAAAATATCAAATCAGTAATGGTAACAGCTGGCTACATAGATAAAGATGCTCGTAAAGATGTTTATAGATTTATTGATGCCGCAAATGTTGACTTAAAAGCATTTACGGAAAAATTTTATTTCAAAAATACTTCTTCGCACTTGGCTGATGTGCTGCAGACACTAATTTGGTTAAAGAATGAGACTGATGTGTGGATAGAAATTACAACATTACTGATTCCAGATGAAAACGATTCGGATGAAGAGATAAAAAATGAATGCGATTGGATATTGAATAATCTCGGAGAAAATATTCCATTACATTTTACTGCGTTTCATCCTGACTTTAAAATGATAAATAAATTACCAACACCCCATTCAACATTACTTCAGGCAAAGAATATCGCAAATAAATTAGGGATTAAATATTGTTATGTTGGAAATGTAAATGATCTAAAAAATCAATCTACTTATTGCGCTAAATGTGGAAGTTTATTAATTGAGAGGAATTGGCATCAAACAAAAATTGTCAATTTGCAAAAAGACAAGTGTAAAAAATGCGGGGACACATTACCCGGAATTTATTCATAAGACTATTAAGGAATAAAAATGTTAAATCTTGAAAATAAAGTTGTACTAATAACTGGAGCCTCATCAGGTATTGGAAGATCCTGTGCCGTCGAGTTTGCAAAATTAAAAGCTAGTCTAATATTATCAGCTCGGAGAATAGAAAGATTAAAGGTGCTTGCCGTTGAACTTGAAAAGCAATTTCAGATAAAAGTAAAATGTCTTGAACTTGATGTCAGAAATTTTGAAGATGTGCAAAATAAATTTGGCTCACTAGAATCAAACTGGAAACAAATTGATGTATTGGTGAACAATGCAGGTTTAGCTAGAGGATTAGAAAAGATTTATGAGGGTAAGCTCTCTGATTGGGATGAAATGATTGATACAAATTTAAAAGGATTACTTAATGTAACTCGAGTTGTCTCACCAATAATGGTAGAAAAACAAAGCGGACATATTATTAATATTGGATCGACCGCAGGACACGAAGTTTATACTTACGGCAATGTTTATTCTGCTACTAAATTTGCAGTTAAATCTTTAACACAATCATTTAGATTGGATATGCTAGATAAATGTATAAAAGTTAGTAGCGTAGATCCGGGTATGGTACAAACGGAATTTAGTAAAGTAAGATTTTCTGGTGACGAACAAAAAGCAGAACAAGTGTATAAAGGTCTTACCCCGCTATCTCCAGATGATGTTGCAGAAGCCGTTATATTCTGTGCTACTCGTCCTTCTAATGTTAATATAAATGAAATAATTCTTACCCCCATTCAACAGGCATCTTCCACACAAGTGTTCAGAAAATAAATAGGAGGGATTTTACTTTCCTCCTTTAATTATAAAATAAAGTTACCTGAATAAACTAACATCGCCAGCACCTTCACGAATAATTTCAGGTTCTTCACCGCTTAAATCCACTACACTAGAAGGTTCAAAACTCATCGTATTAGAAGCGAGCATTAAATCAACTCTAGAATTAAATATATTCTTAATTTCAAATGGATCAATTAGTGGTTCTCCTAGCCTTGTGGTTGTACTGGTACTAGCAATTGGATTACCTAATTCCTTAACTAATTGTAGTGTTACGGAATGATCTGGAACACGAATTCCTACTGTTTTTCTTTTGCTCCAAAACTTTTTCGGTATCACTTTTGCCGCTGGCAGAATAAATGTATATGGACCAGGCAGCAGGTGTTTCATCGTACGATATGCATAATCTGATACTTTTGCATATTTTGAAATATCTTTTAAATCGGAGCAGATAAAACTAAATAGTTTGGTATCAGTTTCATTTTTAAGTGATAATATTTGCTCAATTCCTTCCCTGTTAAATAGATCGCATCCAAGACCATAATACGTGTCTGTTGGAAAAATAATAATACCACCACTTTTTAAGACATCAACAGCTTTATTAATAAATCTTATCTGTGGATTTTGGGGATGTAACTCAAAAAATTCCATAATTTTCTTATAATTCCATTTTTTTAAATTTTAGTGCAAAAATAGCCTTTATTAACTTAGAATCAAGGCTAATAACGTCAAAATTGTTGTCAGACTCAACTATTTAAATTATAAGAGAATTATAAAAAAAGTGTTACTAATTTTTTAGTTTTTTGGATTGATTTAATTATATTTACTGCTCTAAAAATCGAAAAGAATTTATTTTAAGGAGTTTTAATCATGGCTAGAAGATGCCAAGTAACAGGTGTAGGTCCGGTAGCCGGAAATCATATATCTCATGCACACAATCATACAAAGACCAGATTTTTACCAAACCTTCAGAAAAAGAGAATTTGGGTACAAGAGTTAAATAGATTTGTAACAGTAAAACTTACTACAAGTGCGATAAAAACAATAAACAAAAAAGGCACCGCACATATCGCTAAATTAGTAAGTGATAAAAAAATAAAAGTTAGATAAACTAAAAAATTAATGTTATAAAAAAAGGGAATCCACTTGGATTCCCTTTTTCATTTTAAAGAAATTAAGTTCTACTCTCTAACGACCCAAACTTTAATTTTAGCACTTACACTCTGATGAATTTTTAGACTAACGCCATAAATTCCAAGTGCTTTTATTGGTTCCTCAATTTCAACTTTTCTTTTATCTATATCGTGACCTTTTTCCTTAAGAGCATCAGCAATCATTTGAGTTGTTACTGTACCGAATATTTTGTCTTCTTCACCAACCTGAACAGGAATTGTTACAGATACTGTTTCAAGTTCTGAAGCAAGCGATTCAGCAGCTTTAAGTTCTTGCAAGTTACGTTTTTCAACAGACTTCTTTTCGTCTTCAAGAGCTCTTATGTTGCCTTTAAGTGCGGCATAAGCTAGCCCTCTTGGTAAAAGAAAGTTTCTTGCATAACCAGCCTTAACATCAACAACTTCGCCTATTTTACCTAAGGTCTCAAAGTCTTGTCTTAAGATTACTTTCATTTTTTCTCCGGCTTTATTTTACTATCTAACTGTATCAGAGACATAAGGTAAAAGGGCCATATGTCTTGCGCGTTTAATAGCCGAGGCCAATTCACGCTGATACTTTGAGCTGGTTCCAGTTATTCTTTTTGGAATTATCTTTCCCTGCTCGGTGATAAATTTCTGTAAAAGTTTAACATCTTTGTAATCAATATATTTGATACCGTTTTGTGTAAACCTACAGACTTTTTTTGTTTTAACTTCTTTCTTCATTTCCATTACCTGATTGTTTTATTAAACTTGATTCTTCTTCAGATAAAAACTTATCAAAAGAATCCTCTGTATAATCGATTGACTCATCTACGGCAACGTTAGTATCATCTTCTTCAACTATACCGTTATCTTCTGATCCAACCAATCTTTTATTAAGAAACTGGATTCTTCTAGCTTTAATTTCAACTATGCTTCTGTTATGTCCATCATCTGATTTCCAGCTTCTGCTTTGTAATTCTCCGTCAACTAAAACGGCTGACCCTTTTCTAAGTCGATCGCGGCAGCTTTCAGCTAATTTGTTCCAAGCTACAACTCCAACATAACAAACATCTTCTTGCCATTGATTTGTACTGTCTTTAAATTTTCTGTTTGAAGCAATAGAAAAATTAACAACGGGAGTACCATTTGTAGTTTCTCTAAAAATAGGGTCCTTTGTTAGATTTCCAGCTACAATTACATAATTAATTTCTGGCATTTTCAAATCGGCCATTTATAAACCTCCAAACTAAATCATTTAGTTATTAGTTACTTTTCTTCATTATTAGTATCTGCCTCTTCTATAGGGGCTTTTACCTCAACAGCTTCTGCTACTGTTTCATCTTTAATTGTAGATGAAATAGCTTTGTTTTTTTCAAGCTGTTCAATAGCATCATTATTAAGCTTTAATGTAACATATCTTAAGATTTGTTCATCTAAAGAATATATTCTTTCAAGCTTTGCAATAATATCGCTTGGGGCTTCAAACCTGTATATGGCGTAATAACCAATTTTACTTTTCTCAACTGGATAAGCAAGACGCTTGCGTCCCCAATTATCAAGTTCTCTAATTTCTCCACCGTTGTTGGTTATAACGTCTTTAATTCTGGTAAGAATTGAGTCGATTTGCTGATCATCTAACGCAGCATTGATCAGAACGGCACTTTCGTAGACACCTGTTCTCATTTGTGATTCACCTCCCTATGGGCATTATGGCCCTTACAATTCAAAACTGAATGTAAGAGCAGGGTTATAAAATATGTATTAAAAAGCTTTAAAAATTACCTAATTAAAGGTGCAATTACAAGGGCTACAACTGACATTAATTTGAGCAAAATATTAAGTGACGGACCGGATGTATCTTTAAATGGATCTCCAACGGTGTCTCCCACTACTGCAGCTTTATGAGCATCAGAACCTTTATAGTATTTCTGACCGTTTACTTCAACGCCTTCCTCAAACATTTTTTTTGCATTATCCCAGGCACCACCAGCATTCGCTTGAAAAATAGCCATTAATACTCCGGAAACTGTAACACCAGCAATTAGACCACCAAGCATTTCTTTATCGCCAAGAAATCCAACTAAAATTGGAATTACGACCGCCAATAATCCTGGAAGAACCATTTGTTTAATTGCTGATTTAGTTGAAATTTCAACACATTTACCATACTCCGCTTTCCCTTCGGCAGCCTCAAAAATCCCAATATCCTCCTTAGACCATTGAGAATGTTCAATACCATCATTTTTTTTCATTACACCCAGCGCAGCCTTTAGCTGTGGAATAGAGTTAAATTGTCTTCTTACTTCTTCTATCATTGCCATTGCCGCTTTACCAACTGCCTGCATTGCAAGAGCTGAAAACAAAAATGGAATCATTGCACCCATTAATAATCCTGACATCACTACTGCTTTGGAAATATCTATCGAGGATAATTTAGCTGAAGTCATATAAGCACCGAACAATGCAAGTGCTGTAAGAGCTGCGGATCCGATTGCAAAACCTTTTCCAATAGCGGCGGTTGTATTTCCTACCGCATCCAATTTATCTGTTCTTGATCTAACTTCTTTGGGAAGTTCGGCCATCTCTGCTATTCCTCCTGCGTTATCAGATATAGGTCCATATGCATCAACTGCAAGCTGAATTCCAAGTATTGAAAGCATACCAACTGCAGCAATCGCGATTCCATAAAGTCCACCAAAGTTAAAAGCTACAATAATTGCAAAAGCTAACACAATTATCGGCAGTGCAGTTGAAATCATACCAACACTTAAGCCAGCAATGATATTAGTAGCTGCACCGGTAACAGACTGTCGTGTAATGCTAATTACAGGACCTTTTCCACTGCCTGTATAATACTCAGTAATTAATCCAATTAGCGCACCCGAGATTATTCCTACAACAGTTGCTATAAAAATTCCCGTAGAAGTATAAAAATTTCCTTTGATTGGATCTGCCCATTGATATAATGGGTCCTGGAAATACCAGCTTTCCGGAAGCAACCATTTAATTATAAACCATGAGGCAATAATCATTAAAGTACCAGCGACAATGTTACCAACATTAAGTGCTTTCTGAGGATCGCCGCCTTCTTTTACTTTAACAAAAAAGGTTCCAATGATTGAAGCTATAATACCAACGCTAGCTAAGACAAGGGGTAATAGGACGGCACCCAGATTATTAAATTTTGCTCCAAATTCCGGCGTTAGAAAGAAAGCTGCCCCAAGAACCATTGTGCTAACTATTGATCCAACATAAGATTCAAAAAGATCGGCACCCATTCCCGCAACATCGCCCACGTTATCACCAACATTATCTGCAATAGTAGCAGGATTTAAATGATGATCTTCGGGAATTCCAGCTTCAACTTTACCAACTAAATCGGCACCAACATCCGCAGCCTTAGTATAAATTCCACCACCCACACGAGCAAAAAGTGCTATTGAAGATGCTCCAAAAGAAAATCCTGTCACAATTGTTATTACTCTTGTAAGATTTTCTTGAGTAGACATTCCATACATATCACCATAAATTATCATCAATCCACCTAAACCTAAAACACCAAGCCCTACAACGCCCAAACCCATTACAGAGCCTCCGGCAAATGCAATTTCTAGTGCTTTACCTATGCTTGTTCTTGCTGCCTGAGTAGTTCTTACGTTAGCTTTTGTTGCAACTCTCATGCCTATAAAACCCGCTAGCGCTGAGCAAAAAGCACCAACGACAAATGATAAACCAACAAGAGGAGATGAATCAGCTGAGTTTGCACCGCTGTACGCCAATAGGACTGCAACGATAATTACAAAAAAGATTAATACCTTGTACTCAGCTTTAAGAAATGCCATAGCGCCTTCTGCGATATGACCAGCTATGACTTGCATTTTTTCAGTTCCAGCATCCTGTTTAGATATCCATCTTGAGCGCCAAAAAGTGTACAGTAACGCTATTACACCAAAAAGTGGAATGACATGAAATAATAAATCCATTTTGCTCTCCTCAAATCGAGTTTATCTGATACTTAATTTATATTATTTAAATTTTTTAATCGGCTGAAGGTGCTTAGCATTTTTTCAAATCCTTCTGAAATAAAACTTTCTGTAAGCTGTGTAGAAATCTCAAAGGATTTTTCAAGTTTTATAAAATCGTTTTTGTCAAAGTTAGATAAAACATAGTTAACAAGATTTCCAGATTCAAAATCCTTTCCAACACCGATTTTTAATCTGGAAAAGTTATTACTTTGCAGATGATAGATTATTGAACTTAAGCCTTTGTGGCCTCCATCTCCTCCTGTATTTCTAATTCGAATATCAGAGAGATCTAAATAAACATCATCAACTACAACCAAAATATCAAAAACGCTAAGGCCATAATAGTTTAAGCATTCTGAAACAGCTATGCCGCTATTATTAACGAATGTATCAGGTTTAATTAAGACGAAGGGTGCACCTGAAAATTCCCCTTCAGCAAAATGATAATCAAATTTTGAAGCTTTGAATGCTAATGCTTTTTCTTTAGCAAAAAAATCAAGGAATTGGAATCCTATATTATGTCTGGTACTTATATAACGACTACCAGGATTTCCAATTCCAACAATAAGACGCACGTATACTAGTCTTCTTTTTCCTGTGGTTTACCTTTAGAAATAACCTCAGGTTCAACTACTTCTTCAGTTTCTTCAGCCGGTGTGGCTTCTTTTTCAACTTTTGGATGTGTAACTGATGCGATGATAGATTCAGAAGGACTTAGTACGTCAAAATTTTCAAACTTAACATCTCCAACATGAATAGCATGACCAAGTTTCAGATCGGCAACATTAATTTCTAGATGTTCTGGGATATTGATAGGCAAACATTCAATCTGCAGCTTGTGAAGTGTATGTTGTAATATTCCACCTTCTTTTATTCCAATTGGGTTTCCGATTAATTGAATAGGAACTTCAATTTGAATTTTTTCACCTTTTTTCAATCCTAATAAATCTACATGTACAATTTTTTCTGAAACAGGATCGAATTGAACATCTTTAATAATACAATCTAATTCTTCATTTCCTTCAACATTTAAAGTAATTAAACTTGTTTTAGAAGTAAACACAAGAGGATGAATTGCTCTTTCTGAAAATTGCACAGCTAGTGGTTCGTGATGTTTTGAATAAAAAACTGCTGGAACTTTTCCTTCTTTACGTAAAGCGCTTCTTGATGCTTTATCAATTTTAGTACGCTTTTGTGCTTCTATTACTACTTTCTCCATTTTAACTCCGGGTCTTTTAACCTTTATCTATATTAAATAATGAACTAATTGATTCGTTTTTAAAAGTTCTAATAATTGCTTCTCCAAACAAAGGAGCCGCTGAGATCTTAACTATTCTATCACACATACTATCATCAAAATTAATAGTATCAGTGACAAAAAGTTTGTCAATATTACCGCTATTCAGTCTTTCCATTGCAGGTCCTGAAAGCAATGGATGTGTAACAGCACCGTATATTTTTTTTGCCCCTTTATCTTTTAGTGCATTTGCTGCACCCACAAATGTACCCGCTGTATCAATTAAATCATCAACAAGTAAAATATCTTTTCCTTCAACCTCGCCAATAATATTCATAACTTCAGCAAGATTTTGTTTAGGTCTTCTCTTATCGATAACGATTAAACCAGAGTGTAACATTTTTGCATAGGCTCTGGCAATTTTAATTCCACCTACATCCGGTGAAACAACTGAAAGGTTATCGGATAATCCACTTAAATAATTTAAGAAAATTGATGATCCATATAAATGATCAACTGGTAAATCAAAAAAACCTTGAATTTGGGATGCATGCAAATCCATTGTCATTACTCTATCGGCACCGGCTTCTGTAATAAGATTAGCCATAAGTTTTGCGGTGATAGATACACGCGGCTGATCTTTTCTATCTTGTCTGGCATACCCAAAATAAGGAATAATTGCCGTTATTCTTTTTGCTGAAGCCCTTCGGGCTGCATCAATCATGATTAAAAGTTCAAGCAAGTTTTCAGCAGGCGGATTGGTAGACTGAATTAAGAAAATTTCTCTACCTCTGATATTCTCACCAAACTTAACCCAAATTTCACCATCACTAAATCTTTTTAGTTCGAGCACTCCTAATGGCATCCCAACAGATTCTGCAATTTTTTCCGCCAAAGGTATATTTGAAGTACCGGCAAAAATCATATATCCAACGGATGACATTTTTTGATGCTCTACTAAAATTAAAAATAGATGCTAAATATAACCAAAGAGGTAAGTTATGTCAATAAAATTAAATGCTTAAGGAGTTTTAAGTTTGTTAATCTTTCTTTTTTCTAATCAAAAAGAAAACGACTATTAATAGTACTAATCCAGCAAGAATATAAATCCAATATGGAGTTTCCTTCAGTTTAAAAGGCTTAAAAGTAACTGAAATCGTTTTCCCCCGACCAATTTCTGCTAAGGAATATGACCAGATTAAATTATTACCAGACTTATTAGTTGCGTTGTGGGTGATAATATCGCCGCGAATTTCATAATTATATGTTACTGAATAGTTACTCCCATCAATACCAAAACCAGTAGTAACTGGAGGAATAAATTGTGAAAATATTTTCTGCCCTGCTGCCCCGTCCTCAAGTAAAAATCTGGATTGTGAAAACGCATTAGCAGTATTTAAGGAATCTACATGATTAAAGCTTAATTCTATTTCTGCTTGTACTGTAGAATCGGTAGTATCAGAATAAGTTGAAACATCAATTATATTAACAAATTCTGAAGAAAACTCACTTCTGATTGAGTCAGTATTAAATAATTCTAAATTTAAAATCGTTGCTACACTGGTTGTATCAGAAAATTTCATCCAATATTTAATTTCCATTGTTCCCGAACCATCAGGATAAATTACTGTATTCTGAATATAATTTAAGCAGCCAGTAAATGTAATTAATATTGGAAGCAGGAGTAGAATTAATTTTTTCAATTTGCAGTTTTCTAATAGTTAAGTAAAATATATTTGATTAAGACAAATTTATAGAACATTCTCTAATTATTCATTATGTTTGCCTTTAAATATTAGGAGATTGTTTTGCCCACTTATGAATACAAGTGTCTGATTTGTGATAATAAATTTGAAATTTTTCAATCGATGAAAGATGAGCCAGTAAAGAGTTGTCCTAAATGCAATGGCGATGTAAAAAGATTAATTGGTTCGGGTGCTGGTACAATTTTTAAAGGTACTGGTTTCTATCATACTGATTATAAGAACTCATCAAAAAGTTCTGATAAAAAAATGCCTGACAAATCTAAACCAGTTGAAAAACTATCTACAGAAGTAAAAACCGAGAAAAAAAACAATACGGATTAATAATTTTTCCCGGTAACTGCTTTAATGAATTAAAAATCTGCCCCGATCGAAAAATAGAAAATCGGTTTGGCAAATTTATCAACATTATAAGCCCAAGCTACATCAAACCTTAATAAGAAGTAGAGGAAGTATACTCTAGTACCAACTCCTGTTCCCATTAATAAATCTTTACTAACTGTGTTACCGTTTTCATTTTTTTTAAAGAATTGCAGCTTACCAGTATTGTTCCAGGCCGAACCAACATCTATGTACGCTACTCCAAGAATATTACTAAATAAAATCGGAAGAGGACCTGGAACCAAATATCTGATAAGAGGAAATCTTAGCTCATAATTCATTAGAAAGTATTTAGAACCAATTTGCTCAGAGTAATTAAAACCGCGCATCGGTAATACTGCAGTTAAGAAAGCATAATCGCTAGTAGACTCTATTGGAATTTCCGAAGTAGCGAATGATCTGTTTATCCAATTTTCAATTCCTCCAAGAAAGAATCTTTGAGCGTTTGAACCGCCAGAATAACCACCTGAAAATCTCATAACAAATGAATAGTCCGTCCAAAATCTAAAATAAGTTCTATAATCTCCACTGAGTGTATAAAAGCTTAATTTTTTATTTCCAATACCAGGATTTCCATAAGCTTCAACTCTATACCTCGTACCTTGGATAGGTGAAGTATAACCCCACATAACGTTATCATGAACAAAAGCTAAGGACGGAATTAGAAAAGAGGCTTCGTCTGAAGGGATTGAAATATCATCCAGGTTTTCACCTTTAACATTTAACCAGCTTAATCCCCCTTCAAATCTATAAAAACGGTTGAGAGGTAAACTTGCAGAGAAGGTTGCCCCATAACTCCTGTATCGATACAAATTTATATAATTACCTCTAACCAAATTAACAAATCTTGCTGTGTGAAATCCCTGCACACCATAATCTATTCTTCCACCTAAATAGTAATATGCTAATCCATAATCACTATTTTTTAAATCGATTTGTAAACCAGTAACACCGACTAATCGATGATCACCCAATACATCACTAAATGAGAGAACAGTTGTTCCGATTAAGCCATAAAAAGTGCTGTAACCGGCGTTTGCGTATATAAGATCTGGACCGAAAGTAATTTTATATTTATTAACACGGTAATTTCCATTTTGATCTAAATTATCTTTGGGAATAAAAAGTGAATCATTTGCGTATACTTTTTCTTGTGTGGTATCTTGTTTCCCAAAAACAAAATTAGAAAAATCTTTTACTTTATCATTGGCCGAAGAATCCACAACAACAACATCGCCTGTGAATATTTTAATCTCATCATCATCTACAGGAATATTTTCAATTTGATTTTTCTCATTTTCAACTGTACGAATTTCAAATTTTTTATTTCGTTGTTCTTCTAATTTTGTAAAGTATAATGTTGGTGTTAAAGTATCAAGCTTAGTTTTTGCTTCGAATGGATTGTCGATCATAAATATATTAAATACTGATTCGTACAAGGTAGAGAAAACTAATTTTTTCGTATCCTTTGTTAAAGATAAATGATATAGACCGCTTATAGAGTTAGTGATTGGTTTTAATGGTGTGTCTAGCACAGATTTAACATTATTATCCAAATTAAGCGATTTTGTATAAATATTATTTATCCCATTTTGATCAGAAATTAAAATAATATTTTCTCCATTTGCTTCTTCTTTTGGTGAAGTTTCATCACTGAGAGGTAGATCAGTTATCCTAATTACTTTTCCTTCTGAAAGTATAATTTTATAAATATCCATCTGCGAATAATTTTGTTCGGATATTTTAAAATCACTTGGCAATTCGCTTCCATTAAGATAATCTCCTCTATCCGAGGAAAAATAAATTGCAAGATCATCGTGTGACCATGAAGGATCAGCATCACTAAATATATCATTCAGTAAGTTTTTCGTTGTACCTGTTTCGAAGTTGTAAATATACAAATCGGACTGACGCGAATTCTGACCAATAAATGCAAGGTTTCTACCATCATTAGACCAAGTTACACTTTCAACAGCGTCAAAATTAATATTCAGGATTTCTCTATCCCCCGATTCTACATCAAAAATATAGATGGCATCAAATCCGCTTCGCTTTGCTGATAAAGCTATTTTTGTTCCATCCGGTGACCAAGTTAAGCCGGGTGTTAAAATATTTAGTTCCTCAAAATCAGGAGTTTGATTTCCTTCAACAATTCTTTCGAGAGTTTTTCCTGTTAAAGCATCCATAATATAAAGCCCAAAGTAATAATCACGGTTTGAGATAAACGCAATTTTATCACCCTGTGGCGAAAGTGTAGGCGATGTATTATAAAATCCTTTATCTTTTTCAGGATCCGTCAATCTTTTTGCAAAATCTTCAGGGTCATCTCTTAGTGCAACGTCAGGCCAAAAAGTTTTCTTGATATCTTTTCTCCATCTCTCACCGAGTTCTTTAACATCAATTCCTAAAGTAGCTTTAATTCCTTCTTCAACATTGCCCACCCCTTTTATTTTATTTACCAGCTCACCTATTTTTTCTTTCCCATATTTATTTGCTATATAATAAAAAACCGATTGACCACCTCGATAAGCAAAATATCCACTAAGCTGATTTATTTCTGGAAGATACTCACTAACAGCCGCATCACGAATAAACATATCAGTATCCACATCCCAGCCAAGTGCTTCGTATTCAGCCAATCCTTCACTAAACCAAAGCGGAAATTGTAGTGATATATTATTAGCAATAATATTTTGAACCGATCCGCCATAAAACATATCATTCATTACAGCGTGCACAAGTTCATGATGTATTAGGTGGCGAAATTGTTTGTAAGATCCTGTAAACTGAACAACTACCCTGTTTTTAAATAATTCAGTAAACCCCTGAATTCCTTCACTTAAATACTGATCGATAACATTTGTTTCCTGAAAAGCATTTTGGGAATTAAAGATTATTAAAGTAATCCGGCTATTTACCCTGTAATTAAAAGTGGATTGTATAGAGACAATTGCATCTTCACCTGCTTTAGCTGCAAATTCTGTTAGAGTTTCTCCATCCTGTGAAAAGTAAATATCAAAATGTTTGGTTTGGATATAGTACCAATCATAATCTTTTATATGGATTTTATTTTTTCCAAATTGTCCGAATGCGGAAATGGAAATAAAAAAAATAAATGCTAACAAAATTTTTACAAACTTCATGCTTAATCCCTTGATTCAAGTATTATAAAATCTAGTTCTGATCTCTCCTCATCAACACGGATAAGCTTTACATGAATTTTATCACCTAACCGATATTGTCTTTTTGTCCGTTTACCCACTATGGCATAATTTTTTTCATCATATATATAATAATCATCATCCAAATCTCTCAATCTAACTAAACCCTCTGCTAGTATTTCCGTTATTTTAACAAAAACTCCAAAATTTGTAATGCCAGAAATTATTGCCGAAAACTCGTTGCCCTGATGATTTTTTAAGTACTCAATTTGCTTTTGCTTAACACTAAATCGCTCTGCTTCTACGGCATTTCTTTCAGTTGCTGATATATTTTCGCAAATTTCTTGCAATTGTGCAAGTGAATAAATTTCACCACTTTTTAGATTTTGATAATTAAAAAGTAAACGATGAACTATCAAATCGCTGTATCTTCTGATAGGAGAAGTGAAATGAGAATAGTAACTAAATCCCAAACCATAATGTCCAATATTATCAGGTGAGTAAACTGCTTTTGCCATTGAACGAATTGCTAACTCATTAATCAGAGCCTCTTCTTCCTTGCCTTTAACCTGATTGAGAAGATTTTGAAAACCTATTGATTTAGATGATGCATTAGGATCAAATGTATAACCAAGGGTTTTTACAAATCGAGAAAACTCAACTATTTTTTCCTGATCCGGTAAATCATGTATTCTATAAACAAATGGTTTTACCGCACCCACTTTGGGAACTGCAATTTGAGTAGCTACTAACTTATTAGCAAGAAGCATAAATTCTTCTATAAGCATATTACTCGGTTTTAATTGTTTAATTATTATCGAAACCGGTACTCCAGTATCATCAAGATTAAATTTTACTTCAGGAGATATAAAATTAAAACTGCCCTCTTTCATTCTTTTTTTTCTGTAAATTTCTGCAATTTTATTTAATTGCAAAATATCTTCAGCTAAATCCCCTTTGCCATCATCAATTACTTTTTGAGCCTCATCATAAGTAAATCTTCTTTTACTGTTTATTATGGTTTTGTCAACCGAGTAATTAATGATTTTGCCTCTTGGGGTCATTTCCACAATAACAGAATATGTTAATCTATCTTCAGATGGAACAAGGGAACAAATTTGATTTGATAATTTTTCCGGCAGCATTGGTATAACCCTGCCTACAAAATAAACACTGTTGCCCCTTTCATGAGCTTCAACATCGAGGCCAGAATCTTTTTTTACATAATGCGAAACATCGGCAATATGAATACCTATTGATAAATTTCCGTTCTCCAACTTTTCGATTGAAAGTGCGTCATCAAAATCTTTTGCGTCATCAGGATCAATTGTAAAGACATTTTTATTCCTGTAGTCTAATCGTTTTTTAATTTCTTCTTTTGGGATGACAGTCGATATATTTTCGGCTTCGGCTAACACAGAGGCGGGGAATTTATATTTAAGATCAAATTCACGTGCAATGGAAATGATATCAGTTTCATGAGTACCTGATTTGCCCAACACCTCAATAACATCGCCTTCAGGATTAAGCATAGAATTATCCCAAACCAATTTGCCAACAACAACTTTATCCCCTGTTTTAGCACCATTCAGCTTAGTTTCGTTTATATAAATATCTCTTTGCAATTTTGGATCATCCGGAGAGATAAAGAAGAATGATTTTGATTTTTTAATTACACCCACATATTCTTTACGTTTTCTTTCAACAATTTTTACAACTTGTCCTTCAATATTCTTTCCTTTTTGCTGAGCAAATAATTCCACTTCTACTAAATCACCATCAAAGGCGGTTCCTATGTTTCTTGCAGCAACAAAAATATCGCCATGCTTTTCATTATTTATGTTTACAAATCCAAAGCCATTCCTATTTATCTCGAGCCTGCCTTTAACCCTATTTGATTGAGGAAGTTTATTACGCTGATATCTTTTTCCTGTTCTGATTAGAAATGTTTCCTCTTCCAATTTATGTAATGCGGCTTTTAAAGATGCATATTCATGATCCGAATTAAACCCAAGTTTATTTGCAATATCCTTGGCCTTAAATCCTCTGCTTTGATTTCTGTTAAAGAAAGCTTTTAATTCTTTTTTCATTAAAACTCAAAATTATATTTAAAACCACCTTCAAAGAAAAGTGGATTGTTGATTGATGATGTTTGATTCTCAGATTCTTTTCTTTCCAAACGTAATTGTAATCTTTCAGTTATTGGGTATTCCATTCTAACATTAGCGCGGCTTAAATCCTGTAACACTTCTGTAGAACCGCCAATCTGATATTTAATTTTCCAAACTTTACCCAGTAAATTAAATTTAGTATCAGTTGCTGTCTGTCTTAATTGAAAACCCGTTACATAATTATCAAAATATTGATTTAAAACTTCACCAATCAAAGAACCGGCTAATGAAGTTGTTGTTGAAGCCACCAAATTTTTATCATTTTGATTATTATCATCCCCAGGAAACTTACCTATAATAAGGAAATACATTGCATCGGCAGCATTTTTTGATGGATCTTTTTTGTCCTCTTCAATTGCCTGTCTGCCCATATAAACGCCAATATTATCTTCATCCCGAATAAAATTTTGATTTAATTCACTTAATGGGCCCTTTAATTTAATCTTAACAGCCACTTCTTGTTCATTAGTTCCATTACCAGAACTTGGCGGATAATAATAATCCTTATAAGTTGAAGTAATATCAATAATCGGGTTACTGATTTTATCAAACTTAACATTTCCAAATGCCGAGAATGATTTAATAAAACTAAGAGTAGAACCTTCCAACAATTCTAACTCGCCGCCGGATTTGGTTTTGCCGTTCACAGATTCAAGAAAAAAATCGCCGCCAAGAATAGCAACTAAATTTTGATCTAGTTCTTTAGAAAGAATAACAACCACTTCGGCTTCAGTTTTCAGTTTTATATCCAATGTATAATCAAATCGGTAAGCATCTGAACCGATATTTAGAACAGAATCATTTTTATTATTAGTGATTTCTATTAGACTATCTAATTCACTTGTTAGTTTATCAATACCGCTTCCATTATCTGCATACTTGTATGTGAACCCTGAATTACTTGAATAAGCTGATTTATTAAGTGGAATTATAATATCAGCAACTGTAACGTCTATAGGCAGGTTAACATAAGAAATTCCTTTTTTTGCAGAATAAATTATATCACCTCTTGTTTGCAATGTAACATCACCGTATGCAAGCGGGCTTGAAGTTTTAGATGTTTTGTCAAGTACTTTTAAGTCACCATTAACTTTAATAAAAGTAGAATCCAATTTAAATTCATTCAACTTAACAAATCCATTTCCTTTTAAGGAACCACCCTGTTTAGTTCCAAAAACATTTTGAAGAGTAATGCTTTCGATCGTTATATTTTCATCATCAATCCAGACCTTTGCACTAAGATCATAATCAAGATTATTATTGGTTACCTTAAATTTTGCATCGTTAATACTAAAATATCCAATGGCTATTGGTTTAGAAACTGTTCCTGATATATATATATCGGTTTCAAGTTTACCTGTTTGAAATTGAACATAAGGCATTATATTCTTTAATGAGCTTAAATCAAATTCGTCAGATTGTATCGTTAAATCTATCGATCTCTGAGTATTGGTTAGTGAATCTTTAGTATCAGTAAGGATAATTGGAATATATCCAGTAATTAACATTGCAGGGGTGTCATTATTTTCTGTGGAATCGAGAAATCTCACATCTGTATTCAACTTATTGTCAGCATATTCAAAAACAGAAAATAAAGAACCAAAATGGCTCTCACCATATTTTATTCTTTTTGCTGATGCAGTCACGATAAACTTTGGATCACTAAAATTTCCTGTAACCGAACCATCAAGCTTAATATCCGCGTCAATATTTTTCTGTCCAAAGTTTCCCAAAATATCCGTTACAAGTTTTTTGCCTTTCAGTGAATCTAAACTGATCTGAATATTGTGGTCACCCGTAACTCCAAATGAACCCTCTACTTTTAATGATCCGTCAGCAACATCTAATAAAAAATTTTGAAAATCTAATTTTTCATCTGAGTATATCAGCTCAAGTGTGTTTTTATTGTGAATGTTAAATTGATTATAGTTAATGCTTAGTTTCTTAATGTTTAACTTCAGTTGTTCAGAATCAAAAATTGTATTTGCAATTAAGTTGGCTGTGATGTTTTTTTCATATTTAGCATCCACAGATATATCTAGCTGATTATTTAATAAGTTAGCCTTTGAATTGAGATCATATATATTTGCACCAGCGTAAATCCTATCTGACTTAAATTCCATTTTAGCATTTAGATTACCCGAGTCTCCATTAATTAAATGATTCGAAAGACTACAGAAAAGATTTGAATTTGTTAAAAAGTAGACATCCACGTCATTCCAATACTTCAAATAATCCATATCTGCATAAAGTAAAAAACTCAAAGAGTCGTTTGATGACTTCATTGAACCATTTAACTGTCCATCAAGTTCAATCTGGTTATTACCCAAGGTTAAATTCATAGATTCTTTAAAATCCAATAGATAGTCCAAATCAAAATCTTGTACAGATATCTGATCTTTAATTGCTAAGTTTTCGGAATTTAAAATATTTGAAGAATCCTTTTTGAAAATTGGATTTAGTTTCTCGTCAATTGCCGCGTTTATAATTTCCGCTTCTCGTGCAAGCACATCGCCTATAGAAGTAATTAAAAAATCACCCTTAATTGTAATATCAGCAATATCAGAAATTACGTTTACTATTTTTTTACCGCCGTCATTTCTTCTTAAATCCATAATCAATCGGGTGCTGTCAATATCAAAATCCATAAATCTAGATTTGTAGATATCTGTTACAAGAAAAAGATCCATACTGTCAGGGTTAAATCCCTGTCCGGTCGCTTCAAGTGAAATATTTATTTCTGAATCAAGGGCCTGATTACTGAGAATTTTTGCAAGGTTGATACCATTTGTTCGACCTTTAATTTCATATGTCGGGTCATCAGGATTTTTAAAATCTATATCTGCAAGTAAATTTGCAGAAGAGGAATCCGATGAAATAGACAAAGATGTAGTTATCAAACCATTTTCTGCTCTAGAATTAATGATTATATCGTTAAAATATTTTTCACCAATCCTAGATGACACAGACTTCATTGAAAGATCTAATTTTATTTTTTGCGGATCAAATCCAACACCACTGATTTTTATTTCAGAATTCATATCCGTTGAGATAGATGTAAAAGGACTTAGATCAAGATTTTTTGTTATGAATTTTGCATCATATATCATTTCTGGTGAACGCAAATTAATATTAGCAGTACCGTTCATATTTCCTTTATCAGTTCTGATAGCAAATCTAGTTTTGAAATCTAATGGTCCTCCTGAATAAGTTAATGTATCAATCTTAAAAACCCCGAATTCCATATACTCAGGTAACTCTAATTCTCTAAGTAATTTATTAGGGTCAGATGGATCTATATATGAGTCAGTAATACTAATATCAAAATACATCTTTTCTGCATCTAGTAAATTTTTAAGAGTCCCATTTGCTTTAAGAGATGTATTATTATAATTAATAAAAAACTTCTTTAACAATAACTCATTGAAAGTTCCCGAACCTTCTAATTCTGTTGAGATTATTCCATCAAACATTTTCAAAACCGGAACATAAGTTGTGACATCATCAACAGTTAATTTGGGTGAAGAAAAACTAAGCCGGATAGGTGCATTCTCAAGTTTATCCATCGAAAAATCATTTAAAAAATCTACACCTAGTATTGCAGCGCTTAATTCTATATCGGAATCATTAGTAACTAAATGAAGTTTATTAATACCCGCTAATTTTGGACTTAACAGAATACTTCCGCTTAAATGCTGCAATTGAAAATAATTAAAGTTAGGACTGAATGAAATATTATTGATTGTTAGTCTGTAAGCGTATTTATTTAGATCAGCAAAGGCATTAAATGAAACATTTAAATTAGTAATTCGCAGATCATCGGTAGAGATACTTTGATAATATTGAGTACTTCCAACTTTATCATACCTCTGCATTGAGAAATCCACATTCGTTAAAGCAAAATCAGCAACTTCTATTGTAAAGGGAAATACCGACGATGTTGTGTCGTCAGGTTCGGTTGATGGCGGGAACATTTTAAGTAAATTTAATTCTCCGTCTGATTCTTCAACAAGGTGGATCCTGGCATTTTTTAACTCAAATTTTCTTATGTAAATATTTTTAAAAAGAATTTTAAGAGGACTTGTTCTTAATTCAATATTTCCGGCAGCAACAATCGTATCATTTTGAAGGGATGTTAAAGAAATATTCTTAATCAGCAATGATGTAAAAACTGTTCCATCTATTTCTTCTATTGCTAATTTCCCTTTTATCTCGTCATTTACAATTTCAACAACCGTATCACGAAGCCAATCTTTAAATATAGAAGTTTGAGATACTCCGAAGAATATCATTAACAGCATAAAGAGAGCAACAAACGTGTAAACAAAAATATTTACTCCGTATCGTAACGCTTTTCTGCCTTTGCCGATAATCTTCTTGGTTTCTTCCTGTATCTTCTTATCGTCCACTAATCTTTATATCGCTCTTTAATAATATTAATAATGTTTGAAGTTGATTGGTTATTAACAAATTTTATTGTTTTTACTTCTCCACCATTCAACTCAACTATCTCTCTTCCTACAATTTTATCAATAGTCCAATCGGCCCCTTTAACTAAAACATCAGGGATTAAATCATTAATGATTTCGGCAGGAGTATCTTCTTCAAAAAAAGTCACATAGTCAACTGGCTTTAAATTAGATACAATAAAGGCTCTTTCATCCTGCTCTAAGATAGGACGTTTCTTACCTTTTATAATTTTGATTGATGCATCGGTATTTAAAGCAAGGATTAGTACATCACCCATCTCTTTTGCTTTTACAAGATAATCAACGTGACCGGAATGAATTAAATCAAAACAGCCATTAGTAAAAACTACTTTTTTATTTTGCTGTTTTAGTTGTTCTCTAATTTTTTTTATTTCTATTCGTGATTTTATAGTACTCATTTATTTTCTCTTACAACGGTATCAAATAGTTTATTAATCTCAATAGGAATGATCCCAACTTCTTCACAAACAATTCCGCCGGCATAATTAGCCAAATAAGAAGCCTCATAAATATTAGCACCTGCAGCCAGGGCAACAGTTAATGTTGAGATAACTGTATCTCCCGCACCAGATACATCAGCAACTTTTCTTGCCTTTGTAGGCATACGTTTTTCAGGTTTACCTTTTTCAAAAACTGCAATGCCACCTTCGCCAAGTGTTAATAAAATATTTTTAGCATTCAATTTTTTTAGTAATGTGTTGCCGGCAAAAGAAATATCTGAATCAGTCTTAATTTTCATTCCGAGTATATCTTCAGCTTCTTTTCTGTTTGGTTTGAAAACTGTTACATTTCTATATTCATAAAAGTTGTTAAATTTTGGATCAACGGTAATTAATTTTTTATTTTTATTGGCCATCTCTATTAATTGTGCAATAAGTGATGAAGATAAAACTCCCTTATTGTAATCCTGAAGAATAATTGCATCTAAATCATTAATAATACTTTTTACATAATCAAATATTTTATTCTGAATATTCTTCCCAATAATTTCTTTACTTTCTTTATCAATCCGAACAATATGTTGGCTATCAGCAATCACGCGGGTTTTTGCAGTTGTGGGTCTTCCATCATCCACTATAATTCCATTATGCGAAATTTTCTGATCAGAAAGAAGAGAGTTAAATATTGTTCCATAATTATCATATCCAATAATACCAACAGGTTGAGCAATACCACCAAGTGAAGCAATATTTAAGGCTACATTTGCAGCTCCGCCAAATCGATAGAACTCATTTTCAACTTCCAGAACCGGTACCGGAGCTTCCGGTGATATTCTTTTTACATCGCCCCAGAAATAAATATCGAGCATCATATCGCCAACAATAGCGATACGTTTATTTTCAAAATTCTTCTTTAACTGAAGTAATCTTTTTTCAGAGATTTTAATCATTGATAAACCAGAATAGTTAATATATTTGGTTGAAAAATAACTATAAATAATGAGGGTAAAAAGTGATGAAAAACAGGTACAGTTTACTTTTAACTATTACTACTTTAACAATATCATTTTATGTGATTCAAGGAACCCACCGGCATCAATTCGGTAAAGATATATACCTGATGAAAGCGTAGTAGCGTCAAACTCAACTTCGTGTCTGCCGGGAGATTTTTCTTCATTAACCAATGTAATAACTTCCTTACCTAAAGAATCAAATACTTTTAATTTTACAAATTCATTCTTCGGAATTTCAAATGCGATCCTGGTTTTAGGATTAAAGGGATTTGGATAGTTTTGAGATAGATGATAATACTTCCATACTTTCGGCTCCGGAAATTGAGTAACATTTGTATAAGATAATCCAGGAAAATTTTCGTTCCACTCATTTCGGGCAATGGTTACAGATTGTTTTCCATTGTTAAAAGCATCTGCAAAACTTGATTGAGATGAACCGAGAGTATATGCGATAATTATCTCTTGAGCAGAATCTTTGTAAAGTGAAAATGGACCAATATTCGAAAGCATTCTGGCATCAGTACTATCTTTCATTAACCATCCAAAAGGACTAGAGGGAGAACCATTAAACATAAAATTTGGATTAAGTGTATCGCAGTTTACATTTACAAAATTACTTATTTCATTGAAATCACATGGAATAAATGAGCCACCAAAAACATCTTTCCCTTTAAGGATATTATATATCTGTCTGGCATTTATTGGTTGAGTATAATTACCTAATTGAGGATAATTAAAAAAGGATGATTGTGATAAATTTAAATATCCCTCATTTTCCTTGCTTCCCAATAGTAATCCGGAATTAATTCTTGATGTATCATTATGATTCCCGGTATAAATTTCTGGACCTTGTAAAAAAGTAGTAAAGAAGAAAGGTGGAATATGCCCATCAAGTTCAAGACTGTCTTGATATGTATAGCTCATTTCCAAAATATTATCACAGCCAGATTTATCATTTTCATGTTCCTGCCCCAGATCAGGATCTACTGATATGCTGAAGTAAACTGAATCTAATCTATCGTTACTGCCACGATAGCAAATTGAATAACGAATAAACAAAATATTTTTTAGGTACTGCTGTGATGTGCTTCCAAAAATAGTTTGAGCAATTTCAATTCCCTGACTTGTACTGAAACCACCATGTGGAGGTAACTTTCCATCATTATAAACACACCATACAGTAAGATCGCCAAGTATGTCGGGCATATCTTCATCCGGATCCCAAGCTTTGTTTTCATTTTTATCAATCGGTTCATACCTTCCATTTCCATCACCATCATAATAATTTGCACCAAGACCTACTGCGTCAATCCAATCAATCCAGGATTTACTAAAAGGCTTATCCAAACTTTTTACAACATATATCTGATTATTCCTATTACCAGGATCATCTGTTTTTCCTGCAATAAAATCATTAATTAAACTATGCGAAGCTTGTGCTCTTACCCAGATATCATAATTATTATAACCACCAAGATAAAATCCACCTGAAAATAAGAATGGTAAGTTATCATATCTCCCCATTGTACCATCCGGAAGGAGATTAACAGCAGCAAGAATACCGTCGCTGGAAACGGGAAGGCTGATTTTATTTAAATTGATTCTGTAAGAACTACCAACTTTTCCGGTCATATCCTGTGCAAAAATACTTTCAGATAATAATGAAGCTAGGACTAATGATATTGTTAATGCGTAATATTTCATTTTAATATTATCATTTTCTTTGATTGATTAAATCCATTTACCTGCAGTCTGTAAATGTAAACTCCGCTTGCTAGATCCTGCTGAATTGAACTGAACTTCATATCTGCGTTGGGGCTGAAATTCATTTACTAATGTTCGTACTTCCTGTCCAAGAATATCATAAATTTTTAATGTAACAATTCCATCTTCAAAAACATCATATCTAATAGTAGTCGAAGGATTAAACGGATTAGGATAATTCTGATAAAGCTCATAATTATTTAAAACCAGCGGAGGCTCTCCGGGATTGTAAGCTAATGAACTAAAATTATTTAAGTACTCTTGCATTGCCTTCTGAACATTTTCTCTAGCTATGATTATAGAATTAAGTCTATCCGTCCCCCTGCCAAGTATGTAGGCATAAATAACTTCCACCGGATTATCTTTAACAAGAGTAAATGGTTCGGTGGAGAGCAACATTCGCTGGTCTGTGCCAGTGGTACATATCCAGCCGAAATTTGTAACCGGATCTCCTGAATACCAGAAAGGCGGATTTATTTTACTACAATCTACACCACCAAACAGACCGCCCCAGGGATCCGGTTCGCATGGATTAAAAACCTGCCCAAGCTTAAATCTTCCTCGCATATAATTTCTTAGCTCATTTTCATCATTAGGGTCCCCTCTTAAGGGATCTGAACTAACATAATGAACAAAGGCATTTATTACAGTATTTTTTTTACCTGGAATAATATTCCTCTTCAAACTGCGGCCCTCTTTTTACATACGCTGTGTCATTTAATGTTCCCTCTGTTTGGGCACCCTGTAATAAAGTTGTAAAAAAAGCCGGTGGTGTATGACCGAAAGAAGGAATTCCTGGATTGTTTGTTGTATCTATATCGCTCTCGTTATAGCAAATGCTTGATTGCAATAGAGTATCACAGCCAACCAGGTCATCATTAAAATCAGCACCTAAATCAGGATCAGACCAAAAACCAAGAATGACAGAATCTAAAACATTTGAAACTGTGCCCTTATTTGTAATTTTATATCTAATGAATAATACATTTTCTAACTCCGGCAATGAAGATGCAAAAACTGTTTGCTGTATTTCAATCCCCTGAGGATCAACTCCTGCAAATCTTACTCTTTGATTTCCGGGCTGCCCATCATTAAAGACTGTCCAGTTTGTTCTATCACCGAGTAAATATGGCATATCTTCATTTTTATCCCAAACTCCATTGTTGTTAAGATCAACAGGGTTGTAAATTCCATCATTATTACCATCATAAAAATCAGCACCAATTTCTACTGCGTCTCTCCATCTTTGCCAATTGGCTCCAAACGGCTGATCAGAAGAATTAATAGCATACATAGAATTTTTTGGGTTTGATGAATCATTAACTCTGCCGGGAATAAAATTCTCAATCAAACTTGAAGAAGCCTGGCCTGCGCCCCAGAGCACTCCATTAGTATATCCTGAAATCAAGAACCCACCAGCGTATAGAAATACTGCTCCATCATAATAACCCAATGGTTTTATATTCAAAAAGAATTCTTTAAATCCAGAAGTGATATTATTATCTAAATCTTCTACTGTAAAATTGCACTCTATCGGCAGATAAATCAGCTGTCCCCCTAAAGAACCGTTTTTAATAATCGGTATTGTAATTCTGTTAACATTGATAAATCCATCAGTTCCAGCCGGGTAGTCATTCAATAAGAAATCATTTCCAAAAATAAAATCACCTGCCTCTTTATCATTATGCAGTCCATCATCATATAGATAAATTTTTTGTGAATCTTCCAGTGATACTGATACAACTTTTATTGAATCATCATCCTTTGCTCGAACATTTACAGAAAGCTTTAATGGATTGATATCACCGCTAGCCAGCTGTATTATATCATAAATAAAGGGCGGCGTGTATAATTCAATTGTCTCGCCTACAATTCCATATGCAATTTTTTTGTTCTTTAAAAAATTGCTAAATCTTTGTGTAACAAATGATATAAAAGGTTTGGTATTATTTTTTGAAATACTAATGCTATTGTCATCACCTATATATTTTGTAAACCGCTTTTCACCACTCCAGCTTATTCCGTTATCAATACTGGTTTTGTAAAAGATATCATTTTGCATTATACCAGCTTTAATTGTAGGATACTCTCTTTGATAGACCAACCAAATTTTATTGTCTGAAGTTTTAATTGCTCTCGGTCTCTTCTCTACCAGTTCAGTACCTTCAATCAAAATATCATCTCCCCAGCTTTGGCCTCCATCTGAAGTTCTACGCATAAAAATATCATATTGATTTGTTGATGAAGATTGATAGACTGCTAATATTTCATTTTCATTAATTGAGACAAAGGAAACCTCTCCAAAATATGGTGTTGATGTATTTGAAAATATAAATAGAGTGGCGTCTGTATTATCGCCCCACGTCTGTCCGTTGTCTGTACTTTGTCTGTAATAACAGATCCCGCCATTCAAGCCTAAATTAAAACTTAACCAAATTTTATTATTTGAAATTTGAGATAAATTTAAATTATAATTTCTCCTGCTGGCCGCAGTATTACCGCCGCCAAGTATTAATACAGGCTGTGACCAGCTCAACCCAAAATTATCTGAGTAAATAGAAAATATTCCTACTGACACAACAGACCAGCTTAAAATAATTCTATTTGATGGTGTAATTAATGACGATAAATAAATTAATGGAGATGCTCCAGTTATACCGCTTTCAATAACAAACTCAGGTACACTCCAACTACTGCCTCCATTGGTAGTTCTTGAAATAAAAATTGTATCGTTTTGCGTGTTACAGAAAAAGATTATGATCTCGGTATCTGAGAGATATATTGGAGATGTTTCTGTTAATGATGAGCTGTCATCGGAAAAAGGAAATAATTGTATATCGTTATTCTGTGCAAAAACAATTGAACTAAGGGAAACCAACATGAACAAGAATGAGAGTCTATAGCTTTTCATAATCCTGCCCCTAAATCATATTTTAGATACTCAAACGTAGTTAAAGAAATCTAAAAAGTAAAGGAAGAACCTATTTTCTCAGATGCGCAAGTTCATTGCCTATTTTTAATCTAATTAATCCTTCAGACGTTCCTATCCAAAGATAAACTCCATCAAAAAAAAGCGAAAGTATATTTGAGGTTGTAATTTTTAATTCACTAAGGTCAATAGGCGTAACTTTTTTTGTTATGCGATTAATTAAATATAAACCTTTGCCGTATTCTTCTTTGTCATTTTTTTTAAATTCATAAACACCTGCCCAGATATAATTTCCGGTACGTGCTAAGCAGTAAATACCATTTCCCCCAAGCCCGTTTGCTTTAGAAATTCTATCCCATTTAAGCTTTCTATCCCAGACATAAATTCCGCCGGGATTATATTCCGGTTGTTCTTTAGTAACAAATTCGTCTGTTCCAAACCAAACCTCTTTACTCGTAAAGGCAAAATCAGAAACAGAAACTGAATTTCCATCTTCATTAAAATATCTGCCTTTATTTTTGAAATAACTCCAGGCAGATTGATCATCAACATTATTTGTGTTTTCAAACTTATGCACACCAGCTTCTACACCAAACCAGATAGCACTATCACCATCAAATACAATTGCATTAAAGTTATTAGTCTTGTCATCGCCGTTTATTATACGATTGTAGTCGGTAAATCTATTTCTCTTAACATCAAAAACTGTAATATTCCTAAATCTGCCAATCCACAATCTATTTTTCTTTTCATCAAAACTTA
The DNA here is from genome assembly GCA_963706055.1 of uncultured Ignavibacteriales bacterium. Classification (GTDB taxonomy): domain Bacteria; phylum Bacteroidota; class Ignavibacteria; order Ignavibacteriales; family Ignavibacteriaceae; genus IGN3. The sequence goes on along the minus strand of CAVPND010000016.1, from coordinate 44,894 downwards.
AAGTTCTTATCCAATTTCCAAACTCACCACCCTGTGCAAATTTCCGTTTCGTCCATTTTTTTGTTTTTTTTGAATAGATGAACAATCCTTCATTTGCTCCAGCCCATACATAATCTTTGCTAGCAGCAATGCAGTGAAAAAGATCATTTTCTAAATTTGAACTTTTACTTGAGTAGTTTGTCCATTTACCATCCTTCATTGAGTACTGATAAATTCCCTGCCCATAGGTAGCAACCCAAATTGAAGTTCCTTCTTGTTTGATGTCTGTAATTCGAGCACCTTCAAGAAATAGTTGGGATTCAATCTGTGCAAATGAAATTGATGAGATTAAAAGAACAAATGAAATATTATTTAATAATTTTGAAAACATTATTTGTGAAACTATTATGAATGATTGTTGGGAGCAAAACAAAGTTATAAAATCAGGCTGTCATCTTGCTTTCTAAATACACGTGATCAATTTCTTCAAATTTAGAACTAAAATGCTCTTCAAAACCTTTAAGAATTGATACATTTAATTTAGCATAATCTATATCTGTATTCAGCACAGATTTTAAGTCTATAGTGGTAGATGAAATTTCGTTTAGCATCCCATTTCTTTTATCATCTGTTACATTTAGATAGTCAACTATCTTTTTATGATAGGTGCCGCAAAGAATTGAACCATGTTGAAGAATCACATTTCCTAATTTTCTTTGAGCACTGCCAACCAATTTTTTACCATTAAAATTTAATTCACTTTTTGCAGAAACTGCAAAACATATTGAACTTATTTGAGATTTATAAAATTCTTTAAAGTCTGGTTGTGAATGTTCTAAATCAATTTCGTTTAATCTTGTATCAAAATTTATAAGACCCTTACTTAATGCAAGATTTATTTCGTTGTAAATATTTTTTGCGGATGATAATGCGTCTATCGGATAGATGACAGAATATGTAAGTTCCTGTGAATGCAGAATAGCCCTGCCGCCTGTTGGTCTTTTTACAACATCAATTTTATGATACCTTGTTTTGGTAAGATCGATATCTTCTAAGGATTGATTAGCTCCTAGTGAAATACAATAAGGATTCCATCTATACAATCTTAAAACAGCATAATCTGTTTTAAAATTTTCAGCAAGAAAGACATCAAAATCCATATTGAACTTACCACTGTTAACTCCGGAGTTTAGAAATTGCCATTTCATTTACCAATAATTCCACGCTTACTTGCCTTAACAAATTTTATTATTTCCTGTACATGCTTATTAGTACCATACTCAGTTTCAACTTTGGTAATGGCTTGTGAAACATTAAATCCTGAATTGTAGATAGTATTATATGTCTTTTTAATTATGTCAATATCATCATCAGTAAATCCGCGTCTTCTTAAACCGACTTTATTTAACCCCTCATACCTTATAGGAAATCTACCGCTCATAACAAAAGGCGGTACATCTTTTACAACAAGAGAGTTGGCACCAACCATAGAATGTTTACCCACAAAACTAAACTGGTGTACAGCGCTTGCACCAGCAAGTATTACCCAATCATCAATGTGTACATGTCCGCCAATCTGAACCAGATTAGCAAAAATAACATTATCACCAACAACACAGTCATGAGCAACATGAGTATAAGCCATAAACAAACAATTTTTACCAACTCTTGAGAAACCTGTTTCCTTAGTCCCTCTATGGAAAGTAACAAACTCGTGAATAACTGTATCATCACCGATGTAAAACAGCGTAGGTTCATTACCAAATTTTAGATCCTGCGGTCTGTGAGCGATAGATGCGCCTTGATAAATTTTTACTCTGTTTCCAACCCGAGCACCATTATACAATACTGCACTAGGTCCTAATTCACAACCATCACCAATCTCTACATCATCTTCGATGATAGTAAAAGGATGAATGATATTATTATCCCCAATTTTAGCTTTTTTGCTTACAATTGCTGTTGGGTGAATTGAGTTCATATTTACTCTTCCGCTTTTTTAGGTCTATCAACGATACCGGCCATAAATTCAGCTTCTGCAACAAGAACATTTTCAACATAAACTTTACCAGCCATAGTAAATGTTGTTGATTTTTTCTGAAGTAATTCGACTTCTATAAAAAGCTGATCACCAGGGACAACAGTTTTTCTAAACTTTGCTTTGTCAATTTTCATGAAGAATACAAGTTTCTCTTCAAAATTTGGTAAAGAGTTAAGAAGTAATATGCCGCCCGTTTGGGCCATTGCTTCAATTATCAAAACTCCGGGCATTACAGGCTGTCCAGGAAAATGTCCAGGAAAAAATGGTTCATTAATTGTAACGCACTTTACACCGATAACTTTCTTTTCAACTTCAAGATGGATAATCTTATCGACTAGTAGAAATGGATAGCGATGCGGAAGTATTCTTTCGATCGCATTAATATCAAATACAACACCTTCTTTTTTAACAAACTGAAACTTCTTAACAAGTTTTTTCTGCTGATAGAGCTTTCTAATTTGTTTGGCAAATTCAACATTAGCTTTGTGTCCGGGTCTCGCCGCAAGTATTTGAGCCTTTACGGGGGCACCAATCAAAGCAAGGTCACCAATCAAATCAAGCAGTTTATGTCTTACAGGTTCATTTTTGTATCTTAGTTTTTTGTTGTTAAGAATACCATCTTCTCCAAGAACAAATTTTTCTTTTATCCCTATTCTTTTTCCAAGACTATCTAACTTATCCTGATCTAATTTATGATCAACAATAACAACAGCGTTATCAAGATCGCCGCCTTTAATTAATCCCTGATCGGCTAATTCTTCAACTTCACTTAAAAAACAAAAAGTTCTTGCTGAAGCAAACTCATTTACAAATTCTTTATCAAGATCAAACATTCCGGTATGCTGACTGCCCAGTGCGGGGTTTTGATAATCAACCATTACCGTCAATCTATACTTATCTAAAGGAAGGGCAACAATATCAACCTGTCTGGATTCATCCGAATACGTTACGGTTTCGTCAATAATCAAATAATCTTTTGGTGCATCCTGTTTTTCTATACCGGCCTCCAGCAAAGCATTTACGTAAGCGATTGCGCTTCCATCACCTATCGGCGGTTCTATTCCGTCAAGTTCAATTGAAATATTGTCGATCTGCAATCCAGCTATAGCTGCAAGTACATGTTCTACGGTATAAACTTTTGCTTCACCAATACCGATTGTTGTCCCACGTGAAATATCAACAACATTATCTGCAATAGCTGGTATTTCAGGATTACCACCAAGATCAACTCGAATAAATTTTATTCCTGAATTAATTGGTGCTGGTTTAAAAGTCATTGTGCATTCTGTACCTGTATGCAGCCCAATTCCGCTTAAAGTTGCAGGCTTAGATATAGTTCTTTGTAGTTCAATCATTCATGTTCCAGTTTTTTATAATATTAAGGAAAAAAATAGTAAGATGGGCGACTAAATACAATTTTAACAGTCAATGAAATTATTTTTAGAGTGTCTCGAATTATTTTTTGTTTAAATGTTCTGATAGAAGTTTCACTTGTTTTTCAAGCTCTTTTATTCTATCAACATATTCAGGAATAAATCTGACTTGAGCCTGCATTTTTTGATAAGATCGAATTTCCATTGCAGGAGAACCGGAATAATAGCCCGGTTTAAGAATTGATTTTGATACACCGGCCTGAGCTGTAATAACTACATCATCGCCAAGTTCAATATGTCCCACTAATCCAGCTTGTCCAGCAAGAATACAATGTTTTCCAACTTTTGTGCTGCCTGAAACTCCTGTCTGCGCTGAAACAACAGTATCCTCACCAAGGACTACATTGTGAGCTATCTGAACAAGATTATCAATTTTACAGCCGCGTTTAATTATTGTTGATCCCAATGCTGCTCGATCAATTGAAACGTTGGAGCCAAGTTCAACATCATCTTCAATAATTACATTACCAATTTGCGGAATTTTTTCATACTGGCCTTTTTCGTTTGGATTATATCCAAAGCCATCACTTCCAATTACAGTTCCTGAGTGAATAATAACATTATTACCAACAACACAGTCTTCTCTTATACTAACATTCGAATGAAAAATACAATCATTACCTATCGACACATTATCTGAAATAACAGTATTATGAAATATTTTTGAGTTCTCACCAATTTTACATCCAGCAGATATAACTACGTTTTTGCCTATTGATACTTTAGCTCCTAAAACTGCCGTTGGATGAACAAATGCTGATGGATCAATTCCTTTAAGTGGAAATTCTGGAGTAAAATATTTTTTTAGAATTGCAAAAAAAGCTTTTTCAGGTGAACTTACTTCAATATACGTAATATCATTTCTGGATTTATTAAAACCTGATTTAACAATTATTGCGGAGGCAGCTGTGGTAGAAAAATATTTATCGTATGAGGGTAAATAAAGAAATGTCAATTCCCCGGTTTTTGCTTCCTCAATTTTAGCTACATTAATAATTTCAACATTAATATCACCGGAAACAGTTCCATTAACAAAAGAAGCTATTTCCGAGACACTAATTTTCATCTATAATTTTATTTCAGTTTAAGTTTTTCGAGTACCTGAGAAGTAAGATCATACTTTTCTTTTGCAAAAAGAATCATAATATCACCGCTTCTATCAAATACGTAATCATAATCTTCTTTTTCGGCTATTTCCTTAAGAGCACCAAATATTTTATTTTGAACTGGCTTCATTAACTCATCTTGTTTTTGAAACAATTCACCATTCGTTCCAAATTTCTTTTCACGATATTGAGCAATTTGAGTTTCCAATTGAACAAGAGCTGCTTCTGTTTCAGATCTTGTTTGGTCGGTCATAATTAATTTGCGTTTTTCATAATCATCAAACTTTGTTTTCCATTCACCTTCAAGCTTGTTAAGCTCAGCCTGCCATTCCTGAATTAAGGCATCAAGTTTTTGTCTTGAATCTTGAACATCCGGAAGATTATCCATTATTGCATCAGAATCGATATAGCCGATTTTTAATTGTGCAAAAGAAATTGAGGTTGTGATTAGCAGAATTGCCAGAATAATTGTTTTTTTCATCGGAGAACCTGTTGTTAAATTTTACTTAGTCAAAACATGATAAATAAAAAAATAAAATTCTCCCCAAAAAATTATGGGGAGAATTATTAAAAACTTAATAAATTAATTACCTCTTTTTAATCGATCTAAAACCTTAAAAGTAATATCAAAAGCAGAATCGGCATAAAGAAGAATTATATCCCCGCTTTTATCAAATACAAATTGCATGCTTTCTTCCTTAGATACCTTTTCAATAGCTGCATAAATTTTTGCTTTTATCGGTGCGAATAACGCTTCTTGTTTTTTATAGATTTCGCCTGTTCCTTGAGTAAACTTAGCTTTTCTAAATTCCATTATTTCTTGTTCCATTTTAACAATTTTCTGTTGAAATTCAGTTTTTTTAGCATCGTTCATTGTTTCAACTTGTTTCTGATAATCCGCGATTGATTGCTGATATGATAAGGTCATAGAATCTAGCTGAGCTGACCATTTATTTGTTATAGCATCAAGATCACCCTGTGCTTTAATTGATTCTGAAAATTGAGTTAAAATAACTTCTGAATCAACATAACCAATTTTTAATTGTGACTGCGCAAATGAAGTAAAGCCTAAGACTAAAAATGCTAACACTAAGATGTAACTTTTCACTATTTTCCTCGTTCTTTATTATTGTACAATTTATTTAAAAACCTTTACCAAACTGAAAGTGGAATAACCAGGTTGGGTCCTCGCCATCCGTAATTTTTCTATCAAAACCATAACCAAGATCAAAGCCAATTAAACCAATCGGATTGATCAATAATCGCGCGCCAAAACCAACAGAACGACGCAGATCAAAAATATCTGTTTTTTGAAAATTTTCAAAAACATTACCGGCTTCAGCAAACATTAAAAGATAAAGCGGAATTGGTTCTAATGTAACAGCTACTCTAAACTCTGCTCCAAATTTTGCCATTACTCGTCCGCCAATAACCTGTCCTGTAGATGGATTTTTAGGTCCCACGGTTCTATCATCATAGCCTCTGAGCGAGGTTGTTGCTATAATCAAACCATTACCACCCATATAAAAGAACTCAAATGGCTGAATGTTTGTACCAGGAACTATTTCATCTAAATAACCAACATTGGCAACTGTATAAAGTGCTAATCTATTGGAATTAAATAAACGTCTGTACCATTCGGCTGTAAAGCCAATTTTTAAGTAGTCAACATTGCCTGGTAGTACAGGACCGCCGGATAGCTCAACATCCAATTGTAACGATGACCCTGTTGATGGAAATATTGGATTGTCAATATTTTTTCTTGAAATAAGAGCACCAACTGAAAACTGATTGCTTTTACCCTCTCGATAATAACCTTGACCTTCAATTACATTATTGTACTGATACTTAAATCTGCCTTGAACATAGAAGAAATCATCAGGCCATTTTAATCTGCGCCCAACTCTAATTGTTGCGCCGGACTGACGAAGATCATAAACATATTGTTGTCTCGTATCAAAAAGTTCCGCTCCAACGGAAGTAGGTGTATCAAACATCCAAGGCTCAGTAAAACCCAGAGTAAATGTTCTGTATAAACTTCCAACACCAAACTGCCAGTTAAAACTTAAAACTTGTCCGCCGCCAAGCCTAAAAGGTTCAGCAATAGAGAAGTTTGTCAGGGTAACCCCAACAGCACCGCTAAATCCAAAACTTCCGCTGTAACCTACTGAAGCGTTAAGATAATCACTTGATTTTTCTTCAACTTTAAAACCGACATCAACAGTGCTGTCGCTTGATAATTTTGTTGTAATTCCATCAGGACCATATAACTGTTCCACATTAAAGTACTGCAGGTTTGCAAGATTTTGTACACTACGGAACAGTAAGCCCCGGTTAAAATAATCGCCAGGGATAGAATACAGTTCTCTTCGGATTACTTTTTCTTTAGTCTTATCGTTTCCAAAAATATCTACTCTTCCAATTTTAAATTGATTTCTTTCTTCAACTCTAATCGATACATCAATAGAATCTTCACCAATTTTTGTTTCTTTTGTTTGAAGATTAAAAGTCAGATAGCCGTTATCAAGGTACAATGCAGAAACATCAGATTGTTTTTCATTACCTCGTAAATTTTGTTCAAATTTTTCAAGATCATAAACATCACCAACAGCAAAATCCAGTCTTTCATTTAATGCGGCTGATGGATAGACAGTATTACCTTCCCATTCAATATTTCGTATCTTATATTGTGGACCCTCATAAACATCCATTACGATATTCAAATCCTTCTTATCATCGGAGTAGATTAAAGAATCTGAAATGATTTCAGCATCCCTGTATCCATTTTTCTTGTAGAAATTAATTATCAGATCTTTATCTTTTTTGAAATCATTTGGATTAAACTTTCCGCCTCCCCAAAACTTCCACCATTTTGTTTCGGATGTTTCATCCATTTCACTTTTAAGATCACTGTCATCAAAAGCATTGTTATTGTTAAAAGATATTTTTCTAACACTTACTTCATCGCCTTCAGTTATATCTAATTTAAGTAAGAATCTTTCTCTAATTTTATTAATTAAATCGGAAGACTTCCCCTCAGAGGCATTATATTCAACCTCATATTCATCAGCAAGATCGACTGTGTTTTGCCATCTTATATATATTTTATCACCAATTGTATCCGCACTAAAATATTTGTAATATTTTGCAAGAATTTCTGTATTAAAATATCCTTCTTCTTCATAGAGACCATTAATACGTTGAATTAATTTTGCAACATCCTGTGGTTTTAATATCGATCCACGTAAAAAAGTAATTTTCTTTTCGATGTCATCTGAATCAACTTCATCATTTCCAAATAATACAACTTTTTCAAGCCTTGGATATTCCTTAACCTTTATAAGTAAGAATACACCATCGTTTAATTGTTTATCTATTGATATCTGAACATCAGAAAAAATATTTAATGCCCAAAGGTTTTTTATTGCATTTATTGTTTTATCTCCCGGTACTTGTACCTCATCACCTATCTTCAATCCAGAAGAAACAATAATTGTATTTACATCAGATGATTTGTTGCCATCAACTGCAACACCAAGAATTTTATATGTTGTTCTTTGTTGCGCAAAAATTGCAGTGGTAAAAAACAATATAAAAAATACTAATAAATATTTGGGCAGTTTAATTGGGGAGGAAATGAACATTCTCCAGACCTTTATCCTTTTAATTCTTTTCTATTTGTTCACTTACTTTACCGAATCTTCTTTCTCTTTTTTGAAATATTTTTATTGCATCATATAAATCAAATTTAGAAAAATCCGGCCAAAGCGTTTCTGTTATTATAAATTCAGAATAAGCAATTTGCCATAGCAAAAAATTACTAACCCTAAATTCTCCACTTGTTCTTATTACCAAATCGGGATCAGGAATATCTTTTGTTGTTAGAAAAGAAGATATAAGTTTCTCATCAATGTCGTTTGTTTTAATTTTCCCACTCGCTGTAGAATTAGCTATCTGTTTTATTGCTTCAAGCAATTCCCATCTTCCACTATAACTTAATGCCAGGTTCAGAACCATTTTTTTATTATTCTTAGTTCTTTCAATGTCAGATTTTAACTGTTTTTGAACAGCAATTGGCAAAGACTCAATATTTCCAATAGTAGTCAGACGAACGTCATTCTCATTAAGTTCATTAACCCTGTCTCTCAAACTCTTTAAAAGAAGCTGCATAAGGGTTGAAACCTCATCTTTTGGTCGATTCCAATTTTCTGTGGAAAAAGTATAAAGGGTTAGAAATTTAACTCCTATCTCGCTGCAAGCTTCAACAATTTCCTTAACAGTATCAACACCTCGTTTATGACCTGCTACTCTGGGTAAGCCTCTTTTTTTTGCCCAGCGTCCGTTCCCATCCATAATAATAGCGATGTGTTTAGGAATTTCACCCGATTTTATTAATGTTTTCTTAATCTGCTCACCGGGTGTGGAGCTCTCTTTACTCAAAATCCATTCCTGTTATTGATTTAGCGTGTAAAGTTAATTTTACGGTACATGAATGTCAAGGTAACTAAATATTGCTTATTTTGATTAATTGTTGTATTGAAAGGTAAAGTGTGATAAGCTCAGGCCAATATTATTAAGCCTGAGCATAATTTTTATGAGAATAGGATTTTTTGTGATCTGTTTTTCTTATGAATTGAAAGCTCAGCTTTATCCGTAATCTGGAAAAGCTTGATATTTTTCTTGGTTTCAGGATCAAGTTCATCTAAAAGATCCTTAGCATTTTTTAGATTTAGTATTGAAACCCCCACAAACAGTTGTACTTTTTTATTTGTTCCTCTTGTTTGTCTTTGGGCAAGATAGGATAATTTATTTTTTATCATTAATGGATCTTTAAAATCCTGCTCATTAAAAGTAATTCCAATCGCAATATTGTCTTTATGTTTTGCTATCACATCTACTTCAAATCCGCCAATGTTGGATGGTTCAGGAAGATAGGTTCCAAACTTTCTATATAAAGTTAAATATCCTTTTTTCCAGAACTCTTCAATCAATAAATCAACATCTCTTCTTCTATCTGTATTCATAATATTACCTCTTTACGATGCAAGTGGAATTATTGGAATAATTGGTGAAAATCTTTTTTTCTCAAGAACTTTTATGTTTGCAATTTTGCTGTAATTAAATTTTTTTACTTCACTGGACTGATAAACTTTTCCGTAAATTACTTTTGAACCGCTTTTCTCCATCGTGATGTAGTAAGGCTCAATTAATACTTCATTTAAACCATACAAAAATCTTAACCGATTTCTATTCTTAATTGCTGTTTCAAATATTTCGCTTTTCATATCATACTCCTTTTAATTTAACCATCTTAAAACGCCGGTTACTTTACCCACAATTGAAAACTCATTTTTATTTTTAATAACGATTGGATCATAATTATTATTTTGTGGAATTAATCTTATCTGCTGATTTTTATTTTCATACACTTTAACTGTAACCTCATCCTCAATACGAGCAACAATTATATCTCCATTTGCTGTAATTGCTTTTGGGGAGATAATTACTAAATCGCCTTCAAATATTCCTGCTTCAATCATACTATCGCCTTTAACTTTAAGTGCAAATGAATCCGCATCTTTCTTTAAAAACGTAGAATCTATACCAATAGTTCCTTCAATATTTTCCTCAGCCATTATTGGAGAACCTGCCGCAACTCGACCGATTATTGGAATTTGATTAACATTATTTGTTTCGTTAAAGCTAATACTAGTTGGCGCTTCAAATTCATCCTTTGTAATTGTTATTCCTCTGCTAGCATTACTTAAAATATTCAGATAACCTTTTTTTGTAAGCGCATCCAAGTGTCTTTTAACACCAAATGTGGAGGAAATATCAAATCGTTTTCCAATTTCTCTAAGAGTTGGCGGATAACCATTTTCTTGTAAAAATTGCTGAATAAAATTTAAAATTTCTTCTTGTCGCTCAGTTAGTTGTTTTTTATCCATTTTTAATAATTTCCATAATTGAAAGTAGTGCTCATTTGTTCACTGCAAATATAGTGCACAAGTGTTCACGTGTCAATAGTTTGAGCAAATTTTCTTTGGGGTATTATTTTATGTTAATATTTATAAGATGGATCGAGTAAATAGAAGAGTTTTTGGCCAATTTGATTAATATTCATAATTCCGCGGAAATGTTCTTCGCCAGGTCCGAACGCGAAAATACCTACCGGTGAAGCAGTATGATGAGTTGTTGTATAATTGATTTCCAGATTTTTTGCATCTCTTGTACCTTCTGTAACTGTCATTCCGCCTGTTTCATGATCCGATGTAATTACAACGAGTGTATTACTATCTACTTTTGCATATTTTAAAGCTTCGGTAATTGCTGTTTCGAAATCTCTCATTTCAGAAAGTAATTCTTTCGATTTATGATCATGTCCAGCCCAGTCTATCTGAGAACCTTCAATCATTAATACAAAACCATTTTCATTTTCTTTTAATTTAGAAATTGCTGTTTTTGTTAAATCGCCAAGAGAATAATTTCTGTTGCCTGCTTCAGGTAATCCATCCATTTCAAAAAGAGCATATATTTGATTTATGGAATCAGGAAGTAAAGATAATTCTGAATAATTTTTTGAAAAAGCATAGTCTTTATTGATGAGTTCTTTTGTAAGATCACGACCATCTTCTCTTTCACCGGAGTCACTTTTAGGTAAAAAATATTTTAACCCACCGCCAATAATCACATCAAAATCCTTTTCAACCATTTGAGATGCAATTAATGTTTGATCATATCTGCTAATTGAATGTCCGACAAATGCACCCGGTGTTGCGTGAGTTACGGTTCCGGTTACAACTATTCCGGTTGAAAGTCCTAACTTTTCAGAATGCTCAAAAATGGTATAAAGAGAATTTCCAAGGGTATCTACAGATATGTACTTATTATTTGTCAGATATCCCGTAGCTATGGCAGTTGCGCCAGCAGCTGAATCTGTAATCAACTTATCAGCAGAACACGTAATTGATAAACCTACAGATTTGAATTCACTAAAAGGTGAGTCTGGATTTTGTAAAAATGAGGCACCAACATAGTTGATGCCCATTCCATCTCCGATGAGGATGATAATATTTTTAGGTTTTAAATTCTGTGCGTTACTTAAATTAAAAGTAACAAGTATAAGCAAAACAGCAATACGAGAGATCATTATTCTACTTCAACAACTCTTTTTTCAACTTTTGTTAGCCAATTATGGGTGTCTTGTTTTTCCCTGCGATGAATTGCATTAAGTTCATTAAATAACTTAAGATCAAGTTCACCCGGTTCACCATTATTAAACGACATATTTTTATCTTTATATGTTAACCATCCGATTGAAGAAATTATTGCGGCAGTTCCTGTTCCAAATAATCCTACAAGATTTCCTTTATCATATGCGGACATAACCTCATCGATCGAAATTGCTCTTTCAGTAACATTCATTCCCCACTCTTTTAAAATTTGAATTACGGATCTTCTTGTAACACCAGGTAAAATTGATCCGCTTAGCTTTGGTGTTGCAATTTCATCTTTGAAGTGAACAAAAATATTCATTGTTCCAACTTCTTCTAAATACTTTTGCTCAACACCATCAAGCCATAGAACCTGTGTAAATCCTTTTTTACTTGCTTCTTGTGCTGCTAATAAGCTTGCCGCATAATTTGCAGAAGTTTTACATTCTCCCAAACCCTTCCTAACTGCACGCACATAATCATCCTGAACTAGTATTTTAACTGGTTTAAATCCTTCCGGATAATATGCGCCAACCGGTGAAAGAAGAAGTACTAATTTATAATCAAATGAGGGTCTTACTCCAAGCGCAGGATCAGTACCGAACATAAATGGTCTGATATAGAGAGCTTCTCCTCTGTTTGTTGGTATCCAATCACTATCTATTGCGATCAATTCTTTTAGTGCCTCAAGTACAAAATCCACATCTACTTCCGGCATGCAAATTCTTTTAGCAGAATTATTTAATCGTTGCATATGAAGATCAGGTCGGAAGATTACAACCTCATCATTTACGGTTTTAAAAGCTTTAAGACCTTCAAAAATTGATTGTCCATAATGAATCACGGAGATTGCAGGATGAACCTTTAGATTTTCAAGAGGTTTAATTGTAGGGTTATGCCAACCTTTATCTTTTGAATAGTCCATCTCAAAAATGTGGTCTGTAAAGATTTGGCCAAATCCTAAGTTTTTAGGAAAGATAACTTTTTCAGTTCGTTCCTTAATAATATATTTTATTTGTTCCATTTTCTTTCCTTCCTTTTTGTTGAAGGTAGTTCTGATTTTAAAATATTTGAGCTATAATATATGTTTTATAAAGTAAGAATCAATTTTAATTTAATGTTAGCAATATTTTTTATAACTAGAATATTAACATCCATAAAACATAATCCAATATTAAAATTAATGCAGCAGAAATCACAAAAGATCTGATGGTTGCTAATCCAACACCTTCGGCACCGCCTTCAGTCCTAAATCCAATATGACAACCTAAAAGTGATGTAACACCGCCAAAAAATATTGTTTTAATTAATCCGGAAATCAAATCCGCCATATCAAAAAATCTGTTTACAGAATTAAAAAAAACAGCAAACGAAACACCGAGAAAATAATTGGAGACTAAATATGCTCCTAACACAGCAATAGTATTGGCAAAAATAACGAGTATAGGCATCATTATTATTGCGGCTAAAAACCTTGGCATCGCCAGATATCTAATCGGACTAATAGCCATAGTTTCAAGTGCATCAATTTGTTCTGTGACTTTCATGGTCCCAAGCTCTGCCGCAATAGAAGCGCCCACTCTTCCAGCAATCACTATTCCTGTTAAAACAGGACCAAGTTCTGTTATTATTGCACGAGTTGTTGCACCGCCTAAAAATGATAATGGAGCAATTCCTTTTAGTTGATATGCAGCTTGCCATGCAGAAACCGCACCAGTAAATACAGCAATGATCAAAACAAGTGGAAGGGAGTTAACTCCAATGTGTTCCATCTGAAAAAGGATAAGTTTTTTACTTTTTGCTGCTTGCGGTAAACTTTTAATAATTCCAAAAAATAAATTAGAGACTTGCCCAAATTCCTGAAGGAAAGCTAGAGTTCTATTACCAAGCTTTTGAAAAGGTACAGATATCAAAACAATATTTCTAAATATCTAATTAATGATGTGCAAACTTAAGGAAAAAAGCAGGAATATTTGATTTCATTTATCATAAAACTATCAATGTTTTCTTTAAGCTTAAAATTTAGAATTAATCTTTATAACAGTACATTTATTCAAAACGAGACATCTACTATATTTTTTAACATAATTTATGGATTGAATTGTTTGTATTTTTAACTTAAACACATATTTATATGGCATTATAGTTATTAGAACATTCATCGATTTCGGCAGGGATTATTATACTTAGTTGATAAAAATTCTGGTTTAGATATTAACAATCATTTAGAAAACACTATTTTAGACAAATTGGAACCGAAAACATTAAATCTTATTGATAGCGCACCAATTGCAATTCTTACTTTTAATAAGGATGGCGAAATTGATTATGCGAATCGATGCTTTGTAGATCTGGAATTGCTATACGGATTTGAATTCTCCGAAAACTTACTCGGTTCAAGTATTTTTGGTAAGGAATTATTTCCAAAATTTTCTATTGCAAAAGAATTAAGTGATATTTTATCCGGACTGCCATTCGAAAAAGAATTAAACTATGTAGAAACAAAATCGAAGGGATTAATCCATCTTATTATAAAAGGGGCACCTATTTTTGATAACAATGAAATATTGGGCGGTCTGATTATAATTGAAGACCTTAAGATTTTAACTAAAACAAAAAAAGAATCTGCAATAAGAAATGACTTTATAGAAAATGCAATACACAATGTATCTGATTTTTTTCTTGTTGTTGATAAAATGGAACGGATCCAATTTTTTTCTAAAAATATTTTACGCTATTTAAATGTTTCAGCTAATTCAATTCAAGGTGTTTCATTAGGCAGCTTATTTGATTCTGATACTTCGCGTATAGTAAAGGAATATTTTGATCACGCAAAAAATAATTCTGTAGTTATTAACGAAAAAATATCTTACGAAATAAGAGGAAATAAAAAAGTTTTTGAATGTCGATTTGTTCCGCAAGAAAATTATAGAAAAGAAATCAGTTTCGTATATATATTCTTAAAAGATGTTACTGCACAGGAAAGAGAAATTGATAATCTTTACAATGATGTCAGTGAACTTCAATTTTACCAAACCATTACTCAAAAAACCAGTGAAGCTGTTTTTGTAATTAATAGCGATAACATTATTGAATATTGGGATGATTGCGCAGAAAATCTGTATGAGGTTTCCAAAGAAGAGGCAACTGGCGATAATGCACAAAATGTAGTAAGCATACTATCGGAGAGTTTTCTAGATTCGATTAGATTAAAACTTCAGGATAAGGAAATTCATAAAATAATTTTATCATATTTTGATAAAAACAGACAGAAAAAAACTTACGAAAACTATTTTACTTTTATAGACAAACAAAAAAAACGAATTGTTGTTAAGAGTATAGATATAACCGATAAAATACATTTTGAGGAAGGATTAAAATTATCATTAGAAGGCCTGCGGAATATTGTTTCAAAAGCTCCTTTAATGATCTGTAATGTTGACAGATCAGGTCAAATATTATTTACAAATTCTGCTTTTCAAAAAACACTTGGATTTACTGAGGAAGAACTTCTATCAAAAAGTTTTTATGAATTAATTGAACCCTCTTATCTAGAAAATAATATTTTAGATTTGCAAAGTTTTAATGGTGATGAAGTAAAAAATTTAGAACTTCCAATTAATAGTAGGGATCGAATATCGGCGTTATATCAAACTTCTTTTCACACATCAAAGGATAACGAAAATAGGGTTCAATTCTTTAATTGCTTTCTTAAAAAGTTTGAAGAATATGAACAATACTCGAATGAATCAAAACTTTATCTATCACTTATAGATTCAGCTTACGATGGTATAGCTTTAGGAATAGATGGAAGAATAATTATAGCAAATAAGTCTTTTGCCAAAATATTTGGTTATGATAGCAATACCGAGTTAATAAACAAAGAAATAATTGAATTAGCGTCCAACGAAGACATAATTAAGGTAGCAGAATACTTCCGATTGTTTGAAAGAAAGCGTGATATACCATCGCGTTTTGATTTTCTTGCAAAGAAAAAAGATGGAAGCCATATTCATACAGAGCTTTCAATTGGATCTTTTGAATCAGATAGCAAAAATTATATTGTAATGATAGCGCGGGATATAACAGAACGAATTCGTACTCAGCGGGCTATCAGAGAATCTGAGGAGAAGTATAGAAACATTACTGAAAATATTGATGATTTTCTTTTTACTTTTGAACGCACCGGTTTGACGATCAGGCCTATATTCTGTACATCATCCATTCAAAAGGTAACCGGATTCACTCAGGCAGAATTTCTAACCGATTCAAAATTATTTTTAAAGGCAATTCATCCAAACGACTTTACATTACTAAAACCTAAACTTGTAAATTTATTGAAAAGCAGGATCCAACTTTCGGGTGAATTTGAATTCAGGATTATTAACAAACAAGGAAACATCGTTTGGGTCAGGGCTAAAATAAATCTTGTAAGGTCTGCAACAGGTAGAATTCAAAAGATATTTGGACTTATTAGTGATGTTACCTTTAGAAAACGTGCAGAAGAAGAACTAAAAAAATCTACGCAAAATCTAATTAAGCTTAACGAAACAAAAGATCGATTTATATCAATTATCTCACACGATCTCAGAACACCATTCAGTTCTATTTTAGGTTTTACAGATTTACTTGCAAATGATGAAGAACTGACTGATGATGAACGCAGACAGTATGTTAAATATATTCAAGAATCATCCCGCTCAATGCTCGCGCTTGTTAATTCACTTTTAGATTGGACAAGATTACAAACAGGAAGAATAAAATTTGAACCTCAAAAAGTTGATGTGTCTAAAGTTGTTATGGATTCTGTAAACGCTCTTTCAGGTTCCGCAATCCTAAAAGGGATTGAGATTGCTTCATTAGTAAGTCAACCTCAATTTTTATTTATTGATAAAAGTTTGATATCGCAAGTTTTTAATAATTTGATTTCTAATTCAATAAAATTTACACACAAAGGCGGCTTCATTAGAATCACGAATGAAGCGGTTTCAAACTCACGTTTTGTGAAGTTTAGTGTTAAAGACACAGGCGTTGGGATAAAGGAAGACGATCTGATAAAACTTTTTAGTGTTGATGCGAAATTTACCTCTGAAGGCACAGCAGGTGAAAAAGGCAGCGGCTTGGGATTATCACTTGTAAAAGAAATTATTGAGAAGCATGGCGGCACAATTGATGTCAAAAGCGAATATGGAAAAGGGACAGAATTTATTTTTACTTTACCAATTGCTTCTTCAAATATTTTGATTATTGATGATAATAAAACTGATCGATTGTTGTACTCAAAAATCTTAAAAAATATCTCTCCTGAATATGAAGTTGAAGTTGCATCAGATGGAAAAGAAGCCATTCAAAAAATATTATCATCACCGCCTGCACTTGTAATTACCGATCACGCTATGCCTGTTATGAATGGTTATGAATTTGTGATCGAATTAAAAAAGATGGACATAAAGGGAAAGCCACCTGTAATTGTTTTAAGCAGCGATATTGATCGTGCAACAATAAATGATTACACGGAACTTGGAATTGAATTTGTGTTTCAAAAACCCGTAAACATTGGAAGTTTTAAACTTGCGATTGAAAAATCACTTCAAAAAGGATTGAGCGGAGATTAAATTATATCGAGACCATAAATGATTGATCTCGATTGTAAAATTCCTATTTCTTCTTCAACACAAAACCGGTGGATGATTTTATTGAAATTGTTCCGCTTACAGTGGAAAAAGATTTTATTCCTGCTTTATCCGAATTGACTAAAACATCCCACTTTCCTTTCGGTAATTCAAATAAAACTTCTTTAACAGGATGTGCATTTAAAAGCACCATAAAATCTTCATCATTGTGTTTTACTTCGTAACAGATTGCAAAATCATTATCCTTAACAGAAATAAATTTCACTTCATCGTATTCTGCTCTTCGGAATGATTGAAATTCTTTTCGCAGTTCAATTAAGCCCTGGTAATAATCCAATAAATCCTGATTCATCTTTGCATGATCATAATTTATATAATTTACTTCATTGTCTTTATCATAAGTGTTGTGGTCAATCATTCCACGATGAGGATCGTTTTGATTTGTAAGTGGAATAACTTTACTGCGTGCAAATTCCTGCCCGCTATGAATCATTGTCATTCCCCGTGAAGTAAACAAAAACAATGCTCCAAGCTTATTAAGTTTTAATTGAGTTGGAGTGAGTTTTGCATTTTTCTCAACATCCGAAATTATTTCATCCGATTTTACATCACCAAGACCAAGCCTTATAAAATCGCCAAAAGTTAGTCCATCGTGTGATTCTAAATAGTTTACAGAATGATCCGGTTTTTGAAATAAACCAAGTGAATCTTTTGTAAGTGTTCCATTTACGTAACTTTTAATTCTTTGCAGCGAATTATTTCCGTACCACGTTCCAAAAATCCAGCCGTGTCCGTCTTTGGGGTTTTCCCCTTTTATTCCATTTCTTATTTGATCATTCCACGCACCCCACCCGCGTAAAGAAAATCCCTGGGGATCATAACCTCCGCCCCAAGGTTCGCAAACAAATACAACATCAGGATTTATTTTTTTTGCTTCATAAATAATTGTTTCTATCGTTTCCCAATCCAAAAGTTTTCCAAGATCAAAACGGAAACCATCAACATGATATTCTTTCATCCAATATAAAATACTTTCTACAATTAATTTTCTTAACATTGGAGCTTCTGTTCGTAAGTCGTTTCCGCAGCCACTAACTTCGCAATAACTTCCATCAGGATTTAACCTAAAATAATATTCTCTATCAATCTCTTTTAAGTTGCCAAATTCATATTCAGAAAGATGATTGTAAACAACATCCATCATAACTGCAATATTTTCATTGTGGAAAGCTTTTACCATATCTTTAAAATCAGTTACAGCTTTTGCATCTGCACCACTCCATTTATTAAGCTCTAACTCGCGAGTATTTTCTGAATAGTAAGTTTCAGGTGCAAAAAATGCGGCTGTCATATATCCCCAATGATTTCTTTCGTAAGGATTCCAGGTATTAAACTTTCCTCGCAAAGAATCTTTAAATGGGATTTCTATGTTTGCAAATTCCTGCGAAGGTAAAAGTTCAACCGTATTTACGCCAAGATTTTTTATGTAATCTATACCACCGGTTTTGCCTTTTTCTATCAGACCTTTATAAGTTCCGCGTTCTTTAACTCCAGAAGTTTGATGTTCGGTCATATCACGCACGTGCATTTCATAAACAATTAAATCACGCCAGTCACGTTGAATCCAATTATCATTTTGCCAATCATAATTACCTTCTTTGAAAACAATACTTTTGCGCGGAGTAAAATAAGAGTTGTAGCTTGCAACGGCTTTTGCGTATGGATCAATACAAAGCACAGCTTCTTTATCTTTATGTTTTACATTAAATCCATAAAATTTTCCGTAAAGTTCTCCATCTAGCGAAGTTTCCCAAACAGCATTTTCATCACGAATCATATCATATTCTTTTCCTGTTTGCTCATCAACTTTATTAAAGACTACGAGTGTAACTTTTTCAGCATTTGGAGTGAACAATCTAAAATATGTTTTTCCGTTCTCAACAAATGAACCGAGTTTTTTATCTGAGTAAATCTTATCAAGTTCATCTTGTCTTAATTCAATCTCAGATTTACTTTTTACCTTAGAATTTGTTTTGTCTGAAATGTACAAGGGACTTCCTGTAAATGTTATTGTTAATACTATTATTATCGATTTTAAAAGAAAACTTTTCATAGTTAGTCCTGATATTATTCTGAATAGATTTCGCCATCAACAACGGGTGTAACGCAAATTAGTGGATTTTCTGCAACGCCAAATCGCTGAAAGATTTCCTCAAATAATTGGAAATGCATTCCACGTTTTTCTAATTTATGAAACTTTGCGTATTCCATAAACTTTTCATTTTTATCAGTTGGCGCATCAAACACTATAGCTTTTGGATAATCTTCTTTAGCAAGAGATTTTAGAAATTCAATTTTTCTGTCGTCTCCACCTTCCATTTCGTACGATACTACTTTGAAGGCTTCAACTAATCCGCTATTTATTACTAAATAAATATTTAAAATAATTTCGTTCATCGTTAAAAGGTGAATTATATAAACATACAAAACTTAGACATACTGCATATATAAATGCAAACTTGCACATTATACTTTCAATAGAAGAAATGATAGAATAATTGCCTGCCGTAAAGATCAAAATAAATCCTAAAGTTGATGGTAAGCTTATAAAGATTGATCCAAATAATAAAACCTTAGCAATTAATTTTTGCTTTTTGTCATCAGTTTTTGGGATAAATTTTATAAATAAAACTATTGAAATCAAAATAGGCAGATAATAGAACGCACCAAATAAATCTCCCAGCGGATAGTGATAACTTGCATAAAGTACAGTACACTTTGCAACAACAAATTTTGGGAGAACAAATAAATAGTATATCGAAAATGAGATGGCAGGAATAAATATCAAACTACTTTTAAAATTAAGTTTTACATTTTGTGTAAGGGTTAGTGCAAGTAATAAATTTAGTGGCGGAAGGAATCCAATAACTACAAAGGCTATATATGGATAAATAGAATCCTGAAGCCCAACCTGGCACATTAAGAATTCCATCGTTTGATAAGCTGCAAGTAAAGTAATCATAAGCATTGCAATTATGTTTACTTTGTTCTTTTCAATAAATACAATCAGATTGAACAACAGTAAAAACTCAATGCAAGCTATAAGAAGCGATACTATTCCATTCCAGTTATCCAAATTGGTTCCTTATTTTTTGAAATCAAAAATAATGATTTCTTCTAGCAATAATGCTATTATTTTTACCCTTAAATAGACATTAAAATTGATACTTAATCATTCGTTGTTCAAGTATGTTGATCTCAACAATTAAAAAGGATATTCAGATGAAAATCAAGATCTTGTTTGTGTTTGCTTTAACAACATTTTTCTCTGCAGGTTTAGTAACTAAAACATTCGCTCAAAACGAACCGATTTTATATTTCTGTGAGAAGTACGATTCTAAAAGAGGAGAAATTGGGGTCAGCGATAGATTCACAACCGGATATCTAACTGTAATGGTAAAATCTGATAACGCACTAGATCTTGAAGATGTTCATATTCAATTTGACAAACTGAATGAAAGAAATAAAAAGTTTGAGTTCTATAAAAAATTTGATTACGTAATTGATCCCGAAATGAGTTATGTTTTCTTTGCAAAGAATTCAGACAGCGATTTGAAATTTGAAGAGCCAGGACTTTATAGAGTTTTTCTATTGGATGATCGAGATAAAACAGTAGCAAGTGCTTTGATAGAAATTGTTTCTAAGTAGTTTATTACAAAAACGGCAGTTGAAAAACTGCCGTTTTAAAGATATTTGGGGTAAAATCATTTCAAATAGGTCATCTCTTCGAACAGCGGAAAAATCTTCTGTAATTATTCTGTAGAAATAAATTCCGCTCGGCAAATTATCTGGTACAAAGTTTAAATTGTGTACCCCAGCTTGTTTGAATCCTTCTACAAGTGTTAATATCTCTTGTCCATTTATATTATAAACCTTCAAAGTTAAGTAGGAGTCTTTTGTAAGACTATATTGAATTGTAGTGGATGGATTAAATGGATTTGGAAAATTCTGCTCTAAAGAAAATTTTATTGGTGGATTTATTTCTACTTGAATAGAATTTGAGTATTCAAACGTTCCATTAAAATCAATTTGTTTTAGTCTGTATTGATATTTTCCAACAGATACATTTCCATCAACAAAAGAATACATTTGCGGTTCTGTGGTGGTTCCACTTCCGTTTACAATTCCAACTGTTTGCCATGCAAGATTTTTTTCTTCATTCGATTCAACGCTTCGTTCAACATTAAACCCGGAGTTATTAGTCTCCGTTGCGGTCGTCCAATACAATGTTACATCATTGTCAATAACTTCAGAAGAAAAAGAGATAAGTTCTGCGGGAACTGGAGTTACGATTGAAAAAGAACTGTCGGAAACATCGTAAGAAGCTGGATAATCACCTACTCTCACTAAACAGTTCTCAGATAAAATGTTAGGAACAGTCCAATTATAAACACCTGTGTTGGGCAATGATGAAACAACTGTATTCCAAGTTAAACCATTGTTGTAGCTATATTCAATATTAACATAATTTATATCTGTACTATTCCAAGTAATTTGTTTTGTTGATCCAATTGCCCATTGTTCCCCGCCGTTAGGAGTTACTATCTGAATATTACTTGTTGGTTGAGCATAATGATATTTCAAAAATGTTCCTGAAAAACCTACACAGTAACCTACAGAATCAATAAAGAATATTTCTCTAAGTTGTTTATCTGTAGAAATCTGTTCTCTTACCCAATAATTTCCTCCATTTGTGGTTTTTAATAATGCACCATCGTATCCACATACCCATCCTTCTAAATCATTTATAAAATATGAACCAATCATTGCATGTTCCTGAAAAGATTCTCGGATATGGTTCCAAGTATTTCCTGAGTTAGAAGATTTGGCAATAAAATCACTACTTGGATTCCCACCTACAAGATATCCAATATTTTTAGAGGAATAAAAGATATCAAACAACCAGTATCCTGTATTGGCGTTAATGTAATTCCAGGAATTACCACCATTCGTAGTTTTATAAGTAGCGCCGTTTGAACCGCAAACCCATCCGTCATTTTGATCTAAAAAGAAAAGATCAATAAAACCATGCGAATCATCAAATAAATTTATTACCCAACTTTCCCCTCCATCACTTGTCTTAAGAATTCTTCCTGAATAAGGAAATCCACTGAACCAGTTACTTGTTACTGCAAAACCGACAGATTGATTTATAAAAAATATTGAATTTATATTTTCGGTTACGCCGGATGGCTTTTGTAACCAGGTATTTCCCCCGTCTGTTGTTTTAAGAATATTTCCATACACTCCGCAGATCCAACCATTAAGGGAGTCTATAAAATAGACAGAAGCAAAATCAATATTTAAGCTAGATTGTTGAACTGTCCACCAACTACCTCCATTGGTAGTTTTTAAGATTGTACCACCAGTACCCACAACCCAACCTGTATTTACGGAAGTAAAATATAAACCTATTAAGTTTGCAGAAGTGCCAATAGGCAGTTCAGTCCATTGAGAACGGATTGGAATATTAAGAGTGGCTAACAGGAAACATATAAAAATAAAAATTTTCATATCGAGCCCCTGATATAAGTTATTAAAATTAACCTACGTAAAAATAGCAAATAGTAAATCAACCCAAAACATAATATTCATTTTGGGTTAATTGTTTGTAAGATGATAATATTTATTACTTCGCAGGTCCAACCATTTTTTCGGGTCTTACAACTTCATCAAATTTTTCAGATGTCAACAATCCTAAATCCATTGCTGCCTGTTTAAGGGTTGTGTTTTCTTTATGAGCTTTCTTTGCAACCTTTGCTGCATTATCGTAGCCTATATGCGGATTTAGAGAAGTAACCAGCATTAATGAATTTTCAAGATGCTTTTTGATATTAACTTTGTTTGCTTCAATTCCAACAACACAATGATCAGTAAAACTTTCACAAGCATCTGATATTAATCTTATTGAATTAAGTACATTAAAAATAATAACAGGTTTAAAAACATTAAGTTCAAAATTTCCCATAGCACCGCCGAAGTTTACAGCAACATCATTTCCAAAAACCTGAGCACAAACCATCGTCATCGCTTCGCTCTGTGTTGGATTAACTTTCCCCGGCATAATTGAACTTCCAGGTTCATTTTCAGGAAGATTCAATTCACCTAATCCACAGCGTGGACCCGAACCAAGCCATCGAACATCATTTGCAATTTTCATAAGAGAAGCTGCAAGAGTTTTAAGCACACCGCTAAACTCAACAAGGGCATCGTGTCCTGCAAGTGCCTCAAATTTATTTGGAGCAGTCACAAATTTCTTACCAGTTAACTTTGCAATTTGTGCTGCGGATTTTACTGCAAAATCAGGATGAGTATTTAATCCAGTTCCAACTGCTGTACCGCCCAGGGCTAATTCATATAATCTAGGAAGTGCTGCATTTATTCTGTCTAATCCATTTGATAACATTTGAACATATCCACCAAACTCCTGACCAAGTGTAAGAGGAACAGCATCCATTAAATGTGTTCTTCCAATTTTAATTATGTCTTTGTATTCTTTTTCTTTTACAGCAAGAGCATCACGTAATTTTGTAATCATTGGAATAAGTTTACTATGGATTTCTTCTACAGCCGCAATGTGCATTGCTGTTGGAAAAGTATCATTTGAGGATTGAGCTTTATTTACATCATCATTTGGGTGGATTGGTTTTTTACTCCCCATTTCTCCTCCGGCAATTTCAATTGCACGATTTGAAATAACCTCATTAGCATTCATGTTTGTTTGGGTACCACTTCCGGTTTGCCACACCACAAGAGGAAAATGTTCATCCAGTTTTCCCTCTATCACTTCATCTGCAGCTTTTACAATTAGATCTGCTTTATCAGCAGGAAGTGTTCCGAGTTCTTTATTTGTAAGTGCTGCCGCTTTTTTTAATATTCCAAGAGCACGAATTAGTTCGCGTGGAAATTTATCCCCGCCTATTTTAAAGTTCATTAAGGATCTTGCAGTTTGCGCTCCGTAGTACTTATCGGACGGAACTTCAATCTCACCCATAGTATCTTTTTCAATTCGGTTGCTCATTATAAATTCTCCCTTAATAGTTATGATAAAAATATTTGTTATTTATTGATATAAAAATACTACAAATTTATTTGAGATAAACTTTTTAGAAATTAAAACTAAATCCAAATTTTGTAATCGTGTCAGTTTGTTTAATAGTTTCGGGTGGTTTTGAATCGTAACGTAAATTGAAGCTAACAGTTAAATCAACAAAAGAACTTAACCCCACTTTTAAAGAAACATCTGAAATTATTCTAAAATCTTCCCACTTTTCAATCTGCGGTTGAAAGTAATTTACCGTCATAATTTTAACATCATCTTTAATATCAAATTCAAAAGTTAGATATGTTGACAAACGATTTGCAAATAAGTTACTGCCGTGTATTGAACTTGAACTAACATCATATTTTTCATGTTCATAAAAATAAGATGTTCCTATACGAAATTTAAGATTATCATTTGTTAATAATTTATATCTCAAACCGCCGCCAATTAATTCTCTTTCTGTAAGTAATCTTTTCTTATTAAAATTTGTTTGAGCAAATACTTCTATTTGAAAAAATTCATTAAGCGATTGAACATGTCTTAAATGAAATAGAGCCTGATTAAAAATTTTTTCGCCGTCGTCCCAACCAAATCCACCTTCAGCAATTAGAAAAGTATAACTTTTACCCCAATTGTAATTAAGCCTTCCACCAAGATCGATAAACTGAAAATCTGTATTACCGGTGATGGCGGTAATTTCAATATCTGTAATTGCAGAAAATCCTATCGAATCAGAATCTTTACGATATCTTTCTGTATTTATCTGAGCAATTGAATTGAAATAAGTTAGTATGAAAAAAAGTAAACCGAAACTGATACATTGTTTCATAAAGATCCGAGAAAATTGTGATTTAACTAAAGATTGTTGGCAGGAAAATTAACGATATTTTTTTTTAATAGCAGAGATATTAACTGACTGATTCAGGAAATCTTTTCGGAATTTCAACGATAAATTTAGTTTGTTCTTCATCGTTCGAGATAAAACTAACTTTACCTTTAAGATAATTTTCAATTAAAAGTTTAACACTATATGTACCTATGCCTCTTCCCTTTTTAGCTTTTGTACTAAATGATCTATTAAAAATCTGCAACTGAATATGTTTTGGGATAACCCCATCGTTAGCAATTACAAATCTAATATTTTCTCCGTATTCGTGAGCTGATAACGAAACTTTTTGACCGCTGCCAACAGCTTCAAGAGCGTTCTTTATTAAGTTTCCTAATGACCGAATTATAAAGTGCGGATCAGTTTCAATTATCATCATATCGGGCGGATAATCACAAGTAAATGTTTTTCCTTTTGTAAGATTATTGTTCTCATAAAGCTCAAAAACCTTTTCAATTATATTTTTAGCATCGTCCTGAGCAGGATAAATTACAAGTTTGCCAGATTCTGCATTGGTAAGATCACGCTGTGCTTGAATTTCCTGAATAAGTTGTTCTGAAGTATTATGTAATATTTTAGCGTATTTTTCAAAATCATCCGTCTCTCTAACTTCTGATATCATACCTGAGATACCAAATATTATTGAAGCTGTATTCAGAACATCATGGAAAAAAATCCGTTCAAGCAGTTCTCTTCTTTTTTCATTTTCAAGATTTTTAATTGCAAAAACAATATATCGTTCATTTTCAAATTCTAAAAAGGATGTAAAAACTTTTAAATCCAGTGCAGATTCAAACCCATTACTTCTTGAATGTATTCTACACTCTTCCTCGTTTGTTTGAGAAGTCAAAAGCGTACTCTTATTACATTTGCCTGCACCGCACTCAGAACAGGATAAGGATGTTCCGCAACCGCCGGATGTTTCAAAAGCGTGGATACATCTAAAAGCCTCTCCTAATCTTTGTCCTAATATCTCTTCATTTTCTTTTAGAAGTAAATTTTCAGCTTTTTTATTATACGCAACTATCTGTCTGTTTGCATCCAGTATAACCACAAGTTCAGGAAAACTTTCCAGCATTTGCAGAATTATAGGATTTTTTGATATTCTACTCGATCTGGATTTTATCTCCTGTCTCGTACTTCTAATAGGAGAATCAAAGTAAGTATTTTGCTCAGCTACAAACATCAACAGATATCTTAATTTTTTTATGTTTTATTTATTTTAAAAATCAAATGAATTACGAGCATTATCGACCTAATTACATTATCGTTCTAACTTTACAAAAAGTTTATGGAGCATAAGCATGTTTTTTGAAATACTTTATTTTAGTCGCTTTTTTAAACAATTTTAGAGTTATTTTATTAAAATCTAGAAGGAATTACCTGTGAAAATTACCTCGTATATTTTCGAATTCGGTATTTATTTCTAGTAAATTGTTATAAATCCGTTATAATTGTTAGGCGGCATGAGAACTTAAAAACAATCTGTGTGGTAGCAAATTAAATAATTTTATTTTGATTCATCTCTAAAATTTTAAGTCTCAATAATAGATTTAGAATATTGAAGGATATGATCTTAAATACATTTAACGATGGAGAAAGCTTTTAGTGTAGATTTTTGTTAGCTAATTAATATTTTAGTAATGTTAGTTTAGAGGCATAATAATTGAAAGGATTACACATAGTATTTGCTACAATTCTTTAATTTTTATCGGATAGAAATGAATATTCCAGTTATTGACCGCAGCAATTATCTTAAAGGACTTTTTATTACCGCAAAGCTTGATAAAGAGTTAAGCCAAAAAGAAAAAGATATATTAAGAAAAATTTCTGATAAATTAGGTTTTGCAACTGATTTTTATGACGAGACTGTTCGTAGTTTATTGACCAACAAATACATAAAAGAAGAGCCAATTGTTTTTTCTGACAAAAAAATTGCACGTTCTTTCTTAAACGACGCCATCAAACTTGCCTGTTCGAATAATGTTATTACAGAGGCAGAAATTAATTGGCTCAAAAATACAGCCACCGCTAATGAACTGAATTCCGATTTAGTAGATAAGGGATTAAAATCATTCCAGGATTCACCAAACTCATTTTTTAGCAAAGAATTTGCTTTATTTTCTATTATTTAATCTCAGATCTTTCCAACTAAAGGAATTTTCTCTTTGTCCTTACTCCCCTTATTTCTAATTTTAATTAGAAGATTTTAATAATTATTAATAGAAAAATAAGTTGTTTACTTTTTAAAAGGATCTCTCCATGAAAAAAATGAAAGCACTGGTAAAAAAATATGCTAAACCTGGTATCTGGATAGATGAAGTTCCTGTTCCAGAATACGGTCCAAATGATGTATTGATTAAAATCCAGAAAACAGCAATTTGTGGAACCGACATTCATATTTACAATTGGGATGAGTGGGCTCAAAAAACTATACCTGTCCCAATGCACGTTGGACATGAGTATGTTGGTATTGTTGAAGCTTTTGGTGATAATGTTCAAGATGTAAAAGTTGGGGAACTTGTTAGTGGCGAGGGACATATAGTTTGCGGCACTTGCAGAAACTGCCGTGCAGGTAGAGGTCATCTATGTCCAAATACAAAAGGAGTTGGAGTAAATCGTCCAGGAGCCTTTGCTGAATATCTTGTTATTCCAGTACAGAACATCTGGCATTGTGATAATAAAATATCTACAGATGTACTTTCGGTTTTCGATCCATTCGGAAACGCAGTTCACACAGCACTGAGTTATGATTTGCTTGGTGAAGATGTTCTAATTACCGGCGCAGGCCCAATTGGTATAATGGCCGCATCAGTAGCTATACATGCAGGAGCAAGAAATACTGTAATTACGGATTTGAATCCTTACAGATTAGAACTTGCAAGAAAAATTGGTGTTACAAGAGCGGTGGATGTTTCAAAGGAAAAATTACCTGCAGTAGTTAAAGAACTCGGCATGAAAGAAGGATTTGATATTGGATTAGAAATGAGTGGAAGTATTCATGCTTTTAATGATATGATTGATGTAATGTTTCATGGTGGTAATATTGCTTTACTTGGTATACTTCCTTCAAATGCTGGAGTAGATTGGACCAAAATAATCTTTAGCGGATTAAACATTCGTGGTATTTACGGAAGAAAAATGTTTGAAACTTGGTATAAGATGCAGGCAATGGTGCAAAGTGGATTAGATATAACCCCTATTATTACTCACAGGTTCAAGATTGATGACTACGAAGAAGGATTTGAAATAATGAAATCCGGAAATTCAGGTAAAGTAATTTTAGAATGGAAATAAAAAATAATCATAATATGCCTGGAGAAATTAATACATTAAATTCTTAGTCATTAAGGTAAAAACGAATTGTTAAAATAGTAGAGAGATTTAAATGAACAATGATATCAAACAACACTACACAAGCATTCTAACTAATATTGAAAAAGAAGGTTTGTTAAAAAAAGAAAGAATTATCACAACCCCCCAAAGTGCTCATATTGCAGTTACTACCGGTCAGCAAGTTTTAAATATGTGTGCTAATAATTATTTAGGATTAGCTGATAATCTGGAAATTATTAAAGCCGCTAAAGATAGTTTTGATAAATGGGGATT
Source organism: uncultured Ignavibacteriales bacterium (assembly GCA_963706055.1). Taxonomy (GTDB): domain Bacteria; phylum Bacteroidota; class Ignavibacteria; order Ignavibacteriales; family Ignavibacteriaceae; genus IGN3. The sequence continues at coordinate 15,888 of CAVPND010000016.1, read as the reverse complement.
TGGAATGTCATCAGTAAGATTTATATGCGGCACCCAGGAAATTCATAAAGAGTTAGAGAAGAAAATTTCTGATTTTCTTGGAATGGAGGACACTATACTTTACACATCCTGTTTTGATGCAAACGGCGGGTTATTTGAAACACTGCTAGGTGAAGATGACGCAATTGTTAGCGATGAATTGAATCACGCCAGTATTATAGACGGAATTAGATTGTGTAAAGCTCAACGTTACCGTTACAAAAATTGTGATATGAACGATCTGGAGGAAAAACTAAAGGAAGCAAAATCAAACAATGCAAAGAATATTTTAGTAGCCTCAGATGGTGTTTTTTCAATGGACGGATTTATTGCTCCTTTAAAAGACATTTGCAATATTGCAGAAAAGTATGGGGCTATGGTAATGGTAGATGACAGTCACGCAGTAGGATTTATGGGCAAACACGGTAAAGGCACGCACGAACATAATGATGTGATGGGTAGAATTGATATCATCACAGGAACCCTTGGTAAGGCTCTTGGAGGTGCAAGCGGTGGTTACACTTCTGCAAAAAAAGAAATTATTGATCTTCTACGACAGCGTTCACGGCCATATTTATTTTCCAATACTGTCGCACCAAATATTGTTGCAGCATCTTTAAAAGTTTTTGAGATGCTGAGTACTACCACACATTTGCGTGATAAACTTGAAGACAACACAAAATATTTTAGAGAAAAAATAAAAGCTGCTGGATTTAATATTAAAGAAGGCGTTCATCCAATTGTACCTATAATGCTAGGTGATGCAGTGCTAGCGCAAACGATGGCTGCAAAAATGTTGGAAAAAGGTGTTTATGTCGTTGGATTCTTCTTTCCTGTTGTACCAAAAGGTACTGCAAGAATTAGAGTACAAATTTCTGCAGCACATACTAAAGAAGATTTAGATTTTGCCGTTCAAAAATTTGCCGAAGTAAAAAAAGAAATGAACATATAAATAAGAAAGGAATCTCCGTGAAGAAAATTAACTTAATCGCTCTAACTTTTACAATAATTTTTAGTCTTTTATCATTCTCTTGTTCAAGCAAAAAGGAATACAAGACACCAGAATCACTAATTGAGGCCAATGCTGCTTATATGAATGAAGAAGATTTGGAAGCGGTTATGACAACAGTTCATCCGAAGAGTCCATCTTATGCAGCTACAGAAAGCATGGCAAAACAAATTTTTGAAAGATTTGATTTAAATTATAAAATTGAAAAGATTAAAGTGCTGGAGCAAAATGAGAAGGAAGCAAGAGTTGAGTTTGTACAAGTGACCACAAAAATTAAAGGTAAAGATTTTAAAGATAATAAAACCACAGGAATCCATACTTTAAAAAAAGATGGAGATTCCTGGAAAGTTTACTCAACAGAAATGACGAATGTAGATTTTCTAAACAAGGATGATTTTCATAATTGAGTTTATCATTTATAAAAATGTATCAACTGTATCTTGCAATTATTTAAATTAAATTATTTTATGTGATGTTGGAATCAGACAAACGTACTTTCAACATCACATAGAGTGAAGAGCCTTAAAGAATTTATATTGTAATTATCTTAAAAATATTAATGCCACTCCTGCCACTGCAATTATAGCTCCTGTGATTGCTCTCCAACTAAGCTTTTCTTTATAAATATATTTTACCATTGGAAGCATTATTATTGGCATTGTAGACATTAATGTTGCGGCTATACCCACTTTTGTATTTTCAATTGCAATTAAACTAAACGTGATACCCAAAAACGGACCTAAGATTGTACCTATTAAAGTAACGCCCAAAGCTGATTTATCTTTATAAAAAACCTTATATGGATTTTTATATTTTTTAAACAAAAGCAAAATTGGGAGAAAAATTATTACAGAAGAAAACACACGGACAAAAGTTGCTACAAATCCTGCGATATGCCCTTCAGCATAAGCAAACTTTGCAAAAATCAATCCTGCTGACTGTCCCAACGCACCCATTATCCCATAAAAAATTCCGAGTGTTGTGATTTTATATCTTGAATTAGAATTTCTTTCCAACACCACAAGTGCAATGCCTGAAATGGTAATCAACATACCTAAAATACCAAGAGCCGAAATTCTTTCAGTTAAAAAAATAAATGCTAGTATCGCAGACATCACCGGTGATAAAGCCATCAATAACATGCTAACCCTTGCACCAATCATCTGATAGCTTTTAAATAAAAATGAATCACCAATAACTAAACCAATTACACCGCTTATTATTAGATTAATAAATTGTGTATTAGACAAATCAAAATCATAACCCATTATTAATATTGTAGAGATAAGAAAAAGTGAAGCGAATATCATCCTGTTAATATTCAATTGAAGTGATCCAATTTTTTCAGCAGCTGAAGAAAAGGCGAAAGATGTGCCCGACCAAAGGAATGCTGTTAAAAGTGCACTAAATTCACCAAGATAGCTCATTTATCTTAAGTGTGAAATTGAAATGATATAAAAATAACGGAAGATTGAATCAAACAATCTTTCCATAAATGATTATAGATTAAAGTAGATTTTATATTCAATTATTTTTTGATTTGTTTTCTATGATAGAATAAATTACACTTAATTGAATATAATTATAAAACAAAAAGACTTAGTTTCAAATTCAAGAGAACTTCAAATTGCGATTTTACAAAAAATCCCCGATGGGGGACTCATCGGGGATAAGATATTTTTCACTTTGCAATGCAATCGGGGTTAAATCACACTGCACTGCAAACTTATTTATTCTAGATGATAAAGTCAATAACCTCATTAAAAATTCAGTTATTAGTTTCAGATTGAAAGTTTAAGTTCAACAACTTCGATTGTTTTATCTAAGTAATCAATACTACCCCTTAAAATTATTCTCTTCCCCTCCATATAAGAATAAAATTAAGTCAGCAATTTTTATTACTAATAATGGCAACCTATGTTACTTAAATTTTTAAGCGAATTACTGCGATTACCATTTAACGATAAACGTACAAGATTCAGCCCCATTTCTTCTTGTTTCCTTATTTGTTGCCAGTACAACATAAGGATTTTGGCCTGCTGTTGAAAACTTAGTTGCAATTGCTTCTATTATTCCTTCATCAAATTCTGATGGATATGGGTTTTTGCAATGTATTTCTGCTTCATTTTCAGATATTTTAGAATATTTATAAAATCCAATTTCTCCATTTCTATGATTCATTTTATAGGCAACGTCGATTGCGGCCAAAGCTGAATGAATATCCTGAATCTGATTAGGAAATTTTGCATTTTCCGGAATACTCTTACCTATTTTCTTAAGAGTATTTTTACCTACCTTTTCTGATACTGATTTAAAGGCATTTAACCAGGTATGATTTCTTATGATAATTTTGATTTTGTTTACACACATTTAAAAAACCTTCGTACAAAAATTATTGAGCATGGCGCTAAAGATTATATACATTCTGTTTATGGCATAGGATATAAATTCAGTTCAAAATGAAACTCATAAATAAAATTAGCCGATATTTCCTTTTTAACTCAATAGTAATTTTCATAATCGTCTCAATTGGTCTTTATTTCATTATCGAAAATCCTATTACCGCTGAAACCGACGAGCAATTATCAAATATTGTCCAAAAAGCAAAGCTGGAATTAACAATTGGTAACACGGTCAGCGTTTCTCCATTCTTTGAAATCCTTTCGATTGATCTGGCAAATGAAATAAATGAATTCAAAGATGTTATGATTAAATCAAACGAAGAGGAAGATGGAGAACCATTTAGGCAACTTACTTCTTTTGCAAATATTAACCGCAAACATTATAAAATTATTGCCAGAATATCTTTAATCGAGAAAGAGGATATGCTCATTTCTATCCTGATTGTTGCATTAGCAGCATTTGTGCTTTTTATTCTGGTTTTATATTTCACAAACAAAACTGTTTCTAAAAATATTCTGGGAGATTTTTACGATACTTTAAATAAACTCAAAAACTTTTCACTTAAAAATGATGATGAACTACAATTAGTCGATTCAAAAATTGATGAATTCAAACAGCTTAATAAGTCTGTGTTATTTTTATCTAAAAGAGCAAAAAGTGAATACCGCAGCTTAAAAGAATTTTCTGAAGAGATGAATCACGAAATCCAGACTCCGATAGCAGTTATAAAATCTAAGCTGGAGATTTTATTACAAAGCAGTAATTTAGATGAAAATAATTTATCCTTGTTGGATTCAGCCATTAGGAATCTCAGCAAGTTTGAAAGGATAAACAAATCGATACTGTTGTTAAATAAGCTTGATAACAAAAATTTATTTGATAGCTCTGAAATTAATCTTACTGAAGAAATAAAAAATATTATATTTGATTTTTCTGACTCCATTGCTTCTAAATATTTAACTGTAAACTTTTCTTTACTGCCTGCTGTAGTTATAAATACAAATCAATCTTTGATGATAATATTATTAAATAATCTTGTTTCGAATGCAATTAAACACAACATTCAAAATGGCATAATAAACCTTGAGCTGAAAGAAAATGAGTTGACTATTTCTAATACCGGTCAAATACCAAAAGACAGCACTGAAAGATTTTTCGCAAGGTTTTATAAAGAATCAACTTCAACAGAATCAGTCGGACTTGGATTAACAATCGTAAAAAAGATTTGTGACTTATATGGATTAGAGCTTACGAATGAATTTCCTGATGGTCTCCACAGCTTAAAGCTAAAGTTTAATTAATGATTATAAATAATTTTAATTCACTGTGCTTCACCTTAATTAATCTCATTAAATCGGTCGAGAACGGTCAGTTCGATCCAAAATCGAATTCAAATAGCAAATCACTTCAGAATTCCTTTAGAATCACTTATTAAGTTTTATTTGGAATTAAACAACTTTTATAATTTTATTAATGAGGTTCATATGAAAGCGCATTTATTTTTAATCGTATTTTTACTTGTTTCATTTACGGTTTTTGCACAGGAGTCAAATATTCCAAAGGCAGTTAAAGATTCTTTTTCAAAACATTATCCTAAAGTCACAACGGTAAAATGGGATAAAGAAGGAGCAAAAGAGTTTGAAGCCAGCTTCAAAGGAAATGGAAATAATATTTCAGTTGTATTTGACGATAAAGGAAAAATAAAAGAAACTGAAACAGTAATTCAAATTTCAGAACTTCCTAAATCATCAGTTACATTTGTTGAAACGAATTATCCTGGTTATAAAATATCCGAAGCAGCAAAAATTTTAGATGCAAAAGGTGTGGAAACTTTCGAAGCCGAAATTACAAAAGACAAAGTAAAGAAAGATCTACTCTTCGATTCAAAAGGTAATCTAAAAAATAAAGATGCAAATAAAGAAAATGAGCGCGAAGAAGAAGACGAGGATAAAGATTAAATTCTGTTTATCTAATTATTCACACAATTAAATTTTATGATACCCTGGAAGTCAAACTATTAATATTCCAGGGTGTCTGTTAATATTAAATGTTAAATTTGGGTTAAGGTTTTATAATGAATAGTATCGTAGTAAATAGAGTCCCTCATATTATACTTTTATATTGGATAATAAAAATAGCTGCTACAACATTAGGTGAAACAGGTGCCGATTTGTTTTCAATGACACTGAATCTCGGTTATGGTGAAACCATTTTTATTTTTCTAATCATCTTTTTGATATTGTTATGGATCAAACTCATTTTAAAAAGATATAATCCTGTCGCTTATTGGCTGGTTTTTACCGCAACAGCAATTGTTGGTACCGGTATTTCCAATTTTATTGATCGACATTAGGTCTTGGATATGCCGTCGGGTCGGTCTTCCTGATAGTGCTTCTCATTGTTATTCTTTTATTGTGGTATAAAAAGGAAAAATCAATTGCTGTAGAATATATTACTACTGCATCAGCAGAAATATATTACTGGATTGCATTTCTCATAGCTAACTGTTCAATACAGAGGTAAATTATACTATTATTATAATATATTCAATTAACTTTTTATAAGTATTTTTAAACTTTATTTTTACTATGCACCTCAGTGTATTTGCATAGTATAATAAAAAACCCTGACACCGAAGCATCAGGGTTTTGCCTTAGTTTCAGGCCTGGGGGTAAGCCTTTCCTAAGCACTATTAAAAAATGACAAATTTAGAATTACTTCAACAAAATCATCTTTCTTGTCTTCATAAAATCTCCAGTCTTCAATCTGTAAAAATAAACTCCGTTTGGAAGATTAGCTGCATCAAAATTTAACTCATAGTTTCCAGCTTCAATTTCTCCGTTTACTAATTGTGCTACTTCACCACCTAACAAATCAAAAACTTTTAAACTAACTATAGACTTTTCTGGAATAGAGTATATTATTTTTGTTGATGGATTGAAAGGATTCGGGTAATTCTGGCTCAAATTAAAATTAATAGGTATTTCTAAATCAACCTCAATCTCATTCGAGTATTCAAAGCTTCCATCAGTGTCAATTTGTTTCAGTCTATAATTATAAAATCCCGAAACAACATTTTTGTCTAAGAAAGTATAATTTTGCTTTTCTGTAGTGGTTCCGTGACCTTCAACAAATCCAAGGATATTCCAGCTTTCGTTACCATTTCTTCTTTCAACATAAAACCCACTATTGTTTAGTTCAGTAGCTGTAATCCAGCTAAGCGTTACATCACTTTCATTAACCAATGCTGTAAAGCTTGTAAGTTCAACTGGGACTGGTAAATCAATCGTAACATCATCAATAAGCAGCCCATTTCCATTTACATCAAAGTGTTTGAATGCGATATAGACATTCATCCCTGCTAATGAGCTTAGACCAACTGCATATTGTGTAGTCCAGCCATATGGAAAAGCGTTTACATTATAAGCTGTCAATAATGTTGTAAAACTTGTCACTGCTGTATCCGTAGTTGAAACTAAAATATGTAAAGAATCGGGGGGATAGTTACTATTAAAGAATTTTCTGGCCCAGAATTTTAATGAATCACCTGATGAAATATTTAACTGCGGTGTTACTAACCAATCCTCTCCACCTGTAACTTCCCATCCGATTATTGCACTATGTAAACCAGTATGACCTCCATTGGCTCTCATCCAAGCAACTCCGCCAAGTATATTTTTAGTATGCCATCCTGTTGGAGGAAAACTTGGGTCCTCAAAGCCTTCATTGAGTATTTGGGCAAAGCTTGGTGAAAAGCTTAGGAAAAGAATGGGAAGCAATAGAAAAAGTAATTTTTTGTTCATAGCAATCTCCAATTAATTATTCTTAAATATGATTTATGTGGATAACTTCTTCATTGAGAATGAATTTTAATGTAATAAATTTTATTCTTTTAATGCAGCGTGTCATAACTTCAACAAAAAATTATAATCATCTAACCGTTTAAGACATTGAATAAAATAGAGTTGAAATAGTTTTATTTTACTCGCCCTGTATAAATATTTATATTAAATCTAAACTATTACTCTATAAAAGACAATCAGATTTTTATAAACACACTAATATTATTTTACTATTAGCAAATAAATTGTATAGTAAATTACGTTGAAATTTCTGATTGAAATCTGGAATAAATTATTTGTAGTGGGTTATTAAAAGGAGAAATTAGACTAATTCAAATACTTTAGGATTTTCATCTCTTTTTTATAAAAAGTGGTGTACATTTGTTGTGCACCACTTTATTTTATATAAATTTATAAATATGCATCAAAGATTAAAATACATTTTATATTCAAACGGATGAGGCATGGTAACTATAGAATGAATTTCTTCATTCTTTGTTTTAACCCATTGATCCAGTAATTCATCTGTAAAAATATTTCCTCGACGTAAAAAATCATTATCCGCTGCTAAGGCATCTAATGCTTCCGCAAGATTTCTTGGAAGGAAATGTATAGTTTCAGTAAAATCTTTATCAAAAAAGTTTTTATCAATTGGTCCATATCCTTCTTTAATTGGATCGATTTTGTTTACAACTCCATCAATTCCTGCAAGTAACATTGCAACTGTGCATAAATAAGGATTTGCAGTTGCGTCTGGTGGACGATACTCAAATCGTGTTTCTTCCGGGTTTGAAACATACTTTGGAATTCTTATTGCGCTTGCACGATTACCCTGACCATAAGTCAAGGCAACTGGTGCTTCAAAACCTGGGACTAATCTTTTATAGGAATTAGTACTTGGATTAGTAAATGCTGAAAGTGCCGGTCCGTGTTTTAACATACCACCTATAAAGTATCTGCCAAGTTGATTAACGTTACCGTATTCACCTTTTTTATAAAAAGCATTTTTGCCATTCTTTGTAAGGTATAAATGCAAATGCATTCCATTGCCAGCCTGCTGGAACATAGGTTTTGGCATAAAAGTAATATACAACCCTTTTTGCTTTGCAAAATTGAATAGTATGTATTTTGCGGTTATAATATTATCAGCAGTTGATAATAAATCACTGAAGTAAGTTTCAATTTCCTGCTGACCTCTTTCACCAACTTCGTGATGATGATATTTAACATTAATTCCCTGAGCTTTTAATAATTTACAAGCTTCGTCTCTAAAATCATCATATTCATCGAAAGGATTTGCTGCATGGTAAGCCTTTTTATAAAATTCCTCTGCATGTTCAACCCGATAGTATGATGATGCGGTTCGTGTATCATATTCAACTTTTGAAAAAATATAGAATTCAAATTCCGGGCCCCACCATGATTTGTCAGCACCTGTTGTTTTCTTTAATAATCCTTCCGCCATTTTTGCAAGATACCTTCCATCCTGATTAAATGGACTTCTTTTTTCATCTGTTAAAACAATGTGGGAATAGAAACTTAGTGTAGGAGCATCACGAAAAGGATCTAGTTTTGCAGTAGCTAAATCTGGTATCATAATCATATCACTATTTTCAACTTTGCGAAAACCATAACTTGATCCATCAAATCCAACGCCTTCGTTTATCAGTTTTTCAATTATGTTTGGGTAAACAGGCAATGATATATGATGAAGCCTGCCTGTAAGATCAATAGCTTTTAGATCTATAACTTCTATTTTATTTTTTTTAATTATTGATTTACATTTTTCAATGTGATTGTTTTTCATACTAATATCTCTTCTGTTATAATATTAATTTGATTAGAGACAAAAATGCCCGATTGAAAATCAATCGGGCAGTATTTAATTAACCATTATAATTTAAAGCTGAAACACCCGGAAAAATACCAGTTGTATCAAGCTCATCTTCAATTCTTAACAACTGATTATATTTTGCGATACGATCAGTTCTAGAAGCAGAACCGGTTTTAATTTGCCCGGCATTGGTTGCAACAGCGATATCCGCAATTGTTGTATCCTCGGTTTCACCGCTGCGATGACTGATAACACTAGTGTAGCCATTAATTTTAGCAAGTTCAATTGCATCAAGTGTCTCAGTTAATGTTCCGATTTGATTTACTTTTATAAGAATTGAGTTAGCAACACCAAGGTCAATTCCTTTAGCTAATCGATTTGTATTAGTGACAAATAAATCATCACCAACAAGCTGAATTTTACCACCAAGTTTTTCAGTCATTAGCTTCCAGCCATCCCAATCATCTTCAGCTAAACCATCCTCAATTGAAACGATCGGATATTGCTTTGCCCAGCCAGCCCAATAGTCAACCATCTTCTCTATTGGAATTAATTGATTTGGTGCTGATTTAAATAAATGGTATGCATTTTTGTCTTTAATGAAAAATTCACTTGCAGCAGGATCAAGTGCGATTCCAATGTCTGTACCAACTTTGTAACCTGCTTTTGAGATAGCCTCAAGAATAAGTTCAATTGCTTCTTCATTTGATTTTAAATTTGGAGCAAATCCGCCTTCATCACCAACAGCAGTATTATAACCTTTTTTTGCAAGTACCGATTTTAAAGCATGAAAAGTTTCTGTTCCCATTCTTAATGCTTCTTTAAAACTTGGAGCACCAATTGGCATTACCATAAATTCTTGAAAATCAACATTGTTATCAGCGTGTTTTCCTCCATTAAGAATATTCATCATTGGAACCGGAAGCGTGCGTGCGTTAACTCCGCCTATGTAACGATAAAGTGGTAATCCAAAAAATTCCGCTGATGCTCTTGCACATGCTAAAGAAACGCCAAGCATAGCATTTGCACCAAGGTTGGCTTTATTTTCAGTTCCATCTAACTCAATTAATAAGTTATCAATTTCAACTTGTTCTGTAGCATCAAAATCAATTAATTCATCAGCAATTTTTTCATTAATATTTTCAACAGCTTTAAGAACACCTTTACCCATATATCGATTTTTATCACCATCTCTTAGTTCAACGGCTTCATGTTCTCCTGTTGAAGCACCGCTTGGTACTGCAGCTCTGCCCATAACACCGCCTTCAAGATATACTTCCACTTCAAGAGTTGGGTTGCCTCTTGAATCTAATATTTCTCTTCCAAATACATCAACTATTGTTGTCATTTTATTAGCTCCTAGTTTTCTATTATTGATTCAAAGTTTAATTTATTTTGCAATTCAAAATTAACTAAATGGTGGTTAGAAGTGAAATATTTATGATGAATTTAGAGTGTATAAATGATTTTCTGATATGAATTTTCAGTAAAACTTCACTAATTGTATATAAGTTAAAACCTTATAAGTTATAATTTTGAGGAGCTATCTTTGACAGACGTTTTAACAATTTTTCTAAGAACATTGACAGCATTGTTTTTTCTTTATTTGAATGTTTTTCGCTGTAACTTCTAATTGCTGTATAAATACCAACATCTTTTCCATCTTCAATGCTCAGATAATATTTATGAGACATAATATCAGTATAAAGTTTTAAAGAGTTTGTGTTAGGAAAGTAATCAAAGATTTTAAGTTTATTAAACTCTTTAATAATTGGATTATAAATTTTTTCGATCCAATCTGTTGAGGCAAAGGTTATTTCTATTTCTTTACCAATTTTTTCGCTTAAATATCACTTATGTTCTTCGATCTGTTTATAAATCGAATCAATTGAATTGTGATCACTTATTTTAAAAAAATGTTTTTTGATTTCAAGCCCGGTATTTTTTTCAAAGTTCACAATCTTTTTAAACATCTCGATATTGGTTTGATATTCGTTATTAAAGAATTTTTTATCTTCATATAAAGTAACTTCACTTTTTCCAATATCATCCTTAAAATAATCCTCACTAGCCTCAGTCATCTAATCATAAAATCGTTTTATATCTTTTTTAATGAACTCATCTTTAATCTTTTAATAGATAGTTATAGTTTCAGAATCCGATAAAAATCCTTTTAGTTCTGTATGTGATTTACCAAGTTCATTTCTTGTTTTAATAAACTTTATTAAAATATTTGACAATGATGCATCGCCCCAATAGATGTTATTATGGTTTTATACTTACTATTTCAATTAAAAAGCTATGTCTTTTAAAAATAAAACGAACTATCTTGTCATTATTAATTTTATAAAATATAAATAATAATTGCATTACGATACTCTAATATTACTAATTCAGATATCTGGATTGTTACTACTTGCAAGGTTAATGGGTGAACTTGCAAAAAGACTGGGTCAGCCTGAAGTTGTAGGAGAAATATTTGCTGGTATTCTTTTAGGTCCAACTTTGCTTGGTAACATTCCTACAATTGCTGAATATATGATACCATCCGATTCAGGTAAAAATTATTTAACTATTATTAGCATGTTCGGGGCAATGTTTCTGCTTTTTATTGCAGGAATGGAAACAGATATAAAATTAATTAGGCATCATTCTAAAAAAGCTATTAAGATAGCCACAACGGCGCTTTTAGTTTCCTTCGTAAGTTTATTTTTATACGGCCTTACCATCCCTGATAGCCTACTAGTAAATCCAAATGATAGATATGTATTTGCAGCATTTTTGGCTATCACAATTTCGGTTTCCGCAATCTCTGTAATTGCAAAAGTACTTATTGATTTAGATCTGATAAGAAGAGACTTTGGACAATTGTTTGTTGCAATTGGAATGATTGATGAAGCTGTGGTTTGGATTTTAGTTTCTATCTTCATTGGATTTGTTGGCGGATTTACTGCCACCATTAGCGGTGTGTTTTTTTCATTTGCTAAAGTTATTCTATTTATTGTTCTTGGTTTTTTAATCGGGAAGTTTATAATTAAGCATATAATAACTTTTATTCAAAATAAAATTAAGTTAAGATATAAATTTCTGACTCTGATTGTGATTATAATTTTTGTTTATGGTGCCATTGCTACAGCATTAGGCTTAGAAGCCGTGCTGGGAGCTTTTGTGGCAGGAATAGTCTTTGGACAAATACCCTATCTTTCTGATGAAACTATTGACAAACTTGAAAGTATAACATTCGCAATTTTTGCTCCAATCTTTTTTGCCTCGGCGGGGTTACAGGTAAATATACTTGAGTTCGCTGATCCAGCAATCCTTATGTTGAGTATTGTTTTAATATTGATCGCATTTTCATCAAAAGCCATCGGCGGATATGTAGGGGCAAGATATTTTGCTAAAAGTGATTATTGGACTTCTGTACTTTTTGCTGTTGGTACAAATACACGTGGAACAATACAAATTATTGTTGCAACTATCGGTTTAACTATTGGGTTAATATCAAAAGATATTTTCTCGATCATAATTTTAATTTCAATTATTTCTTCAATTGTTGCTCCGATATTTATAAAACTGATAATTAAAAAAGTTGAACCACACTCAGATGAAATAAGAAGGATAAAGCAAGAAGAAATTTATGCAGGAAGTATTCTTTCTAAAATTAATCGAGTACTGTTGCCAGTTAGAGTAAGAACTGATCTGAATATCAAATCTGCAAAATCAATCGAAACAAATATTCTGGAAGCAATTGGATCAAAAAAAGATATAAGCGTCACTTTGTTTACTATCACAAGTGAAAGTGAAAAAATATCAGCTCAAAATTTTTTGGATGGGATTGCTAGTACATTTAAAGTAGCTGAAGTAAATAAAAAAATTGTAATTTCTAACAACGCACTTGAAAAGATTATTGAGGAATCAAAAAAAGACTATGATCTATTGGTAATCGGAGCCACAGAAAAACAGAATAACTCCGAAATGGTATTCAATACTTTTATCGATAATCTCATCAGATTTTCTCCTTGCCCGTCGCTAATAGTTCAAGGACATGCACTTATTGGTGACAATAAATTTAAGAGAATACTAGTCCCAACAGATGGTTCAAAAGCATCTAAACGTGCCGCTGAAGTTGCATTTTCGATCGCTACAAAGACGGATGATGAAGTTCATATTCTTAGGGTAATTGAAGGAAAAATTAAACTGGATAATTTTGAACAGAAGGATCATTTGATTGAAAGACAGTTTAATTATGCACAAGAAATTGTTATGGAACTGAAAGGGATTGGTGAATCACTTTCAGTAAATACTTTTACACGCCTTGAGCTTGGTGAAAATCCGGAATCCGTTATTCTTGATATTGCCAAAGAAAATAAGTTTGATCTTGTAATTCTTGGTTCGGATGTTAGACCAGGATCAGATAAATTATATCTTGGTCCGCGTGTAGAAAAAATACTTGCTAATTGTACCTGCCCCGTAATAGTCGTAAACTCTTTCTGATAATATCTGAATCTATTAGTTATTTTTTCTATCTAACCTTTAAAAAAGCTAAAGAGTTTATGGAAGCAAAAGAAATTTTTAATAAGGCAGAAAATTCTAAATACCAGATGATTGGAAAAGATCAACTTAAATCCGTATTAGATAATTCTGAAATTATTAGAGTTGAAGATACACATCTATCGGATTTTATCAGATTAATAAAATTTCAGGAGAACTTATATGTTCAGGAGACAACAAATAATAACGAAATTATAATCCGGAAAGTTAGTTCAATTAAAGATGCTGATAGTTTTATTAAAGAAAGATTAGATTTTTATGAGCGTAAATGGGATGGCTGTGGTTGCAAGATTAATTATTATGAGTGATTATTTTTCTTATGTCATCACGAACTCCGATTTATCGGAGTGTAGTGATCTACCAAGTTTAAAGAATAGATTAATTCTCCCGATCGAATCAGGATCGTAATAACAGTCATTAAAGTTTATTCCACATCCTCAAGCTCATGAGTTTGTGTATTATGCTCAACACTAAACAAAAATTTTGCTTTGGGATTTTTTTCTTGTGCGCTTATTACTGAGTAGGATGATTCAGCAAGGTACACCAATTTATTATGCTTGTCTAAAAATAAATTGTGCGAACGAATTCTTGTTAACTCACTTATGTCTTCTTCTTTATCATAAATAACCCAGCAGGCTTTGTAAAAATTTAAAGGTCGGAATCTGCATTGAGCACCGTATTCATTCAGCAATCTGTACTCAAGCACATCAAACTGAAGATCGCCAACAGTTCCAACAACTTTTCTGCTTCCGTTATTCTGGATAAATACTTGCGCAAGCCCTTCATCGGTAAGCTGCAAAATACCTTTGTTTAGCTGCTTGGATTTAAATGGGTCTTCAAGATGTAGCTCTTTAAATATTTCCGGTGAAAAAGTTGGAATACCTTTGTACATAAAATTTTCACCTTCGGTAATTGTATCACCAATTTTAAAATTTCCTACATCATAAAGACCAATTACATCACCCGGAAAAGCTTCATCAATTGTTGTTTTATCCTGCGCCATAAAAGAGGCAGGATTTGGAAATTTTATATCACGATTTAATCTAACGTGATGATAAAATTTATTTCTCTCAAATTTTCCGGAACAAACTCTTAAGAATGCAATTCTATTTCTGTGTTTGGGATCCAGGTTTGCGTGAATTTTAAAAATGAATCCGGAAAAATCATTACTCTCAGGTTTAATTATTCCCATAGTTGTCTCTCTGGGTAGCGGCTGTGGAGCAATTTTAACAAAACTGTCTAACAGTTCTTTTACCCCAAAATTATTAACTGCGCTGCCAAAGAACACTGGTGCGGTAGTCCCATTTAAATAATCTTCAATAGCAAAAGTTTCGTAAGCGCCATGAATAAGTTCAATATCATCTTTAAGTTTTAATGCGTCATCACCAAAATATTCTTTTAGTTTTGGGTCATCAACTCCATTAAACTTTTCAATCTCATCTTCAATTCTTTGCTTGTTCGCTTTAAAAAATGAAAAAGAATTTTTATAAAGATTATATACCCCCCTAAAGCTAACGCCAATACCCATTGGATAAGTTAACGGTCTTACTTTAATATTAAGTTTAGCTTCAATCTCATCAAGCAGTTCAATTGGATTTCTGCCTTCACGATCAAGTTTGTTGATAAAAACAATAACGGGCGTATTGCGCATTCTGCAAACACTCATAAGTTTTTCTGTCTGCTCTTCAACACCTTTAACACAATCGATTACAAGGATAACGCTATCAACCGCAGTTAAAGTACGGTAAGTATCTTCCGCAAAATCTTTATGTCCGGGGGTATCAAGTAAATTGATATTCATTCCCCCATACTTAAAACTTAAAACAGAGGTTGAAACTGAAATTCCTCTTTGCTTTTCAATTTCCTGAAAATCAGATGTTGCAGATTTTCTAATCTTGTTCGATTTTACAGCACCTGCAATCTGGATTGCGCCGCTGAATAACAGTAATTTTTCTGTAAGGGTGGTTTTACCTGCATCAGGGTGACTGATAATTGCAAATGTTTTTCGATTCTTTATTTCTTTAATGATACTCATTATAAATATTTCTTTTGATTTCTAATTTTTTGGAAAATAATATGATCGGCTTAGCCAAAAGCCCTAGAGAAGATTGAAATACTAGCTAATAGTTTTTATTCTTAAACATAATGTTACAAATATAAGCATAAACCGAATAAATATATTCTGAGAATTTTGTTAATTAGTCAATTTAGAAAGTTGTATATATAAGATA